>DIYH01000042.1 GCA_002435755.1 Flammeovirgaceae bacterium UBA6059
TTATGAGCTAAACTCAAGAAATCTATCTAAAATATTAAGTATCAGTTCTTCTATTTGTATATAGATCAGAGGGACGTGTTCTTAACAGATAAAGCCCACCATATGAGTAAAGGATGAAACACCAAAAGTCTTAACCAAGCTATATAAGGTGAAACGCAGAGCCCTTGGTTTACGCAACTTCCTATTTGAATGAAATAAATATGTGAAGGTATGAATGCGATAAGCATAAGCATGATGCCTATAACAGAGGTATATCTAAACTTTTCCGATAGGAGGGCGAGTGCCAAAGTAATCTCCAAAATACCAGCCAGTACATTGATTGTGGGTTTTTCCGGTAGGTAATCTGGGATTAGTGGATGGTAGAAATCAGGGTTGATAAAATGATTCGCTCCAGCACTAAAGTAAAATATGAATTGGATAATTAATGAAGCCTTATGCCACACTACGCTGCTGATATGCGGATTTAAGAATTAATCCGAAAGGTATCCACCAGATCAGATCATTTGTGATAAGTGTATATGCAAACTCGAGGGGTACCTGATCAGTCAGCCAATTGAAAACAAAACCAAGTGGTCCGAAGACTTTGCCAAGTAAGCCTACAGCAACGATAGGCCAGTGAATGAGTGGTGCTCTAGCCGCCCACCAATAACCAAGACCATAAACTCCAATAACCATGCCCATACCCTGCCAGATCATTGGGTGGTTGATCGGTTGCATACCGGTAAGTACGAAAAAGTGCTGTGGGAAGAATATAACCCATATCCCCCAAAGCAAATTATACACTCCAGCAAATTTCAGCACTAGAGACATCCAGTGCATAGTTTGTGAATTACTCATATAAAAGCAACAGATGAGTAAGCCAACAGTTTTGTTTAGTACTTGCTTTGAGTAATATTTGATGTGAATGGATTCAGTGAAATTGAAAGTTGTGGGTTGTGGTGATGCTTTTGGATCAGGGGGGCTTCATGCTACCTGTTTCTATGTTGAGACCCCAAACCTCAATTGTCTTATTGATATAGGTGCTGGTGGCATAGCAGGATTAAAAATGCTAGACATTGATCCTGTCGAAATTGATTTGATTATTCTGACACATTTTCATGGTGATCACTATGGGGGACTCCCCAACTTTTTGTTGGACGCTATCTTTATCCAAGCCCGGAAAAAGGAATTGCGTATACTGGGGCCTCCAGGAGTGGAAAGGAGAGTCTGGCAGCTCCAAGAGGCTATGTATGGCGGTACATCGACGATGGATTTTCAGTTTCCGATTAGTTTTCAAGAGTATACTGATCGTGGGGATATTTCACTATCAAAGCATATGACAGTCAGAGCTATACCTGTTGTCCATAGCGAGCCGAGCAATCCACATGCTGTTAGAGTTAATATTGACGGTAGATCAATCGTATATACCGGAGACACTGAATGGACAGAACATCTTGTCTCTTTGACACAAGGGTGTGATTTGCTGATCAGTGAATGCTTTGGCTGGAACGGACCGATGAAATATCACTTGAGCTACGATGAAATAATAGACCAGGCAGAAAGGTTAAACGCTAAACGAATAGTGCTTACTCACCTGGGGCCAGAGGCACTTGCAAGACAAGATGAAATGAATCTGACCGTTCTAGAACCAGGAATGGAAATTTTATTGTAATGAGAAGAACACTATTCTTTTGTAATTTGCTTTTAGCCCTAATGCTCCAATGTGTTTTATCATATAAGACGCAAGGTCAATCTGCTGATCTAAGACGGATGATTGAGAATGGCAGAGAGGCCTATGAAAAAGGAGATTTTGCTACTTCACTCTCTTATTTTGAGCAGGCCAATATCACTCGCCCTGACCATCCAATGATCACTAAGCTATTGATAAGGCTCCACTCCCTAAACAATAAAAAAGAGAAAGCATATAAGGGCCTAAAAGACCTAATGCTCATTGATGCTGACTTGGAATTTCTTCTCCACGATGATCTCCAATTCATTCAAGGAGATGAACAGTTTAAGGAAGTCCAACAGGCATATGATGTTATGAACAAAGCCGAGGGCATTTATGATACCGTAGCTGTCATTTCGCACCGACAGCTTCATCCTGAGTCTATTGTGACACTCCCAGATGATGAAGGGATACTACTGGGAAGCGTACATGAGAAGCGAATTGTGATGATTGACAATGAAGGTGAAATGCAGGAATGGGTGCCAGCTGGGGCACATGGACTGTACGCTGTAATGGGTATGACAATGGATGAGGAGCGAGGCTTGCTATGGGTTGCTAGTACGGCGATTCCCCAGATGGTGTGGTACTCGGAGGAACTTGAGGGAAAAGCTACTGTTTTTGCTTTTGATATAGGCTCCAGAGCTTTGATAAAGAAGTTTGAACCTGATGTTTCTGGTAAGTACTGGTTTGGTGATCTAACCATCGATGATACGGGTAGTGTTTACATAAGCAATAGTCAGGCCCCAGAGATTTACAGAATAGCTTCTATCGAAGGAAGCCTAGAGAAATGGCGCTCTTTTCCTGAGTTGTTTTCTTTACAGGGTCTTACGGTTATTGGTGAGCGACTTTTTTTCGCTGATTACCTAAAAGGTATCTACTCCGTTGAACTGGATGGTCAAAGTGCCTCACTCAGAAAAGTACAGGCTCCTAAGGAAACAATTCTCAAAGGAATAGATGGTATGTACGGCTTGAGCAATGGGCTTATCACAATACAAAATGGTGTGTACCCCAACCGTATCAGCTTCTGGACTTTAAGTGATGATCAATCTGAGCTGATCGATATGACTTATATAGATAAGGCCAATCTTCTTTTTGGTGAGCCTACCTTGGGTAATGTAAATGGCGGTAGTTTCTATTATATCGCTAATAGCCAGTGGAATGGTTATCACGCTGATGGTAGGATACTTGAAAATGATTTGCTAAAGGATATTTATGTTCTGAAAGCCCGACTTCCCAATTGAATTCAGGTGTTTCTAAGGCTCTCTGCTTTTGCAAGATGACTTTTTGTTTAGATTGGAAAGGCCGTTATAAGCGAATTTGTATAGGTCAATCACCTTTTAGTGCTTTTATGGGAGCTTAGTTCATGTTGTTGATTTGTTAAACAATCATGATGTCTTTATTATTGCGACGATGAATGTGCAGCGAATATTCCCTCTGAAGAGGACTTTAATCATATTGATTGCACTGAGCTTCTACTCATTTTCGATGAAGAATGAGGCCGTTCCCGAGCCTTTTGATCCAGCTACTGCTATCATTCCGATGGCGTTGACCAACGATATTAGTGACGCACCTGGCCTTGAACCACTTGATAGCACGTTTCAAAGGTTTGTGAAAGATTGGAGACTGGTTGGTGCTTCTGTTGCGGTCATGAAAGAAGGGAAGCTGCTTTATGCTAAGGGTTTTGGTAAGCCTGAGCGTAAAACCAGAGAACCCTTGCAACCCTATCACCAATTCAGGTTGGCTAGTGTGAGTAAGCTCATCACTGCTACGGCGATCATGAAATTAGTGGATGATGGTAAACTCAACCTCAATGATCGTGTATTTGGAAAAGAGGGTATCCTTAGTTCGGCAGCTTATAGTAATCCATATGATCGACGAGTTTATGACATCACTGTTGAGCATCTGTTGAGACACGTTGGTGGTTGGAGTTTGCTGACTATCGGTGATCCTATGTTTAAGCCTGTATATATCTCTAAGGAGCTTGGTATCAAAGGGCCTCCATCATTTGACCAAATTGCTTCTTTTGTGCTGAAATACAGGCTCCCATATAGACCGGGAAGTCGTTATGAATATTCAAATTTTGGGTACTGTGTGCTTGACAGGGTCATTGAGACAGTGACCAACATGCCTTATGAAGACTATGTCAAGTACCATATCTTACTTCCAAATGATATTCGGGAAATGCACATAGGCAGGAACATGCTAGATGATCGAATGTCGAGGGAGGTAGTACACTATGATGATAGCCGAAGTAATGTCAGAGAGGCTTTTGACGGTAGTGGTAAAATGGTGCCAACGACATACGGTGCAACTGATATCCGCACGCTGGAAGGGGCCGGTGGATGGGTTGCTTCTCCTACAGAATTGCTGAAGCTCATTAGCTTGGTGGACGGCTATTCCGATCAACCAGATATTCTTAGTCATGAGTCTATACTGAAAATGGTAGATACGGACGTGCCGGGACGGTCTCCCATAGGATGGCGCAAGGTATACGATGACTGGACATGGATGCGAACGGGTACCTTGGCAGGGTCTTCGGCGATTGTCATGCGTCAAGAGAACGGGTTTACCTGGACAGTACTTGTCAATACCAGTAATTGGAGAAGTAGAAGATTTAATTCACGTGTGAAGTGGATGATGTCTGAGACACTATCGAAAATCGAAGATTGGCCTGAAAGAGATCTGTTTCAGTTGATGTGAATATTAGTTCACTATAGCTTTATCGCCTGTAGCGCATAGAAGTCTTTCTTGTTTTTTCTGAAATAGGTGCGAAGCAGATAGGTATCATTATACCAGTGTTCGATCCGCGTTTGTCCTAGTTCCGAGTCGCTGTTTTGATCAGGATAGAGGACTTTGCTCTTAGTAGCTCCTGCTCGATATACTGATACTTTATCAGAACCCAGACCTAAAACGAATTCCTTATTACTGGATGTGTAGATATTGCGATTGTAAAGAGTAGGTATGCTGTTGGCCTCCGGAGTTATAACTCTTTGAGTAGTGATTCCATGGTACCCTGTTGTTGATAGACTAGTTCTCTGATGGCAAACGTACTCGTATCCCGTTGCAACCGCCATGTTGACAAAAGACTCCCGATTTTGTACATCTATCAACTGTGTTGCTGATGATGTAAGCCCTGGGTTAGCTGTACCTGTAACACCACTTCCATCCCCGAGGATGTCATTGTTGGTAATGAAGTTCTCAAAATCACGATAGTCTCTTTCTATTTCCCTTTCGGTTTGATTTTTGGACCTAAATTTTTGCTGAAACACTTCCATCCAGAGGATGAGCGAATCATTCTCAAACCTTATATCTTCAAAGCGAAAGACATTATTTCCTCTGGTCAGCTTTTTTGATCCGCGTTCGGTTCCTAGTAAATAGGCCTGGCCGTCCTCCCACATTTCTTTAAATGTGATTTGGGTCTGGGACATAGTCTCAGGGTCTAGAATGAAGATGCCATTGGCTTTGGTCTTGTCTTTGCCGTACTTACCCACGATGTGTCGACTACCCACCGACTGTACTTCTGATAGATATCCTTTAGTAGTTAAATCGACTGGTATAGCGTTTTGCTCCTGATCATTGATTTGATAGAGTGTAAGGCGATTTATGTTTTGAACTCGATCAGCCAGGATAACAGGATAAATTGAAATCCCTGGTCTACCACTTTAGCATCGAATATCTGAGCATCTTTATGTGATGCATTAACCGGTTGGAGAACCATCGATCTTGTGTACATGTGGAAGTTGAGAATAGCAGGCACCCCTTCGATCTCTCCTTCCAGCCATATCTTTTCATTAAGACCATATAGGCCTTTGATGTTAAATTTTTCCGGTAGGATGAAACTGGATGTATCTACAGCTCCGTAAAGTGCATCAAGACGGGACAAGCGTATCTTATCAGTTGGGGTTTCGAACAATAAGAAAATGTGCTGACCTGAGTTATAGTTAGCACTAATATGATCACCTTCGCTGAAGTAGATGAACTGCTCTCATTCTTGGACAAAACTTGTATTATATTGGGTATACTTGAGAAAGTACTCACCTTCGCCCCTTTCATAAATCAAAGAATCGAACAACAAAAACCCGTATGGGCCGGTAGGCATAGAAGTAACACCTGCTCGCTTTAGGTCTACTGGGATAGTGAGCTGAGCCATGATGTCATATCGACAATAGACGGCAAGTAATAGAATGATAAGCGAACGTGTAAGCATATCCGGCTATACGATAATCAGCACCTGAAGATTGGCCAAACCTTACTAATTGCCAAGAGAAATAGTTTACTAAACCATAAAAAAATCGAGCCTAAAAAGACTCGATTCACATGTGTCTGCGAGCTGTTTAACTCACCATGTAGTTCCTTTGAGTTCTCGGGTAGCTCTCATGATGTCCCGTCGGCTCACCTGACCTTTGAGCACACCCTTATCATCTACAACCGGAAATCTCCTAAACTGTGTAGAGAGAAACTCGTCGGCTACTTCTACCACATCTTTTTCTACGGAGATGGTTTTCACATCGGTACTCATATAGTCAGATACACTTCCTTTGTTGTTTGGCTGATTGTGGTACCTGGCATCTACAATGATGCGTAGACAGTCTTTTTCAGAGAGCATACCTACCAACTCCTTTTTCTCGTTGAGCACAGGTGCGCCTGATATTCTCTTTTCGAGCATCACGTCTATCGCATCCTGTATTTCCTGATCTGGCTTGAAAGTGATCAGGTTACGTGCCATGTATTTTGTGACTGACTCATATTGTACTTCCCCTTTGGTATTGTCTTCTACTGTTCTTCCCTTAAAGTTCATAGGTGTAGTTTGGTTTAGTTTGACAATAAACAGCCCCATTCAAGAAAAAACGGGATAAGAATATACAACAAAAACAGAGCAAAGCAAATATTAGGGTTAGGTTGTATCTCACAAAACGGTTAACTGTCTCATGGATTTCTTTAGTGCAAGTCTACCGATCAAAAGACAATCTTCGATTTTAGAAAATAAATCTTGTGAATTGTAGAACTAAACCGCATATTGTCGCGTTAGCCTGTAGGCTATAAAAAGTATCGGAAAGTATTGCGCTATATTATATATTCTTTTACCTTCGCGGACTTTTGACGTTAATCAGTTGAAAATTAGTTAAATGCTGTAACCATTAGGTTGTAGCCGGTGTTAAATCATCGTTACTATAAAAACACTTTAAGGACAACATATGAGACAACTTAAGATCACTCAGTCAATTACTAACCGTAGAGAGAGCCATACGCTAGAGAAGTATTTTACGGAGGTTAGTAGCGTTCCGATGATCACTCCTGACGAAGAAGTAACCTTAGCTAAGAGAATTCGAGAAGGAGACGAGCAAGCACTTGAGAAGCTGGTAAAGGCGAACTTGAGATTCGTTGTTTCTGTTGCAAAGCAATACCAAAATAGAAGCTTACCACTCAATGACTTGATCAATGAGGGCAACCTTGGTCTAATTAAGGCCGCCAAGAAATTTGACGAAACGAAAGGTTTCAAATTCATCTCTTACGCCGTATGGTGGATCAGACAGTCAATTATGCAGGCACTCGCTGAGCAGTCTCGTATTGTGCGTCTACCGATGAATAAGTCTGGAGCTATCAACCAGATCAGAAGAGCATATGCTGAGCTTGAGCAGAAGTATGAGCGTGAGCCAACAGAAGAAGAATTAGCAGACATCCTTGAGATGAAGCCTAATGAAGTACGTAATACTTTGGGTGCTGAGGTAAAGCAAATGTCAATGGATGCGCCATTCGGTGAGGATGAATCTGGCTCATTACTTGACGTATTAGAGAACCAGGCTACTGGCGCTACTGATTCGGGTCTGGTGTTTAGTGACTCATTGAAAGTAGAGACTATGAGGGCGCTTTCCACCTTGACTGCTCGAGAAAGAGAAGTAGTGATGATGAGCTTCGGTATTGGTCATGATAATCCTTTCACGCTTGAAGAAATCGGTGATGTGATGGGCTTGACCAGAGAGCGTGTTAGACAGATCAGAGAGAAAGCACTTCAGAAATTGAGAGAGCCATCTAAAAATAGAAGATTGAAAGAATTCTGCGCATCGTAAGTCGTAGTTGAAATAGACAAGTCGAAAGCCCCGCGGAAGCGGGGTTTTTGGTTATAGTCTCACTCTCATCGCCAGCAACGCCATGATCCCAGCCAGTATGGCCACACTGCCCATTGCAAGACTCAGGCTTGTGGCATCAGCAATCCAACCTATCAAAGGCGGGCCTAGTAGAAATCCTGTATAGCCGATGGTGGCTGTAGCGGCAATCCCTTCACCTGATGACATACCTGGTATTTTTGCGCTAGCAGAAAAAACTACAGGTACAATACAACTAAGTCCAAGTCCTACACATGCAAATCCAGAGATGGCGATAAGTGGCATGTTACTCGTCAATGCTACGGAAATGCCTATAAGGGTGATCAAAGCACCTGCTATAACGATACGTCGATTGCCAATATGCGGTATCAGTATGTCTCCTGAGAAGCGCCCAATTGCCATCATCATGGCATAACCTGAAAACGCCAGCCCTGTGAGGAAGGGGCTGCTCTCCAGCTCCTCTGCCATGTACACTGCGCTCCAGTCGGCTATTACACCTTCGTTGAGCATGCTGCAAAACGCAATGAAGGCCAAACCAAGGACGGCCTTGTTGGGTAGGGCCAGTGCATGGCTATCTGAGGCATCTTCATCATGATACTTCAGTATGATAGGCAACAGCACAGATAAGAGTACAATCAACAGGATGGCGATACTCACAAGGTGAACGTGAGGGCTCACTGCAAAACCAACAAACAGGCTTCCAATGCCTGAGCCTACCATGGCCCCAAGGCTCCACATACCATGGCAGGTCGACATGATAGTCTGTTTTTGCTTCTTTTCTGTGACAGCAGCGGCTGCATTCATGGATACATCCATATAGGCGGTATTGATACCATATACAAACAGGGCCGCCATCAGACTGAGCTGATTAAAAGCGAAGGCAGGTAGTGCTCCGGTGAGTAGAAATAGAAATGCCCCAATTGCAGTGGCTCGACCAAGCCCCTGTTTGTTGATCAGCCAACCGCATATGGGCATCATTAGAATAGAGCCTATAGGCATTCCCAATAGGGCCAGACCAAGGTCAGAAGCACTCAACTCGAGGCTGGTCTTCATATCCGGTATTCTGGTCACCCAATTGCCGAACATGATGCTGTTGAAAGAAAAGATGAGTCCAACCGTCCGGCTTTCTGCCTGAGAGAAGAAACCTGAGAGGTGCTTTAACATTAGTCGTTGATTGGGGTGGTTAACTCTACGCGGTTCTGATCAGGGTCAAGGATGACACTCTCGTAGTATCCGTCTCCTGTAGTGCGAGGGCCTTCTATGCAGGAGTATCCATTGCTTACCAGAATATTGGTGAGCCGTTCGACAGCATCTTTAGATCCCACTTCAAATGCTGTGTGAATGTAACCAGTGAACTGATCCAATACATTGTCCTGAGAGTCAGGGACCCCAGTCATTGTCATGAGCTCAAGTCGACAACCACTGTCAAACGTGATGAAGTACGATGCGAATTCCTTCTTTTCGTTGATGTATTTATGATTAGCACTTCCTCCAAAGTATTTGCAATAAAAGTCCTTCATGACTTCTAACTGGTCGGTCCAGATGGCAATATGTTCTATTCTCATATGATGGTTAGTCCTTTAGATTGATATTGTTCCCTTATATCAGAATCAAGGGTGTCCTCAAGTACGAGATAGTCAATTTTGGTTAGGTCGCAAACACGGTACCGCACTGCTGTATCTACTTTGTCGTTTGTGGCGAGTACCATGGTCCTTTGTGCCGCTGAGACCATCGCTTTTTTGACTTCATTTTCTTCCAGGTAGGGTGTAGTCAGACCATGTTGATGATGAATGCTACATGCCCCCATGACGCAGATGTCCGGACACAGACTTGTTGTTTGTCGTACTGATTCATGACCGGCAAAGACTTTCGCCTGGGGATAATAGCTTCCTCCTAACAGATTCAGACGGACATTTTTCTTCCTTGATAACAACTCGGCTATTGGCAGGCTATTGGTGACCACTTCCAGGGAGATCAGTGGTGGTAGGTGCTGAACAAAAGTATAGTTGGTTGTGCCTCCGTCAATCATGATCATCATGCCATCACTGATCAAGTGCATGGATTTGTTGACTAGTGCTACTTTGTTCTTAGCAGAAAAATCAAGTCGCTCATCAAAACCCTGGACTGCCGTTGTTTTCAGTATGGCACCTCCATGCACCTTTTGTAGCAGGTCTCGGGTGGACAACTCATGTAGATCACGACGGATGGTGTCCTCGGAGACCTTCAGTTCGTTACTCAATGTTTTGGCTGTTACCTTGTTTTCCTGCCTGAGTTTGTCAAGGATGTAATTGAATCTTTCTTCCTTCAGCATGCTGCAAATATATGCATGAATACGAATAGTATTATGCAGTTTATTGCATATTATTGCGATATGAAGTCTACTGAATACTTGGGTTTACTAGCCGGACTACTTACCACCATCAGTTTTCTGCCACAAGCGATCAAGACATGGAAGACCAAATCGGCAAAGGACTTGTCGCTTCAAATGTTTCTTATATTCTGTACCGGCGTAGTATTATGGCTGGCCTACGGGTTACTTACCAGCAACATCCCGATCATTGTGTCTAATCTTTTTACTATGCTTTTGGCTGGGTCGATCCTTTATTTCAAACTATTCAGGGCGGGTTAAAGACTCAATGATTTGGCGCTGCGTAGGGAACTGCTCGGTGAGCTGTGCTCTGGATACAAGCTCAAAGTCTTCAAACTCAAAACCCGGGGCGACCATACAGCCCACGAGTATGTAGCTTGACGATTCCGGTAGGTTCGCACCAAAAAAATGTCCCTTAGGTATGATTACCTGAAGATTGTGGTCCACACCTATACGCTCGACATAGTACTTACCTTCAGGAGTAATAAAGTGGATATCAGCTTCTTGACCTGCATGGAAGTACCAGATTTCATCAGCTCCTAGTTGATGAAAATGGGACTGATCGCCTCTTTCAAGTAAATAATAGATGCTTGTTGCCGTACTGCGTATGTTGCCTTCTGGGCTCTTGACCTGATACTGAGATTTGAAGCATTCGCGATAGTGACCACCCTCGGGATGGGGTTTCATCTTCAGTTTATCGATCCAGTAGGGTGCACTATTCATTACTCTTGAGGATCAATGTAGCCAATTCTTTGAGGAGCTTGGCAGCCACCATTGCTGTAGCGCCGTTGACATCTCTGGTTGGGTTATACTCTACCAAGTCAGCTCCTATGATATTAAGATGACCTTGGTTTTGTAAGAAGTTGATCAACTGTCTTGTACTCATACCTCCTGGTTCATAGTGAGACACCCCTGGGGCAAAGGCTGGATCCAGAACATCTATGTCAAGTGATATGAAGACAGGTCCTTTGAGTTCGATTTTTTGAGTTGCTTGAAATTGATTCATAAAAATACATTCGACATCATATCGTTTCATCTGCTCATGTTGATGCCGGGTGGCTGTGCGAATACCAACTTGAACGAGCTTTTGTGCTAACTGTGCCTCCATGATCCGGGCAAAAGGCGAGGCATGAGAGTAGTGATTGCCTTCGAAATCTTCATAAAGATCAGGGTGCGCGTCGATATGAAGGATGGAGAGCTCAGGATACTTTGTTGCATGAGCCAACAGAGTAGGGTAGGTCACCGAGTGATCTCCACCAAGGCTGATGAGTGGCTGTCCCCTATTAAGAGTTTTTTTTATGCCGTCTCGGATGTCTTTTTCAAAGTTCTCGATAGTGATAGACCCATCGTAGCTTAGGAAAGAAGCCAAATCCTCGAATTGCTCATTGTAAGTATTAGCAGAAGGACTGTTGAAGGCTTGCCAAATAAGGTCAGGTGCCAGCGCGGGCCCCCTCAAATATGACCCATTTTGGTCGTAAGGAAGTCCAAGTAGGTTAATTTGCCTGAATCGAGACATTTGATATGGTTCTTTTTATGTTTTGTCGAAGTATGGCGTTACAATCAAGTAATGTAATTTATTGAATGCAATGAAATCATCTTATGCTCAGGCCACAAGAGTTATCGTTTGGAGCATGCTGCTCTGGTTTTTGACTATAGCTAGTTGTAAGAGCTCTAGAAGTAGGTTGGAGGCTGTTGATAACAAGCAAAGTCATCATATGTTAAAGACAATTGCTACTAGACAATTAGGTACTGGATATAAAATGGACAGACGCCTAAATCATGTTTTGACTTGGAATCATGTGCCACAAGGAGGTTTGGTCTTCTTTGTTTTTGATTCAAATGAGGGAAAAGTGGTCTATGAAGAAAAGAAACCTGTTCGCAAAGTTTTTTGGAACTCAGACGTTGAACTCTTGGTACAACCATATGATCGAATTCCACGAGAAACTAATCATGATTACCTGGTCAACGTAAAGTCTGGAGAAAGGAAACAGTCAAACAAAAAATATTAGAGAAGCTATTCCATGTTCTTTAAACAATACTTACCTACATTATTATTAATAGCGGCTCTCATTGGCCTAGTACCATTGAGTTATCGAAACGTTCAACAGGCTATAGTTGTAGCTGAAAAGGATGTTCAAGAGTCGGGTCTAGCTTTAGAGGAAGAAGAGAGTCTTGTCGTGAATAATATCAGATATGATGGCTATGAAAAATACGCTTACATACAAGAAGCTTTCAAAAGAGGTCAGGTAGATATCACACAGCCTCCAAGGTTCCCATTGTACAAATCAGGCTATTTAAAACGGGAACTGGATGAGGCACGGAGAAATGCAGCTGCGTATCGTACTAAGTCAACGGCCACTTTTGCTGAACGTGGGCCGTCCAATATTCCCGGTAGGACTCGGTCTATTGTAATTGACGCTACTGACCCTTCTGAAAACACATGGTATGCGGGTGCCGTGGGTGGAGGTATTTGGAAAACTAACAATGCAGGAGATAGCTGGACTGAGCTTACTTCAAGCCTGCCCAATCTGGCCATATCTTCTATGGCACAGTCTTCGGCTAATCCTTCTATTCTCTATGCAGGTACCGGCGAGAAAATTTTTGCTGGCATTGGCGGGGGCAATGGGAACGGACTTCTGAAGTCTTCAGACAGTGGTCAGACCTGGGAGTATCTCCCCGGTACTACAGGACCAGAGTTTGAAAACATTGGGCGTGTGATTGTAGATCCTATGAATGAAGACGTTCTGCTAATCACCACTACCGAGAACAAGTATTTCAGAACGGAAGAAACGGATAACTACATATTCAGATCAACTGATGGTGGTGCATCTTGGATAGAAGTTTATACCTCTGAATTTTTTATACCACAAATCATCGCTGACCCTAAAGACTGGGATGTTCAGTATGCTACTCTCTACAACGGTTCCGTGATTAAATCGACTGATGGAGGGCAGACCTGGAGCTTGCCCATTGTGGTCAGCAAGAGTATACTTGATAGTGAAACTGGGATTTTCAATCTACTGGAGAGTCCTAATATAGGTCGGATTGAATTGGCAATAGCTCCGCAAAACACAAATATCATATATGCTTCACTAGATACAGGAGAGTCTGATTTATATATCTCATTGGATGGTGGTGAAAATTGGAGTCAGGCGTATGAACCAAACCCGGGTAGATCAATAGATTGGCTTGGAGGTCAGGGAGATTGGGATAACACGATCCTAGTAAGTCCACTCAATGATTCCATAGTTTATCTTGGTGGAGTAGCAATGGAAAGCTTTAAGATGGGCTCTTCTATTGAAACAGACTTAGCCAGAACAATTGATGTAGCCATTGAAAATGCTGATGAGATTATTGAGATCTGGAACCTATTTGCTGATGAAGGTACTGATATAGAACCAAGTGAATTTGTCTCAGTAGAGATAAGGTATGGATTGACGCAAAGGGCCCATCGTTTTACAGTTCCTGAGGGTTCTACCTCGGGTGTTCCTGCCGAAGATTATACTTATCAAGATTTTGTCGATGTACCTTTCCAGGTGTGGGACGTAGATAATAATCAGCAGCTAGCCGTATCATTTAGAGATAACAATGATAATGGTATCTATGATTTGAACGATGATTTCAACTCAAGCCGTGAATACATTTTCGTGAACAATATACCTTATGATCTAGCGGCTAATGAAGATATAGGCCAAAATGGTGGTTATCAATATCGTAATTCATTCTTACTATGGCTCATAACACCTGAAGATGTTGTTTGGGATGAATCATTGCTTACCGATGTTAGAATCAGGCTTGAGTTAACCGAGGAGGAAATAACAAAAATTGAAGGCGTTTATACCCAAGTTGCGAATCCTTATGAATTCTCAAGAGGCAGTTATGTCGGTCCTAATGACCTATTCGAGTTTCACCCTGATCACCATCAGCTCTACGCGATTAACATTTCTGAAAATGACTTCCAAATACTGAATACTAATGATGGAGGTGTGTGGGTTTCGGATGTAGCGAACCTACCTGGAGTAACAGATGGTAGCTGGACACTTGCCAGCACGGGATACAATACTACTACCTACTATGGAGCTGATAAATCTCCCATAGCAAACAGATATGTGGCGGGAGCTCAGGATCAAGGTACTCATATATCTCCTATTGGACAGTCTGCTAACGCCAGTACAGCCTATGACCTGGCTTTTTTTGGAGATGGATTTGAGGTCATTTGGCATAGTGAAGATGCAGGTCGAATAATTGGTGCCAGTCAGTTTAATGGGATTCAACGAAGTATTAATGCTGGCTTGAGCTTTAATGACGCCACCAACGGGTTAGAAAAAGATGGACCTTTTGTGTCAAGGCTATCAAACTCTCCATTGGAACCAGATCTGTTATTTGCAATAGGTGCTGCTGGAGTTTATCGTTCAGCTAATTTTGGTGGTGTTTGGTCTTACTCAAGAATAGAAGATGAACGTTGGTCGTTTTGGTCAGCCGCAGATGTAGAGGTTTCACTGGCAGATCCTGCCATAGTTTGGGCCGGTGGTGCAATGGTTGAGGGTAATGATCCAGGCAATGTTTTCTTGTCCCAAGATGGTGGATTCACGTTTGAAGCTACAAATAATTTTGGAGATGTTGGTCTTGTGACAGGACTCTACTCACATCCATATGATAGAGGTACGGCGTTTGCCCTTTTCGGGGTGGCTGATGGCCCTAAGATTGTCAAGACGACTGACTTTGGCGAGACCTGGACTGACATAACCCAATTTGTTGACGGTGAGAGTCAAAATGGCTTCCCAGATATTAGTACCTACAGTTTGCTTGTTATGCCGCATGATACCTCAATGATATGGGCTGGTACAGAGATTGGCATAGTTGAATCATTGGATGGTGGAGCTACCTGGAACTTGCTTAACGAACCTGATTTCCGGTCAGTTTCTGTTTGGGATATGAAAGTAAAAGGAGACCAGATTGTGATTGCAACACACGGACGTGGCGTTTGGACAGCCACCATACCAGATTTATTGGAAACTGAACCGCCATCGGTGGTGCTTTCCCCGGTTTTAAATGGACTAAGACAGTCCCTCTCCGCTTTTGAGCTGGTCGCCGATATAGAATTGAGAGATATCTATGATGAGATCAATATTATTCTCGATGGTGAGATCGTCAAGAATTTATCAGGCAATGAAGCAACAGGTTCTATTTTAGAATCTATAGTGATTGATCAAGAAGGTGTTTATGCCGTCAGAATACAGGCGATTAAGGACGATCGCATACTACAATCTGAAGAGCTTCAGATTGTAGTATCACCTTTCTTTCCGGTGCAGGACACCTATATCAATCGTTTTAGCGAACCGACAGAGGAATTTGCATTAAACCAGTTCAGCATTGGATCTGCTCCAGATTTTATTAGTGGTGTGTTACAAACTGTGCACCCGTATCCGGAAGCATCGTCCTTAGGCGAACCTACTCTCAATCTCACAGCAGTTCTCAATGTCCCTATTCGTATCGCTGAATCAAAGGCCAATATCACATTTAGAGAGGTTGTCATTGTAGAAGAAGGCGAACGATTCGCATCATTCGGCCAAACCAGTTTTTTCGATTTCGTCATTGTAGAAGGCTCAGTTAATAGAACGGATTGGATACCACTTCTGGACGGATATGATGCAAGTGATCATGAAGACTGGAGCGAAGCATATGCTGCAGGGGAGAGTGGTCGTGGGATGCTCTTTAAGAGACGTAATATCGATCTATTGGACACTTTTGAGCCTGGAGAGATAGTGCAGATCAGGTTTCGATTATTTTCTGATGCCAGAACAAATGCCTGGGGCTGGGCCATAGACGACCTATCTATTCAAGCGGATGAAGTAGTTGGTGTACCAAATGATCCCGATGTGTTTTCTAAAGTCAGTCTGTTCCCGAACCCTTCCTTTGGTACAGTTAATCTTACTATCGAGAATGTACTTCGCGGAAGCATAGACATGAGAGTCATTGATTTAGCTGGAAAGCAGTTTATGACCCAATCACTGTATAACCAAACTGGCAAGCTGGAACAGCAACTTAATCTATCAACATTGCCTTTTGGGATATACGTCTTAGAGCTTAACAATGGACAAGATATTGTTACGAAAAAGATTCTGAAGTTCTGATCAACCGGCGATTGGAATGATAAAACTGGCAGTAGGAGAGATCTTACTGCCTTTTTTATTTAATATGGGGGGACGGTCATCAGACGAATATGGTATCAGTAGCAAAACCTAGGTTGACACCATATTGCAAGTGTGACCAGAACTCGTCTGATAGCTTCTGGTCATTTCTTAGTTTGCTCAAGTCTAAAGATCAACCACTACAATCCGTATTTGTCGATAAGGTAGATCAGAGAAGCCATGGCTGCTGCGCCTAGCTCCAATTCACGCTTATTAACTTTATCGAAAGTGTCGATCGTAGTATGGTGGTAATCAAAATACCTCTGAGAGTCTGGCACAAAACCAATCAAGGGTACCTCCTGAGGCTTAAGTGGACTGATATCTGCTCCGCCCCCTCCTGGTTCAAACATGGCGATCTGGTAGGGTTTGAATAGAGGAGCCCAGGATTGGATTTTTTTCACGTGCTTGTCGTTCATATCGAGGCTGAATCCCAGTGGTGTGAATCCCCCGCGATCTGATTCCATAGCAGCGATGTGCCTTTCTTTATTTTCTTCGGCAAGCTCTGCATACTTTCTTCCACCTCTAAGTCCGTTTTCTTCGTTCATGAACATAACAGCACGTAATGTCCTCTTTGGCTGATAGCCAATGGCTTTCAATGCTCTAAGTACCTCGATAGATTGTACACAACCCGTGCCATCATCATGAGCTCCCTGGGCCAGGTCCCATGAGTCGAGGTGACCGCCTACTATGACATACTCATCAGGAAATTCAGAACCCTTGATCTCCCCTATTACGTTGTAGGAAAGCTTGTCTTCCTTCATTTCACCATAGGTCTCAAAGTAGAAACTAAGATCAGCGTCATCGACCAATAGATTTGAAAGGAGCTCAGCATCCATGGTGCTAATGGCTACCGCAGGTAGCTTTGGTAAGTTGAGGGCATAGCGTGTGCTACCTGTATGTGGTATATCATCTATTCCACTTGCCAGAGAGCGTACTACAACTCCTATTGCTCCGTACTTAGCTGCTTCAGAAGGGCCGGCCCCACGCTGGTTACCAGCACCTCCATATGCCTCGAAAGTATTGATTTTAGTAGGGTCAAGTGGCCGATTGAAGAAAACGATCTTTCCTTCAACCCCGGCTTTACCAAGTTTAGCCAGTTCCTTAAAGTTTTGAACTTCCACTACCCGACCTACTACACCTTTAGGACCTGTACCTACTGAATTTCCAAGAGCTGTTACATCCACCTGAACAGTTCCCTGCTTCTTCGAATTGACAATTCTACCAATTTCCTTATCGCCCCTTACCCAGTGTGGTACCATGACCTCTTGCAGAAAGACATTGTCAAATTCATAGTCCTCCATGACCTCTTTGGTATAGTCTACTGCAGCTGCTGCCTGTGGGCTACCGGCAAGCCGTCCACCGATTTTAGTGGTTAAATATTCCAGTTTTTGATAGGCCTCACCGTTGCTAAGGATCTCATCATAAATATTTCTTATCATTTCCTCATCAGACTGAGAAAAGGCCTGAATAGAAACAGTGACCAAGAGAAGAGCAAGTATTTTCTTCATTACGTTATGGGTTGAATATTTCTGCGTTTTCGATAATATACATAAGATGATCAGGATCATTTGGGTTTAGCTTAAGTACGCCTTGAACAATGATAGCGTCATCTGTAAACCTTACCGCTGATTTGGTCTTTACTTCAGCGACCGTTTCTGGTCCGGCACCTCCACAAAAGAAACAAATATTGAAAGGTAAAGCCGATAGCACGAAATAGTGCTGACCTATCATGTCTTCCAGAGGTATCATATAACCTTTAAGAGTGATAGACGTCCCGTCTAACTTAAGCACCGAGTCTCCAAATTTTGGATATGATATTTCATACCCTTGAGACTCATGCATCCTTGTCAAGATCTCCACATCACTTAGAAGCCTCCAGTTACCTTGTGCTACTGATGAGAAAGCGAATAAAGAGAATATGATAAGGAGTGAAAACCTCATGCTCGAAGATAACCCTTAACTTTGATTGGCCGTATTAATTCGGCTAGCAGGTCAAACTCAGTATAGTATGTCAGAAATCATCCGCACTAAAGATATTGCCCGCCGCTACGTAATGGGAAGTGAGGTGATCCATGCGCTCAAGTCCATTTCTATCGAGATCTCCAAAGGCGAATATGTGGCCTTTATGGGACCTTCAGGTTCTGGTAAGTCTACTTTGATGAATATCATCGGATGTCTCGATTCACCGACTGGAGGAAATTATGTGCTCAACCGCAAGGACGTCAGCCATATGACCGAAAATGAGCTCGCTGAAGTACGCAATAAAGAGATTGGTTTTGTGTTTCAGACTTTCAATTTGCTGCCACGAGCTTCGGCATTAGAGAATGTGGCCTTGCCACTTGTCTATGCTGGATATGACCGAAGAGCGCGTGAAGAAAAAGCACTGAAGACGCTCGAAGGTGTTGGTCTGGGAGATCGGGCGTTGCACAAGCCCAACGAGTTGTCAGGGGGCCAGCGACAGAGGGTAGCTATAGCAAGAGCACTGGTCAATGACCCGAGTATTATTCTTGCGGATGAGCCTACCGGAAACCTTGATTCTAAGACCTCCTACGATATCATGGACCTCTTCCAACAGTTGCACGATAGTGGTAACACGATCATCATGGTGACACACGAGGAGGATATAGCGGAGTATGCACATCGCATCATTCGTCTCAAGGACGGTCTGATAGAATCTGATACCATCAATGAGAACATAAGGAGGTCTACACTGGAACAGGCGTAGTATGAAAATATATACCAAAACGGGAGATAAGGGTACCACAAGTTTACTAGGTGGTACGCGTGTATCTAAGGGGCACTTGCGAATCGAAGCTTACGGTACAGTAGATGAACTGAATAGCTGGATGGGACTGCTAAGGGATGAGAGCCCATCGACTGAGCGTTATGATTTGATTGCTAAGATACAGGAGCGACTATTTACACTAGGTTCCCATCTGGCTTTAGATGATAATCAATCCAAGGTCAAGGTACCTGATCTCAATCCTGATGATATCAAACTACTGGAGGAGGCCATGGATAAGCTGGATGGTCAGTTACCCCCACTCAAAAATTTCGTACTTCCCGGAGGGGCTACACAGGTTTCCCATGCCCATATTGCCCGGTGTGTTTGTCGACGTGCTGAGCGTCAGGTCATTAGACTCTCAGAAGAGGCCCCAGTAGCTGAGCTTATTATTCAATATCTCAATCGTTTATCTGACTATTTGTTCGTGCTATCGCGAATGATTGCCGTAGAGGTAAGGGCCGATGAAATTCCCTGGAAACCTCGTGGATAGTTTTCATTTGATAACGGTAGGGCATTTAGTAGTTTTACGGCCATTATAGTACCCCAAATTTTGAAGCAATGGTTGAAACCCTCGACATAAAAGTTCACAAAATAGGAGAGTCCAAGCTGGAAAACATGGATATGAACAATATCCAGTTTGGTAAGAACTACTCAGACCATATGTTTATTGCTGACTATCGCGATGGCGAATGGAGTAGCTTCAGGATCGTACCCTATGGAGACCTCTCCTTGTCACCAGCTTGCACCACTCTTCACTATGGCCAAACGATCTTTGAGGGTCTTAAGGCCTACAAAAATGTAGATGGAGAAGTTGTGGTGTTCAGGCCTGATGCCAACGCACGTCGTATGAACGTAAGTGCAGAGCGCATGTGCATCCCTGAGTTGCCAGAAGACATCTTCCTAACGGGAATGAGGGAGCTCATCAAGCTTGATCATGACTGGGTACCTGATCAGCCTAATACATCTTTGTACATTCGTCCATTTGTTTTCGCGACAGATCCATTTATTGGGATCAGACCTGCGGATAATTTCCTGTTTATCATCATCACAAGTCCTGTGGGAGCCTACTATTCTGAGCCAGTGAAAGTAAAGGTAGAGGAGCACTACACCAGGGCAGTGGCCGGTGGCACGGGATATGCCAAAACAGCTGCTAACTATGCCGCTGCACTCTATCCCGCTGTACAAGCGCAAAAGGACGGTTATCACCAGTTGATCTGGACCGATGGCAAAGACCACAAGTATATTGAGGAGTCCGGTACGATGAATATCATGTTTGTCATCAACGACACCCTGATCACAGCACCTATTGGTGATACGATTCTGGATGGTATCACAAGGGACAGTGTAATCACCCTCGCTAAAGATGCCGGTATGAATGTTGAGATCAGACCTATCTCAGTTGAAGAAGTAATTGGCGCTATTAAGAAAGGAGAGCTTCAAGAGGCCTTTGGATGTGGTACTGCGGCCACTATAGCGCAGATCAAATCGATTGGTCATGATGGTATAGACTATGAGCTTCCTGACACAGCCACAAGAAAATATTCCAATAGTTTCCTACAGCAACTGGATGATATTAAGCTGGGAAGAGTGGCTGATCCCCACAACTGGATATTTAAAGTGTAAATCGCCATAAGAATAAGAATTTGCAAATCCACCTTTGGGTGGATTTTTGCATTTAAGGTACATGAGATTGTTATGGATTGCCCTCCTCATCCTGTTGTCTTCAAGTCTGCTCGCTCAACAGTCGTACTTATACCTCAACAAAATTGGGCGAACCACTAAAGTCAAGTTTTTTGAGCAAGAGTTGATCAGACTTAGACTAAAAGGAGATGAATTCTTTGTTTCTGGTAGGATCACCGGATTTGACAAAGATGCTATTAAAGTATCAGGTGTGGTGATTCCAATCACCGAGATTAAGTCCATCGACATACGCGATAAGAATTTCAGCATGTTCAGCTTCAGGAGTACACCTGGTAAATTAGCTTTTGCCGGTTATGGTTATACGGCTATTGACTGGTTTAATAGACGGGTGGTGGCTGGAGAGGTAGGGTCCGGTGTGGATATGCGAGTGGCATCTGTATCAACGGGACTAATCGGAACGAGTTATTTACTGAAAGCTTTAAGAAAGAAGTATTTTACGGTTGGAGGTAGAAAAGTACTTGCTATTATCAATACTAACTATTCAACTTGTAGTTGAAAGTGTTCAAATCATACAGGTTCGATCTTTGCCCTAAAAAGTCACTTCTGGTAGTGACACTATTGATGCTGATACAACTGGGGGTAGTTGCCCAACCCTATCTATACCTCAATCAAATTGGTAAGCGTAGAAACTATAAGTTCCACGAAAAAGAAACGATTCGCTTCAAGCTCAAAGGGGATGATACGTTTAGTGTCGGTTTGATAACTGGATTTGGAGATAGTTATATCAGCTTTGATCGTAACATCATTGCTCTTGACAGCATTGAGGTCATTGACATTCGAAACAAAAAACGCCGGCTTTCTTTCCCCACTGCCATGGTGCGTACGGCTGCCTTTGCGGGTTATGCGTACTTAGTGATAGACTGGTTCAATGTCAGTGTAGTAGACGGAGATGATGCTGATGTCAACACCGAAGTATTGGCTGGTGCCACAGGTTTGCTTGGTCTTAGCTTTGGCCTCCAGGCAATCCAGCGCAAGTACTTCAGAGTTGGTCGAGGCAACTCAATTACTGTTATTCAACCACCAGGTTACTAGCTATTTTTCCCTCAGGTAGTTGGTCAGATGAGTATTGGATGCCTGGAATGACCTGATGCCTGTTATTGCAATGGCTAATATGATAGTAGAAGTGCTTGCAATAATAAAAGTGAGAGGAGTGAGCTCAATTCGATAGCTAAAATCACTGACCCATAGGTCCATTACATAATACGCGATAGGTATCCCGATGACATTGGAGATAAATACCAGGATCACAAAGTTCTTCGAGAGTAGCCCCACGAGTTGACCGGTATGTGCGCCGAGCACCTTACGAACAGCTATTTCATTGAGTCGATCCTTGATCACCAGATTGACTATGCCTAGCATACCTGTAAATGCGATGAATATAGATAGTACTGTCAAGTAGAGTAACACTTGCGCCAAACGTTCCTCGTTTTCATGAAGTTGCTGAAATGATTGATCTAGGAAATAGCTTTCCATCGGACTGCCGCCGGACAGTTCATTCCAGATCATCTCGAGCTCCCGGATATTGTCTGACAGGTTAGATGTGCTAAGCTTAACAGTTAGATTGGTCATTGGCTCTTCCCTGTAAAAGAAGGCATAAGGCTTGATTTCCGATTTGAAGCTGGTGAAATGAAAGTCTTTGACTACTCCAATCACTTTACCGTAGATCAGCGAATCCTCTTCACTATCGAGAACAACGCTTTGACCAACTTGCTCGTAGCTAAGATTCAATGCTTCTAAGCCAACCTCATTGACCAACATAGTCATTCCCTGACCATCTGTTTCTATTGAACGATCAAAGTTTCTTCCGGTGGTGATTTTAATATCTAATGTCTCAACATATTCCGGAGATATTGCTGCGTAGTTCATCAAAATCCCTTGTGGATACCCAACTGTGAAAGTCCAATTTATCCCACCAAGTACTCCATTGCTTAAGCTAGCTGACTCAACAAATGGAAGTTGGTTGATGCGGCTGATCAGGACTTCCTGATTGGCGACCTCTCGCGCATTTTCTACGACAAGTACCTGATCCATATCAAATCCCATATCAGCCTCCTGGAAATAAACCAACTGCTGATAAACGATCAATGTGCTAATGATCATGATCACCGAAATAGAAAATTGTACAATGAGCAGACCCTTTTTCAAATCAAAACCTTGTTGAGGATTGCGGGTGTTGGTTGATCTTAAATCACCCATACGTGAGAAGCGAAATGCCGGATAAAGTCCAATAGCAATGCCGGTTGCTATAACAATTATTGACAGCCAGAGAAAAGTATCAAGATATGGTTGGTCTAGTAGGCTGATTGGACGACCAAAAAAAACCTCCATCTGGCGCAAGGTGGCTTCTGTTAAGAATGCTGAGATAATCAATGAGCAGGTAGTAACGATGATGGCTTCTACGGCAAATTGCCAGATTAGATTGGCTTTCTGAGCTCCAAAGGATTTACGTACACTGACCTCCTTTGTCCTTTTGGTAAGCCCTGCTAGCGTGAGGTTGAGATAGTTGATAAGAGAAATCAATAGTATGAAAATACCGACTGCTTCAAATATCCTGACATTATTCATATTGCCATTGGCGCCCAACTCCCATTTGAGGTTTGAACTGAGATGGATGTCGGCGAGTGCCTGCGAATAGAAAATATTAGCATCCACCGAATCTCGTGGGTTATACTTTAAGTATAGCGGCTGTAGCTTTTCTTCAAAGGCCTCATGGTCAGCGCCTCTTTGCAATTTCACATAGGTATAATAGTTATACCAGCCCCACATTTCATCGATGTTTCGATCAGCGAAGTGAAGCGGTATGAGAAAATCAAAGTTGAAATGCGAGTTGAGTGGCACATCTTCTATTACCGCACTGACAATCAATTTGCGATTGCCATCATTAAATACTGTTAGCTCCTTTCCGATAGGTGAAGTATCGCCAAAGTATTTGGCAGCTGTGCTTTGTGTGATCACTACTTCATGAGGGTTTACCAATAGGGCTTTTTTAGGGCCATCTACTACCGTGAATGAAAAGATCTCCAGAAAAGCCGGATCCACTCGATATACACCTTCCTCGAAATATTGGTGATCTCTGTTGGTCCCTATGAGGTATTTTCTACCCCATGGAGGGAATAGCCTGGTGGCCAGATCTACCTCCGGAAGATCAGAGAGAAGTGCTGGTGCAAGGGCAGGAGGCGTAGTAGCATCTGGTGTACGATCACCTTCAAAAACAAAGTCTTTTACTACACGACGTACAAGATGTGCATCCTCAAAATGCTGGTCAAAGCTGCGCTCTCCGCTCAGGTAAATGAAAATAAAAAGAAAGCAGGTAATACCGATCGAAAGGCTCCCAATATTGAATAGAGACGTAGGCCAGTGTTTAGATAGATACCTAACTGAGAATTTTAAGTAGTTATTGATCATGATCCATTGATTTGAGATTTGAGTTTTTTTGAAGGTGTAGGGACGGACAAATCCCAGCATGTAATACCAATAGGTGAGCTTGGCTCGCCAGGCTGGGTACTTTTCCAAATGCAGCAGGTAATACTCTTCAAGATCGCCTTCTATTTCCTCGGCCAACAGAGGATTGCAGTACCATCGAAGTACCTTCTGCGCGAGTCTAGGTACCCTAGTAGTAGTATCCACTGACCTGAATATTCTTCCAGGATATTTCCGGTATCCGGTCCCAGAGGTGGTTGCGAAGCTGGCGATTATGTTCCAGCGCCTGTTTTCCAGCGGTTGTTAATGTGAACAGGCGTTTCCTTCTTCCTCCCCGCGTCGGGGTAGCACTGTCAAGATCAGATTTCAGAAAGCCTTTTTCTTCCAGGCGACCCAAGGCGGCATGGATGGCTCCTAATGCGGCTGTTCGACCCGAGCTAGCAATGATTTCTTCTCTGATAGCTACACCGTAGGCATCAGGATAGAGTGAGGCAACTACTAAAAGTAGCAATTCCTCAAATTCTCCAAGATTTGTTCCTTTCATGTTTCGTATTTGTAGGAATGATAAATTCGATTTATACAAATACGAAATATGATCACTAAGGTTACACTATTCCGATAGGGAATCCGATCTGAGAAAAGAACATCTGATTTTTCTGATCTGATCATAAATGGTTTGGATAAATTTGCGCTTCAAAAATCAAAAGACATATCTATGACAGTTGATCAACTGAAGGATGTGAAGGCACGTATCTCGGCCTTGAGGAGGTATCTTTGACTATGATCGTAAGGTACGAGAAGTAGAAGAAGAAGAAACCATTACAACTCAGCCCGATTTCTGGAATGATCCGGAAGAGGCAGAAAAAATCCTCAAGGGTATCAAAGCCAAAAAGGTTTGGACCGAAAGTTTTGCCAATCTTCAAACACAGCAAGAGGATATTGAAACCCTCATGGAGTTTTATGAGGCTGGTGAGGTAGAGATGTCGGAGATCGACGCGGAGTATGAGAAGCTCATCATTTCGCTCGAGGAGCTGGAGTTCAAAAAGATGCTTTCTTCTGATGAGGACCAGCTCAGTGCAGTGATGGAGATCAATCCCGGGGCGGGAGGTACAGAGAGCCAGGACTGGGCGGAAATCCTTATGAGGATGTACATCATGTGGGGGGAGAGCCATGGTTACAAGGTAAAGCAGCTTAACTACCAGGCCGGTGATACAGCAGGGCTCAAGTCGGCGACTTTGGAGTTCGAAGGTGACTTGGCTTATGGCTATCTCAAGGCCGAGATCGGAGTGCATCGACTCGTACGCATCTCACCATTTGATTCCGGAGGTAGGCGGCATACCTCTTTCGCATCGATATACGTCTACCCTGTGGTAGATGACTCTATTGAGATAGAGGTCAACCCTGCTGATATCGAATTCCAGACAGCTCGCTCTGGTGGAGCGGGAGGCCAGAATGTCAATAAGGTAGAGACCAAAGTCCAGCTGACGCATAAGCCTACCGGAATAGTCATAACGGTGCAGGTAGAGCGCTCACAGCTTGCGAACAAAGAACGGGCGATGAAGATGCTTAAATCGAGACTCTATCAGATGGAAGTGGAGAAGCGCAACGCAGAGCGTGATAAGGTGGAAGCCAGTAAGATGAAAATTGACTTTGGCTCACAGATACGCAATTATGTATTGCATCCCTACAAATTGATCAAGGACGCACGCACAGGCTTTGAAAGGACAGATGTACAGAATGTATTGGATGGTGATCTGGACGATTACATGAAAGCCTTTTTGATGGGACAGCAAGAGACGGCCGATTCATGAGTCAGGCCGTCAAAGCACCAAAGCAGAGCATTTACACATTTCAGTTTGTCCTGCTTTGTCTCAGTGGTTTTTTGTTTTTTGGTAGCTTCAACCTGATCATTCCGGAGCTACCCAATTATCTGACTAGTCTTGGAGGCGAAGACTACAAGGGCCTGATCATAGCGCTCTTTACGTTAACTGCCGGCCTTTCCAGGCCTTTCAGCGGCAAACTTGCAGATAAAGTAGGCAGAGTGCCCGTCATGATCGTGGGAGCGCTTGTAAGTGGAGTAGCTGCATTGATGTATCCTATAGTATCATCCGTATTCGCGTTTTTTTTACTCAGATTCTTCCATGGCTTTTCTACAGGATTCAAGCCTACCGGAACTTCGGCGTATGTGGCAGACATCATTCCGGTAGATCGTAGAGGTGAAGCCATGGGAATTCTAGGTTTTTTTAGCTCTATGGGCATGGCAGTAGGACCTGCGATAGGAGCATGGCTTGCATCCAGCTTTTCCTTGAATGTCATGTTTTATGTTTCCAGCGCTTTTGCCGTTTCGTCTGTGGCTATCCTGATCGGCATGAAAGAAACCTTACCTCATCGCGAGACATTAAGAGCTGATCATTTCATGATCAAGCCATCCGATATCTATGAGCCAAGGGTGTTTCCTGCTGCCTTGTTTATGTTACTGTGCCTCTATGCTTTCGGTGCTATACTCACCATCATTCCTGATTTTAGCGAGCACCTTAACATTCAAAATAAAGGACTCTTTTTCACAACATTTACATTGTCATCGCTGCTAGTGAGGTTTTTGGCGGGCAAGGCTTCCGATATCTACGGTAGAGTACCTGTACTTAAAGTTGCCGCATTGTTATTAGTAGTTGCCATGCTATTAGTTGGATTTGCCAGTTCTCAATCCCAACTACTGACTGCTGCCTTCATATTTGGCCTGGGAGTAGGAGCGGGATCACCAACGGCATTTGCCTGGACAATCGATCTAAGTGACGAACAACACCGTGGCAGGGGAATTGCTACCATGTACATTGCGTTGGAAATCGGTATAGGGGTCGGCGCTTTCTGTTCAGGATTGCTTTACCAAAACAGTATTGACAATATGCCAATAGTGTTTGGTACAGCGGCATTATTGGCCTTGATGGCGTTCATCTACCTCCAGTTTCTATTGGATCGAAGACCCCAGACAACTTAAAGTCCTGGATTCTTTAAATTAGCCTTGAATCATAGGTGATGAAGCATTTTTTCGGCTTTCTATTTTTTGTTGTGTCCATGGTCGAGCTGTCGGCACATCTACTAGGTACAGGATTGAATGTCTATTCCAAACCACTGCTCATGCCTGTACTACTGATGTATTTCCTGGCTTCTTATCAGTACCGCTTCAGTCAGCGCTCAATGTTAGTTGTAATGGCTCTAGTGTTTTCGTGTGCTGGTGATGTGAGCCTTATGGGACTCACATCCACCAGGTTTATTATAGGGCTGACTTGCTTTCTATTGGCCCACGTTGCTTACATTGTTATGTTCATACGTGAGAGGTCATCTGATTCTTCCCATATGCGTTTCAGTTGGAAGCTTCTCTTCCCTATGGTCTTATATATTTTGGGGCTCATGTATTTCTTAATTCCCGGTAGTGGTCCCATGGCAGCTCCAGTAGTCATCTACGGACTGACCATACTAGTGATGTGGTATACTGCATCTTTGAGGTTCGGTACTCGAGCTGCTTACCAGAATTGGTCTATTATCCTGGGAGCAGCTCTGTTTGTAATATCTGACTCCATGATCGGGATCAACAAGTTTTATCTAGCGTTACCGCAAAGTGACTTCCTTATCATGCTCACTTACATCGGTGGGCAGTTTCTGATCATCAATGGTTTGATCAATCACTTTCATAGAACCAATCCTGATTCGGCGCTCTCACCTCAATCTATGTAAACCGGGATAGTTTCGTTTAGGGCTCTATCATAGACCAGCCTGATTTGATCAGGATTATTGCGTGGCAGGGATAGCTCCGGTAGGTCACCTATCGGAAAGAATTTGACCTCAGTGGTCTCATGATGATTGTCCATGCGCTTGCCATTCTCTACGCACAAAATGAAGATTTTGTAGACATAATAAACATCGATAGGGTGGGCATGATGTTTTTTGTCCATTACCGCGAGTAGGCGTGTGGCCTGTACAGTAAAGCCAGCTTCCTCTCTTACCTCCTTCACCGCCACTTCTTTCGGCGAGTATCCTATATCTGCCCATCCGCCAGGTAGAGACCATTTGCCGTCAATAACTTCTTTCACCATAAGTATCTCTGACTGATCATTGAGCACGACAGCCCTGACATCCACATTGGGTGTGATGTAACCTTCCTGATCAGGAAATGCTTTCGCTATCTTGTTCAGCGGCTGGTCCATTACCATGCTGAGCATTTGTAAGCTGATGTCACTTAGCTCCTTATAGCGCTCCTGGTCGTAAGGGTCTTTTTGGTAGTGGAGGCCAATCTCGGCGAGAGAACGTACTTGTTTGATTAGGTCAGCGAGTTTATGCATGATGATTATTGATGAAAGTCAACGGTTTTTGCACTATTGCTCATGAAAAACCGAGTGAAGTTGTGACATCTTCGTTGTATTACCCGCTAAATGTTCAATAATATGAATGAAGTATCACTTGTTTCCCACCTTATGACCCCCAACATCGAGACCATAGCGCCTGATTTGACGCTGAAGTCTCTTGGGGAGTTATTAAGTACTCGGCATTTTCGGCATTTGCCAGTTGTACAAAACGGTCAACTTGTAGGTATTATCAGCCGAACGGATTATGACAAAGTAATGGTGGGACTGCAGCTAGCGCATAGATCTGATACGGAAATCAGTGATATATTAAAGAGTACGCCTGTTTCGAAGGTCATGACAAAAGATGTGCAAACTGTTACCCCTTCAACTACTACAGAAGAGGTGATGAAGGTATTTAGGGAAGTGAGTTTTCATGCCCTACCGGTAATGGAGGATAATAAGTTGGTAGGGATCATTTCCCACCACGACGTTTTCTACTACGTGTAGTTGTTATCACCTCATAGTCGAGCCGTTGATTAACGGTCCAAAAAATACAGCGTTGGCCAGTAGTTTATTGGTTCCATACCAATAAGCCCTGAAGTTGGTGTTGTCATTGAAGGCAATGATTCGTCCATTTCCAACACGCTGAAGTAATACCGCAGGAGTTCCGCTCAATGCTGTAAGATCTACTGGATGACCGTATCCTGAAATCATAGGACTACTGCTATAGCGGATCGGATGTGCCATGGTACTCTTACCTGTGGTATAGATCACCTTGTTAGCCTTGAAGATTGGCATTTTAGTTGAGGTATACCCAAATAGTAAAGGATGTGTCGGATCGACATCTGCCTCTAAAATCGAGCCGCCAAGTCTGCGTGCCCCTGTTTTTCGTCGATATAGTTCGTAAGGCACATTGTTGATATCTGCTGATAGATTAGTCTGATCGAAATTGATCCAATCCATATTCTTCAGCCAGTTAAGTGCTCGCTCGAAAGCGATGAGGTTATTTCCCCTAGTCAACCATTCCCCAATTTTAGCTGTTGAGCTTTCTGATAAGCTGCTGTAATTGCCATCGACCATGATCATGGTATTGTAGTCATTGATATCAATTCTGTCCAGCATATTGACATCAACTAAGCTTACCGGCACTTCATAACGCGTATCAAAGAGGTGCCACACTTCACCTGCGTCATAGCCATTGACTTGACCACCTATCGGAATGATGATCTTCGGTTGATAGACACGGTCGAAGTTGTTACTTCCAAGGTTGGTGCCTGATGTATAACCAGAGCTCAATGAAGTGATTTCAATTCCGGTTTTGTTAGCCACTTGCTGCATCAGTTGATGGAGTTCCGCACCACTGACGGTTTGGCCTTCCACCGGAACCATAATTGAGCCCCTTTCGAAATCTTGTCCACCTCGTTCACTAAATGGGATCATCCCAACTTTTGTGATGATCCCCTCTTCAAGCAGTATGTTAAGCGCTTTTGGCGCTAAGTATTCACTCCACTCAAAGACATAAGCATAGGCACTTTGTTCGACAGTAATTTTAGGCACTGCGCTAGCATCGAAAGCATCACCTTTGAGGTCTGAGGAGTATTGTTTAGAAGACAGGCTTGCATTCGGTAGCCCAAATGCCAAGGGGAATGTCCAGCCTGAAATATCATAGAAAAGGCTGTCTTTAAAAGTGGTGCGCTTTTCAAATATGCCATGGACTAGACGGTACTGCGGCTGACTAAGCGGTACGACATAGGCCTTATCCTTTTCAAAGCGATTGCCGCCTGCATTCAGATCTTTTGACAAGTGGAAAACTTCAATACCATGTTGATCCACAACTTTTGCCAATTGCCTTGCGGCATATTGGTTATCACCATCACCAAAAACATAGGCTTTGACAGGGTCACTAGCTGCTTCATTTAATGCAGAGCTGTAGTACTCTTTTTGATAGTCGAGGAATTCCTTTCTTAGTTCATAGCCGGCTTGTACGGTGGATTGTGCTGCAGTGAATTGATTGAGTAGGGTAAACTCAAATTGTAGGACTCCATTTTTACTATTCTGTTCAAAACCTCTGCTACTGGCTTGTTCGAAAAGGATGGCTACACCACCATTGAAGTCTAGATAGGTAGGCCCTCGACCGATGTAGTAGTCGTCAAAGTTTTCAGCTGTATAATAGAATGCGCCTCTCTTGTCAAAGAATTTAGCATGATACTCTGCAACCTGGTAAGTGAGATCTTGATTTTTTTGAGGGATCATTGGATGAACCCGTAGAGGTTCTCCAGGTGAGAAATGGAAGGTGGAGTTGGTGCCCATCTCATGATGATCAGTCAGAATATTCGGTTTCCATTCCTGGATTTTGGCTATTCGCCCTCGCGACTCAGGCTGAGTAAGAGGCAACCAATCTCGGTTGAGATCAAACCAGTAATGATTGGTGCGGCCTCTTGGCCATGATTCAATGTGCTCTCTTGTATTGTTGTCAGGGACTTCCTGCTGTGACCTATGACTATTTACCCAGCTGGCAAATCTATTCATCCCGTCAGGATTGATGCATGGGTCAATGATGATGATGGTATTATCAAGTAACTCTTTGGTCGGTTCGTCGATCGCTGCTGCAAAATGATAGGCCGTAAGCATTGATGAGTTTGCTCCACTCGGTTCATTACCATGAATAGTATGTCCCAACCAAACCACAGCAGGATCATCTTCACCAAGTGTGATACTTTGGTTCGGATCTGTATTTTGTACATGTCTTGACTTAATCTCATCAAGCCGAGCCTGATTGCGCTCCGAAGTAATAATTGCAACCATCAGTGGACGGTTTTCATGGGTTCTGCCATAAGGCTCGATTTTCACCCTTGTGCTTGCCTCTCCTAAAGCTCTGAAATAGTAGGTTAACTGGTCGTGACCCACATGCCACTCTCCAGGCACGTACCCAATAATTTCTTCTGGAGAAGGTACGTTTTCGTCATATCTGTGTTTCTCCAGATCGAGATAGTAGTCCATGGTTAGCTCTTGCGAAAAGAGCACTCCGGAGAGAATGACGAAAGAGAGCGTGATTATATACTTCATAGGTTGATCGATTAGGAAATGAAGATAGAAAATTATTAATTCCACCATCGGCCGTCAGTGATGTGAGGCTGCCGATGGTGTAAATAACAGAATCATGAAGTACCTAAGCTTGTTTTCGCTTCTTCTAATCATTGCGGTAGCATGTACCCCAAATCAAGAATTAAATGAACAAGACACAACCGCCAAGAGCAGCAAACCTCAACGACCTTCAGCCTTGAAAAGAGGGAAGTTTATAACCGATGGAGATACCAAACTGCTATGGGGAGGGGAGGACAGTACATGGCATTTTGACATTACGAATAGCGAGCTTGTGGACAGTCAATACCATTATGGTATAGGTCGCGAAAGATTCGACGCACTGATTGAGCCTGAGTTTATTACTGAAGAGGAGGCTGATCAAATCTATCCTGATTCTGCACGGTTTCTTACTTTTTCGCTCAACGGTGAACATCGGGCTTATGGGATTGACCTACTTACGCATCATGAAGTGGTCAATGATGTAGTAGGGGGTGAACCTGTGGCCGCTGCGTACTGCATACTGGCTGATCTCGGGGCTATGTACAGCCGAAGGACAGGTGATACTACTCTGACTTTCGCTTTAAGTGGATATACGTATTATGACCCTGAAGTCTGGGGTGGACTTGATGGATTTGTTTGGTGGGACCGTGAGACGGAGAGTACCTGGTGGCCGCTGATCGGCAAAGGTGTAAGCGGTGCGCTCAAGGACGTATCCCTTAAGGTCTTTGATGAATCCAACTGGAAACAAACAACGTGGGGTCAGATCAAAGGTCAGTATGAAGGCTTGAAAGTACTCAAGCCTGATCAAGAGATGGATCCGCCAGTAGAGTGGCCTGAGTATGATAAAACTTTAATCGCGGATATCATCAAAAAGGAAATGGCTCCTGCAAAAGCACCACCACAATGGGGCGAGAATGCCAAAGAGTAATTGACTAGCTGTATAGCTTTGATCCGAGTTTGACACCCGCCAGAAATGTACTTTTTCTAATCACTTCCCAATAGGGTTTCCAGGAGTGATCCGTTTGCTCATCTCTGCCATGAAACTCGAGTGATTCTACACCAAAAGCTTCCAATTGGCTAACCACTTTTTTGACCATCTCTTCAACCTCATCCATTTCTAATTTATGATCATACCATGGGATAGGGTGGTCATGGCTGATCAAACCATATTCTCCAGACAGTATTAGAAATGGCAACTTTTGCTGCTTAGTTAGCTTAAAGATTTCTCGAATTCTCGGTGCGGTGTAGCGTTCGATGGCAGGAAGTAGTTCCTTCGCTAAGGACTTATCCTTTGAGCAAGATGTGCAAATGAAACTACTCAATGCCCAACCATCTGTTTCTAAGCTGAAGCTGCTCTGGACTAGGATTTTCCATCAACTGAAGGTTGAACTCTGTTTTAGTTTCCACTTCCATTGCCTTGGCCTTAAGTTTGATTTTTTTCTTTTTCCCACTTACTTCTCTAAGTACTTCAATTGTCACTTTATCTCCGGGCGTGGCTGTGTTCTTAAAGGTCTCGAAAATAGGCAGGTAATTGTTGAAGTTGACTTCTTGCTTGTTCAGGCTTAGCAATTCATCTTCTGCCTGGTACCCCAATTCATGACCGAATGCATTCATGCCCACCAGATTGCTGACTACAAATCGCTCTGTTTCAGCATTGACGGTGAAGTTGATATTTCCAAGCGTAATCTCTGAGACCGTTTCAGGAAGCTTGTAATCAATGCCGACTGTTTCAAATAATTCCTGATAAGGTAGAGGCTCAGGCCCTTCTACATACCTGATCAGAAAATCCTCAATTGAGGGATCTGTCAACTGGCCAATTTCGCCAAACAGCACTTCATCTTTGAACGATTGGTCTTTGCCATACTTTTCTGATAAATCGGCCATGAGCCGTCTTAATGAGTATTCAACATTTGACCATTCGTGTAGTTTGATATCTAGTGCCATACCGATGAGAGCTCCTTTCTGGTAGACATTGGGGTACTGATCTTTGTGCTCATCAAGCGCTCCAAGACTTAACTCAGTGAATGGTAGATCATCTTTGTACTGTTTTGCCATCTCAATCTTTGTCTTCAAGACCTCTAGATATTGTGAGGTAGGCATCACACCTTCGTGTACCTGGATATGACCCGCAAAGTATTCGGTGACCCCCTCATATAGCCAGAGATGTTTAGACATTTTCGGATTGATGAAGTCAAAATTGCCAATTTCCTCTGCGTGAATATTTAGTGGAGTGATGATATGTAAAAACTCATGAGCCGCGACATCTCGGATGGTTTGGGCTAGCATTGCCGGATTGAATTCCGGTAGGCTGTAAAGCGAAGAATAAGAATGCTCTAGCGCACCAAAACCTCCCGTCCCACTCATACGGTCTAGCAGGTGGATGAGAAATGCATAGCGGTCGACAGGTAGCGTCCCTCCAAGATAGGATTGAGTGGCCTCAAGTATCTCACTTACATTTTCGGTTACGAAATCAGCCGTCAGAACGCCATTGGGGGAGTAAACAGCCACCTGGACATCAGCACCGCCAACCTGTACATTGACGGTATCGGGCTGACAGTATAATATGGGACTGTCCGCCAGTTCAAAGTAGCTTGGGGCTGAGAAGATGTCAGTCAGACTATCCAACTGGGATTTGGCCAATGCGGAAGCCCCAAAGAATGTCGAGGGCTTTTTGAAGGTCAGATCATACGGTAGGTCCTTCATCCCCTCCAGGTAGCCAATGAAACCAAACGTGTTGATCACGAAATTATCGCCTTGCTCAATGTTAGTGCCTGCAGGCTCAAAGATGAAATTGTCCTTATCAGTATCATAGCTATCTTCTACCCAATAGGTAATTCGTGCGAGTGATTGCGCATTAGATATCTTCCGACGGTTAGGCGAGAGACTGTCTACTTGCATTGGCTCGCCATCAAGGTCAAAAGCCTGAAACCGATTGATAAACCGTCCAAAATCGTATACAGCATAGGTGCCTGGTACCATTTTAGGCATGTGATACTCAATATAGTCAGCGTCTACAGGGGGCGTCAATATGGTCACCTTGAGTTGGTCTTCCTGCACATCTGTAAGGTCGATTCTTACAGTATATTTTGTGTTCGGATTGCTTTGAGCTAACGCAAGATGTACAAGCAATAAAAGGAGTACAGTAGGCTTTATTAAGCGCATTAATGCAATAATCTAGTGGTCGTCTTGTTTTGTGCTGAGCTGGCTGGATCGTAACTTCGGCCGCAAGGTAATTCAACTCACCGTGCCGTGATATGTTAGAACGAAAAAACGACTGAACCTATGAATAAGTATTTGAAAATATTGCTTAGGGTACTTGGTGTTTTAGTGCTTGGTATCTTGTTCGGGTTCTTATTCGTCTACCTATTGCTCGATATGCAAGGGTTTAGATTGGTGAAGGAAAAGTATGGTGACAAGTTGATGCCTGAGCGTCAGTTTGAGGTATCAGCAACTCCTCTCAGCAGCGTTGCAGATACTACCGTAAACAATGTTATCCTGATCATAGGAGATGGTATGGGTATCAATCAGGTAGAGCTCACACGATATAAGTATTATGGCCCTGCCGGAAATCTTCATATGGAGCGCTCTCCAGTAGCAGGGTTAGTAGAAACTAAACCGGCTGGAGACAGCCTGATCACTGATTCTGCTGCTGGAGCTACTGCGATGGCTACCGGATATAAGACCGACAATGGTATGGTGAGCATGACGCCTGATAGTGTGATAAGGACTACCATATTGGAGGTGTTAGACAAAAAGGGTTGGATGACAGGACTGATTACTACGAGTAGTATCACGGATGCTACGCCAGCGGCTTTCGCTTCTCACGTGCCGGAGAGAGATATGATGATAGAGATAGCTGTGCAGATGCTCGATCATCGTGTCAACTTTATGGCGGGAGCCACAGGTGGGTTTGAAGGCATCTACCCACTACAAAAAAAATCAGTAGAAAAAATGGCTGCCCAGGTGGGTTATGATGTCGTCAGGAAGATAGAAGACCTGAGTACTGCGAATGATACACTAGTACTGGCATTGTTTGAAAACCTGGCAACTGATGTAACGGCTGAGAAGGTTGAGTTCCTAGAAAGTGAGCCGACACTTAAAGAACTCACAGAATCAGCACTTGCTCGATTGAGTAAGAGTGACAACTTTTTCCTTATGGTAGAGCAGGAAGGTACCGACAATGGTGGACACATCAATGATGCGGATTATCTGACTGCACATCTGAAAGAGATGGATGATGCTGTAGCATCGGCACTTGAATTTGCAGAACAGGATGGACAGACATTGGTGATCGTAACATCAGATCATGAGACAGGCGGGTTGACTTTCGCCCAGGGTAATATGAAGGATGGAGTTAATGTGAGTTGGTCAACTTCAGGTCATACTGGTCAGCCCGTTCCACTATTCGCCTATGGACCGTATGCCGCTCGCTTCGGAGGGAAGCTGGAGAATACCGATCTTCCGAAGATTTTAGGAGAAATACTTGGACTGACAGAGTTTAACTCGATGAATAATTGAAAACTGATAAAGGATAAAACTTCAATGGTGAAATGTCCTTTTTCTGCTAACCTTTTCGTTTCTCCTTCCTTATCATAAACTTTAATCCTGACCAATCATCGCTTACTGCGCAGACTTTGGTGTCTACCAGGTCTGTAGTGTCAAGGATATAATTCCTGATAACATCACGATTGATATCTGTCGGAATTTTGGAAGTGCCTTTAGGCCAGGAGACCCATATCATTCCGGTAGGCTTAATCGCTGCGGCTACATCTCCAAGCCCTTCAGTGAAATCGCTTTCTCTGGTTAGGAACCAATGGATGAAGTCGAAAGGTCCATCTGACTCTCCGAAATTCGCCTGATCCGGTAATCTACCCAGCCATTCGAAATAACTCGAAGGGGCGTTGAGTTCGAGGCAAGCATATCCTGATTTGATCCCAAGCTTCTTGATAAGTGGAGTGCCAGAATAGTCAGACATCATAAAGACTTTTCTAACAAGATACGAGATTTCATCGGATCAGGATAGGCTTTAAAGCCTGTGACATGGAAACCATTTCGGATGGCAAACTGGAGCATTGCCTTGTGTTCATTCCGTGTTTTCATTTTTAGGATGTCATAGCCTTTTGACAGGCAGTATGCCTCCATTTCACCTGCAAGTTGCTGCGCAATTCCCTTTCTCCTTGCTACTGGTAGTACACCGCCCATCCAGGAATAAAAGGAGCCATCACCATCCCTATCATAGCCCACTTTGAATGCACAAGGCTTGCCCCATTCGGCAATTAAGATGAGATGATCTACATCGCCTAACCTGGTTCGGTAGACATCAGCTCCAGCCGGATTTTCAAATTCTGGTATTAGTTGAGAGAGCTTAATGACCTCTTCAATTGAGCCACACCTAATGGTAATATTATTTACGGGCATCCTTGGTGTAGTCACCTTCAAAGAGAAGTTTTCGATCCGGGTCTAGCTCCACCTTTGTCACTTGTCCATTCACAAGATATGAGTACTCTTTTGACAGTGAATTGACCGGAATAGTCTTGAGGATAGGTTCTGCTCTATTGGTAATATGGATCGCTACTTCCACACTCAGCTTGTCAAAGGCACGCATTTGTGCTTGCTTAATGCGAATGCCTATTCTTTGATCTCCACCTGTCTGCCGCCACGACCAGTCGAGTTTAGGAAGATCAGGCCGGTACAGCCATGTAGTAAAGAAAGACCCGAGCTCCTGGCCGCTATTCTTTTCTACAATAGCCCTAAAGTCATCTGTCAAAGCATTATCATCTCTGTAAGCGATATAATACTCGCGAACAGAGGCTTGAAAAACTTCATCACCAACTTTATGTCTGAGCATGTGAAGGAACCATGCCCCTTTTTGGTAGCTATTCGCATTGAGCAGTTCATTGAGCTCGACAACTGTAGTGTCGATGACAGAGCTTTTTGGTTTTTTACGGTTGAAGTCAACCACCCTGACACGGGCTTTTTCCAGATCCTCTCTCATCTCGTCAATACCTTTCATCTGTTCCACATAGATCATGGTCATATATGTAGCAAATCCTTCGCTTAGCCATACGTGATGCCAGTCCTTTTCACTGGCAGAGTTGCCAAACCACTGGTGGGCAGTCTCATGAGCTATCAGTCTATCCCTCGGTACTGCACTATTGACTACATTTTCATAATAAAAAATATTGCCAGCATTTTCCATACCTCCATATCGTGTGGTAGACTGCACGTGTGCAAGCTTGGCGTAGGGGTATTCCCCTATCCAGTCATTTAAAAAGTTGAGGATATTGACTGTCTCAGCGAATTTCTTGATGCCCTTCTTGGCGTCCGATTTATAAAGCCAGGTGCTCACTGGTACACCTGCAGCCTGCCCCTGCTCGAATACTTCAAACTCAGCTGCTCCGATCACCATCACTTTAGTAGGTATGGGTACATCATTTGACCAGAAATGCTTTACCATCTTTCCAGATAGAGATTCCTGTTTCTTCAATAGTCCTGTCGCTATAACCTGATACTTCTTGGGAGCAGTCACATGGAAATCCACAGTGGCTTTATCCGATGGATGATCGATAGTGGATAACCAAAGATGAGCACGATTGGGCCAATTGTCTCCAAAGATCGTGGTTCTTTTCTTGTCATTGGTCCTGATGATCAGGCCATCTTTAGGTGTACCGCTATAGCTGATCTGAAGTGCAAATTCTTCGCCCTGTTTTAAAGTTTCCGGTAGGTCAATCAAAATACGGTCATCATCATGGACCACTGTCAAAGCCTGACCATTGTACGACAGGTCTGAGATCTGCATGCCTGTACCGTCAGTGTTTTCGTCATCGAGATCGAGGTAAAACGATTTGAGAGTGGGGCCAGCTACCGCAACATCTATTTTGGCAACCACATCGATGCGCGATTGATCTGGGAATAGCTCTATATCGAAGGTATAATGTTGGATATCAACATTAGGGTCAATGGGATATGGATCTGCACCTAACAGTGAATTGCTGATCAGTAATATCAAAAATGGAAGCACTCGCATTTTTTGTGTTTAAAGCTACTCGGACTTTAATAGATAAGCCAGTTTGCCGGTAGGTTTGGACAGATCAGCCACATGGATCGGGCATGTCGAGTGTAGGATCCAATGCCTGTGCTACCAGGAAATTTTCGCAAGCCATAC
>DIYH01000049.1 GCA_002435755.1 Flammeovirgaceae bacterium UBA6059
TACGGTCTTCAGTGCCAACGCCGAGTATTTATGCTTGTCAGAAGATGAGGTCATCACACATATGCCAGACAATATGACTTTTGAAGAGGCCGCTTCAAGCTGTGATGGCTTTCTTACTGCCTTGCCCTTCTTAAGGGATTATGGCGACATCAAAAAGAATGATCATGTGCTGATCTTAGGAGCTTCAGGAAGTATTGGTTCATCTGCTGTGCAAATCAGTCAATATTATGGTGCTCATGCCACTGCTGTGTGCAGTGGGCGTAACGAGTCATTGGTCCGTGACCTGGGAGCTGATGATGTGATTGACTACACCCATGCTGATTTCACTCAGACTGATCAGTGCTATGACATCATCTTCGATGCAGTAGGTAAGTTCAACTATGATCAGTGCAAACACCTGCTCAAAGAAGATGGGAAATTCCTGGAAGTAGCTATGAATGCCAATATCCTCTTTAATTCTATGATCACTTCCGTCAAAGGTCAGCGCAAAGCTATATTCGCTGCTACAGGTCTTCGACCACCGGCAGAGCGTCTAAAAGATCTTGAGCTCTTAAAAGAAATGCTAGAAGGAGGTATCATCAAACCAGTCATCGATAGTATCTACGCCTTGGATGAAATCGTAGATGCCCATCGCTACGTGGAGAAAGGCCATAAGCGAGGAAATGTGGCAATTGCGGTAGCTTAAATGAAATGTCAAGGTGGATCAATCTCAAAACCAGAGCTGAAATACTAATACTGGCTATGAACTAAGTTTCAGCTTCAAACCATCGCCTAAAAGCAGCCGACCTTGATCTGCTTACAACAAATTCATTGGGAGCAGATGCTATTGTTACCACTAATGTCTTATTTATCTCTGCTTTCCAATCCTTAATGTCGGCTCTCGCAATGATCTGATTCCTATTAACTCTAAAGAAGTTGTCTTCCGGGAGCGTATTCATTAGGCTCTTCATGGTTTCCGAACTGTGATAAACTCCATTCGCTTTGCTCATGATCCTTACTACTCCGTTGCTCAACTCTATCCAATTGATCTCAGCTGAGCTCAGCCTGGAAGTACTCCCTTTAAATTGCACTTTCAGAAAGGAATGATTCTGCCGGTCTTTCGCTATTTCTTCTTGGGGAATAATTTTGACTTGCCTCCATTGACTATAGTAGAAAATAAAAAGCGCCGTAACAAAGGCTCCTCCTATGCTATAAACAACCAGTATAAGTAGGAAACTGCCTATCCCTTCTACCAGAACAAGAATTACTGTCTGTAATAGGAAATATGCAGTGATCACTATCACATAGATGAATATCCATTTTACAGATTGTGTGAACCCGGTCATCCATTGCGATAGCGCTCTTGTGATAAATCTGGTAGCTAGCGCAATCAACCAGACATAGCACATATTGATCAAAAAAGATTTCACAGTAAACCTAAATGAGGCATCAGAGACAATTTGCCCTAAAGACCACATGATCACGCTGATCACCGGAGAAGCCACCAGTATCAATACAAGATCAGGTGGAATCTTATGGAACCGCTTAGCCCAATATATGGTACCGCTCATCTAGTTTGAATTGTCATGCTATGAGACTTGTCAGCTTCCGTCAAAAATTTGCAGCAAGTAAAATGATCTTCTTTCTAATGAAAAAATCCATCTTCATTTTCTTGTTGCCGCTTGTAGCCATCAGTGCCTGCAATTCTGGCGAAGATGCATCACCAACTCCACCTGGCCACCAGCGACTGGGCACCATCTCAACACACGAAGCGCTCAGCTTTTGGCAAAATGACTCCAGATTATTGGCATATGCCGATAGAAGCGTAGAGATCATCAGGATCACTTATACAACTTCTGCTCCAACCGGTGAAGAAGTCATCGCCTCCGGAGCTGTTTTGATTCCGGTAGGTGAAGTACCGTCTACAGTCATTTCACTACAGCACTCTACCTTCTTCGCTGATGAAGAAGCCCCTTCGGAAAATGGCCTCTTTTCAGTCAATACCAGAAAAGCCATCTTCGCAAGTGCCGGTCATTGTGTGCTGTTGCCTGACTATATCGGTTACGGCACTACCAAAGACTTAGTCCACCCTTATTTTCAAAAAACGTCGTTAGCACAATCCAGCAGGGATTTTCTTTTTGAGGCATCAAGCTATCTGGAAGACGAAGGTCTCGTACAGCCTGATCCAACGATCTACCTGGCGGGTTACTCCGAGGGCGCTTATGCCTCACTCGCCTTAGCCAATCTAATGGCGACCAATGAGGAAGATGTCAAGGTCGAAATGGTCTCTCTTGGTAGTGGAGGTTTCGACATTAAGAATACTGTGGATCATTTCATTTCCATCAATGACGAGCCGGTCGGTTGTCTTCCCTGCAACGCCTTTTTCATTCGTGCTTACCAGCATTATTACCTACCGGAAACACCTATGACGTTCTTTTTTCGGGAACCCTACGCTGAACTCATCAGTGGTGGAGTACTGGATGGCAATGAAAACGCTGGAACTATCGCTTCACTTTTTCCTCAAACTGGTGCAGAGCTATTCGAGAACGACTTCATAGAAGCCTATCAGCATGACGAAATACCCGCTCTGACCCAAGCATTGGCAGCCAACTCCATCGATCAGGTACCAGATGTCAAACTCATCCTGACACATGGAGATCAGGATCGTGTGGCACCCTTATTCAACAGTGAGCAAATAGCAATCTTCGCCGAAAGCAATAAGCATCCGGTCACGTTTCATATTCTCGAAGGTAAGAACCACTTCAATGCCTTCATCGATTGGGCCTTGATCACGCTGGATGCGCTGGACTCCTCAGGAGACTAAGCCCTCCTCTCAGATGCTATTCCTTTAGCTGAAAAGTCCTGGAAATATTAAACCCGAAGTGGATACCACCATCAAAAAAGTCGTTCCTGGTCTCTGTGATGAAGCCTTTGGGTACCATTGCGGTAGCGTTGGTAAATTGAAGCTGAAACACGTGACCCCCGGTCTCAATATCGAAACCAATCGCAATAGGATTAAGTGAATTCTCATTGATCTTCTCAATTTGATAGTAGTATTCTGCGACTAGTGCCACGCGCTGAGAAAGCTTCACGCGTCCTCCTATTCCCAAGGCATAGGCATCATTATTGACATCTTCTTCGAGAATTAGATTCTTGTGGACCCATGTAGGCATGATTTGAAGTGAAACACCAGGGCTCAGTTTACTGGCCAGCAACAGTTGATGAGTGAAGGCTAGTTTCTCCTCAAAAGTCGGGTCAATTTCCGGCTGCCGAAGGTTTTTCAAAGACACTGAGCTAAACCAAGTTGCAGAAATGGGCATCCCTCCGCCACTCACCTGCCTAAGCAACTTGTACTTGGCAAAACCGTCATAGGTCTTTTCGAAGGAGCTCCTTCCCAGGCCGAGGTAAAGGCGGTCAGAGATTGCATACTCCAGGCCTATGCGTACGGTGGCATTATCAAGGCCAAATAACTCATAAATACCTCCATCGAGCGTACCAAATCGGTGGGAAATGATGAAATCCATCACACCGGCATTGCGTGTTTCGATGGAATGACCATTGATTATTCTCGTCCCTTTAAATGTCGCTTCGATAAGTGTAGTCTGGTCACCTTGTTCCTCCTCTAGGATACTTAACAGATCATCTTGAGCATAAGCCTGAATCGAGCAAATGATCAGGCAAACAACGATAAATAAGTTTTTCATTTTTTCGTGAAGTTAAATTTGGCATCTACATCCACCACCTCTGCGATATTTTTGATCACCAGTTTTGGGATCTTGATCTTATGGTCTTTGAGCTCGACTTTGAAGGACGTCTCGACCTCTATGTTGTCTTGAGATGTGCGGAAGAGCACATCACAGGTGAGCGGCTGGGTAACACCATGAATGTCCAGTTCGCCTTCGGCTTTTGCAGTGATCTCTTCTGAAGTAGTGAAGTCCAGCAACTCAAAATCAATGATCCTTCCTTTGAAGGAGGCTTTAGGGTATTTTTCAGATTCCAGGTAGTTTTCATTGAAATGCTCCTCCATCAAACTTTTATCAAAATGAAAATCCTTGATCATCATGGATACAGCCACTGTACCTTTATCAAGGTCCATTGCTCCGGAGGCTTTCTCGTTAACTGCCTCTATGTTTTCTAGCGGGGCTTCTGAAAAGAAATGTGCAACCCCTTCCTTGTCAATCAGCACATTTTGAGCTAGCGCCAAATTTGAAATGGCCACTACTGCTATTAAAAAAATAGTCTTCAATTTCATTGTTCTTTGTAGTTAGTTATCGGTTCATGATTGATCAATTGTCAAGAGCCCCGTCATCTACCCAGCAGGCTATTAAGTCTATCTCTGTCTGTGTCAAGGTCCTGCCTCTTGGCATAGACCTGTCAGAAGTCCTGGCCTTGATGCGATCAGCCTGTGCCTGTATGCTGGCTAACGTCCTTAAATCCGGAGATTGGCTACCATTATGACAGCCTGATATTGCACAGTTGGTTTCTATGATACTGCTGATAGAGCCATCGAAGGTCACACCTGAAAGTACCTCTACATTCTGAGTGGTTTCACATCCTGAGGCATCAGTGGCAGTTACTACATATACTGAAACAGGAAGGTCTGTAAAAACGCCACTCGATTGAGGAGCAGCATTGTCTATCGAGAAGGTGTAGGGCTCTCTGCCACCTGAAGCAATGATCTGAAGGCTTCCCCCATCGGTACCACAACCAGCTTCAGCGACAACTATTTCATCAATGACAATTCCGTCTTCATTTTGTATCGTGACATCTATCTCTTGCGTGCAACCATTGGTGTCAGTGACGAATACTGTATAAGCGCCTGCCGCTACATCGGTGAATGTACCGGTAGTGTTAATACCAAATGGGGCTTCAAAAGTGTAGGGTGACTCACCCCCACTCGCGGAAAGCTGCAAGGACCCATTGGAAGCATCGCATTGAGTGTTTTCCAATTGGTCTATAAATACCTGAACGGTAGGGCACTCAAACTTGGGCTCAACCTGTTCGGATATACAAGCAACAAGTGAGAAAAAAATCCCGGTGAGCGTCAATCTGTTGATCAACGTATTTTTCATAATTAGCATAGTTAATTGAATACAAAGCAAAATTAGATGGTACTGATAGACCTTGTTAGCACAAACCCGCCAATGTCAGACACAAAACCGTCGCATACGACACGCTGAAGTCTTGATAGCTGTAGGAATGAAAGAATGTAAAGTTTACAACCTATACAATCCATCACGGTCAGTAACAACTGTTTTGAAAAGTCCCATCTAATAAAAAAGAGCAGTTATAGCATGTATTGTTTTACTGGTAATGTGTATTCCTGCTCATCAAAAAGCAATCTCGTTAGCACAAATGCCTATAGCCGAGTTATATGCCAGTTTTTTCCAATTCTTCTAATAGATAATCCGTATCACTGTCCGCATCGGGTTCTGTCTCAGGCACGTCATCCCCGGACTTAGTTGATAAAGTGTCGGCCTGTCCTCCAATACCATCAAACAACTCATCTAACTCGTTATTGAGCATATCCAACTCTTTCTCCTCATTCACTTCACTTTGGGAAGCGAGATCCGTAAGGATGTTTCTCCTGTTCATTTCTTCCTCTAAAGCCAACTTGACCTCCTCCGTCTTTTTTAAGCTCCCCTGCATATGAAAGTAATAGCTCTCGACCAACATGATATAATGCCTTAGTCTATTTCTGAACAGTATGGAGAAATTGGGATTGTCACTGATGCTTTCAAAATTCCGAATGTTGAAATTATTGATGAAAAAGCCTGACCACTCATTGCCTTCAATATAGTTGTTGAATATCTCACCCTGATGCAATGTGGAGACGTGTGACTTATCAAGCTCAGACAGCAGTATCTTGAACTCATGGTTCTTTATCAATTTCAGATCTCCACTCGTTTTCAAAGTAGTGACTGTGTTATTGACCGGGTTATAGTTGAAATGACTGAAGAGGTGTTTCTTCAGCTCTGCTGACACTTGTTCCTGGATCAAAGGATAAGGTTGCTCCAGCAGCATCAAGGCCCTATCGGCACTCTGGATCTTTTCATCATATTCGATGACTCTCCTATTGAGTTGATTCAAGTCTTTGGAAAGGTCTTGATACATGCTCGCCAGGTAGGCTACTTCACGATCGGTAAAGTCTTGATCTTCATCCCATTCCTCAAGTTCAAAAGCGATATAGATACTTCCGAACAACACAAAAAACTCGAAAAGATAGGACCAGATCTTCATCTTCTTTTTACCTAATATGGTCATGACTTCCTTACAAAGGTGGCCTCAATATTCACATGAATTACTTCCGAAAGCTTCTTGCTTACGATCATCGGTATCTTGATCTTATGATCATCAAGGAACACATCAAACTTAGAGTTGATGGTGATCATACCATCTTCTACCTTGATTTCGCAAGGTATCTTCCTTTTCTTCTCTACCCCATGGATAATCAATTCACCCATTGTCGAGACCGAGTAATAGCCGTTCTTGCTTAAGTCAATGTCCTCATCTAAGATCAATCCTTTGAAAACTCCTTTGGGGTATTTTTCGGACTCCATGTAGTTTTCATTGAAATGCTCTCTTTGGAGGGCGCTGTTGAATCCCTTAAAAGAAAAAATGGGTACTGAAACAGCAAAGGCATTTCTTTCCAGGTCCAGGATGCCAATGAATTGGGAGGTACTCGCTTTGATGAGCTCAAGAGGGGCCTCCGATTTAAACTCGATCATTCCATGATCAATCAAGCATCTGTTCTGTGCGAACGAACGGTTGAAGCTAATGAGAGATAAAACGAATACAGCGAGAATATAAATAGGTTTCATTACCACAAGGGTTACATTTTCGAGGAACGCATAATGTCAAGTGACTCCATCTCAAAGGTCAATTGAAGAATTGAACTGCTTAATATTTCCAGCACCATGCCTTTCTTTTATCTCCGTCAAATCCGTACAAAAAAATGAGGTACCACTTTCACGGGTATATCACGTAACATCATCACTGATGGACTGGCAAAAGCCCAGTTCATTTGTCCTGTTTCACACCATATACGCGTAAAACAGAGATTTAGGCCCCTGTATGCTAGTTGTCAATACATATTAGATTCCTACTACATCATAATATTTCGGGTACGAAAATAGGACGTTCTCTCAAGTTGAATTAGTACAATTCCGCCAATTTATAGTACAAAACCGTCTTTAACAGAAGGTCAAACCAGTTCAAGTTTGACATTTTATGTCACTAATAAAGTTTTGTATCAGGTCGAGGTTCTAAAAACATTGACGCTCATTCGACAAGCCTGCCTTGCCATAAGGCAGGCTTTATGTGATATCAGAACTAGAGTGCCGAAGTAGAATTAAGCAGTAATGGTAGACGGGCTTTTGCCAAACTCTCTCTTAAAACACTTGGCGAAATAAGAAGGATTGTTAAACCCTGTCATATAGGCCACTTGAGAAATATTGTTGGCGCTATGTCCCAGCAGCTCTTTTGCCTTATGTAGGCGGACGCTCGATATGAGTTGGTTGGGTGACTTATTGGTCACTGCCTTGATCTTTCTTTGCAAATGCCTTTCGCTGATCCCGACTTCCTTGCAGAGCATGTCGATGTTGAAATGTTCGTTCTCGTAATTCTGCTCTATGACCTGTAGGATGCCCTCCAAAAAAGAATCACCTCTCAGCACAGGAGTAACTCCAAAATCAACCGGCTCCTCGTCAGGGTCGGTGACTTTGTACAGTATAGTGCTGTTCTGTTCTGAACTTACCTGCTCGTATTCTGAAAAATGAATGTCTGTACCTGACAGCAAGTACTTCACTGCTTGTGTCGCGAAAACCTGGTGGACCAACGTCCTATCAAGTAGTAGTTCGATGAAGTCCATGCTCTCGACACTGATCAATTGATCACCATTGGGGGTACCCACTCGCATATCGGTAACCACTGTAATATCGATACCAAAGCTCTTCATGAAGTTGACCAAATCCATTCCGCAATGGACAGCCCGGCTGGCACCACTAAAAGTAGAAATGAACTGATCATCGTAAAACTGGATATTACCACCACCAGCGTTTTCGATGAGTTCCCTGATCAGTCGCTTACCATCCGCTTCATCAGTATCATTCATAAACCTCCCCGCTACTATGGTAAACAGCTTCTCCTCATAGCTTTGGTCCGGGGTGACCTCTTTGAGGAACTTCCTCATTTCTTGCAGTACTTCTTCTGAATTTCCAACCCAGAACAGATGGTCACTACCGTCAAACTCCATGAACTTCGAGTTTTTGATGCGGTCAGCAATAAACTTGCCCTCCTCTATTTTGACATCCACATCATGCGTTCGCTGCATGATGAGCGTAGGTACCTTTATCGACCCGAGGATATTGATGATGTCCACCTGAGTGTTCATCTTGGTGAGAACCAAAGCGGCACTAGGGCTTGCACCAGACCGGAAATAGCTGGCCAGCCAATCCATAAAAGATTGATCATCAGTTTTGGAAGGAGCCAGCGATTCAAGGTTCATATCTCCACTTCCCCAGCTGGTCTCGATCATATCATAGACCACCTGCCGTTCATCGTCTGTTGGAGCCCAGGGATACTCCGGACTGTATTTCCTCTTGGCAAAGATCCCAAACGTGATCAATGACACAGTTCGCTCAGGATAGGTAGCCGCGAATAAAGCAGACACTGACCCTCCTTCCGAGTGGCCAAATAGTACTGCCTTCTTTGACCCCACTGCATCCATAACAGCACGAATGTCACCCATGCGTTCTTCCAGAGTAGAAAACTCTACAATTCGATCAGAGAGACCCGTACCTCTTTTATCGAAGAGAATAACACGCGCCATTTTGCCCAGCTCCAGGAGAAAATGAACCAGCTCGGGACAGGCCCACATCAAATCTATGTTAGATATCCATCCAGGTATGTATACCAAATCCCTGGAACCTGAACCAAAAACTTGATAGGCAATATTGATGCTCCCACTTTTAGTGTATTGAGTAGTCGGCTTTAGACTCATTCACTGGTATTTTCAAACTTAAAAATAGTATTTAAAGGAGATTTAAGCCTATTGTTATCGCAAAAGGATCGTCATTCGTCCGGTACCCGATAGCGGTCTCTATGTTAGTGAAGTTTTTACAGAATTGTTCTTCCTTTCGCAATCAAGCTGTTGGAGAGCATGGGTATCGACTCATTAACCATATAACAGGTTTTGAATGTCCTAAAAGACGGACTAAGAAGGCATCTGAACCACGGCCAAAGCCTCATAACAGTGTAGCCTGGTGATATCATTCTGAAGATGGAAAAAAGCTATTCCGGTAGGGTAAAACGGTCGGCTCTCAGTTGGGTATTCTGCAACAAGAACGTCTTGTATACAAAGACTTATGTTATGAAAAATCAGGTAAAAAAACCCATCATTCCTTTGATGCTGCTTATGATTGCGATAGCGATATCAAGTTGCGAAGAAGACGAAGAGATCACAGACTATGCCTTCTATTGGAGTAGCACTACACATGCTAACACGTCAAACACTTAGGGAGGTGCCGCTGCTTATGTCGCCTTTGGAAGAAGCCTGGGCAATATAAATGGCTGGACTAATGTGCATGGGGCTGGTTCTCAGCGCAGTGATCCTAAAACCGGCGATCCCACCGAATACACGGACGGTTTCGGACCACAAGGAGATGCCTTCCGCATTTACAATTATATCAGGTTGGTAAGAAACCTTTGAGCCAACCAAGCTCGCTACGCCAATGATGTGATCGATCCCACAACCCTGTTACTTATCAGGATTAGATTAACTTACTTTTTCAAGCATCCTTGAGCGCTTAAGTGCGTCATAGTAGCTGAACATGACAGATTAATCTTGAACAGATATGCCAAACAACTTCAACCTCGAAAAATCAATTGCACTGCTCGAGCGCACACCCAGGGCCTATCGGGAATTGTACTACGGTCTGGGCCACAACTGGACCAACATCAACGAAGGGCCGGATACATGGAGTGCTTTTGACATCATTGGTCATCTGATACACGGGGAGCTTACAGACTGGATCCCAAGGGCACGCATCATGATTAGCGATGACGAGGGTAGCAAGCTGCTCGAGCCGTTTGATCGATTCGCACAAAAAGAGCTGTCGAAAGGAAAGACAATAGAGCAGCTATTGGATGAATTCGAGCGTTTGCGGAAAGACAATCTAGTCACCTTGCGTTCCTGGAACCTTACTGAGCAGCAGCTCGACAGCACGGCTATTCATCCGGAGCTGGGCACAGTCACCCTGAGCCAACACCTCTCCACCTGGACGATCCATGATATGGGTCACCTCTATCAGTTATCACGTGTGATGGTAAAGCATTATGCTGAAGATGTAGGTCCCTGGAAGGCTTATTCCAGGATACTGCGAGAGGCCTAAGCTTATTTTAATATTAATATGAAGGCAGTGATCTTCGATATGGATGGCGTGCTCGTCGACTCAGAACCTTTCTGGAGTCAGGCGGAGCAAGAGGTTTTCACCTCTTTAGGGGTACCCTTGACTGAAGAGCTGTGTCAGCAGACAAGCAGGATGACAACATCAGAAGTAGCCGCCTTCTGGTATGCGAGAGCACCGTGGAGTGATGATGTTTCGATGTTTAGGGCAGAGCGCAGGGTCATTGACAGAGTCAAATCACTCATCATCACAAGCGATTGTATCATTTCTGGTGTGAACAACTTGATCCAAGACTTAAAGTCATCAGGCCTGAAATTAGGCCTGGCAACCAATGCGCCTGAGGAGATCATTCCGGTAGTACTTAGTAAAGCGGGTCTTGAGGACAGCTTTGATGCTATCTGCTCATCGGAGAATGAAGACCGGGGCAAACCAGCACCTGATGTGTATCTATCTGTGCTAAAGCAACTGAACGTCACAACGTCGGACGCTTTAGCCATAGAAGACTCTGATTCGGGCATAAAGGCAGCACGTCAGGCGGGCATGAAAGTAGCAGCCTTTACCAACGGTGGAAGAAACAGGTTTATAGAATATGTCGATGCGCTCGTCACCGACTTTTCTCAGCCGGACCTAAGGCAGTTTATCTTTGCCTAAAGTTTCAACAAATCAACCATGAGCGCTAAATACGACCAGATTGGTACGACCTATTCCACGACCCGGCAGACTGACCCGAGGATAGCGGAACAGATACATGCACAACTCATCGGGGCAAAGCGTATCATCAACATAGGTGCTGGTACTGGCTCTTATGAGCCCGACCATGCAGACTTGGTAGCCGTCGAACCTTCGGCCAAAATGATCACGCAGCGTAGGCCTGATGCTCATGCTGTAGTTCAAGCATCTGCTGAGCAGCTGCCTTTTGATGATAATAGCTTCACCCATGCGCTCACAATACTCTCGATGCACCATTGGTCCGATAAGCCCAAGGCCTTTCATGAGATCAATCGTGTGACCGTAGAGCGCTTTGTAGCAGTCACCTGGAATCCTGAGTTTGGTCCATTCTGGCTGACGCGTGACTACCTACCGGAAATCCATACCGATGACGATCAAAACTTCCCTACACTTGATGAGCTAAAACGGCATTTTGATAAGGTGGAAAGTACGCCGCTGCTCATCCCAGCGGACTGCAAAGACGGCTTCCTGGCCGCTTACTGGAAAAGGCCAGAAGCTTATCTAGACCAACAAAACCGCAATTCCATATCGGTCTGTATCAATATCAAAGATGACCATGAAGGACTAACTCGGCTCAGAAAAGATATCGATAGTGGTGCTTGGGCAGAGAAAAACCGTGATGTTTTAGATAAGGAGTCACTGGATGCCGGGTATGTAATAATTACTGCTAAGACTCGAAATACTTGATCCATTTTGTAGTAATGATGAAGACAACCACTATCGTTAACCGTCTCCAGTCCATAATGCCATTACCAACACAGGCCTACGAAGTGGCATTAGCTTCTTCAATCTTCCAAAAGTATTGCATAGATCTCATCTGCGATTTCTTCAAATGGATCCGCAATCCCAGGGGTTATCGAAACTCCCAGGTTTATCGCTAGAAAGAAATAAGTATCGTTTTTTGGATAGTGACTTAAAATACATCCGGCACCTAAGCCACCACCAGTATGACCAAGCTGTTCTTCACCATTGATGAACTCCTGACTAATACCCAACCCATATCCATCTTCTCCATCTGGTTTGGCAAACACAAAGTCCAGCATTTCATCCATTGTTGATTTAGCAAGCATTTGATTCGTTAGGAGCTTTTCCAGAAATGATATGTAATCCAAGGGGGTAGCAATAATACCATCATCGCCTACTAATGAACCTACATTTATTCTATGCATTTCAGAGCAATTCTCAATCTTACCATTGCTATATCGATCCCAATAGGTATTCACCAGGTCAGGATAATTCATGAAGCCCTCATTATGATAATAGGAGTTGTTAAGGCCATGGGCCAATAGAATTTCTTCTCTGATAAATTCTTTGTGGTCCCCTGTTATCTCATCCGCAATTAAAGCGAGTAGCAGATAGTTGGTGTTGGTATAGCTATGATTTTCTCCAGCAGAAAATCTTGGAGATGCGCCTCTTACATAATTCAAATAGTCATCAATGGTGAACACGTGTAAAGGATGCTGCAATAAGAACGTTACGTATCTCGGCTTATCATTGTATTCGGCTATGCCCGATGTATGATTCAAAAGCATTCTCACTGTAGCTTCGCTAGCATTGGCAATACCTTCTAGTACAGATTCGGGTAGATACTTGGCTATTTTTTCGTCGAGGTTTATTCGACCTTCCTCATAGAGAAGCAAAATCGCCGCAGACATATATGTTTTAGCAACACTCTGCCCAAACTGTAGATGACATGTTTCCATTGGCATGTTGGTCTCAATCTTGGATAGACCTGAAGTTGAGGCCCATGTCCCATCCGCATCTTTCAGAGCCAAGACAATCCCTGGGACTCCCAAATCGATGATTTGATCAAGCTTTTGCTGGAGCAATTCGGCCTTTGGATGGTCAATGTTGAATTGTTCATCATTTGCACAGCTTTCAGTAGGAGCATCCATTTGCAGTTCTGAACAGCTAAGTAGCATAACCAATAAGAATGCTGTCAGCCAGCAAAAGGAATCTGAATACTTGGTTTTCATTTCAACTGCTTTTGAGTTGCATTCGCAATCCAATGATTATGTTAGTATAGATATTGAGTGGAAGCGTCTCATTATAAAACAGTGCCGGAGTTATTTGATATAAGACAAAAGGAGATAATTCGCTGGTACTTGAATCTATTCGGTAACTCAATCCGAGATCAAAGGGAATTCCGATTTGTGACTTACCTCCAGCAGTTTTTTCCCACTCTCCATGCACATAATCATAGGCTTGAGTGGGATGGAATACCCTCAGATAATTGATGCCGACCTTTATTTCACCAAAGAGGTCCTTGAACAGATTAGGCCGATAACCAAACTGCGTCGTGACATGGAAACCGTTACCCATTTCTTGGTTCAGATATCCACCAAGGGTAAACTGCTGCACTAGTTGCCTATCTTGATCATAGAAAAACTCTGTGCCAACGAAAAGGCCAGGATGCGTGAAATTGCTATTTATGTCTCTTAATGGCAGTGAGAAATTTTGAAATTGAACACCGGCAATCAATAGGATTGTTTTCGCTTCCAAGGTGGAGTGATCATGTTGCGCTGTGGTGTTGAAGCAGACTATGCTGCACAGTACTATGAGAATGGCTAGCCTACTGGATAGTATCAAACTAAGCATCGAAATGATTCGTCGGTCTTTTTATATAGACACCATCAGAAGACGAAAGTCAACGATCCTACTTAGAGAAAAGAAAAAATTTGATGTTGTTTATATTGTATTGCTCAGACAGGCCTTAGTTTCTCGAATGATAATAGCTATGAAGAGTATATCAAAATAGACTCAGCGCTACCCGTTTTTATTGTCGCCACGGCTTAAGAAGCGATATTCGCATTAGTCTAGGGGCGCATAGATCACTTCAATGAACTGGAATTCGTCCAGGGTAGAAGGCTTAATGATGCGGTATCTGATATTTAAATTTCAAGGAATTGAAGATATCTACTGCAAGGGCAGAAACAAAACGAACCACTGAGTTCGAAACTTGAGAAATTTAAACAGAAGGGCGACTGGATACTTTGAAAATGGCGCCTCGTTCAACATTAAACAAAAGAGAATTAATATCAAGTTAACGAAGGAGATATCCATCACTACAAAAAGCTGAGACCATCCTTTCAATTCGATCCAGAATCTGAAAAAATAAACAAACTTAGAATCAAGAAAAGCAACCCAACAAGATTAAATGACCCAGATAAGGACACTCCATTAAGATTAAATATAGATGAAGGCTTTGCTTGCTTCTACACCTACAAATATTTCAAAGGATCTATCACGAAACCTCAGGCAGTTGAACAAATGAGCCAAGATGATTGGCAATGGTACCTCAATCATGAAAAAGAAGTTTATGAAAAGTGTGAACCATTCTTTTTCTATCAAGGAGATGACGATCCATTACGTCAACTGAATCAAGAATTAGGTTTCCCAAAAACGCTTTTCTATTGGCTTGGATTTCGCATTATAGAGTTCTATGTACAAAAGCATGGTCAGGATTCTTGGCTCGACATTTATGAAATGTCGGTTAAGGAGGTTTTGGATAGAAGTGGATATAAAGAGTACATCAAAAACCTTTAAAAATACTAGCTAGCACTATCATCCATAAGCCTACGGAGCTATTTGCAACTGGATACTCTAGTAGGTCCAGCTTACGGATAGTGGGTGAACAATAACTCTGATCTATAAACTCGATCAATTAGGACAAAAAACTTCCGTTTCTTCTTTTCATATCTTCACTGCTCATAAAACTAAGCTATGAGAGCATACCTTGAACAAATAACAGGTCGTATTCCGGATAGTGACTGGAAGCTTTTCAATGATTTAACCTTCCATGAAGCAAAAAACAAAGGAGACGTGCTATTGGATTTTGACATGCTATGCAAAGACATCTGGTTTTTACGCAAAGGGGCTGTTCGAAAGGTTGACAATATTGATGGAAGCATAAAAACCACTCATTTTTATGTGGCTCCTTTTATGTTCACAGTATATAAAAGCTTGTTACGAGAGGAACCTTCCAATATGGCAGTTATTTGCGAAGAGCACTGCGAATTTGACGTCATTCCGTATATCAAACTAACTAAATTATATGATCAATCTCATGCCATAGAACGTGTGGGAAGAATCATGGCGGAACATCAATATATTGAAGAATTTGAATTGCGTAAAATGTTGCTCAGCATGGATTCTCTTGAAAGGTATGAGTATTTAGAAATGAATCAACCAGAGATCTTCCAACACTTTCAGCTCAAAGACATTGCAACCTTTCTTGGGATCACACCTGTATCCTTAAGTAGACTCAGGAAAATTCGATGGGATAAACGCTGAGAACGTACTTATCATTTGTTAAGTGTATTGGTATTTGATAGGTGAATCTTTACGGAAAAGAAGTTTAACCTATCAAAACATTATTCATGGACATTGAAATTTTAGCTGCCAAACAAGCCATCAAAGAATTACACTACAAGTACGCCCTAGGGATTGATAAACAAGACTGGGAAACCTTTCGGTCCATCTTTCATGATACTATTAGTGTAGATTACTCAAAGTGGGGAATGGGCGACCGTCAGGAAATGAGCGTCGATGAATACACCCAATTGGTGCAATATCTTTTTTCAACAGAAGGCCTAGTGACTCAGCATTATATGACCAATACACTCCTTGAAATAAATGGCAAAGAGGCGTCCGGAGATACCTATGTCTTTGCAAGGCATAAAAGGGGAGATGAAGTAATGAACCTTAATGCCTTCTATACTTGTAGTTACATAGAAACCGAGAAAGGTTGGAAAATTTCTTCCATTGAAATGACGCCCAGATGGGATGAAGGTGCGGATGTAGTCAGCTTTTTCCAGATCCCTGATCCTAAACCAACCAGTAAAACCTATTTGTTTGTAACAGCAACGCCTATTATGGAGCACCATGACGCATTGGAACGATATGTTCGAGGTGTAATTCCTATGTTAATGCAAGCAGGTGGTTCTGTTCCTAAAATTATCAAGCAGGACAAATCAGTTGTTGGTCATACTGACACCTTTATGTCAATGATTGTAGAGTTTGAGGGGAAAGAGGCAAAGCATGCTGCACATGCTGTATTTAAAAGCGAAGCATATGCCGAACTTGTGCCGGACCGAGATAAAGCATTTAGCAAAATGAACATTGCATTTTACTCTGACATGCCCCAAGGGTAATCTGAGCTTTAGCCTTTTATCCGAATACCAGGATTTAAAGGAAACATGATCAACACTGGGTTGAGCTATGGCATTCATTGGCTAAGCCTCGAACCTGTTGCGTTTATAGAAACGTTCGCAAATACTGAGGCCATCTTCTCCAGTCTAATGATCATCCCTTTTCCTGGCATTGATCCTGTAAGTCAAGTCCCAGGATTCACCACTATCCAAAGATTGGTAAACTAGTTTTTGATAGTGATCACTTGAGATGATCCGGTCAACTGTTTTGATATCGAAAGCTTCCTTGCCACTATAGCCTCCGGGCACCATGGTGATCATCTCACTGTCCACCTGTTCCACGGTGAACTCATGCCACCGCTGTGCATCCGCATTGAGGAAAAGAGCACGCCACTTTTTCTCGGTTACGTCATACGTTCTGATATCAGTAGAGAAGAATCCATTGGTAGCAGTAAATTCCGTCTGAAAGGTCTTGTGGTCTTGCAGAAAACGGCCCGTGACTTCAGACTCAAAGTCAAGTCTGACCAGTTGTCCTTCTTGCATCATCTCTATCTCGTTACTCCAAACTCCTCGGTAGTACTCCATCTGCGTTAGCTCCGGAATGGAAGGGTCAGCATAACCATAGTCATACTGTGCTACACAGGTCGAACTACAAAAGAAAAAAATCAGAATTGCTATCATCTTGTTTATAGTCTTCAATCATGCAAGATACTAGTTCATGAGACGGCCATGATTGCAAAGCTTCAAGCCGATAAATCATCGCAGTAACCTGAATGCTCCTCTGTACCAACAGATGCTAACAGAGCATATACAGTACAAAACAGTTGGCCTTCGTTCATTCCCCGATTGGGCTTCTGATAAGATGATCGCTACTTTAGCAAGACGTTCTTCCTAAGTGACAAGCTTGAAGTGCTGTATGAGAACTAGTCTGAAAGAGTTTATCTCCCAATATGTCAACTTCGATGATGCTGAATTAGAAGACATTACTTCTAGGTTTCAAGTTAAGGCGGTCAGAAAAAACAATCATCTGTTTAGACAAGGTGATATCTGTAAAGATCTTGTCTTCGTGGAAAAAGGCTGTTTACGGTTATACTATCTCAAAGAAGGTGTCGAGGTATCAGTTTGGTTTGCCTTTGGGGGATCATCTGCTATTGATATCTATAGTTTCATAAGCGGAAAGCCTTCTAACTATTTCCTACATGCTATAGAAGATACTGAAGTACTTTATCTCCCTAAAACAGCGCTTAATGAACTTTACAATTATCAACCAAAAATGCAGGAGATGATGCGAAACTTTTGGGAAGATGTAATCCTCAACCTCATCAGTAGGTTTACAGCCCTTCAAAAGGACTCAGCAGAGAAACGATATCTGGATTTGCTCAACAAACCCGGTTATCTACAAAGCATTCCTCAAAAATACCTGGCCTCCTTCATCGGGATCACTCCAACCTCACTTAGTCGAATAAGAAAGCAAATACGGAAAATGGATTAGTTGTCATAGGGTAACTTTTTTCTTGTCTATCATTTGAAGCTTTCGGTGCTTTTAAAATGGTAAGTACAACTAAATCAAAAAACATGTATAATCTCCCCTATCACAAAGAACAAAACGAACAAGTTGTTAAAGAATTCATTCACCAGCATCCATTTGCTTTCTTGACAGGATGTGACGCTCAAAGAAAGCCAGTAGCTACCCAAGTGCCTGTCTTCATGGAGGAGAGAAATTGCCGAAAAATATTAAGTGGTCACATCATGAAAAATACCGATCATCATAAAGCCTTTTTACAAAATCAAGATGTGCTTACTGTTTTCACTGGACCACACGTCTACGTAAGTGGTACATGGTATAATGATCCTCGTATGCCTTCTACATGGAACTATATGAGTGTACACGTCAAAGGTAAAATACGATTCCTGGATGACGTCTCTCTAAAAGAGGCACTTCAAAAGACCTCTCTTCATTTTGAAAACAATAATGAGCACTCAACCACTGTTTTCAATAATCTTCATGAGAACTTTAAACAAGGGGTACTACATGCAGTAGTAGCTTTTGAAATTGAGATAGAAGAAATCGATACTGTTTTCAAACTGAGCCAAGACAGAGATGTGAGAAGCTACCACAATATCATTGACCGGCTTCATCAGCAAGGTGAGGGCGGCAAAATGATCGCAAGTGAAATGGAAAAACGAGCCAATGAACTCTTTCCTGATGGGCCTAAAAATTGATCTGCGACTCAGTCTTGTGACCATATAGAGACAGTCTTATAAGAGACCGGGTTCAATGACCACTTGATACTTGTTGCTTTACACCAGATTTCTCTTTGAATCGAAATTCGAAATTAAACCTAGACCCATATTGATGATAAAAAGCTCGGGCCTCTTTCTTCAATTCGGCTATCTTCAATAAAAACTACCAATACAATGTCGAGGCTTTTTCAACTGCTCTGTCTTTTAGGTTTCACTTTTCAATTGAAGGCCCAGACCTCCCTTTCGGAAGAGACCCAATCCTATGTAGCCCAGCCAAGGGGCCACTATGTCCTACAAAATCTGACCATCCTCGATGGTACAGGCAGTGCGGCAGTAACTAACCAGGACATCCTAATCAAGGATGAGACCATCATGGCTGTAGGTGAAGACCTGTCTGTACCTGATGGAGCTACCGCAATAGACCTCACGGGCAAAAGTGCCATGCCAGGCATGGTGATGCTGCATGAGCACTTGTTTTACCCCAAGACCACTCCTGGAGGACCATATGGACTGGATCAGATGACTTACTCCTTTCCTAAGCTATATCTGGCCGGTGGTGTCACAACTATGCGCACAGCCGGTAGCATCATGCCCGCCGCTGACGTCAATATCAAAAAAGCCATTGAACGAGGAGATAAGCCTGGCCCAAAAATAGACGTCACCACTCCACATATCGATAGAGAGGGGACAGGCGTTTTTGAGCTAGCCACGATTAACTCCAGCGCTCATGCGGCGGATGCGGTCAACTTCTACGCTGATATGGGCTGCACCTCCGTTAAGGTTTACAACTTCATCACAAGGGAGGACCTGAGCGCCATCATCGATGTAGCACATGCCAGAGATATGAAGGTCACTGGTCATATCTGCTCCATCACGTATAGAGAGGCAGCTGACCTGGGTATTGATAACCTGGAACATGGGTTTTATTCCACAGCAGACTTTATTCCTGATAAGGAAGAAGATATATGCCATCCCTTTAAAATGAGGAATGCCTTACTCGCAACCGGTGTTGATGGAAAAATCGTTGCTGACCTCATCGATCATCTTGTTAAAGCAGAAGTCGCGCTTACCTCCACTATCAATGTCTTTGAGCCTTACACGGATCGTGAAGTAGTACCTGGAGGTGGTATTGACGCACTTTTTCCACCGGCTAAAGAGAAAGTGTTCAAACGTTGGGCAAGTAAGCAAGGTAAGGACTCCATAGATTATTTGCTATTCAACAAAGCCAAAGTCTGGGAAAAGCAATTCTACGATGTAGGAGGTCTTCTGGTGGCGGGTACCGATCCCACCTATGATGGACGAATCGTTGCTGGCTATGCCAACATGCGGCTATTGGAGCTTTTCGTGGAGATGGGCTTTACGATTCCGGAGGCCATTAAAATATGTACACTTCATGGTGCGAAATACCTTGAGCAGGATAATACTATTGGTACCATTGCTAAGGATAAGATCGCAGATCTGCTTATCCTTGATAAAGACATCAGCAGGGACATTTCAGCCATTCGGTCTATCAATATGGTTATCAAGAATGGTATTGGTTATGATTCTGGTAAGCTCTTCAAGGCTGCTGAAGGCTATGTGGGGATCAGGTGACTCTGGCAATTTAGTTGATACAATGCCTGCAAGTTGAATATGTATATACTACTTACCATTGAAGTGGTGACTTTTAGAGCATGTTATTGCCTATAGACCTTCAAACCAATACCGGATGTGCAATACGCTCAGGATGTCGGACCAACTCAGAAGGCGGGCATCCGTAAAGCCTCTTCGCTGCGTTATACATGCTGACCCTACTGTTAAAGCCGATCTGCATAGCAATGGCTTCTATTGACAGACGATCAAATTCAACCTCTGATAACCGAGATAGCTCCTTAAAACGCAAACCATTGATATAGTCAGTGAAGCTTTGGTGATGCCCCCTGTTGATCACTCTTGATATTTCATTCTTACTTACTCCAAGTTGCTTGGAAAGCTCTGCCAGGGTCAGATGAGACCGCAGATAGAACTTCTTATCATTCATCTCCTCCTCTACGTATTGGAGCAACCTTGCATCTTCCTCAGTCCATTCTTCTTCTGTCTTAGCATTGATCGTATAGTCAAGTAAAGACTTGTGTCGGTGCGAGATATTGACCCAGCGATAGGTGAAGTAAAAACAGAGCGTCGACCACATGATAACTACCTGCTTACAAAAGCAGTCTACCGCCAGATAATCAAATAGTCCAACCTGCTCAAACAGCATGTTCACCCCGCTGAGCACAAAAGATAAGATCAGTATGATCCAAACAAACCTGGATTTGGCATCATCCTGAGGATACAAACGTATCATGAAATGAATGATAAAGATCAGTGCTAACGTCTCGACTATAGCCCAGGCATATCCTGTAATATATGAAGCCAGCGTAATCATCTCAAGAATGGCTAACATGCCCCAGTCTACATAAGGCTTCATTGGTCTACCACTGATCCAAAAAAGGGTGAGCGGATGCAACAGATGTACAGTATGAAAATAATAGGACCATCTTGGAGTAGGTCCATCCAGGTACCACAATGCGTACAACTGACAAGTAGTAATCACAACAACCACTAAAAATGGTATGATGCGCCTCAGGTCCTTGTATCGATCTGCCCAAAGCACCTGTATCAACAGGAAGCTAAACTGGATAATAGCCAGTGCAATAAAGAACTGATAAAAATCAACCATCGAGAGAATTGAAATAGTGAGTAGGACTAAGCCCCGTATGTTTTTTGATCGACCTAAAGAAAGTCTGACGGTTGCTAAACCCTGATGCCTTGGCCAACTCATCCATCAGCTTTGGCGATTGTCTATAGAGCTCTGATGCATGCGTCACACGAAGATGATTGATATAGTCTTTGAAAGACGTATAGCCATCACGTTTAACCCGAGAAGTGATTATCTCAGATCGAACGCCAAGTTCGGTGGCAACATCTTCCAATGTAAGGTTTGGGTTAAGAAACAATTGTTTGCTATTGATCACTCCAAGGTCCATGCTATCACGATGAACCGATATGCGTTTTCGTCCTGTATCCTTCATCATCCAAAATAGGACGATATAGATAATGATCGAAAAGACTAATCCTGGCAGCACAAGGTGATCTCCTATTGTTAAAACACTGTAGTTGGCCCAAAACCGTGCTACTAGCACAGAGAAATTGATCACGCTCAGAAGCCTGACGGTCCTCAGTAGTTCCAATTGTTTCGACCTCACGAGAAAACTCATAATGCCGCTATGTACCATAAGCGCGAACACAAACACGTACATAAACAAACCAGATCGAGTCTGCCTTTATCATATCCATCTATTTTCTTTGGCTACCCTTAGTGCATCGCTCTTTGAGTGTACCTTGAGTTTTGAGTAGATATTCTTGAGATGGGACTTTGTAGTTTCTTTTGAGATATACAGGTCAAAGGCCACTTCGCTGTATGTTTTTCCTTCAGAGAACAGTTCAAGCACCTGTCTTTCACGATTGCTTAAGGGTGAATACATGTTCTTGCGAAGGAAACCCACCAATATCTTGGACACCTCAAGGCTCATGGGAGCACCTCCCTGTCTCATGTCCTCGAGTGCTTCTAGTATCTCGATTGACTTGGCATTTTTAAGAATATAGCCGCCCGCTCCTGCACGGAACGAATCCATGATCAACTCCCTGTCTTTGAGTTCAGTAAAAACTAACACTTCAGCCTCAGGCAGCTTTCTTTTGATCTCAGATATGCACTCAATACCCGTGTCTCCTCCTTGATCAACATCCATGATCAATACCTTGGGATTCAATTTGATAAGATGTGGGGCAAGCTCATCGTAGCTAGCGAATGCACCGACTACCTCATACGCCTGAAGCCCATCAATGATCATATGATAACTCGTCCGGAGGAGTTCATTCCTCTCCACAATGCATATTTTAGTCTTGTACAGCATGATCTTTTTTGATCAATACTACCACTGTATGGGGGTACAAAACCACCCCTATTCGATCTTATTGGTCAAAATTGACACTTTGCAACATGACGCAAGGTTAAAATTCACATTGTGTTACATGATCACTGAGGTATGCGAAAAAGGAAAAAGCCTTTCTGGTTTGTTCACAAGATGATCACTTACCAGAAAGGCCAATTGCTTGACTTATCTACTGCTCAGACTAGTTTGAAAAGAGTCCTTCAGGCCAGGTGTTACCATCGGTTCGCGTTAGAACAGTAGTAGCACCATCTCCAAAGGTATTGGTCCAGTTAAATGAGATAGACAAACCATCGTCACTGACTGATAGCCCAGTGAGCTCATAAGTATCGCTATACTGATCGGCAGTGTCATCATACTCCATCAGCTCACAAGTGTCCACGAGTTTTGGTCCTATAGCGGGATCATCTCCGTACAACTCAGCGAACAAACCAAAACTGGCATCATCAAGCGTATAGACACCAACCGCCTCGGACACTAAGGTTCCTGATCCTGTGACAGGACCCGGTGAACTTGCTCCGTCACCAGATACTAAGTTGGTGGTGCTGTAATCGTAAGTACCAGCCAAAGGAGATTCACATACCACATCAATCGCAAAAAAGCAGAACTCACCCTCAGGAGTGAACCCTCCACACCAATCAGAGCCCGGAGTAGTGAGCTTTCTGACTTCACCAGAATTATTCGCATCAATAGTATACTCATAGGTGATCACAAACTGATCTCCTCCATCGATTTGATCTTCTGTAAGTCCTAGCATATTCAACAGATCCGCGGAACTGAACAAAAGATCCATTGGCATTTCTGCTTCTGAAACATTGGTTATTTCCACTGGTCCAAGTCTACCAGCAGTACCATTGTAAGAGAGTAGCAAGGTAGCATCAATCAATGATGATGAACTTCCACTCCTACCAACAAAGAATGGATGACCATCAGTCGAACCATCATAGTTCTCATAATCAAACGTGAATGAGAACGACTCGTTCTCCAAGTCCTGAAGGATAAAGCTGGCATCTGATACATTCGTGGCTTTTAAAGTCACTGGGGTCACAAAATCAGGATGCCTTACATTATCATCATTCACACAAGATATTAGCATCAGGCAACTCAATAGGGATGCCCATAATGTAGATCTATATAGCTTATTCATAATTATCATGTTTTAGCGGTCAAAACCGGTCAGGGTAGTTATTATCATCCCAGAAAATGGGTGTCTGAAACCAGACTACCTGATCAGGGTCAGGAGCGTTAGGATTCGTAGCTAATTCACTCTGTGGGAAAGGTATCCGGCGTGGATAAGTATTTACAGGCTGGATGGACATCCTGGCCGTAAGATTGTTTGCCGACCTTACGAAGGGAAGTTTCGTCCTGCGCAGGTTGATAAACGACTCAATGGTGTTACCATAATTGGCAATATGCCACTGCTCCATCACAACATCCAGCTTAGTACCGGCATTATCTCCTGTACCACTGTCAGGAGAGGCATCATATCGCGCCATCACGGCACTAACGTAAGCTTCCACATCGTTAGCAGTAGGTGCCAGAGCCGCATTGAAGTTGTTAGCTGTACTACCATAAGCCATCACATCTTCGATAGAAGCTCGCAAGCCTGCTTCTATAAATGTCCGTGCGTCACCAGCAACACCCAGTCTAAGCACAGCTTCCGCTTTCATGAAGTTGGCCATAGCGTTGGTCATGATCGGGTAAATACCGGCTCCTGTTCCATCACTTTGACCCACTGTCTTACCAGAACCATCGTCAAACATTCCACCGATAGGGTACGCACCATATGTGGTCCTTGAACCACCATCATTGGGGATACCCTGTCCGTCACCATGATCACGTCCTATATAGCCGTCACCCACATAGCCATAAGCACAAGTGACAAGCCATGTAGAAGGGTCATTATACCTTGAGCCGTATCCGAAACAAGGGAAGTCATCAGGGACCACTTTGCCAGTGGACACAGCATCTTCAAAAGATGTGATCTGCCTGTAGAAGTAATAGCGCATCCGCGGGTCTACCAGGTCTGCTTCCTCGGGATTGCCATAAGACTTGTACATAGTGTACATGAGATAGTTGCTCATGTAAAAAGCCTTATTACTCTGATAGTGCAGCTGATACATCCTGTGTCGGTTTTCAGGAGCCAGTCCAGAGCCAAAGATGAAATCCGCATCATCATCATTGGAATCAATGACACCATCATTGATAGCCTGAGAAGCCAGGCCGGCATCACTGATGTTGAGCGCCATCTTTAGTTTGATGGTATTAGCAAACTTCACCCAGTTGTCTGTACTGCCGTTGTAGATGATGTCATTCAGTGGAGGTAGACCACCGGCCTGTAGCTCCTGGATCCCTTCATTGAGCAGCGAGAGTATCTTAGGGTATAATACATCACCACTCTCCCACTTAGGTGCATCCGGTCCTTCCGCCCCTAGCAAGGCTTCATCAAAAGGCGCATCACCCCAAAGGTCCACAAGCACTGTGAAAATGTAGGCCTTCAACACCTTTGCCATACCCGAGTGAGTAGTCAAAGGTGGGTCGACTAAAGGGGCATCATTGATAATACGCTGGGCATTGATCAAGGCATCAACGTACAGTTCTTCGTACCCTAGCGGAATCCCCCCGTCAGAGCCAAGATCATACTGCGTATCAGTACTCTCAATATTTTGACCTACAGCTGCCAACACATCAAATCGGTCAACCAATACATTGATCATACCGGTCTGCATCGATGGGACCAACAGTTCTATGTCCGGATCCACCGGATTGTTGGGATCATTGTTGATATCGAGCCAATCTCCGGAGCATGACGATATCAGCAGTACTACTGGCACGATCCAGAGCGTACGCAGTGCTTTTATATTTCGATTCATGATAGTTCTAATTAAAAAGTGACTGAAAGATTCACACCATACCGTCTAGTGGAGGGTATACCCATATAATCAAATCCCTGGAATGCCCCGGAGGTATCACCAGCTCCTAGTCCGCTGGTCTCAGGATCAAAGTTGATCGCATCAGGGAAGTATGGCGCTTTGTACCACAGGTTCCTACCGGAAAGCGATACTCTGGCACTTCCAAATGGTGTCTTGTCAAGCAATGTTTCTGGTAGGTTATAAGCAAGCGACACCTCTCTGATCCGTATGGTCGTACGGTCGTATACAGAGACCCAGTCAGCACCACCAGCAGCCCAACCACTGAAGAATACCCATGTATTAGGGTCAACCAAGACGCTATTGCGAATCTTCTGACCGTTTTCATCAAGCAATGCATTACCCGCGCCATCTCCAAGGAAGCCATCTCCTAGTCGAGGGACTCTGTCGGTGTTCAACGGATCATCAAGGATACCACGGCTCAGCGTCTGATCAGCAGTTAGCGAATACATGTCTCCGCCATGCGTATAATCTACCAGAACTGAGAAAGACAACCCTTTGTACGACAGACTATTAGTGATACCCAACGTATAGTCTGGGTTAGGATCTCCAATAACCTGAACAGTGTTGTCTATGAATATCTCTCCGTTAGCCGGATTGACGAGTGGCAAACCGGTTTCTACATCTCTCTGCCAGTCAGTACCTAGTATTTGACCATAGGGTAGGCCCGGTCGGTGGACTATACCTTGAGTACTGAAACCACCTACGAGTATTTGTTCAGCGTCCCCAATATCCACCACCTCATTGCGGTTACGCGTAAAGGCTGTGTAGATATTCCACTTAAAGCCATTGGCCAAATCAACTGGTGTCAGGTCAAGACCAATTTCCCAACCGCGATTATCGACTTGCCCCACATTGGTGATCGATCTTCTATAGCCAATAGATGCTGGTACATCTACTTCAATGATCTGATCAGTCGTTATTCGATTGTAATAAGTGACATCCAATCCAACAAGATTGTTGAACAGGCTCACCTCAACTCCTATTTCATACTCAGTAGTAAACTCTGGTGATAACGAAGGGCTACCGAGAATCTCTGCCTGATTGGCAATGTTGTACGTTCGTCCGTTGGCACTGCTGAAGGGAAACTGCCAATTGGTATAGGGACTATTGATCTGGAAAGGAGTAGTCGTCTGATAAGGACCAGCTTCATTACCTACCCTTGTTACCCCAGCTCGTACTTTTGCGAAATTAACTACGGCAGGCAGTTCAAGTGCCTCCGAGAGTACGAAACTTGTACTTACACCAGGGTAGAAATAACTTCTGTTCTCAGTGGGCAATGTAGAAGACCAGTCATTGCGTCCTACAATGTTGATAAAGGCCCAGTCGCGGTAAGACAATGAGATGTCTGCAAAAGCACCATGAAAACGCTGTTGTTGGAACTCATCGCGCTGCATCAATTGACTGTTGGTATTAGTAATTCTGTCGATACCTCTGGCTATAATACCGTTACCCAATATGGTAGTTTGCTCGAGAGTCCTCTGATTAGCATTGTGTCCAATCATAGCTCTCAGGTTGAGATTAGCGGAAAGATCACGATCTATGGTAATAAGCAGGTTGCCATCGAGCTCCTCACGGAAAATGTCATCTATTGTATACTGACCAGCCGGGATGTTTTCGCCACCTGCGGGTACTACGCTTGAACGACGATCTGTATAAGCATTGAAACCAAACTTATATGTAACTGTCAACCAGTCCAGGATTTCATACCCTACTGTGGCATTACCAAAGTAGCGGTTAACAGATGAGTTGATCGGCGCAAATTCCGCCACCCAATAGGGGTTGTCAAAACCATTACGGTAGTAAATAGACCCTCCTGTTCTTCTGTTGACATATGGATTGTTGGTTAAGTCATATGTCGGGGACATGAGGTAGAGCATACCTACCAAGGATGTTCCTGCAGCACCACCTGACTGGATCTCTGCTCCCTGAGCTGCAGATCGCTGGTCAGTATCAACATATGTAATACTGCCATTAAGAAATACACCATTGCTCAGTTGGGCACGCCCTCCAAAGTTCATGCTTGTACGTGTGATCTCAGAGAATGGAATAATTCCTTCATTGTTCATTCGGGATACGCCCGCTGTAAGACTTGTATTCTCTCCTCCAGAGTTGATCTGTACGGAGTGCTCGGTCACCTGACCATTTTGCCAGAAGTTGTTGAAGTTATCTGCATCAGGGCTCACCCTGTCGACCAAATCCAATATTTCAGGATATTGATCACCGGCATAGTTGGGACTTGACTCGTTTGAACCATACTTACTAAACAAGGGGTGTAAAATGCCAGCAGACCCTTCCAGGTAAAAGAGGTTATCTCCACAAAACCCACAGTCAATCTCAGCATTAACATCGCTGTACTTGGGCCCCCAGGTACCAAAAAAACCGTTATTGAAAACATAGAGATTAGAGCCGAAATTCGCGCCCTGCGCCCATTCGGTCTGCTTGTCGATCTTTCCTGCCAGGCGCTCCTGACTGTAAGAAGTGCTGTAAGTCACCTCCAGCCCTTTCTTCTGCCCTCGAGCAGCAGCTTTTGTAGTAATTACAATTACTCCGTTAGCTGCTCTTGAACCATAGAGTGCTGCAGCCGAAGCTCCCTTCAAGACTGTCATTGATTCTATGTTATTGGGGTCAATGTCGAAAGCCCTGTTCGAGTTGGGGTTACCCTGTTGAAAGTCATCAGTAGTTCGTGTGACCGAATTATCAAAGGGTACACCGTCCACTACAAATAGTGGTTGATTGTTACCTGTCATAGAGGAGCTACCGCGAATGGTGATATTGGTCGCCTGACCTACTCCGCCTCCAGCTCCAACGATGTTTACACCTGGTACTTTACCAGTAAGGGCACGAATTGGGTCAGGTTCGGAGCGCTGCTTCAACGCCTCTCCCCCAATATTCGACACTGCGTAACCCAACGCTTTCTTCTCGCGCTCGATACCAATGGCCGTCACGACCACCTCACTGAGCTGCTGTAGATCGGAACTCAACTCTACATCTACGACCGATCTTGCTCCTATCAGGACTTCCTGCGTTTGAAGCCCTATAAATGAAAAAACAAGCGTTTGTGCTTCTGCATCCACTTGCAGCTTGTAGTTGCCATCAATGTCAGTTGTCGTGCCTGTGGTTGTATTTTTAACAATCACATTCACTCCAGGCAACCCTTGTCCGTCATCTCCGATCACCGTACCTGTGATCGTTCTTTCTTGTGCCCAGGTCAGCTGTGTCGTACAAACACATAGGACCAGGAACATTAGTAAACGTTCTCTCATAAAAATTGCTTTAGAAATGTTATAAGAATTAAAAACCTCACTCTGAGGCCTTTCCAAAGTTGGAAAAAACACTTACTGCTGCTTAGACGCAATTTTCATGAATTATTTGACGCAGATTGGGTTATCAAATAGCTATCAGCAGTAACAGTATTTATTTTTATCTTATGTTATGCTTAAATCCACAATCACTCTCTGTTAGCCGAGCAGCGGTGATAAAACCATATCCGACAGCTTCAGTTAGGTCAACACACTCCCCAGATTAAATGCAGATAGACCACATTTTCATATTCTCCGATGGACATGGCCAAGAAGCTGACGACTTGATCAACTTTGCCTAGCCGAAGGAAGTAGCCGTGCTCACCCAGGTCAGGGTACCATCAACAGGAAATTCTATTTTGAGAATTGCTTCCTGGAGTTGCTTTGGGTACATGATCGTAGAGAGTTGGAGTCGGGTCCGGCAAAGGCTATCGGACTTTCAGAGAGATCGCAATTCGCCATGAACGGAAGTTCAAGGTTCGGACTTTGTCTGGTCAACACTTCTAAAACGGATGCAATATTCGAGAATGCTTCTCCTTATCAGCCAGACTATTTTCCGTCGGGTACGACCATGGACGTGCTTTCACAGCCAAATGCACCTACACTTCCCTGGACTTTCAGGCTACCTATTCGGGGACCGAAAAAAGCCTCAGTAGAACCAATGAATCATAAAGCTGGTCTAAAGCAATTGACACGGACTAAGTTTGGAATCTCATCCTCAGCAATGGCTAATGGTTTTATCAAATCATTTCAAAATTCCGAGCAAATCACTTTCAGGGTATCTGAAGTCCCAAGCCTAACCTTGGAGTTCGATAACTGTCATCAGGGCGATTCATTTGACTGTCCACAGCTTTCACTGCAGCTGAAGTATTGAACTCTATTTAGTCATTCACGGAAGTGAAAGAAAAAGGTACTAAAAAAATCTCCATCTTGATGTGACAAAATCCGTTATTAGGCTACTAACCTCAATAGTAGCACTTACAAAGGATGAATTCTTCAAAGAAGCGTTTCCTGGAAGTATTGGATAAACATCACGGGATCATCAAAAGCCTGTGCAAAGTCTACTATACACAGGTGGACGATCAGCGGGATGCCGAGCAGGACATCATTCTCCAGCTATGGAAATCGTTCGATACGTTTAGAGGAGATGCCCAGGTCAGCACATGGATTTATAAAGTAGGTCTCAATACGCTGCTCTCTAAAAACAAAAAAGAGCAAAAGCGACCAAAGCAGGAAAGTATTACACCAACCCATGAGAGCATAAGCACTTCATTTCATGATGATGATTTAGCCCTTCTAAAGCAATTAATCCAGTCTTTGAAAAAGGTAGATAAGGCGTTAGTCATACTATACCTCGAAGGATACAGTACCAAAGAGATAGCTGAGATGATGCAACTCACTCAGAGTAATGTCACTACTCGAATGAGTCGGATCAAAAAAGAATGGAAGTCAAAGGTCAAAACTTATAGCTATGAACTTAGATGACTTGAAGCCAACCTGGCAACATTATAAACTTCAAAACTCACTTGAGCCTTTTGAAACCGCCAAGGTTTTGGAGGCCTTAGCTGCTGAAGAGCCACTTGCGCTAACCCATCGCATAGCGAGACTGGCCATGAACCTGGCTATGTTTCTGATCCTCTTCATCTGCTGTAACGGCGGCTAGCCATGCCTACAAGTCTTTCCTATGTCATCTGGGATGTCAGCCCTTTCCTTTTTCCAGGTGTCGAATTTCTAAGGTGGTATGGACTCATGTGGGCTACCGGGATGATAGCCGGCTACAAATTGCTCTGTCATCTATGTCAAAAGGAGGCTCTAACTGTTGAGCAAATCGATAGACTAGTACAATACCTTATTATCGGCATAATCCTTGGCGCCCGCTTAGGTCATATCTTGTTCTATGACCCAATACACTATTGGAACAACCCGGTTGAGTTACTTCCCTTCAGGTTGGAGCCCCATTTTCATTTCGTTGGTTTAGCAGGTTTGGCTAGTCACGGCGGTGTAGCCGGAGCGCTCATTGCCCTGTATTTGTACATCCGTAAATATGATCAGCCTATGCTTTGGCTGCTTGATCGACTGACGATTGCAGCCGCTTTATTGGGGTGCTTCATAAGACTGGGCAACCTTTTGAACTCAGAAATCATCGGGGTTCCGACATCTGTGCCCTGGGCCTTTATCTTCACAAGAGTTGATCCTCTACCAAGGCATCCAGCACAACTCTATGAAGCTATCTTTTATCTTATTATTTGCCTTGTACTTTATTCGATCTGGAAGAACACCAATTGGAAAAACTACCATGGCCTTATTTTCGGATTTGGCCTTTCCTTGATATTCTTCCAGCGGTTTATGGTCGAGTTTCTCAAGGAAAATCAAGTGGCCTTTGAAGAGGGGTTGGCGATCAATATGGGACAAATGCTGAGCATACCAATGATACTGCTTGGCGTGAGTATTATCATTTGGAGTATGAGAATTCCAAAATCAAGAGTGAAAGTGTAGAAAGCACTTATGTAGGGGTATTCCTGAATCGTATGTGTTAATATTAAGGCTCATGCTATCAACAAACGAATGCCTATGATCCACTCCATGCTCTCCATTTGCACTCTATTTTTTTTGATGCTTCTATCAAATGGCTTTGACGCTATGGGGCGACAGGGCAATCCCATAACTATAGAGGAAGCTATTGGAAATTACATCATAGGATGGCGTGACGGAGATCCTGAACTACTCAAAAAAGCATTTGACATGGAAGCTGGAGTAATCCTGTGGGTCGATAAGGAAAAAAAACAGGAGCAACTTAAATCTATGAAGCTATCCGAACTAGTCAGCAACATAAGGCCTCACGAGGGCTATGGTATTGATTATGAGATCCAGACGCTGGAGGTAATAGATGATCAACTGGCGATGGCATTTGTCAAAATCCCAAGAGAAGACAATCACTATATCGATTGCTTAGAACTTCAGAAAATCAATGATGATTGGAAAATAGTATTGAAGTCTTTCGTCTATTTCAGGAAACAATAAGAGTAATCAATCAACTTGACTTGAGCACTTCTCGAAAAATGAAGATCAGGACTGGAAGAATGATTCATTAATGTATCGATAATTACTGACCCTTGACATCTTAGATATTAGAATGATCATATAGTGTCTTTAGTCTTCAAAGAATGTCACCGGCCAGATAGAAAAGTAATCTTCTGGCTTCATTCCTCGTATTGGCAACTATCGTGAATTTCAAACTAAATCAACCGGATTAAATGAAGACACTTACCAGAATGATGACCAACATTCTCTCTGACCAACTGGAGGAGAGCAAAGTATTCTACACCAGGCTATTTGACTTTGAGGTAGACTTTGAAAGTGATTGGTTCATTCACTTGATCTCCAAGGACAAGCAACTTGAGCTCGGCATCATACAAGCAGGCCATGCCATCGTACCCGAATCAACTCAACCCAACAATGGAGGTTATTATATCACCTTTGTCGTGGATAACGCTGATGAAGTATTTGAGATCGCCAAGGCCAAAGGGCTCAAAATCCTAAGTGAACCAGAAAACACCTTCTACGGCCAGCGAAGGCTATTGCTTGAAGACCCTAACGGAACAATGGTGGACGTCTCTTCACCTATCCCACATTTCGAGTTCTGATGTCAATTTTAAAGTAGAGCTTGCTCCAAGAAGTCGTTTAAGATAAAAAAGAAAACTGTTACGATGATTAATACAAGATAGAGAACGTTGTTATCTAATTCTGAAATACGAGTTCTTCTTGTCTACAAGGAGTTCTCTCAAACGGAAGACTCTTGTATAATATTCAATAACGATCCTGCTGATCGGCTAACAGTTCAAACAAGAGTCTATTCAGGAAACAGTTGTTTCGTGAAGTCCAATATCATCTTACTTTGACCCTCAAGTCCTGACCATTCCAGTTGCTGGCCCAATTCCTTTAATAAACGCTTATCTGTAGAAAAAGGTAGATCAGTCAAAGAGAGTGATTGTATAGTTTGTTCAAGGTTGTGCTCATAAACTGACTTAGTAAATAAGAGAGAAAGTGGCAACTTGTTATTTCGAGAGGCTTCACCTTCTAGTATACTCGCAATGTCCTGGGTAAGCTTCATTTTAGCATTGTAACCTGTTCCAGTATTGCTTAAGATGATAATGGTATATCCCTCATCCACAAAACGGGTAAGCATCGAGCTATACCCCTTAATCTGACCATTATAGCTTACTGTATGTAATGTCTTGCTAGCAGAGATTTGAAGTGAATCCACAGTCCATCCATTTTGAAATAAGGGGTCAAAAAGCTTTGCTTTGTGGGCCTGATTAAGATAATTCTCGTCGTAAAGTGCCTGATCTAGTTTTAACAAATCGCCGACCGTTGAATATGCATTTCCCGCCGCAGTGAAAAGGTCCATATTGATATAATCCTGAACCCTGTAGCCACCACCTTTATCAAACCTATATCCTGTCGCTTTTTGGAGAACAACCGAATGGTTTGCTGCTATACCTGTATTCCTCATATTGAGGGGTTCTAGCAGATACTTATGAAGTGCTGATTCATAGTCCAACCCTGTTGCTTTTTCAATTATCAAACCGAGAAGATAATATCCTGAATTAGAGTATAGATAATCCGAACCTGATGGAAACTGTAATTCAAGCTTACCAAGCTCCTGAACAAACATCTTCTTATTGACTTCACGGTTCCACGCTCCTTCTGTCCATCCTGGCAACATGAAGTAATTGGGTATACCGGAAGTATTGGACAGAAGATTAAAAACTGTAATGCGACGTGCCTTATCCTTAGGAAAATCCTTTATGTAATAATCTATGGTTTCATCTAACTCCAATTTCTCCTCTTGAACAAGTTTCATAGTCAGGGTTGCCGTGAAAGACTTGGAAATGGATCCTAGAACAAACCTGGTCTCTGGTAGATTGTCCTTATCCCATTCTATTGAAGCTTTACCAAAACCGCTTTGATAAATCGGATTACCATCCTTTGCAACCAACACAACACCAGTGAATGTTCTATGATTATAATGTAGTGAAACAATCTCATCAATCTGTTTATTCAAATGCTCTTGACCAAAGGATAAGAAAACAGACAAATGACTTAATAAAACAATAACTCCTCTCATGTCAGAAAAATCCTGATTGATTAACGCAAAGATGCTTTCCAGGTTCTACAAGCATGAATACTTATCGGCAGCATTCTATGAAGTCGCTTCTGAAAGGTTCCTCTTTTTGAAGCATATTGGAGACGAGCTTTGAATGGTGAGGGCGATTAGTTCATGAGGATACGAACCAATGCAGTGGGACGTCTCCTCACCCATTCTCAATTTTGAGTTTGGTTAACACTGACTATTACTCGGTCTACTCCTTAAGACATGAGCCAATATTGAGACCTGATCAGCTGTTATACAAAGTACATTGAGAAGCACAGAGTTACACAAAGCTGGACGTCAATGGCTTTGTGTAACTCTGGGACCTTTGTGCAACTTTGTGATATAGGTTCACTGCAAGTTCAGCCATGGCGGACATAGCAGTGAACGAAATTGCTGATCTTTAATCGACGCACCAACTGCATCTATGAATTTGGTGCTGGACGGATTTCCATTTGTAGCGCATATAGTGGAGGAGCTTTAAAAGTTCGAAAGTTTTGGTTCGTGAGGGCACAAACCAGTGAGCCAATGATTATGAGGAATAGGTCTATCAACATTATGTAGTTCTACACCTATCCGGACCATCCACACAAATCCAACCAGAAGCTCTCTTGCTATAATAACCATCACTTTTCATAATCTTCTGTCCTAAGCTATAATGGTTCTGGAGAGGCTACTCATCCTGTTAACTTGTACACGGATCGAGGCTTATCTCATCTAAATTCCTCGACTAAAGAAACCTACGGGTTTCATGGTATACAAATTACAATGTGGAGGGTATGTACTTCAGATGATTTCAAGTACAATTTTACCATGAATAATCATTTAGCAGAAGACGGTTATTCATTGCTATAACAATAGCAACAGTAATAGTTATCAATCAATTTATCTAAAGACGTTATGAGAAATTACTTAGTTCTACTGTTCGCTGGAACATCCTTATTGTTTGCTTGTGGAGATGATGATGCATGTGGCTTGAATGGCCAGGTCAATGGAGAGTGCTTTAATGCGGTACTTAATGCCTACAATGTGCAACCGATTACTCAGTCGAATACCAGCTTTACTCGAGAAAACATATTCATTGCTTATCAATTTGAGGGTACCCGATCAGACAGATATGAAATCCGAGCAAGAGCGAACCAGTATGATAATCAGGATTTACGAGAAGATGGTACAGATTATGTTTTTCAAGTCGGGAGAGATTACAATGAAAGTGCCATGACCTTTAATGGTGATATCAATAACCCTCCCAGCGGGGTATTGACTGTGACATTTACAAAAGTGGATAGAGAAAACGGATTAGTTTCAGGTTCCTTCGTCTGGACAAGTGCAAGTACCGGAGAAACCACAGCCAACCTATCTGGCACATTTACAGATGTGGCTGTAAGCTTTTAACAATGAGCTACAAGTTTCAAACCTAAGTATTCTCTACACTTGACGCACAGCGGTTTGGGTGATACGTTTACTTCAAAATGCACATTTAGGAAACCATCACTTTTCTTTATTAAGCACCATCGCATTTTACCAATTATAAAAACCTGCATATATGCACCAATTAGGTACTAGATTGAACACCTAGTCTAGACGCTATCGAAGACGATGAATTGCCCCTGTATCGGCCAAAACATTAGTTATCCAGTTACTCCTGCTTAAGCGTTTGAGAAGGATTGATTCGTGCGGCTTTCAGCGTCTGGCTGCTGACAGTGATCCAAGCGATTAGTAGCGATAAGAACCCGGAGGCGGCAAATACCCATGCACTGATGTTTGTTTTGTAGGCAAATGAATCAAGCCAGTTGTCTACAGCATAATAAGCAATAGGTACGGCGATTAACAAGGCGATGGCCACTAGCTTGGTGAAAGAAGAAGATAACATCAAGACAATTCTACCAGAAGATGCACCAAGGGCCTTTCGAATTCCTATTTCCTTCGTTCTACTCTGGACTGTAAAAGCAGCCAAGCCAAATAATCCAAGGCAGGAAATAAGTATCGTCAGTATCGCAAAATAGGAAGATAGCTCGCTCACCTGTTTTTCAGAATCATAAAGCTCTTGATAGCTTCTATCGAGGAACATATAATCAAACACAAAACCGGGATTAAAGGAGGAATATAGTTTTTCAATTGAGTTGATAGTTTCGAATTGATTGTCATCCTTTAGTCGAACAGCGACAAATCTCAAGCGCCTGTCTTGAGGCCAGAAAAAAGAAGGACTTACCTCAGTGTGTATGGACTCGTAATGAAAGTCCTGTAGTACCCCAATAATCTGAAGGTTATAGCGATCCCAAAGTCGAATGCTCTGACCTATGGCCTCTTCTGCCTCAAAACCCATTACTTTCAAAGCAGCTTCATTGATCACAACCCTTGTGGTGTCCGCACCGAACTCTTTGCTAAACCAGCGTCCTGTAATCAATGTCATTCCCATGGTTTTAAGGAAATCCTCATCTACCCGCACGTTCTCAAAGAGCACCTCATCCCCTGTAAGCTTACCTTCCCAGGTCAGCCCCATTGTGGATGTCATTTGTTGCAACATGTTGTGGCTTGAACTACTAGCACTAGCTAAACCCGGCATTGACCTGAGTTCGTTAAAAAATGCTTGGCGCTTACCAGGAATGTTACCGTCCTGAGGGAAAATGACCACATTTTCACGATCATACCCTAAGTTTTTGTTGAAAGCGTAGTGCACTTGCTTCTGCACCATGATCACTCCGGTCATTAAGGCAATTGTCACTGTGAATTGAAAGATGACTAAACCTTTGCGTACCCATGCCTCTCCAACAGAGCTCTTGATACCTCCTCTAAAAATTGCGGTAGGATTGAAATGACTTAAGTATATGGCAGGATAACTGCCTGCCAATATTCCGGAGATCAATACAATAGCTAGGAGTAAACCGATTTTCGGTAGAGTCAGAACAAAAGCGATAGACTTACCGGTAACCTGATTGAAATGGGTTAAGAGTAAAAAAACCAGTATTAAGGCTACTAAAGCTGCAAAAAATGAGGTCAAAACAGACTCGGTTAGGTACTGATGCACGAGAATACCGCGTTGAGCACCAATGGCTTTCCTAACCCCAACTTCCTTAGCTCTCTTCGACGCGGTAGCTGTCGATAGGTTCATGAAATTGATACAGGCGATCACCAAGAGCATAATAGCAATAGCTGTAAAGAGATGTACGTAGGTTATTCTACCACCATCAGGATAACCATCTGTATAGTGACCGTACAGGTACTGCTCGGAGTATTTTTTTAAAAAGAGCTGAATAGTGTTTCTTTCTGCATCTTTTTCATTGACATAATTCGCAATCTTATCCGTTACCTCTTCAGCATTTACACCCGGATGTAGCATAATAAAGGTATGAGGCCCATTGTTTCTCCAATCATTAACCCATTGGTTTTCTTCTTTATACACCTCATAGGGCAATAAGTAGTCAAACTGTAGTGTAGAGTTAAAGGGTATATCTTTGAACACTCCGGTTACCACAAAATCTCGACGATCTTCGTAACGAATCGTCTTGCCCACGGCTGATTCGACACCTCCGAAAAGTTTGGCGCTCAATCTTTCAGAGATACAAATAGAAGATTTATCTCTTAACACAGTTTCCTTATCACCGGCTATGAGCGGATAGGAGAACATCTTGAGGAAATCTACATCCACATGTAATCCATTCTCTTTGAAGGATTGGTCATTAATCGATAATTGTGACTCTCCTACCCTTGAGGTACCTGTGGCGTGTTTTATTTCCGGAAAATCTTGTTTTAAATGTTCGGCCAAAATCCCGGGAGTGCCGTTGGTCACAAGACGATTGTTGGAATAGGTTTGGATTTCCATCACACGATATAGATAATCATCGTTCGCGTGGAACTTGTTTACGCCTAGTTCATCTTCGATCCATAACAAAATGAAGATCGCACAAGCAAAGGCTGTAGAAAGTCCAATCAGATTGATTAGAAATGATGAATAGTGTTTCTTGAAATTTCGGACAGCAAGAAAAATGTGATGCTTGAACATAATGATATGAGTTTTGATTGGGGAACAGTAAAATGATCGAATAATGCTCGGTCTAAATAGCTTTAAAACCTCAATGGAATACAACCAATTCGCTCTAGTCTCACCTTTCATTTCAACAAGGCTGTTATAAAGCTCAAATAGATCACCTTCCAGGTATTTTCGTAAGTCCCTTCTACAGAACCATCGAAAGAAGTGTGTTGGTAGCCTAGGAGGGGCAGCCATTGATCACGAGGTAAACTTCATTTCCATTACAATCTTGGGTATTGCCTCCCACAGTTTATTGCGCGCCTCCCTGGTCATGGCAAGGGCTCGCTTTCCGGATGCCGTTATTTCAACATACTTCTTAGGCCGTCCTCCTCTCACCGTGGTGGCTTCTCCTTCTCTCGATTGTAGGTAACCTTTCTTTTCGAGTCGTTGCAAACACGACTGCAAAGCGCCAACACTTACTTTACGACCTTGGGTTTCCTCTATTTGTTGCTTGATACTAATGCCATATGCATTACCATGCAGAATAGCGATGGTGAGCATTACAATCTCTTCAAACTCACCGATTTGATACTTACCCATAGTTATTTCCTATTTGAAGTATTGTAAATAAAGCAACTTTACAGGTTATTTCCTATTTGAAGTATTGATTTCTTCAAAAATCAGTTCCAGACCCATCTACAATTGACTTAATAGGACTGTATTACCTTAAGTCTTTTACAGAGATTCTAGCGTACTGCAAATAATGGTTGTCAGCAGAAAGTACATGATTGATCGAGCCAGATAGGTACGTCAAACCTGATACTCGCTCGCATCGGTTTTGGGTGTTGTTCTCACTTTATGGAGCAGAATCTAAGAACGGAAGTAGTGTGTCCACCGATCAAATAGGTATTAAACCAACTAGTCTTTACCCAAATACTTGTGTATCGCTGAAACAACCACTGACCCTTCACCGACAGCTGAAGCTACTCTTTTCACCGACCCTGATCGGATGTCGCCTACCGCAAAGATACCTGGTACTGAGGTTTCAAAGTCAGAGTCGGCACCTACCTTCTGGTTGCCAGTCAATACAAAGCAGTTGTCATCCATAGCGATTTTACCTTCCAGCCAATCGGTATTGGGTTGGGCGCCAATCATGATAAAAAGCGCATTCGTATCTAAATGTCGTTTCTCTTCTGTTACCCTGTTCGAGATAGTAATACCGTCCAATGAGTCCTCCCCATGGAGCCTACATACCTCCGAGTTAGTAATCAACTCTATCTTGCTATCGTTCAAGATTCGTTCCGATAGGTAAGAAGACATGGTTTCAGCAAGCCCATTACCCCTTACCACGACATATGTGCAGTTGGCATATCGTGAAAGAAACATTGCCGCCTGCCCTGCCGAGTTTCCACCTCCTATGATGACTACACTCGTGTTCAGACAATAGCGTGACTCCAAGTCTGTAGCAGCGTAATAAATACCGTTCCCTTCGAGTCTTTTTAGGTTTTCTAAGGGTAGCCTTCTGTACTGCACACCATTGGCCAGAAGAACTGACCTTCCCTTGATGGATCGATTGTCGTCAAGCTTTACTTCAAACCAGTCCTTCTTTTGATGCAACTGGGTGGCTCGCCTTGGCACAGTGATCCGCGCACCAAACTTGATTGCCTGTACCTCGGCCCGATAAGCCAGCGCTGCTCCACTTATCCCTCCGGGGAAACCGAGGTAGTTTTCAATGCGCGAAGATGTGCCCGCCTGACCTCCAATAGCCGTATCTTCAATCGCCAACACCTTCAGACCTTCAGAAGCAGCATATATAGAAGCAGCTAATCCTGCTGGCCCGGCACCTACCACGATCAGATCGAAAAGCATTTCTGTGTCAGCGACAAGATCCATGCCTAAACCAGCGGCCACTTGCTGCGGCGTAGGGTCAATCAGGATCTCGGCATTACCAACTATGACTATGGTATCAGCATCAGGTAAATCATGTTTTTCCTTAAGCTGTTTGAACTCGCCATTATCAGACTGATCGATCCATCGGTAAGGAATCCGGCTTCTGCTGGCGAACTCTAACAGACTATTCGCTCGATTGCGACTTTTGCCTACAATTAGCAGCCCACCGGCTCCCCATTCGATCAGTAGCCTTCTCCGAGCTGCATACGCCCCTACAATTACATCCCCAGCTTCCGGTACAGTAGCGATCAACTGCCTGACAGTGGCCTGTGGCACTACGATCACATCACAATCCGTTTGGGCTTGACCTGCAAGGAAAGTCTTCTGACCCATCAGCATGCCTAACTCCCCGCCAAAACTTCCTTCTTGAATATTGACCACTACTTTATCGACTGTACGATCAATGATATCGATCGTGCCAGACTTAATATAAGTGAGATCATATCCGTCTTGTCCTACCTCGAAAAGGATTTCTCCTTGTTTCAATTGGCGCTCAGTCCCGTATTCTTCAAGCAGTGCGATGAACGAAGGAGTAAGCTCGGGCCAGGCTTCCCGCTCCAGCTCATTTCGAGGTAAAGATGTTCTTATGTTGGGCTCTTCCATTTGATGGATTTAGACTGTTACTGGTTTTCTAAGCAAGTTTGCCTACCCGAATGCACAACTTAAGTTTAAAAATAGCTTAGGAAAAGGATTCCTTATCATCTGACAGACCAGAAGGTGCTTTCAATTTAAAACAATACTCGATTTTGTATTACATATGTCTCAAGTATGTTGGCAATCTCTAGACGAGCAATTGTTCAGAACATGCACTGTCGTAGGCTATCCCAATATATGTTCCATTATGGTAAAGACCATGGTATAAGCCATAGGCACCAATGAAGAATAGTCTTGCCTTAAATTTAGATGATGCTTCATCAAGGTGATAAGAGCGAGATACTTTTGTCTTTTCTCGCCAAGAGGTGATAAGGCAAAAGCCAAAAAGACCAGATAATCCGGCGTAATTTATTCCTTAGCAGTAATCACTTGATATCTTTATTTAATGCATCCTTTCAAAAACTACATATCCAGGTTTACAGCTATGCCCGATAGTGAGTGGAGTGAAGTCGAGAAATGTATTACCCGGAAGGAATATCAGACAGGGCATCTGCTTCTCAAAAGCGGTGAAACATGTAAAAAACTCTACTTTGTAGAAGAAGGACTACTCAGATTTTTCATCCTAAAAGATGGTAGCGATGTGTCTAAGTTCTTTACGGTAGCACCCTACTGCTTCACTTCTCAACGCAGTTTTACAGATGCATTGCCTTCCATGGATAATATAGAGACTTTGGAGAACTCAACTATTTGGGAAATGAGTAAAACAGACGCTTTTGATCTTTTTAGGTTCCCAGTTTGGAGCGAGTTTATCAGAAAACTAATCCAAGAAGTACAATTCAATACTGAGCAGATACTTGAAGCCATTCAAAACCAAACGGCTGAAGAGCGCTATATGAACATGCTGGAATCGGCCGATCCGCTACTCAATAGAGTACCTCTAAAACACATTGCCTCATATCTAGGGATAGCTCCACAGTCCCTAAGTCGGATCAGAAAGAAATTACTCGACCAATAAACCGAAGTTAACATAGGTGCAGTGGATTGGTCTACCTATGAGTGTGATTTGCAGAAAAAAGAATGCGATTAATACTTATAGCAGCTTTGGTTTTGAATATGATGAATGTTGCAGCGCAAACAGTACCACAAACCAATCAACACTTTTCTCACACGGCCACCACTTCCGCACCTTCTCAGAGGATCTGGAATGTCTGGACTAACGTAAGCGGATGGAAAGATTGGGATACCGGTCTCAAGGATGCTTCAATGGATGAAAGCTTCGGATTGGGTGCCAAGGGGTTGATCACTTCACTCGAAAACCGCACAAGCAAGTTTAAGATTACGGCATACACCGAGAACATCAGCTACACAATGAAAACCAAACTTCCGCTAGGTAGTCTACATGTGACGAGATACTTATCAACTCAGGATGGATTGACGGTGTACACACATGAAGTACAATTTAAGGGCCTCACTAAAGGCATTTTCGCCAAGGCTTTCGGGTCGAAGTTTAGGGACATGCTTCCAGGGGTACTGGACAACATCAAAAAAATAGTAGAGGAATGATAGCGCTGAAATTGGTCTATACCGCAAACGTCTTGGTTGCCGGGTGGATAAGTATCACTAGTCTTTTTAGTCCTAAAACAGCGCAAATGACTGTTTTCGAAGGTGCCTTTGATTTCTCGGAGGCCATTAGATTGGTCGGAGCACTGTGGTGGGCGATATTCCTGCTATCCATTCTTGGATTGTTCTTTCCCAGACAGATGAGCCTGGTACTCTTTTTTCAACTCATCTATAAATCGTCTTGGCTGTTGTTTGCTGCTCTTCCAGCAGTATTAAACAAGCATCCTTATCCGAAAGGCATGGCATTATTCTTTGTCATTTGGATAGCAGTTCTACCTTTTATAATCCCTTGGAAGGATTTGTTCGATGCATGAAGCGGGATAATAATTTGTCGCTAATACGCATTATCTAGCACAGACGTCTCCATATTTGTTGACAACTCCATTTTGACTGCTACCGCAATGATGAACTTCAGCTATACCATCTTATACGTCGAGAACGTATCAACACAAATGAGTTTTTACAAGCAGGCTTTTGGTTTCACCCAGAAGCTGCTGACTCCCGAAGAAGACTATGGCGAACTCAATACCGGTGCTACCGTATTGGCATTTGGCAAACATGAATTGACAGAAAGTAACCTCAGTGAAGGATATTTGAAATCATCACCGAAATCCAAACCATTCGGAATCGAGATAGGTATCACGACACAAAATGTGGATGCGGCTATAGAAAAAGTAATACAAGCTGGTGGTACGCTCTACGAACCAAAACAAACCAAACCCTGGGGACAGGAAGTCGCCTATGTACGTGATCCTGAGGGCTTTTTGATAGAGATATGCACTCCAATGGGTTAGTCATAAGTTATGACCTATACCATATCTATCGGTGCGAGCTAATCATATCTATTGCTTTATGAACCTGCCTGTCAATATCTTTTGTTTTCTTAATCGAGTGGATGACATGCCGCTTCTTTCCCATAGACAGTTTTTCAAAGCTCTTGTTTAGTGATTCGTCCTGATCTAACAGCACTTGTAAGACTTCAGGCATTTCAACTCCAAGCGGATTAGGATCTTCCCTAATTGTGAAGCTTACCAGATCACCCAATTGCTTACCGATCTTTTTAATGTTCGCTCCAGAGAGGATAATGAAGAAATTACCGTCACCCATGTGATTGAGCCCACACTGAAACTCTATCCTTTCATCAAGGTAGCAAATCAGTCTTGTTAACCTCTTTTTCTCGAACTGATCTACAACTTCAGCACTTATCGACAAATAGAAGTAACCTCCCCTGCGTTTTTCTAGCTTCTTGATCCGTTGTTCGTCTGAGTAGTTCTTCATTTTGCTTCAGCGTACGCCTTAAGGTAAGCCAAGTCTTTGAGATGCATCTTATGAATCCACTTTAGAATACCACCAAAATAGGCAATAAGGAAATGAGGTTTCCTGAGCGTCTCATCGAACCACATGATAACTTCAGTTTGGTTCTCCGTCAACGTCCTCAGGATAAAGGTTAGTCTAACTTCTTTTTCGAAAGGAGCCACGAAGCTCTTCAAATAAAAATCAATCTGCTGATCCTGTATGAGATTGGTCACCTCTTGGTAGCCAAACTTTTTACCCTTCTTATTGAGGTATATAGTCTGCGCACCAATTTCACCGTCTATATTCTCTACGGCACAATCTGATTTTGTTTCCTTTGGCCATGCACTCCATTCCATCAACTGCTCTTGATATCTAATCGCATCGTAAACAGTCCTTGGAGGTTTATCAATACTAATGGTTTCGATGTATTGCACCTTATCAGGAAGCATTCTGATAAGAAGTAATACTGCAACAAGCAGACCAGCGAGAACTCCGAATACAATTGTCATATCTTTTTCCACAAAGGAAGTCCATGCCTAGCGCCAATTATTTGTCATAAGACAAATAATCACTCTTTCTTGGCCCTGATCCTACTCAGAGAACTCTGGGTCACACCGAGGAAACTCGATATATACTTTAGCGGATACTTGGTAAGCCAGTCCTTCTCCTTAGCAAGACGGTTATAACGTTCGGCTGCTTCGTCACTTTGAAATGACATTACGTTCTTACTCAGGTTGACAAAAGCAATCTCAACGGTTCTTCTTAAGACCGTATTATACACGTTAGAAGTAGCAGCAAGTCGATCGCTATTATCCTTTGTTATAGAGTAAACGAGCGAGTCCTCCATCGCGCACATATTAATACGCGAGGGCGTCAAAGAAAGATAGCTTTCCAGATCGGTGAAGATTTGACCTGGCGTCCCAATCCATACCGTAAAATCCTCCGTCCCCTTCTGGTGGTAGAGCCTAATCGTGCCTTCTTCTATGAAATAGTACTTCTTACAAGTTGATTCTGCCTTGTGGAGAAACTCGCCTTTTTTCAAATTGACAGCTACCAAATATGCTTTAATTTGCTCTACCTCCTCATTCGTAGCATCGGATAGGTTTTGTATTGCTTCTATTACACAATTCATATTAATTCGCCTAATCTAGCCATTCTTTAACTACAACTTAATAACACTAACATGGAGCTGTTCAAAAATCTATACAACGACAAGTTCTTTGGCTTTTTCACCGAGACAATGCGTGAAGTCTATCCTGACTTTAACACGTCTGCCTTTATGGATTATATCTATGATACAAAGTGGGAACAAAGGGAACTCAAACAGCGCATGCGTCATGTGACACTCGCCCTCAAAGAGCAGCTTCCTGATGACTTTGAGCAAAGCACAAAACTCCTACTTTCCTGCATAGAGCAACTCAAACAAAACCGACTCAAAGAGCACAGTCTAGAGTACATGTTCTTTCCTGACTACATCGAGTGCTACGGCCTGGAAGACTTACCCACCTCTATTTCCGTTATGGAAGAGATCACACAATTCATCAGTTGCGAGTTTGCCGTGCGACCTTTTATCATTAGGTACCCCAATGAAATGATGAAGCAAATGTTGACCTGGTCTACGCACGACAATTTTAAGGTGAGGAGATTAGCGTCAGAAGGCTGTCGTCCCAGACTACCGTGGGCCATGGCATTGCCAGAGCTAAAAAAAGACCCTTCACCAATTCAACCCATTCTCGAGAACCTGAAAAATGATGAAACTGATTTTGTCAGGAGAAGTGTGGCAAACAACCTCAACGATATTGCCAAAGATCATCCAGACTTGGTAATCGAGACTGCTAAGCGCTGGAAAGGACAAACACCAGAAACTGACTGGATCGTCAAACATGCCTCCAGAACCTTACTGAAGCAAGGCAATGCTGAATTGATGCAACTCTTCGGTTTTGGCTCCACTGAGACCATCAAGCTATCCGCTTTCAAGGTTCATACACCTAAAATTATTCTGGGCGAAAATCTCGAGTTCTCATTCTCCTTGAAGAACATGGCCAAGGACGTGGCAAAAATCCGAGTTGAATACGGCATCTATTACCAAAAGGCAAATGGAACCCTTTCGAGAAAAGTATTTAAGATCAATGAAAAAGAATATGCCCCTAACTCCTCTACTTCGATAGAACGAAAACAGCATTTTAAACCCATCACAACTCGGGTATATCATTCTGGTAAGCATCAGGTCTCAATCATCGTCAATGGAGTTGAGATGGATAAGAAGGACTTTACACTATCAATTCCTCAATGAAGGGTTTCGAGTCGGAGTTGCGTTTACCCTGCAAAGCGAGTCCTTATCGTGTGCCCAGAATATAAGTGCTTCGTGTTGCTATCCTGCATTACATCTTCACAAGTTTGCTCCATGAATCCAATCACCGCATCAGAGAAAGCATTGCCTATGCTTAGTCGTTTCACACCTAGATCATTCAGTTCCTCTATTGAGGTGAGATGAGGCAAAGACATCACGTTGAGAGGTGCGTCTATCGCCTGAACAACTTGGCCGATTTCATCTTTTTCCGATAGGCCTGGAACGAAAATACCACTAGCGCCACTCTGCGCATAGGCGGTTGCGCGCGCTATAGTAGCTTCAAGACCTGCCTGTTGCAAGTAAGTATCAATACGTGCGTTGATAAAGAAGCCTTCAAAGCCATGATCATCCAGTGTCTTTCTGATAGCATCAAGTAGCACTGACTGTCCCGAGATATCCTTAAGACCCGAGCTTTGCTTGTAAGAGTCTTCAATATTGATACCGACAGCCCCAATCTCTGCAACCTTTAGGATGTTGCTTATGATGGTCTGCTGATCAGATCCAAATCCTGCTTCAACATCGACTGTTACCGGTAGGTTGACAGCTTCGATAATCTTACGAGAACTCTCTAGCAATGCGTCAAAAGAGACGTGCTCACCATCATTGTAGCCATTGGCATTGGCCATCCCGTAACTCGTCGTACCAATGGCCTGGAAACCGGCTTGCGCTATCACCATGGCAGAAAGTACGTCCCATGCATTGGGCAAAAAGAGTAATGAATCCGACTGATGTAGTGATTGAAAATCGTTGTATTTGTTCATAATATGTTAGTTGTCAAATAAGCTTGTCTGTTGAGGCGCTTTGCGCAAGGCTCCTTCGTGGTACAAGAGCCATTCTTTGCGATCAATACCTCCTCCATATCCCGTCAGCTTTCCATTACTTCCTATCACGCGGTGGCAGGGATAGATGATAGAGATAGGGTTTTTGCCATTGGTCAATCCCACAGCACGCACAGCGCCAGGATTGTTGATCCGCTTTGCGATATCGAGATAAGAGACTGTCTCCCCATAAGGAATGGTAAACAATTCGTTCCAAACCCTCTTTTGAAAATCAGTACCTTCAAACTTGACCGGTATATCAAACACCCTCAATCGACCTTCGAAGTATTGCTGTAGTTGATGGCTGGTTTCTCGGAAGATCGTAATGTCGTCTGGACTTACCTCCTCACCTTCAGGAAGTCGACCAAAACCATTGCTTGTTTTATAGAAATAAAGTCCAGTGAGTAGATCACCTTCTGCTATCAATAGCATTTTGCCTAGCGGCGAATCAATTTCTGCATAGTACTGAGTTGTATCCATTTATTCAGGTCTTATTTTGCCCTATTGGCTGTCCATTAGAGCACATACTTTATCGATTGTCATGCCACATGCCATGGTTCTAAGTATTCGAGTCATCAGGCACGAGCATTTTCCAAAGGTGATGAGTGGCGTAAGACCTGTACGGCTGCCAGGCCTGGCTGATCGCAGCAATGTCCTTGTTGCTCTTTGTGCCGAGTGCCTTTTGCACTCCTAAGTCCGATACCGGAAACGCATCCGGCCAGGAGACGCCACGCATCAACATGTATTGTACTGTCCATGGGCCTATGCCCGGTATTTTTTCCAGTTCAACCTTTAGCTGTTCGATATCAGCATCGGGCGAAAAATCCAGATTCCCATTGGCAAAAGCCTTGGCTACCGCAATGATCGTCTCAGCGCGCTTTAGTGGCATGCCAAGCGCGGCTACTCCTCCAGGATCTGCTTTAGCCACTACCTGCGGTAAAGGCGATATCCTTTCCAGACCAGAAGTAGGTGTTTCGAAATGTTCTCCAAACTTGGAGACATAACGGTTCATCAATGTTGTAGCGGCTTTCACACTAATCCGCTGGCCAAGAATAACCCGCACCAACATCTCAAAAGAATCGAAAGAGCCAGCTGACCGTAAGCCGGTGTGTGCTGCAACACTTTTACTCAAAAAAGGATCCTTTTCCAGTATTGAATTGATCTTCATGGGATCGGCGTGGACATCAAACTGACGCTTAACCCTTGCAATAACCTCCGAAATGATCCGATGTAAACTGTAACTAACCTGAACAGCCAAGTGTAGGTCTCTTTCACTAAAGGAAACGGAATACCAACCTTTGTACCCACCTAACTGCACAGTCCTATAATATACACCATCCTTCACCAACTCAGCCGCGTGCGAACTGCGCCCGTCCAAGTAGTTGATGATGTAGTCCCAATCATAAGGCATTCGGAATCCACATTTCAAATGGATCGTTCTATCTTCCGGCGCTTCTTGTTGCACCTTTTGCTTGCTCCTGATTTTAGAGGGAGTCAGATGGTACTGCTGCTTAAATATCTCGTTGAACCTCCTCACGCTCTTGAACCCACTGGCAAAGGCAATCTGAGTCACGCTGAGGTTGGAGTCACCGAGTAACTGCTTAGCTCGCAATAGGCGAATACTCTGAAGGTACTTCACAGGTGTCACCCCCAGTTCACTCAAAAAACTTCGCCTGAGGTGTCGGCTGCTAACGTGTAAGTCAGCCGCCAAATCCTCCAATGTCCAGTCTTGTAAAATACCATGTTCGATCTTCTGTGTGGCACGGTACACGAGGTTGGATATGTCCTCCGCATTGTAAGAATAAGGTGAACGCTCAGGCTTGCACCGCAGACAGGGTCGGAAACCTGCTTGCTCTGCAAGTACGGCTGATGGATAGAAGGTACAGTTGGAAAACTTCGGTTTAGGGGCAGGACAGATTGGTCGACAATAGATGCCTGTACTCGTTACACCAACGAAGATCAATCCGTCGAACCTTCGATCGCGATTTTCGAAGATCTGGTAAGCAATTTCAGAAGTAAACCGGGTTTGATTTTCCATTATGACAGCACGAAACTAGTGCGCACAAAATACACTCACTAGCGCTTTTCGGACATCAATACAAATACCCTTTAAAATTTTGATGTTGAATTTCTTATCTGGATTTTACACTCATCTCTAACCTTTGATGTAGTTGTTTTATGATCGGTACTGAAGATACAAACTTTGTAGATGAGCTAACATTCGAGCCATTGACCAAGGATAATTGGAACAAATTTTTGGAGCTCTTCGGCGAGAAAGGTGCGGGGGCAAATTGTTGGTGTATGCACTTTCGATTGAGCAAGTCTGATCATGAAGAGGGTAAAGCAAACAATGGTAATAGAGATGCCATGCGTCAACTTGTATGGGATGATCGGCCTACAGGCGTAATAGCCTTTTATGAAGATCTGCCCATTGCATGGTGCGCATTTTCACCAAGAGAAGACTTCATCAGGCTACAAAAGTCCCGAGTTCATAAGCCGATTGATGATGAAAAAGTCTGGTCTGTTCCCTGCACATTCGTGAAAAAGGAATTCAGGAAGCAAGGAGTATCAGTTGCTTTATTGAAGGGACTGGTTATTTATGCCAAAGAACAAGGCATCAAGATTGTGGAAGCTTACCCGACGATCCCAACCCAGGAGAAAATGCCAGATGGCTTTCTATGGATAGGTATGTATAAATCATTCGAAAGAGCAGGTTTTGAAATTGTGGATACCACATCCAAACATCGACCTATGGTGAGATATTATGTTTAAGCGGAAAGCCAAAAAGAGCATGCTTGAATGACTCAGAATAATGATACGTTCACAGTCCTAATCAATTAAAAGATTATCTTCTAAAGCATGAAAGAAATTGAGAACCTAAAGCGTCTAGGTTATGAACTCCCTCAGATCTCCACTCCGGGAGGTAACTATGTCTCGGTGAACATTCGCAGTAGCATCGCTTACGTCGCTATCCAGTTCCCAATTCTCAATGAAGAGTTCTTATATCAGGGACGCCTTGGAGCGGAATTAACCACAGCCGATGGACACAAAGCCATGGAACTCTGCACGCTCAACGTCCTGGCACAGATCAATGCCAAAGTCGGCTTTGACAACATGGTCGGGCTCAATCACATCGATATCTACTTCCAAAGTGCCGAAGATTGGGATGACTCTCCAAAAGTCGCGAACGGTGCTTCTGATCTCTTCGCCAACGTGCTTGAAGAAAAAGGGAGACACTCCCGCGCCATCTTTGGTGTGCAATATCTACCGCGCAATTTCTCGGTAGGGTTGACCAGTTCCTTTACGATCAAAGACTGATGCGATCTTTAGTGAGGTGATGCTATGATACCTTCCGACATCAAATATTTCAAAGACATAGTAGCACTCGTCTTTACCTCCGTAGGTATTATGAAAATATCATAACCTATCGGCGAGCTCAGCGAAAACATGGGCTGGATCGCTGACTTTCCAGTGTTGTTTGTGAGTTGTTTAGGGCCTTTCGAGCTAGCTATTGGATTCTTTACTATCCTTCCCAGATTTGTTAAAGCTTTGCCTATGAAACTTATGGCTTGAGCAGCTATGCTATAGTGCCGATAATGGTGGGTGCCATTGGAGTCCATCTAAAAAGAAGTGAGTTCAGCTTTGTGCCAATGAACATCATAGTCATAGGTTTAGCCCTCTTCATATTGTATAAAGCCAGGTCTTTGGCTTAACTTAATTAGCCTTGAAAGCAGATATCCCCATATTTTCTCCAAATCAGGTCAGGAAGAAATTCCTGAAAGACGATAAGGCTTTGGACAATAAGCTAAAGGGAGATATCTCCCTGTTTAGCGTTTCTAGAATTGAGGAGATACGTCCCTACCTAACCCTGCCAAATACACTATTTCGCAATACCTCACATGGATTCATATTCGTGATAACGGGATGTGTACAGATGACCATTGATGTGATAGATCAAAGGTTGGATCAGAATGCTTTCACATTTACACCAGCAGGACAAGCCAATAGAATTGAAGCTATTCACCCTGAGACGACTGGTTTTTTTGTCACCTTTCATGAACATTTTTTTGATAATTCTCAGCTTGTTTCAGGGCTTAAGAACTTTTCCGAATTACTGAATCCAGATAATTCTTTGGTCTTCCAACTTACCGGAGGTTTGAACGAAATCATCTTATCGATTTGTAATCGAATGATCTACCTCTATCATCAGTCAGAGGGGAATCTATTCTTGATCAAGCACTATCTCTTGACAGTACTCAGCGAGCTGAAACCCGTGTTTGACGAAAAAAGAAAAATGATAAATGAAAACACTTCGAGACTGGTAGTTGAATTCAAAAAAGCCCTACTCGACAATATCAAAAACAACCCTAAACCAGGAGACCTTGCTGATATTCTTAATGTTAGCATCAATCATCTTAACAAAGTACTCAAAACAAACACACAGCTGTCTACAAGTGAGTGGATAGCCAAACGCCAGGTAATAGAAGCACAATTGCTACTCAAACATTCCAATAGCTCTATTGCTGAGATAGCCCATTATCTAGGCTTTGAAGACCCCTCCTATTTTTCTAAGTTTTTCCAAAGACATGCGCGAGTGACACCTAGTGCTTACAGAAAAAGCTAGAAAAGATTGATTATTACCATTTAAGGATTGCAACCTCCTCAAAAATGATATTTCTATGATTGAAATTTGCACTAGCAACTTTTAATCATAGTATGTATCCAACTTTATTAGCCATTCATAACATCATCAGGTGGGTAGTCTTGGGAAGCTTAGTATTTGGAGTATTCACGAGCGTAGAGGGATTACTAACAAAAAGAGACTATACGAGGGTCGATATGATTACCAGGGGCATAACAAGTGGCGTATCCCACCTTCAACTCCTGATCGGTCTACTGCTTTATGCATCCGTTAGTCCAATTACAAAATCATTTCTTCAAAATGGTGCACAGGGAAATGATCAATTACTTTTCTTCGGGGTGTGGCATGCTGCGGCTATGATTTTAGCCGTCGTTCTGATAACTATTGGAGCGGCAATAGCCAAAAGAGCATCTACTGACCGGAAGAAGTTTAAAGCGACGCTGATTTGGTTTGCCATTTCACTGCTTGTAATCCTCAGCGCCATTCCTTGGTTTAGGCCATTCTTTAGAGCTTTTTGATATGATCGAGCTTCTCACGACTCAGCTAGGAAGATTTCGACTGGCTGCATTTGCAGAAGGTAGTACGCTACTCATTCTTGTGTTTGTTACTGTTCCCCTAAGGATACTATTTGAAGTAACTCAGCTCAGCAAGGTGATGGGGCCTATACATGGACTTTTGTTTGTTGTGTATGTCTTTCAAACCATCCAGATCAAAATCGACAGGGGTTGGTCATTGAAGAGCATGTTTACCTTACTTGCAGCAGCTATTATTCCTTTTGGAACGTTCTATTTTGTTCCCAAGATTCTAAAGAAATACAACGAACAATAACCACAGTTCTATGGTGGAAGTCTTCAAGACTACAATTGAAAATAGCGAGCAAGCCGGGATGGTAAAAGAGATCCTCTCCGAGCTGCTTGGGTACTCCAACGTGGCTTTTGACCTGGAGGACTGTGATAATGTTTTACGCATAGAGTCTAATAATGTAAACGCCAGATTGATAATCAAGGCGTTGGCAATATTAAAAATCGAATGCCAGATTCTAGAAGATTGAGAAGCCCTATACCTAATCGCTTCAACAAGCCTTTACAGTTTGATCCTCGTGAAAATACATCATGACGTTCCCGGTACAGTATATGTCTCGAAGTATAAATGGTGTTTTGGATCTCCTTTTGGTATAGTACGCTCAAGAAGCTGTAATTACTCATGAAACACCGCAAGACGTCAACAACTCCTACACGCGACTTTCCCGCTTGAACTTGTACAGGTATGGTCGTTTGTAAGGCACACCTTCTTTCAACTCTGGCAACCGCTCAAAAATATCGAGGCTCAACATCTTCTTCTGAAATCTACTTCTGTCCAATTTTTTATCCAGTATTTGCTCGTGCAATTGATGCAGTTGAGGCATGGTAAACTTCTCGGGTAACAAATTGAAAGAATGCTGATGGAGACTTACATCACCCTCAAGGGTTTTATGAGCTTTAACGACAATTTTCTCATGATCAAACCACATTTCCGGTAGGCTCTTCAAGTCGTGCCAGGCATACTTCTGCGTAAAAGAGCTACCTGTCGGCTTAGCTTGTTCGATATCAACCAGCGCGTAATAACCAATAGAAACATATCTGTCATTTATCCAAATATCCTCCTTCCATGCCATACCGATTTTCTCGAAGATCTGCTTCATTTCACACGGGAAGCTCCTATCGGAATCACCAAAGACATGGAAAAGCTTTAGGTAATACTTCGCCAATCCTGTGCGCTCCAGGAGTATCCTCTTTGATGCTTCTTCAACAGATTCATGGTGATAAACATGCCCGCCTGGCAACATCCATTGCCCATCAAACTCCAGGAGTAGCACTTTCAATTGATTGTCTCGGAACCCGATGACGACCGTATCAATTGACAGCTGCGGAATGAATAAATGCTTACCTCGTTCAACGTATTCTTGTGCCTCCATACTCGAAGCTCAAATCTCGTAGAAAATAATCATTGTGACATAATGCCACATAGGATTTTTTCCTTTATTATTGTGGCATTCCGCCACAATGATATAACGTTATGAAAAAGACCCTGTTTATCATACTAAAAGCCATCGGCGTATTGCTGGTGCTACTGTTGATCTTATCAGGAATCGTTTACTATACCAGCATAAACTACGATATGCCGTCACTCCATGCTGAAACTTTAGCTGCGAAGTATGGAAATACCGATGTGGATACGCAAGCACTGGCAGAAGCCCTGGTGAAAGAGATGACATTGGAAGAAAAGATCGACCAGATGTATGGCGAAAAACGCTCCCAGGCACCTAAGTTCCTGGTCAATATCCTGGGCAAAAATCGATTTCCACATGTCTATGTTGGAGAAAATGAAAGACTAAATATTCCACCCTGGGTGCTATCAGATGGTCCGCGTGGAGCGCGAGTAATGGACAAAAGCATTAATGGTGTCACCACGTTTCCGGTAGCGATGGCAAGAGGAGCAAGTTGGGATATTGATCTGGAGTATCGCATTCATGAAGTGATCGCCATAGAGATGAGGGCCAACAAAGTCAACTATGCTGCCACTCCCTGCATCAATCTACTCAGACATCCCGCATGGGGCAGAGCACAAGAGACCTATGGCGAAGACCCCTGGCACCTGGGAGAGTTTGGTGTAGCTGCGGTCAAGGCGATCGAAAGTCATAATGTCATGGCGTGTCCCAAGCATTTTGCATTAAACAGTATTGATAACTCCAGGTGGGTCGTCGATGTGCAAGTCGATGAGCGCACGCTACGAGAAGTCTACTTACCTCACTTCAAGAAGACCATCCAGGAAGGTGAACCTGCGTCTATCATGAGCGCCTACAATGCTGTTCGAGGAGAGTTTTGCGGTAGCAATAAAGAATTGCTCACTGATATACTGCGCGACGACTGGGGTTTTGAAGGTTTCGTATCTACCGATTGGGTATTTGGACTTTATGACGGTGTGGGAGGTATCAAAGCCGGTCTGGATGTGGAGATGCCTTGGCAGAATGCTTACGGCTATGATGAGATCAAAGATGGCATAGCTCAAGGAGAGATCACAGAGCAAGACCTTGATAAGATAGTGACCAGATCACTGGCAACAAGGCTGAAGTATGCGCTAATTGACGATCAGCATCAATATCCTCAAACTATGATCGGTCAACAAGCCAGTATCGACCTGGCCAGACAGGCTGCCGAAGAGAGTATGGTACTGCTTAAGAATGAGTCTGTACTGCCCTTCTCAAAAAAAACTGGTAAAACGATAGCGGTCATAGGCTCGATAGCAGATATAGAGAATACTGGTGATCAGGGCAGTAGTAACTCTACTCCCATCCATGTAACTACGCCCTATGAAGGTATCAAGGCGTACCATCAGCGTCTGGGTAATGAGGTCATCTTAGCTGATGGCAGTGACCTATCGGCCGCAAAAGCCATCGCTGAGGAAGCAGACGAAGTAATACTGGTAGTAGGCTTCACATTTGAAGACGAAGGGGAGTATATCATCTTCAGCAGGGATGAAATGGAGAAATCAGCCGAGCTCGGCAAGCCCGCCGAAACCTATGGGGTAGGTGGTGATCGTGAGGACCTTAGCCTCTTAGCCAAGGACGAACAACTGATCCAGGCGCTTGCAGGTAGCAATACTAACATGGTAGTGGTCTACATAGGAGGCAGTGCTATCGACATGTCGCCATGGGAAGACCAGGTACCTGCGATACTCTTCGCCTGGTATGCGGGTATGGAAGGGGGATCTGCACTGGCGAATATCCTGTACGGGGAGGTGAACCCAAGTGGAAAACTACCGTTTACGATAGCTCAAAATCAAAGTGACTATCCTTATTTCACTCCTTTCACAAAGCAAATTACATACGACTATTATCATGGCTATACGTTGTTTGATAAAGAGCAGATTACACCGGCCTACCCTTTCGGATTTGGCCTGAGCTATACCAGCTTTCAGTACGACAGCCTTAGCGTCACTCATGAGAGCATCACGGCAGACAGTACTTTGATAGTGGATGTTGATGTCACAAATACCGGCTACATGACAGGAAAGGAGGTAGTACAATTGTACATCGGATTTGAAAACGCTACTGTAGACCGACCTATCAAGCTATTGAGAGATTTTGAAAAAGTCGAGTTAAATGCGAGCGAAACAAAAACAGTAAGGTTGGAAGTAGATGCGAAGGACCTGGCCTGGTACAATCCCGAGATCAATGAATGGGTGATAGACGCTATGGAGTACGAGGTTTATGTAGGTAGCTCCTCAGCTACCAAGGACTTGCTTAAGGGTGCTTTTACTATAAATTGATCAGTCTATCGAGGTATGTTGAGATACAGCGCTACTTATCTCAGGGACGTAGATATTTGAAGCTTCATGACTCTTCATAATATCTAATTATCCGCCTCATCTTAGGCTCTCTAAAATCTTCTTTTTAAGCCATTTTGTTGTCATATGGTGACACAATGAACGGTAGCCTAGTCAACTTCTCCTATATGCTTTCAGCGATTGTCGTATCGTCATGCTCTCCTGTCATCTACTCAAGAAGCAAGCTGAGAGATAGGGCTTTTGCTTCTTACTTATTCCGTCTGGATAAGTCAGCACACGCTTTATAAATGCTAGCACCAGCCTAATCTTCCACCTTCAAATTCTTGACATACCCTTTCGACATTTTGACCGCCTCTTTCAATTCTATATTAGCGAAGTGCTCCTCAAGCTCAACGAGTGAGACACTAGATTCATAGGGTGAAAATCGATGTGCCTCTTGAAGAACGAAGTAGGCAGCTCTTGGCCATAAGTCGTACTCATTTTGGTTTTGAGTCGCGACTTTGGCACAAATGCCAAACCATTCCTCATTCATATTATTCTGACCATTCTTAACATCTAGGTAGTAGCCACCGTTGTGCCATGTTGCCGTATTATCATGAACGTCCAGGTTCTTTTCTTGGTCGTATTTCCACCACCCATCGCTAAACTGAAATGTGAATCCACCAATGGTATTTTCCGCACCGCCGATACCAGCTGCATTAGCATAGATCTCTTTCCAATTGCCTAGCGTATAATAAGCTTGCGACTCCTGGTCTTCAGCGTTTGTAATAACGTTAAATGCATCCGCCCCAACCTCTGTAAACATTAGCGGCTTGTCAAGTTTTGCCTTCACGCGTTGGAAAGTATCGCCAAAAGATACTCCTCGGTAGATATTCGTACCAAAAACATCCACAGCGTCACATTCTTCATTGATGATATCAATGAACATCAAGTCCCCATTACAAATGGCAATGGGATGTTGGTCATCAACGGCTTTCATTGCCTTTGCTCCTTCGTTGAAGAGACTATACATATGTCGCGCTCTCTGGGCAGCTTTTTGGTCTAAGCTAAGCTCGTTTTCTGACGACCCTTGAGCTTCATTTTCCTTGTTGAGTAAAAAGAGCTTGTACATGGCTCTCGTTTCCGGTAGAGGTTCCCTTGTTTTCTTGAGTGAATTTTGGGCTTCAGTATCTTCATAGAAAAGACCATAGTTGTTCTCATTTCCGAGTAAGTACATTAGCAGCCCCGGTGTGTCTTTGTACTCGTTTGCTAATCTGCTCGCCTCTCCTATTAAGAGTTCTTTAACCTTGGAATTGCTGTAATCAGTGTTAGGTACCCAGACCCCATCAATACTTAGTCCATATCTTCCAAAGGGATAATTCAACATGGTGTAGATACCATGATTATCGTAGATATAGGTGATCCACTGCTTTGGGATGCCAGTGTAGATCCGTAGTGTATTGACTCCCAAACCTTTCACCAGTGCCATTTCTTCATCCAGTACCGATCTTATGAATTCATCAGGTTGATTCCACAAGCTATAGGTATAATTTGTTCCGATAGGAAAATGGTCCCAGTTCATACCCTTCACCATAAAATCTTTACTATCAACCTGCAGCTTAAAACTAGCATCACTTTGCTCCACTACCACCTGGGCTTCTCCGGTATGGATGAGCAAGAGTCCAATCAATAAAAAGGTGATATAGTGAATCTTCATAGCAGTGTTAGTGCAAGATGGTATGAACGTCGTATACAGTGTTTAGTGCGATTAGGGTGCTTATCAATATCCAGGTTTATTGCGTTAAATTGACATTCGAAGTTGTCCATAAACATGAATTGGCCAGAAGTATTTAAAGGTATACAACTATGCATTGGCTTTCAGCTAATGCTGATCGCAATCTTTTTGTTGACCAGTCAGCAAAAAAGGAATTATCTCTTGGGCACTTACACCATTCTGATCAGCATTTCTTCCTTGAGCAGCGGACTTTATGCTTATCTGGAAGGTACCCCAATGCTGAGTTTTTTGTTTGGTGCGCACCTGATCATTTTTCATGCGCCGCTGCTCTTCCTCTATATCAAGTCTTTGGGTGAAGAACAATCCTCCGTCAAGTACCACTTCATTTTTCCGGTGCTCTATACCTGCTACTATTTGATTTTGAAGTTGTTCTTTACCGACTTTTTCAGCAATCATAGCCTTCAACTGCTCATTGTGCATTTGTTCCTTTCCGTGGTTTATACAGGCACTTACTTCTACTCTGGTTCGAGCTATTTTCACCTTCGGCTCAATGATTCGCTTAAGCAGAAAGCACTCAGGAAGTTCCGGTTGTTCTATGTGATCACCAATGTGCATTCCATAAGCCTTTACTCGCTGATGGCTATTTCATATGTCACCTACCTGTATTTTCCCAACGACTTACCCTACTTCAATGAGCATATCGTCCCTTACATTTTCTCTATTATCGTGTACATCCATCCTGTGACAAGCATTATTTTCATCACTTATCTCCTATCGGAAACACACTCTCTGCAGTCGTTGATACTCACCAAAGGCATTACCAAAAGTGCCGCCTTGCGGAATAATAGATCACAAATTGTCTCAGGTGTTGAACGACTGATCGATATTGAAAAGAGATATAAAAATCCCGAGTTTGGTTTGAAGCAGCTCTCTAAAGAAATTGACATTAGCGACAAAGAACTGGCTGAGTATTTCTCCGAAGAACTGTCTACTTCATTTAATGACTACCTCCATAGAAAAAAGATCCAAGAGTTTAAACAACTCATAAAAGCAGATACCGATGATACCTACAGCCTTGAAGGGGTGGCTCAACTTGCTGGATTCAATTCGAAAGCCACTTTTTATAGGGTATTTAAAAGACTAGAAGGTATCACGCCTGCTCAATATCGAGAGCAGCATGCCAAAGACGTGTATACAGTACATTAATCAAGATTCCTTTTGGTCAATTCTGTTAGACGATCTTGTCTCAAACTACGTTTGAGACACCTAAACGCATGTTTTTCCATGGATTATACTCTTGGTCTCTTCATATTTGAGACTGGTGAATATTGACTCAGTGATTACAAAGACCCTACGGCACTTATCAATTACAATGCTTATCGGCCTCAACTGTTGGAATAGTATTGCGGTAGCCCAAAAGAAAGCGAACAAGGAGATTTCTACGGAAGTAGACCCTGAGTTTATCTATGATTATGAGCAAACCAAGTACGTGCCGTCTACTGACAAAACCTTACTTTTTGTTGGGCAGAATCAAAGCAATATCAATGAGTATAGAGCCTTCACTAACTTCAGTAACTACCCGGCAGGCTGGTCCGCTTACTGGGCGGTGACAGAGTTTTCCGGATTTGAAGGCCCATGGACTACTTCATCAGGAGACACCCAGGACCACCATTTCCTGGCCAAGGATTTTGATAACATGGTACTGCATAGCGCCATGTGGATGGTTGGGAAATGGGGAGTTGCGCGGAGCACCCTGAACGGAACTTATGATGAAGTCATCGTGCAATATGCTCAATGGGCTAAGACAGTTGATCGTCCGATCTACTTGCGATTAGGATATGAATTTGACGGTCCTCACAATGCTTTCGAGCCTGAAGAGTATGTAGAGGCTTATCGATACATTGTCGACATCATGCGAGCTGAAGGTGTCACGAATGTCGCATATGTTTGGCATTCATACGCTGCTCCGACTTATAAAGGATATCCGGTGACTGACTGGTATCCTGGAGATGAGTACGTCGACTGGGTCGGAATCTCAGTATTCTTCCAGCCTTATGAGGATATTTTCAACCACAAAGAAACGAACACGGTTCTTGATTTCGCCAAGGAGAAAAAGAAACCGGTGATGATCGCAGAGTCCAATCCGGTCAAAGGCATAAGCACAAAAAGAAGTGGCGCCAAAGTCTGGGATGATTGGTTCGTAGACTTCTTTTCATTCTGCTATCAGAAGAATATCAAAGCCATTGCTTTCATCAATGAAAACTGGCCAAGATTGAGGATTGACGGCATAGAAGAGTGGAAGGACGCTCGACTGTATAACAATGATAAAGTCGCTGAAGCTTGGTTAGAAGAAACCAATAAAGAACGGTACCTTAAGCAGTCTCCTGAACTCTACGAGCTGCTGGGTTATGTCAAAAATCGAGAGGATTAATCATCAATAATCAATATTATCCGTTCACCTCTTTACCTAATTCTGATAAGTCATGAAAACCAAACTTCTAACACTCGCAATGCTACTTGGTATCGCAATTGGATGCCAACAACAAAGCACCACCCCTCCTAGTTCTGATACACAAGGGCTCATAAAAGTAACCATCATGTACCCTAATGATGAAGGCGCAACATTTGATATGGATTACTATCGTGAAAAACACATGCCTATGCTTGCAGAACTGTTTGGCAAGGCCATGATCAAATATGAGATCGATCAGGGTATTCGCGGTAGAACCCCTGAGGACAATCTGCCTTTTCTAGCTATAGGCTATCTGTATTTCAACTCTGTCCCTGAGTATGAGAAAGCATTTGGCCTCAATGCTGAAACCATTTTAAGTGACATCCCCAACTACACCAACGTCAGACCTGTAGTCCAGATGAGTGAGGTAATCAAATAATAGTTCATCATAGATTTACATGGCTACCGGTATTAGACCTCATCATCAGCGCGCTATCGACAATCTGGTCGCGGAATACGAAAATGATCACCGATTTCAAGGGATCATCATTGGTGGATCAGTTGCCAAAGGGTGCGGAAGACCCGACTCGGACATTGATTTCATGATCATTGCCACGGATGAGGAGTTTGCCAGCAGGCAAAAGACTGGTGACCTGTTTATCAACAGAAGCGACCTGACGGACTATGAAGGTGGCTTTGTCGATGGTAAGGTCATTGACATGGCCTATCTGCATAAGGTTGTTGAAAAGGGCAATGAGCCGACCCGAGCCGCTTTTGATGGCGCCTTTGCCGCCTACTCCAAAATCGATAACCTGGATGCAATTATCAAGTCGATTACGCTCTATCCGGAAGAAACCAGAATGGACAAGATCCAACAGTTTTACTCCATGGCCTTTATCCAGCACTGGCTCATGGGAGAAGCTGAGCGACATGACAATCTCTATACGCGCACGAGAGCAGCCTCTCAATTGGTGCTATTTTCCGGTAGGCTCATTCTAGCTCACAACAAGGTCTTTTTCCCTTACCATAAATGGTTCTATGAATACCTCGGTAGATGTCCAGAAAAACCAGCAGGACTCATTGATAAAATGAATCAACTGCTGAGCACGCCAAACATCGAGAGTGCTGATGACCTGTTCAAAAGTATAAGGGAGTTCCAGGATTGGAGAGTCCCTGACATTGAGGCCTTTCGATGGTTTATGGAGGATGTGGAATGGGCCTGGATGGATGATCGCGCCAGTCTCGAAGACTGGTAATGGTAAAACGTTAAATGAAATATCAAACTCACAATTCAATGATGGTCGATTTACATAAAATCCTTTATTTACTGATTTCTTTCTTCTTTGTTCTAATGCCTGACACTTCTGTATTTGCAAGTAACGATCCTACTACCGCAATCACCAAATCAGAGATACGGTTGACTGAAGATGGCTACCGCATATTCCTAAATGATGAGCCCTTCTATGTTCTCGGTGCAGCTCTGGGGAGTGGAAGCATCGAGTCGTTAGCTCGCCATGGTGCTAACTCCTTTAGAACGTGGAGTATGGATAATGGCAAGGCACTGCTGGATGAGGCAGAAAAACATGGCCTGAAAGTAATGATGGGTATCTGGGTAGCTCACGAGCGTCATGGTTTCAACTACAACGACAAAAAAGCTGTCAAGAGACAATATGAGCGGATCAAAAAACAGGTGATGGCACTCAAGGATCATCCTGCACTGATGCTGTGGGGTGTCGGAAATGAGGTCAATCTAGAATCCAAAAACCCAAAGGTTTGGGATGCGGTAAATGACATTTCCGAAATGATCCATGAGGTCGATCCCAATCACCTGACCACTACGTGCCTATCAGGATTAGACAAGAAAGAGGTGGGTTTGATAGCTGAAAGAGCCGCAGATCTGGATTTTATATGCACTCAGCTGTACGGTGCAATAGAGATACTACCTCAGTTGATCGAGGAGTCGGGTTACGATGGGCCACTGATGGTCACAGAATGGGGCGCCACTGGTTGGTGGGAAGTACCCAAAACCTCATGGGGTGCTCCTTTAGAAAATAATAGTTCTGTCAAGGCAGACCTCTACTTGAGTAGATACCAAAATGCTATTGTATCTCAGTCTCAACAGGTGATGGGATCTTATGCATTCTTTTGGGGCCAAAAGCAGGAACGCACGCCTACCTGGTTTGGGATGTTCATGCCAGATGGGAAGGAGTCAGAGTCTATCGATGCGATGCAATATGCCTGGACAGGTCAGTGGCCCGAGAACCGCTCTCCTCGATTAAATGATTTTTTACTGGAAGGTCAGCGAGCAACTGATAACATCAGATTAAAGTCAGGTAAGACCTATTCTGCGGAAGTGAAAACAACTGATCCTGATGGTGATGAGCTGATGTATCACTGGGAGATCATGAAAGAAAGCAGCGCCACCTCTACAGGAGGAGACGCTGAAAATGTACCAGATGTGATGTATGGCTTATTCCCAGAGAATGGTGATCGCGGGGCTACATTCAAAGCGCCATCTCAGCGAGGCGCTTATAGGCTTTTCATCTATGTAGAAGACGGGCATGATCATGTTGCTCATGCTAACATCCCTTTTTGGGTGGATAAATAGAAAGAATAATCAAAACTCTGTGTGCTAAGATCAGGTTAGTGATCATCTACAATTCTCGTATATTGTAGTAGTTGCGAACCTGACTTATCATGAATCCTATCCTTAGAAACATACTGGCCTTTATCATTGGTTGGCTTGGTGGAAGTGCCGTCAATATGGGACTTGTACAAGTGGGCCATACCATTTTCCCCATTGAGGGTATAGAACCTAGCAATATGGAGGCACTTGCAACAGTAATGCCAACCCTGGGATTCGAATACTTCGTTTTCCCATTTTTAGCACATGCGTTAGGGACTCTGGTGGGTGTGATTATCGCAGGATGGGTGGCTGTAAGTCACAAAATGAAAGTATCGCTTGGGGTCGGCGGTTTCTTCTTGCTAGGCGGCCTTGCAGTCAACTACATGCTGCCCGGCCCAATTTGGTTTGCGGTAGCGGATATCCTTATCGCCTACATCCCAATGGCTTGGTTTGGTGGTAGGATTGCTCAAGGTCTCACTCATAAACAGGATTGACCACTATTCTCTGTTTTAACAATGGGCGATATTCTTTTTTGTGGTAACAAGTTTGAAAACAAGGGATTGCATTATGTAACTTCAGTAATATGAATGAGGAAGTACGGGCATTCAACGACCAACAGTCACCTTCTGAAAAAGAAGTGTGTGATAAGTTGGCTTCCATCATCAATAGCCAAATGCCGGAGGCAGAAAACAAGATCTGGCACAGGCATCCTGTCTGGTTCCTGGAGGGGAATCCCATTGTTGGCTACAGCAAGCTGAAAGCAGGTATACGGCTAATGTTTTGGAGTGGTGCCAGCTTTGATGAGCCTGGCTTGAAGCCAGGAACGGGTAAGTTCAAAGATGCTTCACATCTCTACTCAGAGGCCAACCAAGTTGATCCACAAGAACTGGAACGATGGATCTCCAAATCGAAAACGATCCAATGGGATTATAAAAACATTTATAAACGTAAAGGTGAGCTGGTGAGGTTAGAGGTATCATAAAAGCGATAACACTCACATACCTTAAAAAGAATGTTTTGACCGACCATCTCTGAAGAGACGCCCTCTATTATCTATGAATGATAATCTTTGCCAGAGCTCTTATTCAAGATATCATACGATCCGCACCCTGGTCTTGAGCTAATGGCTCGCACGATCATAAGTTCCATTCATGACAAACACAATAGATTAAAAGCCAGTGCTTTCTTATGCGGTAGGTGTTAATTGGTACATTGCATCGGAAGATGAAACCTACAAATTCATGCTAAAAAAACTATTCATCGTACTGATCATCATTGGAGCTGGGTTTACTACCTCCTTCAGTCAAGAAATGGAAACCGTATTGAGCGCTCCTGCTGGCTGGAGAGCTGAGCTAATTCCTTTCCCCCTAGAATTCGCTCCCGAGATTGACTTTACTGGATTTGTGGATGTGCGCTTTGCACCGGGATGGTCAGATCTGAATAGTAAGCAGTTTTGGACATATAGTTTCGTCTGGCACATTGATGCTGTAGCAAACATGACCGAAGAGGAACTTGCCAACCTCTTCAGTACTTATTACGATGGTCTGATGTCTTCCGTATTGAAAAGTCAAGGGGACTCCACCAATCTCAATAAGTTGGAAAAAACACTTAGTCTATTCGTTAAAACTGAAACAGGTTTTGTGGGTAAGGTGAGGATGTTTGATCCTTTTTTCACCAAACAGAGCATCACTTTAAATATCATGGTCGAAGAATCATTTTGCAGAGCTACAAACAAGCAAACCATAGCATTCGATCTGTCACCTAAGCCCATTGATGATGGAGTATGGAGTGAATTTGAAAAGATAAGGTTGGTCGCCAAATGCAACTAGCTACCAAGCTATACCCCGGTAGAAGATACCCAAACTCTAATAGCATTTTCTATTTAATCCTATGCTCCGAAATCTCATAGGTGAATTTGGTCAAACAGACTTATGATCTTCTAAGCTACTTGCATCTGCTGCATGACAAAAGGAACCTCAATGGTCACGGTGCTGTGCTTTCTCCCCGGCAGGGTATCAAAATCGATCTCTCCGTGAAGTAG
>DIYH01000036.1 GCA_002435755.1 Flammeovirgaceae bacterium UBA6059
TCAACTTATTTCAGGACGAGACACCACCAACAAAAAAGTCACTCTGAACTCAGAGTGGCTTTTCCATTCTTCTAGCTGATTACAGATTACTTGCTGGGAGGTAGTATTACTTTGTCAATTACGTGTACAACGCCGTTGGTTGCCATGATGTCTGCGCTTACCACATTTGCACCATTCACTTTTGCGCCACCTGCTGTAGTAATGGTCGCTGCTGCGCCATTTACAGTCTCTGCTTTCATGCCGTCACTCAAGTCTGTTGACTTTACTTCGCCAGCCACTACATGGTATGTCAAAATTGCAACAAGCTGATCTTTGTTTTCTGGCTTTAGCAAGCTCTCGAGTGTACCTTCAGGTAACGCTGCGAAAGCATCATTAGTTGGAGCGAATACTGTAAATGGACCTTCACCAGATAGTGTTTCAACAAGTCCACCAGCTTTTACTGCTGCTACTAATGTAGATAGCGCATCAGTTCCTACAGCCAATTCTACAATGTTCTGATCAGCTAACGTTTCCTTTTCACCTGTGCTGGCCATTGCGGTAGTCATTGATACGACTGCAACAGCCAATCCAAGTAGGGTAATTTTAATTCTGTTCATAACTGTGTGTTTAGATTTTACAGACGAACAGGGTGTATCGAATTATGTTTAACTATTGAGGTGTGAATATTAAACAAAACTTATGACTGCACTTAAATTTGATGTAACCGGACCTATCGGAATGATCAATGGTAGTTGGCCCATGAACAGCATTTCAGTTAAACAATTGACATTCTAATCGATTAAGCTAACATATGACACGTCAACGTATCCAGCTAGGTCCAGGACAGGAATCAGTTTGGGATTATCCCAGGCCTCCGGCGATCGAACCCTTTACAGGTCATCTTAGAATCGTCTATGAAGGTGAAGTAATCATGGACACTAATGACAGCTTCCGAATATTAGAGACCAGCCATCCACCTACTTATTACATTCCGGTAGGAGCATTTAAAGAAGGAAGTCTGATCAAAACCAGTGGTACGAGCTACTGTGAGTGGAAGGGAATGGCCGAATATTTTAATATCACGGCTGGTGATAAGATGGCTAGGAAATGTGCCTGGGGCTATGCTAATCCTAAACCCAAGTATTCACAAATCAAGGATCATGTATCAGTCTATGCCCACATGATGGAAGCGTGCTATGTAAATGACGAACCAGTTCAGGCACAAGAGGGAGATTTTTACGGAGGTTGGATTACAAGTAATATTGTTGGCCCTTTCAAAGGTGGGCCAGGTACCTGGGGTTGGTAGTACTATGACGCTACCGCGAATTTTACTAGTTCATCAAGCTTAATGTACTTCAAGGTCTTCTCATGAGTAGCTTCAAGTACGACCCTAGGTGCAATACCAGCATGATAGGCCTGCATCCATCTTGAGGCACATAGACACCATTTATCACCAGGTTTCAATCCTGGAAAATCATAGTCCGGTCTTGGTGTTGAGAGATCGTTACCCACAGATCGTGTGAAAAGCAGAAACTCTTCTGTCATGATAGCACAAACAGTATGCGTGCCATGATCTTGCTCTCCAGTTCCACAACATCCATCTCTAAAAAAGCCTGTCATAGGGGAGGTACTACATTCAATTAGAGGTTCTCCGAAAACGTTGTTGGCCATATAGTCTTAATCTTGATTTGTCATTAACTTGATTTTAACGGCATAGTTTGTGAGCACGTTTTGAGATAATTATGATGCAAATGCCTAGATTAAAAGTAAAACGTTAGTTAATATGCTGAGTAAACCTCTCGCTATATTTTTAATATTCTTAACTCTATTTTCTGTATTCGTATTAATAGGGCTTCCAAGGGTTTACGAGATAAGCACAGTATCACTAATCTTGACAACTCTTATTCTGCACTTGATTATTATAGTGCTGTTCGTTCTGGACATAAGCAAAAACCAGAGAATGCCTAACAAATGGGTATGGATGGTGCTAATATTCTTAGCTCCAGTCATTATCATGATTGCCTATACAGTAACCTATGTACCTAGCAGGGCAGCAACTTAGCCCTACTTGCTATTCTATCCAGGACTTGTAGTACTTACCATCATCGATCTTCAATGCATTCTCCGTTAGCATTAGTGGTTTGAATGTATCGATCATTACTGCAAGCTCTTCAGTCTTAGTTTGTCCTATACTTCGCTCATAAGCTCCCGGATGTGGTCCATGGGGAATACCTGCTGGGTGAAGAGAAATATGTCCACGCTCAATATTATTACGACTCATAAAATCTCCATCGACATAATACAACATCTCATCGCTATCGATATTAGAGTGATTGTAAGGAGCAGGAATTGATTTAGGATGATAATCATATAGCCTTGGACAGAACGAGCAAACGACATAAGCGCTGGTCTCGAAGGTCTGGTGTACCGGAGGAGGCTGGTGTATCCTACCAGTAATAGGCTCGAAATTGTGAATACTGAAACCATAAGGGAAGTTGTATCCGTCCCAACCCACTACATCAAAAGGGTGAGTTGTATACACGAGCTCATGAAGTAACCCTTGCTTCTTCACTTTAAGTAGGAACTCCCCCTTTTCATCATGGGTCTCAAGGTTCTTAGGTAGCTTATAATCACGTTCGCAGAAGGGAGAATGCTCAAGCATCTGCCCAAACCAATTACGGTAGCGCTTAGGTGTGTAAATAGGCACAAATGACTCTGTATACAAGAGTCGATTGCTTGGAGTATCGAAGCTGATCTGGTAGATCATGCCCCTTGGGATGATCAGATAGTCGCCATACTCAAAGTCAATACTTCCTAAGAACGTCCTAAGTGTCCCGGAACCTTCATGGACAAAGATCATTTCATCGGCATCCGCGTTTTTGTAGAAATAGCTCTTGAGAGACTGTCTTGGAGCTGCAAGTCCAATGACAATATCACTGTTCACCATCAATGGTTCTCTACTTTCAAGGAAGTCATCTGTCGGAATAACCTCAAACCCTTGAAGGAGCCGAGAAGTTATGTTCTTCTCTACCGCAACCTTTGGAGTAAGGTCCAGAGGTTCATTGATCTCTGAGACCATCGTAGGGCGATGGACGTGGTATAGGAGCGAAGACATTCCATCAAATCCGATGGTGCCAAAAAGTTGTTCGTAATACAAACCACCACCGGGTTTCTCGAACTGTACGTGACGCTTTTGAGGGATTTCTCCTAAGCGATGATAAATGGGCATGTTGTTATTCTTTTGGGTTACTCGAAATTAATTAGAAATTGACTCCTGACCTTCAGATGGGACGGATTCCATAGCTGTTTTATCCATTGAATTTGTCAGTTTTATCAGAAGCCAGAACGTCCCGACCATTTTTCGCATGTATTCTGATATTGATGACTAGTTCGTCAGACTTTGAGATGGCTAGTTCGTATAGTGCGTTAACCAAGGTCATGATCTCTTGATATTTACCCTCTAGCACTGTTTCGAAGGGAGTTACTGTGTATGATAATCCGGAAGATTGGATCTTTTCAATGCATTGGTCAATGATAGAGTAGCCTTTCTGGGCATTGGCAATAGGCACGACCTGTATACCGAGGTTGATTTGATGACTCATTTTCTTTTAACGTCTTGTTGATTGTACTAAGATAGCAGGGAAACTACCCCGATGTGATGAAACTGAATACAATAAATGAGGTCTTGAGAAGTTCCAATCTGTGTAGACTTATAAGGGCATGAAATCCTATCTATTTTGTCTATTTTGCGGCCTCAAAATAAACTCGCATACCCATGAAGCTTACTCTTAACACCTTGCTGGTATCAGCAGCATTGTGCCTTTTCAGTCAACTTACCTATGCTCAACACGCTGATAGTCTATGGATGCGTCATACTTCAATATCCCCGGATGGTAGTCAGATAGCCTTTAGCTATCTTGGAGATATATGGGTGGTGCCAAGTAAAGGTGGAAAGGCCACACGTGTCACGACCAACGCCGCTTACGAATCTCATCCTGTATGGTCACGCAATAGCAAGGTGATCTCCTTTGCTTCTAATCGTCATGGCAACTTTGATGTATTCACCATTCCGGTAGGTGGAGGAGTGTCGAAGCGTCTTACCTATCATTCTGCAGATGACTGGCCCACTGATTTCTCAGCAGACAATGTCAGGGTCTACTTCAATTCTATTAGACGAGATAATGCTGAATCCATACTTTTCCATCGCCTGGGGGAGTTGTATTCAGTTGCGTTGGATGGAGGTATGCCCACGCAAGTCCTGAGCATACCGGCATGGTCGGCGAAAGTAGATACATCTGGCAACATGCTTTTTGAGGAGATCAAAGGATACGAAGATACCTTTCGAAAGCATCACACTTCATCGATAACACGTGATGTATGGATCGAGAGGGCAGATGGGACTTTTGAGCAAATCACATCTTATGAGGGAGAGGACCGCAATGGTGTTTTCGGTGAAGGGTCTATTTATTATTTCCTATCGGAAGAATCAGGAACATTCAACGTGCATAAAGGCGATCTGGATGATAAAAGTGTGAATATCCAGATCAGCTCTTTCGAACATCATCCTGTCAGGTATTTGTCGGTTGCTAGCGATGGGTTGCTTTGCTACAGTTTCAACGGAGAGATATATACGCAGCGTGAAGGTGAAGAGCCGGTAAGATTAGCTATAGATGCGAGTGGTGATCAAAATTTGCTTCCTACAGAGCTACTGAGCATTTCGGATGATGTCTCAGAGTTGGATGTTTCTCCTAACGGAAAGGAACTGGCATTCATCTACAGAGGAGAGGTGTTTGTATCGACCGTCGAGGGTGCACTGACTCGTAGGTTAACGAATACTCCGGAGCAGGAGAGAAGTTTGAGTTTTAGCCCTGACGGTAAGTCTCTGGTATTTGCCGGGGAGCGCGATAACAGTTGGAACCTCTATTTGATGAAGTTGACAGGGGAGGATGAAAAGTATTTCACCAATGCTTTAGAGGTGAAAGAAGAGATATTCCTTAAGAATGAATACGAAACTTTCCAGCCGCGCTTTTCTCCTGACGGTAAGGAAGTCGCTTTTCTGGAAGAACGCATCCGTCTGAAGAAGATCAATGTTGAAACAAAGACTGTCACCAGCATTCACGATGGGACGAGCAACTTTTCTTATGCTGATGGAGATCAGCACTTTAGCTGGAGTCCGGATGGAAAGTGGTTTGCCATCACCTTCAATCCTCAAGGCCATTGGGTAAGTGAAACAGGTATCATTAAGTCTGATGGTACAGGAGGCATTCGAAACTTATCCTCCAGTGGCTTTTATGACGAATACCCGCAATGGTCCGGAGATGGTAAGTTATTGTACTGGTTCTCCAATAGAGACGGTGGTCATAGTGTAGCCAAAACAGGAAGTTTTGAAATGGATGTTTACGCCTATTTTCTGACGCAGGAAGCCTATGATGACTATAAGTTGGGCAAAGGTGAGGCCACATTGAAACCAGAGGAAAAGAAGGAGGATGAGAAGAAAGAAGAAACTAAAAAAGGAAAAAAATCTGATGATAAAGAAGAGAAGAAGGAAGAAAAGTTGACATCAGTAAAGATAGAGTTTGACGGACTCAACAAACGCAAAGCCAGGCTGACCCTTTTCTCTACTTACTTGTCAGACGCGAAATTGACTAAAGACAGCAAACATCTTTACTATCTGGGCACAGCAGAAGACAAGACAGAACTTTGGAAAACAGACTTACGAACCCGAGAAACTAAGTCTATTGGTAGTTACGGGAGTGGTGGTGGATCATTGCTGTTAAGCAAAGATGGAGAGACGCTGTATGTGGCAACAGAAGATGGCATCCAGAAGATCGAAATATCATCTGATGAAGCCAAGCCTGTAACTATAAATGGTGAAATGATCCTGGACAAGTCAGCAGAGCGGTTGTATATCTTTGATCATGTTGAGCGCCAGGTAAGAAAGAAATTCCTTGATCCGGACCTGCATGGAGCGGACTGGGACTTAATGGTCAATAACTATCGGCAGTTCGTGCCTGGTCTCAACAACGATTTTGATTTTAGCGATTTGCTGAGTGAATTGTTAGGCGAACTCAACGCTTCTCATACGGGAGCCCGCTGGAGGGAACGGTTTTCTGATGCTGATGCTACAGCAGCCTTCGGCGCATTTTTTGACGCCTCCTATAATGGACAAGGTATTCGAATCAATGACATCATGGAGGATAGCCCTTTGATTACGAAAAGCAAGAAGATTACGGTAGGCGTGATCATTGAGGCTATTGATGATCAGGCTATTGAAGCCGGGTCCAACTACTATCAATTCCTAAACAGGAAAGCCGGTAAGCCAACACTGCTATCTCTTTACAGTCCAGTGTCCGGTGATCGATGGAAGGAATGGGTGAAACCCATCAGCTTTGGTGCAGAAAACGAACTTTACTATCAACGTTGGATCAAACGCAATCGCCAAATGGTACATGACTTATCAGATAGTCAGGTAGGGTACATGCATGTCAGAAACATGAGCGACAGAAGCTTCCGCGAATTCCTTGAAGACGCTATGGGAGAAGAGGTTAACAAGCAGGCGTTGATAGTAGATACTCGTTTCAATGGAGGGGGTGACCTGGTAGACGACTTGACCACATGGTTGAGTGGTACGAAGTATATGGAGTTTGAGAGCAATGATGGACGTATTATTGGCCAGGAGTCCCAGCGTCGCTGGACCAAACCGTCAGTGATGCTCGTCGGAGAGGGTAACTACTCTGATGCCCACTGTACACCCGCCGGTTATAAGGACTTGGAGATAGGAAAGCTTGTTGGTATGCCAGTACCGGGGACTTGCAGTTTCGTATGGTGGGAGCGTACGCAAAGTGGTTTGGTTTTCGGTATCCCCAATATGGCTGTCAAGGATATTGTCGGTGATGTACTGGAGAACAAACAGTTGATGCCCGATATCCAGGTCAAGAATCCATTTGATGAGGTCGTAAACAACAAGGATCAACAAATAGAGAAGGCTGTCGAAGAACTATTGAGGCAGATTAGATAAGCGGCTCGGACCATGTATTATCTCATCTAACTTTGTACCATGACAATTTCTGCAATAGAACGAGAGCATAACAAACTGATCAAGAGTCTTAGGAAGTCTGTTTGGAAGGCGTTGGAAGATTTTGGACTTGTCCTACCAAATGATAAAGTTATGGTCTGCCTTTCCGGTGGTAAAGACAGCTACACCATGCTGGATATGTTGTTACACGTGCAGAAGGTGAGGGGCTATGATTTTGATATAGTGGCAGTCAATCTTGACCAAAAACAGCCTGATTTTCCAGGGCATATCCTACCGGAATACCTTGAAAGTCTCCGGGTAGATTTCAAGATTGTGGAGCGAGATACCTACAGCATTGTAAAGGAGAAGGTGCCTGAAGGAAAAACCATGTGTAGTCTCTGCTCAAGGTTACGACGAGGCACGCTGTATACTGTGGCAGACGAAATAGGAGCAACAAAGATTGCACTAGGTCACCATCGAGAAGATGTACTGGAGACCTTCTTTTTGAATCTCTTTTTCAGTGCCAAATTGGAGGCCATGCCTCCAATCTATAAGACAGATGATGAACGACACACAGTCATCCGTCCACTGGTTTTTTGCAAAGAAGAGCAGATCATCGATTATGCCGCTCTGCGAGGGTTCCCCATTATCCCTTGCAACCTCTGTGGTTCACAACCGAATATGCAACGTCAGGTGATCAAACAGATGATGAAACAGTGGGAAACGGTTTATCCCGACAGAAAGGAGATCATCATGACTGCTTTGAGCAAGGTACATCCGTCGCATCTGTATGATAAAAAGCTCTATGATTTTGAAAACTTGATGCTACAATCGGAATCGGACTTTTCTGCTTAGTTCTACAATCGGCTCAAAACTTCTTCGTAGATGTGTTGATAACCCAAAACTGCTCCTACAGAAACCAGGTTGCCCATGAGGAAGTAGTCGTTACTTATTTTGCTTTGATTATCCTCATGAAGCCTGGTACCAAGCTTTAATGCTCCAAACAAGACGATCATATTGGGATATCCAACGACTAAAGAAAAGAATAGTATTAACCGCTCGACGACTCCTTTAAGAATAGATATAAAAGAGGGTGAATGACTTCTAAGAACTGTGCTCATCAGAGTGAATACCCCCCAAAGTATGATTTCTCCTAATATGAGAATACCAAAGAAGACTAACTGAGCCATAATAAGCTTTGTAAGATAAGTTGTTTGATTTTCAGATAATCATTGAGTTCAAGAGATTGAATTATTTTCCATGCTCCAGCCTTTGTCTTGTAGTATCCAGCTTCATATAGGCTATTATAATCTTTAGTTTTCAGGTAATGGTCAATAACAGGATGCTGTTTGATTGGCCATTTATCTCTACTTGTTTGGTATAAGTCGAATAATAACTGGAGATGCTCGGTCACAGGGCCTTCTGCCATATTGATATTGAACCTCGTTTTTTGGGTTTTGAGGGATTCAAGCATACTACGTGCCCTGGTAAGTCCATCTCCATACATGCCGTGAGCTTCTTTGTGGTTGAGTGTTGTCTCTATAGGTCCGTAGTTTGCTGAGTATCTTAGAGAATACTTAACAGGAGCTAACAAGAGTGATTCTTCAAAGATGAATATTGCCTCACATATTGCTTTTGGGTTTGTCATCACACCTTGAAATTCATCTCCTAAAGTGACTGTGAGTGGTGAAGCGATAAATGATTTCAGTTCTCCATTGACTTTATTGACCTGCTTCTTGAATGCATCTATTAGCTTTGGTTTGTCTTTTTTGGATTGACTGTCAATGATATCACCCATAAGGATGAAATAGTTTTTCTTGGACATTAGTCTAACATTGTAATTATTTCCTAAAATAGGAAATATTTCAATTATTTCCTAATAATGGAAATTATTGATTTATTTCCGTAATATGGAAATGATAAATAGCTTATGAAATACAGAATACTCAGCTTATCAGAATTAAGAGAGCTTGAAAAAGAGTTTGTTGATTATCTGGTAGTCAATGGCATAACTGCCGATGACTGGGTGAGTATCAAGACTGAAGACCCTGAAAAAGCAGAACGCATCATAGCACTATTCAGTGATGTAGTCTTCGAAGGAGTAATGCGCAAAGTACAGTTTTTGGATATGGTCACTCCTAAATCCATCAAGAGCTTCCAATGCCTTACAAATAAGATGGTACTCGTTGGACTAGATGCGGCACCTTCTTCATCTATAGACTTCACTAGTCAGTCGCTGGTAGAAGTGCAACAACATTCCTCTGATGCTCTGTCTGTGTACACTACCGAAAAAAACTACTCCAAAATCCGAGAACAGGAATTGTTTGATCTGACTCAGCAGGGTGCAAGCATCAGCAACGGCACCTATTTCAAGAAGTTGTGTCTCCTGCTCTAGTGCTATTGTCATTCCAGTAGGAATATAGAGATCAAACCTACCTTTTGTCATGTCAATACATGACGGCCGTTATTGTATCCCCCATGTTGAGATGCTTGTTTTGGAATGAAATTTTTAAGGATACGGCACAGCTGTAGACAAATCTAAAACCTTCATTCTCATGCAAGTATTCGACGATAAACACATCAAAAACATTGCGCTACTCGGGAGTAGCAAATCCGGAAAGACCACATTAGCTGAAACCATGCTCTTCGAAGCTGGATTGATCAATCGGCGGGGTACAGTTGAGGATCACAATACGGTATCTGACTATCATGCAGTCGAGCATGATCGTGAAGGATCTGTCTACAATACCTTGCTACACACAGAGTGGCGCAACTATAAGATCAATATCCTCGATGCTCCGGGTATGGATGATTTCGTAGGGGAGGTGATCAGCGCAGTGAGAGTTGCCGACACTTGTGTCTATCTGATCAATGCCCAACATGGTGTTGAGGTAGGTACAGAATTGATCTGGGAGCAAGTAGACCAGCACAAAAAGCCCACCCTTTTTGTAATCAACCAGCTTGACCATCCAAAGAGTGATTTCGAAAGCTCTTATGCTTCTCTAAAGTCTCATTATGGTAATAACGTAACCTTAATGCAATTTCCCGTCAATGAAGGAGAGCAGTTTAATGGAATCATCGATTTGTTGAAGATGAGGTACTACAAATTTGGTCCCACAGGAGGAAAACCCGAAAAGCTAGAGATACCTGAGGCCTACCGGAATAAAGCTGAAGAACTTCACAACGAGCTTGTCGAGAAAGCCGCTGAGAATGATGAAGGTTTGATGGAGTTGTATTTTGAAAAGGGTACACTCAATGAAAATGAATTGCGCCAAGGCCTGAAGATCGGTATGATGAACCATGATGTCTTCCCGGTTTTTGCCATTTCTGCTAAGCAAGACATGGGTAGTGGCCGATTGATGGGTTTCATAGACAATGTAGCCCCCTCAGCAGTAGATGCCTTACCAGAACATACCACCGATGGTGCAGAGATTGTACATGATACTACAGCATCGACCGAGCTTTTTGTTTTCAAAACGGCTGTAGAGCCTAACCTTGGGCAGATGACCTATTTCAAAGTGGTTTCTGGTGAACTGCGACCTGGTGATGAGCTTATCAACTTAAGTACCGGACAGAATGAGCGCATCGGCAACCTGTTCATACTGGATGGACATGAGCGTAATAGTGTAGCCAAACTCACCACTGGCGATATTGGCGCTACTCTAAAGTTGAAAGATACGCATACTAACCAAACTCTGGCACACGCTAAGTCTCAGCCTAAGATCGCTAAGATGGAGTTTCCAGAACCCCGACTATTCATGGCCGTGACCGTTGCTGAGCGAGGGCATGAGGAAAAACTCGGCGAATCACTCCATAAGATTGCCGAGGAAGACCCAACACTGACCATAGAATTCTCCAATGAGACCAAAGAGTTGGTGATTGGTTGCCAGGGAGAACTGCACCTATCAGTGATACAGTGGACGTTGGAGCATCTCTATGACATGAAGGTCACATTCACCACGCCTCGGATATCCTATCGGGAAACGATCAATCAGGCCTCCGATAGCCACTACAGACACAAGAAGCAGTCTGGTGGTGCAGGACAGTTTGCTGAGATATCGCTCAAGATGATGCCATATGTAGAAGGTATGGCCGATCCTGAAGGTTTCAACATTCGAGGCAAGGAAGTAATAGATCTTGAGTGGGGTGGTAAGCTGGTATTCTACAATTGTATCGTAGGAGGGGCTATTGATAATCGATTTATGTCTGCCATACTTAAAGGTGTGATGGAGCAAATGGAGTCTGGTCCGCTCACAGGATCGTATGTGAGAGACGTGGTGATATTAGTAGATGATGGAAAGATGCACGCTGTAGACTCCAATGATATTGCTTTCAAACTTGCTGCATCAAATGCATTCAAGGAAGCCTTCGAAAAGGCAAGGCCAACGTTAATGGAGCCCGTCAATTCACTTCAGGTGTTCGTGCATGAAGACATTATGGGAGAAGTGATGACTGATTTACAAACGCGTCGGGCCATGATCATGGGTATGGATACCAAAGGAAGCTACCAGGTGATCAATGCTAAGGTACCGTTATCTGAACTGGACCATTATACCACAGCATTGCGATCTCTCACCAAAGGTCGAAGTAGCTTCACAAGCAAGTTTGATTCCTTTATGCCAGTACCCGGCGATGTGCAGCAACGAATCACAAAGGGGAATAAGAATGATCTTGTAGAGGCATAAGTTATTATGCAATCGCATCATCAAGCCAGGGTCAATAGCTCTGGCTTGTTTGTTTTAAAGAGATGACGTTATCGATATCAAAGATCATAATACCCATCTTCTCAGACCTGCCTTTCAATGCTACCCGCTCCATTTTTCCGGTAGGAAGGAGGTTTTTATCAAGCTGCTCAAGGACCGCCTCAGAAATGATGTAAGAGGAGTTATATTGTTTATTGAGCTGCTCGAGTCTTGCGGCAGTGATCACGGTGTTGCCTGTGATAGAGTACTGCATACGTTCAGAAGTACCTACATTACCAGCTACGACCCATCCTGCATGTAGGCCAATGCCTATTTGAGTAGGGTAGATATCTTTAGATTCATTTTTCTGATCGAGGGTCTTGATGATGTCCAATCCAGCCTTATAGGCTTGTTGAGTATCGTTTTGATGGCCGATCGGGGCACCAAATGTTGCCATAAACCCATCGCCCATAAACTGATTGATCACACCACCATACCGATTGATGATGTCGATCATAAACCCAAACACATTATTCTGATACTGGATAATTTCCTCAGGATCTTTAGTTTCGGCAAAAGGGGTAAAGCCTCTGATATCCAGAAACATAATAGCTACAAATTTCTTTGAGATCTCTTTTTCAGCCTTACCCCCGATGAGTTCTTCGGCAACAGCTCCTGACACCTGTTGAGTAAGTAAAGTTTTGATTCTTTGCTCAGCTTCTGACAGCTGATGATTGACACGATCGAGATCGCTGTAGGCTATTGTGAGCTTTTTGTGATCGCGCCGTTTTATTCGGTAGAGCCAGTAGATGACAAGAGCAACAATGACAAGTGATGCCAGACCGATGAAGAGATAACTTGTGATCTGAGCTCTACGATCAAGTTCGATGCGGTTGTTTTCAAGCTCAAGCGCTTGTATTTGCTGTTGCTGATTTAGTAATTCTACTTCTTGAGCGCGCTGTTCTATTTCGAAATTCTTCTCCAATATTGCTAATTCGCGTTGTTTTTCCTCCTGTGCCAGTTGTTCTTGTAGTTCCACATAGATCTTGTAGTACTCAATGGACTGAGCGTATTGATTGTTGCTCTCAAGTTGTCTGGCGATGTTAGCGATTTGTTCTGAAGAGGTGATACCATCAACATTGATGGGTGCCTTGCGATCCCTTTCAGGATTATCAATAACTCCCGTTGAAGCTTCCAGTGTAGACTTTTCTTCTTCTAGAACCTCCATCTCCCTGATCAATGTGATCATTCGGTCACTTACGACAGAAGTATCAATTTGGTCTACTTCGTCTTTTTGTATGATCTCAATGGCCTTATCAAAGTTACCCGAGTTCACTTGCCAGTCGGCAATGATCAGTTCGAGTTGCCTGATCCGCTCATAATCACCATGGTTGCGCAGTTTATTGATGGCCTTGTTGTATTGCTCTATCCCTTTTCGATAGTTACCATTAGCTGCATGCCGATCTCCAAGCTTGATAGCGGTCGATATCGATACTTGTTGTGCATTAGACTCAAACAGCCCTCCGAGCCTTATGTTGTCCACCTTATCCTTGATTGCTGCACCAAAGCCTTTTGATCGACCACCTCCGTTGGCTTCAGCTTCTTGAGAATAGATAGCTGCTACGGTCATTTCATCAAGATCACCCTGTCGTTGTGCTGCTGTATACGCAGAATTAAAAAGCTCAAAAGCATCATCATAGCGTTCGTTTTCAAAATAAGCCAAGCCTACCTGGTTCAGAGCCCTTGCTTCTAGTAAGGCCTCTGTTTCGGATAGGTTAGGATGACCCTCATACAAGTTGTCGATCATCTCCTCTGCTTGCCGAGCGTACTTCAGGCTTGATCTAGTTTCTTCTTCAAGTGCTACCGCAATCACCTCGATCAGCTTTTCGAGCCTTTCAAACCCATAGAGATCACGCATGTCACGTGCCATCGATTGAGCACTTTGTTGACTGATACCAACATAGGGCAGCACAATGAACAATAAGAGAACAAAAATGAATCTGTTCATTAAAGCAATAGTGATCTGTTACCGTTTAAAGATAATCAGAGAACATTATTCCGATAAGAGTTTAGAGATTGAGCCAGTAAGTAAGCTTGAAAACCAGTGCCCTGTTCTTTGGAGTTAGGAGGGGAGTATTAGGCTCTTCGTTAAGTGTGCCGTAGTTATCGGTGTATACAATAAAAAGGTCTGAAACAGGCTTGAATCGCCATTGCAGTCTTGCATTGATATTAACATTCTCAATCTGGCTATTGTATTGAACAAACGTCGTAAAGAACAGGCTCTTGGTCATCGTCAAATCGAATCTTGGCCCTATTAAGAATAGATCAGCACTACTGTATGGTTCAGGCAGTGTAATTCGATTGAAGTTGAAATTCATACCGATAGAACCGTACGGTTGAGCACGGTAGCTGATCTCTCCTTCAATATTGCTACGATCACCGTTGAAATAAGTGCCAGTACTACCACGAAGTGTATAACCTAACCTTCGTCTGAAGTCAGAAGAATACCTGAATTCTATATTGTAGTAGTCATAATCTGTGTCAGCGGCAAGTGCTTCACCATCAGTGTTGGTAGGGTCAAACTCGTCCAGTAGATAGGTATAGAGACGATTAAAGGTCAAATTAAATCGACTGGTGTTCTGAAAGTTACTATTGAGATTGACGGTATACCGGAGATCTGTCATTCGCTCATTGTTCCAGAAAATCTCAATATCTGTGACTGGTCCTATATTGTTGACCCAGTTGGATTGCGGGTAGAAGAAGTAGCCAAGCTCCGGGTTGATCCTGTAGATACCAGTTCTTGGAACAAAACCAGTCTCCGCCTCAAAGTTTTCTCCAACAAATACGTGTGCCCAGTTGAATCGTAGGTTAAGGCTCTGATAATCCAGGAATGCCGAATGCGAATATTGCCCGTCTTCATTGTTTTCATCAAAACTGCGATGATAAAATGCCTTACCTGACCATTTGCCGTCAGCTGAAGCCAGGTTGTAGTCTACACCAAGCACACGATTGAAAGTTTCAGGTTTAATCGTAAACTCACCTGTTGAGTCCTGCGTGCTCTGCTTGTTGACGAAAATCATCCCAACGTTTGACCGGGCAAAAACCTTACGTTGGACTACAGCTACCGTATAGTTCGTACTGGGCAGATCGATTTCTTCATCTTTAGCTGCCTGCATATTCAGCAATCCTATTCGCCAGTTATTATCAAGCTTGCCGCTTAGTCTTATTCCTGCTGGTATGGTATTTTGAATGTTTTGGCCTGTTGATTCATCCCTTGCGACACCTATCCTCCTGGAAAAAAACGGACGAGCAATTGGATGGCCAAAATCTGAAAAGAGGTCTGCATTTTCTAAAAAGAACTGCCTCCGCTCCGGAAAGAAGATCTCAAATCGGTCCAGGTTAGTGACCTGCTGATCTACTTCCACTTGGGAAAAGTCAGGATTGATAGTTACGTCGAGGTTAAGACCAGGAGTCACAGCGATCTTGGCATCTCCACCAACCTGCAGATCATAGATTGTACTTGTTTGTGTTTCGTCTTCAAAATCTCTGGTCGACACACCAGCAACATAAGGGATCAAAGAGATATTAGGTCCAGGTTTTTTCAATGGTTCATCCCAATACAAAGGTCTTACAAAAGCCAGTGAAATGATCCTAAAATTTCTTCCTATTGGTGTCCAGGTGGATCGTTCGCCTGTTTCACTATCAATACGGTAAAAATTAATATTCCACTGATCGAGTCCTTCATTGTAACGCAGTGTTTTGAAGGGAATAGCACCTTCGGCTACCCAATAATCTCCGTATTGCTTTGCCTCAGAATACCATTTATTGTCCCAGGAAAGCGATAGGTCTCCCGGTCGCTGACCTCCATTGGCAATCAAACCCTCTCGCTGCACTCCGAAAGGGTTAACACCGAACTGGAAGGCATTGGTATTATCCAAAAACGGATCGATGACTAGCGTAATGCCATCGTTTGCCTCGCCCCGGTAATCTCGGCGTAGAGAGGGAGTAACATACTCACGATCAGCTGACCGATTGTACATCTTAGCTACAAAGTAGAGAAAGTTATCATCGTAAGTCATGCGGACCTCAGATTGCACTTCAGCTTTGACCGAATCAGCCGGAAAATACTGCATAAAGTCGCCGGCCACATCTGCAGAAGCCCAATCCTCTTCATCGATGATTCCATCAATCTTGATCTCACCTTTGGCTCGCTTGATTTGATACCCATCGTCCTGTGCACTAGTGATATGAGCTATCGCTAAGGGTAGAAGGAATAGCAGAATTCTCATGTTTTAAAACTAGACTAATCAGTTCCATCAGATACCTCTAAATCTGATGAATGGTCATTGTTCGTTTTGCAGTAATGAAGTGCCTACTGAAAGCTATAAGCTTCATTTTACCGTTCATTAGTCGAAAGTAGAATTCCATGTTGGATATTAAGCCTTTAGGCCTTAAGTTGTCTTTAAGCATCATGAACAATGTGTTTTTGAGCAGCTTCGATTTTTCGCCGTAATTTTTGATAAAGAAACATGAGTCAGTTTTTAGTGACAGATAAGGCAGTGACTGAAGAATTGCCTTCAAAGGAGTATTTGACCAATGAAGACTTTCAAAGGATCACTAATGCCACCCAATTGAGGGAACACTTGGCATTCATGAACCGAGATATCTCGGGAATTGAGTACAACATAGAGTATGAAGATCAGCTAAGGAAGCTACAAGTTGAGCTTGTCAAGCTTCAGGCATGGATCATGAAAGAGAAGCTGCGAGTGGCTGTCATTTTCGAAGGTAGAGATGCAGCAGGAAAGGGAGGAGCAATCAAGCGGTTTGCAGAGCACCTCAACCCTCGGGCTATGCGAGTTGTCGCATTGCCCAAGCCTACTGATCTAGAGAAAAAGCAATGGTATTTCCGACGCTATATCAGTGTACTACCCAATGCAGGTGAAATCGTATTTTTTGATAGAAGCTGGTACAATCGAGCTGTTGTCGAACCTGTGATGGGTTTCTGCGATGAAGAACAATATCAACGTTTCATGCGTCAAGTCCCTGAGTTCGAGCATATGTTGTTTGAAGATGGTGTGCATGTCATTAAGTTTTGGTTTTCCATAGATAAAGATGAGCAACAGAGACGTTTTGGTGAACGTGGTAAAAACCCTCTAAAACAATGGAAATTGAGCCCGGTGGACCAGAAAGGTCAGGAGCTTTGGGAAAAGTACACCTACTACAAAGAACAGATGTTTTCCGGTACGCATACCAGCTTTAGCCCGTGGATCATTGTGCGTACCAATAAGAAAAAGGAAGCACGCTTAGAGAGTATCAGGTATTTGCTGTCCAGGTTTGAATATGATGGCAAAACTGAGGCTGAAACCCGTGTTTTACCCGACCCCAACGTCATTATGCGTTTTCACCGATCCATATACCACTTAGACTAGTTCCGTCATGGCCACAAAAACATTCACTGATAAGGAAATAAAATACCTTAACTCCAATAAGGCGATCAAGGCCATGTTGGAAGCGGGAGATCGTATACAGCCGGAAAAGGTATTACGATATGTCAACTACGAAAAGCGCCTGGAGACGTATCAAGTCGAATTGATCAAGCTACAGAACTGGGTGATTGAAAACAACAAGAGAGTTTGTGTCCTCTTCGAAGGACGTGACGCAGCGGGTAAAGGGGGTGCCATCCGGCGTATAACGCACCATTTGAACCCTCGGCACTACAAAGTCATAGCTCTGCCAAAACCTACAAGTCAGGAGCGCGGACAGTGGTATTTCCAGCGTTATGTCAACCGTTTACCAAGTCCGGGTGAGATTGTATTCTTTGATCGTAGCTGGTACAATAGGGCAGTGGTTGAGCCAGTCAATGGCTTTTGTGACGATAGACAGTATAAACGCTTTATGAATGATGTTAACAATTTTGAGGAGATGATCACGGGTGGAACTATGATTCTAATAAAGCTCTATTTTTCTATCACTAAGGGAGAGCAAAAAAGGCGCTTTAACGATATCAAGAGTGATCCTCTAAAGCGTTGGAAGATGTCTCCGGTGGATGAGCGTGCCCAGGAGCTTTGGGACGTCTATACCCAGTATAAGGAAGAGATGTTCAACATAACCGACACTAAAAAGAACCCTTGGACAGTCATAAAGGCGGATCGCAAGTCTGACGCTAGACTTGAAGCAGTACAGCACCTCTTAAAAAGAGTGCCATATCAAAAGAAAGACTAGCTGTTGCTATTGATCAACATTATCCTTCTTAGTAAATAAGAGATTCTTCACTCTGCCAGCCAAAACTCTAAATCCGGTTACTAGATCATCGTTGTTTCGTTCAAAGAGGTGTTTCCAAAAAACCAGCGATCGGAATCGAAAAGGTCTTCCATTCTGACCATTACAATATCAGAAGACAACTTGGTTATCTTTTTGATCCACTAATCTGAATGACTTCACTTCACCATGGCCAACAAATTCAAATCTTAATCCCACAACTTTTCCCAGCGGTTTCTTGTAGGTGTCAGTATAAACCAATTGATTATTAATCTCAATTTCCACTGCTTTATCATTATTCTCAATAGAGATGGTTGAAAGACTTGAGAGATCAACTGACAGAGCTGATAGATCTGTTTGACTACCATCAATGAAGTTTTCATTGAGCATCATGTTGTTGTCTGCGCTACATCCGAGAATAGAGAACGGTATGAAAATGGCGCCTTTTGACCCTATGATATATATCCAGGCCTTTTGACAGACGGCCCATTTATCATTGTAATTGATCTTGAGCTCGGTTTCTAACTTAAAATTATCAGCATCCACGTTCCCCAAATCATTGATATAGCTATACGTAGATGTCAATTCACCCGAACTTTGCTCAATCTCTTTGGCTATTTTTTCCGATAGGGATAATGCGATGCTTTGGGCCTGAAGTGGTCGAAAATATTTTGGAACGGGTTCATAGTCTATTGTGCCTAACCATCCATTACTCTTTAAGAAAAGCTCGTGCTGACGTACAGTATCACCATCAATGAACAATCTTGCCCTGAAGTATCCCGGATAGTAATAAATTCCGGTAGCTTGAGTTTGACCAGGTTGCAGTGTGATAGTTTTGGTCGGATCCCAAAACTGCTGGATGTACATGTCGTCACTTTCCATTCCGTTAAGATCAAAATCAAAGACTACAGAGTTCGGATAACTGTTGGTCACAGATCGGCTTGAAAAGGACACCATATCAAAATCTTCCGGGCTATTCGGCCGCCTGGTTCCGATAACCACTATGACAATGAATGCCATGATGAACCCTATGGTCAGGTAGATTCCTTTGTTAGGTAATTGCAGGTCTTCCAACCATGACTTTCGTCTTCCTGTGAGCTTGAATGATCGCCAGTTTTCATATCCGGCAAATTGAGAAAGCGTATCAAGTGTGGTTATACTTGGTGTGCCATCATGCTTTACTGTCCCAAAAAACCTCTTCAATGTCGCAGTACTGAGATCAACACCACATTTGTTAAGGATCAACCCACTTAGTTCAGCAAACATGGAGTTGTGCCAGGTGGATGCAGCTCCCCATTCAAGCTGGTTTTCAATGGTACGGATTAAGTGTTGTTGTTTTTTATTGTTTGACAAAGCTTATGTAGTTCTGGTAGGTTCAAAAGTATATACGAATGGAAGCTTGAACAATCATGAATGAACTTGAACAACATTGAAAAAGTATAAAGAGGAGAGTAATCTGTTGTGTCCGTAATTGAAGAAATGAAAACTCTACTAACAACATTCACAGTGCTTGTCATATTACCTATGGTACTTCAAGGTCAGAATATCATTGAGTTAGACACTTCACTTTGGGACATCAGTGCCGACGCTTACATACTAGAGTCCTATGAGGGTTATGACGCGATTTATCTTAAGTCGGGCACTATCACTCCACGAAATGTTTCGTTCACGAATGGTACTATTGAGTATGATATCTTTCTCAAAAATGAGCAATCATTTCCAGGAGTGTATTTCAGACAGGTGGATACGGGAGATGCTGAGCATTTCTACATTCGACCACACCTGCCAGGTAAGCCGGATGCGAATCAGGTTATCCCATTGACAAAGGGAATTGCTGCCTGGCAATTCTATTTTGGACCAAAATATTCATTTCCATATGATTATGCCTATGATCGGTGGACACATGTCAAGATCAAGGTATTGGATGGGAGAGCGCAAGTCTTTCTGGACTACTCCGAAAAGCCACATATCTCTTGGGAACCGTTCCATAAGCAAAGAGCCGGTAGTGTGATTTTTAGTGGAGGTAATAGATCCGGCATGCACCTTGCCAACATTCAGATTGATCTGAATGACCCAGTTATCGAGGATTTCGAACCTCTGACCAGAGCGCCTATAGATGACATTGTTGATACATGGAGTGTATCACAGAAATTTGATGAAAGCAGGCTAGAAGACTTAGCGGGTTTAGAAGATATGATCTCTGAGATGCAGTGGTTAGGAGAAGTACGGGTAGAAGAGGGAGTAGCTGCAAATATATCGAGGTTGGTCGGTCTCAGGGATGATACTCCAGGCAATACAGTATTTGCTAAAGTTGTCATTGACTCAAAACGTGATCAAACCAAGCTTTTCCGTTTTGGTTATAGCGATAGGGTGGTAGCCATTCTTAATGGAGAACCGATATACTCAGGCAACAACGGCTATCGATCACGTGATTATCGCTATCTAGGGACTATTGGACTTTTTGATGCCGTTTACCTTAATCTTAAGAAAGGAGTGAATACTTTGGTTTTTGCCGTATCCGAAAGTTTTGGTGGGTGGCTGATCACCGGAAAGTTTGAAGATCAAAGTGGAGTGGAAGTGAAATATCCGTAGTGGTTCAGAGAGGTGTAAATTCGGAAAACAGCTTTCTGGCTTCTTCAATATCGCCTATGGGAATATACTCACATACTTCTGCGAACTCTTTCCAGAGTTGCTGAACGACAGGGTTTGTATGAGCTAGCTCAATTGCGTCTTCAGACTTCCAACCGAATATTTCGATGATCGACCCATCCTTAGCCTTTCCCATGACGGGTATTCTTTGTGAGACAAGGCCTTCTGAGTTCAATCTTGACCAGTGTGCCACAACCAATTTTTCCAGGTCATCGGATTTTCCTTTCAAAGGCCGGTAAGCCACAATCACTATTTTCTCCATGTCCAAAGTGATTTGTTACACATGCTGATCGATCAGAATTGGATTGCCATCCGGATCAGTTAACACAATATTGGCCGGTCCAGAAGTACTCTCGTCTGTTTCTGTATTTAGGGCCACACCTTTTGACTTTAGGTGCTTTTGAATGTCTCTTACATCATCAAACTGTTCGAGAATATTAGCATCCTGGTCCCAACCCGGGTTAAAAGTGAGCATGTTACCTTCAAACATTCCTTGAAAAAGGCCGATCAGTGTATCGCCATTTTTCATGATGAGATAGTTGCGTTCAAGTTTTCCGGCGAAAACAGTAAAGCCTAGATTTTCATAGAACGCCTGTGAAGTTCTTAGGTCTTTTACACTAAGGCTAATTGAGAATGCGCCAAGTTTCATATTCATTGAGTTTGTGATTCAAGACAATTTAACGAATCAAAGATCATTGCACAATTCATGCAAGAACCCGAATACGTGTTTCAGCGGTATGGTTGGGCGAGGCTCTTCCTTTTCACGAGGTAATTTTCCAAAAGGGGGTTGGGCAACAGGTACATAACTACGTTTTCTTAGCATAATCATAGTTCTTATGAAGAAGGTACAAAAAAAGAAACTATCCCTAAGCACAGTAATCGCCTACACTACAGCTACTCTTATGCTCTTCTCTTGTGAGAGTATTTTTGACAATTCCGAATCAACTTCGGAGATAGGGGAGCTGGATATCGATTTGCCCACTGAGGATGCAGATATCTTGCACTACTACTTTGGGAATAACATACAGCTTGAGAAGCTGGAGAACTATGAGAACCAGACGGTTCCAAATTACATCGATGACGACAACACCGGCACAAATGTCATTACCGATGAGGGTGCCACGCTGGGTCGTGTGCTCTTCTATGATAATAGACTCTCTGCAAACAACACTGTATCATGTGCTAGCTGTCACCAGCAGGAGCACGCTTTTGGTGACCTCAATCAGGCGAGCACCGGTGTTGCTGGTACTACAGGGCGTCACTCTATGAGACTTGTTAACGCACGTTTTGGAGATGAAGAGCGGTTCTTTTGGGATGAGCGCGCCAACAGCCTGGAGTTCCAAACTACTCAGCCAATTCAGGACCATATTGAAATGGGTTTTAGTGGGCTGGAAGGTGATCCTACTATTGAAGACTTGATTATCAGACTTCAAAACATAGAGTATTACCCTCCATTGTTTGAATTGGTTTTTGGGGATATTGAGATTACCGAGGACCGTATGCAGTTGGCTTTGGCGCAGTTTATTAGAAGTATTCAGTCTTTTGATAGTCGATTTGATAGCGGGCTTACAGCCACTGGAGATATTAATGAATCATTTGATAGTTTTACTGAGGTGGAAAACTTAGGTAAAACGCTCTATCTGACAGGCCCTGGAGGTAGGCCGGGCCCTCCTGGAGGACTCAGAGGAGCAGCACCTTTTGATGGGGCCGGCTGCAACGCATGTCATCGCGCACCTGAATTTGCTATTGATGAAAATACTCTCAATAATGGAGTCATTCACACGCTTGGTGATCCAAACGGTCGTGATCTGGAAGTGACAAGATCACCGACATTAAGAGACCTCTTCAAAGAAAATGGTGAGCTTAACGGACCTATGATGCATACTGGTGACTTCTCTTCATTGGAGCTTGTCATTGATCACTACAACAACTTACCTGCCGAGTCACTAAATGACAATCTTGATCAGCGCCTTTCGCCACGAGGAATGCCTCAACGACTCAACCTTGATCAGGATGAGATTGATGCATTGGTGGCCTTCATGAAGACACTAACGGGCACGGATATATATACTAATCCAAAATGGTCTGATCCGTTTGTGAGAGGTGAGTAGCTAGTCCCGTTTGATCACGTTACTATAAACTTCCAGGTTTATAGCAGCGTGAGTTTTTTAAGCAGGAGAGCTCCGCTTTATGCCAATCAACTTTGTCTGAGGTTATTGGCACTACCTCCCTTCATCCATCAACTCCAGATTCTGATCAATACCCATTTGTATCGCGGGTACACCTTTGTCCATCCACTCTGGCATAGGAGCATCTTTGAGGTAATAATCAAAGTATTGCTGCAGCCTGATATTAAAGTCAATCTTGTTTTGAAGCTTCAGCGGCCAGTGTGGTTCTCCCTGGTAGTTGAGCATCCAAGATGGCTTACCCAGTCTACGCAGAGCAACAAATAGCTCAATCCCCTGATACCAGGGTACATGCCCATCGGCATCATTGTGCATAAGCAGCAGTGGAGTGTTGATCTTATCAATGAAGAAAATGGGAGAGTTCTCTATGAAGCGCAATGGATACTGCCATAAGGTACCTCCGATACGTGATTGTGTGTGCTCATACTGGAACATTCTGCTCAGTCCCGTCCACCATCGAATGCCACCATAAGCACTTACCATGTTAGGCACAGGCGCTCCGGCTTCAGCGCAGCGAAACAGGTCCGTTTGGGTTACTAAATACGCAATCTGATAACCACCCCAGCTGTGCCCTTGCACTCCTACACGATCCTTATCGATGTAGCCATCCTCAATGAGTGATAGCACCCCGCCCATTACACAGTTATAGGCGCTCTCGCCCGGATAGCCTTCTCGATAGACAACATCAGGATTGAAAATGACATAGCCACGACTTGCGTAGAAACTGTAGTTCATAGTAGAGCGACCTGGAGAAGGTTCTCTGTGCCGATTGAGACCATCTGAGCTGGTCTCATAGAAGTTGACCAGCAGCGGATACTTTTTATTGGGATCGAAGTTTTCAGGCTTGATCAATAGTCCTTCGAGTGACTTGCCATCGAGGCTGGTGAACTTGTGGAGCTCTGCTGTTCCCCAATTGTATTCAGATTGTTGAGGATTAGCATCCGAGATACGCGTCGTAGATTTGAAATCAACGGTTGAGGTATGGATATCAGGGAAAACCTCAAAGTTTTGTTGTTGAAACATGATGTCCTTACTGTCTTTCGCCCTTTTTATCCCAGTGTAGTGTACATTACCTGAAACCAAAGTATTGATACCTGATCGTCCGTAGGTCATCCCAATGATTGATTCACCTTTATCATTTTCTCTGAAAGCCGTTAAGAGAAGCTTTTGGCCTTTAGTGATAAACCGCTCTTCATTATCCAATTTCACATAGCGATATTGTGTCATGGAAGTTCTACCATTTCTGGTAAGATTGACTGGAGATGTGCTATTTGCAGGGTCTATCTCCCACACGTCAAACCGATCATAGATGAGCATTTTGCTATCATTCTCGGTCCAACTCATCAACCCGTAAGGACTTGGGAAGTTGGGTGAGTCATTTTCCTCATCATAGAATGTAACCTCATCATTATTAGTCACTTGTTCGATTTTTGCGCTAGCAATATTGTAGGTAAACCAGGCAGAGTCTACTCTGTCATACCAATAGACGTACCTAGCCATAGGGGAGAGTTCAGCACTACCACGCACTTTTTTGGCAATCAACTTGGTTTCACCAGTACCCTGGTTGATAATGTAGAGGTCGTTGTAATCAGGGAAACCTTCCCATGTCCGTGATTGTAAATAAGGCTTATTGTTTAGTGCTAAAGAGTAGCTGGAGTTTCCTTCGTTCCCATTTTTCACGATAGGCAGTTCTTGAGACCCAAGTTGAGTGTACCTACCGGAATTGATATCCAACATAGCGCTATAGCCTTTTTTGACATCATTCTTCTTGTCGATCTTTTGTTGGGTCCACATCCGTGGGTCTTTATAACTCCACACCTCTACATTGACGATCTCGTCTTCTAGTAGAGAAGTATCCTGCTGTATCGGGCTAGGCATGATCTCGAAGTACAGTTTTTGACCATTTTTCGAAAAAGCTGGCTTTTGGAAAGTATTGACTTGCATGCCGCTGGAGACAAAGTCAATACTGCTGTCCAGTATCAGACCGGCCTTTTCACCTCCCTTGACCCAGTGATAAAGTCCCGGATCTCTAATCAGCTTTTTGGTGGTGTCGAGATCTGCAACAAATGCTAATTGGTTACCTGCTTCATCCCAACTCATATGCTCGTATTTGCCCTTCTTCGATGAATGAACATTGCTCCATGCTGGATATTCTGTATTGAAGACATAGACACCTTCTACTATCGTAGAATCATTACCTCCTGAAACTGCCGATAGCATAGCACCTTCTTTGCTAAACGTGTAATCTTTCACGAAAGGCAACTCCCAGGTAGCGCCATCTGAGAGCCTACGGACGGTTAATGGATAGCCATTGTCTTTATTTGACTTTTTGGCTTTTTTGTTTGCCGTATCCGCTTGAAGGATCGTCTGATATGCCACCCAATTGCTCCATTTTTCGGGTAGTTTGATAGATTGCAAGTAAGGTACCTTACTGAGTGATCTATTTTTGATGTCATAGATGGCCAGGGTATCCTTCGGTAGATATTCTTCTTTTGTTTTGATGCGTTTAAGCTCCCTTAGCTCGCTATCTGCAGGTATGATTTTAAAAGTAACAAACTGCCCATCTTCACTAAACTTTCCTTCTTTACCACGATCATATCTTAGAAGGTCCTCACCTTTATTCGTCTTAAGCACGAATATCGGATCAGCATAGCCATGTGATGTAAGACTATAATGGATATGATCTCCATCCGAGCTGATAGCTTGATTTTCAATCTTTCGCCACTCGTCGTAGGCTGAGTGATCCAGAATTTTTTTGTTTTGAGCTGATACGGCTAAAGGTAGAATGCTTAAGATGACAAGTATGATTCTTTGCATGACAATTACAATTTGGAAACAAGTTAGCTAAGAATTTGAATTGTCATATGGGACTTTTCTTGCGATGGTCTCATCATTCAGCACGTTTCAGATGAAAAACTCTTTAGGCTTCTGTTTGAACGTTAGTTCACTCTTGGTAGATCAAGCTACCAAAGAACGACTGATCCCTCCCAACCATCGAATTGAGGCATTCGGAGCATTAGAATGATACTAGATTAGCTTCAAAATAAAGCGTATGGAGAAGATATCAACGCATATTGTGATACTAGTGCTTTGTTTGTTTGTGACCAACCTTAAGAAGCTAACAAATGCCTCAACTACAACGGTTAATCCTACTCTTGAAATTGTTAAAAGCTCGCTTCATCCAATGGGTAATGCTGTCCATGTCAGAAAATATTCGGTGGACAAAGAGCAAACTACCAATGACACCAACGGGATGAAACTATTTCTTCAGGACACGCTTGATCAAAGCGGTGTTAAGTCAGTAGTGTTTCGCCAACAATACCTTAAAGTAGATGGTACCTTTGTTGCAATGGACAAGCCACCATTGCAAGTAAGCAGGTTTGCTGACTATTCTGAAAACGGATGGACTTATGCTCTGGTCTTAACAGCTTGGAATGATCCTAGTCCTGATCGCACCTTTTCAGAAACCAACACCAACTAAATGATATGAGTTAGTGTTTAACTCAGTTGTAACAAGCGCAGTTAAATCGCACATGAGGTCTGGTAATAACTGCAGCTTATGACATCACTTTCTTTAACGCCTTCCCAAATGCTTTCACCTCGTCCATAGTGCCGGTACTTATTCTGGCCCACTCGTACATCGGAGGGAAAGGGCGCCCGATCCATACGTTCTCAGCTTTCATTTTATCAATCATTTCACCGATAGGTCGGCCTGTATGAAAGAAGATAAAATTCGTATGAGACTTGATATAATCTAGCTTTAGATCTTCAAGTACGCCATAGATGTGCTGCTTGGCCTCCGCATTTTTAGCCACGCTAAACTTGTAGAAGTCGTCATCCCTAAGCGCTTGTTTGGCCGCTGCTATACCAAGAATGTTTGTGTTGGCCATCACATTTCCTCTAAGGCGCTCAGCGATATCAGGCCTTGCAACGAGGTAGCCTACTCTAATCCCTGCTAGGCCATAGACTTTGGAAAAAGTCTTGCTGACGATCACATTCTTCCCTTCTCTTACTAACTCTGTCATGGATGGGTAATCTGGTGTTGTAATGAAATCATAATAAGCTTCATCACTGAATACTACTGCTCGTTCTGAAATCGAATCACAGAAGTCTCTCACTTTATCAGCGTCCAGCAGTGTACCAGTAGGATTGTTTGGGTTGCAAAGGAATATCAGGCGGGTCTTGCTGGTCATTCTTTGGGCCATCGCTTCCAGGTCATGCTCCATTTTATCATTCACAGGTACGCGGTGGACATAAGCTCCAAACCCTTCAGCATACCTAAGCATGGCCTGGAATGTAGGATGAGCTGCAATGATCTCTCCACCACCAACCGCATAAGTAAGTCCAGTAGCATTCAGGCCTTCTGTCGATCCACCAGTCACCACAATATGTTCACGGGATACACCCTCCTTATCGGCGATCATATCGATCAGTCCTTCTAGCGCTGCAAAAGGATATCGACAAGCAGTATCAAAGCTTTCCGTGATAGCGTTTCGAACACTATCAGAGGGCCCAAAAGGATTCTCATTGGAGTTGAGCTTAGCCATGCCGCCAGGGGCCATTAAGCGCTTTGCAGGAAACTCTACCAGACTGGAAGCAGCGTTACCTGCTCCACCAAAGAAGGCCAGCGAGCTTGTGAGGCCAGCAGCTTTCAACCATTGTCTTCTGTCGATATTTCTCATGAGATCAGTTTTTAAGCGATAGATCAATATAATGATTAATGGCCTGAGATAGGAACCACCAGTCATTTTTTGTAACCACCAATCGTGCTCCCTTGATTGTTTGGTTCTGTGACTGTTTAGTTTAGAAAGTTTCAATGAAGAAAATATGAAAATCACCAAAGTACCAGTACTGGCTATTATCACTCTTTTGTTGCAGTCCCAGATGTCTTCAGGACAAACCTATTTTCCGGATAGGGGCCAATGGGAGAGTAAAAGCCCTACCGAAGTGGGTATGAATGAAGGGGCGCTGCAAGACGCCATGGCATTTGCTGAGAGCAACGAATACAGTGGTTCTGTAGACATGAGAATAGCAACTTACGAAGCATTCAGACGGGAACCCTACCACCAGCTTACAGGCCCCACCAAAAAGCGTGGTGGACCTGCGGGTATGATCATCAAGGATGGGTATATGGTAGCTCAATGGGGTGATGTACATCGCGTAGATATGACGTTCAGTGTAACCAAGAGCTATCTAAGCACCATGGCCGGACTTGCCTATGATGAAGGTCTGATCACCAGTATGGAGCATAAGGTTCGCGATTATGTATGGGATGGTACATTTAATGGCAGGCACAATAGCAAAATCACTTGGGACCATCTATTGACCCAGTCGTCTGATTGGTCAGGTGAACTTTTCGGGGGCAAGGATTGGGCTGACCGACCTCCCAGAGAAGGTGATATAGATGACTGGAAAATTCGAGAGTTTTCAGAGCCGGGAACTGTCTTTGAGTACAATGATGTACGGGTGAATGTAGCTGCCTACTCATTACTTCATGTATGGCGCAAGCCGCTACCACAAGTCCTGAAAGAGCGCGTTATGGATCCGATAGGTGCCTCTACCACCTGGAGATGGTTTGGGTACTCTAACTCCTTTGTGCTCATTGATGGCCTTGAAATGCAGTCAGTTAGCGGTGGCGGTCATAACGGTGGTGGTGTTTTTATCAATACTATGGACCATGCGCGTTTTGGATATCTCTTTTTGCGTAAAGGCAACTGGGACGGCCAACAGTTGATCTCTGAAGACTGGATTGAAATGGTGCAGAAGCCATCTCAGGCCAATGTTAACTACAGTTACATGTGGTGGCTTAACCAAAAGGAAGGTAGTCGCTATTGGGAAGGCGTACCCGAATCGGTCTACTATGCTGCCGGATTCGGTGGCAATTTCATTGTAGTGGACAATAGCAATGATCTGGTTATAGTCACAAGATGGTTGGAGCCTTCTAAAATTGGTGAGATGGTAAAAATGGTGATCGATGCTGTAGATTAGTCAAATGTGGTTTGACTATTTAGTCTGGGGCTGGATTGCCACAGCCATTATCACTTTTGGCTTCTTACTCAAAATCAAACAACCCTACGGACGGCACACCTCGAGCTCCTGGGGCCCAATGATAAGCAACAATTGGGGGTGGTTTTGGATGGAGCTACCGGCCATGCTGATCATGCCATGGTTAAGCCTTTCGGGTGAGATGCAGTTGGGTACAGTGGAGTACACGCTCGTTGGTTTTTGGCTTGCCCATTATATTAACCGCACATTGATATTCCCTCTCAGGATCAAAACCAGAGGGAAAAAAATGCCCTTGGCTATTGTACTCAGTGCCATTTTCTTCAATGCGATCAATGGTTTCGTAAATGGTTATTACTTGGGTAATGTTAAAACAATACAGTCTGAAGTAGACACATGGTTTGTCATAGGCCTGCTGCTGTTTGCGCTCGGTATGCAGATCAACCAATGGGCTGATAACAGATTGATCCAGCTTCGTAAGGAGTCTGATGGCTACTCTATTCCGATAGGCGGTCTGTATCGATGGGTGAGCTGCCCTAACTATCTTGGTGAGATCATCGAGTGGGTGGGTTTTGCGATAGTTGCTGTCAGCTGGCCTGCTGCTTCATTTGCTATTTGGACTGCTGCCAATCTTATCCCCCGAGCGTTGAACCATCACGATTGGTATCATACCAAGTTTGAAACATACCCAAAGGAGCGAAAGGCTGTCATTCCATATTTGGTTTAAGTTTGTGGGCGTAGATCTTCTTCATTACATAGTTGGCCAGCCAAGTTGATACCTTTCTTGGTAATAGCCGGTTTAGCACAAACTCTCCAATACGATTTTCAATGCCAGGTATGATAATGCACTGTGTACCAAAGCTTTCAAGGACTTCTTTGGCGATAAACTGTGGCGAACGCTCTTTCGGTTTTAACAAATGAGCTTGTGGGTTGGTACCGATATATTTGGGTGTCAGGATAGGGCCAGCACAAGCTGTGACAAAATCCAGATTAGTGTCCTTGTACTCATGATACAGGCCCTCAATCATATTCCAATCAAAGGCCTTGGTCGCAGCGTAGGGTACCACCAGTTGAGTGCCTCTGAGGCCCGATAGACTTGACATGACCATGAACCCTGCTCTTTGTTTTCCAAGCCAGAGTTCCACAAAGTTTTTGGCTAAAAGCAAAGGGCCCACTGCATTTAGGTTGATGGTGGTGTTAAGATCTTCATGTGAATACTGATCAAAAGGCTTTACCGGACCATAAGCAGCAACATATAGCCAGAGTCGGCAATCATGCTGTCGGGCTTTCTTAGCGAGATTGCTGAGGACCAAAGGGTCGGTTAAGTCTTTAGGGACTATTTCAGTTTCTATGTTGTAAGTAACCTCAAGTCTTTCTGAAAGCCCTTTGAGCTTTTCTACCTGATGATCTACCATGATGAGGTGCTTACCCATTTGTGCAAGGCGCTCACAGAATGCTTCGCCTAATCCTTCGGCAGCTCCGGCCACCAGTGCCCAATCACCGTAATTAGTAAGTTTGTTCATCGAATTAATGCGCCATTATTAACAGACTTTCCATCGTCTTAAGAAACGTGTAATTTTGGTAGATAACCGAACTGACAAATATGACAAGATACTTAAACTATTTAGCACTGATAGCGATAAGCGCGGTGCTCATCTCATGTGGCAGTAGACAACAAAAAACTGCTGAAGAAGAGGCAACAACTGAGGAGACTCAAGAGGTAACGGTTAATATTCAAGGCGAGGAGGTTACCTATTCGACAGACTCAACAACGATGAATGGATATCTGGTAAAAGATGTGAATGCTACCGACAAGCGTCCAGGAGTGCTGGTCATTCATGAATGGTGGGGTCATAACGCATATACACGCGAGAGAGCTGATATGCTTGCCGATCTTGGCTACACCGCTTTGGCCGTAGATATGTACGGTGACGGCAAGAGTGCAGATCATCCTGAAGATGCAGGCAAGTTCATGACCGAGGCTTTGAGCAACCTGCCGGAGGCCAAGGCACGATTTGAGCAAGCACTCGCGACCCTTAAGGCTGATCCTACTGTTGACACGGAACGTATCGCAGTGATTGGCTACTGTTTTGGCGGTTCAGTGGCCCTGTCTATGGCGAACGCCGGCTATGATATTAATGCAGTAGCTGCTTTCCATAGTGGCTTAGGCTTACCTATCATGCCCGGAGGCGAAGAGATCAAAGCTGAAATTCTGGTTTGCAATGGAGCTGCTGATCCTTTTGTGCCATCGGAGCAGACTGACGCCTGGAAGGCGGCCATGGATGGAGCAGGAGCGAACTATAAGTACATCGCATATGAAGGTGCTCAGCATGCTTTTACTAGCCAGGGTGCTACCGCAATGGGAGAAAAGTTTGGTTTGCCACTTGCTTACCAGAAAGAAGCTGACGAACAAAGCTGGGAAGAAATGAAATCACTGTTCAGTCGAGCGCTGGATTAAAGAAAAAATCCCAAATGATTTATGAAGCCTATCCGAGGTTAGCTTGGGTAGGCTTTGGTTTATGTATCATGCACGAAAGTTTTAAGTGAAAGCAGCCACTATCAGCGAGATCAAACGAGCTCTGCGAGACGCAGATCCGGATCAAATCGTAGAGTATTGCCTACGTCTTGCCAAGTTCAAAAAAGACAACAAAGAATTGCTTACTTACCTGCTGTTTATGGTAGAGGACGAATCTTACTATGTGCAATCTGCAAAGGACGTCATTAAAACTCAGTTTAGCGAGATCAATTCGACTCATCTCTACTATGCTAAAAAGGGCATACGAAAAGGGCTAAGGATGACCAATCAATTCATAAAGTATAGTGGTGAAAAGACAACAGAGATAGAGCTTCTCATGTTTTTCTGTGAACAGATGAGTGCGCTTCCCTTGAACTTCAACCGTAGCACCACAATGCAAAACCTATACAATCGTCAGGTCTCAAGGATAGAAAAAGCAGTAGCCTCCCTACATGAGGACCTACAATATGACTACCAACAGCAAATCGCCGGTATGACCCAGTAGGTCTATTTGTCTATGTAGAAAGAGATTTCGCTCTCTGATTCATTGCCCAAGCGGTCGATCGCCCTGGCTTTGATCGTATGTTGCTTATTCCTTCTTAGACCATTGATCAGATTGCCATATGCCTTTTCTGCTCCTCCATTGATAGAGTAGTAGATATTCGCCAATCCTGCTTTTCTATCTGTAGCGGCAATGAACAGACCCGCATCAGAAGGATACACATCCAACCCATCTCGAGTGTTGATGGCCCCAACGGTAAACTGGAAGAAAATGCTAGGCGCAGTAGCATCAACTTGAAAGTGAAACTCATCTACATTACGGTTGTTGACATTATCATAACCGAAATACTCCAAATTGTAGGCTCCTTCATCTTCTATGTTAAATGCATCACTATAAGTGGTTTCAGCTGTCGCTCTATTGATACTATAGGTGATGGACTTGAGCCCTGATTCTCCATCTGTAGCACTAAGCCTTATCCTGCTTGTTGGGCCAATCAGCAATGTATCGTTACGGGTAGTCTGCTTACCAAGAATGCGGTTAGATAGACTAGGCCCTGTAAGATCAACATAGATTTTGTTTACTGTGTGCTTGAACTCCTCAAAGCCACCTGCTGAGCTGGCACTTTGGTTTTCCATATTGTCGATAGAGTAGTAGCGCACTGTGTGTTCTCCTGAGACACTTGGCAGATAAAACGGTTGATCATACTTTCCAAACTCACCACCATCTATAGAGTACCTGATTTCTTTTACACCTACCTTGTTATCAACTGCTGTTAGCTTGAGTTTGGTCCTACCAGAAAAATAGACTTGATCATCTACGACAAACCGATCACCTAGCACATCGGCCGCCATCAATGGAGCAGTCTTATCATAATAGAAAGTCAGTGTCTTGTGGGCCTCCGTATTGTCCACGTTATCGTCAGAATAGTATGTCAAAGTATGAGTGCCATCTTCGAGATAACTGAAGTTGATCGCGCTTCCTGGTGAGTATCTCTTGAACTCTTCATCGTCAAACTTATAGTATGTCCTTCTTACACCAGAAAGATTGTCCTCTGTCAATATATAGATCTTACTGCCTCCGGCAATTACATTGTCATCGGTAATGCCATTGATGTTAAGGTTGGATTCGGGATGAGTAGTGTCAACAATGAAAGCAAAGGACTTGGTCTGCTCAGCATTGCCAACATTATCCTTTGCATAGAAGCTAATCGCATATTCACCTTCAGTGGCCATATCGATAATATTCTGATAAGGACTAAAGCTACTAGTATTGATCTTATAGAAGATCTGTTCTACTCCGGATATCTGATCTTTGGATGTGACGGTGGCGGTCAATCCTTTGCCGTAGTAAATGTTTCCACCTGCTGTGTAGCGTGGTGCATTGTCGAGACTAATTGCCGATAGTGGGGGGAGCCCATCAGCATAAACTTCATACATGACTTCTATGCGTGGCTCTACTATGCGCTGGGTTTCTATATCAAAAGCATCCTTAGAGCGAATGAAGTTAATCCCCTCTGTATCAAGATAATGCGGATTAGCATATTCAGGAGTAGAAGTATTCTCCAGCATATGGTCTGCTTTGCTTGGTGTACTGCCAATGAACAAGTAAACTGGCATATGCTTGTTCCAATAGAGTTTTCCCTCTTGGTCTACATAAGATTTGGGAGTACTCTCCTGTGCTTGTGAGGTGAGCGCTGTGAAAAAAAATGCGACTATAGTCGCAGATAAGAATCTAGTCATGTTTTTTTAGAGATACCGTAAAAGTGGAACCTTTGTCTGGTTCGCTTTCTACATTTATTTGGCCGTCGTTCTTTTTTAGTAATTCGGAGCAGAGATATAATCCAAGACCCGTACCTGGTTCTTGATTGGTACCAAAGCTTGGTTTAGCGTCTTTGAGGCTGAAGAGTTGACTGAGCTGATCTGGTGACATACCAATGCCACTATCCTTCACGATCACTTCGAGTGTTCCATTCTCTCCTTGAGAAGTAACTTCAACTTTGCCGCCTGGTTTGGTAAACTTTACTCCATTTTGTATCAGGTTGCGTAAAACGATCTGTACCATTTGCGGATCTGCAAAAGCGGTTTGTTTAGAAGGTACATGGTTGACCAACTCAACATTTTTACTGCTTGCAGTAGGTGTGACCAGGGCAATGTTTTCCTGGACAATACGATGAATATCTGTCTCTTCAGGTTTAGCAACCAGTCTCTCCATTTGCGAATGTGACCATTTCAAGAGGTTTTCTAGCATGTTAGAGACATTAGCAAGTTGAAGTCTGAGGTTGGAGAAAGCCTCTTTAAGCTCAGGAGATTGCTCAAAATCGTCAATGATATACATGAAGCCCTGCAGACTACTGATTGGGCTTTTGAGATCATGCGCTACTATGGAGAAAAGCTTGTTTTTTAGCTCGTTGGATTCTTTGAGTTCTTGACGCTGAGCTTCTATAGCAGCATTCTTTTCGGCAAGTATTCTGTTCTTCTCTCTGATCCGCCTGAAACCAATGAATAGTACCACAGCGATGATGATAGAACCGAGGATTAGTATACTCGAGATCACCAGAGTGTAGAATTGGCGACTTGCTAGCAACTCTGCTTGCTCTTGAGCTATTTGCGCCTCTTGTGCTTTAAGACGGGCTTCATTTTCTCTTAACCTTATGGCGATTTCTGCTCTGGACAGATCCTCATATAGTGATTGATTGATAGAGTCTTTTTCTATAATGGCCTGGTCCTTTTCTTGAAGTTCCAGTTGGTTTTTAAGTATTTCAAGCTCTTTAGCTTGTGCTTCCGCCAAAGCAAGCTTTCTTTCAATACTTTCTTTTTCCAGTTCCTCTTGTATATCCTCGACTTTATCACGCTGAAGTTGCTCGTGGAAGGACTTGTACAGTTCGAAGAATTGAAGAGACTTGTCTACGTCACCCTTTTTTTCATAACTCTCGGACAGCATTCCATAGACACTCTTCATTTGCGCCATGTCGTTCATAGCGCGGGAGATGTCTAGTGCCTCAAGCAAATCGGTGATAGATTGATCGTAGTTACCAAGATTATTATTAACCACAGATCTATTGATCAAGGCTGAGATGATGCCATATTTTTCATCGTTCGCCCTTCTTGCGGCCAGCGTTTTGGAAAAACTGTTGAGAGACTCTTCATACTTACCCAAGTCTGCGTACAACATTCCGAGGTTATTATGAATCATCGCTATACCGTTTTCATTGTCGATAGTGCTATTCAGCTCGAGCGAACGTTCATAGTATTCGGCAGCTTCTTCATAATAATTATGGTTCCAGTATAGAAAGGCGATCTCATTGAGATATCTGGAAGCTTCTTTGACCCTATTGATCCCAAGCTCCTCCTCATATTTTTGTTGATAGTTCTGAATAGTGCCAGAATCACTGCGTGACAGGGGTTGCTTCTGAGCACTCAACTCATGAAGTGAGCTAATCAATAAGATAGATAGTATGAGCGTTCTTGCTTGCACGGTCAGCTGGCTGTTATGATGATATCAATGACAATGCTAAGATCAATGATTACAAAGATAAAGTTAGCCAATAAAAATTGGTGACACTTCAATTTGAAAATATGAAGTCAAGATTAGTCAGAATTTTAGAGTCTTCAGAAATAGTTAAATTCCTAATCCCTATATAGTAGATCCTCATGACAGAGCTTAAAAAAAGGAATGATGGTAGTGTTCGTGTGTTTCTTGATACGATTGCTGATCTACAGAAAAGGCAAGATAGTCTGGCGCTAATCGAAATAATGAGTGACGTTACCATGTGCGAACCGGAAATGTGGGGTGCTTCTAATTATTGGTTTTGGTCGTTACTTGTGCAAATACAAGAGGAGCAACCTTTTTGACTCCTCCGCATGACTGGGGAGCTGAGGTGAGATGCTTCTTCAGAGATCCGGATGGCAATCTTTGGGAGATCAGTGAACCTAGAGCTTGAAACTGGTTATAGTTGATCTTTAGGGGGAACTAGACCAATATGGATACATCTATCAAACAATAATGATCAACTGGTACTTCCAAGTAGAGTATGGTTGAGCATTTTCGGCAAAAGATTAACATTGTTTGGTTTAAGCGAGATTTTCGCTTAACAGATCACGCTCCATTAGCTGCTGCTATAGACAGTGAACTTCCCATTTTACTCCTGGGCTTTTTAGAACCATCATTAATGCAAGCTCCGCAGAGTGATATCAGGCACTGGAGGTTTGTGAGGCAGTCTGCAGATGATATCAACGAACAACTGAGGCCAGGTGGCCATGAGCTATTCCTCCTTCATTGTGAAGTGTTGGATGCGCTTAAGGCTATTGAGACCTACTTTGACATCAAGAATATCTACAGTCATGAGGAAGTAGGTATTCGACATACGTATGATCGCGATAAGAAGGTCAAGGAATACTGTGGACGAAAGGGAATCTCATGGCTAGAATCACCTTACGCCGGCGTGATCCGTGGAATCGCTAAGAGGAAGAATTGGCCAAAACATTGGTATTCGATAATGCAAGCTGACCAGATAGCTGTAAATCTTAAAGAACTCCTAACGGTGGCTTGGCCAGCTGACCTTGTTAGACTGGGCGACCTTAGCACAGTAGCGCCGGAGATCACGGAAGATCATGCTAGTTTTCAAAAAGGAGGAGAAACCCGGGCCAGAAGATATTTATGCTCCTTTTGGTCAGAAAGAGTTGCGCACTACAATACTCACATCTCAAAACCACAGCTGTCTCGTAAAAGCTGCAGCAGACTATCACCCTATTTGGCCTGGGGTAACTTATCAATCAGACAGGTCTATCAGTCAGCAGCGACAGTCAAAAAGGAAAGCAAGCACAGTTGGCATATTAACTCGTTCATGTCAAGGCTAAGATGGCACTGTCACTTCATTCAGAAGTTTGAAATGATGGACCGGTATGAAACTGAGAATATCAATCAGAGCTATGATGAACTCAGAACGGAGTGGAATGAAGAGAAGTACCAGAGATGGCTCCATGGGGAAACGGGCTACCCATTGATCGATGCATGTATGAAATGTCTGCATCATACAGGCTACATCAACTTTAGGATGCGTTCTATGATCGTGTCATTCCTTACACATCATTTGTGGCTACACTGGAAGCGTGGAGCTGACGATCTGGCGAGGTTGTTTCTCGATTTTGAGCCCGGCATCCATTATCCACAGTTTCAAATGCAAGCTGGTACAACAGGGTACAATACCGTTAGGATATACAATCCCGTGAAGCAGTCTTTGGAGCATGATGCTGAAGGTGAATTTATCAAAACATGGTTACCACAATTAGCTGGCTTACCACTCCATTTCGTACATGAGCCCTGGAAGATGACAGCAATGGACCAGCAAATCTACGATGTTCAATTAGGGGAGCAATATCCTCTTCCAATTGTTAACATAGAAGCTTCCTACAGGAATGCTCAAAAAACGTTGTGGTCATTTAAAAAACGACATGACGTGCGCAAACGTGCACGTCAACTACTAACCAAACAAGATGAAGAAAACCGCCCAATTGACTGAAAAAGAGATTGATAGGATCATAGAAATGGCCTGGGAGGATAGGACCTCTTTCGATGTGATCGAGGCACAATTCCATCTACCTGAAAAAGAGGTCATTCGCTTAATGCGTCGGGAAATGAAACCGTCGAGTTTTCGAATGTGGCGTGCTCGGGTACAAGATCGGGCAACCAAGCACGATATATTAAATGATAAGGTCTCCAGGTTTAAGTGTAGCCGTCAACGATCCATCACAGGCAATAAGATCAGTAAACGCTGAAATGAGGAAAAAAAGAGACCTGCCTACAAAAGTATGTATTGCATGCGGAAGACCATTTGTATGGAGAAAGAAATGGAAGAATGTCTGGAGCGAAGTAAAGTACTGCAGTCAAAAATGTCGCAGCAACAGGTCAAATGCTACCAACAGTGCGTCCTGAAAGCCAGTGGTTTACATAAGCGCCTTTAGGATCATAGCGTTCTGCCTGATTTGAGACATTGAAGTAGCGATCTTCTCTTGGGTCATTACCTACTCCCGCTACGTACTGCCAATTACCCCAGTTACTACAAGGGTCATAATCGATGAGCATACTCTCAAAGTAGCTCGCTCCCCAACGCCAATCAATCTCTAAGTCTTTTACCAGGTAGCTAGCAACATTCTGCCGGCCCCTGTTTGACATAAATCCGGTTTGTTTCAACTCGATCATATTAGCATCCACAAATAATTGCCCCGTATTGCCATCCATCCAACTTTGAAAAGCAACCTGATCCTTCGAAGAGTAGAGGGCCTTGTTTTTGATACCTTTTGCATAGAACAGCCTGTTACCATATTTTTTGGCTACAAAGCGGAAGTAGTCTCTCCAAATCAGCTCAAACACCAACCAGTAGGTAGAAGAGTTTTTTGTGATCTGGCGCTCATATCTTTTTACTTCATGGTAGATCTGCCTGGGAGATATACAACCAGCTGCTAGCCACGGAGAGAATTTTGAAGAATAATTTGCTCCCAGAAGGCCGTTTCGAGTGTTTTTATAAGAAGATAGATGCAGTCCATCCCAGAAATAGTCATTTATCCTATTCCAGGCCGACTTTTCTCCACCCTCAAAGCCTAATACCCCTCTTGTATCCTCAGCAAGAGCTTCCAAGCCTAATTCGGCTACAGTGGGTATCTTGCTAACCTCTATAGTTTCACACCTGGCTAATCTCAGCGAGTGCTCTGCCAAAGGTCTTACGCTAGATTCCTTTTCGACACCTTTTCGGAATAATGTGAAAATATCAGGGAGTTTGCTCATAGGGAAGGGTAGGTCTTCGAGATGATAGAGCGTGCTTTGCCAAACTTTCTCCATTCTTTTGTGCTTCTTCCAGAGTTCTTCTTCCAGACGTTCCTCAACATAAACCTCTTCTGATGTAACCTCCTGGCTGGTCCATACACATTCTACATTGAGTTCATCAGCAAGCAGGCTGATCTGTTCAACAGGGTCACCACAGCGAATGATAAGCTGCCCTCCCAGTTCTTCTATACGCTTACCTAGCTCTTCAACAGCTTCGATGATAAACTGAGCACGATAGCTTCCGGTCTTAGGAAAACCGAGTTGAGTCCTTTCAAAACCTTTGGGATCAAAACAGTAAGCGGCATAGAGTTTTTCGTGAGCCGCAAATGCATTAGCTAATGTCACATTATCATTGATCCTTAAATCATTCCGAAACCACACCAGTCCACTCATATGTTCTCCATTTAGGAAGAGATGACCGAATGTTGATCAGAATTGTTAGATGGCAAACTTTCTTTTTCTGCCAATACGTCTATTAGACTTCAGTTACTCGTTCGATGAATGACTCTGCGAGGGTGAAGATCCTATCTCTTTTTTGAGCGTCCATTTTGTCGAGCGTCCTCACCATCATCGACATACGTTGGTTTTGAGCAAAGGTCTCACGATTTACATGGATAAACCTCCAGTATAGACCATTTACGGTATCAGGCCAATCTCCCAATTTACGGTAGTTGCTCATTTTCAAGATGTAATTAGAACCCCCGACGTAGGGTTTGGTAGCGAAAATGCCACCATCTGCAAATTGACTCATACCATAGACATTGGGCTCCATCACCCAGTCCGCTGAATCGATATACATCTCCATAAACCATCGGTAGACTTGTTTTGGGTCAAGTTCACATAGCAACATCATGTTACCCAGGATCATCAGTCGTTCTATATGGTGCGTATATGCATATTTGTTTGCCTTGTGAATGCTGTCGTCGAGTGGTGGTATACCTGTCGTCCCTTCGTACCAGCAGGGTTTCATCTTGCGTTGGTGTCCGAAGTGATTACCCTTTAATTCGTCACCATAGTTATGATAAATACCTCTGACGAATTCTCGCCAACCTATAATTTGGCGGATGAACCCTTCAAGACTAGGGTAGTGGATAGCATACCTTTCTGCATAAGCCAAGGCTTTCACTACAACTTCATAGGGAGTAAGCAGTCCACAATTGAGATAGGGAGAAAGTACAGAATGAAATAGAAATACCCTCTTGTCATCAATTGCATCTTCATAGGGCCCGAAACGTTTAAATCGCTGTTCAAGGAACAGGTCCAAAGCTTTCAATGCCTCTTGCCTTGTGGTAGCCCAATGAAAATTGGAAGTATCTCCCGGATGATCAATGAAAGCTTTCTCTACTATTTGGGCTACCACTAGCGTGTGTTGTGTTTTATCGAATTCCGGCATTTGAGGTATCTCGATTCCCTTTGGCAACTTCTTCCTGTTGTCTTCATCAAACGACCACTTGTCATTGAGCGGCTGACCATCTGGGGTAACCAATATCTCCAGACGTTTCCTTTGTCTTTGATAATAGGTACGCAGGAAGGGCCGCTTGACTTCTTGAAGGTACTTCTCGAAATCACCTTTGGTACTGATAAAGGCTGGTGAATCGACAACCGTCATAACTACCCCACACTCATGACAAAGGGACCTGATCATCTCATCAAAAAAGTGATCTTCTAGCTCATAGGTCACCAGTTCTGTTATACCATATTCTGATAAGGCCGTGCTGAGTTTTCTTTTGTAGCTGGTTTGTGCTGTTTCATCTAATCGATGGTAAACCACCTTGTGCTCCTGTTTGATTTGCTCAGCATGTGATCGCATTGCTGATAAGAAGAGTACAAGCTTATGCTTGTGATACTTGAAGTGGGTGCACAAACCATAGTCCTCCGCCATAAAAAACAGGGTGGAATCGTCTGGCTGCAGAGCGCTGTGATCAGGAAAAAGACAGTGACCTGGGATAAGTGCGAGTTTGTTATATTGCTTATTCACGAAACATGTTTTGGGAGCAACCAGAAGTTAGAGTGAGTAGTTTGAGATTGTTGAAGTTTTATTCTCACATATACGACAATCAATGAAAATACTTGTCACAGGTAGCCAGGGGCATTTGGGAACAATGTTAAACCAATCGTTAAGCGTGAAACATGATGTGATCGGCCTAGACATGGTGACAGGTGAGATGACCGATATAGTCGCCGATCTAAGCACGATTGATCCTGGACATTTGCCCGATGTGGACCTTATCATGCATACTGCAGGTTTACATGCTCCTCATGTTGGCAAGTGTTCCGATAGCGAGTTTGTTGATACTAACATACATGGTACGCTTCGGCTATTGGAACATGCTTGTCAAAACAAAGCAAAACGCTTTGTTTTGACAAGCAGTACTTCTGCTTTTGGCGATGCGCTGGTGAGTAATGGAGTGACATGGGTCGATGAGTCGTTGACTCCTAAGCCCAGGGATATTTATGATATTACCAAAATCGCAGCTGAGCAGTTATGCTTGGATTTTCATCGGCGATATGGCTTGCCGGTAACCTGTATTCGGGTTGGTCGGTTTTGGAACGAACCACTGCCTGACCGGTTCTTTTACCGTCTGTACCGTGGACTGGACGTGCGGGATGCTGTACAAGCCCATGTTCATTGTTTGAAACCAGATATTCCTGCAGCTGGTACCTATATCGTTTCCGCTCAGTCTCCGTTTACCAAAGCTGACCTACCGGAATTAGAGAAAGACCCTTGGTTAGTCATTGATCGCACCGTACCCGAATTAAAGGTAAAGTTCAAAAAGGAAGGTTGGAGTCTTCCCTCTATAATTGATCGCGTATACGATATAACCAAGGCAAAGAAGGAATTGGGATACCTACCCAAATATAACATAGCTTCCATGCTAAAAGACTAGCAACGCCTGGGTGAAAATAGGGAAGCCAGGTAGCTTATGCTACTTGGCTTCCTATATTGATGCATAACGTCCTTACAATCTCAACGACTATTGTCTTGTCACAGTGATCGAGTTAGACAGACCAAAGAAGCCTTCCAGGTTGTCGGTGTTCATCCCCATTTCCAGACCGACTATACCATCTTCATAAGTCAAGTGCCAAATAAAACATACACCTACACCTGCTCCGTCAAAGTCCACACCTTCTACTGCTTCCAAAGTTGGGGGTAGACCAAGGATATTGCCCATATCATCTGTGATAACATATGTAGAGTTAGTACCTGTGACGTCAGTGTCGTCCAGCAGGATACCACTTACCATATCAGGAGTACCATCTACTGTAATCGTGAATGGACCGCCTGACAATGTACCGGCATTCAAACCGATTCTATTTACAGTAATGGAGTTAGACAAGCCGAAGAAACCATCCAGATCGGCGGTGTTCATTCCCATTTCCAGTCCTGTCAGACCATCTTCATAAGTAATATGCCATACAAGACAAACACCTACGCCAGCACCATCAAAGTCTACACCTTCTACAGCTTCCAATGTTGGTGGCAAACCGAGGATGTTGCCCATGTCATCGGTGATCACAAAACCAGAGTTGGTGCCTGTGTTATTCGTATCGTCAAGGGTGATGCCGCTGATCATATCAGGAGTACCATCTACTGTAATTGTGAATGGACCTCCGGCTAGTGTACCTGCATTAAGGCCCACTCTGTTGACAGTAACAGAGTTGGAAAGAGCAAAGAGACCGTCAAGATCAGCGGTGTTCATTCCCATTTCCAGTCCTGTCAGACCATCTTCATATGTGATATGCCAGACAAGACACACACCTACACCTGCACCGTCAAAGTCTACACCTTCTACAGCTTCCAGTGTTGGTGGCAAACCAAGAATATTACCCATATCATCAGTGATCACAAAGCCAGTGTTAGTGCCACTGCTGTTTGTATCGTCCAGCGTGATGCCGCTGATCATATCAGGAGTACCATCTACTGTGATTGTGAACGGACCACCAGATAATGTACCCGCATTCAAAGGGGCAATTCTATTCACTTCTACAGAGTTTGAAAGTGCGAAGATACCATCCAGATCGTCAGTGTTCATTCCCATTTCCAGGCCAGTAAGGCCATCTTCGTACGTAATGTGCCATACAAAACAAACACCTACACCTGCACCATCAAAATCTACACCTTCTACGGCTTCCAAGGTTGGTGGTAAACCAAGAATATTACCCATATCGTCGGTGATCACAAAACCAGAGTTAGTACCAGTACTGTTAGCAGCATCAAGTGCAACGCCGCTGATCATATCGGGAGTGCCATCTACCGTAATAGTGAACGGGCCACCCGATAATGTACCTGCATTCAGAGGAGCTATTCTGTTTACTTCGATTGAGTTAGATAGTACAAATGTTCCGGATAAGTCGCTGACATTCGCATCCGCTTCAAGGCCTGTTAGTCCATCCTCATACCTGATGTTCCATATAAAACAAACGCCTACGCCTGCACCATCAAAATCAACTCCTTCGACTGCATCGAGAGTAGGAGGTAGTCCTAGTATTGTTCCTGCATCATCAGTAATGACAAAACTAGAGTTGCTTCCGGTGGCATTAGATTCATCAATGGTGATACCACTTACCATATCGGCAGTACCATCCACAACGATGGTAAACGGACCACCAGTAAGTACAGCTCCTATGAGTGTAACATCAGCTCTGGTTACTTGAATAGAGTTAGACAAAGCGAAACTGCCATCAAGACCGCTTGTGTTCGCACCTACTTCAAGACCTGTCAATCCATCCTCATAACGCATGTACCAGATGAAACAAATCCCTACTCCAGCAGCATCAAAGTCAACATCCTCAACCGCGTCGAGTGTTGGGGGAAGACCAAGAATGTTTCCAGCATCATCGGTGATCACCCAGGTGCTGTTGGCACCTACGGCATCAGAATCATCAAGTGAAATACCGCTCACCATGTCAGGTGTGCCATCTACTACTATTTCAAAAGGTCCACCTGAGATCGTACCAGCATTGGGTTCGACAGGAGTAACATCGTCATCATCTCCACAACTGGTCAGCATGACTGCCATCGCAAAGAGGGTCAACAAAAGGTTAATTTTTTTCATGTCGTCTTTTAATTGTTTTGTTATGGGCAAATCAACGGTCGGGTTGTTGCCAGACGATCACGGATGTTTAACATTTTCATCCCGGTCAGGAAGGCGACAAATGGCTTTGAGAGCTTAGAAATACACTTTTTGGATCCAATGGTGATCGGGAACTAACGAGTTTATCACGTGCCAAGGTCAGCTGTGATATTTTTGTGATGAAAGCAAGGACCGATAGGCTCAACCATCAGACAGTCATTCGTTTAAAAACCTAAATACTCACTTCGAATCTAATTCTAGAAGTGACACCTCATAAAAGTCATCTCCACCTGATTCAGGAATAACATACTTTTCGATCATTGAACAAAGCTCTTGATCTAAATCCTGCAACAAGTCGAAAAGAATGTTCTTGTAGACAGTCGTCTTTTACAGACATTTCTTTTTGGTAAGATTAATGAGACACTGGAGTACATCATTAGATGGGTCACCCGGCGTAAGCAGGTAGCGAAAACTGAAAAGTGGTGCCTTTTTCCGGTAGGCTGATGACCCTAATGGTAGTGCTATGGATCTCCATGATCTTCTTGACGATAGCTAATCCAAGTCCTGCGCCCTGGTCCTCCTTACGGCTGGTACTGGATTTCTTATAACGTTCGAAAATGAAAGACTGCTCATCCACAGGAATACCGGGTCCTGTATCTTTTATTGATACTTCTACTGAGTTTTTGGAGGTCTGGGCAGTGATTGCTACATGACCGTTCTCCGGAGTATACCTCAAGGCATTGTCCATGAGGTTCTGAATAGCACGCTCCACGAGACTTATATCAGCAAAGACCAGTGGAGTATTGGGTGCGATCTCGACATTAAGACTCACCTTTTGTTTGTCAGCGATAATTTTGTATTTGCGCTGTACGTCAGCAGCCAATTCCCCGATGTGAAATGGCTCACACTCAGGCTCTATTTGTTGGGCCTCCAACTTGGAAAACTCGAACAGCTGCGCAACAAGCTTTGTGAGTTTTTCCAGACTCTTGCTGACAATAGAAAGGTAGTTTTCGCGCTCTTCGGCGGAGAGCTTATCTTGCTTTATCTGCATGGTCTCGATATAGCCTTTCATAATGGCTAGCGGAGTTCGCAGATCATGACTCACGTTAGCAGTCAGCTCTTTTCTAAGCTTTTCGACGGACTTGAGTTCTTCGATATTATTGCTGATGGTCTCTGCCATTTCATTGAAGGTGACCGCCAGTGTGCTCATATCAGAACTTTCAGCATTAGCTATACGTGCCTTATAATCACCTTCTTTAAAGCGCTTTACCTGGGTTATGATCTCTCTTAAGTTTTTTGTCAATGCAATAATGGATAACGCACCCAACAGCACTGAAATGACAATGGTAAGTAATGTAGCACCACCTCCCAACTGGAAAAAGTAACTAGCTACAAGGCTTTTATTGACGCTCTCATAAGCTTGTCCTGCAAGAATGATATAGATATATCCTTCATTACCATTAATGTTGAATGACGCAGCAGAGAAGATGTTTTGGTTGTCTCGGTCGCGAGGATCATCCCCAAGTATGTACTGCTCGCCATTGCTGGCAATAAATTGCTTGATTGGTTCTAAGCTGACCCGCTCGAGTGGTTTTCCCTTATCAGAATGATCAAGGACGACAGAATACAGAATTTGCCCGCCAGGGTCCAAAAGATAAACCTCGATGAACCTGTTAACTGCCATCATATCGTGCATCAAATCACCGAACAAAGGTTTGTTTGGGGTGCCATCTTCAAGGAAGGGAGATTCATTCTGGAACTTCTCCAGGATGACGTGGTTGGCTACATCACGATTGAGAAGTTGAGAAGCTTCCAGGAAATAGTTATTAGTGAAGTAGATGGTAATCATCACATAAGCAAGCCCTGCCAGCACCATAATAGCGCCAACCGCCACGATGATCTTAGTCGTAAATTTTCGTGAGATAGAGTCGTTGGTCATAGCAGTATTGTCTAGTAGAACTTAGCTAGCCGATTCCAGTTCTTCGTTGAACTGATAACCGACACCCCAGGTAGTCAGGATAAATTTTGGGTTGGTCATATCAGGTTCGATTTTTTGTCTGAGCCTGTTGATATGAGAATTAACTGTATGCTCATAGCCTTCAAAATCATAACCCCAAATCAGATTGAGCAACCTTGAACGATCATAGCTTCGTCCCGGGTTTGACGCCAGCAACACGAGCAGTTCAAACTCTTTAGGAGATAGTGTCACCTTTTCTTCATCAAGCAGTACCTTACGTTTATCTATGTCTATGGTCAGATTGTCAAAGACGAGTATAGACTGATTGTTATCCGTAAGGCTCTGTTCAATCATTTTAGTACGGCGAAAAATAGCCTTCACACGAGCGATGAATTCCCTTACGCTGAAAGGTTTTGTCATATAGTCATCAGCACCAAGCTCAAGTCCCAACACCCTGTCTATTTCTTCTGCTTTGGCGGTGAGCATAAGTATGGGAGTAGTGATGTCTTTGGATCTGAGGACTCTGCAGACCTCTATGCCGTCCATACCTGGTAGCATAATGTCAAGAATGATCAGATCATAGCTATTTTTCAGTGCCTCATCAAGTCCGTCCTTGCCGTTGCGATTGGACCGTACTTCGCATTCCAGATCTTGCAGATGAATGATCAGGAGTTGTACTATATCCGGATCATCTTCTATGATTAAGACTTTCTTCATTGTGGTTGGTAATATTCAGAATAAAGTATCACAAAAAGTTCACGTAATCATGAAGCTTAGGTCAGCAATTCTCGGGAAAGAGTGGTTTGTATGTCACCGAATTTACAATTGAGGGTCGCTTATAGAAGTGAGAAAAAGTTGAAAATCCCGTGATGATTTTGCAATAATCTCACCGTTAGAATTGTCAGAGGTTCATTGGAAGGGGATATGACCCATCCGATAACCGAAGGGGCAGAACGGACCTATAGCAATCAATCTGTTCTTCAGTTTATGCATTGGTCTATTAACTGTTTTGTACTTCCGACAAGATCAGTTGGGTTGCTGATAGGCGAGGGTGGTTTCGAAAGAAGCTGCCCTCATTTTTTTGATAACAATAAGTCCACAACGGGGCTGCTCATCTGACACTACTGATTTCGCAAATCTGACGTCAAGTCAAAACGATTCTTTATAACTTAGAAAGGTTATCATATCAAATCAGCGTTTAATCTCATTTTAGGCATGCAGTTAGGTTTTGTCTCCGCCATCTTACCAGAATTATCATTTGATGAACTTATGAAGTTTGCTTCGGAAGAAGGCTATGACTGTGTCGAGGTGATGTGTTGGCCTATCGGCAAGGCTACACGTAGGTATGCCGGAGTTACTCATATTGATGTCACGTCCTTTGACAAGGAAGAGGCCAAACAAGCACTTGCTACAAGCATGAAGTATGGTGTTGATATTAGCGCATTGGGTTACTATCCGAATCCTCTTAGCCCGGATAATGAAGAGGCTGAGACGGCCATCAAGCAGTTGAGGAAACTTATTGAAGCATCTGATGTCTTAGGCATCAATAAGGTCAACACATTTATCGGACGTGATTGGACCAAGTCAGTAGATGATAATTGGCCGAGGTTTTTGGAAGTATGGGAACCATTGATCGAATATGCCGAATCCCACAACGTGAAAATTGGCATTGAAAACTGCCCGATGAGTTTTACCAAAGATGAGTGGCCCGGTGGCAAGAATCTAAAGACTACACCGGCCATTTGGCGTAGAATGTACGAAGATATTCCATCTGACCATTTTGGTCTCAATTTCGATCCGTCACATTTCATATGGCAGCAGATGGATTACCTGAAGGCGATCAGAGAGTTTGGACATAAGCTTTTCCATATGCATGCTAAAGATGTCAGACTGGACCAACACAAGCTTGATGAGGTAGGCATCATGGCGTACCCAAATGAGTACCATACACCAAAGTTACCCGGTATGGGAGATGTGGATTGGGGACAGTTCTTCTCAGTGCTTACCGATACAGGATATAACGGACCAGTGTGTGTAGAGGTAGAGGACAGGGCCTATGAAGGTTCCATAGAAAGGCGTAAAGCCGCTCTAAGACAAAGTGCGGCTTACTTGCGGCAGTTTATCCAATAAGTGTCTGTGATCAGGAACTTTGATTTTCCATTATGGTTATTAGTCTAAGTACTAACGACTAAGAAATAACTATCGAATGAACAAACTAGAAGGAAAAACTGCCCTCATCACCGGAGGAAGTAAAGGTATAGGCTATGGTATTGCAAAGGCGATGTTGGAGCAGGGAATGAAAGTAGCGATTACGAGTCGCACTCAAGCTAGTGCGGATGCTGCTGTTGAAACCCTAAAGATGATCGATAAAGGAGAGATACTTGGGTTTGCTTCGGATGTCAGGAGCTTAGACAGCCAGCAAGCGGTCGTTGATGAATTGCTGAATAGCTGGAGTGGGATAGATGTGGTCATCGCGAACGCTGGGTTAGGCCATTTTGGATCAGTGGAAAACCTTACACCTGAGCAATGGAATGAAACCATTGGGATTAACCTTACAGGTGCATTCTATACCCTTAAGTCAACAATACCGGCGTTGAAAAAATCTAAAGGCTACTACATCACTATTTCAAGCCTTGCTGGCACCAATTTCTTCGCAGGGGGGTCTGCGTATAATGCCAGCAAGTTCGGACTTACCGGGTTCACACAGGCCGCTATGCTTGATATGAGGCAGTACGGCATTAAAATGACCACTATTATGCCTGGTTCGGTAGCCACCTACTTCAACAGTCATACACCAAATGACGCTGACGGCTGGAAGATCCAAATTGAAGATCTGGGTCAAATGGTGATTGATCTGCTCAATATGCACCCAAGAACGTTACCAAGTAAGATAGAAGTGAGACCGACAACACCTCCCAGCAGATAAAGTTTTGACACTAATATGAGCACTAAGACCTCCTAGGTTTCATAACCTTGGAGGTTTTTTTGTTTGAAGAGGTTGGGTAGATCTCAGGCCAAACCGTATTTTTCATATAGTTGGCCTATGCAATAGGTCATTTAAACCAATAAAATGTCGATCATGAAAATATCTTCTCTTATATCAATGGACTAGAACTCAATGATGAAGCAGAAGAAGATAGCTATTTATTTAAACTCAACCTCAAAGAATAAAAATGTGACTTCAAGTAAGGTTTAGGTCACATGTTAACTAAAACCAACTACTTATGATAAACTTTAAATCCATTTTGACCCTTTTTCCAGGTTTTCTGCTGCTAGGCTGTGGTGGAGATGATGATACCATGGTGGAACCATTTTCTGCCAGCGTTTCCATCGCTTTGTCACCAGAGAGCGTCGAAGAAGGAGAATTAGCTCAGCTGGTATTCACTTTGTCAGAAACCAATACCAGCGGTTCGCCATTAGCAGTAGCGTATGCGATTGACGGATCAGCTTCTGATAATGATTTTACTTCATTGACGGGTACGGCCAGTGTTCCGGTAGGTGAGGCTACCACCGGGATCACGATCGCTACAATAGATGATGATGCTATTGAGCAGACTGAGACATTAGCGATCTCACTCGATGCTGATGGGACAGCAGAAGGGCTGAGTATAGGAAGTCCCAATTCAGTAGTACTCACTATCATTGATAATGACGAGCCTACGCCTACAGAGATGACCCTGATCACCATCTCAACCGAATCCACTTCAGTGCAAGAAGGCCAAAGCACAACTGTCACTGTGGCCCTGTCACGGGCGAATGCTACTGGTAGTCCTTTGTCACTGTCTTATGAAGTATCTGGTACTGCTATTAGCGGTGAAGACTTCAATGAATTGTCTGGATCAGTGGAAATATCTGCAGGCTCACTGACAGCTGAGTTTACTGTAGAGGCGACCGATGATATGCTGATGGAGTCGGCCGAGTCCATTATCATTTCCCTTTCCACAGGCAATTTGCCCGAGAATTTTAGTTTGGGAGATAGTGACGATGTTACCATAACTATTGAAGATAATGACATCAGTCCGGATGCTATCACAATTTCGGTTGAGGCTAGCTCAACTGGATTGGATGAAAATGGTGGTACAACAGTGACGGTATCACTATCAAGAGCGAATGATACAGGATCGCCCATCGAAGTTGTATATGACTTGGCTGGTACAGCAACTGAAGGTATCGATTATGAAATGCTTCCTGGTAGCGTCACCATCGCTAACGGTGAGCAAAACGTCACATTTGATGTGATAGGTATAGACGATTCACAATCAGAAGATGACGAAACTATCACCATAGAGCTTTTGACGCAAGGACTACCTCAAGGTGTGATCATTGGAATGCCTGCGTCGGTAGAACTGGAAATCATGGATGATGATATAGTATTAGGGGCATGCTCAGGTACCACTGATACCTATTCCATTGACCTTGATCCTACGAATTGCACAGTTGATATAGAGGCGGTACTGGGTATCAATTCCTCATATTCAGAGCAAGTCTCTGGTAACAGCCGCATTATTACCACAAATGCCATTCCGAATCATAATGTGGGACAGTTTCCAAATATGGGTAACCCCCACACCATTACTGAAATCAATAGTACATACAATATATCTACTTCACCAACGGCTAATAGCACTGTTACACTTTTGACCAACACAAACACGGGAGCACCACTTTTCAGGTTTGGAGTATTATACAATGGTATACTGCTAGCGCCGATAGCGGCTGAATTTTTTACAAATACTCAAACCGGAAGTGACAATACCGATTGGAACGAGAACGCGTTGAGTTCAGAAATCAGCTTAGGAACTGATTGCAACAATTCCCATGTCTTCCCTAGCGGAATGTATCATCATCACGCTACACCTTCGGCGTTTATCGCATCAATGAATATTGATGGTTCAACGCCTGTACAGATTGGTTGGGCTGCTGATGGTTACCCGATTTATTATAAGTATGGAAACAAAAACGGATCAGTCGTAGAACTGACCTCAGGCTATCAACTGAAGACTGAAGAGAGGGGTGGAGATGGTATATCTGCTCCGAGTGGTTGCCCTGACGGAACATATACCCAGGACTATCAGCACATATCAGGCCTTGGCGATTTGGATGAATGCAACGGCTACCAGGATCCGGTCCTTGGATACATTTATGTGATCACAGATACTTACCCTTCTATTCCCAGATGTTTTGTTAGCACCCCGAGCAATGACTTTAGAAATAACTGATATCCAGCGAGCGGCTGTTTGGCCCCTCAGCACAGAGCGGTTCATTAAACTGTTTCTGGTATTGTCCCTTATACTTCTAACGTTCAGGACTACAGCTCATACCGTAGTGCTGTCTGAATATAGGATGAACTATGAGAAGGAAGGTTGGGTGTTGTCTTTTCAACAAAAGACAAGCCAGTTGAGAGATGCTATCTATGCCGTTAGACCTGATTTGAAAGGCACAAACCTTAATTCAAGGGATTTCCTGGACGAGACGAGAAGGTATATCGCAGAAAACTTCTCAATGAAAAATCGTGGTGAACTCTTGAGTATCACTCCCATGAGCATGCAATACGGCGGGTTAAATTTTGAGGCTGAATTCTTTGTGGAAGGATTACCCAAACACCCTGATCACCTGATCATTGCAACATCCGGATTTGATACACATGAGCATTCAGTGAAACTATTAAGTATTACGCTAGGGGAGCAGGGATATCTCAACTACTTCAATAGTGAACAAAAACAGGCCAATTTCTCATTTAATGCTAGACGATATGTTCCTTTAGAAACTGATGCTCAGGAAAGTAATAACTATTTGATAAGCATTATAGTATTCCTTACTACAATAATTATTGTGCCGATGGCATTATTTAAGCCCTCTAAGCTGGAGTTCTAATGTAGATCACAGAAAACTTAAATACATGGATATTTTCTTACCGATTTGGTTAAATTAGAACGGACAAAGGCGTCTTAATGGCGCCTTTGTTTTTTAGTAGTTCTCAGTGACAAACAGATGATATGTCCAGGCTTACGATATACACTTCTTGTTTCATTATGATCTTGATAGCCTGTGGTCAGGAAGAAGGTCCCAGTGCTACAAGAGTTGGTATTTCCGCTAATGTCAGGCAGATAGATGAAGGAGACCAGTTTGCTATAATAGTCAGCACGGATGTCCCCAACCGAAGTGGAAGTGACTTTGTGGTACCCTTGATCTACGAGAATATCGATGAGTCGCTGATCGATGGAAGTGGTGTTATACCCATCATTCAAGAAGGCCAGGAGTTCAATTCTATAATTCTTGTAGTTAACGATGATCCCGATAGTATAGGAGATCGCGAGCTTGTGGTAAGAATTGATCCTAACCAAGTACCATCTGGTCTTGTTGTTGCCGTGAACTCGTCTGTGACTGTTAAGATCAACGACAATTGAGACTAGATTTGCGCTCGCATGGAAAAAGTACATGTAAGTGCATTTACAAATTCAGGTGATCATCCGATCATTGACGTAAGGTCTCCGGCTGAATACACTAAAGGTCATATACCCAACTCCGTCAATCTACCGCTATTCTCTAATGAAGAACGAGCGATAGTTGGCACCATTTACAAGCAAAAAGGGCAGAAGGAGGCCATAAAGAGAGGGTTGAGTCTTGTAGGCCCAAAAATGGTCGGCTTTATCGAAACTGTCGAGAGACTTGGGTGTCAGGAGCTAAACGTCAACTGCTGGCGTGGGGGAATGAGATCGGAGAGTATGGCTTGGCTTTTTGAAAGGTATGGGTTGAAGACGAAAATCCTTTTGGGTGGTTACAAGGCCTATCGCAAAGAAGTGCTCCGGTTCTTTGCCCGTCCATTGGTACTGCGCGTGCTTACCGGATTTACGGGATGTCAAAAGACAAGGATTCTTCATGAAATGGCTAATAAAGGAGCTCAGATCATAGACTTGGAAGGTTTTGCCAATCATCAAGGTTCCAGCTTTGGCAATGCCAAGTCGACCATTCAACCAACAACCGAACAGTTTCAAAATGACCTTCACCAATATACGATGAAGCTCGACTTACATCAGTCAGTATGGATAGAGGATGAGTCGATCTGTATAGGAAATGTCAGCTTACCCGAAGCACTCTTTAAGCAAATGAATAAAGCGCCTCACGTCAGAATAAATGCTCCTCTGGAACAGCGCCTTGATTTTCTGGTAAGCGATTATGGAAAAATTGAACCGGAGAAGCTCAAAACTGCTACACAGGCTATTGCTAAGCGACTAGGTAACAAGAATACTTTAGAAGCCCTGGATGCGCTTAACAAAGGCCAAATGAAATCGGCTGCCGCTATCATCCTCAACTACTATGACCGGCAGTATGAGAAGTCAATTTCTAAAAAGTCAAAGCAGATCGTCGCAGATTTTACTATGGAGAGTGGAAAAGTAGATGAGCTAGCCAAAGAAATCATTAACAATAAGCTATGTCGATAAAACTTACTGCTTACAGTCACGGTGCAGGGTGCGGTTGCAAACTTTCTCCTGCCGTACTTTCTGAAATACTGTCCGGCTCCCAACAAGCACAGTTTCAAGACCTACTGGTAGGTAACCATGAGCGAGATGATGCCGCAGTTTACAACCTTGATGGCAAGACAGCTATCATAAGTACCACAGACTTTTTCATGCCGATTGTTGATGATCCCACTGACTTTGGTGGTATTGCGGCTGTCAATGCGATCAGCGATATATATGCTATGGGTGGTACCCCGATGATGGCCTTAGCAATACTAGGGTGGCCTATTGATAAAATCTCTACTGAAATGGCAAGAGAAGTCCTGAATGGGGCGAAATACGTTTGTTCTGATGCCGGCATTCCTCTGGCAGGTGGTCACAGCATTGATGCGCCGGAACCTATTTTTGGTTTGGCGGTCACCGGAAGTGCTCCGGTCGAGGTAATCAAAAGAAATAGTACTGGTAAAGAAGGAGACTATCTTTATCTCACTAAGCCCATTGGTGTTGGGCTGATCACTACAGCTCAGAAGAAAGGAATAGCGAGAGAAGAAGACCTGGAATTGGCGAAGAAGTCTATGCTTACTTTGAACAAACTCGGTGTTGAACTGGCGCAACGTCCTGAAGTACATGCTATGACTGACGTAACTGGTTTTGGTCTCGGTGGCCACCTCATCGAAATGGCTGAAGGAAGTGAGTTAAGTGCTGTAATCAATCATTCTCAAATCCCCTTATTGTCATGTACGGATTACTACCTTGACAAGGGTACTTCGCCTGGCGGTACTTCGCGCAATTGGCAGAGCTATGGGTCAAAAGTAGACTGTTCACGAGATTACGACCATAGAATTATTGCAGACCCACAAACGAGTGGGGGACTGTTAGTAAGTGTCGATCCTCAGGGGCGGACCGAGTTCGAGAAATTCGCAAGTGATCATGGATATCAACTAAAGTCTTTTGGTCAACTGGTGGCACGTAATGCCAGTGCCTTAAAAATCAGAGACTAGTTGGTTTATTCGTGTTGATCAATTTTGTTTAATGAATAACTGGTCAGAATTAAACAAAATTAGCAGTTCGGTGTTTATTGCCTATCCGAACCATAGACCAAAATGCAAGAACATCATTTTTACTGTCCTCACTGCCATGCTGGCAATGTGGTGATCATTGACGCCAAGGCAAAATCAAAGGAGATAGTTGCTGACTGTGACATCTGTGCACACCCAGTGCTTCTGAACTATAACTTCGACCCCAATAAGAGAATAGAATTTACGGCAGATTTTGCAGCTAATCAGCTGACGTTAGCTTAAGGCTGTGCTACTATTTGCTTGGCGGATTCACGGTAGGCAGAAGGTGTTGACCCATGTACCTTCTTAAAGGCCTGGTTAAAAGTAGACAGGCTGTTGAAGCCAGCGTCAAACGCAATACTCGCAATGGTGAGATAAGGAGAGTTAACAAGTTTTTTTTGGGCTTTGGTGATTCTGAACCGATTCACATATTCGTTAAAGCTCACTTTCATTTCAGTATTTAGTACCTTGGAGATCAAGTGTTTAGAGATGTTTATCTCTTGTGATAGTTTGGATAAAGAGTATGCGGGATCCAGATATGTGGATGAGTTTTGGAAATGGGTTTCAATCCTATCCCTGATATCTGTTATCCGATCCTGACCTAGTTTTTCAAGATTTTTGTATTTGGTTGTAGAGCTCTTAGTTCGATGCAATTCGCGGTAGTGCCTTACCAGAAAGAAGCTCCAGGCATAGATGACTAATGAGAAGGATACTGGACCCCAGCTGTAATCTAGCAGCCTGAGTATGTAGTTAGAAAAATAAACTAGCAACACAGCACCCACACCGAAGTGTAGCAAAGAAAGCCATCGAAACCTTAGGCGAATGTGATCTTTACCGGATGCTACGAGCGAGTAGGTAGACCAAACCAGATAGATCACAGATTGAATGAGTAAAGCGGTATATCCACCCGTATACCAAAAACCCTCCAGCGTAAGCCAACCGGAAAGTAAAAGCACTACTATTCCTGGTAAGCCATGGATGATAAGATGGGATACTTTGAACTTTGCGCTAGCACTTCCGGTATATGCCAGCAAGAGTGGTCCTATGAAGAGATGCATGGCAAAGCCAACGTTCATAAACCAGAGCGGTGCATTGATTTCATACACGAAGAGTATTGATTTGAGCATCCTGATGCTAAACGCCATGAGAAGTAACCCAAGGGTGATCAGGCGGTGGTCACGCTTTCCCGAACTGATCAACTGAATACTCCAGAACAAACCCTGAGCTATTCCAATACTGCTAATGATCAGCAGAAGCTGCGATTTCATCATGATCGAAAGATATATATTCTGTTTACCGTAAACGGCTTTTGACTATAGTAAGGTTGTTCAGGCATTGACGAATTAATTAATCTGTACGGTTTCATAATTTATTTGTAAGGCTTTAATGTGGGTTCTGCATAGCCTTACTGTGTCAAAAATTCAAACTATGCTATTCAGAACTTATTTCATCGTGGCTTTTCGACAACTATTAAAAAAGCCTGTTTTTTATCTTCTTAACATTGGTGGCCTGGGTGTTGGCATGGCAGCCTTCATGAGCATCATGCTTTATGTTGGTTACCATTTTCGGTTCGACGGTTTCCATGATCATGTGAACAACACCTATAGAATTGTGCACACATTTAAGAAACAGGTACCGCCGTACAGCACTGTAGCTACCTACTCTAAAGTGGGTGTAGCGTTGAAAGAGGAATACTCCATGGTAGAGCAGCAATGCCGTCTAGTGCAGACTTACGGTGGTGGGGTACAGTTAACAAAAGATGACGAGCAAATTCTCATTGAAAACTCCTATTACGCGGATGCTTCATTCTTTGATATATTTTCATTTCCACTGATTGCTGGCAATTCAGCTGATTTTGATGAATACAATACCATTGCTATTTCTAGGGAGCTTTCAAATAGTATTTATGGTCAGAATTCACCTGTTGGCGAGATCATAGAAATGAGTAGTGTCAATGGTACTACCGGATTTGAAATAGTTGGAGTATTTGAGAATAAGCAACCATCACATATCAACGCAGACGTGTTGATCAGCCTGGTCACTCTTGAGAGGGCCTGGAACGCCAATTTTGCCACCGGTTGGGGATCTTTCGATTTTGTCACTTATGTAAGGTTGGTAACATCTGCCGATCCAGTAGCTTTTGAGGCCGTCTTACCAGCCTTTGCTGATCGACACGGTGGTGAAAACCGGGGAAGCAGCAGGGTAGAACTGGCATTACAGCCATTGGCAGATATCCACTTACATTCTCATTATAATCAGGAGATTTCAACCAATGAAGATCATGAGGCCATGGTGTTCCTATCGGTAATAGGTATCATGGTTCTTTTCATTGCTTGGATCAATTATATCAATCTCTATACTGCTTTAGTTAGCGAAAGAACTAAAGAAGTTGGTGTTAGAAAGTCATTGGGTTCCTCAAAACTTCAGTTGATTTGGCAATATTTGACAGAGGCAGGGATCATCAATATGTTGTCCGTTCTATTGGCCCTGGTCATGGTTTACGCTGTGATACAGCAAGGAGAGTCCTGGGGAGTTGTTTTCCAGTTGCCAGAATTTAGTTGGTACAACATTGTATTGCCTATCGGCTTTTTTGCCGTAAGTACATTGATATCTGGCCTATACCCCGCATTGCTTTTAGCCAAAGCCGGACACAAACTAACAAATGAGACCGTCAAATATCGAAATTGGCTGGTCATTGGACAATTCACTGTTTCTGCGGCCTTGATCACAGGTACGTTTCTGGTGGTTAGCCAGTTTTATTATATGCAAAATGCCCCAACAGGGATAAATACTTCGTCTGTGGTGGTTGTCCCATTGACTGATTTCAAGGATGATCGTGAAGAACATGTAAGAAGTCTCCAACGGGTAAAAGGGGAAATGGCATCTATACCAGGTGTTGTATCTGCTGCATATGGCTCGGATATTCCGGGTACGGAGGTAGGATGGAGAGGCGGCTCCATCGTCATTGGTACTGGCAGTAATGAGGTAGAAAGTCACTTGGTCTATAGGATGACTTTAGACGAAAACCTGCTAGACTTACTAAAGATTGATGTTGTTGCTGGTCGAGGCTTTATAGGGCCCCAAGACAGTCTGACAGTATTGATCAATGAGCGAGCAATAGCAGAGTACGGCTTCAGCTCTGCTGAGGAGGCTATCAATCAAAGGATCCGGTTTCCGGGTTTAGATACACTAAGAGTGGTAGGGGTAGTAGAAGACTATTTTCAGGAAGCGCTAAGTGAACCGATCAAGCCTACGGCTTATTTCCAGGTGCCTAATGAAATACGATACTTATTTGTAAAGTATAATGCATCAAATGAAGCAGAGATACTAACTGAACTGGAGAGTCTAGTCAATACCCATTTCCCTAAAAACAACTTTGATCCTCAGTTACTTGAAGAAAATATGGGTGATCGACATGCTTCCACAGAGCAATTCCTTTTCTTGTTCAACGCTTTTTCCGGGCTAGCCATTCTTATTTCGGTACTAGGTCTTATTGGCCTGGCCAATTACAATGCGCGCAAGCATCAAAAGGAAATGAGCATCCGCAAAGTACTGGGAGCTTCGACGGCTTCACTCAATCTTCGATACCTCACTGCTTTTGTAAGACTGGCTTTAATTGGTAATTTGATAGCAATTCCTGTGATCTATTATGTAGGTTCAGATTGGCTAGCACAATTCGCTAATCGCATTGGTTTTGATTGGAGCTATCCATTCTACACTGCCACAGTGTGCATGGTGATAACCGTGTGTTCTACACTCTACTCAACCCACAAAGCAGCTAATACCAACCCTGTTAGAATACTGAGAGCAGAGTGACCTAAGCGTTTATCATCTCCTTTTTCTCGAGATACTCGTCATAAGTGCTCAATGTGTCCAGGAAGCCATCAGGTCTTAGCTCGAGTACTCGATTGGCGATGGTCTGAGTGAAAGTATGATCATGCGAGGTGAAAAGTACAGTCCCTGGAAAATCCATCAGCGAATTGTTAAAAGCTGTGATCGATTCCAGGTCGAGGTGGTTAGTCGGTTCATCAAGAATGAGGAGATTAGCACCTTGAAGCATGATCCTCGAAATCATACATCTTACCTTTTCTCCACCTGACAGTACATTACATTTTTTGAGGGTTTCCTGACCTGAGAATAGCATTTTTCCTAGAAATCCTCGGATGTACACCTCGTCCTTCTCACCGTCACTGTACTGGCGCAACCAGTCAATAAGGTTATCATCAGACTGGAAGTATTGATCATTTTCATTGGGTAGGTAGCCAGTGGTAATGGTCTGCCCGAACTTGAAAGAGCCTGACGAAGCTTGCTGCTCACACATGAGTACCTGGAAGAATCGGGTGACCGTAAGACCCTCGTCACTTACCACCGCAATCTTATCACCACGATTGACGAACAGGTCAACATCTTTGAATAGATGAATACCGTTGTGCTCATATGAGAGTTTACTGGTTTCCAGTATCTGGTCACCAGCAGTACGATTTTGACTAAAGATAATGGCCGGATACTTCCTGTTCGAGGGTTGGATATCCTCGATATTGATCTTGTCAAGAAGCTTTCGTCTACTTGTTGCTTGTTTTGATTTTGAAGCGTTAGCACTAAATCGCGCAATGAACTCCTGTAACTCTTTCTTCTTTTCTTCTGCTTTTTTATTCGCAGCACTTCTTTGACTGATCGCAAGTTGACTGGACTCATACCAGAAGGTGTAATTACCGGTATACAACTTGATTGCTCCAAAATCAATATCAGCCACATGCGTGCAGACAGTGTCTAGGAAGTGCCTGTCGTGAGAAACGACAATCAGTGTATTTTGAAAGTCCAATAGGTAATTCTCAAGCCATGTGATTGTCTGGATATCCAGGTCATTTGTAGGTTCATCAAGAATGAGTACGTCCGGATTTCCGAAAAGCGCTTGCGCCAGCAGCACCCGTACTTTCTCATTACCACCCAGTTCACTCAACTTTTTGTAATGATCCAGTTCTTTGATCCCCAGTCCACTTAGGAGTGCAGCTGCATCAGACTCTGCATTCCAGCCATCCATATCCGCAAACTTAGCTTCTAGGTCAGAGGCCTTGAGACCGTCCTCTTCTGAGAAGTCTGGTTTTGCATACAGTGCATCCTTTTCTTGCATAAGATCCCAGAGCTCTTTGTGTCCCATGATGACTGTATTGAGCACCTCGACATCATCGTACTCAAAGTGATTTTGCTTGAGTACGGCCATACGTTTCTCCGGCTCAAGCTTGACAGAACCAGAATTAGGAGAGATTTCGCCTGATAAGATTTTAAGAAAAGTTGACTTACCAGCACCATTGGCTCCAATTACTCCGTAGCAGTTCCCAGAAGTAAAATTGATATTCACCTCATCAAAGAGGACCCTTTTACCATATTGAAGAGAAACGTTTTGCGTCGAGATCATACGGCTTTTGTTTTATGCCGCGAAGGTAGATGTTTTTTGCCAAGTAAGTAAGTCAAGTTCAGAAGTGATATTGTTAACGCCTTTCTATTATTTCTCCTCAGAATTGGTAGGTTCTATAGGCTTTTTTGTGGTGAGTTCGTAATTCTCCTTTTTGAGGAAAACAAGTTTAAACTCTTTGCTCATATGTAAAGTGAAGCCGGCGATCAACTGAACTTTCTCCTCAGTGACAAGGCAGATAGGGATGACTCTGCCCATCTGTTTCGACATCCACTCATCGTATTCGCTTTGGTCTGCTAGATTGACCTCTCCAAACGGGTCTTTACGACGTATCAGAGATACCAAAGCAACAAATTCAGTATGAGCATTGAACAAGACATTTTTGGATAGCGCTACATTGTGGTTCTCAGCCTCTTCTTTGCTAGCAAGTCGCAACACATTTTTCTCTCCGAGCTCATTTTCAAACCAGCGACAGGCCAGTTCATTAAGTCCTGAGTTAGAGGTAACAGCAGCTAACCTACCCACTCGAGATAAATCCACTTCTTCGAAAATTGAATCTGATAGTACATTGGCTTCTAAAGCCTGAAGTCCTGATTTTCGCGCACTCTTGATGTTAGGTACAGACGTATCAACAAGAATGATGTCCAATCCTAACTCTTCCAGCTTTTTGGCAATCTTGCGAGCCAACTCATTAGCACCTACAAAGAGGATACCGGTAGGTTCTTTTCTGACCACACCAAGACCATTAGCAACTAACTTAGCAGTGGAGCCCTGAAGCACGACTGTCCCTACGATCATCAGAAAAACCAGTGGGAGTAGTAGTTCCGCCTCTGCCTGGTCTACTAGTTCTGGTTTTTCTATCAAAGTCAAAGAAAATAACGAGGCAACTGCAGCTGCTACAATCCCTTTTGGGCCAATCCAACTGATGAACGCCTTTTCTTGCCATGTAAGTTTCGACTTGAATGTCGATAATACCACACCAAGTGGACGCAGCACCAGGGTGACCACCAAAAACAGGAGCAGGCTCGGCAGTCCTAGTGTCTGGATCTGGGCTACCTCAATGCGCGAAGAGAGGAGGATGAATAATACGGAGATGAGAATAAGGCTGATATCCTCTTTGAAAACAAGGATTTTCTTAATTTCCTCCATTTCCACATTAGCCAGTGCTATACCCATAAATGTGGCGGCCATTAGTCCTGCCTCTTTATGTATGAATTCAGCGAAAGCGAAAGTTAGAATAACCAGGCCAAGTGAAAAGACATTACGCATATACTCAGGAATGGCCTCCTTCTTAATAGAGTAGTAGAGGATGGCCGCACCAATGGCTCCTGACACTATACCACTGGAAATAGTAGTGAAGAACTCTTGTAATACCTCTAAAGGATAATCGGCTCCATGATGGCTTGAAACAATAAACTCGTACATCAAAACTGCGATCAGAGCACCAAAAGGATCGATGAGAATACCTTCCCATTTTAAGATGGTGTTGACCTTATTATTTGGCCTGACATTTCGAAGTATAGGGAGAACAACTGTAGGGCCTGATACTACGATCAATCCACCAAATAAAAATGCCATAGACCAACTGAGATCGAGCAGATAGTGACTAGCCAAACCACCTCCAATAAATGTGAATAAAGAGCCAAAAAAAAGCAGGTTGCCTACGGTACCGGCCTGGTTCCTTACTTCCTTGAGATTAAGTGTAAGACCGCCTTCAAATAGAATTACGCCTACAGAGATAGACACAAACGAAAACAGGAGGTCTCCGGTGAAAATCGTGTCTCCATCTATGAATTTGCTTCCATCAGATGTAAGGAAGGTAGAACCCGGACCAATGAGTAAACCAATGAGAATCAACGGTAAAATGGCAGGTTGCTTGATCTTCCATGCAAGCCACTGGGCAAATATTCCAAATACCAGAATGCTGGCTAACGCTAACATGGATCAAATATAGGTGCTCGTATTAGTATTCCTATGTTCAGTGTGAATTCCTCTATCACTTTCAGACATTAATTAATGGACATTCGAAAATCTGGAATAGATCAACAGCCATCAATCTAAGTGAGACGATCAATCGAATGCTAAACCGCACATGGAAGTATGTCGAAGGTCATGAAAGAATGAGACGGCTTTTATTTAACTTGCAGCATAGTAGAAAAAAATAACAACCACTGAATGGCAAGATCCCAGAATAGTTTCAACAAGAGAGAAAAAGAGAAAAAAAGACTTCAAAAGCGCAAAGAAAAGCAAGAAAAGAAGGAGGAGCGCAAAGCCAATGCCAGCTCCGGTACACTTGACAACATGATGGCCTATGTTGACGAGTTTGGCAACATTACTGACACACCACCAGACCCTACCGTAAAAAAAGAGGAGGTCAAAGCCTCAAGTATAGAAATAGGTGTTCCCAAAAGAGAGAAAGAAGATGTCGATGCTGAGCTAAAAGGCAGAGTGGCCTTTTTCAACGACAGCAAAGGTTACGGGTTTATCAATCATGATGGATCTGGTGAAAAGTATTTCGTTCATGTCAACGGACTTATCGACGAAATAGGAGAGGGAGACAAAGTGAGCTTTCAAATAGAGAGAGGACCCAAGGGAATGAATGCTGTAGAGGTAAAACTCTTGGATTAGTTATAGAAACAACCCAAACTTTAAAAAATGAAGGCCCGGAAAGGGCCTTTTGTATTTTATCACTCTCCCTCAGTCGTTTCTTCCGGGGCTTCTTTGACACAAGTCACATGCAGTAAGTATTGCTTGTCTAATTCGAAATGATAGGCATAAGATTCTACAAGTTCCCATGCTCTGGGAGACTGCTTGAGCAGTAATACCAGGTCCTGGGCCACAATGGAGGTCTTGATGGATACGACTAACTGCCCTCGATTAAGGGCCATTTTAAACGTATAGGTACTGCTCTTCTTAGGATCAATATCAGAAAACTCATGTTTAGAAAACTGATACTGCTGCGGGCCACCCTCGACAGCATCCACCATCATCTTGACCACTGCGGGTTTGTATTTTTTCCAAAGGGGGAAGAAAGCATTAGAAGCAAGAGTTTCGATACGCATGAGTAAAAGATGATTGAGTTTGGAAGGATTCGTTTAGCAGTAATAATATATTATTAGCTTTTGTTAGAATCATTGGCTAAAACGACCTAACACTATTGCTTAGTAACGCAAGTTACACAGTCAAAAGGCCATTACACAGCTAAGCAGCTATAAATGCCAGAAAATCTGATTACTAACAGGGTCATCTCAAACTGACCTCAAAGACCAAACTTGGTCTTTAATGATTGATACTTACCTTTTAACTACCATTGACATAGCTTCTAACGAGTAGTATCCTATGTCTTAAGTACAAAAATGGAGTCAGTCAAAAACAGGCTAGGCCAGGACCGCTTTGATTTGTTCTACCGTCTTTTTGCTATTGCCAATAAAAATCTCACCATCTACTAGAAATACAGGACGCTTAAGGAAAGTGTACTCCTCAAGTATGTATTTCCGATAGTCGTCTTCACCAAGTGTCATTTCATTAAGTCCCATCGATCTATACTTCATCGCTTTGCGGGAAAACAAAGCTTCGTAGCTCCCGGCTAGTGACTTCATCTCATCAAGTTGGTCAGGTGTAATAGACTCATTTTTAATGTCTTGAGCAACGAACTCATCTCCGATCTCAAGTTCTTTAATGATGCGTTGACAGGTGGTACAAGTTGATAAATGGTATACTTTCTTCATTGCATAAAATTAATGCTTACTTGAGAAAATCAGGAGACTGATAGCCTGGATTAGGGTATTTATAGAACCCCTCTCCTGTTTTGATACCAAGTTTTCCCTGATCAATATAGGTCTTCAAGAAGCTCGCAAACTTCTGACTTTTGGAGTCTTTCATTTTATGTGTCACATGCCATGCCGTGTCAAGGCCGATCTGATCCATGATGCCGAATGGACCGGAGGGCATGCCAAAATTTCCCATCCAACTACGGTCTACGTCTTCAACAGATGCCACATCGTAAGTCACTAATGCCCCTGCAGCACCTAGAAAGGCCATCAACATTGTGTTAAAGATGTAACCAGGATTTTCCTTCTTCATCCTGACGGGAATCTGGTTAAGTCGTTTACCCATATCATCTAACAACTCGATCATCCATGGGGCTGTACCGGGATGTGGCATGATATCGACTACCCTCGCAGTGAACACATCATGAAAATGGAAAGCACAGAACTCTGCTGGACGACCACTTGCATCAGCAAACATGGATGGCAGCATATAAGAAGTGTTTGTAGTGAAAACCGTGTGTTCAGGGCATAGCTTACCAAACTGCTTCCAGACTTGTTCTTTGATTTCTGGTTCTTCTGTGACTGATTCATTGATGAAGTCAGCGTTAGCTGCAGCATCTGTAGCATCAGAGGTGAATGAGAGCCTGGATATGATCCCGTCAAAATCTGATTCTGGGATATTTCCCGATTTTATGAGACTCTTGAGAATTTTGATTTGTATCTCTTTACCAGAAGCTAGCGCTTTGTCACTGATGTCATAGACTGTAGTGTCAAAACCACTAATAGCGGCCTGTAATGCCACTCTCAAACCTAATGTTCCACTTCCGAGTACCAGGAAGTTCTGTATATCCTCTATTTTTCTGGGTTTCATGCTATTTAGTTAAGATTTGAAATTCGGTTGTTGTCCAGGGCCTTAGTGCCATTGCGACCACATGCTTTGACCACTTCGATCAGCATAGCAAACCTTGGGTCTTTGGTCAATCCTTTCTTGTATCTGGCATAGATCTGCTGAACGATAGTGCCGAGTTTGAAGCTTGCAAAAGCAAAGTAATAGACCATATCGTGTATGTCACGACCTGAGTGTTTGGCATATCGCTCCAATACGGCTGCTCGGTCAAGATTGCCAGGTAGCCAAGTGAGATTGAATGGCTTTAGTGCTGGCGAATCAGCGCCTTCGGCCCAGTAGGCGAGGGCAGTGGCCAGGTCCATCAGAGGGTTGCCAACTGTACTCATCTCCCAGTCAAGTACCGCAAGGATACTATCAGGCTGGTTAATGTCTAGCACTATGTTGTCATACTTGTAATCATTGTGAATGAAGGCAGGCTTCTCGTCAGCGGGTATATGATCAGCCAAATGAGTAGCAAGCTCTTCCATTGTAACTATCTCATCAGTCTTTGCATTGTGGTATCTCTTGATCCAGCCTTCAACCTGACGTTGGTTATATCCATCTGGCTTGCCCAACTCCAACAGACCATTTTCCGATAGGTCCAGTTTATGCAAATCAACCAGATTGTCGACAGTGTTTTTTGAGATATTGAACATGAGTTCTTCAGACAATGCTAACCCCTCAGGAGGTCGGTTGCGCAGTATCAGGCCCTTGACACGCTCCATCATGTAAAATGAAGCTCCGATGACAGTATCATCGTCACAATAAATAATGGGCTGGGGAATTTTGTTATAGACTGGCTGCAGTACCTTCAACACACGAAACTCGCGACTCATGTCATGCGCGGACTTAATATTAGCACCAAATGGGGGTCGGCGCAAGACGTACTCTTGATCACCAGCAGTGATCAAATAGGTAAGGTTGGAGTATCCACCGGGAAACTGCTTTACCTCAATGGCAGGTGGAAAACCCTCAAGATGGTCCCTAAGGTAAGTGATGAGTCTGCCAGAATCGAGTTCCTCTCCAGACCTTACTTCCCTGGCGCCATCGATGATCTCTTCGCTCATTTTGACTTTTTAAGATTGAGTCCATGCTCGGCAAGCATCGATCGGGCTACCACAGACTTATGTACTTCATCAGGACCATCATAAATGCGCGCCCCACGTTCATGTCTGAAATACCATGACAATATGGTGTCGTCTGTTACACCCAGTGCACCGTGCGTTTGGATCGCCCTATCGATCACTTGCTGAAGAACATTAGCCACAAAGAACTTGATCGTTGAAATCTCATTCTTTGCTGCTTTGTTTCCTTGTTGGTCGATCTTGTGAGCAGCATGCAACACCATGTACCTAGCTGCGTTGATTTCTGCGCGACTCTCCGCTATCCAGTTCTGGATAGTTTGCATATGGCCAAGCACTCGTCCCTCTTTAAGCTCTCTTCGTGCCGCATAACTGCACATCATACTCAGGGCTCGCTCACTAATGCCTATCCAACGCATACAATGATGAATACGTCCAGGTCCCAAGCGTTCCTGGGCCAGCATAAAGCCCATACCCTCACCACCAATTATATTGGATTGGGGTACCCTGGCATCATTATAGCATACTTCGGCATGGCTCATATACCCTTCGCCTGCTTCGCCCATGATTGGAATATTTCTCACTAGTTCAAAACCCGGATTGTCAATGGGTACCACGATCATACTTGCCCTTGCATACTTGTTCTCATGCTCAGGAGCAGTATTAGCCATCACTACCGCAAATGATGCTCCATCAGCTGCAGTAGTAAACCATTTGTGTCCATTGATGACATAATCGTCTCCATCCTTCGTGGCAGTAGTAGCCATCCGCACAGGGTTAGAGCCAGCAAACTCAGGTTCAGTCATACTGAAGCAGCTTCTCAGCTCACCGTCCATAAGTGGTTGGAGGTATTGCTCTTTGATGTCATCCGAGGCATATTTATGAAGCAACTCCATGTTGCCAATATCAGGTGCCTGGCAGTTGAAGACATAGTGACCTATCGGTGAATGGGCTAGTAACTCGCTCAATTGACCAAAATCAACGAGCTCAAGTCCTAGACCACCATCCTTTTCCGGTAGGTGAGGAGCCCATAGACCAAGCTTTTTGACCTCAGTTCTCTTCTCCTTGAGCACGGTGGCCTCCACTTCTTTGAAAGGCAGGTGCATAATCTTGTCTTCCAGTGGAAGCAGCTCTTCTCTGACATATGACTCGATCGTGTTGTATAATGACTTAAGTCGCTCTGAAGCAAATATTTCTACCATATCTAGTTAATTACAGGTATGAAAAGGAAATGATCAAATAGTATATCCACCATCTGCGGTGTAAACTCCGCCTGTGCAGTAAGAAGATGCGTCTGAAGCCAGAAACAGTGCCAAACCGGCCATTTCATCAGGCTGTCCAATTCGCGGTAGCGGAAGTTCCTTGGTCATCTTGTCGACGATAGGCTCATTGGACCAGAGTGCTTGGCTGAACTTGGTCTTGATCAATCCAGGGCATATGACATTAGCTCTTACACCCATGGGGCCCCATTCTTTGGCAATCACTTTGGTAAGTGAGATCAGCGCCGATTTGCTGACACTATATATACCGAGGAATGGCTCTGGGCTCAACCCACCGATCGAGCTGATGTTGATGATACTTCCAACACCTCTTTTCTTCATATACGGAAAGGCCATTTTTGCTAGTTCGAAAGGTCCTTTCACATTGACATTCATGATCTTGTCAAAGACATCTTCGTTGGTATTGATCACCGGGCCGAAGACCGGATTAGTAGCAGCATTGTTCACAATGATATCAATAGCGCCATAGGTGTCAATTGTGATATCAACCAGTTTTTGAAGTTCCTCAATACTACCAGTATTGGCGGCTACACCATTGGCTGTGCCTCCTTGTTCATTGATCTGCGTAGCGACTTCATCTACTGCCTCTTGTTTACGACTTGAGACTACTACTGAGGCCCCTGCCTGAGCGAAAGCATGGGCCATTGACTCGCCAATACCTTTACTGGCCCCTGTCAGTATGGCCACTTTTCCTGACAGGTCGAATTTCTTCTTAATGTCCATTGATGTTGATCATTCATTGGGTTAGGTTGGGGAAGATAGTCAATAATGTTATGCATGCATAACATTATTTTGCAAGAATTGGCTATGTTCGGCTGTCGGTGTACGCTATCAAATGATATGTTCAAAATAGCCAAAGAGAAATTCGGTTCTTTCGATTATTACAAGCTCATCAATGAGCGAACAGCAGAGTATTTGTCTGTTATACCCGCCTTCGGAGGACTGTGTCATGCTTGGGAGGTAAATACATCCATAGGTATATTTCAGCTATTTGAGAATTATAAAACTATCGAAGAGCTTACAGAACTGGTCGACCGGTCTTATAAGGGTGCCAAGTTGGTTCCTTATCCCAACCGCGTAGCAGGTCGCAAATACCGGTTTAATGGAAGTGCTTACGAGCTTGAACAATGTAAAATAGGAGAGCCCAATAGCATCCATGGATTCCTGGTGCGCCAACCTATGAAGTTGATAGACCAGTATATCACGGAAGCGTCAGCATCTATAACACTGGAGTATATACATGAAGGCTTAACTCAAGGTTATCCGTTTCCATTCAGGCTTTCTATTTGTTATGAACTGCATGAAGCACAGGGGCTGACAATCTCTACAAATGTGACTAACACTGGTGATCATACAATGCCATTTGGAGATGGCTGGCACCCTTACTTCAAAGCCCCAGATGGTATTGATGATCTTGAATTGCAGTTTGGGGCCCGGAGTATACTTGAGACCGCTGGTGCAGGTATTCCTACCGGAATAGCACACGAATACTCAAATTTCAATGAATGTGGGCCAATTGGAACTACTGAACTAGACGACTGCTTTGTTTTGGAGCACAACGAGGTAACACTTGTATATTCTAAGCAGGGTCTTAGGTTAGATTTCTGGCAGGAAATGGGCCCTGGCAAATACAACTATCTGCAGATCTACACCCCTGATGATCGAAAAAGCATTGCGATAGAACCTATGACTTGCGAACCCAATGCTTTTAACTCCGGAAATGGTCTGATAACTATCAACCCTGATAAAACGATAAGCCTGAAACACGGTATTATACCTACTGTTCCCTGAGTAAGGGTGTCTGAAGAGGTAATAAATCAGGAATAATTGTGATTTATTTCAAATTCGGATAAAAAATGAACCAAGAATTGCATGATTCTCAGTTTTTAGTAATTTGCAAGTGTATTGATCAATTCAATTGTTCAATATGTGGGTTAATGTTGTTTATAGAATCAAAGCTGCGATCACTGATCGTGGCTTTTTCTTTTTAACCTGATTAGTTTCTGACTAACCTTCCTGCTAGATTCATTCTTACCACAAGAGATGCCACATCTATGGCTTCACTATTAATCTTCAAAGAAGTCAGCTTGATTCTCCCAGGTCATCGAAGACACACTTCCCATTATCAGTTTGCCAGTAAACAACTTCATTGGAGACATCTGCTGCTGCGATCGTATCACCCATGTAGCCCAAAAACTCCCCCTCGCCGGAGTATACTTGTGCAGGTAGACTGTTGCAGAATGGGCAGCAGTTACTAAAGATGAAAACAGGCCGACCATTATAACTGGCCTTCAGTACATAGTTGTAGTCAGCTGTGCTGGATTGGGCCAATTCGGCGATCATCGGTTCCAGCCAATCAACATCACTGATTTCATCCGTATCGTTACCACAAGAAGTCGCCAGGAGTACGGAAGTCGTGAGTATAAGGAAGTATTTCATGTTCAACGGTCGTTTGCTTTAAGACAGTCTTAACGACCCTTTGGTTGTAATACGGTGAGAAAAACGGAATTATTGTCGCTTGAGAAAAATGAAGTCGCCTCCTTCATCTCCTGTTTGTGTGATGGGACCATATTGGGGTACCTGACCATTTGGACTATTGTTGATCACAGCGATCTTGAATTGACGAAACAACTGATCGGCTGATAGGAGTGGAGCATGGTTGGTGATTAAGTTTTTAAGTAGGTATTCGATAAAGACACTTTTGTCCGGGACAGTTTTTAGTGTGCCACTGGTCATGGCTTTTCTGCTAGGTAGTTTGTACAATTCAAGAATGGCCCGGCTATTGGCAAATGCCGCGCGCTCCTTAAGAATACCACCGCTGAAGCAGGCATCAGAAATCAGCAATGTGTGTTTAGCTTTGATACCTCCAACATAGTCTCTGATCGTACTATTGGAAAGCCAGTAGGACCTAGAATCAAATGACGCGTCTGTTGGCAACCAGTAACCTTGATTAAGCTGAGCGTTCCATATGCCATGACCTGCATAAAAAATCAGTAGATTGTCTTTTTCAGTGACCACTTTCGCTAATTCATCCAATGCCTTGATCATGTTTTCCCGGCTGGGATTCTCCAGCAAAGTCAGTTGCTCCTTTTCAAAAGAGTAATATCTCAGGAGCACGTCAGCCAGCCTTTTGGCGTCATCAATAGGATTATCAAGATTTTGGATCTGCTCATCATTGTATTGATTGATACCGATGATGAGCGCGTAATACTTGCGATCAGATAGCTCGTCGATCAAAGTCTTAGCCAGTTCATCCTCTTGCCTGATCGTAACCGTAGGAGTTGAGGCCTCTGCATCACTCCTGATGGTTGAAGTTGCTATCTCGATCGGTTCATTTTCCCTGAACAGTGTGACATTACCACTTACAAGGGGTGGACAGGTATTCAATCTCATATCACCCTTCCATCGCCCTGATAGCATGTCGTTCTCCTGGTTTATAGAATATGCAAGGACATTGTTGGCCATACAGGAAAGGCCTGTTTTATAGATGATCTTAATTCCCCGAAGTTCTAGTTCATGTTTATTGATTTCTCCGGTGACACTCACTTTGATGGAATCATTGGTATTGACGTTCCTGGAAAAGACCGTGCCTCTGATTTCTTTTCCATTCTGCTCCAATTCATACCTGAGATGGATTTGATCATTGAGATAGGTGGCAGTGCCAATCCAGTTGCCCGATAGGTCAATTTTTTGCGCTACAGTTTCGCTGAATAGAAAACCGATAATAATGAGCAAGTAGACCTTCATGGATTCAATTTACGTCGGTTTTAATGATGAGGCCAGATGTTCCTGCAGTAATTTCTAGATAGATAAAGACATGTGGACAACCCTTTCCTTATTTGGTTTACTGAAAATTTCATCATGTTCGGGTAGATCGTTGGTCAAGTCATTAATCAAAATAATGTTTTGTTGACTAATCTACAATTAGTCACTATATTAACTACTAAGTAGTTATTCTTGAATTATTGTGCAGATGCTTTTATGAATTAACTATAGAAAACATGAGAGGAGAGGTGTGTTAGCTCAGAAGTACAATGCCGAAATGCCGAATGATGAAGAAGCACTGTTCTTAGAAGTATACAAGAACAACTATCAGGTGCTTTTTCGTTATGGTCTTTATATTTCCAGAGATCGTGAGTTGACAAAGGAATGTATCCAGCAAATGTTTTTTGAACTTTGGAGAAAGCCAGATCGATTTGCAGGAGTTAAGAGTTTTAAGCCCTATCTCAAAAAGTATCTGGAAAGAAAGATATGTGCTGAGCTAGGGAAAAGGAAGGCCAATTCCTTTATTATTAATCCAGGTGATCCTCTATTGGTAGATCAATCCTATGAAACTCTGCTAATAAAAAATCAAAGCTCCCGAGAACTGACCAGGACACTTCATGCTGCCTTGGAATGCCTGACCAAGAGACAGTTGGAATTGGTAGAATTGCGTTTTATGAAGGGGCTCTCTTTCGACGAAATGGGTAAGTTATTAGGCATAGAGCATCGCACAATGTACAACCAACTCCACAACGCAATCACTATCCTACGTGAAAAGGTGAAGTTGCGATCAGTATTTCCCTACACTTTTCTGGCTTACAGCATTCTGTAAATCAGTCATTTAAAAAATAAATCACTCTTCTTTGGTAAAAGAGGCAAAATGCGTCCACTTAACAATAAGGGCGCTAAAGCTTTGACTCAATTAACCTGAATGTGAGCTATACTAACTACACCGCAAGCGATTTCATCTGCGATGATTCATTCTTGAGGTATTACTTAAATGAAGACGACAATGATGTGATCTTTTGGCAACACTGGATTAACAATCACCCTGAAAAGTCAAATGAGGTTAAGGAAGCAATTCGAATGCTAGAAGTCTTATCATTGAATTTACCCCAGTCTGAGTTTGAGCAAGAGTTGATCAAGATGAAAGAACATGTTTATGACAGTGCGCCAATTACGGAACCAAAGACTTTAAGAATTACGCCAAGCCAACCAGAACCAAAACGGAGATGGGTTCGATCCCTATGGGGAATAGTAGCTGTAAGTATGACTGCAGCTGCTATTACTGCTGTTGTATTTCTGATAGGCAATGGGGATCACTTAGAGCCGGAGCATTCAGTTAGCAATCAGTTAATTACAAAGCGGAACTCTAATGGTCAGAAATCTGATCTGCATCTCTCTGATGGATCTCGAGTATTTCTCAATTCAGGAAGTGAAATTCAGTTCTTTGAGAATTTTGCAAAAAACAATCGGGAGGTGAAACTGAAAGGTGAAGCGTACTTTGAAGTAGCCCATGACCCAAAGAAGCCTTTCATTGTAGTTACTGATAAGCTAAGTGTGAGAGCGTTGGGTACTTCATTTAATGTAAAGGCATTTGGAGAGACGAATGATGTAGCAGTCTCATTGGTAGAGGGTAAGGTAGAAGTTAGTTTATCAGAAAATGTGAACGAGGAAAAATCAGTACTTACCCCTGGAGAGGGATTGGTTTTTAACGGTAATGATCTGAGCATCAAAAAACTGCAATTCGATCCAGCGATGACACTAGCCTGGAAGAGTGGTATTTTGAAATTCAAGGATGCTTCATGGAACGAGATAGAAAACACCTTAACAAGGTGGTACGGTGTAGAATTTACTATACACCATGCTCCGAAAAGAGAAAGCCCATTTACCGGTGAGTTTGATAATCTAAGCCTACAACTGGTACTGGAGTCGCTCAGCTTCACTAAAAGCTTCGATTACCAGATCCAAGGCAAAAAAGTGGAAATAAAATTTACCAATCAACTTAAAGAAAGAAATGAACAAGATGAATAGCCCCTAAATGAGAGGTTTCCCAAAAGACAATGAAGTACGGCAATACGAAGCATTGCCTTTGGGAAAACCAAGTGATTAATGAAAACATGTTCCATTAAAAACCAAGCAAAATTATGAAATTATTTCTACTTCGTGTAGTGATACTTATGACCAGATATTCAGCTCTAGGCCTGTTCTTGATATGTATTTTAAACAGTACTATGCTAGCCTCTGAAGGGAATGCCCAGAAGTATGTTAGCGTCTACGACACCTATATAGAGGCAGAGATGAATGGTATGGCCTTTGAAGAAGTATTCGATAAGATTAAATCACTTACAGATTACACATTCTCTTACAACAGCTCAGATGTAGACACAGATCTTCGCATCAACCTTGAAAACGAAAAGTACTCAGTAGCTGAAGTGCTACTAGAGATCTCAAGTAAAGCGAAGCTCCAGTTTAAGCAAGTGAATAACAACATCTCTGTAAAAAAGAGTAAAAACAAGACCAAGAAATCTAGTCAGCTTGAGATTGTTATTCAGGACGTACTGGTGACAGGTAGCATCACGGATGAAACCGGCGCTCCCTTAGTCGGTGTAAGTGTTATTGTTAGAGGTACAGCCATAGGGGCTATTACAGATTTGGAAGGTAAATATGCCTTAGAAGTGCCTGAGAACAGTGTCCTTATTTTCTCTTACATAGGCTACAAGACCAGTGAGGTCAGTATTGCTGGGAGATCTGTTATCGACGTTCAGATGGAAGAAGATATATCTCAGCTAAGTGAGGTGGTTGTCACTGCATTGGGTATTGAGCGTGACAAAGAGTCGCTTTCTTATGCAGTATCAGAAGTTGATGGAGCTGAAATATCTCAAAAAGCCGAACCTGATGTATTAAGAGCTTTGAGTGGAAGAGTGGCTGGCGTCAACATCACTTCGGCCGGTGGAGCTTCAGGTTCATCTACGAACATTGTTATTAGGGGAAACAACTCCGCTACTGGAAACAACCAACCTCTCTTTGTGGTGGATGGTATCCCTTTTGATAACTCTTTGAGCAATACCGCTGATAATCCTGCAGGAGCTGCTTCTACCTACTCCAACAGGGCGCTTGATCTAGATCCTAATGACATCAAGTCAATGACCGTGTTGAAAGGTGGTGCAGCAGCAGCATTGTATGGATCTCGTGCATCGAATGGAGTAATTGTAATCACCACCTACTCTGGAAACAGATCTCAAAAGGGCCTTGAAATAGAGGTATCCAATACCGTTGGAGCTGAGCAAATTGCGAGACTTCCAAACTACCAAAATCGATTTGGACAAGGAAACACAAGCTCTGCTACAGGAAGGGCTACTTTTAGCAGTGCGGCGACAGAGTCCTGGGGACCGGAGATTGGCAGTGGCATATTGAATGGAGGTTTGTTTGAAGAAAATGGAGTAGTAAAATATACTAACCACCTTGGGGATAATGTGCCCTACCGAGCTTTTCCTGATAATGTGAGGGAATTCTACCAAACGGGGGCACAGCGTGAAACCGCAATAAAGATCCAAGGTGGAGGCCCAACTTCAGGCTTTGCCATTGTAGCCAGCAACGTTGATAACACCGGATTTCTCCCCTTTACAGGTCTTAAAAGGACATCTGTCAAGACCTCCGGAAATACGATTCTGGAAAATGGATTAGATCTAAGCGCGTCAGTGACCTACGTCAATACGCAGCAAGATGGTATTTTGTCAGGTGGTCACAGTACTTTATCAAGTATCAACCGTCAAACGCTGTTTATTCCAAGAAGTTATGACCTTTCCGGATTTCAATTTATCGATCCGGTCACTGGGGCTCAAAACAGATATACCTTTTGGGATGACCCGAATTGGCTGGCCCAAGAAGGGCCATATACAAGTGATGTAAATCGCTTCTATGGCAATGTCAACTTGAAATATGATATCAGTGATTGGCTGAATATTGCCTATCGCATCGGAGCAAACAGCTATACCGATTTAAGGAATCAGATTATACCCAGAGGAAGTTTTAATGGTCCTGGAAACATAGTAAATCATACCATTTCATTTAATGAACTCAACTCCGATCTTATATTGACCGGATCTCGAAATATCAATCCTGACCTTAACCTTAGATTCATCTTAGGTCAGAATTACAATCAGAGAACTACTGATGAAGACGTATTGAATGGAACAGGGATCATCAAAAGAGGAATCAAAAGAATTTCTAATGCAGAAACGATAGTTAGTGACCTTTCACGATTTTCTAAAAGAAGGATCATTGGCACTTATGCTGATATCACTTTGAGCTATAGAGATTGGTTATTCTTGAATGCAACAGGCAGAAACGATTGGTCTTCGACACTGCCGGAAGGAAAGAGAAGTTTCTTTTACCCCTCGGTATCTACCTCCTTTGTATTCACAGATGCATTCGATATCAAATCGAGCACCCTATCAAGTGGTAAACTTCGTGTAGCATTTGCTCAAATAGGAAACGACGCTGATCCGTATCTCCTGTCTACTGTAAACACAATCAATGGATCAGCAGGGTCACTGGAGTTCCCATTTGGAGGAGTATCAGCTTCAACCATTGGTGACAATGCAGGTAACGTCAACCTTAGACCAGAGTTTACCAATGAATTAGAGATAGGTGCTGAGATAAGGTTGTTCAACAATAAGCTTGGTATTGATGCAGCTTTCTATGATAAAGTCACGAAGGATCAGATATTTAGCGTAAACGTACCTGCCATTACAGGCTTCCTTACACAGACGCTAAATGCCGGAGAGATCTCTAATAAAGGAGTTGAATTAGGTGTGGACTTCACACCGATCAGCAAGCCCAATGGATTAACCTGGACCATATTTGCGGCATTTTCTAGAAATGTAAGTCGTGTAGACGAGCTTGCTGAAGGAATTGACTTCATCAATCCTGGATTTACTCAGGCATCATATGGTAACGTGCTCAAAGTAGGTGAGCAATATGGGGTCTTTCAGGCAGAGGTTGCAACACGTGATGAAGCAGGTAATCTTTTGATCAATCCTGCGACGGGTTTAACTACCAAAGCGCCACTACAGGAAATCGTGGGAGACCCGAATCCTGATTATATGCTAGGTGTTACAAATGCGATCTCCTATAAGGGACTTTCTATCGGCGCACTTATCGACTTTAGAAAAGGTGGCGATATCATGTCCTTATCAACGGGTTACCTTCGTGGATTTGGAATTACAGAGGAGACCACAGAGCGCGACAGGTCTTATATCATACCTGGAATATTAGCTGACCCGAGTGACCTAACCAAACCCCTTCTTGACGAAAACGGAAACACCATTCCAAATGATGTGCAGATTACGCCGCAAGAGTTTTGGGCTGGTGCCGTAAGCGGATCTACAACTAATCAGTATCGGTTTGCCGGAGAAGCATATGTTTTTGATGCGACTGTGTTGAGATTACGCGAGCTGACCATCGGCTATGAAGCACCAAGAAGTTGGTTTGAAAATAACTTCATCGGGTCTGCTAGTATTACCTTGATTGGCCGAAACCTCTGGTTTAAGGCGCCAAACATGCCCCATTTAGATCCAGAGGTATCTACCTATGGAGCTGGTAATGCGCAAGGTGTAGAGCAATATGCACCTCCAACCACTAAGAATTATAGTGTCAATATCAGATTCACATTTTAAAAAAGGCAACCATGAAACACTATAGAATAATATTCCTCTATACGATTTTGACGACCATGTTTTGGTCATGCAGTTTAGATATCAATGTTGATCCAAACAATCCGGTATCAGCCGATGTTCGCGAACTCCTTCCTAGTGGTCAGCTCACTTCGATTGAACCCTTTGCCAACCTGATTAATGCCATTACATCAGCGGCAGTTCAGACTAGGGTATCGACTCGGTACGAAAACTACAACGTTGACCGAACCACCATCAACAATATTTGGATAAATGAATTGTATAGTGGTGGTCTCAAGGACCTGGAAACTGTCATCATTGATGGCACGGAGCAGGAGAACTGGCACTATGTTGGAGTTGCAAAACTGATGAAGGCCTACATTTTCAGCATGATGGTGGACTTGTGGAATGATATTCCCTACACAGATGCCTTTGATCCTGAAATTCAGGAGATTGGTTATGATAGTGGTTCTAACGTATATGCTGAACTACTAGCATTGATCGACGAAGCTATATCGGACCTTGACAAAACATCCACCACTTCGCCAGGTGCAGACGACCTTATTTACCAGGGTGACCTGGAGAACTGGAAGCGCATGGGTCGTACCTTGCAGCTGAAAATGTACAATCAGATACGATTGGTTGACCCAGGAGCAAAAGATAGAGTACAAGCTTTGATCTCTGCCGGTACAACTATCCAGGAAGCGAGCCAGGATTTTCAATTACAATTTGGTAGTTCAGCTGCACCAGAGAATCGGCTGCCTTTGTTTGTGAATGACTACATCACCCGATTGGACAATAGGATTTCTCTCTACTTTTTCAATACGATGGACGGCAATAATGACCCAAGAATACCACACTATATCTATAATCAAACTCCCGGAACCTTTGTAGGACGGATCTCAGGAGACCCTAATAATCTAGCAACGTTTGAAGATCAGGATACGCGATCATTCCATGGGCTGTACCCTGCTGGTGGAAAGTATGATGACGGTCTAGGAGGAGTAACGTCTCTGGATTCAGGCGAGAAAGGTGCTGGTGTATTTAGAATGATGACCAATGCCATGCGGATTTTTATTGAGGCTGAGGCCGTGGCTACAATGGGTATTACTGGTTCTGCGTCATTAGCGGTTTTGTTTGAGCAGGGCATACGTGCATCAATGGGTAAAGTAAACGAACTCGGGATTTCTCCGATTTCATCAGATGCGATTGATACTTATGTGAACGATCGGATGGCTGAATTTGCAGCAGGAGATGATGCTGAGAAGCTAAGGCTGATCATGATGGAGAAATACGTCCTTCAATTTGGCAATGGAATGGAGCAATACAATGATTGGAGAAGAACTGGAATACCTAATGACCTGGATCTTGATTTCATCACCAATGTAACTCTCAACAGGTTTCCATATCCAAGCAGTGAAAATCCTCCCACACTGCCTATCAATAGTGATTTTGTTTTTTGGGACAACTAAACCGACATTGAAATGAAAAATATTAATAAAACAATAGCAATCCTTTTCATAGCTGTGATCTCGTTTTCCTGCGACGATAGTGAAAACGAGGTGATCCCGGCATATTTAGATGGAACACAGTATGGGGTTAATCTATTCGTAGACGTGAGTGCAGGAACCTCCATAGCATTGGCCGATGTAAGTACTGCTACGGTTGATTATGCCGTAAGCTTTGAGGGAGACCGCAGACCAGTTGCATCCATTAATGCTAACAAGATCTTCACTCCTAGTGGAGGAAGTGCCACTAGCGAGATCCCCCAGGCATCTTACACTACATTTCCTTCGTCTGCATCAATAACAGTAGCTCAATTAATCGAAGGAGTGCCTGGTCTGGCTAGTGTAGCTGATCTGGCCGCCGGAGATAGATTTGACATGAAGTTTGTGATCAACTATGCAGACGGTGGTGTAGTGACACGTTACGGCACACTTAATAATCCCAATTTTTCGATCACTTTTGAATAACAAACTAGATGAGAGGATTCACACGTCCTCTCATCTCTTTCCTTGAGTCTTGACGGTATGCTAAGAATCTGTAGGTAGCTACGAGCTGCGCTAGCTTAGTATCACTAATACTCAACTCTTTTTATGAAAAACTTTATACTTTATATTATCACCTGTGGACTCCTTCTAATGGGCTGTCAAAGGAGTGATGACAATACCTACAGAATCGAGACAGAACTCGGTGATATCATCATTGAGGTTTACCCGGACAAAGCTCCCATTACAGTAGCGAATTTCGTACGATATGTCGATCAGGCAAAGTTTGATGGAGCATCTTTCTATCGAGTAGTACGAATGGATAACCAACCTGTCAACCCTATAAAGATCGAGGTTATTCAAGGTGACTTCACAGGAGAAGATTTCTACTTCCCGACGATTGAACATGAAACCACTTTTACAACCGGGTTAACTCATAAAGATGGTACAGTATCTATGGGACGGTTTGAGGTGGGCACTACTGCCGCTGAATTCTTCATATGTATCAATGATCAGCCAGAGTTAGACTTTGGGGGGAAACGCAATCCTGATGGACAAGGCTTTGCCGCTTTTGGGCAAGTACTTGAAGGAATGGATGTGGTTCGAGCGATACAAGCTGGTGAAATAGATAAACAGATGCTCAAGAAGAGAATTAAGATCAAGGGTATTTACCCTGATAACAATTAAAGCCAATGATCATGAAACTTAGAAATACACTACTGTTATGCCTAACACTATTGTTCGGTACGGCATTTGGCCAGGAAAACGTTTATGTAATTGAAACAGTGTTAGGTGATATCATCTTTGAGACGTATCCCAAAAAAGCACCGATTACGGTTAAGAATTTTGAGGTGTACGAAGAGAAAGGAGACTTCAACGGAGCTTCCTTTTATCGTGTGGTGCGGATGGATAACCAGCCTAATGACTCGATTCGTATAGAGGTGATCCAAGGAAACTTTACTGCTAATGAAAATAGCATTGGTCCCATTGCACATGAGACTAATGATAAAACGGGGCTCCTCCATAAAGACGGCACAGTCTCCATGGCGAGAAGCAAACCAGGATCAGCATCGGTGGCTTTCTTTATTTGCGTCAATGATCAGCCATCACTTGATTTCGGAGGTATGAGAAATCCTGACGGCCAGGGATTCGCGGCATTCGGTCAGGTCATTGATGGTATGGATGTCGTTCGAAAGATTCAGGCAGGGGACACTGATCAACAGACTTTGAAAGATCCTGTCAAGATTTTGAGGATCTACAGAAAGTGACGCATTACCTACCTGCAGCATATGAAGGTGATGAATTGAAAAGTGCCTGGTGTTCGATGAATGCGATGACCAGACATGTTTCACACTTTAAGAGCTGTCAATGATTAAACTGAGGAGAAGAGTATCGGAACCTACCCCTCAACTGTCTATAGTTAAGACTAAGGATGGTTGAGTGTGGACAGGTATTCGACCCTGATAACCTATCTCTGTCCTGATTTACAGAATACACGAGGATATCGTTGATCATGCAGTACATCCCAGTTTATAAATAACCTTTTTTCCGCGAAGTTCCAGATCGTGTTTATTGATTTCACCCGTGATACGTACTTTGATGTAATAATTAGTATTGATGTTCTTGGAAAGGACTGAGCCTATGTTTTCTTTTCCATTCTGCACGTGTTTATATTGAGATGGTTTTTTAGGATAGATAGCAGTGCCAATCCAGTTGCCAGTTAGATCGAAGTGTTGGGCTTGTACTATGCGAGTACAACAAACCAGAAACATGCTGAAATTGACTCTTATTTAGAAAGGGCGCTAAATCAGTTAAGTAATAATCTCGAGTTTACCATGATCAGATGATCCATTAGAACTCATAACCAGAGTAGTTATCAATCATTGAGTTAACATATTCTGTCAAAAGGTGATCAACAAAACCATCATCAACGTAACGGTTTAAGCTCGCCAAAAGAAGAACGTTCCATTTCTAGTCAGGTGAGATTTGACCTTCTACTCCAAGAATTAGGCACTACTTTTTCTTGGCTTTCTTCTTTTTGGGAGGCTTACATTCTTTACAAAAATCTGAAAGCTCGTTGATTGCAAGGATAACTTGATTATGCTCTCGTTCAAGTAGATTCTCGTTTCTTCCTAGATCCGTCAGTTTTAGCACGCGTGAATTCTCTGCATGCAGCTCTGTTTGTAGATCATTAAATATTGATTGGAAGAAATTCACATCGGAGAATGCTCCCTTATTCTCATACATCGCTTTTCTAAATTTCCTAGTGTATAACTCAGTTAAGTCGAAACTGTATTGGCCAAAATTTACAAGCTGTTTAGCCATAGTGCTGTCTTTGGCGGTAATCACTGCTGCCCTACGATTAAAAACTGTCTTGGCCTTAGAATTAAAGTTTTTGGTAAACATGAATTCGTAAGAGCTCATTTGAAAGCTGAAATCCAAGTTTGCAGCTGAATATATTGAATATGTTGTCAGCGTTTCATTTATTTCTGTTTGTTCTGATTGAAAATCAGTTAGCTCTAGCTTACTTTCTGGTGACCATTCGATCATGGACTGGCCGAATACAGATATTGATTGTGTAATTAATGCTGTAAAAAGAGTAATAGATTTCATCCTAAAACATAAGCTAACGTTAGAAAGACATAAAACTCCTAGAATCCAGATTAAAAGCAAAGCAATAAATTTAAATATTGACCCTAGTCTGGCTTTTGGCTGTAAAACCTATATAACTAAACCAACTCCCTCAAATCAACAGGCACTACACGACTCACACCTTGCTCCACCATGGTGATGCCGTAGATGATATCTGTACTTGCCATGGTGCGCTTGTTGTGGGTCACGATGATGAACTGTGAGTCGGCACTAAAGGTCTTGATGATGTTATTGAACTTGTCAATGTTAGCATCATCAAGAGGGGCGTCCACTTCATCGAAAATACAGAAGGGGGCGGGCTTAAGTAGGTAGATGGCAAAGAGTAGGGAAGTAGCAGTCAGGGTCTTTTCTCCACCCGATAGCTGATTGATAGTCAACGGCCGCTTGCCTTTAGGTTTGGCAATGATATCGATGCTGCTTTCTAATGGATCATCCGGGTTAGAGAGCTTAAGATCACAGTCATCTTCGTCAGTAAACAGTGATCGGAACACTTTGATGAAATTTGCCTTGATATCTTCGAATGCTTCCAGGAAAGTAGTTTTTGCCACCTCATCAATTTCGGAGATCGTATTGAGCAGCGATTCTTTAGCCTTTATTAGGTCTTCTTTTTCCTTAATGATGAAGTCGTAGCGCTCTTTGATTTCCTCAAAAGCTTCCATTGCCATTGGGTTGATGGGCCCCATATTGCCCAACCTGTTTTTGAGCTTGTCCACTTTCGTTTTTAGCTCCTCTTCATCCAGATCAGCCGGAAGTACGTCCGCTTCTTCCAGTTCCTCAACCTTAATATTGAATTCTACGGATAAACGTTCCTGTATAGAATTCAGCTGCAGTTTAGACTCAGTAAGCTGGGTCTGTAGTTGCATAAGTAGTGCATCTGCATTCTCACGCAATCGCTGGATATCACGCTCGGCTTTTTCTGCTTCATCGATAGCACCACGTCCGGCGTAATATTCCTTTTCTGCTTCGTTGACGCCCTTTTCGATGCTCTCTTTTTCGGCATACATCGCCACTAATTCCTCATCGTTGGTTTCAGCATTTGATACCAGCTGCTTTACTTCATCATCTGTCTTCTTTAACTCACCGCTGTTTTTTTCGATGCGCTGCTTACTAGAGTCAAAAGTGGTTTGCTTAAAGCTGATCTCCTGGCTGATACTATTGACTTTATTCTCCTGTTGATGAAAGAGGATATTCTCCTGGTTGAAAGCTCCAGATTTTTCCGATAGGAGATCATTGTAAGTAGACAATTCCTCACTAGATAAGTTATAAGTCTCCTCAATGGAGGTCAACTGGGACTGTCCATCTTCAGTCAGAGGTTTGAGTTCCTCAAGCTCCTCGCTTAACAGCGAAATACGCTCCTGGATGTCCTCACGCTTGGAGGTGTTAGTTGATAGCAAGTCATAGTATTGCTCTTTTTTAGTCTTAACAGAAATATATTCTTCGTTAAGCAATCTTGCTTCTTGGCGGACCTTTTCCAGTTCCTCAGCATGGGTGCTGGCCTTGAGTTGTTCTAGGTCATCCTGTTTGTCTGCCAGGTTCTGCTTGACTTCCTCAAGTTTCGCAGAGAGCTTCTTGATCTCAGCAGAGAGCTTCTCAAGGTTTTTTGCACGACCAATTCGCTTACCTTCAAACAGCCCAACAGACCCACCTGAAATACTGTACTGTCGCTTGATCACCTTGCCATTTTGAGTGATCAGTACTGCATCATCTTCCTCCGGTAGGTCCGTGTGGTGATTAGAAGAGATATATACATTGTCAAGAATATGCTGCACGAGTTTGCGATAGCGAGGCTCAAACTCTACCACCTCAGTGGCAGGCAGGGCATCTTTAATGATCCTTGAGGCAGTAGGCTTGAAGTGCTGGAAGTTTTCCAGAATAAAAAAATGAGCCTTACCTTTTGCCGCGTCCGAGAGCAAGTTGATGGCCTCAAATGCCTGCGCTTCTGTATCTACGATGTAGTAATTCATCACAGGCTCGAGGAAGTTCTCGATGGTAACGCGATACTCCTCAGGACAAGCAATGATGTCTGACAGGAGAGGGGCATTTTTACCCCATTTGGATTGTTTCTTCAAAAACTTGATGGCCTCAGGGAAGCCCTCAAGATTGTCAACAAGAGATTTGGTCAGGTTGTACTCGTTTTGTCTTGCATCTAGCTTGCGATTCGTAGTGCTCAGTTCTTCGCGGATAACCTCAATCGTTTTTTGCGTCTGCTCGATTCTGGACTTTAAGTCTTCCTCTTTGACTTTCAGTTTTTCGAATTCTGCATCCTTCTTCTCTTTGTCAGCAGTTAAAGATTTTAGCTTGTTTTCAAACTCTTCAAGGCTTGCTGACTGGCTCGAGCTATCTTCTGCCGCCTTTTCTAATTCCTGCTTTAGGGTATTGAGTTGTATCTGCTTGATTTCAAGAGACTTGTTTGCCTGGTAGTAAGCTTCTTGTTTGTCTTTAAGTTCAACGGCAAGCTGCTCGACTTTGGAGCGGTGGGCTATGGTTTGTTCTTTTTGGAGTTCGTAGCTCTCTTTGAGTTGCTCGAGCCTACCGGAAATCTCCGCAAGGATCTTATCAGCAGTTCGCTTTTCCTGCTCCAGGCTACTGATAGAGAAAGCCGCACGTTCATTGCTCTTACGGTCCTGCTCTATTTGCTCCCTTAACGTAGCAGCACGATCATTTAGGAAACGCAGGCGCTCATTCTTGATCTTTTTTTCACTCTCATATTGCCTGATGCGATTAACATGCTCATTGAGTGTTTTTTGCCTTGAGGAGAGCAGCTTTTCCCTGTCGATCAGGTCCCTTTTTGCTGCTTCTATAGCGGCTTCTTTCTCAGCCATTTGCTTGGTCAGGTTGACCTTTCGATCATTTTCCTGATCGATTTGAGTCTGAAGGTTCTTAAAAACCTCTTTTTGACGTGCCATACCCAATTGCGCTAGCTGGACACTTAGTCGCTTATACTCCTCTTTGATCTCATAGTAGCGCTTGGCCTGTTTCGCCTGCTTCTCAAGTGATTTGAGGTTCTTTCCTATCTCAAAGAGCAGGTCCTCGACCCGGTCCAGGTCTGCATCTGTATCTGATAATTTCTTTAGGGTTTCCTTCTTGCGGATCTTAAATTTAGAGATGCCTGCTGCTTCTTCGAATAATCCGCGACGGCTGTTGTCCTTGTCATTGAGGATGTCATCGACCATTTTGAGCTCGATGATGGCGTAGCTGTTACTGGCGATCCCTGTGTCGAGAAAGAGATTGGTAATGTCCTTGAGCCTGCAGGCCACACCATTAAGAAGATATTCGCTATCACCAGATCTATAGTAGCGTCGGGTGATGGTCACATTGGAGTACTCGGTAGGGAGCAGGTTCTTGGTATTGTCAAAAGCCAAGGAGACTTCAGCCATTTGCAATGCCTTTCTTGACTTTGTGCCATTGAAGATGATGTTTTCCATCTTCTCTGATCTCAGCATTCGCGTCTTTTGCTCACCGAGGACCCAACGAATGGCGTCTACAACGTTAGATTTTCCACAGCCATTGGGACCAACTATACCAGTAATTCCCTCATCAAAGTTGATGACAATCTTATCTCCAAAACTCTTGAATCCCTTGATCTCTAATCTCGTCAGCTGCATTAAATGACTCTCCCTGTAAATGTGTGTGAGGCCGACAAATTTAGAATTTAATTCGATATTTTTAAGCCATGGATGACTTTCAGACCATACTCTACATCGTCGTTGGATTACTCTACTTTTTGTCCCGTGGGTTGAAGAAAAAGAAGCCTCCCGTGAAGCCAAATCGTCCTTCCGGGGATGTGGCTGAAGAACAGGGGCAGGGTAGCGCTCCCAGACCACTTACATTTGAAGAGTTACTGAGAGAGTTTACAGAAGGTAAGCAGGACAAAGAGGAAGACGAGCATACACCACCACCTGCAAAAGAGATCGAACCTTCAAGAAGAAGTACATCCCCGCTGACCTCTCGCCGTGAGGAAGATGATGACGAGATCAGACAACCGGCCAGAAGAAGATTTGCAGATGAAGACTCTAGGCGAATATATCAAGAGTCCATTAAATCTGCTGAAAACCTTAAATCCGATCACTCTTCTCAACCGGAGTATGGTTTTAAGAGATACGAAGACCATAGCGACGAAGAGACCACCGTAGGCGCAGAAATAGCAGATATATTAAAGGAAGAGGATGGTGCCAGAAAGGCGATCATCTTATCAGAGATATTGAACCGCAAGTACTAGTTTCCTGATAAGGGCCAATCAAAACCACGCTGAGCGACATCTGGCTCGAGCAAAAACGAGGTAGGATGAAAAACGAATACCTCGAAATACTAGAACTTTCTCCAGGTGCAACTGAAAAGGAGGTCAAGACAGCCTACCGACGACTGTCTAAACAGTATCACCCTGATGTAAGCACAGACCCGGAGGCCAAAGAGAAGTTCATTGTTATTACAGAGGCTTACAACTTCCTAACTTCAGTTGGCCCTTCACCAAGGGCAGAGCGGGTTACCTACGATTATGATCCTCATGCGGCTGCATATGAGCGCCAGCGCAAAGAAGCCAGACAAAGAGCATGGCGTAGGGCAAAGGAAGTAGAACGCATGCAACAAGTCCTCATGAAAAGGATACTGGACGGTTTCATGTATCTGGGTGGCTTGATCGTATTATTCAACTTAACTCTGGCGGTTGACTATTTACTCCCCAGAGAAAAGATAAATGAGCGGGTAATAGAGATGCGCAATATTGTCGAGCGTGGTAGAGGAAGGGTATATTATCGATATGACGAGATTGTATTTCAGCAGCACATCATGCGTTTTGATAAACATACACTAAAAGATCTCGATATCAGCGGCCAGGCTTTGATGACACGTACGCTACTCTGGCAGAAGCCAATGGAGGTGGACCTGGCGACTGCCGCGGGATCAGTGCGACTATTTCAGTTCTATAATATTTACCGTGTGTTTGGGTACATTATACCGGCCATGTTCCTGGTCGTTTACCTTTATCTATACCATATGAAGACATTAGATTCCAAGCTGACGCTTGCCATAGTTATGCTTTTTCTTTTCGTTGTTCAATTAGTGATATTCTTTGGCTTTTAATCATCATCAGCTTGTCAAATACAGTTAAAGTATCATTCTGATTCGTGCTAACTTGAGCACTCTTAAACTTATCCCATGAAGACATTAACTACTTTTTTAGTACTCTTACTATCCATTTCTGTCCAGGCTCAAGACCTATGGACTCCAGAAGAGATCATTAATACCAAATATGTCACTAATCCAGTTTTTTCACCAGATGGAAATTTGGTGGTCTGGACCCAACGAAGGGGCTTGAAGAAGGAGGACAAGTTTGTTAATGATCTTCATATGGCAAGGTTGAATATGAAGAAGGATGGAAAGATGAGGACCTTTAGGTTAACGACAAGTGATGAAAATGACTTTAGCCCGCTTTTTAGTGACGACAGTGAACAGCTCTACTTCCTCTCGTCCAGGGAGAAAGGCAAAGTACTTTGGCGGCTTAACCTGCTAGGAGGAGAGCCGGAAGAGGTCCACAAGTTCGAGAATGGAATTAGTAGTATTTCATGGCTCAAGCCTGGAGTACTTGCTTACACTTCTAATGAAGGTAAATCACTCTATGAGATAGAAAACGAAAAGGACAATACGCTAATTGTTGAAGACACGGCTCACTGGAAACCAAGCCGTGTTTACAGTTTTGATGTTGAGAAGAAAGAAATCAACAGACTAACTGATAATCGGTTTCAGGTACGTCAATATGCTTCATCGAAAGATGGTAAATACCTTGTATATCAATTGATTATGAGTCCTGATTACGGTGTGGATGGAAACCCAAAACCGCAGATCTACCTTAAGAATCTAGAGACAGGAGATGAGACGCGTATTCTTGAAGGTATGCAAGAGCCCGGCCGATTCAAGTTTACCAATAGCGGAAGTGGCTTCTACTTCGCTGCTGTCAAATCATCCAATCCTGAGTGGAATGGAGCGGGTATCAATGAACTATACTTCTTCAATCCGTCTAGTATGGACTACACCAAAGTTGATCTACAATGGCAGAATGGCATGAGTAACTACTGGCTGTCAGGAGATAATGTCGTGGCTCAACTAGCTAATGGTCCATTGTATGAAGTCGCTTACTATGGTAAGTCTGGATTGAACTGGACCAAGTTAGCACTGGATTTTGGATCTGATAAAGCGAATCATGTAGCGATTTCCACGGTAAGTGAACAAGGGACTAAGGTTGCCTTTAGCTACTCGACTGCATCGAGCCTACCGGAATACTATGTCGCAAACATCTCAAAAGGTCGCAGAGGTACTGGTATAACTGGCATGGAAGAGTTTACCAGTTTAAACGAAAACCTCAAGAAGAAGCCGATTGCCAGGTCAGAGATCATTTATTGGACAGGGGCCAATGATGAGGAAGTGAATGGCATTCTTTATTACCCGAAAGGTTATGAAGAAGGTAGGAAATATCCTTTGGTACTTTCAATCCATGGCGGCCCAACCGGAGTGGACAGAGATGCCTGGTCAGAGCGTTGGTCCACTTATCCTCAGATCTACACAGACAAAAGAGCTTTTGTGCTGAAGCCAAACTATCATGGTTCCGGAAGCCATAGCCTTGAGTTCATAGAGTCGATCAAAGATGGTAACTACTATCACCTGGAGCAGATCGACATCTACAATGGTATCCAGCACCTCAACGAAAAGGGGATGATCGACATGGATAAATTAGGTACTATGGGTTGGTCCAATGGGGCCATCCTTACTACCTGGATGACCCTGAAATACCCTGATATGTTCAAAGTGGCAGCTCCAGGCGCTGGTGATATTAACTGGACTTCTGACTATGGCACCTGCCAATTTGGTGTGACGTTCGACCAGAGTTATTTCGGTGGTGCACCCTGGGATGATATGAATGGCAAGCACTACAACGAATGGTACATCAACAACTCCCCAATTTTCGAAATTGAGAAAATAAAGACCCCAACAATCATTTTTCACGGTAGTGAGGATAGGGCCGTACCGAGGGATCAGGGATGGGAATACTATCGAGGATTGCAACAAGTAGGTGTCGCTCCTGTGAAGTTCTTATGGTTCCCAGGTCAGCCGCATGGATTGCAGAAGATCACACACCAGTTACGCAAGATGAAAGAAGAGATCAAGTGGATTGACAAATACCTGTTTGAAAAAGAAGATGAGCGTAATGAATCGCTCAAACCTGAGAGTCCACTGGCCACACAAATCATGCTGGCAAAAAGCAAAGGTGAAGACGGTCGTTACGGCGTTATGGCAGGAGGGGTATTAATACCAGAAGTGATTGAATTGGGAGAGGATACTATTGCGGTAGGTCGCTTTGAAGTGACCATGGCACAATATCATGCCTATACCGGGAATGAGTATGATGCGGCTAGCGCAAACATGCCTGTTACAGGATTGGCTCAAGCTGATATCGAAGGTTACCTGGGCTGGTTATCGGAGAAGACAGGGGTGACTTACAGACTTCCCAATGAAAAAGAAGCTGAGAAACTACATCAATTGGGTCGTAAGAAGGCCAAGGGGCAGAACAATCTTAATTTCTGGGCAGGATATGAGTTGACGGCTACAGATGTAGATTCGTTAACTCCAGAGTTAGATAAGCTCGGTAATGATCTAATGAAGACTGTAGGAAGTCATCCGTCTATAGAAGTAAAAGAGAAGCTTATGATCTTTGATCTTGGAGGTAATGCTTCGGAGTACTTCATGGATAATGGGCAGTTGGACACATATGATTATAGTGCCTATGATTTTGTTGATCCTTATGATCAATCGAGCTCAGGAAGCGCTAAGTATGCAGGCATCAGAGTAGTACGGGAAAAATAATGTGATGGAGTTTGGATCCTGATCAGTGCATTATCTGACTTAAAGAGATTCTTGTGCTATTAAATATTTTGTATTGGATAACCTGCAAGGTGAGTATGTCTTGTTGGCACTAATAGTTAGATGGAAGGAGTTTTATTAAAGCCAACTCATCCTTCACCGCCATACATATAAAGTCAGGAGGAGGATTATTAGCTATCAACGATATTAGTTTAAAACCTCTCGTATGAAAGCTATTCAACACCTACTCCTATCCCTACTTGTCATTGCTTTTCTGGGTTGTTCTCCTAATGAGACTACAAGCGGTCTTCGTTTTTCATTGTCATTTCCTCAGGAGTTAGCAGAAGGAACACTAACGGGTCGAATGTTTCTTTGCATTGCAAGAGATGATGAGGAGGAACCACGGCTCCAGGTCGGAAGGTATGGTGTGCAGGTCTTTGGGGAAGATTTCGAGAACTTGTCAGCTGGTGCTACCGTCGAGATATCAAATGAAACCCTGGGGTACCCGGTTGAGTGGTTAAAAGACTTACCCAAAGGTGACTACTACGTCCAAACTGTTGTAAGCAAATACACCAAGTTTGAGCGTGCTGACGGCCATACATTGTGGTTACACAATGATCAATGGGAGGGTCAAAACTGGAGAAAGTCCCCAGGAAATCTCTACAGTGATGTGATGAAGTTGACTATCGATCCAAGTGAGGATCGTACGATAGAATTAGTTGCGAACAATGAGATTCCTCCGATTGAGATTCCCGAGGATACAGAATGGGTGAAGAGGATAAAAATCCAAAGTGATATACTTACTGAGTTTTGGGGACAACCAATGTATTTAGGAGCGACCATCCTTCTTCCAAAAGGATACGAGAGCAATCCAGACGCCTATTATCCTACCATATACCAGCAGGGTCATTTCTCATTGCGACCTCCGCTGAGGTTTCAGGAAGATCCTGAAAACGAACTGTACCAAAGCTGGACTTCTGACGATTTCCCAAGGTTTCTTGCAGTTACGATCCAGCATCCAACACCCTATTTTGATGATAGCTATGCAGTTAATAGCGTTAACAATGGGCCCTATGGAGATGCCATTCATGAAGAGCTCATTCCGAAAATTGAGGAAGAGTTCAGAACCATTTCCAAACCCTGGGCGCGACTTCTTACAGGCGGATCAACAGGAGGGTGGGAGAGTTTTGCCTTACAAGTATTCTACCCTGATTTTTATGGAGGTACCTGGTCTTTCGCACCGGATCCCCTGGACTTTAGGAATGTGGAAGGCATCAATGTTTATGAGGATAAGAATGCTTTCTACAAGCAACACGAATGGTACAAGGTTCCCATCATCAATACCAGAAATCCAGAAACGGCAGAAGCTGTCTTGACTTCCGAACAACGAAATAGGATGGAGCTGGTCAATGGAACTAAAGGGCGGTCTGGGCAGCAATTGGATATCTGGAGCGCGGTATTTGGCCCTCTTGGTGAGGATGGATACTTTAAGCCACTTTTTAATAAGAGGACAGGTGAAATGGATTCAACTGTTGCCGAGTATTGGAAGGAAAATTATGATCTCAGGTACTATTTAGAACAGAACTGGGCAGAGATAGGTCCCAAGTTGGTGGGTAAGCTCCACCTTATTACAGGGCATATGGACAATTTCTACCTCAATCAAGGGGTGTATCATATGGAAGAATTCTTGGAGAGCACCCAAAACCCATATTACAGCGGGACGGTAACTTATGGCTCGAAGCAGAAAGGACATAGATGGAGACCGTATTCGCAAGCAGAACTAGTCCAAAAGATGGCAGAGCATATTGAAAAAAATATGCCTGCAGGTACGATAGAGAGATACTGATCACTTAAAACTTGTACCTCGTAGATGAGCATAGAGAGTAAATTGATATTAAGAAGGTCTGTAGGGGGGCGTCAGACCTTACAAAAATTAGTTAGATAACTAACTAAAATCATTTTTGATGACGATGTGATAGTCTATCTATGGTTAATCATTGATTGCTATACAATTAGCAGTACTGTTAACCCAAAAAGACTATGAATGCTTCCACTAAGAAGATTACCGAACTCACCATTCGTTTTGCCGGTGACTCGGGAGACGGTATGCAGCTGATCGGCCGGAAGTTTGCCGACATCATGGCGAGTTCAGGTGTTGACCTTATCACCTTTCCAGACTTCCCATCAGAAATCAGAGCCCCGGAAGGTACACTATATGGAGTGAGTGCCTATCAGGTACGACTTGGTATCAAGGAGATAGCTACTCCCGGAGATCTGGTTGATGTACTCGTTGTAATGAATGCTTCATCACTCAAGGTCAACCTGAAACAGGTTAAACCCGGGGGCATCATCATCGCGAATGCCAACGGGTTTGATAGCCGCAACCTTAAACTTGCTGCATATGAATCCAGCCCACTCGAAGATGGATCATTAGCAGACTTTCAGTTGCTCTCTGTAGCGATGATTGATAATATCCGTTCGTCACTCAAAGAATTGGGCTATTCCCCAAAAGCGTTGAAGAAGTCGAAGAACTTCTATGCATTAGGTATCATTTTCTGGTTGATGGATCACCCTCTAGAGGAGCTAGAGCATTGGTTAGCAAAGAAGTTTGCACGAAATGAAGAAACGGCTATTATCAACAGACGATCAGTGCGTTTGGGCAACAAGTTTGCAGCTCAGCAGGAAGAGATCAGTAATCAGTTGGTTTTTAAAGATAAGCTTGCGCAGAAGGGTCGCTATCGCAATATCACTGGTAACCATGCAGTGGCGATTGGGCTGGTAGCTGCTGCTGAAAAAGCCAAAAGGCCACTGTTTCTTGGTTCTTATCCCATTACTCCGGCGACTGAAATCTTACAGTATATCTCGGGCTATAAAAAATATGGCATTAAACATTTACAAGCTGAGGATGAGATTGCTGGAATTACTAGCGCTATCGGAGCTGCCTACGGTGGTAGCTTAGCTGTTACTACTACTTCTGGCCCGGGACTTTCTCTAAAGTCGGAGGCGCTCGGTCTGGCTGTGATGTTGGAGTTACCATTGATTATTGTCAATGTGATGCGTGCTGGCCCAAGTACCGGTATGCCGACCAAGCCAGAGCAATCCGATCTTTTCCAGGCTATGTTTGGACGACATGGTGAAGCCCCTATGCCAGTCTTGGCTGCCAGTACACCAAATGACTGTTTTGAGATGACAATGGAAGCGGCAAGAGTAGCGATCAAGTATATGACACCAGTGATGCTGCTCACTGATGGCTACCTTGCTCAAAGCTCTTCTCCATGGAAGATACCAAGATCCGAAGACCTACCAGATTTGACAATGGAAACTAACATTCCAGATAAGGAGAGCTTCCAACCTTATGATCGAGACCCTATTACGTTGGCAAGGCCATGGGTTTCACCAGGTATTCCTGGTCTGGAGCATAGAATTGGAGGTCTAGAGAAGGAGAATATTACGGGTAAGGTTAGTTATGATGCTGTTAATCATCAAGTTATGACTGATCTTCGTGCTCAAAAGATCAATGGTATCGTTGATGATATTCCTGCCGCAAAGGTTAATGGGCCAGCCTCAAATGATCTATTGATCTTGGGATGGGGCAGTACCCAAGGTGCAATTAGTACGGCCCTGGATATGCTGTCAAATGATGGCATAGACGTGGCACATTGTCATCTAAGACATTTGAATCCTTTGCCATCTAACCTAGGTGAGATAGTGTCAAATTATGAGCATGTGCTGATCCCGGAAATGAATAAAGGACAGCTACAAATGATGTTGCAGGCAAAATACAAGAAGGAGTTTACAGGCTACCATAAGGTGCAAGGTCAGCCTTTGAGGGCTTCTGAAATAGTGAATAAGGTCAAAGAAATTCTGGTAAGTAAGGAGGTGGCATTATGAGAACTTCTAATGTACAAAATGTATCAGGCAGGGAACAGGCTACCCTGACGGCCAAAGACTTTAAACCTAAGAATGATGTGAGGTGGTGTTCCGGATGTGGAGCCTACAGCGTCTTACATCCTGTGCAAAAGTTTATGCCTGATCTTGGAGTTCCCAAGGAAAAGATAGCCTTTGTATCTGGGATCGGTTGTTCCGGAAGGTTTCCGTATTATATGGACACCTATGGATTTCATGGTATTCACGGTAGACCCATAGCCATAGCCTCTGGACTCAAGGTAGCTCGACCAGATCTATCCGTATGGGTGGTGACAGGTGATGGTGACTGTATGAGTATTGGAGGTAATCATTTCATACATGGCTGTCGTCGCAATATTGACCTCAACGTTTTAATGTTTAACAATGAGATTTACAGCTTGACTAAAGGGCAGTTTTCTCCAACTTCGCGCAAAGGCCAGATCACTAAATCTTCACCTCTAGGGACACTTGAAGATCCATTCGATCCCGTGAAAATGGCTATAGCCAGTGGTGCTACATTTGTTGCGCGAGGTTATGACAAAGACCGCAATCACATACAACATTTGATTGAGCGTGCCGCACGTCATAGAGGTTTTTCATTTATTGAATTATACACTAACTGCCTGATCTTTAATGATGCTGCTTTTGACGACTATACCCGGAAGGAGGTACGGGATGATCGTACGGTTAACTTGGTAGACGGTCAACCACTGGTTTTTGGTAAAAACCAGAATCTGGGAGTAAGGTTTGATGGCTTCAAGCCTGTTGTGGTCAGTCTCAAAGATTATAGCGTTAACGATCTCATCATTCACGATGAAAAAGATAGTACCCTGTCTTACATATTGGCAGGAATGATTGATGATCCTGAACTACCCAGACCTGTCGGTGTTTTTCAAAATCTTAAGAAGAACACTTTTAACAGTAATGTCGAAAACCAAATTAAACATGAGCAGCAGGTGCATGGAGAAGGGTCGCTGGATGAACTGCTACTTGGAGAGGAGTACTGGGAGCAGTAGTACATTAGCTCAACTAGAATGCAATCGATACTCAGCCAAC
>DIYH01000013.1 GCA_002435755.1 Flammeovirgaceae bacterium UBA6059
AATAGCTCTCAGGATACCCTAATACATCCGCGCTTATATCATAGCCATTCTGCCTGGTATTGAAGTTCGCAGTGCGATTAGGGTCCAGTCCGCGCCCGCCAATATTCAGTTGTAGGCCCGCGTCAGCATTTTCGTAGATATTGAGACCAACCACTTGAGAATAGATCTGCCTGGCATTATTGGTAGCCATGCTACCTACCAGTTGGTCGATCAGGACCACTTCGGTCTTTTTGCCAGCGTATATGGCAGTACCTTCCACTGGTTGTAGTCGTTTGAGGTTGAAAAGCTCATCGCGCTGTTGTCTGATCACCACTTCAGAGAGCTCTGTTACCAGAGGTTCCATATTGATCTCAATTGTACTATTTTCCGGTAGCCGCACGTGTGAGGTCAACGTCTGATACTCAAAACTAAAGGCGATGATCTCATACTCACCTTCTGAAAGGCCGCCGAGCTTGAACTTACCCTGTTTGTCAACCTTTAGTACTTCTCCTGTGCTGGTCAGAAATACCTCGGCATTTCTGATAGGAGTGTTGGTATCACCATCCTTTACCACTCCTGACAGGGTATATTGAGCGGCTAGCTGTGCTGTGCTTAGCAACAGCCCCAGGATACTACAGGCCAGAGATTTGATCATTGAAAGGTAGTATCCAGGTTTTTGGTTTGAGTGATATCGGTTGAGAAGCCAGGTCGACCGTAGGGTCAATGTAGGGACGGCTCCTCCGTCCATTGAGCGCGACATAGCTTTCAGCAAACACGGCTACATCCTGATGCCCTTGTCGAGTAAAATGATCTCTCAGGTAGTGCGCATACTCAATAATGAAGTCGGGCTGAAAGGCCATCTGCTTTTCCTGAAAGCTGGTAAGGAAATCAGAATTGTCTACGTAGAAGCTGTTGTTGTTTTCTTGATCTACTATCTTGAATTGCGTGTATCCGGCTTTTTCCATCAACATCACCCGCCATGAAAACCGAAAACCTTCTTCTGTCCAGAAAAGCTCACCCGGATACAATAAATGACGAAATGGCAAGGCCAATTGCAGCGCAAAGAAAGCTGCTAAAAAACCAAGTTTAATTTGATATCCAGATGATCTAATGGGTTGTAAAACCTGATTGTTGTCAAAAATATGCTTTGAAAAACGACCAACGTTAGCAATCCGCTGAAGTATGTTGTGATGCAATTGAGGAGAGAAAAAGATCAGTGTGCTGACAATCATGATATATGGAAACATTCCGATAGGGAAGAGAGCACTTGTGAGAAAATGAAATACCACTACCAGTGCGAATCCAATCAGTCTTGTTTTGCGATAGAACAGTAAAAAAGGAATACTGAGATCATACAATGCTCCGGTCCAGCTAAAGAAGTAAATGGCCCACTCTTGCTCAAGCAAAGAACCAAGAACAGGCAGGTCGTACCTTCCAGGAAGCCATATCTTCAAAGGCATAGCCTCTATGAGCCAGTCGCTGTTGAGCTTTGCAAGACCTGCGTAGAAATACACGATAGCCAGCATCAGCTTAATGGTATCGATGGACCATCGCGGGACCTGCTGTGTTCTTAGCCCACTATTCCGATAGGCGTCAATAGAAAAATAGCGATGGGCGGGAAGCCAAATCATCAGGAAACTCAGCAAGCTGATGAAGTAGTAGTGGTTTAAATAAGTGGTCTTGTCCATCAGCTCGATGTAGGTGAAGCTGAGGAAGAAGACAACTATGGCCAACCGGTATTGATAACCTATCGCAACGAAAAGAGCGCTCAGCCCACAAATGATGAAGAGCAGGTAGGTGTATTCTCCGATAGGTTGCACCCAGTCAAAACCAAAATATGAAAAATGAAACTTGGGCTGTATGTACAATTTGTCGATCCAGCCATAGGCCCAAAACCGGACAACCGATGCAAACATCAGCAACCCGAAAAAAAGGCGAAAGGCTGCCAATGGAGCAGCCTCTGCCGGTTGATTTAAGTATGATGATATGGTACGGCGTAAATCGCTAATCACCGTCTGCGTCTACAAAATCCACATTGATGTTCAGTGCCTGAAGCATGTCCACCTTTAAAAAGACCACATTCTTTTGCAACTCATCATAAAGTGCCAACATCGCAGAATGGTCAGCTTGCACTTGCCCGTAGAAGTTGTCTGCCAGGCCATTGGCTACTAATCTGGCACTCTGAAATTGGTCATCTATCAAAGTTCCCAGATCTTCTCCCTCCTTGATTGTGTTTAGGTGATCGAGATAAGCCCTTAGGCTGGGCCCGGAACTAGTTCCTCCATGATTAGCACCATTAAAGAAATCCTGGGTAGCATCCAGTGCTTCCAGGAAAAAAGGCTTGGCCAACTCACCTGAATAGCGTGCTTCCACTGTATGAGCTAGTGGTGAGGAAGAAAAGACACCCGCTGGTATTCCTATTTTCCCAGCTCTTAAGGCCTTTTCATAATAGAAAATATAATCGTTGACCAACTTATTGACAGAACTGGTGCCTGATGACCCATCATCGGCTACAAAGCTGTCACGATAGCCGCCTTGCCAGTCGTCCACTACTTCTGACGTCAATGATTGCATTCGCTTCGTCAGATCAAGAAGGTACTGTCCTCTGGCTGAATTGCCCGTAAATGCATCAACCGTTTCGGATGGACTTTTGGCAAAAAGCAGGTATTCAATCGCTGGAAAACCTTGCTCATCATGCTTAGATGCCAGCTGCAGGTTGTAGCTACCGGAAGCAATGTTATCCAATATACCGCTGGTATCAGCTGGGTAGATGTTTGTGAAACTTCTGAGTACCAATTCCTCAGCTTTGCCAATCTCAAACATACTTACCCTCTGCCAGGACAGGTAAGCTTGCTCCCAATTTGACTGAAGGGTTGCAAGATTGACAGCATCAGGAGTCTCTGCAAATGTCTCTGAACTACTCACCAGGGCGCTGAGGTCCTGCTGATAAGACTGGTAGGCAGGGACGATGATGTTGTCTGCCCAATGGGCCAGCATTGCCCCCCGGTCAAACGTATCTGTATCACCATCGCCCGGAGACCCGTCTCCATCGTCACCACAGCTGGTGAGTAGGAGACTTCCCGAAACTGTAAGAATAAAGGCTAACGTTGCTAAATATCTAGATAACATACTTTAATGATTACTCTGAGGCTGCTTCCAAAGAGAAGCTGAATTTTGCGTGAATAGTATTGGTAAGGTTATCAAGTGTCTCTGGAGTGATGTCCCAAAGACCATTGGGTCCGTCATCCAGAAGGTCTGAGAGCATGCCGTCGACCTCAGCCTTGCTAAAGTAAGGTGAACTAGTGCCGGGCTGACGAGTAAACTGAAGGCTGTAGATGAAGCCATATCCTTCACTCAAGTCATGAAATGATGTACCATAAAGTGCTGTATTGTTTCTATCATCGGGTAAAGCGGCCTTTGCCTGCTGCAGATAGAAGATGGCTCGTATGGCAATTACCTCAGATAACTTTTCCTGGATGATCTCTGCCTGCTGATCTCTCACAGTGTAGTCTTTGGCTACAATGGCTGCTCTTCCGAGTGCAAATGCATTCCAGATATCATCGGCTATACCTGCGAAATCCGGATCTCCCTCCACGCGACCGATATACTTGTTCAGAAAGCTGTCGTCGGCACCAATGGTAGCGTTAGGATTAGCTGCGTCAGGGGCAGCACCGTATACATAACCATAGGCTTCATCCCACTTGTGCTCCATGGTAGTATAGTTTTTTCCTTCAGCAACCACATCTCCGTCATTGTTAGCAACATTGTCAGCTTCATCCAATACACTGGTACTCAGATAGTGATTGAGAGCCTGATCGAGCATGAGTGCACCAATCATAGACTTGGTGACCAATTGATCATATTCTAAACCTTGCGTGGAAACGTATCTTACAGAACTACCATCAGCAATCTGTCCGGCCACACCAGGTTCAGCCACAACCTCTTCCGCAGGGAACACCTCGTCTATTTGGGCTGCCATCCAGGTTTCAAAATCGGCCTTTATCTCACTACTCGCTACAGTATTGGTGGTGAAGTAATCACGCGAAGCGGCGATTTTACTTTTAATTGACTTAGTAGATTCATTGAGTGATGCTACCGTGAATGGAGAGACATCCTCTCCATTAGGCCCTTCATTACGAAACATCTCGAGGAGCTGGGCCTCCGTACCATTGTCAAAATCCTTGGTCAAGCTGATCAGCTCTTCAGCCATCGATATACGTGTAGTCTGGCCATTGAAGTCAACAGTAGAAGCTCCGTTGCGCTCAAAACTATAGCTCGATGGAGCCGCGATCGATGGTGTGTCGTCATCATCGTCACCACATGCACCAAGGACAAAGAGTGTTGCCAGGAGCATTGTGCTAAGCTGAAAAAATCTGGTAATCGTATAGTTTGTATTCATTTTAAATTTTAATTAGAATTAGTCTAAATAATGAGGCAATGATAGAGACCGACTCAGCGAATTACAACCCTATTTAGATTAATTAAAAATAAAATTTTTATGATTTTCGTCAGTTTTTAAGGTAGACAAAGCGCTCTAATCGAGCTAACTCCTTGTCATCGACGTACTTGCCGATCTCACGACGAAACTGCTCCATATTCTGATAAGGTCTGTACTCCTCAAACTCATGTGCCATACGCGCGCCTACACCGGGCAAGGCGAGGATATCATTCTCAGAAGCTGAATTCAACTCAACGGGAACGAAGACATACTGCTCATAGCGAGCTACTTCTTCTTCATCGACATACTTGCCTATTTCTCTTCTGAACTGTGCAATGTTCTGATAAGGGCGATACTCTTCAAACTCATGTGCCATGCGATCACCAACACCAGGGATCATTTTGAAGTCGTCTTCGGCCGTTGTGTTCAGGTTAAATGGCACAAAGACCATTTGATACAAAGCTTCTCTTTGCGCCTTGTTGAGTGACGAAGCGAGTAGCGCATCAAGGTCATTCATGGTAAGGAATGGACGCTGATCGATCAATGCTTGTGTTGATGCAGAAGTCATGCCTTCTAAGGAAGATAGTTCTTCCAGCGTAGCGAGGTTAGCATTGAGGACAGTCGCAGTTATCTCAGAAGTTGTTTCAGTATTTTCTGCGGTCTCTGTTTCTTGATTGTTTGAAGTTACGGAAGAATCCTCAGCGGTTTCTTCTGATTTGTTAGTCTGACAGGCTACCACGAAAAATGCTAGCGCTAGCGCAAATAGTTGTAGTGTTTTATTCATGTTGATTTGGTTTTTCGAGTACGTAAAGCCAGCCTACTAAACCTACGGCGACCATACTGCCAGGAGCAAGTGCCGGGATAGCACCGGAAAGCATTTCTGATAAGAGTTCGAATCCTCCAAGCTTGGGATACATCTCCGTCTCAAACTCATAGTTGGCCTCAAGGTGAAACCATACGCCCAATACACCGCTAAACATAGCTGCCGTCATGATCAGCTTGTATGCTTGCAGCAAGAGTCTATGAAGTGTGAAATAGAGACCTGTAAAGCAGAGGATGGCTGAAGCGAGTATGACTAGTGGAACCATCTGCCAGGCATCTTCAAAATGACCAAGTAATACCAACTCCATCAGTGTACCGATGAGCAGTAAGGCCATACACGCGTTGAGAATTCTGGTTTTGAGTTTTGAGGTCGTCAAAAGTTGGTTCGAAAGTCTCTTGCCGCGAAAATAGGGATGAAGAGATTCGCTTCAAACTTTATTTAGATTTATTAAAAATAAATTAACAATGAATATCTGTTTCATTAGATATGACAAAAAGGCCCATCCAGCAATGCCGGATGGGCCTGGTACGGTGATCAACCAATCTCAAAATTGTACTCTGTATAATACATCTGGGAAGAACCCAATCTGATCTACTCTGTTGATCTGATCAGTCACTTCATTGTAGCGGTCTACAAATTGATTCTCACGGTTGGTTACATTCTGAAGATCGATGAAGAACTGATGGGAAATGTTCTTGTTAGCACTATTGATACGTACCCCAAACTTTACATCCCACCGGAAGTAGTCTGCATAGTTGAGCGCAAAAGCTTCATTTTCCATGAGCACTTCTCTGCCACCATTTGCTCGTGTGGCGTCAATATCAATTTGCGTATAAGGATTACCACCTGCGGTAGTCAGCTTGGTATCAAAGGTCCAGGCATTGCGTCCACCAAGACCAAAGGCCCATTCTTTTCCAAAAAGTAGATTGTAGACAAATTGGTTGTTGAAAGCTGTACTTCTGCGAATACCGTCGCTACCTTCATATTCGGAATTGAATAATGAAGTAGTCATCAGCATGTAGTAGTTGTTGCTGAAGAATTTTTCCAGGGTGACTTCCACGCCATAGTTGGTACCGATACCTTCATTGACCAACGAGCCTCTTTCGTCAAAGACAAAGTCAGCACCTTCATTGAGGATAGAGTAACTGCTCGGTACGGATTCGACGGGTACGTCAAAGAGGTACTGGAAGTAGGTCTCTGCTTTCAATCGCCAGCTTGATCCAAGGTTCCTATCATACGCCAGCACTAAATGGTGACTTCTGGTAAAGTCGAGGTGATCATTTGTACGTTCGGTTACACCGGGAGATACTTCTTCCTCCAGGAATAAGATAGGAGCTGGTGTGGCCTGAGCGTGTAGACCATAAGCTAAACTGAACCGCTGGTTAGGTCTGAACTGATAGCTGATAGCTGCTCGTGGTTCTAGGCTGAAGTTCTCGGTGAGGCTCAGGTATTGGCTGTGTAGACCGAAAGTGGTGGTCACACGATCACTGAACTTATACTCGGCTTGCGCATAGGTCTGGCCCAGGTAGTAGTTCTCATCTACGTCTCGTGTAACGATGAAGTAATCGGGTACGCCATCACCGTCCTCATCAGGGATATCAGCCCTGTTGTCCCTGTCTTCAACAAAAAAGCTTGGTGTGTAAAGTTCACCAAGGTAGCCTGCTCTCAGGCTCCACCTTGCGTTAAACTTCTTGTTGAACAATGTCGATACTGTCAAACGATCATCGGCATTATCTGCATTCGTCGCTCTGTATTTGTTGACGATCTCATCGTTTTCATCTCTTATCAGGTTGTCTTGTGTGAATAAGTTCTGGTTGGTGGAGGCTCCAATGGATGTTTTCAAATAGGCGGTCTTGTTCAAACGAAGTAGGTGAGACATGCCTATCATACCCAGCTGACTTTCGACAAATGCATCTTCGTTGGGATTGGCAAAGAGGTCAGTTTCATCTGTATCCTCCCCGAGAAAATCGATACTGCTCAACCCACCAAAACCGAATATTTCAAAACGACCGATTTTACTTTCTCCAAGATTGGCCTTGAAGCTAAAGTCCTGATAGTAAGGAACGGCACTGGTGCCAGTAGCAGCAACCGCTGCGATACCATAGCGATAAGAGGCGACAAACGATGAACCATTTTTTTTGCTGATAGGTCCTTCCGCCATGAATTCCATACCTGAAAAGGCGCTTAACTGACCTGTAAATTCGAACTTATCTGTATTGCCGTTTCTGAAGTTGATATCAAACACAGCAGCATTGGCATTGCCATATTCAGCAGGGAAAGCGCCGGTTAAGAAATCTGAAGTACGTAGTAAGTTAGTATTCAACGCGCTGACCGGACCTCCGGTAACACCCAGTGTGGCAAAGTGATTCACGGTAGGGACCGGGATGCCGTCAACTCTCCACAGTAGACCTACCGGCGAATTGCCACGTACGACAATATCATTGCGAGAGTCATCAGGCGCACTTACACCTGCGAAACTCGCCGCTAGTCTGGCGACATCATTTCGGCCTCCGGAGAAACGGGTAGTCTCTTCAAGACTGAAGGTGCGGGCACTTACCTTGGCCATATCGTTGATCGGCAGGTCTTTGTCTACGTTTCCGGTAATAACTATTTCCTTGAGGCTTTCGACAGACTCTTCCAGTTTGATCTCAACAACTGATTCCTTACCGGTGTTGACAAGTAGATTGGGAATAGAAATGTCCTTGTAGCCAACGTACTGAACGACCAGGGTCTGGCGCCCAATAGGAACATTCTCGAGGCGAAAGCTTCCTTCCAGATCAGTCGTAGTACCAATGATCGGATCAGTGCCCAATACACGGACCGTAGCTCCGATGAGGGGGTATTCAGCGGTAGCGTCGAGCACTTTACCTTTTACCACTTGAGTTTGTGCCAGCACTTGAGTAGCCAGTGCGACCATTATACCAAAAGCGATGACAATAGATTTGTAGTTAGAGTTTAGCGTATTCATCTGGTGTGTTTGTGAAGTGACGTTCGAATGTACGCCGACCCCAAGCCCTTGTGTATTGTAACCGGAGTGAGTCAAAAGATGAGATGATTGAACTGGCGAGAAGAAGTGTTGAAGCGGTTTTCGACACCAAAAATCGATGTTTTCCAATTCAACCTATTGTTTTCCTGTTTCACCTACCGGAATAGGGCTTCCATTGACCAGGCTACAACTCCAAGAGCTCTTTTGCTTACTTTTAACCTGAGTTCGACGTAAAATATTAGACTCAGCGAGGATTGTTTGGGTCAGATTTGATTTAAAAATTTTGAGAAATGGCGAGCCATTTTGATGAATTTTTAGAGCAAAGATGGCCTGAAAAGTCCTTGTTATAATTGATTTGACCGCTTTTGGCATAAATTTCACCAAAGCCTCTCGAAATATCCCGATATTCCTGCAAGACTTTGTCAAAATTTCTACTCAAAACCGATTCAAACTGAGTCAAGATTTTAATCGAACTCAGGTTTTTATGTAAACATCGCTTCAATGCGCAAGATCAAGATAACCGAACCGCTCATTCGATGGACTGGCATACCAATAGTTGCTTTGGTGCCGCTGTTCTTTACGGAACACCATGAGCGTTTATTGATGCCGTTCTGGCAAGAGTACTTCGTCTCTATGTCTTTTACTGGCATCTATTGGACTGGCGCAGTGTACATCTTCCACTTTTTCAGGCGACTCTATCCTGAGATCAGCAGAACACCTATGCGACTGGTGATCACCTATATCTGTCTAATGGTATGGATGTCTGTTGGTGGCATTCCATTGAAGCTACTCTACGGTTTCGCTACTCTTTCTACTGTCTTTGACCTGGAGACCTATCGAGGTACACTTCCTGTCAGTATTGGTCTGGGTCTGGTTATCGGGACGATCTACGAGGCGGTATACTATTTTGAAAACTGGAAGCGTACTTTTCAATTGAACGAACAGCTCAAGAGTCAACAGATCAAGACGCAGTTTGAAGTGCTTCAGAACCAAATGAGCCCACATTTTCTGTTCAATAGCCTGAACACACTCACCACGCTGATCGCTGAAGATCAGAATATCGCCATCAAGTTTACCGAGCAGCTTTCGGAGGTGTATCGCTATATACTTCAAAACAAGGAGAAAGAATTGGTGACGATAGAAGAGGAGGTGGCCTTTGCAAAAGCTTACTTCTACTTACTGAAGATGAGATATCCGGAGAACCTGTCGCTAGACTTCAATGTAGATGAAAAGTACCATGCCAAGCACATTGCTCCGCTGACCCTCCAGATGCTCATAGAGAATGCCATCAAGCACAACATAGTATCAAAAGCACACCCCTTGCATATAGATGTCTATGTGGAAAACGACCAGTCGATAGTCGTCAAAAACAATCTTCAACCTAAGAAGTCGCTGGAAGGATCTACCAGGACAGGTCTTGAGAACATTAAGAAGAGATATCAGCTTTTGGGTCAAAGCAATATTGATATCATCACTACGGCCAAGAACTTCATGGTCGCCATACCTCTGATCAAGCTGATCGAGGACAAGAGACTTTCAATCGAACCTTCACTATGAAAGTACTGATCATTGAGGACGAGGCGCCAGCTTTTCGTCGCTTACAAACAATCCTGGAAGATGCTGTTGCCGAAGTGAAGATTGTGGATGTCATCGATAGTGTAGAAGAGGCGGTCAAATGGTTTCGAAACCACCAGTCACCCGACATTATCTTTATGGATATCCAGCTCAATGATGGCATAAGCTTTGAGATATTCGAACAGGTGGATATCCAATCCCCGGTGATATTTACAACGGCATTTGACGAGTACATGCTCAAGGCCTTTAAGGTGAATAGTATTGACTACCTGCTGAAACCTATCAAGCAAGAAGAACTCAAGAAGAGCCTGGATAAGTACCATAGAATGCGCGACCAGTTTGGTCATCAGGCTGTAGATATGAGTCAGCTGCTAGCGCAAATCCAGGGAGATGCAAAGCAGTACAAGTCCAGGTTTCTGGTAAGGCAAGGTGAAAAGCTCATTTCAGTCGAGACCAGGCATATTGCGTACTTTTATACGCGTAATGGCGTGGTGCATATGGTCACCGATCAGGGCCGGAATTATCTCATGGATCAAACACTAGAGGAGATCTATACCATGCTTGATCCCCAAAAGTACTATCGCGCCAACCGTCAATTTATCGTTAGCTTCGATGCGATCACCTCCGTAGAGCGCTACTTCAAAAGCAAGCTCATCGTAGAACTCGACCCCAAGTCCGCTGATGAGGTCATCATTAGTGCTGAAAAGGCTTCAGAATTTAAGAAGTGGTTGGGGCAGTAACAATTCTATTATTTAAAGTTCGGTCATTAGACTGAATTTCATCATGTAGCGTCCTGACCTAAGTCCTTGCTGAGGACTTCTGAGCAAGCTAGCTTACTAATCAAGCTATTGAAGACAGTAGTACAGCCAATTCTAAATGAATCTATCACCATGAAAATTGGTATTTATTTTTCGGGGATAGTCGGTACAATCCTCATTGTGATGCGGATAATAGGAATCTTATTTGAGTTTCAGCTAAACCAAGTATTTCTGATCTCAGGCCTAGTCCTTTTACTGATGGTTTTTCTGCCACTAAGTATTCTTCACAGAAGGCATTACCACAATAAAATTCATAACATCATCGAATCGTATAAAGGAGTTGAAAAGAAACCTGTTCCAATTAAGAAATTAGAAAAAACATGGAAAGGTTGGGGAATGAATAATTCTCCTTTTAGAGAGCGGAAATCTGGACTAGTCTGGGGAGGTGGAAATATTAAAGGTGCTACTGCGAAGAGAACAACACGAAGAACCTTTATGAAATGAGATACCTTACCAAAATAGCCATAAGCTTCATTTGGACTTGGCTCTTTACCTCGATCATTTGTTTTGGTCAGGAAAAAACAATTCTGCTGGATAGCCTCTTCGGTACGATGCACGATCGCGGGCAATTTTCTGGAAGCGTCTTGGTTGCAGAACAAAACCAGACCATATATTCAAAAAGTTTTGGCTTTGCCGATAGAGAAAATGAAAGCCCTCTAAACGAAAGAACACTTTTTAATGTAGGTTCAGTCAGTAAAGCATTCACTGCCATTGCTATCCTTCAGTTGGCCGAAAATGACCAATTGAATGTTGTTGATCATGTCATTAATCATTTACCTGACTTTGCATATCCTAATATTACCATTCATCACTTGCTTATACATGCAGGAGGTTTTGAGCTGGACCATGTTTCGCTAGATTCTCTACCTGAAAACAAAATAGCCTCTAACCAGGAGTTTTTCGAAATACTCTACAGTCTAAAGCCACCCTTGCTCTTCGTACCAGGTGAAAGGAGCGAATACAGCAACCTTGGCTACATGGTCTTGGCAGAAATAGTGGAGAAAGTATCAGGAACTGGCTTCAAAGAATATCTGAAAAAAAATGTATTCGATCCAGCCAACATGCCAAGGACAGCTATCTATAATGCCGAAGAAATCAAGCAGATCGATAACGTGGCGAAAGGATACGTGCTATATCCTTTCACTGGTAAATATGAAGAAGCTATCAACATTCCTGAACTAGCTGCTTATGTTTCCAGCGGCTTTCATGGAGACGGAAATGTGTATTCATCCACATTAGACTTGATTAATTTCTATAAAGCACTCGCTAAAAACACTCTTATCTCAGAAGAATTCCTAAAAACAGCTTTTGTGAAGCATATTCCTGCAAAAATGGAAGGCACACCGGATTATGGGCATTACTACGGTTATGGATGGTTAGTTTTTAATACACCTAAGCAAATTGTATATAGAGGTGGTGGATTGCAAGGTTACGCATCCAATACCTTTTGGAATATAACCGATGAAAGGGTGATCATTTACCTGATAAATGATCACTTGTCGTATACCTCCTATAATGACCAAATCCCAACGGCACTGGCCGAAATTCTCAATCAAAACCAACTGCAAATACCTAAAATGATGGCAAGTGTTGAGTTGACCAAAATAGCTCCAACAAGCACAGTTCAAGAATTGAAAGTCAAAATAAATGATATAAAACAGAACCGTGAATTGTACGATTTGGATGTCAATGGTTTGCGCTTCTTGGTTCACAAACTTCAACAGCTTGGGCAAGATGAGAAAGCAAAAGTTTTAATGGAATCTTTTAAACCTCAATAATGGGGATAGTAATAAGTTGATAAACCTATAAGATTATCGAATTTAAAAAATGCAAACGCCATGATCCAATCCAAACTCAAAGAGATAAGAGCATTTTGTGAATCAAACTCAGACCCTGATATTATTAAGAAGTACCAGCGATATTTTAAAGAAGGATATGATGGCTATGGGATTAATGATAAGGTATTTAAACAGCAAATTGAAGTGTGGACTGAGCAATGGAAAGATGAAATGACCATTGAGAACTTTCTGGAGTTGGGAGACGAATTAATGAAAAACGGAAGATTTGATGAAAAACACGCGGCTATAAATTTCTTAAAGGCAAGCAGAAAGGATTTTTCGAAAGAAACATTTGATCGGATTGGCAAATGGTTTGATTACGGGATTAATGATTGGGCAACTACAGATGTGCTGTGCATGCTTATTTTGTCAAGTCTGTTGGTTGATAGAGTAATCGGGTACGATGATCTGAAAACCTGGATTGATCCCAATTCGGAATGGAAACGAAGAGCTGTGCCTGTTGCACTTGTTGAATACAATAAATTAACTAAAGATTTAGCTCCTGCTGAGGCAATAGAAGTAGTAGAACCTTTAATGCTTGATAATTCTGAATATGTTCAGAAGGGGATTGGTACTTTACTACGCGAACTATGGAAAAAACACCCTAACGGTATTGAGCATTTTTTAATGAAATGGAAAAATGAATGCAGAAGACTAATTATTCAGTATTCAACAGAGAAAATGGATAAGGAGTATAGAAAGAGATTTAGAAGAAGTAAACAAGGTACTCCGCGCAAAAAAGTATAGTGCATAAGGGTTTAAGAGGGCATCATCAGCGCTGAAAAAGCTTCAGAATTTATGAAGTTGTTAGGGCGGTGAGAACCATCAACCCTATGTCCTCAAAACCATTCTCTATGTAATCCTTAATGGAATCTTAACTTTTCGATGAGCCTTAGGATGTATTGATTGCCTTTATTAGCTGGTAATAATGTCTTCTCTCTACGATAATACATCCGATCAAGACCTTCTGAAATATATACAGTTGCGCGATGAGCAAGCATTTACTGATTTGTATGACCGCTACTGGGAGCAGTTGTTCTTATCCGCTTACAAAGTGTTAAGAGATGAAGAAACCTCAAAAGACATAGTTCAGGAGGTATTCATCAATATATGGACAAACGTCGACCTGGGTACTATAGATAATGTCAAGTCATACTTCCATCAGACGGTCCGGTACAAAGTACTGATGGAGCTGAGACGAGGTAAAATATCAGAAAAGCATCTCAAAACCCTTCAAACACTGGAAGCGAATAGTACAGAAGACCTATTCAATTTCCACGCTCTGAATGAGACGATCGAGAGTACCATACAGACATTACCAGAGAAGTGTAGAGAAGTGTTTGTGCTCTCCCGCATGGACCACCTTACTAATAAAGAGATTGCCGACCGTATGAATATCTCAGTTCGTACTGTCGAAACACATATCAGTAAAGCACTCAAGGTGCTTAGACTGTCGCTAGATGGTTCTACAGCACTTCTAATCACCTTGTTTTTCGGTGTTTAGGTCAACCTAGTATTTCCTCAGTATTAAGTCTTGTTAATTTTCATTTTCTGCCTACGTGTAATGGTCTGGCTGTGCAACATGTCACTAAACAAAGGCTATGACCAAAGAAGAATTTCAGCGACTACTTGATAAATATGAGGATGGAAGTGCTACAGAAGAAGAGCAAAAGTTGATCTATCGCTTCTATGATCAAGTACAAGAAGATGGAGAAGATTGGGATTGGCTAGGAGAGAAGCTCCGTATCCGGAATGAGATGCTTAATGCCATCCGTGTCAGAAGTATACGAAGTGACAAAAACCGGCATATCTCTCGTAGGATAATGGTGCTTCGCGTTGCAGCCGCAATTGTTCTTGTGTCAGGACTTGTCTTTGTTTTTAGCAAATCAGAAGAGCGGTCAGAAACAATTTCTCAAATGACAAGCTCAACTTCCTGGGGGCAGAAAAGGACTATCACACTTAGTGATGGTACTGTAGTGAGGTTAAATGCTGGGAGTATCTTAGAGTACCCTGAAGTGTTCGATGCTGATCTTCGGAAAGTTAGTTTGACTGGCGAAGCTTTTTTTGATGTCGCGGAAGAACTGAACAGACCATTTACCATCCACACAGCGTCACTGCAGACTACTGTACTGGGGACCTCATTTAACCTGAATGCCTACCAACCATCCAAGACTAGTGTGGCATTGCTCACCGGTAAAGTAAGAGTTGAGGCAACACAGGGAGGTGATAAAGAGATCCTTTTGAAACCTGGACAAAGGGCCGAATACAATGGAGATGGTGAAATACTAGTTGATCATTTTGATGAGAGGGTGATCATTTCCTGGAAAGACAATATCATTTATTTCAATCAGGCAGATCATATGGAGGTGTTCGACTACTTGTCCAGGTGGTACGGAGTATCATTCGAGCTATCAAACCAACCATCAACTCCATGGTCATTCTCAGGCACATATGAAAATATGAGCTTGGAGCTTGTGTTGAAGTCGCTTCAGTTTTCTGAAGACGCAGTGTTTACACTTGATGAAGATAAAGTATACGTGGAATTTCTGAAACCAGAAGGGAATGGGCATTAGCTAGCATACCAACAAGAAATCCCGAAGCTCCAGTATCGTTTGGTCGCGCACTGAATGCCCCGGGATGACAATTTGTAACACCAAATCACTTCAAAAATATGAAAAACGATGGGTATCGTCATTTACTATACCTAATGAAATTGAGTTTAGGACAAATCATTTTGCTTGGGGTCTTCTGTAACCTTGCTCTGGCGGGTGAGCTTTCAGGGCAAGAGACCAAAAGTGTATTTGACACGGAGATCGATCTTCAGCTAAACAATGCTTCTGTGCAGGAGGTCTTCATGGCTATTGAAAGCCAAACAGGTTTCCACTTCTCTTATGAATTCAGTAACCTGGCCTCTCAACCCAAGCTTTCTTTGCAGGAACGCAATCTTGGAGATGCACTCCGAGAGATCAGCCGACAATTGAGGGTCAATTTTAGGCAGCTTAATTCAACCATTAGCGTTGCTAAGGCAGATGCTAACACAACAGTAGAAGCTGTTGAAGTAGTACTATTAGACAAGAACATCAGTGGTGTAGTAAAAGAGGCAGAAACGGGTGAACCGTTGGTCGGAGCTACCATACAGGTAAAAGGGACAGACATAGGTAACATCACAGGTTTGGACGGCAGTTTTGAACTAGTGGTGCCTGATGAAGCTGAATTCCTGGTGGTGTCCTATCTGGGGTTCGAAACCAAGGAAGTCAGGATTGGGAACCAAAGTAGCTTCGACATTGCAATCCGCCAGGATGCAGATCTGCTAAATGAGGTAGTAGTTGTAGGTTACAGTACCCAGCAGACCTATAAGGTCAGTTCAGCGGTACAGCAAGTAAGTACAGAAGATCTTGAAATTGATAGGCGACCTGTGTCTAACCTGGAATCTGGGTTAGTTGGTTCTGTTCCTGGTCTTATCCTTGCGCAGGACAATGGAGAATTAGGGACTGATATTGATATACAAGTCAGATCAATAGCTTCACTTAACAATAACAGTGCTCTTATTCTGGTAGATGGCATTGAAGCTTCTATTCAAAACATTAATCCCAATGATATTGCCTCAGTCTCGGTATTGAAAGATGCTTCAGCTACATCTATTTACGGGACCAAGGGAGCTAATGGAGTAGTACTTATCACTACCAAAGAAGGTAGGAAAGGAGAAGACCTATCGGTAACATTCAATACCAACTTCTCGAGACAGGCCCCCGGAAACACAGCGGAAATGCTAAGCTCTCAGCAGTTTATGGAAGCTTTTAATGCTGCGAGATTCAACGAAAATCCCAACCTGGGTGTGCTATATACAGAAGAAGACATTGCCAGAGCGGCGAGTGGTTACTACCCTGAAACCAATTGGGTGGATGAGCTATACAACGAAACAGCTGTTCAATCTTCACAAAACTTATCCATCCGTGGAGGATCTGAGAATACAAGCTACCTGATGAGTGTAGGATATCTATCTCAAGACGGTATATCGCAGGGACCGGATAACCTCGAACGAATCACCCTTAGATTAAAACTAGACTCTGATATCAACGATTGGATGACAATCGGAGCTAATGTTTTCAATGCGAACCGGACACTTAACAACGTACCAGTATCTACAAACAATGGTCTCAGAGGACAACCATTCTATCCAGTACGACTCGATACGGGACGATATGCAGGTACTTACGTGTTTAAAGGCTCTACTAGCAACGAGGAAAATCCAATAGCCAAGGTCAACTCAGGTTCCTATGACGAGCGTGTATCTGATGAGCTTAACGTGCAACTATACACCAAGTTTTATCCTTTCGACGGATTTAGTCTTGAAGGGCGAGTTTCCTACATCAAGAATACAGATGCACGCACCATATGGGACAATCCTTATGAATATATTTTTCTGGACGAACAAGACTTGTCTGTGGTTGGTAGCCCTGTGCCATTCACCCCGGATGATCGATCACTGGAAGAGAGAAATTCTAATTCTCGTAGAGTCAACTCATGGTTGTTGGCGAATTATGTAAGAACCTTTGGCGAGGGGCATAACCTTGATGTTTTAGGAGGATTCCAGGCTGAGTCAGGAGATGGATCAACGGTGATTGCCTCGAGACGAGGGTTCATTTTGGACAACCTGCAAAGTCTGGGGCTAGGTACCTCAGCAGACCCTGACCGCCCATTCGGCAATGATGCTCAGTTTTTATTAGACAGATCTGTGCTCTCATATTTCACACGTATCGCATATGACTATGAAGGTAAGTACCTGGCTGAGTTTAGCTTGAGGACTGATGCAAGTTCCAATTTTGTTAATAACCGTTGGGCAGTATCGCCTGCAATGTCGGTTGGCTGGAATATGCATGATGAGGTTTTTCTAGAGAATGCTTCCAGTGTCAATGTACTTAAGTTAAGAGCTTCTTGGGGCTTTAATACTGATGATAACATTAGCATTTTTAACTCTAATCTCGTAGCTAATCGAGAAGTTGTTGACTTTAATCCAGGGGGAATAGGCTTTGGTACTGAAGTAATGCCAACTATCCTTCTGGCTAACGCCATTAATCCTAACCTCACTTGGGAGACTTCCGAAAAGATCAACTTAGGGGTAGATCTTGCTTTTTGGGAAGGAAAACTCACTTTCAATGGAGACTATTTTATAGACAATCGTAGGGATATGATTGCCGCTGTACAGACATCTATAGAAGGCGGGCTTACCACAGTCGACGAAGATGGGCAAATAGAAGGAGGCATATTGGATAACGTTTATGACGCCCGGTCGTCGGGCTGGGAACTAGCGTTTGGTCATAACAACAGAGTTGGTCCTGTTGACGTATCAGCGGGTGTTAACTTCTCTTACTACAATTCAGAATTGCTTGAAGGTCCTGATCAAATTTTTGTAGATCAAGAAGGGAATGATAAGATTTTAGGATCAGGTACACCCATTCTGGGAAGTCTCTATGGTTATGAGACGGCAGGTTTTTTTAACTCTGAAGGAGATATCGACGATTGGGTCAATACGTTGGGTGATCCTGTTGACCAATCAGGAGTTGTTATAAGAGGTCAGGATGGTAAGTATGTCGGAGGTTATCGTTTTGTAGATCAACTGACGGTTGATACCAATGGTGATGGCGTCCCTGATGCACCGGATGGAGTGATTGATTTAGATGATCGCGTTGTACTACTTGAAGATCCGGTTGATAATTTCCGGGTAGGGGCCAACCTTAGTTTTGCTTACAAAGGTTTTTCGATCTCAACGAGAATCTATGGTGTGCTCGAAGGGTATGAGTGGCTCAATAACTCGGCGAACATCAATGCATTTGCTAGTTCTGGCGTCTCGCCTTTTACCTACCAGTTGGATACATGGACTCCTGAGAATCAAGATGCACTTTTCTCACAGTCGTTTGTCAATAACCGCCCTTACATCGCTGAAGTCTCCGATCTCATCATAGATAGAGACTATATCAAGGTAAAGAACCTCAACCTTGCTTACCAATTTGGAAGCCAGATACTAGAGAAAATGAAGGTGATCAAAGCACTGAACGTTTATCTATCTTTTGAAAATCTTGGAGTGCTATGGACCAACTATAAGCTACATGATTATGGCTTTGATCCGGAGTTTGGGTCCAATGGATTCAATTATCCCCAATCACTCAAAACGTCAATAGGTACCAATATTACTTTCTGATCCGATGAGAACCATTAGATATTCATTATTACTTTTTCTCCCTGTGATCATTTCATCATGTGATACAGATGAGTTTCTTGATGTTTTCCCAGAAGATGAATACACCACTGATGTGGTCTACCAGTCAGAGGCGGACATGATACTGGCGGTCAACGGACTGTATACCTTCTTACCTGACCTGGATGCTGACAGAGGAGATCAACGAATGTGGTTTTGGACAGATGACGGTTGGAGGCGTACCGGAAGGTTTGGTGCCAATCTGCAGTGGGCCGCCGAAAGAGGAGATAACTGGTTTAATTTTTACCGATACGATGGTATCAGACAATGCAATGAGGTCATAAGCAAGATTCCTGATGCTTCGTTTGATACCGAGGGTATTGACGTGCGCTTAGCAGCAGAAGCGAGATTTATACGTGCCATGTTATATGAGCGTATGGTTTTTGTTTATGGAGATGTGCCACTAGTGACTGTACCCCAAGGCGCTAATTTCTTTCCGGCACGAGACGCCCGTATTGATATCTTTGACTTTGTAGTTGCTGAGCTATCGCAAATAGCAGAGCAACTACCGGAAAGCTATAATTCTGATAACCAGGGTAGGATTACTAAGTGGGCGGCTTTAGCGCTCCTGGCCAGAGCTAACCTTGACGCTATCGGATGGCATCCTAACCCCTCAGCACTATATGATGCTGCTGAAAGGGCTTGCAGGGAGATCATTACTTCCGGTCCATTTAGCCTGGATCCGGGCATCCAAGGTTTTTCAAGATTATTCACTCCAGAGTCTGATTTTGGAAGTGGGAATCAATCATCAGCGGTCATATTGTCCAGGGTCTATGTTCCTGGTGAGTTGTTCTACGGAGAGTTTGCTAATAGGTGCTTGCCCAGAGGATCTTACCAGGGTTTTGGTGACGGCTCAGGCAATAACCAGGGACAGTTTGCGACCACATGGAACCTAGTCAGTGCTTTCCAGACAATCAATGGCTTAGCACCTGCAGACGAACTAGGGACCACTTACACCGAAGAGCAGCCTTACGAAAACATGGATCCTCGTCTGAGGGCGAGTTTTATTCTTTCAGGTGATGCGCTTCAAAGAGTAGATGGCAATGGTAACACTTACTACCAGTGGCGTCCTCATCCTGATCTATCTGTTTTTCCTCAGGATGCTATTGGCGAACGCACCGGAGTAGAGACGGGCTATTTGGTCCGAAAATACTCCGGTCTGGGGATTGACAATGACTCTACTATTGTTTACGATAGCCCTGGTGTGGCTCATGCCGATTTTAAGATCATTCGCTATGCTGAGGTATTGTTGATGATGGCTGAGTGCAGAGCTGCGGACAACAGCACTGAGGCTCTTACTTATATCAACGAAGTGAGAAACCGAGCGGGAATGCCCGGCTACACGAGTATCGCTGATGTACCATTTTCCTTGATAAGTGGTACTACCGGAAATGACTTAATCGATGCAGTACTGCTGGAAAGACGGTATGAGTTTGCTGGAGAAGGCTTTCAGCGCTGGGCAGATATTTGGAGGTACCGATTAGGCAGTCAAGTCTTTGGGTTGGTGGAAGGTATTTCGACAGATCCTGATCGGCCTGGGGCCTTAACCGGTGCAAGGTTCGCAGCAGATGAGAAAGTCTGGAGTGACCGAAACTACTTGTTTCCTCTGCCACAGGGAGCACTCAACAGCAACCAAAACTTAATCCAAACAGAAGGCTGGTGATGTCCAAAGAAAATCAACGTTGGCTGAGCCAGAAACTAATCTATGTATGTGCTTGGATAGGTACACTTCTTCCGTGTCTTGTACATGCTCAGGTCAATGAGATGTTTAGTACAGACCTAACAACTGATAAAAATCCCTGGACTAATCTAGACTTCTTCAATGATCCAAATGATTTCCAATTCGCTATTGTTAGCGACCGAACAGGAAGCCCTCGTGAAGGTGTGTTTGAAGATGCAATGATGAAAATCAACTGGCTCATGCCTGAATTTGTGATTACGGTAGGAGATATGATCAGGGGAGCGAAGGGTGAGGACAAAACCACTCTTGACAAACAGTGGTCAGAACATTTTGAGAGGATTGATGATTTGAAGATGCCTTTTTTTCATGTGGCAGGTAATCATGATGTCAAAGCCAATAATAGCTATCAGGTCAAGTACTGGAACGATCTTTTCGGTAGTACTTTCTATTCATTCAAATATAAAGAGGTCTTGTTTTTGGTCCTCTTCACTAACGAGGGTACTCAGATTCTAGGTGACGAACAGGTAAAATACTTTGAGGATATCCTTGCCAAAAATGATGATGTCCGTTGGACATTGGTCTTCATGCACCATCCCTTATGGAGATATCCGCACATGAGCAATTTTGAAAAAGTAGAAGAGGCGCTTGATGATAGAGATTACACGGTTTTTGCCGGCCACCAGCATGTCTACAACCATCAGGAGCGTAACAAGACTAACTACTACGTACTGGCTTCCACAGGCGGGGGCTCAGAGTTACTAGGTGATCGGTTTGGTATGTTTGACCACATCACCTGGGTGACCATGACTGATGATGGTCCTATACTAGCTAACCTCCGGCTTGATGGGATATTGCCGCACGATATTGCCAATAACCGAACGGAAGAACTGAGTCTTGCCTTGATTAAGAGTGTCTTTTACGAGTCAAAAGTCTTTGTTGATAGCAATGAAGACTTTATGGAAGGTAAGGCTGTGGTGACCTACCGGAATACTTCCGAATTGCCCCTGCGTATAGAGGCGGAGTTCATGCATGATCATTATGTGCAGGCTTTTCCTAAGAAGATATCTGAAGTGATACCGGCCCAAAGTTTGAAGCAAATTGTCATTGATTTAAAAGCCATCAAACCTTTCTCTCTCGAAAAGAAAGTAGCCTTGCAATTAGAAGGAGCTTTGGGATACCTCGATGATGATCATAAGAACCTATCAATCACTGGACGGACAGAGATCATCATCGAATCATCCCCTATCAATATCATTCCTCAATCAGATGTAAACTTTATAGACCATACTGAAGTGGTACTTAGCAACCTCTCTGAGGAGGATCAGATACTCTACACGCTGGATGGGTCTGACCCCAGAAACTCTGGTAAGATCTATCTGGAGCCGATCAAGATCGATGATGATGCCATGGTCAAAGCTGTGATAAGAACGGAAGAAGGTTGGTTCAGTGAAGTAGATGAGGCCAATTATAAAAAAGTAAAATCAGGAAAAGGTCTGAGAGCTGAGATTTATGCCATCAATCCGTTTGGAAAGTCGTCCATTACTTTTCCTGACTTTGATACAACTGAGCCTGAGAAGATTCGATATGCCAGAAAGCTGGACCCTGTGGCCACAGCCGGCATGGAGGCTGCCTTTGCTATAAGATACACGGGCACGTTCACTGCTGAGGAGAGTGGGAAGTACGAGTTTCGGACATATTCCGACGATGGGATCAGGCTTTTTGTGAATGGACAACTTGTACTTGAAGATGCTGTCAAGCACAAGTCTAGACTAGCAACTGGTACGATTGATCTGGAAAATGGAGAACATGAGTTAGTTATCCACTATTTCCAATGGAAGCGTGGGTATGATCTGAGGTTGAGTCATATCAGCCCCAGCGGCAGGGAAGTGAATCTTATAGCAACTGATTTTAGCTATGATTAAAAATAGATTTCCATTCGCTTTGATGATAATTATAGTGGCTCTGATGAGCTCATGTGTACATTCGGAAAAGCCCAGGTCAGGGTCTGCAACGGCTGGGAATAAGGGATTTGCCCATGGAGTAGCTTCTGGTGACCCTACGGAGCAGGCGGTCATCTTATGGACACGATATGAACCAATAGAGAGTGAATCTGCCAAAGTAGATTTTGAAGTTTCTACTGACAAAGGCTTTGAAACGATTGTGGCAGCAGGCAGTGCGAAGGCAGAAGCCGCCTCTAATTACTGCGTCAAGGTAGATGTACAAGGTCTGACTGCCGGAATGAGCTACTACTATAGGTTTAAAAGCGGAGATGATTATTCACCGGTCGGTAAAACTAAGACCTTACCGGAAAATGTAGATCGATTGAAAATTGGTGTAGTGAATTGTGCCAAATACTCAGGTGGATACTATCACGCATATGAGGAGCTGGCCAAAATGGAAGATATCGATGTTGTGATCCATGTAGGAGACTATATCTATGAAAATGGGGCCTCTAAACCGGGCAGTAGCTACTGGCCATCTACACAGGCCACTGGTCGTCAGCATGATCCCCCTCGGGAGTGTATCTCACTGGAGGATTATCGCACGCGATATTCTCAATACAAGCTGGATAGCTCTCTTCAAAAATTACATGCCAGATTTCCGATGATCGTCATATGGGATGATCACGAAATAGCGATGATCAAGCACATGACCGACCCGGACACAGGTGAAAAGATACCTAACCCCAATTGGGAGGAGAGAAGGGACAACTCCATCATTGCTTACCATGAATGGTTGCCTTTGCGGCCTAAAGCTTTTGAAACTATCTATAGATCATTTCAGTTCGGTGACCTGGTTAACCTGATGATGCTCGATGCACGGGTGTGTTGTAAAAGTGAGGTGACCAAAACCCAGGCCTCATTGGAGGATACCAGTAGACACATCATAGGTAATGCTCAACTGCAATGGATCATGGATGGCGTGAATACAGCAGATGCTGACTGGAATGTTTTTGGTAACCAACTCTTGATCTCTCTAAAAGGAAATGGTTGGGAGAGGTGGCAGGGCTTCCCGTACGATAGAGATCGATTCTTGTCTTTTGTAGAAGCTAATCCTAAGAGGAACTTTGTATTCACTACCGGGAATGCTCATAACCCTCATCACTATATTGTCCTGAACGAGGATAAAACTGATACGCTTCTGCACGAGTTTTTACCCGGATCTGTCAGTTCCGGTAACAACGCAGAGAAGGCATTTTATGATCCAACCATTCTGGCAAAAGAAGAGAAACGGTTGACTGAAGCGGAAAATGTTCTATGGTTTCATCAGGACTCTCATGGATTCATTGTCCTGGACGTGACCAAAGAAGAGCTCCGAGCGAAATGGTACTTTGTGTCGACCATCCGCGAAAAAGAATATGCTCTATTGGAACCTTATGCCTATCGACTTCCAAGCAATGGCTTATAACCGTTAACACCAAATCTTATATAAAAATGAAAATCTATTTTAAATCAGGATTGCTGCTCATTGTAATGACCATGTGGGGTTGTACCTCGATGGTCGATGATGACCTTTCATTAGCTTCATCAGAGAGCACTTTATTGGATCACGAGTTATTTACAGTGTCATCAGATAACGTAGCATTCAATGCTGTGACCTACAGTAGCAGTGGTACTTTCAGTACATTGAATTACAACATCGCCGGCATACTGCCTGAGTGGTTGCGTGATCTTGGTATGGATCGGGGGACTGACCCTGCCAATGACATTCCTAAGATCATGGACCGTATCAATCAAAATGGTGGCGAGTGGGACATGATCTTCTTCCAGGAAGATTTTGAGTATCACAACAAAGTGAGAAATGGTCTTGATCAGAGCATCTACCCCTACAAGGGAAAAAATAACGTATCCAAGAACTATACACTACTTCCGGTAAGAGATGGTTACCCACTGTACTACACAGGTGATGGGTTGTATCAATTCTCCAAGAAAAGGTTTGAGGAGCTGAAAAGGTGGGAGTTTGATGATTGTCATGGAGATGATTGCTTTGCTCGAAAAGGCTTTACGTTAGGTAGGTTTTTTCTAAATGACCGGGTCTTTATCGACATCTACAACATCCATCATGATGCAGGAAGAAAACCCCAGGACATGACCATCAAAAAAGATGGTTTTAACAAGCTTCTTGATAAGATAGCCTCAGCTTCTGCAGGGCACAGCGTCATCATAGTAGGGGACGTAAACAGTCGATACGCCAGGGATGGACAGGATGGAATAGAGATCATCAAGGATGCAGGGTTTACTGACGCTTTTTATGAAGACCTGGGACTTACGAACTATTATGCACCTGACTCTGTGGCGGTTGCCAATGGCGAGGGTGTGGAAAAACTGCTGTACAGAAATGATGGACTGGTAATATTGGATGCCACTTCATACCTGGAAAGAAATGAAGATTTTTCAAATCTGAATGGAGAATGGTCAGACCATCCTCCTGTGCAGGTAGACTTTGACTATTCTGCGATAGCGCTCTCTCAGGTATCACTGCGAAACAAGAAAAATGATAATTACCTCACCGCTCAAGAAGGTGGAGGTGATGGAGTAAGAGCTGACGCCAATTCCATAGGAAGCAACGAGAAATTCCTGATAGTAAGTGATGACGCTACTCCTACAGCACTCGAGGATGGAGGATTTATCTACCTGATCTCTGTAGATGGCTACTATCTCAATACGGATAACAACAAACGCCTCAAAGCAGAGTCCATAGGAAGAGATGTATATACCAGATTTAAGCTTGTCAACCATACCAGAAATGGTGTCGCCCAATCTGGTGATTTGTTGTCTTTACAAAGTGCTCAGACTGGCAAATGGATGCAGTCTGACGGATCAAAGGCTAATCTGAAGTCTTCTGATAACAATGGCAATGCCCAGCGCTTTTACCTGACCATTCACTAAGTATCAGCGATGGTCATAACTGATTGAACACCAAATCTTAATTATAAAAATGAACACTATTAGATCAACATTTAAACTTTGGCTCCTCATCCTACTGCCAGCCACAATATTCACGGCATGCGGTGATGACGATGAAGATGACTGTGTGTCAGTGACTTGGTATCAGGATCTCGATGGGGATGGTCTGGGCAACCCTGACATAAGTCAAATGGCTTGTGAGCAACCTGAAGGTTTTGTTAACAATTCTAACGATACGGAAGATTGTACTACCTCGACATTCTACCAAGACCTGGACGGAGATGGACTGGGTAATCCCGATGTGAGCCAGGAAGCATGTGAGCAGCCTGAAGGCTTTGTAGACAATGCAGATGACGCTGAGGACTGTGTTACATCCACGTTCTACGAAGACCTGGACGGAGACGGGCTTGGTAATCCTGATGTAAGTCAGGAGGCTTGTGAACAACCTGAAGGTTTTGTAGATAATGCCGATGACGATAACGATCTACCGGTTGAACCAATTATACTCTTTGAGTCTGCCATTGAATCCTTGACAGAGACACCTGCTGACTGGGAAACTGTATTTGATGCGGCCAATGGTCGCTTTGGAAACTGGGCTTCTCTCAATGGTGGTGTGGACGATGGTATAACTGCACAAGTTGGCAATAACTATGTGACTGTAACACAGTCTTTGGCTGACGAAGATCGCACTGCCAGGATCCAATTCGTGAGAAGCGGAGGTGATGATTCAGCACTTGATATTTCAGCTTTCTCAGATCCACACATCAACGTTTGGTTACATTCCGGGTCTTCTCCGTCAAACGTGCTCTCGTTTGAGATGGATGTAAGAGATTCCGTGGTTCAAGCGGAAAGAGAACTCTATGTGGAACAAAATGGTGATGTGGGAGATGATATAGTAACTGCAGAAGTGGGATCATCTACTTTCTTTTCTTATGAGCAGGATAATGATGAATCAGAGCCTTATGAAAGCTTCATTAACAACGGTATTATAGAAAGGAGTACAGGTGGAGAATGGAAGCTATACAGTATTCCGCTGAACAGTGCTATCTGGTTACCTAATGGTGATCCAGTGTTAGGCAAGAAGAGTATTTTTGATGAGAACGATGTGAAAATCATAAAAATTGAACGTATACGCTTCGAGTTCTCATTGAATGAAAGTCAATTTCCAGATCGTTCAGGACAATTTGTTTGTCACTTTGATGAAATATCAATTACCGAAGGTCCGCTGGCGTCAAACTAGTTATTAATAGAGAGTTAACTTTATGAATTAGTGGAAAGCCATTCGCAACTGCGAATGGCTTTTTTTGTTATCAACTGTATCAAACCCTCCTTTGATTGACTGCAGCTTAAGATCAAAAAAAAATGCATTTATTGGGTGATACTTACCTTGAAACTCGGACATATCCGTAAATAGTATGATCATGGAAACAATTGAACAAGTCGAGATAACCACCCGCGAGGAACGTATCGTATCTTGGTATGAGGGACTCTTCCCTGCAGTTTGTGGCTATATCCAAAAGCGTGGTGGAGACTTTGAATTAGCTAAAGAGCTCTTTCAGGAAGCACTCGTTATCTATTATGAAAAGTATGTACTCATTGGTTTCTTACCCCAAAAAGCAGAGTCCGCTTACATCATGGGTATAGTCAAGAAGCTTTGGCTAAGGGATCACAAAACCCAACGGCGCATGGAGCAACTCGGAACTATTGATATAACTGAACTCAAGCAACCATCTCCTTTGATCCATAAGCTGCTTCACTTGCTGGAAGCCTCTGGAAAGAGGTGTATGGACTTGCTACAGTCGTTCTATTATGAAGGGTTGAATATGAAAGACCTATCCAGAAAATTCGGATACGGTAGTGAGCGCTCGGCTACCGTGCAAAAGTATAAATGCCTTGAAAAGGTGCGTGACGAAGTGAACCAAAAATCATTGAGCTATGAGGACTTCCTTGATTGAAATAGAAAGAATTGATCGTTGGTTATTCAACAAGCATCTGCCTGAAGAACGTTTATTGATGGAGGCTGAATTACAGTTGGATGAGCAACTGCGGTTGAGAGTGAGTCAACAAAAAGCCGCGCAACATCTTGTTTGGCAATACGGTCGGAAAAAACTTAAACAGGAGATCAAAATGGTCGAAAAACGACTGTTTGACAGTGTTCAACACAGGTCTTTTCAGAACCAAATCAAGTCCATCTTTAACTTCTGATAGTATGAACACCAAATCACATTTGGTCCCGATGGTCATTGATCAAACCAGTCGGGGAGAGCGATCTTATGACATTTTTAGTCTGCTGCTCAAAGAGCGGATCATCTTTCTTGGATCTGCAATAGACGATCAGTCCGCTAACCTGATCGTAGCGCAGCTACTCTACCTCAACAGTCTTGATACTAAACAACAGATTGATATGTACATTCAATCGCCCGGAGGAGCAGTATATGCTGGTATGGCAATCTACGACGCTATGCAGATGATCTCTGCGCCTGTGTCTACTGTGGCAGTTGGGTTTTGCGGTAGCATGGGAACAGCCTTACTCACTTCCGGGGCGAAAGGTAAACGCTATGCTCTACCTCAGGCTACCATCCATCAGCACCCTGCCGGAGGCGGGTCGAAAGGCTATACCGAAGATGTACAGATCGCAACGAGAGAGCAGGAGCGATTGCACACACAGCTTTTTCACATCATGGGCAAGAACATCGGGAAAGACTGGAAGGAAGTAGACAAGTTTTTTCGAAGAGACCGCTTCCTCAACGCCTTGGAGGCTAAAGAATATGGAATAGTGGATGAGGTCTTGGGTGATACTTCTCACCTGATCAAATTGGACCGACAGGAGCCGGAAGTGGGCTTCTACTGAGTGGTGATAAAGCCTTTGCCAAAGAGTCTTCAAAATCCAACTTGGGCTTTAAAATATTGCTAAGGAGTTTTCGTCTTTGGAGTATGATTTTTCAAAGTTCTCAGTTTGCTCTTCTGCTGATCGCCTTAGTCCTGTGGTTAGCGGGCTACTTTCATACAGGAAAATATGTCAGACCCAAATGGAAAATTCCCGGTAAGCTCTTTTTCTACCTAGCCGTATCAACAGGACTGGTCTACTACTTTGACTACTATGCTTTACTGTTTATTCTCGGTCACCCACTTCTCGGACTACTCTTCCACATTCGGATTTGCAAGAAGCATCATATCAACTGGATCAACTGCGAACCAAGAGAGAAGTATATAGAACTCCAGGAGAAGTGGGCTAGAGGGGAGTGAGACTGTTTAAAGCGGTGATTCTTTTAGTTCTATTAAAGGTTATATTCACTGTCAATGTGCGCTTAACCAATATTTAGGCTCAGTTTGAAACCTAGGAATGACCTGAAAACATCAAAGAGGTAACCCGACCTTTTTGTCTCTTTGAAGCAAGCCACTAGGCAATGTAACATACAGTTATAGTTCTATCTAACCCTTATGTCCTTATAATTCGTTAAGAATTCTCCCTTATTAAAACTACTCAGACTTCAATACTTCTGATGGATTCACCTTTGTAGCTTTATAGATCTGGCTAAACACTGTGACTGCTAAAGATGTGATGATGATAGTTAGTGCCAGCATCACAGTCCAGGGGTTGAGCGGTTTGGTGATCGAAAACATACTGTGCCCTGTGCCATTTATGAAGTAGGTGGCTATCGGCACGCCGATAAGGAAGGATACCAGAATAATTGGGGCATATTGCTTAGCAATGGTCTTAACAATATGCTGCCAGTCAGCACCCAGAGCTTTACGTATACCAAATTCCTTGAAGCGCTTTTGGATATTGAATGATAGTAATCCGTACAAGCCCAGGCAAGAGAGTATAATAGAAATGACCGCAATAGTCATCATCAGAGTAATATTGGAGTCTACATTGTTGTAAGCTCTATTGAAGATCTCATCTTGATAGTACTTCGAATAGGGATCATCCGGTGCTATTTGATGAAATGCTTCTTGCATGGCACCATCGACGATAACAGTATTGCCTTGCTCTGTTTTAAGTATTAAATAGTTGTATTTAGGAGTTTCGCTAGCAGTGAAGATCATTGGACGGATCTCATCATAACCGAAGAAAGTGTGATGAACATTCTCCGTCAGTCCAACAACCGTTCTATCCACGCCATCAAAGGTGAGCGTTTTACCGATAGGTGAGTCCCAGCCCATTCGGTCCGAAAATGCCCGATTGACAATCATACTCTTTGATTCCTCCAATGATTTGTTTTTTTCAAAATACCGACCTTCGAGCAGTGGTATTTTTAGGGTTTCCAGATAACCAGGACTAATATCATATGCCAGGGTTTTAATCTGGTCCTCTAGTTGGTTGACTACCGTAAATCTGTTGTCAATACCCACATGTCCTTTAGCACCCACGGCTGATATGACGGCATTATTGTTAAGGGCCGCCTCTTTTAGTAGGTCGTACTGCTGTTGATCATTGACTTTGATAGCCAGGACATTGTCAGGTTCGTATCCCCAATCCAGCTCCTTGATAAACATGGCATTATCAGTAAAAATGAGACTGCCTATGATACTTGTGAAGGCAATGAACAACTGAAGTGTTAAGAGCACTCGGCTAAACAGGTTGGCACTTCCAAATTTCACACTCCCTTTGATGATAGCGTTAGGCTGAAACTTGGAGATGTAGAAAGCTGGGTATGCACCAGATACTATACCAGTCAGTAGAAATATGCTGATGAAAAAGTACATTGCAAACTGCGGTGATGAGAACGCAAATGGTATTTCTATACCGGCCATAGCACTGAAGCCAGGCTGGAAAAAATAGTAGCAAAGCGCTACCCCAAGAATGATAGAAAACATGGAGACCAGAAAGTTTTCAACCAGGAAAAGCAAGATAATACCCTGTCTCGCGCTACCCATTACCTTCCTTATGGCTATTTCCTTAAGTCTTCTGGTTGCAGTTGATACTGCTACATTGACATAGTTGAAGCAAGCCATGATCAATAAGAGAGTACCAACAAATGGCATACCGTACACACCGTCGAGACTATTGCCATAAGAGACTGGTTGATGTATTTCCCAGGAGCGATGACTCAATTCCGGAAGGCTGATCAACTCAAAGCCCTCTACTTTGAGTTCACCATTGGCTGCGTTTTGGATTTTTGCATAAGAGGCTAGTGTTTCCTCCAGTGCTGAAGGGTTTGTATCTTCCAGTACTACAAAGGTTGCGCTGTTGAAGCGTGACCAATCGTTATCCCTTTGAAGTTGTAGATCAAAATAGTTTTCTAAAGGAAGGAGGATTGAGGGCGCAAAGCTGGCATTTAGCGGTCGCTCGGTAAAAACTCCTGCCACTATGAAAGTTTGCTTTGTGCCCTGTGCGAATTGTAGTACCATTTCCTTACCCATTGGGTCATATTCACCGAAGTACTTAGTGGCCATTTCCTCGCTGATCATCACATTGCCCCTGGTTTCTAGTGCGGCTCTGTTGCCGTATTGCAATGGAAATTCGAAAGCATACATGAATGATGGGTCGGCAAAGAGTACACGTTCTTGAAAGACATTACGATCAAAACGGACGTTGGCCTGCTCATACTGCATGCGCACAGCGAATTTTACCTCTGGCTGATCTTCCAATAGTCTTTGTGAGATTGGGAGAGGAGAAGGGCCATGCAGGGCCAGTTTGTCTTTTTCCATTACCTGGCTGACGACCTGATAAGTACGATCTACATTGGGGTGGAATGAATCGAGATGCAGCTGAAAATCCATCCAAATGAATGTTGTGATGGCACAACCAATGGCCAATGCCAAGCCGAAAATGCTGATTGAGGAGGTCACGGGATTCTTGAGTAGGGCCCGGGAACTGGTTTTGATATAGTTACTGATCATGATTTGAATTTCTATTGAGATTTTTGACGTAATTGCTTTGAGTTTAAGAAGGCTTAGCGCATCAAAGAGCATCAGCATTTGGGCTTTTATCAATGACTGATGCAGGACACGCTCCTGATAGAGTTCGAGCATGTCTCCTTCGAGATCATCTCTGTAGATGTCAGGCACACATAGCTGCCAGAGCTTGAGCAGTAACCTCGGAGGCGTTTTCATTTACCAGAAGGGAATAATTCAAAGACACCTGACGGAATATCCCTCCAAAGCTGCTGACGGTCCTCCATCGCCTGACGAAGTTCTTTCTGACCTGAGATAGTCACCTTAAAGAAGCGTTTGGGCTTACCACCCCTGACTTTAGTAGCTTCTCCCAATTCTGAAGTCAGAAAACCCTTGTCTTCCAGTCTATAAAGTGCTGTATGAAGTGCACCCATGCTGACTGATCGTTTGAGCCGTTCTTCAATTTCCTTCTTGATCGCCAGGCCGTAAGCTTCCTCATTGAGGATGCCGATAGTGAGCATGACGATTTCTTCGAATTCTCCGAGTTGATGCTTTGACATTTTTTATTTTCTAATTGCAGGTAATATAAGTGTTTTTATTATACCTGCAATTAGAAAAATTGTTTCATTTTAATAGAAGTATTTCATTGATCCCGATAGGGAAGGAGGGCTGAAATAATACTCAGGTCATAAAAACATAGTCCATACTATGCTTACAACAAGAAGTATGGCAAAGGCCAGGTTGATTTTAGAAGCAAGGTGATCAGAGGACAACCGCTTGGCAATAAAGGTGCCACCGTATGCCCATACCATATTGGTGCAAAAAGCGAAAGCCATGCTCCAGATCATCAAAAGGATGAAACTACGAAAATACTGGTCTCCTGGCTGTGTGTACTGTGATACCATGGCAATCACTGCAAAGTAAGCTTTTGGGTTGACCAGGTTGAGCATTACCCCTTGAATCGGCCCAAGTGCTTTGGCTTTTGCTGTATGGAGTGGAGGAGCAGTAGCAATCTTATAGGCGAGATACAACATGTATAGCAGACTCACCCATTGAAAGATGGTATGGACCAGGGGATATTGGTCAAAGAGCAACCCCAGGCCTAAGGCCACCATCACATAGATGATGACCATCCCAATGATCAAACCAATGATGTAGTAGATGGTCCTTGCGAACCCATATGCGGCACCACTAGCCGCAATACTCAGTGTCGCAGGCCCTGGTGTAGCAAACAGGGCAAAAGCCAGGAGAAGAAACGGAATGAATGGTTGTACCAGCATGAGACACCTCACAAAATGAGTCTGTAAAATAGCGCTGATAAATCGCCAGATGCAAATTGCTATTTGTAGAAACTACATATCGTGGGTTGACACTTTTAGAGACAAAATCGCTTTCGTATAGGCTGCTTAACGGCAATGAAAGACCACAAGATGCTACAGGATTATACCCTTAGTTCAGACTATATTCAAAACTTCTCGTTTCTCCGGCAGTGATCTGAAAGAAACCTATGTTATCGCGTAGGTCATACCATGTATAGTTACCGGCGTTCAAGTTAGCGACATTGATCTCTCCTGAAATGGGGTTTAGTCCTTCAATAAGTGGCTGAACCCTCAGCAAGCTCGGTATTTCATAGACTGTTTCAGGATAGATGTTGATCCTTACGTCTTGAAGATCAGTGCCGGAGAAGACTAGCATTGCTCCACCAGTAGTTGGAATGTCATCCTCATCACATGAAGACAGAGGGATATACAAGAGTAAAAAAGCCAGTGAAAAAGTGAGTCTTGAGATCATAACGATATTCTGATTGTTTATTGATGTCTAATTTGGAAACGGCCCTATCCTCGGACACTTAGTTTACCAGAGGTATTGTTATGGACAACTGTCTCATATGTGCCGGCCATAGGCCGAGGTAGGTGAGGGATTCTTTGTAAGAATGAGTTGATAACGTCTTGTGCTGCGTACATCGTGGTAGTCTGCATACTGGATTCTAAATGGGTATGTCAATTTAGCTTAGAAGATGGTCAGCTAACTGATTTAACTTCTTAAATCGGAGCGAATCTAATGCTTCCTGGTTTATCTAAATATTATGTTTTCGACTGTCTTAAAAGAAAACCTCAGAGAGGTATTCGGGCTTCTATGTTTGATCACATAAGAGTTTTCTAATTTGGATGAATTGTATCATTTTCTGGCTCTCGACATAGTCATTACTAACCCAACAGGCCTCCGGAGTACCATTTTATTCATACTACGACGAATGTAAAACCCCCTGCAGAAGTAATCTGTTCTACAGGAGGTTCATGATTGTTTTATGAGTTAGCTCAGGATTCTTCTACCGCTTTTTTAAGTAGCTGCAATCCTTGTTCATTGGTGGCTTCCATATTCTTGCGTACACCAAACAGCCACATGAAAAATGCATCAATGAGAGCTGAACTGAGTTTGAACCTCTGGGTTACGGTCACATTTCCATCAGACCCTGTGAAGTTATACTCGAACGTAGGTTTTGCTTGAAAAGGCTTCTGAATGTCACAACGCATGCTGATTGAGTTAAGCTCATTGATTCTTGCTATTTCTTGATACCCAATGTCCTTACCCTTGTTGCCCACCCAGTGGTATTGTGCTCCGACTTCTCCATCAGTACCTTTCACTTCTATTTTCTGTGTAGGGTCCTGTACCAAAAAGGGTGACCACTTGGGGAAATTGTTGAGGTATTTAACCATGTCGAACACCTCCTTCTTTGCGCCCCGAATGGTCACCCTTTTTGTGATCTCAATTTGAGTGAGTTGACTGGCCTGATACAGTCCAAATCCGATGAAAAGTACCAATGCTGCTGCTATTATCGATAGTATCATTTTGACTTTCATTTTAGTAGGCTGTTTTGATTAAGGCTCCATTGGAGTGATGCTTCTTATTTCTACCGAGCCTCCGATGTTTAGTATAGGGCAGGCCTTAGCCATTTCGCTAGCGTCATCAAGGTTTTGTGCACGGACGATCATGTTGCCACCAACTATCATTCCATCAGCAGAGTACATACCTGGTGTAGTGGTCAGGTCTGAGCTAATGAGTGTTCCATCATCGCCAAGCCTATGTGTACTAACAAGTTTTTCGCTTATGGCCAATTGGCCAATAAAACCACCCCACTGCTGCTGCTGTTCCAATTCCTCTTTGGTAGGTTGATAATCAGCCTTAGGTGTATACCTGAAGATCATCATAAATTCTTTCGTCTCTTTCATGTTTGTAGTGTTTAGTTTTTAATGTTCCCTACAAAGCTGAAGAGCCGTGAAATCAAAAAACTTGTCCTATGACAGGAAAGCAGAAAAGGGCTGAGTTTACCGATAGGGACCAGTATGGAGCTTACGAAGTGGTAAAAAGCTTGCGATAAACCGTCAAATGGAGGGAAATAATAGTGGCCGGAGCAAAGGCTGGAATGAAACAGAACGGGAAAAGGGCGAGGGCCTCAACCCCCTGAGAGCCAGTGTCTATCGACAATTTGGTAAGGATCAATGCAGTAGCGGAGGTGGTTACTATGTCTAGCAACCCAAAGGTGTTCCACACTATCGTCAGTTTATGTGCGAAAGGTTTGCCGACCCTAATGGCATAAGCCACGTATAGACTACTCACCGCGGTGACGATATCTCCAATTCCAGCGATCAAGCCTATAGACTTGGGTAATACGCCTATCAAAAAAAGAACCAAAAAGAACGAGCCTATAAGACGAAAGATATGTAGTTGCACCATATCTGACAGAGGTAACTGTCTTACTATTTCTTTGTATGGCGCCAGGTTGAAGACCACCACTAGGAGGAAGGTCAGCAGTGGAAACATGGTAAACAGCAGGATTCTCGGTGGAAGCATCAGCTCATCAAACCAACCTAGCTGACCCGCAACGGTAACATAGCACAGGTAAATCAGGTAGAATAGTACGATTGCCATCCTGATACTACCAGAACGACTCGCCAATCTTTCCGACGTTGCGGCTCCTTTTTTAGCCAGTGTCGCTATCATGAAAATAGGGATTGGGATGACAATAAGAAATAAGATCGAGATCCAAAGAGGTATGTTTTCTGCGAATGTGATCATATCATTAGTCCCTCTCCTGTGCAATCTCTTTGCGTATGCGGCTCAACGAAGTATCCGTGATCCCAAGGTAAGTAGCAATATGCTTTAGTGGGGCATTGAGTGCGATATCTGGTTTGTCTTTGATGAGCTGCTTGTACCTGTCTTTAGCAGGTTCTGTGATCATGGCGACAGTGTGATTTTTGAGCCCAAAGTAGTCGTTGACCAGTTTGGTGCGGCCGACCTCCCGAAACGCCTCAATACTGAACAACTTCATAAAATCGCTGAAAGTGATCTTCCAGACTACTATGTCCGTGAGGGCCTGGATAAACTCTTTGCACGGTGTTTTGAGAAAATAGGAATGCCAATCGATGACTATATCCTGTCGCGAGTAAAACTTGGATGTAATGTCATTGCCCTCCAGGTCTATAGCATAAGATCGCACAAACCCACTTTCCAGGAAGTAGTAATAGTTAGTCACGTCACCTGCTCTTACCAGAAAATCGTTCTTTTTGAACTTAACCTGGGTGAATTGATCTAGGACCAATTCAAGCTCATCCCTTGAGAAGAGTTGTGGCTTAAATATCTCATGTAAGAAGGGTGTATCCTGCATTACAATTTGGGTACCAAAGTGGCTAAAAGTAAGTCATGATTGAAGTAACTGCAACAGGTTATTGAGCAATTCCATGTAGTTGCATCCAAGACTATTTTGGTACTTGGACTAGTTGTAGTAATTGTTCTAATCTATACGATCGTTGTTGACTCGCATTAGAGAAATCCATGAGTGTAGATAGTCCTAAAGTACCATTGGAGGATACAACTGGCCAGGTAGGAGGTTCGAAGATCCATTTGCCGATTTCACTTTTCATATGTGACCTATCGGAATGGAACTGTTGAACATAGTCTTGACCTTCAATGATCTTAAATAAAGGATGTTCTTCTATCTTCATCTCAGAAACTTTCTGAAATGTGTTGGTTAGATAATGTCGGGCCTCAGTGGGGAATGGTAGCGAGCTGTCAAAATCGTAGATCAAGTGCTGCTCAGCCTTGCTTACCATCAGGATGACATGATAATCCCACCAGACAGGAAGCTCGTCAACACCTGATTTTTGAAACATTAGGGGTGTGTTTCTGCTAAGACTGGAGATAAACAACACACGTTTGTGTTGATCTACGAGATCACGGGCTTGACATAGATGCCAGATGTTTTCTTCGCAGTAGTTAGGGGTATATTTCAATGTTTGGTTTCCTGAGTGTGGCAAGTTAGATTCGGAGCGTACCGGTTTGCTTTGTTATTGAAATAAACAATTCAAATACGTTGGGAGTATAAATAAGGAAGAAAGCTTACTAAATCAAGCTTTTTATTCACTGTTGTGACCCACCTGTATACAACTGGACTTATTTCGGTTGAATGTTCCTCTGCCTCTCAACAATGTAAATCATAAGATATACTACTATAAAATCTATTTTTAATGCAACTTTCAGACTGTCTACAAAAGAGATAAAATGACTAAGGAGAAAATCAGAGTAATGATTGTTGACGACCATGAATTGGTGAGGCAAGGCCTGTCCTTTATGCTAGAGGAAGAGGAAGATATGGAGATTGTAGGATCTTTTGAAGGGGCAAAACAAGTTTTGGCCAATCACCTTGAAGTAAACGCAGACATAATACTCATGGACATAAAAATGCCAAAAATGAATGGGTTTGAGCTGGCATCTGTACTTAAAACTCAGAATCCTGAGTATAAGGTCATACTTCTATCTATGGATATTAACCACACCTTTATTGCTCGAGCAGTTTCAGAGGGGCTTGACGGGTACCTACCTAAGAATTCTAATATTGATGTAGTGACAGAAGCAATACGGTCTGTATACAATGGTCAACCGTATTTTGACCGTAAGATCAAGGATTATATTTTTCATATGACCATATACAAGAAGTATGAAAATGATGATAAGCGTCTTAAACTTCTTTCTGACAGAGAAATCAAAGTGCTAAGACTGATAGCCGATGGTAAACAAAATGGAGAGATCGCTGAAATCTTGTTTATCAGCAAGAAAACTGTGGAGACCCACAGGTATAATATTTTAAAGAAGCTGGACATTCAAACGACTGCTGACTTAGTAAAATTTGCTATTGCCCGTGGTATCACCACCAATCCCTACCTCAGTGACATATAACTTCAAGACAACTAGTTTTGCACATGATCAGAGCTATTCATAGAGCAATGAAGAGGTTACTCAATAGATTAACAGCTGCGTTTAGCCTTGTTGAAATAGGTGTTCTGCTTGTCATTATCATACTAGTTGGGATCAACTTATACCAGTTTCAGGGTTCAATTGAGGCGAGGAACAATCTCACTCAGCGGAGTATGCCTTTAAGGTTCAAGTCACTGCAGTTAGCTACTTCCATGGATGAGCAAAAAGCTGCTCTTATTAGGTATCTGGTAGAAGGGGACACCCTTCAGAAGATGAAGTATACTGATATGGAGTTGAGAATTGAAGGCCTGATCAGAGATATGATATTCATTGCTGAGTCTCCTGAGGAGACCGGCATTATTCAGCAACTTGACTGGCTACTGGACCAGCTGGACGCTGAGGGTAGGACTGTACTTTCAATGGATGAGAGCGTTGATGCCAATTATTTGGAGATAAGTGAGGCGATAGATGATATTGATGACTTATTGGATAATCAAGTTGGTCCTTATGTGGACCAACTGCGGGGAGTGAAAAGGGAGAGAATGGAGGAGATCGTAGGTGAATTGGAGACTGGTATCCAGGAATGCTTGCTTGCCCTCTCAGAATACATCATGCAAAAGGGTGCGGAGGAATCAAGGTCGGAGTTCCTTGAGGCAAGAAGCAATATTCAGCTATGGCAAAATGTATTTATAGAAGTTGCCCAGACGAATGATGAAAGAAGATGGGCGAGGTTGCTTAACGAGAATATGGACCTTGTGATACTCAAGGCCGATGAGTTAATGATCAATTTTGACAGGCGGATGGAGGAATATGGTAGCTACTCCAAGATGGAAAGTGATGCTGATGCTTACATCGAAGACAATCTACTTGCGTTGAGTAACAGGCTACTCGATCAGGATATCAAGAATATGGATGAACATGAGAATGCAGTCTTTATGAGTACACTTCTCTTTATGACCATATTGGTGACCCTCGTTATCGTAGATAACTACTATAAGCGCAAACGCCAGACACAACTTAAGGAGTTAGAGCTTTTCAATCGTGACAAGCAGGTGAAGGCCATCATACACTCACAGGAGGTTGAAAGATCTAGGTATGCTCAAGACCTTCATGATGGCTATGGTCAGTTGATAGCTGTGCTAAAGCTTAACCTGCAGGCGCTACAGTCAAAGTCGCGTACCCCAAGTCCTGAAGCAAAGAAGATCTTTGAGACAGCCAATAATGTGCTCCAGTCTATGTCAGATAATCTCAGGAGGATTTGTTTTGGGTTGATGCCATTGACACTCAAAGAGAGGGGACTTGCCGAGGCGATCCAGGAGTTAGCACTCAATATCAATGTAAGTGGCACGGTCAAGTTAGATGTTGAATCGATTGAAGACCTTTCTGAGCTCAGCGAAGATGAAAGAATTTCGATTTTCAGGATTTGTCAGGAGTGGCTTAACAACATCCTGAAGCATTCGAGTGCTACTCTGGTGAAACTCAACCTTAAAAGGACCATCGAGGGTATAGAGTTGACTATTGACGATAATGGAGCCGGGTTTGATAAGGAACTCCTTACCCATGGTACAGGTCATGGCTGGAAGAACATCCAATCGAGATCCCGCCTGTTAGGTGGAAGGGCCAGTGTCTCTTCTCGTGATAATGAAGGAGCTACCTTTCAACTAAAAATCAGCACGTTAGTGAGATTGAGCCTTTACAATAACGCAGCATTGCCAATCGAGAGATCTCCTCTAGGGACTATTTCGATAAAAGAGCCGGCGTAACACTATGAGCTAAATCCTCCGGGTGTAATACGATGAAATTCGACGAGCATTACATAAAAATCACCTTTATCCGCTTCCTTCCGGATAGGTCCAATGACCTGGCTTGATCTTCAATCATCATTGACATAGGCCATGCATTCAATTTCTACACGTGCCCCTAGTGCTAATCCGGAAGTTCCGAATGCACTCCTGGCTGGTTTGTTATTTGGAAAGTACTTTGCATATACCTCATTCATGGCAGGCCACTCAGCCATGTCAGCCAGCATACAAGTGCATTTGATCACCTGATCCATAGAAGAGCCATTTTCTTCGAGTACCGCTTTGATATTTTCCATCGTCTGGGCTGTCTCCGGACCTATTCCTCCTTCGGCAAGACGCATGCTGTTAGAGACATTACCTAGCTGACCGGAAAGGTAAAGTACATTGCCAAGCCTGACTGCCTGGGAAAAGGGTAGGCCCATCTTGGCGAATGCCTCATTTTGTAAATATTGAGGTAGATCTGGATCTTGCCCTTGCGCCAAAGAGCTGTATGAACAGGACAGACAGATCAATATAAATAGGATTACATTTCTCATTATCATGGTTTTATTACAAAGTAATGAGCTTTTGCTTAATGAGCTCTGATCTGGGTAAACTGAGTATGCAAGTGAATGGTACTTTGGACTTTTATCGAGTGAGTAAGAGCTTTTCCTATCTGTCTTGCTTAAGCTATCAGTCTGTTCAAAAAATCGTTAAACGGGTTTTAAGCTCCTCTTTGTAACTATTGCCAATAGGAATGTCGATGTTACCAATCGAAATATGATTGGCAACTATTTTATCGATCATATCCAGGTTGACCACATAGGACCGGTGCACAGTGAGAAATTGTTCTGGTAACAGATGGTTGACAAACTCCTGAAGTTTACCCCGAACGACATGTTTTCTACCGGGAATGTGTATTTCCAGGTAGTTCTTATCCGATTTTATAAATAGTATTTCATCGATCTTGAGTTTCAGAAAAGCATAGCTGTCTTTGATGAATATGTACCTACTGCTTCGAATGTGGTTGTCTTGCCCAGACCGTGGGACAGGTTTAGCATCCTCCGCTATGGTATGCTTGGCATAGTTCTTTAAGGCCACTTCTATGGCGGTAAAAATATCGACCTTGTTGAAAGGTTTGACAAGGTAGCCATAGGGCTCGGATGCTATAGCCCGCTGTACAGTGAACTCATCTCCAAAAGCAGTAAGAAAGATGTAAGGGATCTTGTACTTCTTCTTGATCTGCTCAGCCAACCATATCCCATCTTTTGGCCCCTTGATATGAATGTCCAGGATAGCAAGGTCCGTCTCTCCTTTATCAAGAATGGTCAGGGCCTCTTTGGCGCTCATGGCATCTCCGGAGATGGTATAATTCATCTCGCTCAATACTGTCGACAGGGTTTCAAGGGTTATGAATTCATCCTCAACTAAAAGTATACGTATGCTGTCCTTATTCATGCTGATGATTGTCTTTGAAGTTGATAGTGACAGTTGTCCCCACGCCATTTTGGATGTCCCAATCTCCGTCCAGTTGTCTTACTAGCCCGTTGACCAGCCGTATACCGAGTGATTTGGATGATTTGAAATCAAAACCTTCAGGTATTCCCACGCCATCATCCTGTATTATCATTTGATAATCATCGTCATCTAAATGGTGTAACCTGAGCTTTACTTTACCCTTTTTTCTATTGCCGAATGCGTGTCGGTACGTATTGGTGATAAGCTCCGTCACGATCAGACCAAGTGGGACACCAGTGTTTACGTCGAAGCGAATATCAATGACATCAATGTCAATTTCTATTCGTCTTTTTGGGCTGCCAAAGGCTGTGGCAATGTCATTGGTTAGTTGGTGTATATATTCCTTGAAACTGATCTCACTTAGATTCTCGCCCTTATACAGCTGCTCATGGATCAAGGCCATAGACCCAAGCCTTTTCTGGCACTCAAAAAGATTGTCTCGGAGTGCCTTGTTATCGACTTTCGAAGCTTGTAGTTCCAGTATTCCTGAGACCAGCTGTAGATTGTTTTTTACACGATGATGGATCTCTTTGAGCAGGATCTCTTTTTCACTCAAAGAATTCCTGGCCTGAATAAGCTCAAACTTCTTTTTCTCCTGCAGTTGTACCCTTCGTTTCACCGCCCGTCGGGCTATTTCCAATATCAGCACCAGCAATAGCGCATAGATAAGTTTAGCCCACCACGTTTGGTACCATTTTGGGAGTACCGTGAAGTTGATGCTTGTTGTGCCATTTTCTTCTGCTTCTACTTGAAATGAGTAGTCACCAGGTGGAAGGTTAGTATATGATTGCTTTAGTTCTTTGGACCATGAAGACCATTGCTCATCAAAACCGACGATCCTTGTCCGGAACCTGGGTTGTACCAACTCACCGGGTTTGAGATACGAAAAAGTAATGGCCTCATGGCTCTGTTCTATTTTGATCTCCCCTGACGGACCCATACCTCCGTACAATAACAGGTCCCCATTGTAAGCTACCTTTCGTATCAATGAACCCGTTTTTATGGTTTTGTCATGATCAAACTGAGGCTCGTACCTAATGAGTTCTTGAATTCCGGAGAACCATACAGTACCGTCACTGGAAGGGTAGGAGTCCATAATCTGTTTGTCACCCATGTAATGCATCACATCATAGCTGTAGCTGTTGTTGCCCTGAGGTCGCGCCATATAGGGAGTGCCATAGGTCGAGGTGATCCAGACATTACCGTCATCATCCTCCCGTAGCTTGAAGCTTCCAAGTGGATGACCGGTTTTGGCTTCATCAAAGAGAGGTGTATGTATGAAGTTTTGGGATTCTTCATCGAGCGTAAAGACCGTTTCATTGAGGCCGGTGACATAGATTTGGCCATCTATATAGAAAGGTGTCAGCAATCCGTCAATGAGGCCGTTTTCTTTGCCGAAAGCTGTTTGTTCAACCTTTTGGGTGGTCACTGGGCTGTCATTCAGTAGCTCAGGAAACCCGATACGAATAATGCGACCGTTCCCAGTACCCAGCCATAGATTGCCATTCTCATCTTCGGCAATACTTGAGACATCAAAGTTGAGTTCCGGTAATCGACTATTGTCGATCCAATCTTCTTCCTGACGTTGTAGTACGGCTAGTCCGTCCCGCAAGCCTGCAAATACATAGTTGGGATCTCTATTCCAATGGTGAAGACTCAATACTTGATAATCGTTATTGGCAGTGGAGGTGAGTATTTTAGGGCCACCCTCTTTGATCTCGTATATACCCAGTTTAGCACTTCCGGCGAGGAGATAATCCGGCGTGGAGAGCAATGAAAACACTTCTGTAACGGAAGGGTCCAATTGTTGAAATTGGTCGGCCGCAGGATCAAATGCATACAACCCATCAAAGTCGCCAATAAATAGCTTTCCACCGTAGGTTGTTATCGCCGTAACCCAGCTTTTGATACCCTTATCAGTCGCATAATGTGAGTAAGGAGACCCATAAGCCATGCGGGTGATGCCTTTGTCATGTCCTAGCCAGATGTTTCCTTTCCTGTCTACATAAGAGGAAAGAATGGTATTGTCGGTTAGTCCGTTTTCAGTGTTTAGATGATGAACAAGCTCTCCTTTTTGATTGATGATGAAAATACCGTCGGCCAGAGTGCCTATACCAAATTGGCCATTAGGTAAGGCCAGCCCCGGAGGAGAGAAAATACGTGCTTTGATCAAGCGATCGTCCACCTTGGTATCGAATTTCTCAAACTTGTTACCATCATAAAGGAAAAAGCCTTCTTCTCGTGTACCTACCAGTAATTGATCATCATCAAAGGGAAGCATGACATAGGTATACAGATTGGCCATTCGCTCGCCATCGGGAATAATTTGAAGCGTTTCTTCGTTGGAGGACTTTTCCATTCTGAAGAGTCCAACGCCCTTCTTTCGGACGTAGAACTGATCATTGATGAAATGGGCCATGTGCCATTTGGGGTCGGCAGGCCATACACTCATCTCTTCTCCCGACCATCGAAAGATGGCGAAATCGGTCTTGAAGTAAATTCCCTCGTTCGCGATAAATATGTTCCAAACCCTATGAAAGTCCTGATATGGTTCGGGTACGGACTGGAGCAATGAAACATATATCGTACGTCCCAGACTATCAGCAGACAGATACCCGATCTCGCCTGAGCCACCTACCCATACACGACCATTGGTGTCACAGGCCAGTGATCTCACACTTCTGTGATTCGGAAGCGTTATAAGTTTCCAATGTTGTCCATCAAACTCAAGTACACCACCTGCATTTCCTACATACAGTATGCCTCTGTTGTCTTCTACAAATGCCCAGTTCTGAAGACCTGCTGAATAATCGGCTGGCGAAAAGTAAGTGCTGAAGGGGACTCCCTGAATAGCAAAGCAATCAATTGACCTGACCGACAGCAGCAAAAAGAATAAGACATTGAGCGGGATCAACGATTTGATACGCTTAAAAAGTGGTATTCTCATTTGACAATTCTTACCATAAAAATGGCCAGATAATCTTGGAAAACACAAAAGCCAATCATTTGATAGGCAAGTTGGGGCCTCCCACGCGACCTACGATCAATTCAATGTTTCAAGACAAATGACTTTGTTTATATCATTCTTCCCATGGATCCCATGTTTTGTCCCAGGTAATGGGGAGGTCTTCCCATTTTTTTTCAGAGCAACAAAAGGCGACTTAAGTTCATCCCAAAATTGGCTCACCAGCATGGTCAGAACTTTTTAACGAATGTGCTCAAATACTTTTATTATGAAGAACAATTACCAATTCTTAGCCGCCATCTTTTTCTTATTTATCAGTGGTCATATGGCATTGGCCCAGCTGGACCTTGATGAAAAGGGCTTCAGCTTCCAGGGATATGCCAGGAATATCGATGGTGCTGCTCTTAGCAGTGTAAACATTGAAGTGCAATTCACCATCTATCCTGATGGGGGTGCTGCTGCCTATGTGGAAAGTCATACCAGCGTTGCTACAGATGCCTATGGTGTGTTTCATGTCGTCATTGGTGAGGGAACACCTACAACTGGAACTTATGAGGGCCTTGATTTTGCTAATAATAACGACTACTTCCTGAAAGTAGAAACCAAAGTAGTGGGAGGCACATTTGCTACGATCAGCGATGCAGAAATGCAAAGTGTACCTTATGCCCAGGTTGCAGACAATGGTGTACCTGTGGGTTCTATTATCATTTTTGGTGGGCCGAAGACCAACGTTCCGGATGGGTGGATTGAATGCGATGGTCGGGCTGTATCTTCCACCAACTATCCTAAACTACATGCAGCAATAGGTACTGCCTGGGGCGATGGTAGCACTGGAACCGGGTCGGGTGATTTCAACCTTCCTGACCTAAGAGGTGTTTTTGTTAGAGGTGTGGATTCCGGGGTAGGTAAAGACCCTGATGCAACGGTGAGGGTAGGTATACGAGACGGTGGTAACACTGGTGACCAAGTTGGTTCCTACCAATCTCATGCATTTGAAGACCACCAACATGATGTAGACCCTCCTCTTTGGAGCACTGATACGCAAGGAAACCATTCCCATACTCAGAGACTTGGCAATGGCGGACACGGCAGCACTGGATTACCAGATTTTTCTGATACAATAGGTGAAAATGGAACAACCACGACTGAGGTAGCAGGCGCTCACAATCACAACTTTGACATTCCTTCTTTTAGCAGTGATTATGCTAACTCGGGTAATCACGAAACGGAGACCCGGCCCGTAAATGCATACGTCTGGTACATTATCCGTGCGAGATAATTTTCATTAAGGTATTCTCAACATGAAAATTATACGGATATGAAAAGGATATTCCTAATAGGTATCATACTGGCAATAGGTCTTGACAGTTGGGGCCAGGGTCAGACGCTGATCAGCATTGGGTATGTTGGCAACCAGGGTACCATGCCGGTGACCGGTGGAAATGCGACTGTCGGTGTAAGTGGGGGAGCGATAGGAGCATCTACCTACCGTCCCATGCCACTACCACATGGTGGCAATGCTGATGTCGTTAATGGATTTCCCATGGATGTTAGTTACTTTCCTGCTGTATTTGAGGAAAACTTATTCGCATCCAAAGGCTATTACCCTGATTTTGTAGAGCTAAAATGGAATGTTACCAATCGTGCTGATGAGATTACTTCGTTCAAGATATATCGAACACCGTTGGGCGTTCAGGACTCTACGTTGATAGCAACTGTACCTGGTAATCAATCCAGTTATAAGGATGAATTTGTGCAGTTTGGCATCATTTACAAATACACAGTCTTCACCAGTGGCTTTGAAGTTGCTCAAGATCAACTTTTCACTAATTATGTGGAAGGAAACGGATTTGCACTGCCTGAGGGCACTGTCTCAGGTCGGGTGACTTTCGAAGGTGGCACAGCGGTACAGGACGTCAATATTATTGCCGAAACGGACGGTGAATTGCAGGGAAAAAGCATTTACCTCAACGGAACGGATGCGAGCCTGGTGGTTGCCCACCGGGACGGACATAATGAACTTGACCTTGAAGGCGGTTTTACCCTTCAGATGTGGGCAAAGAGCAACGCCTCTGGTACCCAACAGCTTTTTAACAAAGGCCCGGAATATGAATTGACTTACGACCAGGCCAATCTTAGCTTCACGGTAGGAGATGTAACATTGACCATGCCATTTACCAATCCGGTAGATAGCTTTTTTCAGGTAACAGCTACCTATGATCCCGGAGATAGCCTTAACTTGTATGCGACAGTTAACGCTGACACTATATTTTCTAAAAAATTGGTCGCCGGATCTACGCCAGCCAATAACAGGGAAAACATCGTATTCGGAAGCAACCAAAATCAAAGCGGAGCATTTTTCCAGGGAAATATTGATGAGATCAGGCTATGGAGCAAAGCGCTAACATTAGATGAAATCGCAACAGGTGCCTATCGGTTTATTCCGAAAGATGAAGACGGTCTCGTAAGCTACTGGAGGTTGCAGGCAGGTATCGGAGATGAGTTCTACGATGCTACACAGGACCTTGGAGAATTCAACGAAAACCACGGATTGCTGGTCAATGCCACCTGGTCAGATATAACACCAGGAAGAAGCCAGTTGGCTTATAAGGGTATAACTGATAGCAATGGTAATTATGTGATCCAGGGGATACCCTATGAATCGTCTGGTTCTGTTTATCGCTTTATTCCAATATTTGGAGTACACGAATTTGACCCATTTGAACAGTTGAGGATCATTGGTCCGGGTTCTTCTGTTCATAACGGGATAGACTTTGAAGATATATCTTCTTTTGCTGTTTCTGGTACAGTAAGGTACTACAATACGACAATCCCGGTAGAGGGCGTCATAATATCAATCGACGGATTGCCAGCTACCGATCAGGACGGTAATTTTATTACTTCTGATAACTTGGGTAGGTTCACCGTTGATGTTCCGATAGGGGAGCACTCCCTCAAGGTTTCAAAAGGGAATCACGTTTTTGTAGATGAAGGAAGATTTCCTCCGCCCACCGGCTCTCCAAACGTTCCTACATTCGATTTTAACGGAGTTATCAATGGTCTGGAATTCGTTGATAGTACATTGGTGAGAGTGGCCGGACGGGTAGTTGGGGGTCCTGTAGAAGCGGCATATCCTCTTGGTTTTGGATTGTCCAATAACAATATAGGAAACGCAAGCATTATCATTACTCCAAAGAGTAGTACGGGAGACCTTATTATTACCCAGACTAAGGTTGATGCCGGTACCATAGATCCTCTGGATGGAGAAATGGTTGGAACCAGAATTTATTCCTCATCGGAAGAAGATTTTATTAACTCCTTAACTGAATATGATCAAACTGACCTGACCATTTCAGCCGATGTAAAATCCGGTGAATATCTCACACTATTGCCACCCGAAGAATTTATAATCACCAGAGTAGATGCCGGATCATACAATGTGCCTGTCATCAGCGGTAACCTGGATCTGCGCAACACATTTGAGATAAGAGAGGAAAATGTTGATACACTAAAAATAGAAGTGACTGGTGAAGGTATAATAGGGGGGTCACTTAATGATCCGCAAGATTTCGATAATGTATTTACTAACGTAGTGGCAGATACAACATTTACCATTGCTTCAGATACATTTAAACTGGAATCGAGACGTGATTTTATACTAAGGGTCTCGCCTGTAATGGAAGTGACCAATATCAGTGGTGGTCAGGCCTTTGGTGAGCCAACAATAAAAGTGGTAAGCGACCCGACAACTGACACAAAATTAGATGTTCCATTATACGATGATAGTGGAGCTTCAGTCTTATATACGCTAGGTCAAACTCCTGGAAATCCTGACGGCTACCCTGTTTTCAAACAGAAATCCACCTATCAAATGAAGATCAATCTGTTTGAAGAATACATAAATGCTGATGATGGGAATGCCAGTGATCAGGTGCCCGTTGTTGATGGAGAATTGAGGGTGTCAAATGACCTCAAGGAAGGAAGTGGTGATGATGTATTGGCTTTTGATCAGAATGGTTCAGCGGTGTATACTTTCACTGCAGGTTCACCGAATTTTTCGACTGATGATGAGGTCATTGACTACACCAGGACACTTAGCATGACTGCTTTTTCGGGAAATAACGGGTCTATAAGTACCAGTTGGCCTGATAGCGGACCGTTAAGGGGGTATGTGTTGGGGGCAGTTCCCAAAGGAAATAGCTTTGTTACCGAAGGCCCAGATGAAGTTTTTGCCATACTAAGAGATCCTCCAGGTTCTAACAGTTCTACAAGTTGGACGGCTGGTACATCGATTAACACCTCCAGAAGTTATGAGGCATTTCAGACTGAAGTAATAGACGGAAAAATTGTCAATATTGGTGATCTCGTTTTTCATGTTGCCATGGGCGTGGGGGTTGCGATCATCGAGAGTACTGGAGTGAAACTCTCCCTAGGACTCGGTATGGAGGTAGAGGAATCATCCTCTTCGTCAACATCCAAAAGCTATACACTATCCACTTCAGAAACGATAAGTACCAGTAGTGATCCGACTTTTGTCGGAACTGATGGAGATGTTTTTGTTGGCTCATCTACAAATATCGTATATGGCGATTCTGATCAAATGACAATAGTTTATGACGACAATGAACCAGACGACATCAAACTGGATATCGGATCAGCTGTTACCTTTAACCTTAACTTTGCAACGAGTTTTATATATACTCAGGCCTTCATTGAGAATGAATTAATCCCCAACCTGATCGAGTTAAGGAATAATTTGTTAACCTATTCATCTGATCCTCTAAATGAGCCACGGATTCCGGGGGTAGTACAATATTTTTCACATGTCGAAGAAGATGATCCCAGGTTCGGGACAGCCAATGACGATCTTGTCTGGGGAGCCGAGGTGGCTGTAGGAAATATAGCTAAAGCCAATGGTCCAAGCTATGCCATCATTTTGCCGGCCGGTGATGATAGTCCGGTAGATGATCGTATCAATTATTACAATAATCAAATCAACGGATGGATTCAACAGTTAAGAAATAATGAAAGGGCCAAAGTTGAAGCAGCAAATGACCCTAATCGTTTAATAGAAAATTATTCATTCGATGGGGGCACTTCTTTTAGTCGATCTGTTACATCCAGCAACAATACTACCAGTTCATCCTCATTTAAGTGGAAGATCACGGCTTCAACCATTTTGGCTAAGGAGATCAGAGGAAAAGCAGGTATTGAATACGAGCTTAATACCCATCATGGAGGCGGAGGTGTTTTGGATGAATCAACAAGTACTACAACATCCAATGCTATAAGCTTCACTTTAGATGATGGCGATTTCACAGACTCATATACTGTTGATGTTTACAAGGCGGACGACAAACTAGGTCCAATATTTAAGGTTTTAGGTGGTGCGACTAGTTGCCCATATCAAGACCAGGATGTTACCCAATACTATAACCCCGGCATGGTATTGCATGAAAAAACATCGCAGGTAGAAAAACCGGACATTGTCATCGAAGACCCAATTAAAACAGGAATTCCTGATAACCAGGCTGCCGAATTTACTCTGAAAATGACCAATAATTCGGAAACAGGCGATGATGTGATCTACGGTTTGCTTTTGGATACAAGTACAAACCCTGATGGATTGACTGTGTCGGTGGACGGGTTGATATCGGGAGGACGGAACTTCAAAGTCAAGGCTGGGGAAACATTGACCAAGACCATGTTGGTAACGAAAAACAAAGCTGATGTTTTTGACTATGAAAACGTGAGGATCCTCTTCGAATCGAGGTGCCAATCAAATCCGTTGGATTTTGTGCAGGACATTTCGGCTGATGCGTTCTTTTCAGTTCATTTTCAACCTAGCTGTACGGATATCGAGATCTCTGAGCCAACGAATAACTGGGTTGTCAATAGCAAAACAAATCCTGCTGATATACTCAGCGTCAACATCGACAGTTATGACCTGAACAATATCAACTTTAGCCATATAAAATTCCAGTACAGGGGCCTTGGAAGTGCTTTATGGATCACAGATCATAACTTTTACAAAAACACTGATGATTACACTTATGCTCTAGGTCGGGGAGAAGTATCAACCAGTACTGAGATCAATGGTGCTACTGAGATCGTATATTCCTGGGACATGTCCTCCTTGCCCGACCGTGAATATGAGATCAGGGCAGTGGCCGTATGTGTACTGGGTCCAGGTGATGAGATTGAGACCCCTACGCCAGCCTTACTGGGTATAAAAGACACCAAGCGCCCCCAATTGTTTGGATCACCTCAGCCGGCAGATGGTATATTAGGTATAAATGACGAGATAAGCATACAGTTTGATGAGCCAATTGTAGCTGGGCGTCTGACTACAAAAAACTTTGCTGTGAAGGGTGTACTCAATGGCAGAGAGCTGACAAATGGCACTAGTGTAGGGTTTGATGGTGTGAATGACCATATTCGGGTACAAAATGCATCTGTCCTTAGTTCATCATTCACAACGGAATTTTGGTTGCAACGTGATGTTCCTGGTTCAGCTGGAACCGTCTTTTCCAAAGGTTCGTCGGCCGGTGACAGGGTCCAGATCGGTTTTGATGCCGATAAACTCACCATAGAATTTTCAGGGCAGGTAATTACAAGCCAGGGGCTTCCTTTGGACGATGATAAGTGGCATCATTATGCCATATCCTATGACGCAGATTCAAAAAAAGTCAGTGCCTACCGGGATGGAGGATTTGTAATAGATCGCGCAGATGTCACCGGTATTTTTAAAGGAGAAGGACCAATATTTTTGGGCAAACCTTCAGTAGGTGGCGGTTTGCATTTTGATGGTGCGATACATGAATTCAGGATCTGGGATACCTACCTTCAGCAAGGACAGGTTGCCTCCAGGCGGTTTGTATCCCTCAAGGGGACAGAGGTGGACCTGATCGGCTACTGGCCTTTTGATGAAGGACGAGGAGATCTGTCTATTGATCTGGCCAGATCGAAGCAGGCGGAAATATTCGGTGAATGGCGCATACAGCCTCAGGGGTACGCAGCAAATTTTGATGGAATTGATGACTATCTGGAAATTAACACCGGGTCAACTGTCATTATTCAAGATGTCAACGACTTTATGGTGGAGTTTTGGTTTAAAGGGGCAACTGGTCAGGGTGAAGCCGCCCTATTTTCTAGTGGACGTGGTTTTGAAGGTGTTGGCGGTGACGATCCTAATACCACCAATCCTTTGCATTCATTGAGTATCGGTTTTAATTCATCAGGAGACCTCTATGCGAGCAGCAATGGGCAAACGCTCAGTGTTACTGGCGGTAGTAATGAATACCTGGATGATCACTGGCATCATCTGGCCCTGGCCCTCAAGAGAAAAGGAAACATTTCATTTTACCTGGACGGAGAACTAAGGGCCAATACCAGCGCTGAAAATTTTGGTGGAATTGCTGGTGCAAATATGTGGATAGGCGCCAGGGGGACTACAGGGGCCATGACGACCACTTTGGATCATTATTTCGATGGGCATATTGATGAATTCAGAATTTGGAAATTGGCCAGGAATATTGAACAGATCGATGCGGACCGTAACGCACACATTCAGGGAGATGAATTAGGCCTTGTTGCCTATTATCCATTCGAACATTACGAAGAAGAAAGTGGAATACCGGTTCTAAATCCAACTTTTGATGATCAACTCATCAACATTCAACCGGATGGATTAAATCTGACCGGTGGTGAGCCAAATCAACAGGGTGTTATCCTTGATATGGAGTCTGCCAATATTGGTTTGCCACGACCAGTCAGCGATGTAGACTTTACATGGACAGTGAATGAAGATCAGATCATCATCACACCTAATCCAACCCAGGCTGACTTAATAGAAAATGTAATCCTGGATATTGTGGTTGTGGATGTAGAAGATGAAAGAGGAAATGTACAGGCCTCTGGAGCGTCCTGGACAGCATTTGTTGACAGAAATTCTATAAAATGGAGTGAAAGGAATCTCGAGCTGAGTAAGGAGTTTTTGGAACCGCTCTCATTTGAAGTAGAGATTATCAATCGAGCGGGATCGGAAGAGTCGTTTTCACTGACCAATGTTCCGCCCTGGCTCACTGCCATACCTTCGAGTGGATCGATCGCGCCTTCGTCAACACTGACTGTGGAATTCACCATTGCACCTGATCTCAATATTGGTCAGTTCACGGAGGACATTCGGTTGACGACTGACTTTGGTTTTGATGAGATATTGTTGTTGGACATCAATGTGTTCACTGATCCACCTGCTGGCTGGGTAGTAAACCCTTCAGATTTTGAGCTATCGATGAATGTAATAGGCCAGGTAAGTGTATCAGGCGTGATATCAACTGATCCAAATGATATACTGGCCGCATTTGTCGGTGATGAGATCAGGGGTCTGTCTTACCTTGAGTATGTCTCCGCTTTCGACAACTACCAGGCTTTTGTGACGGTATATAGTGATACTAGAAAAGGAGAGACGCTGGAGTTTCGCATTTGGGATGCGAGTGCTGGCGCCATTCGCGGTGATGTTACGCCTAACGACATAGCCTTTGTTTCTAATTCCACCAGTGGTGTACCTTCTGCGCCCATACTCTTCGAGACGACTGACGATATATTTCAGGAGCTGCCTGTTACATCAGGTTGGCAGTGGATTTCGTTCAATCTCAACTCGAACAGTCTCTATAAAAGTGATAGTCTATTGCGTACACTGAGCGCCACTCAGGGAGACCAGATCAAAGGCCTATCGGGAATAGATGATTACTCTAATGCCAATGGATGGGCTGGAACCCTGAAAACACTGAAGGTAGGTGAGATGTACAAGTTGAAACTAGCTAACAGCGGGACAATCAACTATCAAGGTGTTACGATTGTACCACAAGACTTACCTATCGACCTTAAGAAAGATTGGAATTGGCTGGGTTTCATACCTAATGTGAACATGGATATCAATGAAGGTCTGGGAAGCTTGAGCGCAACCTCCGGTGATATCATTAAAAGTCAACTCCAATTTGCGATCTATGAGCAAAACATTGGTTGGATAGGAAGTCTTAACACGCTCCGACCTGGTGGAGGCTATATGATCAAACTGGCCAACCCAGGTACACTTACTTATCCAAACGAAGGACTGATCAATGGACGTATATGGGACGAGCCCCTACTTCACTTTGATCAATGGCATTACACTCCGTCGCAGTTCGTGGACAACATGACCGTCATAGCTGCCATTGAAGGACCAGGTAGTGAGGATCAAAGCAATTACATGGTTGGTGCCTTTGTGGGAGATGAATTGCGAGGGGTATCAGAAGCCGTATTTGATCCCTCGACCAATGGTCATAAGTTCTTTCTTACCATCGGGGGTTCTTCCAGCGATACAGAGGTACGATTTATGGTCCTCGATGATGATGGCTTGATATCAGAAGCTAAGGAGAGAGTCAGTTTCAGTTTAAATCACCTCACAGGCTCTTTGGGGAGCCCGTTAGTCCTGACATCTACATCGAACTCGTTGTTCAAGAGCATTGAGGCATTTCCGAATCCTTTTGACCAGACCATCAGCTTGACAGGTGCTGTGGATATGGAGCAGTGGATGTCCGTCAATATTTATGATCTGACCGGACGCCTTGTTCGAAATTTGTTTGACGAAACCATTCCGGTAGGTAACTGGCGGATAGAGTGGGATGGTCAGGGCATTGATGGCGCTTATCTAAGAGGAGGTATTTACATGGTAAGGTTCAATACAGGTGGAGAGTTTTTCAATCTTAAGGTGATAAAGGAGTAGGACTATGAAGAATATAACAATCACTTTGATCTTATCGATAGCCTCTGCGCTGACTACTATGGCGCAGGCACCCAATTGGGTTGTGAATGCCAATGAGTTTGAAAATTCAATGGCCGTAGTAGCGGTCGCTGAGGTTAGGAGTGTTGAACTCACATCTACCTCGAGTATGATTGGTGCTTTTGTGAACAATGAGCTTCGTGGAGTTGCCAGTACCTCATTTGTGAATGCTGATGACCGTTACGTGGCGCACATACTTGTATGGAGCAACACAGGAGGAGGTGAGACCGTCACCTTCCAGATCTATGATGCTGATAACGATGAGATGGTTAGTTCGGTCAATTCAATCACCTTCCAAAATGATGGTACTGAAGGGAATACTTCAGCTCCTTATGTTGTAAGAGACAACAATGTGCCGATGGGAGTAGAGCTTAGTGCGAGTGCAATCGATGAGAATTCAGAGGTAGGTACCGAAGTGGGGCAGTTCTCTACGATTGACATTGATAATGGAGATAGCCATACCTACTCTTTGGTCGCGGGAGAAGGTGATGACGATAATGACGCATTCTCGATAGACCAGGATAAGTTGCTGTTGGCCGTAAGCCCTGACTTTGAAACAAAAGACGAGCTAAGCCTCAGAGTAAGAACAACAGATGCTAAAAATGGTCTCTATGAAAAGGTGTTCACGATCACCATCAATGATATCAACGATGCTCCAACCGATCTGGAGTTATCAGCTAACACTATCAATGAAAACAATGCTGTTGGTGATGCCATCGGGGTGTTAAGTACTGAGGACCAAGATGCTGGTGATACTTTTGAGTACGCATTGGTTAGTGGTGAAGGGGATACTGACAATGCTGCATTTAGTATCTCAGGGAGTCAACTGGTGGCTAACCAACCTTTCAATTTTGAAGAGCAGGATACTTACAGTATACGCCTATCATCTACCGATAATGAAGATGATGCATTTGAAAAGCAATTTGAGGTCAGAATAAACGATATCAATGATCGACCGACAAGGATAATGTTGAGCGATACGGCCATTGCAGAGAATCAGGGAGCAGGTGTATTGGTAGGTACATTTACATCTACCGATGATGATACGGCCAATGGGCACATCTATTCCTTTACAGGTACCGGTAATAACGACAATGATGACTTTGCCATTGTAGGAGACCAGCTCTTCACTAAAGTGGTATTCAATTTTGAAGGCCGCAGGACATATTTTATCAATATTCTGACTGATGATCAAAACGGCGGTCTGTTTAGTGAGATCATTGATCTGGCAATAACAAATACGAATGACCCACCGACTGCAATAAGCATGTCAGACCAACTCGTCGCAGAGAATCTGCCTGCCGGAACGGTAGTGGGGGATTTGGAAACGGAAGATCAGGACAGCAATGATGGCTTCACCTACCGGCTGGTCAGCGGAGCAGGAGATTCGGACAATGATCTCTTCAACATAGTGGGTGATGAGGTCAGGACTGCCGGGACACTAAACTTCGAATCCAGTACCAATTACTCCATCAGAGTCCGCTCCCGTGATACTGGTGGAAGTAGTGTGGAGTCAAGCTTTGTTATCGAGGTGGAGGATAAAAATGATGTTCCTACGGACATAATCCTTGATAACAATACGACATTGGAAAACCTGGCCCCCGGGATAGTTGTAGGGAGCTTAACTACCATGGACGAAGATGCCAGGGATGATCATTTTTACGCTTTGGTTGAAGGAGAAGGTGACACAGATAATCATGCATTCGCGATAGCTGACGGTCGATTGATCACGGCCAAAACGTTCGATTTTGAATCCAGGTCTAGCTACAGTGTAAGAATAGCAACCAATGACCGCAACGACGGTATTTTTGAGAAACCATTCACTGTTGAGATCATTGATACCAATGATGATCCTACGTTGCTTCAATTGTCGAACCTGGATATTGACGAAAACCAACCTGTAGGAACGGGTGTAGGTGATCTCTCAATAGAAGATGAAGATCTTGGAGAACCAGCTTTTTCATTGGTCCCGGGTACGAATGACAATAACCTTTTCAAGGTAGATGGAAGCAGTCTTTTGACTATCGAAGTATTTGATCATGAGGCAGACGCTCAATACTTTATCGATGTGCTAGGCAATGATGGTTCTGGTGGGCTGGTGGTCAATAGGTTTGAGATCACCGTCAACGATATCAACGATCATCCTGAATCCGTAGCACTCAACTCTAATGCGATATTAGAAAATCAACCACTTGGTACGATTGTGGGACAGTTAAGCACGTCGGATCAGGATATTGATGATGATCATACCTATGCACTCGTAGCTGGTGAAGGCGATACCGATAATGGGCTTTTCCGACTCGCGGGTAATGAATTGCTGACCGACGCGAACTTCAACTATGAAGAGGCAAGTGTTTATTCTGTTCGTGTCCAAAGTACAGATGCATCAGGTTCAAGCATTGCAGCTGCGTTTCAGATCAGTATTGAGGATGCTAATGATACACCTACAGATATAGTCCTATCGGCTAATCAGATTGAAGAGGAGCAACCTACCGGAATATTCATAGGTGAATTTGACGTTATCGATGAAGATGCGGATGATTTATTTAATATTCGACTTGTAGGGGGCGAAGGTGGCGGGGACAATGATTCATTTGTCATTAATGGCAACCAGCTGTTATCTAATGCTACATTCGATGCTGAATCTGAGACCAACTTTACTATACGAGTGAATGTCACAGATGCGGGAGGTGAAGCTATCAGCAAGATCTTTAATATAGCAATACTCCCTATTAACGAGCCTCCATCTATAGCCGCGCAAGAATTCTCGATAGAGGAGAGGTCATCAGCGGGTGCTCTAATAGGCACCATCACTGCCAGTGATGTGGACGGTGATCTGCCCTCATTTGAGCTGGAGACTGTGGATGTGCCCTTTGGCCTGGACGAAGCTTCCGGTGATTTGACCGTCACTGGAAAGATAGACTATGAGAGCCTAGATATCTATGAATTGATCGTAGCTGCGATTGACCCAGGTGGACTTAGATCTTCCACGACTATAACCATTAATGTGCTGGATGTAGTTGAGAGCGATGGTGACCTGCCGTTCAACGATTTTGTATCACCAAATAATGATGGATTCAATGATTTTCTGGAGATCCAGAATGTAGGATTGTATACTCACTATACTTTGAGGATCTTCAATAATGCAGGTTTGGAAGTTTACTCGTCGAGTGCCTACCGGAATACCTGGAATGGAGTTGATAATTCCGGTAGGGAACTTGCCGTCGGTTCATACTACTTCACTTTTATAAGTTCTTCCAACCCGATCAGCTTTAGAGGTTCGATCACTTTAATCAGGTAATGGCCATGAAAAGAATACTCATTACACTTACACTTTTGGGAAGTCTTGTCACTGGTTATGGACAAGCGATCATTAACAAAAACCTTTATATGGCCAATCCAGCCCAGATCAACCCGGCCTATATGGGTACGCAAGGCAAGCTGTTCGTGGGCTTCCAGTCGTCCGTAACAGGTGACAATGACCTGGGCCTACCTACATATACTTCTATCAATGCGCATGGCTCGTTTATCAACAATTTGGGGATAGGTACAAATATTCTGTCGGAGGACCAGGGGCCTTTTTCTCTTACCATGGCTGACCTGGGGACGTCTTACAAAGTATACTTCACCGAAGGTCAGAGCCTTAGTTTTGGACTGACCATTGGTTTCATTAGGAGTACCCTAAATGCGACCACTTTTAGTACTAATCCTTATGTTGACCAAAACGATCCCTTTCTCAATTCAGAGTTCTTCGACGAGACCCATATCAAGTTAGGAGCAGGTTTCGTATATCGCTACCGCAATCTTGAGATAGGAGTAGGAAGCCCATACCTTTTCCGCGGAGGAGAGTCCATCAATGAGGAGGCTAATTTCTCAGTTGGATATACTGTTGCGATAAGTCCTGATAAGCTGGAACTGCAGCCCTTGTTTCTTTACCAGCTAAGAGCGGATGATCCTGACCTGTACGATATCAACCTGAGAGCATCATTTGTACAACGCATCTGGATCATGGGAGGGTATCGATCCAACGAAAGTGTCAATCTCGGCCTTGGCGTCACTACACCATATTTGGACTTTGGCTACAATTACAACTCTGCGATGGGTGACCTTCAGGAAATCAGTGCCACTAATCACGAGATCCTTGTGGCTTTTAAATTGACGACTACAGCAAAAGATCTTGCGCCTAGAGCCTCTAATGCAAACCTTAAAGGTGCAAAAGCATCTCGCAGCTCACGGAGGCGGAAGAGCAAGTAGATCGGCTTAGACTAAGATGGAAAATATAACCCGGTAAGGATCTAAAGGGCCGGCTGAGCCGTAGGCAGCAACCTTGAGTCTTCTAAAGCAGCTGCCCTATGGCCTGCAGTTTTCAGGTAATCTTTGTCTTGAGCAAACCGGATGAATACCTCAACTGAAGGATATTTTACCAATAATATGGTATCCCATTGCTCATCTTCAGGACCAATAAGAAAACCTCGGCTACTTCCAAAATAGACTACCTGGCCTCCTGCTTTATCCAATAGGGGAGCTGTGGCGTTCATGTAGAGTTTATATGCTTCCCTACCGGAAATGATTTTGCCCGGATCAAGCGCTTTGGACTGGCTGTAGTCCGCTTCTACTCGAAACCTCAGCATATTGAGCATGACGATAGGACCTTTGTCGTGATATTGTTGATAAAAGCTTTGTTGGCTTTCAGGGGTAGACAGGAGATGTGATGGCATAGTTTCTTGTGGAATGAATAGATGATCTCAAAGACACACAAGATATTAAGAGTATTTATGGAAGCCAGCTGGTAACTGTTATAGACTATCCAGATGTTGAAGACACCAGTATTACCAAACCTCTGAACGTTACCAATTTTTTGAGAACGTATTTGGCAATCAGTTTACACCAAAAAAAGTCTCTCAGGTTCAAAACTGAGAGACTTTTTGTTCTTTGATAAGTACTTAAATTATTGCACAGTAACTGTTTTCATGATTCCTGGAGTCGTAACATCTTCTCCGTAGTTGAGACCGTTTATTCGGAAACGCCAGGTACCGTGAGGTACATTGTACATCCAAAAGGTATTACTTGTTGTAACATACTCCGATGTTTGTACCGGCGTACTGCTCCACGGTGGTAGTCGCTCTACATGGTAACGATACATCCTTACAGAGGGAGAAGTCATAGTGAATTTGATATCCTTGGATGAAGAGGTCTTGTAATATTGGGTTAAAGTATTTATCACTACAGCGCTTTGTCCTTCCGGATACAGAAATGTAGCTGCTTTCTTGTCATTGCTTGTGAAATTGCGGACTGTTGTTGAAGTAAATACTGAGTTGTCCATCACAGAAGAACTCTCAACTGTTGGTGTGCCAGTGAGCTTTACGGAGAGGCCAATATTCACCCCACAGCTAGTTACAGCACCTTCACTACTCGAGTTATCATGCCTTAAGCCCAAAGTATGCCCAACCTCATGTCTAATAATGGTTTCTCGATTACCTTGACTTGATGTATTCCAATGGTTGTTGATAGAAACCCATGAACCAGGTTCACCATTACTGGGATAAGCGGCCATATGAGAATCTCCTGGAATGTTTCGAGCACAGACGGGCATATAAGAAGTACTCACACCGGTAGCAGCATCATTAAAGAACCTAATATCAGCAGAGGAGATACTTGTTGTTTCAACAAAACTTACTCTACAATTACTGATGTTTTCCCAATCATCAAGAGCGTCATGAATCGCTCCTTCCCAATCGCCAGTAAGGTTAGCAATACTTGAGTGAATATAGTACTTAATATTAGTGACGTTACTGAAGTCAACTACACCTGTAGGGGTCAAGCTTACCACGTATTGATCTGTTCTCCCATTTGTGGGACTCTGTTCGGCGGCTTCAATATTCTTACTGATGAGATCACGTCTAATTGCAACACCCTCCACAACTACATATTCGTCGTATAGTTTAGCCCCGGCAAGATCAAAACCCTGACATTCCAGGTAGCCGTAAATTTCAGGTGCCGCTGACCTTAGGTCTTCGTACTGTTGTGAAGCACTTGTACTCACATCGTCCTGTTCGGTAGAACAGCGTAAACTGATCAAAGCCACTATGGCGATCATCAAAAAAATAATTGTTTTCTTCATAATAGAATTGTTTTAATCGTAAATAACGGTTTAGTAATCGACTATGAAGGTAAACTTATTATGCTATAATATGATGTTCTAATAATTATAATATTATGATGTTTATCATAAATTAATATTATCTCTCACGAAAATCAGTTGAGTTAAGAAATCCGATCATACTATTTATGCTATAAGAAGAAACTTGTTTATGCTCATTTTTACTATTTCAGTATGATTTTAGTTGATCAAGCCAACCATTCATCCGAAGAAGCGCTATACGGAAATATATTTATTGTTATGTAAACTCTTTGATTATGTTTTAATGGAGGTGTTATCATTGAGATTGAAAATGTCTAAAGTGATACGATTGTTTTAGGATTTACAAAGTAGTGATTACTTACTATTTGGAAGAGCGCTATTTGATTGGTCATAAGTCAGGTATGTCTATAGCTACGAATGAATGTTTTAATTCTGGTGCACTTGGTCAGACTTGAATCAGGTTGTCTGCTATCTATGGAATTCATAATTATGGTTAAATTAACCGTGAGCACTAACTATTGAATTCCTCAATATGCCCAAACAAAATAATCCAAATACCTATGATGCTATTGTCGTAGGCTCTGGGATCAGTGGCGGATGGTCAGCCAAGATACTTACAGAAAGTGGCCTTAAGACACTTGTTCTCGAACGCGGCAGAATGGTTAAGCACCTCGATTATCCCAATGCGACCCTGGATGACTGGGACATGCCTAATCGGGGAGCACTGCCGGCGGAGGCGTTAGCTGACTATGACAAGCAGAACCGTACTGGCTGGATCAGTTTTGCCAATAAGGACAGCTTTGTCAATGACACAGACAATCCCTACGATGAAGACAAGCGATTTGATTGGATCCGTGGTTATCAGGTAGGTGGAAGGTCACTGACATGGGGTCGACATACTTACAGGTTAAGTGATCTTGACTTTGAAGCGAATGCCAGAGAGGGTATTGGTGTAGACTGGCCCATTCGTTATAAAGACATTGCGCCATGGTATGATCATGTGGAACGCTATGTAGGTATAAGTGGTGAGGCACTTGGGCTACCACAATTGCCTGATAGTCAATTTTTACCACCGATGGACCTCAACTGCGTTGAGCAGCACTTGAGAGACCAGATCGAATCTAACTTTGAAGGTCGCACCATGACCAGCGGTCGGGTGACTAACCTCACTGTAGCACACAATGGAAGAGGACCGTGTCAGTACCGTAACCGCTGCGAGCGAGGTTGTCCTTTCGCGGGTTATTTTAGTAGTGTGTCTTCAACACTTCCGGACGCGGAGAAGACAGGGAACCTGACTATTAAGGAGCATTCGGTAGTACATTCTGTGATCTATGATGATAAGACAGGAAGAGCTATAGGTGTTCGGGTGATTGATGCACAGACCAAAGAGAGTTTGGAGTACTTCGCTAAAGTGATCTTCCTTAACGCTTCTGCTGTCGGCTCCACTGCTATCATGTTGAATTCTATTTCCGATAGGTTCCCCAACGGTCTTGGCAATGATAGCGATCAACTCGGCCGTAACCTGATGGACCATCACTATAGAGTAGGGGCCATGGGCTTCATCGATGGATTTGATGATAAGTACTACAAAGGCCGACGGCCTAATGGTATTTATATCCCGCGCTTCCGTAACATCGATGAGGCCAGTAGGAGAGATGATTATCTCAGGGGTTTTGGATACCAGGGAGGTGCGAGTCGTGATAGCTGGTGGCAGTCGACCTATGCGGAAGGCTATGGAGCTGACTACAAGGAAAAGTTGATGAAACCAGGACCATGGCATATGGATCTTGTAGGTTTTGGTGAAATGTTGCCAGATGAGAGCAATCGTATGTACCTAAATAGAGACAAGCTTGACCCGTTTGGTCTGCCTATGATCACATTTGATTGTGAGTTCAAGGAGAATGAGATCACCATGCGCAAAGACATGAAAGACTCGGCAGGGGAGATGCTCGAAAAAGCTGGTTTCAAAAACATCTCAACGTTCGACGATCTTGGAGCTCCGGGCTTAGGCATCCATGAGATGGGGACCGCCCGTATGGGCCATGACCCTGGTACATCGGTATTGAACAAATGGAACCAGGTACATAGCGCTGAGAACGTGTTTGTCACTGATGGTGCGTGTATGACATCTTCTGCTTGTCAAAACCCTTCATTGACCTATATGGCACTGACAGCACGTGCGGCTCACCATGCAGTTGATCAATTGAAAAAAGGGAACCTCTAACTATGGAAAGAAGAGAAGCAATTCAAAAAATGGCCCTTGCGATGGGGTACACTTTGTCGGCCCCCACATTGGCTAGTTTAGTCACCAGCTGTACGTACGACCCCAAGATCTATTGGACTCCCAGGGAGTTAACCAAGCATCAGGCAGCTACGCTCGAAGCACTGGCTGAAGCTATACTACCGACTACTGATACTCCCGGAGCAAAGGACCTGGGTGTCCCGAAGTTTCTGGATTCGCTATTGACAAACGTAATGTCAGATGAAGACAAGGATCAATTCAAATCAGAACTGAACGTTCTCATGGCAGATTGTGAAGAACAGTACGGGCAAGCCTTCGAACAGTGTGAACAGGTGCAGCAAAAGGAGTTTTTAGATAAACTTGAGGCTGATAATCCTTTCCAGTACCCAAGAATATGGGGCACTCGGATGCTACCCTCACCTGAGAAGAACTTTTTTGGTAAACTTAAGGACCTGGTCACCTGGGGATACTTCTCCACGGAGCTGGCCGGTGAGAAGCTGCTATCATATGATCCTGTTCCTGGTCAATATGAATCGTGCACTACGATCGATGAAAATGCTAAGGCCTGGACGCTGGGATAAAAAAAAGCCACTCAAACATTTGAATGGCTTTTACTCTCGTTGACTTAATCAGAATCAACCAAGCGACATAGCGCATCGTTCTAGTGGAAATATAGCTGGTTGACCTCTGCGCTACCTCTATTCTGATATTTCAAAAGTAGGTCATGCGTATGTCCTGTGAAATCGAGGAATCCTTGAAATTTTGATAGGTGAATCACCAAGAGATTTTATGGTAAATCACCTATGAAGGGATTAAGACATTTGCTAAGTGCTGATTTATACAGGAGCAGACCGCTATAAATGAACAAATTCTAACTCAGTTTGTCTCCTGTGTTAGTCCAGAAATAGTGATAGAAGTCAACGTCCTTTTTCCAGCCTAGTCGCTCATAGAGCTTTTGAGCTGGATTGTCCCTGGCTGTTTCTAGTGCGAGCCCTTTTAGCTTAAAATCAGAGACATAGAGCTTGGCTTGATGCAGTAGCCGCTCACCGATTCCCTGGCCTCTGTGTGCCTGGTCTACGAAAAGGTCATTAAGAATATAGAACCTCTCCATGGTCACCGAGGAGAAAGTAGGGTAGAGCTGTGTAAAACCAAGCCCCAACTCTTCCTTCAATACCAGGAAAATAACAGACTCCTTTTTTTGAACACGCTGCTGAAGGAATATACGGGCCCCCATGATGTCACTGTCTTGCCCATAAAACTGCCTGTAGTCATTAAACAATGGCATGAGCATATCAAGATGGTCTTCAGTAGCTTGAATTATTCTGATCATATCATTCTGGTAAGGAAGGGAACAAAAAAAATCCCGCGTAGAGCGGGATTGAATTTCTTGTTTTGGTAAAGTTGCTATTGACCACCAGCATTTGGTACAGCAGCTTTGACCACTCCTCTGATCGTCAATCGGACAGTTGGCTCTTCCAGCGCATTGGTAGTCAATGTCACATACTTTGTGAACGCACCTATGCGATTCGTGTCATACTTCACTTTGATAACATTGGATGCGCCTGGCTCGATAGGCTCCCTGGGGAACGAGGGGACAGTACATCCACAACTACCCCGTGCACTGGAGATGAGTAGGGGAGCATCACCAGTGTTAGTGAAAGTAAACTCTCTTACGCCATCGGCGTTACGATCAATTTCACCATAGTCTATGGATGTAGAAGCAAACTCTATCTGCTGTGCAAAGCTCTCAGCAGTTAAAAACAACCCGAAAACCAGGGCAATCAAAAATATCTTCTTCATTGTATTGTTCTTTATTCAAGTACCAAGTTAGCTAGACCAACGGACAATGTCCAGCAATAGTGTGCTACTTTGACCTTGATGTCAGTAGCTAACTCGTACTGATGGGCATTCTTCTACCTACCTGAATGTTTGCGTTCTGCAATTTGGTTAGATTGCAATATGGGTAAGCCTAAGAAGGCCAACGACTTTTTCAAAACACCACAATACCGTGGTGGCAATGCCGCTATGAAGAAATACATTGCTGAAAATCTCAGGTACCCTAAAGAAGCAGCTGAAGCTCGCATTGAGGGTACTGTAGAAGTAGCCTACGTAGTAGATGGACTTGGTAATGTGATCGAGGCGAATGTCAAGACCGGTATTGGTCACGGATGTGATGAAGAAGCATTGAGACTGGTAAGATCCCTCGTGTTCGAGAAAGCTATTAACCGTGGCTTCAAAACTACCAGCAAACGGAACATCAAAATTCATTTCAAGCTTCCGAAAAGAGTACAACCCAGTATCTCGACTCAAGTTAATTACCAGATCGTGAGTTCAAAACCGAAACCGACCCCAGTACCTCCTAAAAAGAAGTCCGGTTACAATATCACAGTGAACATCCCCAAGAAATAGAGCTTTATACCTTGCGACCGTAAGCCTCAATCATTCTATACGGATAGAGTTCTGGTAACTCGCTTGCCGATTCCAGCAAGTCAAGATCTGGCTGGGACAGGTTTACATGAGTAGCTCCCATGTTGTCAGTGAGTTGTTCCATTGTTCTGACTCCCATGATAAGACTTGCCACGGAAGTTCGGGTTAATAACCAAGCTAACGCAATCTGAGAATAGCTGACCTCATGCTGTTCTGCCAACTGTCCTACTGCTTCTATGATCTGCCAGTTACGTTCGGTATTGCGACGCTCCCAGGATTCCTCATTCATGTCAGTAGAGCCACCAATCCTCCCTTCGGAAAGATCTGTTGGTCGCTGACCTCTTTTGTATTTTCCAGATAAGAATCCTCCTCCAAGCGGGCCCCAGGGTACTATGCCCAAGTGCTCGCTTCGGAGCAGATCGTCAAACTCATACTCGATATCCCGCTTTACAAGACTGTACTGGTACTGTGCAGCTATAAAGCGGGACCACAAGTTAGCATCGCTCATTGCTAAACTTTTCATGAGCTGCCAGGCCTTGTAGTTAGATACACCTATGTAGCGTACTTTACCAGCCGTGACGAGATCATCTAATACTCTCAATGTTTCTTCTAATGGGGTGTATTGGTCCCAACAGTGCACGTAGAGCAAGTCTATGTAATCGGTATCCAGGCGCTCAAGGCTTCCTTCAACGCTGTTGATGATGTTTCTCCTTGATAACCCAAAGTTGTTTACCCCCGATTGAGTAGCGAAATTGACCTTAGTAGCTAGTATAATATCCGACCTGTCCGATTTGATGGCTTTTCCGGTGATTTTCTCCGAAGTTCCGCCAGCGTAAGCGTTGGCCGTATCGATGTGGTTTCCTCCGGCATCAATGTAAGCTCTTATCATATCCATGGCTTCCTTGGCAGGAGTGCCCCTTCCATCTTCTTCACCGAAGATCATCGTGCCCAAGCACAGGTCAGTGACGAAAATGCCTGATTTACCTAATTGTCTGTAGTCCATATGGCGAATATAATTCCTGGTCGGGTACTGGCAAGAGCCGTCGACATACGATCAAATAGACCATTCGAAAGGATGATCGAGTATGACAAAAACAAAAAGCTAGATAAATAATGAATACTACATATAGGACATTGATCAATTTTGGTTAGTATTGTAATACTACATTTAGGAGATTGTTATGAAGAAGTATCAACTGGGTGAGTTCGAAGAGATTGTCCTATTGACGGTAGGGGTGCTCTATGATGAGGCGTATGGTGTGGCGATCAAAGATCAGATTGAGGAAAAGCTAAAACGCAAAGTGAGCGTAGGAGCACTTCAGTCCGCTTTGAGACGGATGGAGGAAAAAGGTTTTTTGGTTTCCCGCATAGGGGAGACGAATGAACAGCGGGGCGGTAAGCCCAAGCGCTACTTCAACATTACCGCATACGGCAAGAAGGCATTGGAGTACAATCGTGATGTCCGGGCAGAGCTCTGGAATGCGATCCCGCCGGTAGCCTTTGATATGAACCTGTCATGATCAAACGGCTGGCGGACCGCTTCTTTCGCTGGTACTGCAACCCTGACTTCTATGATGATATACAGGGTGACCTGGACGAACTATACTATCGTGACCAACAACAACTTGCAGCATGGAAACATCTAATAGCGGTGTTACTGCTTCTCAGACCTTCCATAATTAGACCGATTAGTCAAAACTCAATAATAAAGGAAAACGCAATGTTTAAGAATTATCTCAAGATCAGTATCCGGACACTGGCCAAACACAAGTTTTACACATTCGTGAATGTGTTTGGCCTAGCCATTGGTTTGGCGGCCTTCTTATTGATCAATGAATACGTTCAGTTTGAGCGTAGCTATGATCAACATTATGAGGAGGCGGATCAACTTTACAGACTTACTACCGATCAAGTGGTAGACGGAGTATTAGGAGTAAGGGATGCTATGTCATTCTCTCCGTCGGGAAAAGTACTTGTCGACGAAGTACCGGAGATTACCCGATATACAACTACTTATAAATTCAACAGGGTAGCTTTTAAGCAAGGTGATAATGTGATTGAAGAAATCAATACTGTTGGAGCTGACGAACATTTTTTGGACCTGTTCACCTACCAAATTCTCTACCAAGATGGTACAGACCTATTGATTGAACCGAATACGCTTGTATTAACCCAAACCAAAGCGCTTCAATATTTTGGGAGAGAAGATGTAGTTGGAGAGACCATTTATTTATATAGTGGATTCGAACGACCTTTTAAAATTGTGGGTGTCATTCAGGATATTCCTCAGAATACTCACTACAAGTTTGATATACTGATGTCAATTGCTACCATACAAGACATATTAGATCGTGAGGCGTGGAATGGATACAACTACTATACTTTCTTGAAATTGACCCCCGGAACAGATCATGAAGTATTAAACGAAAAGCTTCTTCCACTGGCTGACAAGTATATAGGTGACAATGCTAACCTCATATTTACACTTCAACCTTTGAGTGATGTACACCTCTCCTCAGATCGCACTTACGAACCAGAGCTTAATGGTAATGCACGCGCAATAAATGTATTGGCAGTCATCAGTATCTTCGTATTGATCATTGCATGGGTCAATTATGTCAACTTATCTACTGCCAAAGCGATCGATCGTGCCAAGGAAGTAGGTTTGCGAAAAGTAATTGGTGCTTACAAGCGGCAGTTACTCATGCAGTTTTTCATCGAAGCAGCGATCATCAATCTCTTAGGAGCCGTGATAGCATGGCTGATGGCAGAGGTGTCTTTGCCGTATTTCCAAGCATTGGTAGGCAAGACGATTGTGCCACACACGTGGGAGTCTACACGCTTTATATACTCATTGATTGTATTTTTTGTGCTAGGTGCGTTCATTTCCGGGTTTTACCCTGCGCTCGTGTTGTCTGGTTTCAGGCCAGTTGAGGTTCTGAAGGGTAAATTCCGTAATTCCGGTAGGGGAATTATACTCAGAAAAGCCCTGGTTGTAGTACAATTTGGTGCCTCACTGACCTTATTGGCTGCCACTTTCATTGTATACCAGCAAGTTGATCACATGCGAAACCGGGATATTGGGATGGAGATTGATCAGGTCGTGGGTTTCCCAAGACCAAGGGTTAATGGTGATCAGTTTGAAGAATTCACCTCCAGGATGAAGTCATTTCTTGAGCAACTCAGATCTGATAATACGATCATAGAAGCGGCACAGATATCTAATCTGCCAGGAGGAGGCCCTTCTGATATCAACTCCAATGCTGGAGAGGTGGGAATCGTGGGTTTAACCGAACCGATGCAAAGTACGACCTACGTCCAGGTTGTAGATCATCTGGCGCTCGATATGCTCGAAGTTGACTTTCTCTATGGTCGGAATTTTATCAAGGATATGGCTTCTGATACAGGTGCACTGATTGCCAATGAAGCATTTATCGAGCGATTTAATCTTCAAGTATCTGAAGACCTGATAGGTCAAACGGTTCGATTTGGGGTGGGGCCTGAACCTTGGGAAGTCAAAATCATTGGTATCATTAAGGACGTAAGTCGGGGTAGCTCCAAGAATAAGATCGAACCCACCGTCTACTATGTTGGTGAAAACCCGAGGCAGACAATGGCTAAGATTGCGCCTCAGAATACTACAGCTGCGCTTGCACACATCGAAGCGACCTGGTCGAGGTTCTTCCCAACGGCACCTTTGAAGTATACTTTTTTGGATGATCGATTTGCGAGGTTGTATGCTGAGGACCAACGATTTGGAGATGTTTTTGCTTCTTTTGCCATATTCGCCATGTTTGTCGCACTTCTGGGTTTATTTGGGCTAGCTAGTTTTATCGCAGTGCAGCGACAAAAAGAGGTAGGTGTGAGAAAAGTACTTGGTGCCTCTATCGTTCAGATCCTGTTTATCTTCTTTAAGGATTTTTTCGGCCTGCTGGCTATATCTGCGATTATTGGTATACCTACAGTTTATCTCGGTATGGACCAGTGGCTGGACAACTATGCTTTTAGAATTTCTTTTCCATGGCTCATGGTGTTCCTGGCAGCCGCTATCGTCATGCTTTTTGCCTTCACTACCATCGGAGTACAGATCTACCGGGTGGCAGTGCTCAACCCGGCTAAAACGCTGAAATACGAATAGTCAAATTTTAGTAGCTACTTTCGGTATTGGTTAGCTCTTATGTTATCCTTTGCCAAAGTAGCTGTTTCATCGATACGCTTCTCACGTGTTTCGGGCCTTTTGGCGTCAAATATCCATTCCAAAATTCCCCTTTTTATAGATTTGGGGAATGCTTCAAAATACTCTTCAGCAGGTTCGTTGGACTTGAGTGCTTCAGCCAGATCATCGGGAATGATCAGGTTTTCCACATCGTCAAGGGCTGTCCAGGTACCATTTTCTTTAGCTACTGCAATCATTTTCAATCCTGGGTCAGCCATTCTTCCTGTTTTGATCAGGTGGGCTACCTTTTCCTTGTTGACCCTGCTCCAGTTGCTCTTGGGGTTGCGTTTTGCGAATAGCTGATAATAGCTCTCACGATCTCGCTTGTTAGGAGTACTATCTATCCAGCCAAAACAAAGTGCATCGTCGACCGCTTCTGAATAACTGATCGAAGGTATATCACATCCTTTGTGATAGATGACAAGCCAAATGGAGCGAACGCTTTCACCGTTATCATTCAACCAGTTTCTCCAATCGCCACTTGATTTAGCGTAGAACGTATTTTTTCCCTCTACTTGTTTCATTGATCATCCTGTTTAAAACAGTCTGGTACGAGTTGTGATGAATTAATTAAATCTATTGATCCTGGCCTAATTTTGAAATTACTTTAGTAGACATATTGATCATACAAGCCATGAAAAGAAGAGAAGTCATTGGGTTAGGATTAGCCGGAACTGTAGCATGCTTGCTGCCAAGTCCTATTTGGTCGCGGCAAAGGAAATTGGGAGTGGCATTAGTAGGGTTAGGCTACTACAGTACAGATTTACTGGCTCCAGCTCTTCAACTTACGCAACATTGCGCGCTACGAGGCATAGTGACAGGCAGCCCTGATAAGGTGCCACGTTGGCAGAGGAAGTATGGTATTTCTGATAAGAACGTATATGACTATGGTAACATGGAGCAGATCGCTGACAATGACGATATAGATGTGGTCTATATTGTATTACCTACCGGATTGCATAGCGAATATGCTGTAAAAGCAGCCAACAGTGGTAAGCACGTATGGTGTGAGAAACCAATGGCACGCACCGTGAAGGAATGTCAGGCGATCATTGACGCTTGCGACAAAAATGGTGTAAAGCTTAGCATAGGATACCGTATGCAGCATGAACCTAACACTCAAACGATCATGAGATATGCTAAAGAACTGCCTTATGGCAAGATCGAAAGCGTGAAAGCCGAGGCGGGGTATTATGATGGTCGCTCTGACCACTGGAAACAAAAAAGAGCGATGGGTGGAGGAGCTACTTACGATATGGGTGTCTACTGTATCAATGCTAGTCGATACGCTACAGCTATGGAACCTGTGAGCGTAACTGCTAAGGCATCTACGACAAGGCCTGAGATCTATACTGAAGTAGATGAAACAATGGATTTCGAACTCGACTTTGGTGGCGGACTTGTCGCCCAGTGTAAGACCAGCTTCGGTATGGGGCTTAATGAGCTGCGTGTGGATTGTGAAGAGGGATGGTATGAGCTCAAGCCCTTTCAGTCTTATGGAGGCATTCGTGGAAGAACCAGCGATGGAATGCAACTGAATGCTTATATTCCCAATCAACAAGCCAGGCAGATGGACAATGATGCCTTGGCAATTCTCAACGATCAATCGGTACTTGTTCCGGGAGAAGAAGGTTTGGCAGATATCAGAATTGTTGAGGCAATTTACAAGGCTGCCAACTCTGGCAATAGAGTGACCATTTGACTGGTATTTATTGCCATTTACTTAACCCCAGGGCATCTCAATATTTCATTCTCTATTGATTGGCTATATTGATCCAAACAATTGATAGACATGATGAAATACATATTGCTTCTGCTATTCATTCCGGTATGTGGCGTCTACGCGCAAAGTACCGAGTACGCCAAGAAGAAGGCAGAGAAGCTAGCCGTCAAATCTCCTTTTGAGAAAATCATCGATCGCGAGTTACCAGCTACAATTGTTTATGAAAATGAATATGTGATTGGGTTTGTTCCGTTAGGAGGTCAAGCGCCCGTACACTATCTCATTGTACCTAAAAAACGGATCCCTACCGTGAATGAGGTAACCGAGGACGATATAGTGATGTTGGGTCATATGTTTCTGGCAGCAAGAGAAATCGCCAGGGAATACGGAGTTGATGAGACTGGCTACCGTCTAGCCATCAATAACAACGAAGATAGCGGTCAGTCTGTATTTCATATTCATATGCATTTGCTTGGGGGTATGAAGACAGGTCCCATGGTGGACCAGACCTGGAGAAATGAGCGGCGTGGTAAGAATGAAGAGGAGAATGAATGACTGTGCCAGCCTAACACATGCTGGTGTTTCAAATTGAAACAGTTGGATTTGATTTCATCCGTGTAAATAGATGATATTCAATGTGTTACAAATATGGCATTAGATTGGACATTTGTCCTTTGATATCAACTCTAGTGTCATTTTTATGTTGAAGAATATTTTTATCATCGCTATTCGAAACGCCAGAAGAAATGGTGTTTACACTTTTTTGAACGTGGGAGGTCTAGCTTTAGCAATGATGTCCTCTTTGCTGATCTTCCTTTGGGTCCATAATGAGCGCTCTGTAGACCAATTCCACACTAACGATCACCCTATTTATCTTGGAATGCAAGAGCGCACTAATAGTGAGGGTGATCAGTATATCGGTAAGGACTTGCAATATCTGCTAGGGCCAACAGTGATCGAGAATGTCACCGGTATCAGACGGATGACGCGCGTCTTACGTCAAGATGTAGAGTCGCTGGTCATGAAAGATGATCGAAAATTCACCGATAACGAACTGGTCTTTGTCGATCACGACTTCTTTCAAATGTTTGATTATCCGTTGGTTGAAGGTGAGTACAACAGCATGTTTGACCAATTGCATTCGGTCTTGCTAAGTGAAGAATATGCTACTAAACTCTTTGGAGATCAATCTCCGTTGGGTGAGTCGATCACCGTGCGCAATGGGATGTTTGAAAAAGACTTTGTGGTTAAGGGTGTTATTTCGGATAGCCCAAGTAACTCTGCACTCCAATATGACGTCATTCTCCCGATTACTATTCTTCCTATCTATCTCGACTGGGTGGAGAACTGGGGTAGCACCTGGATCAAAACGTATTTTGAGGTTGAGAAGGGCGCGGATACTGACTTATTGTCGAACCAAATAACTACCGCTTATAAGGCCAATCACGAAGGTGCTTGGTTTGAGATATTCCTTTTCCCCTTCAAGAAAGAGTATCTCTACAATGACTTTTCCAATGGATGTAACCCGTCCGGTCGGATTGATTACATACGATTTTTTACGGTTGTAGGAGTCATCATCATATTGTTTGGATTGATCAACTTTATCAATCTGTCTACCGCTAATGCCACTAAGCGCGTCAAGGAAGTGGGCGTGCGCAAAGTCATTGGCGCTAGTCGAACCAATGTGATCTACCAATTCTTATTTGAGTCATTGGTGCTTTGTTCTATGGCAGCAGTACTGGCAGTCACAGCGACCCAACTTTTGCTACCGCAATTCAATGAAATTGTGAACAGAGAACTTGCCATTCCGGTAGGTGAGTGGTGGTTTGTCTCTGGTCTGGTGACCGTCGTTTTACTTTTTGGGTTAGTTGCAGGGCTCTATCCCGCACTCTTTATTAGCGGCTTTAGTCCTTTTCAAATGCTCAAAAGTGGTACACTGAGAAGTGATCGGTTGGGCTGGCTCAAAAGAGGGTCGACGCTTTTTCAGTTGATCATTAGCAGTGCTTTGATCCTGGCGACAGTGGTCATCTACATGCAGATGGATTATATACAGAATCGTGAACTAGGCATCCAAAAGGAACATCGGTTGTATTTCCGACTCAATGGGAGCTACGACCATATGGCCACACTCAAGAACGAACTCCTTTCTTCTTCTGCGATAAGCGCCGTTTCTTTCGCAGATCAAAGTCCTATTGAGGTGTTTAAGTCTTCCGGCGACCCTAGTTGGGAAGGTAAAACACCTGATACATCCGTTCATATCAATTTCATTGATTGCGGGTACGATATTATCGAGACGCTGGGGCTAGAACTAATTAGCGGAAAGACATTTACTCAAGAGATGAGAAGTGATACGGTTGGGTTTATTATCAACGAAACAGCTGCACGTCTGATCAGTGCAGACAATCCAGTTGGATTAAAAATGAAATTTTGGGATAAAGATGGACGGGTCACCGGGGTAGTTAAGGATTTCCATTTCAGGAGTATGACGCAGGAGATTGGCCCAATGATATTGAGGCTCTGGCCTGAAAGTACTGACTATGCGATCGTGAAGATCAATCCAGGAGGTACGGCAGAGGCGCTTCAAGCAATTAATCGTACATATTCACGATTCGAACCTTATTATCCCCTCAGCTACCATTTTTTCGATGATGATTTTGACAGGATATACAGGCAAGAGGCCTCAATCTCCAAACTGTTACGCCTCTTCGCATTCCTAGCCATTGCTATATCTATAATTGGTATGTACGGTATCATCACATTTACGGTGGAGCTTAAGACTAAAGAGATTGGTATAAGGAAAGTACTAGGTGCTTCGGTAATGGATATAGGCGTTGGACTGTTCAGGTCATTCTTCTTTATGATTCTACTTTCTGGTCTTATTGGGATCCCATTGAGTTTGTATTGGATCATGGAGTGGCTTGATACATACGCTTACAGAGTCGAGCTCGTTTGGCCGGTATTCATCTCCGGGATATTGATCCTTACTGTTATCAGTGCGCTAACCGTAGGTATCAAGTCAGTAAAATCTGGCATGCTCAACCCAGTGGGGCTGCTTAGGTCTGAGTAAACTTATTATGAAATGTGTTGAGAATGAACTTTTAAAGCTTTCATACTTCAACCAGTTATCCTCTGAACTAAAAAACGTGTGGCAAACGCAGTTCTGAAATATCGCAAACAGCAAATGAAATAAATGGTCAAAACTCAAAGCTATGTTTAGAAACATGATAGTGATTGGATTGAGAAATCTGTGGCGAAACAAACTCTACTCATTTATCAATGTATTAGGACTGGCGGTAGGACTTACTGCTTCTATACTGGTCATGATCTTAGTGCAGGATGAGTTGTCTTACGATCAATTTCATCAGCATCGAGATCAAATACATCGCGTTTCCTTTCAAGAAATGCGCGATGGTAACCTGGTCAGGTATGCAAAAATCCCTTTTCCTGCTAAGCAGGTATTTCTCGATAATCTGCCCGAAGTGACTTCCATTAACAGGCTCTATAGCAATACCAAAGTAGGAGGGCCAGTAACGTTTGCTACAGCAGACCATCGATTTTCAGAGATGGGCTTGTTTTTTACTGATCCAAACTTCAGTGAATTCTTTGGTTTTGAGTGGCTGGCAGGCGATCCTGCAACAGCATTGACCGACGATAGGAGTATAGTCTTGACAGAGTCCATGGCCATCAAGTATTTCGGTAAACTGGATGTGGTAGACGAAAGCATGACCGTACAATTCGGAAACCCGGTTTCGCTGAGAGTCACTGGTGTCATTGCTGATCTACCCTTGAACACTCATATGGCACTTGACATGCTTATGCCGATTGAGTTTTTGAGAGGTCAGTGGGTACACTGGTACAATTATGATTTTGAGAAAGATTGGAAATGGGCTGGAGCTTTTACCTACACCAAGTTGCAGCCAGGAACTTCCGTTTCAGGTTTTGAAAATAGAATGCAGTCACTAGTTGCCCCTTATTTTGCTGATCAGGATGCTGAGACTTTTGAGCTACAGTCCATCCCGATGACAGATATTCATTTGTATTCTGAATATGCCGGTGAAATGAACCCCGGCGGAAGCATTATCCAGTTGTATATCATAGCTGCTTTAGCCATTGTTATTTTGGTTGTTGCATCGGTCAATTTCATGAATTTGGCTACAGCAAGATCAGTACGGAGGGCACGTGAGGTTGGTATCCGAAAGGTAATGGGTGCATCCAAATCCAGTTTGGTTGTTCAGTTCACCGGAGAAGCGGTGATCGTGTCTGTAATGGCATTAGTTCATTGTCTGTTGCTGATCAACCTGATATTACCAGTGTTCAACACCTTCATGGACAAGGAGTATACCTTATCCGCTTTGTTCATGAACCCTCCAATGATCGCAGGCACAATTGCTGTGACCCTCATTACAGGAGTTTTGTCGGGCCTGTATCCTGCCTTTTTTATTTCTTCTTTTATGCCTTCCAGGGCATTGAAATCTGATTACAAGGTCAAAGGGCAATTATCGATTCGTCAGATTTTGGTGACTGTTCAGTTCGTTGTATCCATTGTCTTCGTGTTGGCTGTCATCGTTATACAATCTCAACTTTCGTATGTCCGACAAAAGGACCTGGGGTTTGAAAAGGACCAGATCATGATAATGACAGATAAGAGCCTGGATGCTGCGGAATATCGTCTATGGAAAAACGAACTGGAAAAGAACCCACATGTGTTGGATACCTACTTAGGTCATGTCCCCGGAAAATCCGCCTGGACCAATACTATTACACCTGAGGGTTTTGAAGCAGATGATGCCTTAAGTACCAGCCTTCTTTACACAGGTTATGATGTCATAGATTTCTTTGGGTTGGAAATAGTATCAGGCAGAAGCTTCGATAGGGCATTAGATGAAGATACTGTATTTAATAGATCGTCTTTTATTATTAATGAGTACCTAGCCGAAAGGCTTGACTGGAACGAAAATGCTGTGGGTAAGGAAATCGAGTGGATTGGAGGAAATGATAATAAGACACTCATCAGAGGTAAGGTGGTTGGGGTAGTTGCTGACTTTCACCAAAACTCATTATTCCAGCCAATTGGTCCTTTGCTTATGCGACTTTCTGATTGGGGTGATCAGGCCATTAAGTTTGAGATAGATCAAACCGAGGCAGTGAGGAATTTTGCAGAAAACACGTGGTATCGATTGTTCCCCGATAAGATATTCTCCTATGAGTACTTAGATGAGGAATTGGCAAAACAATATGAAAGCGAGGAAAGACTATCGCAAATGATTAGCTACTTTACAGTATTGGCTGTTATCATTTCGTGCCTGGGATTGTTCGGACTGGTTGCTTATATAGCAGAAAACCGAAAAAAGGAATTTGCTATTAGAAAAACGTTAGGCGCTGAGGCCAGCCAAGTTGTCTTTTTGGTTTTGTCAAATTTCTCTGGACTGCTAGTTATCGCTGCTGTGCTTGCTTTACCGATAGGGTGGATGATGATGAACAGGTGGCTCGATGAATTTGCTTATCGGATTACGGTAGGCCCCCAGCATTTCGTGCTCACTATCACAGTTTGCACGATAGTCGCGTTTGCGACCATCATTTTTCAGGCACTGAAGGCATCTTATGCCAATCCTGTAGACTCACTCCGTGGTGATGAATAGTACATAAGACATTATTGCACGAAACAAAAAAGCTCCGATTATTCGGAGCCTTTTACAATTAAAATCTTAAATCCTTATTGTTGAGGTTCTTCGTCACCACCACTCAAATCCGGTAGTTCTGTGCCTGCAGCTGGAGTTGTTTCTTCTCCAACACCATCAAATCCTGGGATGATCGTTTGCTCTTGGGCCCTGTCAAGATTGGGGCTATTGATGATGGGGCCACTATTTTGTGGGCCCAGAAGGAAGTTCGTAGAGAGCGTCAATACGACCATGGTGATCGCAAGGCCCCATGTCAATTTCTCTAACAAATCGGTGGTTTTTTTAACTCCCATCAGCTGACCAGCTCCGGCTCCACCAAACTGGCTGGATAATCCACCTCCTTTAGAGTTTTGTGCCAACACCACCAATACTAATAGCACTGCTACCAGTATTATCACACTAATCAATACAGCGTACATGCTTGTTTATTTTAATTCCGCAATTCGAGCTGCAAAGTAACTCTTTTTCTTAGGAATTTTCAAGATCAACTTCTCGTAAATCTCAATGGCCTTATCACGTTTGCCTTGTCTCGCAAGTATGATAGCGAGATTTTCTGTCACTAAGTCGTCTTTCATTTCAGAACTAGAGGAGGAAAGGTCTGAAATCTCACCCTTTGGTTCTTCATCTGACGGTAGAATTTTAGGGTTATTCTTGATGAAGCGCTCGATGATCTCCTTCTGAATTTCTTTTTTATCCTTATCAGAAGCAGAGGTGCTGAGAGCTTCTACTTTTGCTTCACTGATAATGTCATTGTCTACCTCTTGTGCTATTTCTGCCTCATTGCTAGCTGTCTCTGTTTCCTCACTCTCTTTCTTTTCCTTTTTTAGCGTTTTGAGTTTCGGAGTAGCAGGCTTTTTTTCTTCTTGTGTCTCAGGTGCAGCTTTTGGTTTGGGGATATTAGCCTTTTTGGCAGGTACTGATTTGCTCTTCGCTACAGGCTTCTTTTCCTCAGATTTGGTCTCTTCTTTTGATTCAGTTGAAGTGGGGGTAGGCTTATCCTCTTGTTCTGGAGTTATGACATCAGGCTTTTCTTCCTTGGTGGGTGCCGAAAGCTTTGTATTAGCTTTTAGGATGGCTTCATCAATTGCATCTGATTCCTGCTTGTGCAGAATTTTCTCTTCAACCTCCAGGTAGTGGTCTCTACTTTGTTTGTATGCTTCCAGGTTTTTGAAAACATCGTCTACTAACTCTCCGGCGGTAAGTGGAGGTTCTTCTTGCTTCTCAAGTATTTCCTTTCGGTGCTCAATCTCCTCTTCTTTGATTTCAGAGATCACTTTGTCCAGGTCTTGTTGCCCCTGAACTTCTTCTTCGACAACTTCTGCCTCTTTCTCAGTTGTGACTTCTTCAGCAGTGTCCTTAATTTCGGTAGTATCAGGTGTTACCGCTTCTTGTTTCTCCGTCGTTTCCTGCTTACTAGCAGTATCGGATTCGGTTTCTTTCTTTATTTCCTTTAACCCGTGCGTGATAGTAGTCTTGACGCTACCATCTGCTTCGATGACTGTCAGTTCTTCTTCTATACCATCATCTTCGACCTTTTTAGTGACATCCTTAAACTTCCCGGAATCTTCCGAAGCACCATCACTCTTCGATCGTCGCTCTATAATTCTGAACTTAGGCCTCTTTTTCGATGTAGTATCCTCTTCGGCGACTACCTTCTGCTGAGTTTCCCTATGAATACCAACCTGAATATTATCAGCGAGATCAAAATCGAACTGTCCATTAACGTACTTTTTGAGTAACTGCCTGTTGGTAGTATAGATGGCAGCCTTTGCCAGTTTAGAAGGAGCATCTTCCCTTTTTAGTGACTTTGTGCCACATGCGATGACACTCCGTGCGACCTGAAAATAGGGGAATTGTTCTACAACTTCTTCAACCTGTGCTAATTGGTCAGTAGATATACTTCTTGGATTACGGAGTACCTGAATGAAGCTTTCCTTGTTCACGGAAGAAGATTAAAATTGGAGATGACACTAATATATGAAAAATTACCAATTCGCCACCGAACTTGTAAATATGTCAAGGATGATCTGATCAAATATCTCATCAAGAAAATCCTGTTCGTTAGCGGCTATGTCTGTAGTGTTTTGATCAAAGTCTAAGTAAAAACTAAAACTTTTGTTGAAGTCAAATTCATCGTTTTGCGTATTGATGTACTCAGCCTTTACTGATATGGTAAGTCGAGTGAGACTCGTAAAGTTCTGCTGATCCTCACCTCTGCCCCCCGTAGGTGCCACTGGAGAGAGATTATAGCTTTCAATGACACCATCCAGTTGCAAGTCGCCTTCTTCGTCTACCAGCTGCAGGCTCGTGTTTTGTTGATAGTAATCCTTGATTTTCTCTGTGAAGAGAACACTCATGTTGGAGGGGCCTAGCGTAGCGTTATTGAAGAATGTTTGGATAGAGATCGTTTTGATATCAGGTGAGATCGACGCACCTGTGAAAGAATAAACACCACACCCTTGAAGCAGGAATAAGAAACATACTGCAAATACAAACTTGACCAGCCTCTTAGAGTTCTTCCACACCATATTGTTTGATTTTGCGGTAGAGCGTCCTTTCAGAGATGCCAAGGTCCTTTGCAGCATACTTTCGTTTGTTTTTGTTTTTGATCAATGCCTTAATGATCAACTCCTTTTCCTTCGCTTCTATAGATAACGACTCATCATCCTCGGTTTCGTGTGAGATGTCCTCAATTTTATCGTAATCAAGCTCTTCTTCTACAGGCTTAGATTCGTGAGGTTCCAGAAGGTATTGATTTGGAATGACTGGTGTATCCTCAACTTCTTCATTACCCATGTTATGAAATAGATTTTCATGCTCTTTGAGGATATCTCCTCCAGATTGATTGCCTTTAAGTAAGCTCAGAACAAGCTTTTTGAGCTCATTCATGTCACCTTTCATATCAAAAAGTACCTTGTAGAGCAGGTCACGCTCTGAAAACTGCTCCTCTCCGTCACCATCCTGATTGACCAGGGCAGGGAGGTTAGACTGCTGAGGAAGGTACTTCAGCAAGGTTTCGACATTGATGCTGCGATCCATCTCCAGCACAGAGATCTGTTCTGCAAGGTTCTTTAACTGTCGGATATTGCCCGGAAATCTGAAATTGAGCAGTGCCCGCTTAGCTGCATCATCTAGGACGATTGGCTTTACCTTATACCTATCAGAAAAATCTGAAGTGAACTTGCGAAACAACAAAAGTATATCTTCACCACGCTCCCGCAACGGCGGAACATAGATCGGCACAGTATTAAGGCGATAGTAGAGATCCTCTCTGAACTTCTTCTTTTCTACAGCTGCAAGCAAATTGACATTGGTAGCAGCTATCACGCGCACGTTGGTCTTGAGGACTTTGGAAGAACCTACTTTAATGAATTCTCCGTTTTCTAGCACCCTCAACAATCTCGCTTGCGTGCTTGTAGGCATTTCGCCGATTTCATCGAGAAAAATGGTGCCCCCATTGGTCACCTCGAAGTATCCTTTGCGCGCTTCATGGGCGCCTGTGAAACTACCCTTTTCATGACCAAAGAGCTCAGAGTCGATAGTTCCTTCGGGAATGGCACCACAGTTGATTGCTATGAACTGACCATGCTTACGATGACTAAGCGAATGTATGATTTTTGAAAAACTCTCTTTACCGCTACCGCTTTCACCCGTAATGAGTACGCTCATGTCAGTAGGGGCGACCTGGGAGGCCACTTCTATGGCATGATTCAATTGGGGAGAGTTACCAACAATCCCAAATCGTTGCTTAATGGACTGAATTTCTGCCGGACTCATCTTAATCTACTGCTTCACCAATCAGAGTTGCTCCGGTACAGTTATTCACCTTCACATTCACATATTGTCCTTTTTGAAAGTCCTTCTTAGGAAAAACTATCACTTTGTTTGCTGAATTCCTGCCCTGAAGTTCATCAGTGGACTTTTTGGAAGTACCCTCAATGAGTACCTTAAAGACTTTGCCAATATCTCTCCGATTTCTGGTAAGTGAAATTGCCCGCTGCTTGTCTATGATCTCATTAAGTCGCCGTTTCTTAATATTTAAGGGTATATCATCCTCATACTTCTTAGCTGCCAGTGTTCCGGGGCGTTCAGAATAGTAGAACATATATGAGAAGTCATACCGTACGTAATCCATCAGGGTCAGCGTGTCCTGATGCTCTTCTTCAGTCTCAGTGCAGAAGCCTGCAATCATATCTGATGAGATGCCACAATCTTCACCGAGAATTTCTCTGATAGCATCTACGCGATTGATGTACCATTCACGACTATAGGTTCTGTTCATTAATTCCAACACTCGGGAGTTGCCACTCTGAGCAGGAAGGTGAATGTAATTACAGATATTTTCATGCTTCTTCATCGTGTGAAGCACTTCATCGGTAATGTCTTTTGGATGTGAAGTTGAGAACCTTACTCTCAAGTCCGGATGTACTAGAGCTACCATCTTAAGTAGGTTGGCAAAATTGACAACCCCGGATTGGGCTTCTTCATTCTTCTCCAGCCTGGCCTTGTTGTTTTCGATAGCGCTCCATTTATACGAGTCTACATTTTGTCCAAGTAGTGTTACTTCACGATAGCCTTTATCAAATAGCTCCTGCGCTTCTTTGACGATAGAATGTGGGTCTCTGCTGCGTTCCCGTCCTCGGGTAAAAGGCACAACACAAAATGAGCACATATTGTCACAACCTCGCATGATGGAAATGAAAGCTGTCACACCATTGGAATTGAGCCTGACGGGGCTGATGTCAGCATAGGTCTCTTCCCTTGACAAAAATGTGTTCACAGCCTTGTGCCCTTCATCCACCTCTTTGATCAGGTTGGGCAGGTCGCGGTAAGCGTCAGGTCCTGCCACAATGTCGACAATCTTTTCTTCCTCCAGCAATTTGGCTTTGAGTCGCTCAGCCATGCATCCCAGCACACCGATTTTCATTTCAGGCTTCTGTGCTTTGATGGTATTGAACTGAGTCAACCTTTTGCGAACAGTCAGTTCTGCCTTTTCTCTGATAGAGCAGGTATTGATGAATACAACGTCCGCATCTTCGAAACTCGAAGTGGTATCAAAGCCGTCTTTCTGCATGATGGAGGAGACGATTTCACTATCAGAAAAATTCATTTGACATCCGTAGCTTTCGATGTAAAGCTTCTTTGAAGCACTCTTATTACCATCAATTGTGGTTTTGAAAGTCTCACAAGCGGCTTCTTCTGCGGGAAGTATATCTATATCTTTAATAAGTTCTGTCATACACGTAATCCTAAACGGTGTGCAAATCTAGACAAAGCAGACAAAATGTCAGTCTATTTCATCACTCTAATAGAAACACAATTTGTCCTGTCTTAGAACAAAAAAATCCCGACCTGGGCCGGGATTTTGTATTTCAAGTTCAAACGTATTCTTACATTGTCGCCGCATTGGAAGTGCTCGCAGTGATCTCAAAGCCCACATTCACCGTGTTGTAGATAAACTTGTCTTTGGCCTTATCCACTGCATTAGCCTCATCTCCATAAGACAAGTTCCACGCTGTACGATCTATGTTGAAGTTGGCTACAGCGGAGACACTACCTTCTGACAAACTTACTGATGCTGGGAAACTCACACTTTTTGTTACACCTCTCATCGTAAGATTGCCTGTGATCATGTGGGTAGGATTGGTTACCATGATCTCACTTGCTTTGGCTGGAGTGAACTCTGTTTCAAATTCTTCTTTGTCCTCGACCGACATATCGGCAGAAAAAGCAGATGCTTCAACCAAGTCGAATGTCGCGGTAGGATGGGTAGCCGCATCGAAGAAGTCAGGAGACATCAAGTGTCCTTTCAATTTACCATTACTTTCCTCTTCCGCGGGAATATCTAAGACAGTAAGTGAATTGATATCTATAGTAAAGCTTGCGGAGCTTATGCCACCATTTTCTACTGTCATACTTCCATCGGTGATGCCGATAGTTCCGTTATGCTTTCCTGTAGGTTTATAACCTATCCAGGTCACAGTACTAGCATCAGTGTTTATAGCCAATGTTTCAGCTGCAGCTCCAGCATCAGCTACTTCCATTGCTTCGCCTGCTTCAGCTGTTTCACCACTTGGCTTGGGTCCACAACCGTAGACGAGAACGAACAAAGCCGTCAGTGCAAGGAGTGATTTTTTAAGTGTCATAGTTATTATAGTTTTAGGTTTCGAATATTTCAACCAACGAGCTATGCTTATGTTTGGTTGAGTGCGATTTTTCTGATTTACTAACCATACTCTTATGTCGATAATCCTACCGGTGAATGAACACGTACCCTCAATACCAGATTCTTGTTGGCTAGCTCCAAATGCTACCGTTGTAGGAGAGGTACAGTTTGGTGAGAATTGCACAGTATGGTTTAATGCTGTGGTGCGCGGGGATGTGAATGCTATCACTATCGGAGATAGGACGAACATCCAGGATAACGCTGTGATCCATTGTACTTATCAGCGAGCTGCTACCAAGATAGGATCGAATGTATCTATCGGTCATACAGCCATTATTCATGGATGCACACTTGAAGATAACGTCCTGATTGGAATGGGAGCTATAGTAATGGACCATGCCGTGGTACAAGAAGGCGCCATCATAGCGGCTGGGGCAGTAGTGTTAGAAAAAACTGTGGTTGAAGCAGGCGCCATTTATGCTGGTATTCCTGCTAAGAAGGTGAAAATGGCACAAGGTGACGTTAAGGATATGATCGGCCGAACTGCCAACAATTATATAAAATATGCCGGATGGTTTAAAGGAGGTGAGAATGATCAATAAACCAAACCTAGCAGATGTGCCGCCATTTTACCGTGGCTATGTAGAGCCCCTACCGGAAAACGGGATCGAAGCATACCTCAAGGAGCAGTGTAGTTCATTTGTGTCATGGATGAAAGAATTGCCAAAGGCGGCCTATCAAGAGACGTATGGCAAGGACAAATGGACGGTAGCAGAAGTGATAGGTCACCTGATAGATGCGGAGAGGGTTTTTTCATTTAGGATCATGTCCATTGCTAGGGGAGAGCAGGGTGCATTACCAGGATTTGATCAAAATGCATACGTAGTTGAAGGTCGTTTCAATCAACGTGACTCTGAATCGCTCATCGAAGAGTTTACTGCCTTGAGGGCTGCTAACCTGGCATTGATCAATTCGCTTGATGATACTGCAGCACATAAGGAAGGAAATGCCAATGAGGTCAACATGAGTATCAGCACAATCGTCTATATTATGGCAGGCCATGTCCGCCATCATATGCATATCTTTAAAGAAAAATACGGATTATGAGTCTACTAATAAGATTGGTACTATCTGCTGTAGGAGTGCTAATAGCTGCCTATATCCTGCCTGGGGTCAATGTAGATGGTTTTTTTGCTGCCATTGTTGTCTCAGTCATATTGGGTATTCTCAACTGGACAGTCAAGCCGCTGTTGATCTTATTCACTCTACCGCTCACTGTGGTGACTCTTGGACTCTTTCTGCTTGTGATCAACGCCCTTATCATACTGCTGGCTAATGCCATTGTTCCCGGTTTTCAGGTTGACGGTTTCTGGTGGGCGCTACTCTTTAGTCTTGTGCTGACTATACTCAACTCATTCTTCAATGATATTTCGGGAGACAAGAACCGCTAAAAGTTTATTCTCCCATACTTAATGCCTCATTGAGGAGGGATCTGTCACCAGTCATTTGCCAATAGATCAATGAAGTTGGGATCATGCCACAACTATTGAACTCATCCATGAACTCACTCATACTGAAGTTGCCATCACGCTGACGGGCATATTCAGCTATGATCTTCTCAACTTCTAGCTTACCAATATTGTAGCTTGTCCCATAGGCAGGTCGTCTCAGATAGAATTGTTCTTCATGTTGGATAATACCTCCGTTTGCAGGGAGTAGGTTCGCTACACATGGTCTCAGAAGACGATATGCTTGAACTCAGAATATCCAGAATAACTTCGGCAGCTATCTTATAAAACAAGCTTTCCGTGACAGATTTAAGCATTGATAGCAATACGGCTTAAATCTGATTGTACACTTCAAATAAGCGATATCTAAATTTGATTTGTTATTGAGACTAGGAAAAGCATTGATAGATGAGCCTCAATTGGCTGAAGAATACTTTGCAGCCTTTTTACCTGCCATTCCTTTGACTTTTACGATAGCGCTTCTTTGCTGCTCTCCTTTGTTTACCATACTTCCTTCTATTCTGCATAGGAGGCTTCCTGCCTTTTATACTTGGAAGGTTTTTACTGCTTGTATAGCGCTTGCTAGGTGACTTGAAACTGTTGATTTTACGTACGCTTTTCCTCTTAGCCTTAGCAGAGTTGCGGGAGCCTATTTTTCCTGGTTTTCTGGTGTTCAGCGACTTCCTACGATAATTAATAGCAGCCCTATAGTCATCTTTAAAGCGTTCCTGGTAGTTGTAATTCGAAAAGTCAAAACGTAGTGCAATCTCGCTTGTGTTACCAAGGTTGACAGCACCATTGGCTATTTCATGAGTGTAACCCAGCATGATCTTTTTTGCCAGCTTGACTGAGGCACTCATACTGATAATATCATTCTGCCGATAAGCGCCCCCGAGCATGATAGCATCGTTGTAGGTATAGTAGAGTCCTGCATTCCAAATGGAATTTGTAGCCGAGCTTACGTAGTTAAAAGTTGGCTCTAATACATCTCTACGATCAGCAAATGGGATCAGCCCTGAGGCCATAGCAGAGTAATAGCCATCAAAGAGGATGTTATCTTCATCGTTAAACCAATTCTGGATCATCCTATTGGCAGCAAAGCCCAATCTGAAATACTGATGCTGGTAATGCACACCGAATGAAAAATCGACACCTGACTCGTTTTGAAGCTGTCTGAAAACAGGGTCGTCAGTACCAGCGTCAAAGTTGATCTCATTGAAGTCGAAATTGACACCTGTATAGTCTGTCGACAGTCCAAAGGACAGGTTCTTATACGATGAAAAATTGATATGATAAGCCATAGCAGCCGAAGCATAAGTGCGTTGGACAAAACCAAACTTATCTGTGAATATGCTTGCCCCAAGTCCCAAGCGATGATTGTAAACAGGAGTGTGAAAGCTGAAAAAGTTGTTGCTGATAAGGTTATCAAAAGTTTGACGATGCGAGAAGGTCAATGAGCCAAAAGTGTGGCCAGCCACCGCCGGATTATAAAAAAAGGAGTTAGTGAGCTTTTGTGTGAAGATAGGCACATCCTGACACCAACCTGAGATGGCATGAAAGAGCAGGATAAATAAGAGTATTCCCTTCTTCACTATTTCAATAGCGTTATAGACTGCATAAACCTAGTGCCATCTGCCAAAACGAGTATGCAGATGTATGGTCCCGAATCCAGCCGTTCAAAGTCATCAGCAATACTCACATTGTCGTTGCTGAAGTTTTCGATTGTGAATAGTGACTTTCCATTCCTATCGGAAAAATGAACCGTGTGCTGCCCCTCGTAAAGCTCCAGGTTTTCTATGTAAAGTCGATCATTCTCACCATCGCCGTTTGGCGTAATCAGGTTCCTGATCAACGGGTCAGTACCTGATTCCCGTACTGGTTGCCAGGATTCAGTAGCAATTTCAGACTGTACAGAAAGTTCGTTAACGGCAAAGAGATAGATGAAATGTTCCACCGCCGACAGCTCATTTTCAAAGAAGATCTGTAGCGTAAATACTCCGTTGGGATTAGCATCTAACGTCTCGAACTGTACCAGTTCACCTTCATTTGCAGCAAGACCAGACAGTATAGCCAAAGTATTAATATTAGGCTGTGGCTGATTGTAAATCGCGTAGTGTATAACCAGACTTTCCTCGTTGGAAGAGCTGTACTGTAGTGTGATTTCAAGCGATTGTACATCGGTAATTTCGACAGGTTCGATGGTAGGAGGGCCTTTAGGCGTGACCCACGGGAGAGATGATACGTCAGACAAATTACCCAACTCGTCTTCATGTACAATGTGGAGATAATAAGCGGTTTGATAATCCAGACCTTCCCCAGTCAGAGTTTCGATCACAGGTTCATCCACTACTGTAATATCAAAGACACCATTGCCGAAATTATCAGTGCCACCTGTCTTCAATACGATCTCTGAAGGTGTGGCAGAGCTATTAGTCACTACCCAATACATCTTACCTATTTTGTTACTCTGAAACCTGAGATCGATAGAGATCAGCTCATTGATATTCAAAATTTCCAGATTAGAGATATTTGCGGGGGGATCCAGGATATCTACATTCACTTCGAACATCTCGATATCGCGTACCACATTGCCGAAAATATCACTCAGGCTACCTGCAGAAGATGCGTATGACAAGAAAGCCTGATCAGCCTGAGTCATCGGACCACTCAAATTAATGGCAAGTGTCACTGAATCTATGGCTTCTATGCTCACTATGGCAAACAAGCTACCTATAAAGTCAAAGCTAAAACCCACCAAATCATCATAGACCAACGCTTCATCAAAGACAATTATCACCTGCGAAGGGCTGTCATTTGAAACATCAGCCGAGACCATAGTAGGGGCCTTACCGTCAGCGTCCCATGTGAGGACCTCAATGCTACTAGGAGCACCATTGGAGTCCTCTACAAAAACATGTAAGTCAAACATCCTATCATTAGCAAGTATCAATGGCGCGATGTTAGCTGTAACAGGTAAATCCACTTCGGCTATCTCGAAACTGCCGAAACCGGCATTGATGCCTATTCCATTTTTAATTTGGTCTGTTGTAAAGCTTCCACCAGTTTCTGCAACCAACCAATAAGCCATCCCCTTTTGATCCGACTGTAGTGTAATGTCAATGCTTTCTACGCCGTTGATCATCGTGATCTCTACATTGCTTAAAATCGGAGGTATAGTCACCACATTATTGGTCACTGCTAGGTCTGCTATACTCTCAAGCATGTTTTGTGCTGCATCTACTATTTCATTCTGCACAGAGGTATAGCTCAATGTCAACACATCTGATTCAATGATATTTTTACTGAGTTCGACCTGTATTTCAGTGGGGCTGAGGAGCGTTTGGTTAGCTGTCGATAAGATTGTTCCGTTTTCATCGCTAATTGTCAAGCCAGCAATCCCACTATTGCTAGAGACTTCTTCGGAAAAGGTGATCAATACGAGGTTAGGTGAGGAAGTGACGACTGTTGCAGTCTGGATCTCAGGGGGTGACGCGTCTGCAGTCCAAGAGATAGACTTGATCTCAGATGTGTTGTCATCACTATCTTCTGCTACCGCGAACAAATAATAAGTCGTACCGTCTACCAGACCGGTAGCCTGAATGATTGACTCAATGGTGGAAGTCGAAGACACTGTAATACTATCTATTCCAAAGCCTCCAGCGTTTTGAGAAGAAAAATCGCTAAGAACAGGTAAAGTGTTCGAATCAGTAATCAGCCATTTGAGCTTACCTGATGCGCTAGAAGTATGATTGATTGTGATGGCATTGGCCATATTGACCTGCACTAGTGTAAGATCCAGTGTGATCTCACTTGGATTATTGCCATCCAATAATACCTTTTCCGTGAAATTACCTAGCGGATTAGATGCAATGTCTTCGAAACTACCAGCTGATGCATCATAAGTCACAAACAGTGTATCCGAATCTGTGATCTCTTGTGAAAGTGTCAACCCGAAATTGAGTGTAGGGCCTGTCGCACCACTTGAAAAGGGGATGATATCCCCACTGTCATTGGTCAGTGTAATGCCTGCGACTATATCAAATGCGAGCTCCTCTGAAAATACCAACCTGATAGTAGTTGGTGTATTAGGATCAATACTAGCGCTGGATAGCATCGGTGCTTGATCGTCTGCTGTCCAGGCGATGTTCTCAACAGTTGAGAAATTACCATCAACATCCTCATGCACAAGATATAACTCATACCTGGTGGCATTGATCAAGTTACTCCCCACGATGGTTTCGGATACGGTGAAATCCGGTGTAGTAATAGAAAAGCTACCACTTCCGTTAGTCGCTGCACTTCCATCTTTCACCGCTGTTGCTTCTGGGATCACACCGGTCACGTTGATGATCCAGTAGACAGTACCGTTTTCTGTCGACTGGAGTTCCATATCAATTCCTGCTATTTTATCAACTTGGGTGATTGCCAGGTTAGATATAAATGCAGGTGTAGGGTCAGAGACAAATGGTATTGCTATTGTTCCATTCGAATTTCCTCCAGAAATAATCTGTTCATCAGGGTCTTCAAAACTGGTGCTGTTGTCGACATCAAGGAAGGCCCTTAAGTTAATCGTTTCAATGACTGTATTAGTGACTTCCACACTAGCCTGACCATTACCATTGGTGGTCACAACTGTGGAACCTGCCATACTAGAAAGACGGGCGCTACCTGTGGTCACAAACTGCACCCGAACGCCAGACTGAGTAATATCTCTGCCGAGTACATCCTTAAGTTGTACTGTGACAGTGATGGCTGATGTACCATCTGCCAATGTCGAGGGACCACTACTAGAGATGACTGATCCGGTTGCAGCTACGCTAGGAGCACCTATTACGTAGTTGATCAATAGAGGGCTTGTACCTCCTGATATAATAGCATCCACCGTACTATCGTCATTAGTGTCAATACGGGCTGTAACAGATAACTGCTCAATCTCACTATTGGTGAGACGCACCGTAGCTAGTCCGGTACCATCCGTCTGAACAGTCATACTACCATTTGCATCTGCAACTAACCCGTTAGGGTCTATAAAAAGGTCTGAATCGTTATCCGTGCTGCCTTCTAAAGCTGTTAATTCCACTGCTACACCTGCTAAAGGTATATCTGAACCAGCTTCATCCCTTAATTGTACAGTGATGGTTTCAAAAGACACGCCATCTGCATCAATATCACCCAGGCCAGTGCGGGCCAAGATTGACTCTGTTGGATCGGGTGTCAATGGCCAATTGCCCTCTGTGTAGAGATCGGTGATCTCTTGTTCGGTGATCGTACGTCCATAGATACGCACATCATCAATGAATCCGTCCCAATAATCACCAACTTCGTTAGAACCAATTCTCATTTCATAGGAAGTGAATTCTTTGAAGTCTGCCGTAGGTGATTCGCTTTCTTTGGTGCCATCCACGTAGAGTTCAAAGTTGGTTCCGTCAAATACTACTGTAGCATGATGCCAGGTGTTGTCAGCAACCAAGGAAGTTCCATTAACTACTTCATAGTTGTCACCCGCTCCATTTCTGATTAAGGCCCTTACTTCGTTTTGATTTGCAATGGCCAACTCGAAATAACCCAGAAGATTTAGTATAACTGCATAATTGGAAGTGAAGCTTTCGCTTGTCTTGAACCAAATAGAAGCTGAAAAAGCATCCTTCAGTTCCAGTGCAGATGAGAATATGTTTCCATCCACACCATCAAAACTATATGCTCTGCTGGCATTGCTAAACCTATCTTCAGTCAGAGAGACTCCACCATTGAGCACCCCATCATTGCTGTTACCTGATACGTCATTCGTATTGTTTAAGAAAGGATAGAAAGCAATCATATCTGGTAGCACAGTCACTGAGGCCAGCCAGCTTTGGGTGGTGAAACCGTCTTCAGCTAATATTTGGTATACCAGTGGGTTACTGAAGTCGTTAGAAGTGACTGCACTAGTTTGACCTATGGTGTTGACTGTTGCTGTAGCTCCTGCTGATAACTCGAAAGTAGCAATGAGATTAGCAGGATCAGTTCCAAACACTACCTCTACATCCACCTCGTGCATATCAGTGTTAATTGTAGGAGTAATGGCTTGCCCTGGTAGGCTGAAGCTGATGATGTCCGTTTCATTTGAGTTGATAGGCCAACCATTTTCCATATAAAGCTGCTCAACATCACTGGCATCAATTATGTCACTAAATACTTTCACATCGTCGATAGCTCCATCGAAGAAGTCAGTACCTCCACCGAACCGGCTATAGCCCAAAACAAGATCTGTCCATCCTGTAAAACCCATCTCTCCGGTGTACTTGAGTTGATTGTCGATGTAGATCGTAGTGGCTTGAGTAGTGCTACCTGTCACGACCATATGGTGCCAGCGATTGTCATTGAATGCCTCACTGTAAGACTCAAAACCGCCGGACGATAACTGCACTACATCAATCTTACTGGCTTTTAGCCGGGCTGTAGAATGTGCCGTAGTACCGCCCGCGGTGTTGTAGAGATAGTAGATGCTTTGTAAGTCTGGGCTATTGTTTGCCGCGGTGATGCTGTTAGCTTGAAACCAAAAACTGATGCTGAATGCGGTAGATGAAACTCCACTTACATCAATAAAACCCGTCATGCCATCAAAGAGGTAGGCACTGTTTGGATTGCCGAATCTATCATCTGTTAATGTAGCACCACCATTGACAGTGGCATTATGACCATTGCCTGATTCATCATTGGCATTGCCATTGAAGGGGTAGTCAGCGATCGGAGTTTGCGCTTGTGTCTGCACGAAGAAAGCGCCAAACAAAAGCACTGATAGCAAGGTGGCTTTGAGAGTATAGAACGGCAAGAAAAAAAATCGCAACTGCGGAACAAATACCGCTGTAAAACTTTGAAGAAACTTTATCCTCATACTTCAATCAACGATGCGAATGGTATAAGCTTGGAATTTAGATGTTTCATATGCTTTAACAAAGCATTGATTGCCTTATTCATGGATGAGGGCATTCGCATAAAGATATGAGCAGTATGGTACAGGGGTAAGAATAGTCAGCATTTAAGGGTTCAATCTGCTTAACCCACGATCACTTCAGGCTTTCGTCGATCTCTTTTACTATCCATCGTACGGCCTGCACCATCAAAGTAGCGTGGGTCATCGATGTAGTCCTGCCGTTCCATAGAGGTAACTTCCAGACTATAGAAGTCAAACTCTTCTACCACCAATCCGATGATCTTATAGATACCCTTACCACGAAAGGGGTATCTTGCTGCTACCGGAGGAAAATGCGTGGTATCAATAAAAGCTCCCTCTACATCCAGAAAAGTGCCAAAATACATGCGGCTACCAGAAGTAGTACTTGTGTTTTTGATCGTTATCAAATAGCCATATATCATTACCTCTTTCCCGAGCAGGCTGGGAAAGTTTCTGACCAATGCCTCTGATGTGATGGGCTCTTTAAGTAGTGTGAAGGGACTTTCAAGAGGAAAGCCAAGTAATTCGAACTCTTCGAAATTATCTTCAAAGTCCGCTTCATACAGTGGGGGAAGTTTATATGATTTAGCCGATGCTTCGAAGAGTTTTTTGGTAGTAACAGTCTTTTTGTTCTTTCCTAGTAGGAGGTAAGCCTGCCAGAGTAGTGATTTTTTCGGTTTTCCAGTAGACCGGAAAGCACCAATACGAATTAGCAAAACCAGTTGTTCAAGAGAGATGACTACTCGATTAATAAAGTTTTCGAGGGTGAAGAATAACCCGTTATTTTCTCTTTCTGATAAGAGTTGAGCTACTACATTATCTTCTAACTCTTTGATCATGCCAAAGCCGAGGTAGATGGTTTTTCCATGGATATAGCAACCGTTATAACTAGTGTTGATACAAGGTGCTTCAATAGTGGCGCCATGCATGCGTGCCTCATGTAGGTATAGTTCACGTCGGTAGAAGCCCCCACCATTATTGAGAGTAGCCACCATGTACTCCAGTGGGTAGTATGCCTTGAGATAGAGGCTTTGGTAGCTCTCTACAGCATAAGAAGCGGAATGGCCCTTGGAGAAGGCATAACCTGCAAAACTCTCGATCTGTCGCCATACGTCAGCAGCCAGCCCTTTCGGGTACTCCTTTTTGGCGCAGTTTTTAAAGAACTTGTCTTTGACACTCTGAAACTCCTCGCGCGAGCGATACTTGCCTGACATGCCTCTGCGTAGTACATCAGCTTCAGCTAGTGTCAAATCAGCAAAATAGTGTGCTACTTTGATCACGTCCTCCTGGTAGACCATCACACCAAAAGTGTCGGGCATAATATCGAGTAATACTGGGTGTGCATCCTTGATACGTTCAGGCTGCTGAAAGCGTAAAATGTACTCCCGCATCATCCCTGATTTGGCTACTCCAGGCCTGATGATCGAGCTTGCAGCTACTAGCCCCATGTAGTGATCAGCCTTGAGTTTTTTGAGGAGCATTCGCATCGCAGGTGACTCCACGTAGAAGCAACCAATGGCTTTACCTTCTCTAAGTAGTGTCTTTACCTCTTTGTCTTCAAAGAAGTGTTTCACATCGTGAATGTCAATTTCAGGAGCCTCAGGATGATTTTGCTTGATGATTTCTAACGTATCCTGGATTTTACTCAATCCTCGTTGACCCAGGATGTCGAACTTATATAATCCAACATCCTCTGCGACAATCATATCAAACTGTACCGTAGGGAAGCCTTTGGGAGGGAGGTTGGTAGCAGAATAATGATGGATATGTTCCTCGGAAATCAGGATGCCACCGGCATGGATGCTGAGATGGCTTGGTAGCCCTTTTATTAGATCTCCATACTTGAGGACCAGTGCAGACAGTTTATCAGTAGGAGTATCGGTAGCACTTAATTTATCAATCTCGTGTGGCGGTAGCCCAAATACTTTACCCAGCTCGCGTACCATGGCTCGATACTGAAAGGTGCTGTAGGTGGCTAGCAGTGCTGTATTATGAAATTGATCGAAAATATATTGCGTAATGGTATTGCGGTCCCTGGAAGCGAAATCAATATCAAAGTCGGGTGGATTTCTCCGATAGAGATTGATGAACCGCTCAAAGTACAGGTCCAGGTCGACGGGATCAACATCTGTGATCCTCAGCAGGTAGGCAATGATGCTATTGGCACCACTACCTCGTCCAACATAGGGGTAGTTATTTCTCCTTGCAAAGTCCACGATATCCCAATTGATAAGGAAATAGGCAAGGAAGCCCTTTTTTCTAATGATCTCTAGCTCGGTTTCAATCCTATCGTAAATCTTCTGTGTAGGATGAGGATACCGATAGTGGAGGTTGTCCCTACAGATCTGCCTAACCATCCCAAAATCTTCTTTTTCACTGCCAGTGTAGGTCTTCTGATTTTTGTGGGTGATGTCTTCGCCGAACTCAAACTGGATCTCACACATCTCTAATATCCTCTCAGTGTTTTGAAGAAGTACAGGAAAGTCCTCATAGCACTTTAGCATTTCTTCCACTGAGAGCATCATGTCGGTGACTTCACCCTGTTCTGTAACAGGAAGTTTACTCAGCAATGTGTTGTTGTCGATGGCCCTGAGTAGCCGATGAGCATTAAAGTCACGCCTGTTACGAAAACTAACGGTGGGCATAGCAACCAGTCTATCGGAGTGATTTTTCCATTCAGAAAACCTTAATCTGGTGAGATTCTGTGGTCGCACACCTAAAAACTCATTGTAGCGCAGTTTTTTTCCTTCCAGGCGGCCTTTCAGATGACCCTCCGGGCGGCCCTTAAAACTGTGCCAAGGGTAGATGATAAAAGCATTGTCAAATGTTGGTGCGCATTCGGGTATAGGTCTTCCTTCATGTAAGAGTGAGGAGAGGAAGCTGTTGAGCTCATAAAAGCCCTCGTTGTTCATGGCGATACCAACGAACTGTTGCTGAGCACCATTGCGGAAATCTATGCCCAGGATTGGTTTGATATCATATTTGACTGATAAGCGGACAAAATTTAAGCTGCCGGCTGTAGAGTTGATATCCGTCAGGGCGACCCTATGGATACCATGCTTCTGACATTCTTGTAGGAGTATTTCGGGCTTCATGGTGCCATACTTGAAGCTGTAGGCGGAGTGTGTGTTAAGGTACATTAGCTGCGACGATTAGCTAGGAGTGGAGGAGGCTCACCTGTGAAAGGATTGAATCGGCTGATCGTCTTAGCTTCAATACCTGCAGCGCGCATGACTACCCGATCACCAAACCTGTCCCTGATCTTGTCCATGGCTTGGTAGAGGTTGATCGTTTCTTCTATATCATCAAAGAGGTTGATCTGATAGTTACCACTGACAAGACCACTGTATCGTACACCGATCAGCCGTACCAGCAGGCGTTTGTCATAAGCCTTATCAAACATCTCCAATACCTTTTTGATCAGAATGTGATCGGCCGAGGTATAAGGGATGGCCGACTGTAGTGTATAAGTGTTGAAGTCGGAATATCTGATCTTGATGGTGACACATGAAGTCAGCTTTTGTCCTCTGCGCAGTTGGAAAGCCAGATTTTCTGCCATGGCTAGCAGGATGGCTTTGAGCTTAATGATACTGGTAGTATCTCTATCGAAGGTGCGTTCTGTGGAGATGGATTTACGTTCTGAGTAGGGGACAACCGGAGACCGGTCAATGCCATTTGCTTTAGACCAGATCATCCGACCGTTTTTGCCTAGCACAGTTTGCAGTAGCTCTACAGGCATTTGTTGCACAGTGTGGATTTTTCGTATGCCGAGCTGGAGTAGGGTTTGGTGCGTCTTATCACCCACCATGGGTATCTTCCTTACTGATAATGGAGCAAGGAAAGGCTTCTCTTTGCCATAGTCGATCTTGAGTCGATTACTGGGCTTGGCCTCATTGGTAGCAATTTTCGATACAGTCTTATTTTCCGATAGGCCAAAAGAGATGGGCAAACCAGTCTTATCAACGATCTTATCACGAATTTGCTCGGCCAGTTTCATGCTACTGAAGAAACGATCAAGCCCTGAGAGATCAGCGTAGAACTCATCTATGGAAGTCTTTTCGTATAAAGGCACGTGCTCTTTGATGATCTCAGTGACGTCATTGGACTTGGCAGTATAGTTGGCTGTGTTACCACGAATGATGATGGCTTCCGGGCAGAGTTCGCGGGCTAACTTCATAGGCATGGCAGAGTGTATGCCGAACTTGCGGGCCTCATAACTACAGGAGGCCACCACCCCACGATCAGTGATCCCTCCGATGAGCACAGGTTTGCCGATTAGACGGCTATCAAGCAGTCGCTCGCAGGACACGAAAAAAGTGTCCAAATCCATGTGCATGATCATTCGATTCATTTACTAACAAATTTAGTATTAGTATTATAAATACTATAAATTTTAGTATTTAATTTAAAGTAAAAAACGAATTGGAGAGGATAAGAGAAAAGCTGAACATACTGGCAGATGCTGCGAAGTACGACGTGTCATGTGCTTCAAGTGGGAGTAATCGCACGAATCACAATAAAGGACTTGGTAACTCTAAAAGCATGGGTATATGTCATAGTTATACTGAGGATGGACGCTGTATCTCACTGCTCAAGATATTGCTGACTAACCACTGCATCTATGACTGTGTGTACTGTGTCACTCGTCGAAGTAATGATATTAAGCGGGCTGCCTTTAAAATCAAAGAAGTGGTCGACCTGACAATCAACTTCTATCGAAGAAACTACATTGAAGGACTCTTTCTTAGCTCAGGTATTTTCAAAGATGCCGATTACACCATGGAGCGGTTGGTAACGGTAGCAAAGAAGTTGCGAACGGAAGAGCACTTCAACGGCTACATTCATCTCAAGTCCATCCCAGGAGCTTCTGATGAACTGATGCGAGAGGCTGGCTTGTACGCTGATCGCCTTAGCATCAATATAGAAATACCCACCAAAGAAGGGCTCAAAAGACTGGCCCCAGACAAGGATCATCGTGATTTTATCAAGCCTATGAACAAGGTGAAGCGTGAGATACTGCTTTACCAATCGGAGAAGAAAATCATCAAGAGCCTACCGAAATATGCACCTGCTGGTCAGAGTACACAAATGATCGTGGGTGCCAGTGGCGAGACTGATCAGCAGATCATGTATACTTCACAGTTTTTCTATAAGAAGTTTAATATGAGACGTGTCTACTATTCAGGCTATGTGCCTGTAAGTCAGGATAATCGTCTGCCGGCATTAGGGACTCAAGTGCCAATGCTACGAGAAAATCGACTGTATCAGACGGATTGGCTGATGCGGTTTTATGGCTTTGATATTACTGAGATACTTAATCAGGAGCATCCTAATCTTGATGTGGATGTTGACCCAAAATTGAGCTGGGCCCTGAGGAATTTACACTACTTCCCGATAGATGTGAATGTGGTAGAGAAATGGCTGCTGGCCCGCGTACCCGGAATAGGGATGAGGTCGGTTCAGAAGATCATTTCTGCCAGAAAATTCAGAAAACTCAATTGGGAGCATCTTCAGAAGATTGGTATTGCACTTAATCGGGCCAAGTATTTCTTAGTCTGTGATTCCAGATATTTTGAACGAAGAGACCTGACCGGTGAGCAGATCAAAGGAATGATCCTTCAAAACTCATCCAGTAAATACCAGTCTTTCTATAATCAGCAACTCCCACTCTTTAAATGAAAAATACTGATCACTACACATTGATCTATGATGGATCATTCGAAGGCTTTCTGAGTTGCGTGTTCCATGTTTTTGAACGAAAGCTAAATAGGGTTTCAATAGCCAGATCAGATGTGCATATCGGCAACTTATTTTCAATAGAGCAAGAAGTGATCACTAACGATCGGCGTGCTCGGCGCGTCTGGAAGGGGCTTAAAAGAAAACTTCCTGTTAGGGACACTCAAGGGCTGTATGCCGCATTTCTAAGCGAGCGACTAGAAGTGGAGGACCTCATATTAGGTTACATCAGACATGTATTTGATTCTGATGCAGCCGTAACAGGAGACTACACTAATCCTTGCGTGCTGAAAGTTGCTGTACTTGCTAAAAATGTTGGCAGGGAGGCGCACCGTATGGAGGCCTTTGTCAGATTCAAGTTGACAAGTGATGGCATCTACTTTGCCAATATTGCGCCCGATTTTGATGTGATCCCGTTGATCTCAAGGCATTTTGAACGGCGATATGCTGACCAGCGATGGGTGATCTATGACCTGACACGTAAGTATGGTATCTTCTATGATCTAAAGAAAGTGGAGGCTATCGAACTGAGCTCCGCAACGAAGACGGAGCATGATAGGGCTGATCCGGTTTTCGATCCAACTGAACTAGAGTTTCAGCAACTATGGAAGGATTACTTTCAAAGTACGAATATCAAAGAGCGTAAGAATACTCGTCTGCATTTGCAGCACATTCCAAGACGTTATTGGAGGTATCTAAGTGAGAAGGAGGTTTAGATTGTCTATGGATGTTTTGATTTGCTGGGTATATAGATATCGATGAGTAGCAGGTATAGGCATAGGTGCTACTAAGATCAGTTTAGTTAGACATTTGATACTTCTATCATGTGTGGGGTTGAAGTGAATGCATTATAACATATTGGATTTTAGTTTAGGGACGGCAACTTGGATGAATCATATAGTGTCAGACAGGTATCTGTTGGTATAAGTGCCGTTGCATACGATTTTTTGACTATTTTTCGATACTATTGCTGTAACCTAGACGTGCGTTCCTAGATTGAATTTCAGGCTTAAATCACCCTCCAATCTGATTTTATTGCCTGTGCTGTTCTGAGGTTTAGGAGGCTGTCATTTCATCAGACGTTGAAAATTAGAACTAAACTTATACTGGCCGTATTGATAGTCGCATTTATGGGTGGGTGTATTGGTATAGTTGGTTTCTATTCTAACCAATCCACTGTGTCAACATATGACATGATTGCAAAAGAATCTTCTCCAAGACTCATTTTGCTGAGCAAGGTCTCAGAGCATGCTAATCGAGCGCAGGTAGAGGCAATCGGTTATGTGTTATTAGGTATTTTGAGCTCCAGGTTTGGAGATGAAAGCGTCTTGGGTTCATCTGAAGAATCAACAGAAGAGCTAGAAGAGATGAAGGAGGCCCTTGTAGAACTAAATCAGGCACTTGATTCTTTGAAGGTAACCCAGTGTCTGAATTGCATTGAAAACCAGGGGAAACAGTCGTATGAGAAAATCAGAAAAGCTTCAGGTACGCTGATTTCGCTTTGCAATAAGTTGGTATTGGGTGTAGACAAGAAGATGTCCAGAGAAGCGCTATTGGTTTTTAAGGAAGAAATAGAGATTGCCGAAGAGGTCTTACTCGAGCTTCTTGCTCTTGAAACCAGCCGAGAGCATCAGATGTTGGACAAGAGAATGAATGAGGCTACAGAAAAAGTTGAAAGCGCTAATGTTCTGATCTTCTCAATTACAGCTGGTGCTATTTTTATGGCTGCCGTGCTGGGTTGGTTACTATCAGGTTCTATCATTAGACCACTCAACAACTTAAAGTCGTTTGCCAAAGCTGTTGGCGATGGAAACTTAGATCAAAGAATAAATTCTGAGAGTAAAGATGAAATAGGAAGTCTGGCATACTCATTTCAGCAAATGGCAATAAGCCTAAAACAAAACCTCGAGGAGAAAGTGCGATTACAGAGACTCTCTTCAGAGGCGGAAAAAGAAAAAATACGCGTTGAAGAACTTGAGAAGATCAATCGCGAATTGGAGCAATTTGCGTATGTATCAAGTCATGATTTAAAGAGTCCCTTGGTCAATATGGCCGGTATCATACAGATGATGGAGATGAACGGGGGAATTAACTCTGACAATGCTTTACTTCTTGAGAAGCTAAAAACCTCCGTGAGTAACATGAGGCACAAAATAACGAAGCTTAATGAGGTGATTAAATACAAGAAGAATTTGAAAATAGAACCTGAGGAGGTATCATTTTTGGCAATGACGCAAGAAGTAATGCGTGATCTTGATACTCAGATTAAAGAAAGTGGGGTGGTCGTTAATACAGATTTTAGATCGTGTGAGGTCGTAAGGTTCCCTGCAGTTCATTTACATCACGTTTTACTCAACCTAATGTCTAATTCCATAAAATATAAAAGACCGGAAGTACCCGCAATAGTAAACATATCTTCCAGTATTGAAGAGGAGCAAGTAGCTCTAGTATTTAGTGATAATGGCTTGGGAATCGATCTCCGCTCCTACGGTTCTAAACTATTTGGATTGTTTAAAAGATTTCACCTGAGTGTAGAAGGTGACGGCATAGGTCTGCACACTGTGAAAAATATTATTGAAGGCTATGGTGGTAGGATAGAGGTAGAAAGTGAACCTAATTTGGGGACTACTTTTACAATATACTTTGCCCAAACAGTCTAGTTGTAGTGGACGAGATAAGAATATTGCTAATAGACGATGATGAGGTAGCTAATTTTTTGGCAGAGCGTCTATTTAAGCTCTATAATAATAACCTAGTGCCAACGGTTTGCCGGAATGGTAAGGAGGCAGTCGAATACCTTGAAACTTCCAAAATTGTACCGGATTTGATCTTACTAGACATCAACATGCCCCTTATGGATGGTTTTGAGTTCCTGGCATGGCAGAGCCAAAGTCCGTTTAAGGAAATCAACGTTGTTATGCTTTCAACTTCAAAAACAGAGGAAGATGTTAGTCGCACCGAACCGTACAAGCAGGTGATTGCTTACGTAGAAAAACCACTTGATATAGACCAAATCAGATTACTACTCCACCCCCTGAGTAGTTGATAGCAGCTGAATATAGATGCAGTAGGCGGAGTTTTTTAATTGCAGTTGACTCAACGATGATTTCATGTTGTGCTGCAGCTGGCGTTTCCGAAACAATGGAAGGGTTATTTTCAAAGCACCAATAACAAGGAGTGAAAGAATACCCAGCTGAATTTACGGTACATCCCAAGGTATTGTTAGAAGTATATGAGTGAGAAGGCTGGAAGCGTTCACTGACCTAGGTGAAATACCCAAAAAGCCATATGGTGAATTCACTCATATAAATGGTACGCGCTCTTTTGACATTTGATTAAAGAATCAAAAAAGAGAGATGAAAAAACTATTAATGTTTACACTGGTGCTATTTCTTATTTCCTGTACTAAAGAGGAGATGGCCCCAATTGATGATCCAAATGATGGTTTGCCGTCTAAGGAGACCACTATGATGAATGTTGCTGTGCCCAGCGGGTTCGATTTCGAATCTGTAGCACGAATCAAAGCAGATATTACGTTGGATGAATCCTTCAACACTGAAAACGTCAAGGTAAAGATCTACCAGGTTTTCGGTGGAAATGAGGAGCTCATCTATGACGGTTTTGTTCATAAGACCAAATCAATATCTGATGAGTTTGCTATTCCGAACCATGTAGAAAGCTTAAAAATATTGGCGGCCTATGCCGGAGTAGATCATGAAGTGTCCCAACCGAGAAATGAACTAATTGCGGTTTTTGGTAAACCGGACTTTGGTATTCCTGCGAATGCAAGAATAGCAGGAGTTACAGCTAATTTTGTTTTTTGTGAAGATGGAGGGACAAACGGGTCCGTAGAGATTTATGAGAGGGTCCTTGTGATAAAAGGGTCGAATAAAAAGGATGAGCTGGATATGGATCGTAATGGTTCGAATACCAAAGTGATACTGAAGACAGATGGAAAGACACGAGTCGATACTGAATATAGCAATAGCCTTTTCGACTGTATTTTTGTTTACCTGGACAATGGTGACGATAAAGTCCAAATGGGTTCCACCGAGAAACCTTCAGTGATCAACCTCGGTAACGGAAAGGATGAGATCACAGCCTCTGATCAAGCAAAAGATATCATCTATGGAGGTACCGGAAAAGATGAGATCACTGGTAAATACCCTACTGATGAACTGATAGGAGGAAGTAGTAAGGATGATATTGATGCCGGTAGCGGAGGTATCGTGACAGAGGATGGAGAAGATGAAAGCTGTACACCTGTCTGTTACTCTTCTGTGGTTGATGAAGATGGGGACGGTTACGAGCCATTTAGTGAAGGAGGAGTTGATGTAGATGACAATAATGCAAACGTAGTTTCCAGGAGCTATCCTCAGGGGCAAGGTGTCTTCCATTCGTTGGTTTTTGAGGATTTATGGCCGTGTCAGGGTGATTATGATTTTAATGACCTTGTGGTCTATTATTCTTATGTAGACGGACGTGATGGTTCTGGTAATATTTCAGAGCTTGACTTCACCTATAAATTTCCGGCAATTGGTGGATACTTCAACAATACGGCCGTGCTAAGGGTCAGTGATATTGATGATAATTCAGAGTTGTTTAGGACGGATGCCGAAGAAGTGAATGTTGTTAGGCGACATGATGCTGAAAACGGCACTACACTGTATTATTTTGAAAACATCAAATCACTTTACACAAGTAACCTTTCGGAGAGGATCAATTGTGAATACCTAAAGTATAGTTCTTTTCCGGAAGTCAGAGGTAAAGTAATAGGTGTTGATGGGGCCTATGACCTCTTTATGGTCCCGAATAATAAACTATCTATAGAGGTACATTCTATATTGGGTTTTGCTAATATAGGCGCCTCGTCATTTCTCTTAAATCCAGTGGCAGATAATTGCGATGAAGGTCAGGCTTTGAATTATAAGACTGATGCCGGTTATCCATGGGCGCTTAGCATTCCTACCGAGTGGCAATGGCCAAAAGAAGAGATCGATATGCTGCAAGCTTACCCCGATTTTAAAGTTTTTGTCGAATCCGACTCAAATATTGATTGGTACTCCTCTTCCAACGGATCTAGGATATTAGATAAGATCATTCAGTAAAGCTCACGTTTGTGTTCCATTGTGCTATATGAGAGTAGCATAATGAACAATAGATTTAGCTCATTGGATGTGCCTTCTCAGAATAGATAACGCATTCGATGAGCTTTTTTACTTGCTCAAACCGGATGAGCCGAATGAATTGAGTTGAGTACAACTTCCTGATACAAGGCTTGCTAAAGATGTTTACGAGCAAATCATCTGCCATGATCTCCCTGTAGTCGCACAGAGATGGTAAGGTGGATTTCTATGGCTAAAAAGTATTTTGAATCTTATTCTTAGAGTACTGATAGCCTACAGTTTAGTCTTTATGGATAGTTACCTTGGTTTCAAGGGTGATACTATTGAATTAGGTTTTGCCGCCAGGGAGCATATTGAAGATGATCGCTCGATCTATGATCCTGCTTAATATCATGACTGATTTACCATAACTAGCGCTACTCTTATAGCCGACGGTGTTTTGGAGATTTGGAATAAGGTGATGCAGACTTCTGACCGGGTGGAGTATCAATCAAATCGTTTACATGTCATCCTTTTCCATCCACATATTACTTTTCTGAATCAGCGTCCTACTGCTTTGAAAACCAGTTAACCTTTCATCAGCTTGGTAGAAAATCATGTTCAATATCCCTTTTTTGAGCATCTGCTTATGCGCTACCAACCAACTTCTCTTCAAAAACAGAAGATTTAATAATCCGGTCAATAGGATCAAAAAACCTTAAAAAGCTTCCAATCATCGATTAACACGCGTTGCATCCAATGCTTCTTGATTGTTTTGACGCAGATAATAATCGTATGATGAAGCATTTCAATAACAATCATTTGAAAACTGAACTAAGAAAAGTCTCAAGACTGCTTATGATGATCTGTCTTGTTTATAGTAGTCAATATATCTACGCACAGGACCTAGATGATGATAATGATGGTATTCCCAATTCATATGAGAAAGGAATGGGCAATGGTCAACTGGATCACATTTTTAGTCAAGGTACAGATCAGGATAACGCTGTGCTTATCTCCAACAATGAAATTCAACTGACGCAAGACAATACTAGCCTTAGAGGTAGTGCAATGAGCATCGGAAAAATTGATTTCTATTATGATTTCACCTTTTCGGTTGAGGCCTATTTCGGAATTCACAATGGTCTTGACGGTGGCAATACCGGTGCAGATGGAATCGCCATGGTTTTCCACAATGACCCTGACGGTAGTAGAGCTATTGGAGATGATGGAGAGGGCATAGGAGCTCAGGGTATAGAAAATGGAATAGTACTTGAAATCGATACTTATGGTAATGGCAGTACAGCTTCCAACGATCCATTACCAGGCACTGATGATGATCATACCGACATATGGGTATCGGATGATGATACACGTACATCGCTGATTGGTGGATACGTTCTATACAACAACAATGGAGACATTGAATTAGAGGATGGAGAATACCACAATGTTGTTTTCACCTGGTCAGCCAATATTGGTACACTATCTTTCACGGTAGATGGGCAGAATGCAGGAATGATTTCTGCTGGTAGCGCCAGTAACTTCATTAACACTTACTTCGCCGGTTCAAACACTGTCCACTTTGGACTTACTGCTTCCACTGGAGGTCTTAAAAATGAGCACAAAGTGAGGTTTGGTAATGTGGACAGTCTGCCACTTGTATTGGATACCGATGGTGATGGTATTTATGACCATATTGATCTCGACAGTGATAATGATGGAATATATGATGCCGAGGAATCAGGTCACAACGCTCCCTATACCAACGGAATAGTTGACGGAGGGGATGCGAATGGAGATGGCATACCTGATGCCGTGCAGAGCAGCCCCGGAACAATTAACTATAGCCTCCTGGATACTGATGGAGATGGGGAATACAACAGTAGGGACATTGATTCAGATGGTGACGGTTGCTTTGATGTGACTGAGGCTTTGTTTTCGGATTCAGATGGTGATGGTACGCTAGGTCTAGGAAACCCTGTGGTAGACGCCAATGGATTGGTAATGGGTGTGGCAGATGGCTACTCAGATCCATCAAACGATTATATGAATCAATCCATCAACAATTGTGCGCCAATAGTAGATCTTGGAGACGCGGGAAGTGGGTTTGATAGGTTTGTGACCTACATCGAAGATTCACCTGCTATTAGCCTTGTAGATTTTGCTGCAATCACTGATATGAATAATACTACTGTCCAAAACATGCAGATTACTGTATTCGATATTCAGGATGGCAATGATGAGGTATTAATTATTGGCGGTATTGAGTTCAAACTAAATACGTCTCTGTCCGGATCGATTTATGTAAATAATGAGACCGTTCGGGTGACATATACTGGAAATGTCTTTGCTTTTGCCGCTGTAGGAGAAGGTCAGAGACTTGAGATCGAAACACTTGAAGAAGTAATTGAAGGTATGAGATATGTTCATAATGATACCATACAGCCTACAGACGAAGATCGAATATTATCGATAGTCGTTAGCGATGGATTTGAGGCGAGTGTGCCAAGTACAATTACCATTAATGTCGATCCTGTAAATGATGCGCCCTATGCTGACGATGAATCTTTTGCTGTAAACGAAGGTGCATCCTTAAGAATGAATTTGGCTGATGGAGATATAGATATTGATGGGTTCATTGATCTTGAAAGTATCCTTATCGTGACCGAACCTAACTATGGGACAGTGGTCGTAAACCCAGACGGTACGGTAAATTATTCACACAGTGGTTTAAGCGTTACCAGCGATACATTTAACTATATCATCTCCGACAATGAAGGAGTATTTTCTGATACCGCTACAGTAGACATCACTATTGATTTAGTTCAAAATGAAGGAAATAGATCACCAATTGCTGATCACGATGAATTAGCAGTAGATAAAGGTGCAGGCGGTATTGTGAATGTGGCCGAGGGTGATTTGGATTTTGACGGAAGTATTGATTTAGGATCAATTGTTATTGTGGATTGGCCAGAATACGGAACTATCACAGTAACTACCAATGGATTCGTTTATTATGTGCACAATGGATCAGAAACCAGCGCTGACAGCTTTGCTTACATCATTAATGATAATGAGGGAGCAACCTCGAATGTGGCTATCGTTGATGTGACAATCAATGAGATAGATGTTATAGAAAATCTATCACCCATAGCAGATAATGATCAGTTAACAGTAGATAAAGGTGAAAGCGGTACGGTAAACATCGCCGAAGGAGATATTGATCCTGATGGCAGTATAGATTTGGCTTCAATCGTCATTCTGGACTGGCCTCAAAACGGTACCCTGACTATTAGTTCGAATGGTTATGTGGATTATATACATGACGGATTGGAAAGTACGTCAGATACTTTCACCTATGCAATCGCAGATGATAGGGGAGCAGTGTCCAATACCGCCACCGTCAACATCGCAATTAATGTGGTCGATGAGATCCAGAATCTTGCGCCTACGGCAGATGACGACCTATTAATATTAGATGAAGGTAGTTCTGAAAATGTCAATGTTGCTGATGGAGATATTGACCCGGATGGCAGCATAGATTTGGCTTCCATAGTTATTATCGACTGGCCTCAAAATGGTACATTGACAATAAACTCAAATGGTAATGTTGGCTATGTTCATGACGGTTCAGAAACCACCTCAGATAGCTTTACTTATACCATCGCAGACAATGAGGGGACTGTTTCAAATACTGCTACAGTCAATATTATCATTAATCCCGTAGATGATGTTCAAAACATTCCGCCAGTTGCAGACAATGATTTAGCCTTTGTTTCAAAAGATGGAACTACCGCAATCGATGTGCTCAGCGGAGATAACGATCCTGATGGATCACTAGATTTTGGTTCCATTGTGATTGTGTCTCCTCCTGCACATGGTGTACTTGTTATCAACCAAGATGGAACGATCACCTATACTCACAATGGGTCAGATGCAGTTGGAGATGAGTTTACCTATATGGTGAGAGATGACGCAGGAGCTAACTCAAATGTGGCACAGGTAACAATTGAGATTAATCAAATGAATGTCAATGCAGCACCCGAAGCTGCAGACGATGAATTGACTATCAATAATCAAGACCCCATATTGACCAATGCGCAAAACGGCTTGTTAGTCAATGATTTTGATGAAGATGGCGATCTGCTATCCCTAGTGACTTTCACTATTAGAGGTGTTGAGTATTGGCCGGGTGAAACCGTAAGCCTTCAAGAGGGTGATCTGACCATTTATGATGATGGTAGCTATGTTTTTACTCCAGCACCTGATTTCACCAATACCTCCTTAGAGATAGAATATACAATTTCGGATGGAGAGCTAAGCGATGTGGCCATTTTCAACATCTCATCTCGAATAACAACAGGGTCTGAAGAACTGGAAACTTCAATGATTGTCACCAATAACGGAGACAATCGAAATGACAGCTTTGTAATTCAAGGAATTGAATCTTTCCCCAACAATTATGTGATCATCTTCAACCGATGGGGAAATAAAGTTTGGGAAATCAATGGATATGTCAACGGTGACATAACTAAGAGTTTCTCAGGATACCCTAATCTGGCAGGAAGTTCTGCCATAATGCTGCCTGATGGCACATACTATTTTGTAATTGACAAAGGGGAAGGTTCTCCCGCTAAAAAAGGATTTGTAGTACTTAGATAACAATCAATCATGGAATTTATTAAGAGAATGTGTTTCGTATTAATGTTGGTGCCACAACTGGCATTGGCCCAGCAAGAGTATATGGTGACCCACTATATGTTCAATGGTCTAGGATTAAACCCTGCTTACGCTGGCGCGCACGATGCGTTGAGCACAAGCTTTCTTGCCCGTGAGCAATGGGCAGGATTTGAAGGAGCCCCAAGTACGCAATTGGCATCTGTACACAGTCCTATTGGCCAAAGACCCATATCTGTAGGTGCAGTTTTGTACCGAGACAAGCTTGGAATTTCTTCTGAGTATGGCGGCTATTTTAGTTATGCTTATCGTATTCAGTTAGGCAATGGATACAAGTTGTCAATGGGATTACAGGCATCTGTGCACAATTATGCTGTTGAATACGCTTTGGCTAACTCTGGTATTAATGATGATGAAGGTTTCACCAATGTCAATCAATTCATGTGGAATGTCGGTACAGGTATTATGCTTCATTCCGATAGGGCCTACATAGGAATATCCTCTCCTCAACTATTGAACAGAGAGTTAATGTTAAACAATGAAGGCGGTGAATTCTCTGAGGTGGTAAGACACTATTACATGACCGCTGGCTATGCCTTCAATATGGGACTGGATTATGTACTCAAGCCCAATATTTTGGTTAAATCTGTTCCGGGTGCACCTGTGCAGGTGGATTTGAATATGAACTTGCTCATCAAATCAGTAGTGTGGGTGGGTGCATCATATCGCTCCATGGATAGCCTCGACGGACTCCTTGGTGTACAGGTCAACCCTCAACTGACCATAAGTTATGCTACCGATTTTACCCTTTCTGAAATAGACGTGCAATCACACGAGATTATGATCAATTACGTGATTCCATCTAAGAATAAGAAGATTTCAACACCAAGATACTTTTAAAGATAAAGTCATGCGAGCAATTAATATATTAATACTGAGTAGCTTAATACATTTCACGCTGAGCGCGCAATCCACGGAAGACCAGCAGGCGTCAAAAGAATCAAAGAGGTTTGAGAACCTGGTGGAACAAGCAGATCGTAAATTCGACCGCTTTCATTTTAAAGATGCTGTCGATCAATATAAAAAAGCCTATGAAATTGATCAAAATGTAGATTTGGCACTGAAACTTGCCAAGACTTTTCGCCAACTCAATCAGCCACTCGAAGCTGAATTCTGGTATTCTCAAGCGGCAAAAGATCCATCAGTCTTTTCTGTTGAAGACCAGTTGCACTACGCTGATATGCTGAAATCTAACGGCAACTACCAAGAAGCACTGATGATTTATGAGCAACATCAAGACAAAGGAGACTGGATTAAAGAACATGTCAATGCTTTGAAAAGTATCCAAACATTTTATCAGAAAGAACACGCTTATGAAGTAGAGTGGATGCCTTTTAATAGTACGGCTAAAGACTTTAGCCCGGTTTTTAGAAATAGTGAACTAGTATTTGTTTCCAATAGAAGCTCTTCAGGTCCGCTTTTTATGTGGGACAAAACACCCTATCTCGACTTACTTACATTGAAAGATGGGGAGCGAGTCAATGAGCTTGGCAAAAAGATCAACACAGATTATCATGAGGGACCTGCTACCTTCTTCAGCAATGGGACGAAAATGTTTTTTACTCGGAATAACTATTGTGATAACCGAATGGGATTGTCTGAGGATGGAATTAGTAAGTTGAAGATATATTATAGCGAATCAGCTAATGAATCGGACTGGTCACGACCTGAAGAGTTTTTGTATAATAGTGATGAATTTCACACCGCACATCCGTCAATCACCGGAGATGGAAGTACCTTGTATTTTGCGAGCGATCGACCAGGAGGATTTGGAGGTATTGATCTTTATAGATCTGAATTTAACAATGGAAGTTGGAGTGAACCTGTCAACCTTGGTCCGAAGGTAAATACACCCAGAGATGAGATGTTTCCTTACATTCATGACAATCACACACTGTATTTCGCCAGCAATGGTCACGAGGGGTTGGGTGGTCTAGATATCTTCCGAGTGGACCTGCGCTCTAATGAGCACCCCGAAAACCTTGGATACCCTGTTAACACCAATGCTGATGACTTTGGGATTTCATTCTTTCCAGAATCTCCTAAGGCTTACTTCAGCAGTAATCGTCCGGGGGGAATGGGAGATGATGATATCTATTCAGTTTTCATCTATGATCATATGGTCAACGTAGTATTGGTGGATAAAGAGACAGGTGAGAAAATCACCGGACAAGGGCGTATTGATGTACTAAAAACCACTAAGAAATCAACTAATAATGGCACTACGGTACCTAAAACAGACATCATATTTGGCGTAGAAGCAGGTACTTCATTTGTGGTGACCGGGTCTTCTGATGGCTATTATCAAGGTAACCTCATCATTCAACTAGATGATAAACTGATGAAAGAGGATAGCACGATTCACTATAAAATTCCATTAGAAAGATTTTCGACCGAACTTGGCGCGGAAGTGTTGGTCGTGATTAACAACGATGCTCCAACACAACTCTTTTACTCTACAGGTGAGGACTACAACTATTTTGACGGATCCCTAAAAGAATTAAAATCACATCTCTATCGTAATAATTATGAGATCACGAAAGAGACCTATCTTACCAATATTCTCTACGACTTTGACAAGTTTGACATAAGATCAGATGCTGCTCAAAGCTTGGATAAAATCGTGGAATATTTAAATCAGGACAAAGAATTGAACATTGTGCTTGAGTCACATACAGATATCCGAGGAAGCAATCAATACAATCAGCTGTTGGCAAAAAGAAGAGTTGAAGCAGCTAAGGCTTACTTGTTGGAAGGTGGTATCGCGATGGATAGAATTTTCACGGGAAGTCATGGAGAGGAAAAGACGCTGATTAATTGTGAAGGCAATTGTTACGAATACCAGCATCAGAAAAACAGGCGAACAGAGATTCGAATTGAAGTTAACAAGCGTAAGCGACTGGAGGAACTTGGAAATCATATGGTTACCCAAAGCCGTTTCGACGGGTGATCGGTTTGTATCAAGTATATGGTCTAGATGATGGATTGAGTACTTTAATATTCAGTATGAAATAAGGAATGAAACAAAAGAGTAGCTTCTACAAAAAAGACACTGCATGGTGAACGTTGCTACTAGAGTATCTAACATAGAGTGCTTCACCTGTCTTAAGTCTATTCGATTCGTGATTCAGGGAGATTACTTCCCAATACAAAACTTCGAAAAAATATTCGTTAATAAATCATCTGTTGTAATCTCCCCGGTAATCTCTCCGAGATGATGGAGCGACTGGCGAATGTCCATAGCGACAAAGTCATTGGTGACTTGGCGATCAATGCTATCGATGACGGTCAGCAGTGCTTGCTTAGTGTTGAGCAGGCTCTCGTAGTGGCGAAGATTGGTGACAATGGTATTGCCAGTCTTGAAGTCGTCAAGGTGAATGAGTTCGACGATGCGTTGTTTGAGTTGTTCAAGATGAGTTTTAGCTGAAGCACTGATGAAAACCCAACGTTGATCGTCTTTGAAGTGCTCGATTATCTCTTTATTGGCTTTATCAATTTTATTACCAATCAGTAAGTAGGGGATACCAATGTTTTCTAGGCGATTAATCTGCTGGTGGATCTCCGGTAAGGGGTCCGTGATCAAGTCAAACATGAACAGGATCAATGAAGCCTCTTTCATCTTGGAGTGAGTACGCTCCACGCCGATCTTTTCTACAGCGTCCAGAGTCTCGCGAATACCAGCTGTATCTATGAATCGAAAGCTCACACCCTCGATCACCATCTCATCCTCTATGAAGTCACGTGTAGTTCCGGGAATGTCCGATACGATCGCCTTTTCTTCGTTGAGAAGAGCATTGAGTAAGGTGGACTTTCCGGCGTTGGGTTTTCCTGCTATGACTGTTGGAACACCGTTTTTGATGACATTGCCCAGGTCAAACGAGCTTATAAGAGCACTGATCACCTTGAGAAGTTTGTTGATAAGAGATTTGAGTTCATCCCGACTGGCAAACTCCACATCCTCTTCGCCAAAGTCCAGTTCCAGCTCTATCATGGAGGCAAAATGAACCAGACGCTCTCTCAACTGGCGAATCTCTTGTGAGAACCCGCCACGCATCTGGTTGAGTGCCGCTTGATGGCTGGCTTCTGAGTCGGAAGCAATTAGATCAGCCACTGCTTCGGCCTGGGCCAGATCAAACTGTCCATTGAGGAAAGCTCTCTGAGTAAACTCTCCTGGTTTTGCGAGTCTGGCACCATTCCTTACCAGTAACTGAATGACCTGTTTGAGGATGTAATTGGAGCCATGACAACTGATCTCCACCACGTTTTCCTTTGTGAAGGATTTTGGAGCAATGAATACTGAGACGAGAACTTCATCGATGATTTGATTTTCATCTCTTATCGTACCGAGGTGAATAGTGTGGCTATCTACTGCTGTTAGGTCAGTGCCCTTGAATACTCTATTTGTGATAACTATTGCATCATTTCCAGATAGACGGATCACACCTATCGCCCCGACTCCTGGAGGAGTGGATAGAGCAACAATAGTATCTTGATGGCTGTGATGCATAAAGTCTGCAAATCTAAGTCATTGTATACAGTAACCCAGCTTTGATTACCTACTCAAGTATCGAATATAGAGGGTCACCTTGGTAGCCTCAATTGATTTTTCTTCTTTTGCACATCGATTTTAAAATAGACATAAAGGTGAAAGCATTATTAGTATTATTTCTCGCGGTAGGTTTGGTGGGTTGCCAATCCGGAAATGAGCTGGGGGTACAGTTGATGTCGGGTGACGGTCAGAGTTTGGGAAGTTTTACTAAAGGAGAGGAAATCGTTATTCCAGGTTCAGTAACAGGAGCCACCGACAGTACCAGATTACTATTTGCTATCAACCTGTCACCCCTGCGTATGCTTGTGACACCTGACACTGAAGGTAGTGAGACACGCAAGGATTTCAGCATCAAAATCCAAGGAGCAGATCCATTTTTGTTTGATGGTGACAATGAGTTGGTCATCATGCGATTGGACGGCAAACAACAGGCCGAGCACAGTATGAGCTTCGAGGTTAAGTAGCTATTACCTGGCGTTTCGTTTCAGTACCCTCATGAGTTGAGAAGCAGTTTTGTATCCCGGCTCAATTTTCTTGAGTTGTAGTTCATCGTCCAGCATTAGCAACGTCGGATACCCCTCGATCTTCAATTCTTTGATCAACTCTCTTGGTGTCAATTCTTTGCCCAGGAGGTGAATGGGGTCAGTATGTTCTCCGTTGACCTTGACAGTGTAGTAATTGGTTGTAAGATAATCAGCCACTTGAGGATCTAAAAAAGTTGTTTTTTCCATCTTCTTGCACCAACCACACCAATCAGCATAGAGTTCTATCATCACGGGCCTTGGAGCAGTGGCTTGCAAATCTTGCAACTCATTGACATCTTTCCAGTCAATTTCATTTCCCGGTAGGGAAGCAGCTGTGAGCAGTAGGGTAACTACCGCAATGGTATAACTAGTCAGTAGTTGCACGACTTGAGGCTATTGCGTTTCTCGTTCTGGTTTTGAAGATAAGCCCGTGGCTTGGTGAAAACAAAAATACGAGTGCAAATAGCAGACCAGCGACAGTTGACATGGCGCCAGCGATTGAGGCGTCTATAGAAGCTGCGAGGTAGTAGCCGAATGTGGATATTACGACACCAAGTCCGGCAGTGATCATCAGCATTTTTTTTAAATCGTCGGTCAGTAAATAGGCAGTCGCAGGAGGAGCGATCAACAAGGCTACAACGAGTATTGCCCCGACAGATTCGAAGGCTGCTACAGTAGTGAATGAAACTGCCCCCATCAACAAATAATGCCATAGTGTGGCACTGATGCCAATCGCTGCTGCGTATGCAGGATCAAAGGTGGTCAGGAAGAGTTCTTTGTAGCCTACGGCAATGAATATAAGTACAAACAGTAGCACGAAACTCAGCACATACAATGTTCTGGGGCCAAGATTGGTGCCATCTCTCAAAATCCATAGATCAAGCGGTACGTACGCAATCTCTCCATACAGTACACAATCCTGGTCTAAGTCGACCTGACCGGCATAGACTGAAATCAAGATTACACCTAGCGCGAATAACCATGTAAAGGTCACTCCGATGGAAGCGTCCGATTGCAGATTACCTTTCCGATGGAGAAACTCAATGAGGAATGTTGTGAAAACACCGATCAGACCTGCGCCGAGTAGCATAGTGATAGAGTCACGATTACCAGCTAACAGAAATGCAATCACTATTCCAGGTAGGACAGCATGTGATATGGCATCCCCAACCATTGCCATCTTCCTCAAAATGAGATAGCAACCCAGCAATCCGCAGGAGATGGCCACCATACTGCCAGCGATGATGATGTATAGTTCATTCATGATTGGTAAGGTATTTTAGACATGTGAGGATCCACGTCGGGGTACTCCAGTAGTTTTTCGAGTTTAGACTCTAACTCTGGAGTGATGATGTGCTCTATCGTCTCTGCATCATCATGCACATGGTCAGGTGCTATGCGTAGGTATTGAGTAAGGTATAACTCCCAAAGACGGTGAAGCTTGATGGTGCGTTGACCTTTATTTTTGCCCTCTGGAGTTAATTGCCATTGCCCATTATGGAACTTCAGAAAGCCGTGTCTTTTGAGTCTGGACAAGCCTGCATTTAGTTGACCCTTAGCTAACTCCCTGCGCTCTACAAGCTCCTGTTTTGATCTCGGTCTTAGATAATCACCCTCTGCTTCACCCAATTGGTAAAACAGCTTTAGGATATTTTCATCTCTTATCGTTTTTTGGATGCGCCTTTGACGTACCATCTTGTAGAGTATGCCTTTGCTTGGAGCGAAGAAAAAAGACACCATGGCAATTACGGATATGATCATGACGATCCAGGGACCAGTAGGCATAGCGGGAGCTGTGTAGGATACAAAAGCACCAGAGATGCCTGCAACTGCACCGAATAATGCAGCTAGCAAGAGCATCACTTTAAGTCGATCTGTCCAGAACCTGGCTGCAGCTGCTGGTGTGATCAGCATTGCAGCCATTAAAACCACGCCTACTGCTTGTATTCCAATCACTACAGCCATTACTGTGAGTGTAGTAAGTACCAGCTCCAATCTTCTCACTGGAAAACCAATGGACTTAGCAAAGTCCTCATCAAAGGCAATCAGGGTCAATTCCTTAAAAAACAAAAACACCACAATGAGCAATAGTATGCTGATAGTGGAGAACACTATGACATCAGTACCTACCAAAGCGGCAGCTTTACCAAAGAGAAAGGAATCAAGTCCGCTTTGAGCAGCATTGCCGGAACGTTGAATAGTGGTCATTAGCATAATACCCAGTCCGAAGAAAACTGACAGTATCAAACCGATGGCTGTATCCTCCTTGATGCGTGAGTGCGCAACTATTTGATCAATTATGACAAGTGAAAGCCAACCCGTAATAAAAGCGCCAACCACCAAATAGACCGGGTTCTTGTTTCCGGATAGGATAAAGGCCAAACAAACACCGGGTAATACCGCATGCGCCACAGCATCGCCTACCAGGGCTTTTTTCTTTAGAAAAGTGAAGGAACCGACTATGGCAGAACTGATCGCTAAGAGCACCGTCCCCGTGACAACATATCGGGTGTTGGGATCTTCGAAGGACAGGAAAGTGAATAACTCGTTCATGGCGCAGTTTCCCTGTTAGGAAATTGACCTTTCTTCAGGAGATTGCCTACTTCTGAGAGAAGAGTGAGCTTGCCACCGTAGGTCTCCTGAAGTAGACGTTGATTAAATACCTCTGAGGTAGGACCGGAAGCCACTAGGCGGGTATTGAGCATGATGACCCAGTTAAAATAAGTTTCAACAGACTGTAGGTCATGATGTACGACAATTACTGTTTTACCTTCTTCCGACATTTTGCGGAGAAGGGTAATGATTGCCTCTTCAGTTGCCGCGTCCACACCAGCAAAGGGTTCATCCAGAAAATAGATATCAGCCTGTTGGGCGAGGGCCCTGGCCAGAAACACTCGCTGTTGTTGACCACCGGACAATTGAGATATCTGGCGGTTGACATAGAGCTCCATGCTGACCTGTCCGAGAGCTGTCATAGCCGCCTCATGATCCGCTTTCTTAGGCCTTCTAAAGAGTCCGAGCTTTCCATAGCGCCCCATAAGCACCACATCACGCACCGAGGCAGGGAAGTCCCAGTCCACTGATCCACGTTGAGGTACATAACTCACCTTGTTCCTTACTTGGTCTAGAGAAGCCCCAAACAACTCAGTATAGCCGCTTCCTAGTGGAATAAGTCCCATAATCGATTTGATCAGGGTTGATTTCCCCGCTCCGTTCGGCCCGATGATGCCTACAAGGCTACCTTTGGGTATCGTCAGATCAATACCCCACAACACCGGCTTTTTGTCATAACTCACCGTGAGGTCATGAACTTCAAGTACCGGATTGTCAACCTGTTGTATCATAGAACTTACTTTAGGGCTTCAGTGATTGTATTTACATTCTCAGTGACCATCCCAACATAGGTGCCACTGAAAGTACCCCATTCTCCCATGGCGTCAGAGTAGAGGTTACCACCAATGACCACTTCATGTCCGCGCTCCTTACAGCCTGTTACTACTGCCTCTATGGCTTTAGGTGATACCGAGGTTTCTACGAAAACAGCCTTGATCTTTCTATCGACAATGAGCTTAACAAGCTCAGAGATGTCTTTCAAACCAAATTCCGATAGGGTAGAGATACCCTGCAAACCGATCACTTCTATTCCGTAGGCATCACCAAAGTATCCGAATGCATCATGCGCTGTGATCAAAACTCTTTGATCTTCCGGGATAGTGGCAATTTCGCTCTTAACCCAGACATGGAGTGAATCTAACGTAGCTAGATAAGTGTTTGCATTACTACCGTAATAGTCTGCATTGACTGAATCCTGCACTATGAGAATATCACGAACGTTTGTTACCACCTGCCGCCAGAGAGCTACGTCAAACCAGACATGTGGATCATTTGCGTCTTCGTAGATCGGGTTATCACGAAGCAGATCTTTAGGCAACACTTCAGCTACCGCCATAACGGGCTTGATCCTTTGAAGCTTATTGAAGACTTCTCCCATTTTTCCTTCAAGATATAGACCGTTGTAGAGGATCAGGTTAGCCTCGGTGAGCATGGTGAGATCACCCTGCGTTGCTTTATATAAGTGAGGATCTACCCCTGGTCCCATGAGTGCCTGGACGTCAGCCGAGTCTTTCACAATGTTGGTTACTGCATCGTAGATCATGCCGGTAGTAGCCACTACATTGAGTCGGGTTGCTTGACCCTGTCTTTCAGAAGGAGATGAGCAACCAATGATGAGCACTGTTATGAATAAAGAGATGTATTTCATTTTTCTGTAACCAGAATATTTTCTGCTGTTTGTTTTGAAATGTATACCGATGGGCGTCTATCAATTTCTATTTCGACTGAGCCATCGAATTCGACGGTCTCGAGTACTTTGACCTTGGCTCCAAGGTATATTCCGATCCGGTCCAGATGTTTGAGGAACTGAGCATCAGAATTGTCTACCGCTATCACTTGCATCAGTTGACCGGGAAGACACTCAGCAATCTGTAGTTTTTTTGCTACCGCCAACTCTCCATGCTCATCGGGGATCGGATCACCGTGCGGGTCCACGCTAGGGTAGTCAAGGAACTCATCCAGTCGCTTGATCAGTAGTTCTGATTTGATATGCTCTAACTGTTCAGCAATGTCATGCACTTCGTCCCATTGAAACTTGAGCTTATCTACCAGAAAGACTTCCCACAGCCTATGCTTTCTAATAATGTAAAGGGCGATCTTTTTCCCAGCGGGGGTGATGTTGACCCCTTTATATTTTTCATAGCTAATCACGTCCTTGGTCGCTAGCTTTTTGATCATGTCAGTCACAGAGGCGGCCCGCATGGATAGTTGATCTGCAAGCATGTTGGTGGTCACTCCCTTAGTACCATCATTGGATAGGTGATAGATTGCCTTGAGATAGTTTTCCTCTGTTAAGCTGAGCATACGGCTAATTTAGATAATCAAAGAAATTAATTTAGATTTAACTAAAAATATTTTTCATTCTAATGATACGTGTACGGATAAGTTTAGTTAAATCGGCGTATGCGTAGGTGCTACCGTAACTCATGGATTATTACGAAAAAATACCTCTAACCGTACCAAATATTGTTTGGTATGAGTGTATAATTAATTGATTAACAGGTCAATGAAAGGCCTATATTAAAGTATATTCGGGTTGTTTTAATCTCGTTGGTATCATTAGAAGAAGTGTAATATCTGATCCATTAGTACTGTTTTTATCGGTATGATTATGATATTAAAGCCTTATTTGTTTGTTTTCAATTTTGAATTCAACCGACGCTTTATAGCCTGAAAAACTAAGGTTTGTGAACACCCGGTTGATCCCAACTAGGAACTATGGAGCTAAGAGAAACGATTGAAAATGCCTGGGAAGACAGGACACGTCTTGACGATAAGGAAACCAGAATAGCGATCAAAACAATTGTGGATGATTTGGATAGTGGAAGCCTAAGGGTCGCGGAAAAAATAGATGGTCAATGGCAGGTAAATGAATGGGTCAAGAAGGCCGTGATCCTGTATTTCCCAATTATGAAAATGCAGACCATTGAGGTTGGACCTTTTGAGTTTCATGATAAGATCAAGCTTAAAACTGGCTATGAACAACTCGGTGTTCGTGTGGTTCCGCATGCGGTAGCACGGTATGGAAGTTTCATAGAAAAGGGTGCTATCTTAATGCCATCTTATGTCAACATTGGTGCCTGGGTTGGTAAGGGTACCATGGTGGATACATGGGCGACTGTCGGTAGTTGCGCTCAAATTGGTGAGGGGGTTCACTTGAGTGGAGGAGTAGGAATAGGCGGTGTACTAGAACCTGTTCAGGCAGCTCCAGTGATCGTTGAGGACAATGCTTTTATTGGGTCGCGATGCATCATCGTAGAGGGTGTTAGGATTGGAGCTGAAGCTGTGCTTGGAGCAAATGTGACACTTACGGCCAGCTCGAAGATCATTGATGTTACTGGTGATCAGCCCGTTGAGCATAAGGGTTTTGTTCCTGAGAGATCTGTAGTGATACCTGGCTCATTTACCAAGAAATTTCCTGCAGGAGACTACCAGGTTCCTTGTGCACTTATCATTGGAAAAAGAAAAGAAAGTACCGACAAAAAGACATCTTTGAACGACGCTTTACGTGATAATAGCGTAGCAGTCTAATGAAGATAAGATGAAAAGTTCAGGCATATTATTTACAATTTTATTCACAGCCATATTCCATTTCACTGAGGGACAGACATTGACTAAGATCAAGTCCGGGGACGGTATAGAAATCACGGCTGACCTCTATCAAATGCATCCCGACTCTTCGGACTTCATTGTCCTTTTTCACCAGGCTGGATGGAGTAGAGGTGAGTATCTTGAAATCGCCCCTAAGCTCAATGCCCGGGGATACAATTGCATAGCTGTTGATCAGCGATCTGGTAATGCGGTGAACGGTGTAAGCAATACGACCTACCAGAATGCTACCAGAGCAATGAAGGAAACCAAATATCTGGACGCCTATCAGGATATTGAGGCTGTAGTGGAGCATGTCAGAAATAACTATGCCAAGGGACGATTGATCGTATGGGGTAGCTCTTATAGTAGCTCGCTAGTGCTTAGATATGCTGGAGAGAATGGAGACATGATCGATGCTGCTTTAGCTTTTTCTCCCGGAGAATACTTTAAAAATTTTGGGAAGCCCGCAGACTATATTCAGTCTTTTGCTACTTCAATTGAAGACCCTGTTTTCATTACCAGTGCGCGCAATGAGAAGAGTAATTGGTGGTCAATTTATGAGGCAATCCCTGGTGAGAGCAAGTCTTACTTCCTACCGGAATCTTTGGGCAACCACGGGTCACGCGCCTTATGGCAAAAGTTTACAGATCACAGAGCTTATTGGGAGGCGGTTGACTCTTTTCTCAGTGACTTGCCTTAGTTATCTCCCGTTTATCTACTTTTGCCGCTTTCAAAAATGAAAGGGTAGTTATGAAGAGTCTTTGTTGGTCGTTGGTGCTGTTGACGCTGTGGAGTTGCTCCAATGAGGATGCAATTATCGGGGACAGGTATTTTGCAGACGGTCAGTACCAAAAAGCGATCGATGCTTACACGGAGTACGTAAAGCTCAACCCTACAAGTGTAAAGTCTATTTATAATCGTGGTAGGGCGTATGAAGAACTTGGTCAATACGATAAAGCCTTCCAGGACTGGTCAAAAGTGATAGAGCTAGACAAGAAGAATACTAATGCACTCTTGAGTCTTTCAACCCACTACTACCGTAACGAACGATACGATCAGGCCGCTTACCAGGCAGGTTTGGCCATTGAGATCAACCCACAACTTGCTGACGCACATTTCTGGAGAGGACGGGCGCTACACCAGCAAGGCATTTTTCAAGATGCACTCAATGCTTACAACAGCGCCATTTCGTTAAATGATAACAATGGAGAGTTCTATCTCTATCGGGGAGCTATTTACATTCAATTCAAGAACTCTTCGAAGGCTTGCAGTGATTTCAGACTGGCCAGTAACCTGGAAGTAGCTGATGCCAGAGACGCGATTGGCAAGTATTGCCGGTAGGTAGCAAACCTCAGACTAATCCCAGGCAGAGAAATCTGAAGTTGACTCTAGTCGTTCTTCCAGTTCATCTGGAATGATTGGAAATAAGTCAAGCCCGGCTTGCTTTTCAATAGCATCCAGCGAAACGACGTAATCTTCTATTTCCTCATTTGACTTTGTGTTAGGCATGATAAAACCTATGGCCTTGACCTCTGGTGGAGAGATGTCAAGAATGGCTTTGTAGTAGGAGGTGGGTATAGCCACCTTGTTTTTGCCTACTGTTGCTACCTTGCCACGGTAGAGCGGTCCTACCACGACGTATAGCTCATTGTGTTCTATCGCCCAGTCACGCACCTGCTCTTCGAGTTGTTTCCAGATCCCACGGTTAAAGCCAGGCGTTTGAGGGCTCATATTACTCATATAAAATGATTCTTTCATTGTTTCTAGCGACCATGCAAAGTCTGCCGCTGGGGCGAGGTGCCCCCGATCATAACCTGTGCCTTTATAGTCAGCAAGACTGGCAGAACCTGTAGCGACCATTGGGTCTTCTTTGAAGTTGTCCGTTCGCTTCACCTTATCTCCACTCAATTGACCTTTGGTGAGTTTGTAAGCGACCCAGGAAGGTTGTTCACGCTTCTCATTGTAGCAAAGTGTATAAGCCGTATGTTCTACGATCTGATCGTCACCACTATAAGCAGGCCAGGCAAAATCAAAACTGGCAGTGTAATAGTAGGCATTGGGCTCATCGTTTTCCGGTAGGTCAGTATTACGCTCTATTCGCTCTTTGACAGGTTCATCCTTCTGGGCAAGTTCACTCTTCGGTGTTGATGGTGTAGGTTGTGTTGGTTTAGCCACTTCACTGACAGGCTCAGTTGCCTTCTGTGTAGGCTCGACGTTTCCAATGGTGTAGAATGATGCTACCGCAATAATGGCCAGTAGTACAAGTAAGAACGCTAGTGCGCCGGTGTTAGGAGAGCTCTTACCTTTGGCTGCTTTGCTCTGCTTTCTTGGAGCCGCTTTTTTCTTGGCTGCTGGCTTTCTACCGGTAGATTTCTTTTGGGCCATTCGCTTATCTAAAAGTTTTTGCTACAATAAGGTCTTTCGTTCCGTGACTATAATCGTAAAAACCTCTTCCACCTTTTACTCCCATATCACCTGCCTGCACCATATTGACCAGCAATGGGCAAGGAGCATACTTTGGATTACCAAAACCATCGTGGAGTACCTTCATGATAGACAGACAGACGTCTAATCCAATAAAGTCAGCAAGTTGAAGAGGTCCCATCGGATGTGCCATGCCAAGCTTCATGACCGTGTCAATTTCCATCACACCAGCCACCCTTTCATAAAGCGTATAGATAGCTTCATTGATCATTGGCATTAGGATACGGTTAGCTACAAATCCAGGATAATCATTGACCTCAACAGGTACTTTGCCAAGTTGCTCGGATAATTTCATGATCTGGTCTGTGACGTCATCAGAAGTAGCGTATCCGCGAATGACTTCCACTAGTTTCATTACAGGTACTGGATTCATGAAGTGCATACCAATTACATGTTCAGGTCGGTTAGTGACCGAGGCAATTTTGGTGATGGATATTGAGGAGGTATTTGTGGCTAGTACAGCTTTTTCCGGAGCTGCAGCATCGATTGTTCTGAAAATAGATAGCTTCAGGTCAATATTCTCTGTGGCAGCTTCTACAATCAAGTCGGCATTGGCAACACCTTCTTCAATCGAGGTGAGTGTAGAGATATTTGACAGGGTAGTGGCCTTTTGTTCCCCATTGATCAGTTCTTTTTTAACCTGTCGGTCCAGGTTCTTTCCTATAGTCGCCAGCGCTTTTTCTAAAGCCGGACCAGAGATGTCTATCAAAGTTACCTGGTGTCCATTTTGAGCAAATACATGTGCAATACCATTGCCCATGGTTCCAGCGCCGATTACTGCGATCTTATCCATTCCTTCCTTTTTTGGGTTAATTGTTGCCCGCAAAAGTATATAGAAACACCAGTAAGAATAGTCAGTTCAACGAAGGAAAGAAAACAATATTCAGATCAGTAAAGCTCCCTGGCTGTCAGCTGAAATGTCACCGGCGGATCAGGAGATCTACTGGTGGATCATAATCATATTGCCTGATCAGCATCTTTAAAATTGATTTCAGGAAACTCATCAGCATACTCATCCTTAATGCGTTGCTTGAGCTCTTCCAGTTTTTGGAGTTGAACGTCCAGTTCATTTTTCAAACGTGTATGCAATTCATAGCTAGCCTTGGTTGGCTTGCCATCTGCACTTTCTACAAAATTGTTAAGCATCAGCAGTTTTGAGTGGATCTTGACAGGGTAATTAGTTAGGTCCTGGTAAGCTCCGGCCCTGAACTGTGCTATAGCATCCTCTATGCGCAGTAGTTGATCTTTGATAGCGGTAGCAGCAGCCTCTTTGTCAGGTCCGGCATTGGCTGATGAACTAGCATCTTCAACTTGGGTGCGAATGTCGCGAATCTCCATGACTGCTCTTCTCAATCGGTTAATATCCTGGTTTACACTGTTGACCATAGCGAACTGTTCTTCGTAATCCGCCTGGGTGATATCGAGCCTTGGATCTTTGACAATATCAAAACTCGCTTTATAAACCTTGTCATCCACTGTCAATCGCACCTCATATGTACCGGGAGGAGCAAGTGGCCCAATATCCTGACCATGGTGCGTATTGTTTTCTAATTCGATGGGGCCGGGATAGCGCATGTCAGCCCACACAAATCGGTTTCCACCTTTTTCTACAGGCACCAAAACTTCCTTTTTACCCCTGGCGCTTCCACTTCTCATTTCATCGTTTTCTCCTTCTATTGATTCCTTCGAGACTGATGAGTAGGAATTGATCAATTCACCTTTACTATCGTAAAAAGCGATTTCTACCTCATTTTCTGGGGCTTCCTCAAAGTAGTAGTGTACCATTACTCCATTAGGCGGATTTTTACCATGCTCAGCAGGAGGGGACTGTACGGGGCGTATAGCCGGTCTGCCGGAGGTGTTAGATCGCACTGTCACTCTTGGAGTGAAGAGGTGCACTTTATTCTTTTGCATCTCATCAGTGATTTGATGTAACAAGGTAAGATCGTCGAGTATCCAGATGCCCCGGCCGTGTGTCGCAGCTATGAGATCGTTTTGATTGACCTGCAGATCATGAATGGGCGTTTGGGGTAAGTTAAGCTGAAGAGATTGCCAATTCTCTCCATCGTTGAAAGAGACATACAGCCCAAACTCCGTACCCGCATAAAGCAGGCCAGGGCGGTTGGGATCTTCCCGGATCATTCTTGTATAATGATTGTTGGGAATACCAGTCGTGATCTTTTTCCAGGTCTTACCATAATCTGAAGTTTTGTAGAGATAAGGTGCGAAATCGTCCTGACGGTATTTGGTACCGGCTATATACATAGTGCCTGCATCGTGTGCCGATGGCTCGACAACACAAATACGAAGTAAGTTGAAATCCTCATTGTCGGGAGTTACATTTTCCCAGGTTACCCCAGCATCCCGGGAGATATGGATGTACCCATCATCAGAACCTGCCCAAAGCAGGCCTTTCTCCAGGGCTGACTCGTCTAGCGCGAATACGGTAGCGTACCATTCCACGCCGGTATTATCTCGCTTGATTGGGCCCCAATCACTACCAATGGTAGGATCATCCAGTGTGGGTGTCTTCTCCATGGTTGTGCTATCATGTCTTGTGAGGTCGGGACTGATGATTTCCCAGGTATGCCCCTCATCCGTGCTTTTATGCACAAACTGTGAACCTGCATAGAGTACCTTCTTGTCATGCTTACTCATGATGATAGGGTAGGTCCACTGGACCCTAAGCGGTAGATCTGCTGAACCGTATCCATAATTGTCCTCAGGGGATAGCGAAATCTCCTTCCGAGTATTGTTTCTGATGTCAAACTTCATCATCCAGTGATGCTCACCGGCGAAGAAGACCGTAGGGTCGTCTTTGTCAAAGGCCAGGTAACCTGATTCACCCCCACCAACGTTGTAATACTCCTGAGGGTAGATCATCCCAAAATCTGATTTGGAAGGTATGCTGATGGAGGAGTTGTCCTGCTGGTTGCTGTAGACCCGATAAGGGTACTTGTTGTCCACCCATATGCGATAGATCTGTGCCGTAGACTGATTGTATATAGTAGACCAGCTTTTGCCTCCGTTGTAGGTGACTGTACCACCTCCGTCGTTTGCTTGTACCCAGTGCTGATTGTCAGTAGGATTAATCCATAGGTCATGATTATCGCCATGGGGTGTGCTAATCCTGGAGTAGGTCTCACCTCCATCTGTTGACTTCCACATTCCTATGTTCAGTACATACATCGTGTTGGCATCTACTGGATCAGCAAAGATGTGATGATAGTACCACGGACGCTGTGAGAGATTAGCTTTCTGACTGAGTAGTTGCCATGATGCACCTGCATTATCTGATCTGTAGACGCCAGTCTGGTTATCTTCAGCTTCTATGATAGCCCAAATTCTATTGGTGTTTGCTTGGGATAATGCGAGTCCTATCCTCCCTCTGTATTTTCCGGTAGGTAAGCCTGGGTTAAGCGTAATATTGGTCCACGTTTCTCCTCCATCTGTCGACTTATGAATACCACTGCCTTCACCGCCACTTCTTATCGCCCAAGGTTGTCGGCGTATTTCAAAGGTCGAAGCATAGAGTACATTAGGGTTGCGTTTGTTCATTTGAATGTTGACCGCACCTGCATCCTCATTCACATAGAGCACTTTTCGCCAGGATTGTCCTCCATCTATTGACTTGAAAACGCCCCTCTCTTCATTAGGTCCAAAAGCATGACCGATAGCTGCAACGAAAACTATATTAGGATTCCGAGGATGCACTACTATCTGACCTATGTGATAACTGTCCTTTAATCCCATATGCTCCCATGATTCTCCTCCATCCGTCGACTTATAGACTCCATCACCTGGAGCAGTGTTGCCCCGTAATGTGTGCTCACCCATTCCTACATAGACCGTATTGACGTCACTTTCCGCTACCGCAATTGCTCCGACCGATCCGGTATTGAAAAAGCCATCAGACACATTATTCCAGTAGTGACCGCCGTCTGTGGTTTTGTAGACTCCACCACCTGTAGCACCCATATATCCAAGGAATCGATTAGAAACATGTCCTGCTACCGCCACCGACCGACCACCTCTGAATGGTCCAATATTCCTCCATTCAAGGGCTTTCATGATATCAGCGTTGAGATCAGTGTTACCAGCTACGTTCTGGTAAGTAGTTGGTGTAGGCTCTGGCTGGCTTGGAGTGTCTGGTGCCCCACAGCCGGTCTGAAGCAGTACTGAAAAAAGGAGTCCCACAGCGGACAATCGAATCAATGAATTTGTCAAGGTTGGTCGCATACTTTGTTTAGTTTTGACGTTGGTACAGGAAAATAAAAGGAATAATGAAGCCAGACATTCAGTATTTGACGAGCGGTGGTACACAGAAGCTTTTGAGAGCATTTGTTCTGATCATGATTCTCGGAAATCCATACTTTCTGGTAGGTCAGGGCTATAATCTTACATTTGAGGTCGAGGGACTACCTGCGGGGGAGATATATCTGGGATACCATTTTGGAGACCAGCGATACCTTCAGGATACTGCTCAGGTTTCGGCTGATGGAAAGGTGAACTTCCTAGGCGATGAACCGCTTAAGTCAGGTATCTATTTCCTGTACAATACCCAATACTATTTCGAATTCATCGCCGGAGAGAATGAATTCAGCTTGAAGACAACCAAAGATGGCGCTTATGGATCACTTGAGATCGAAGGCTCCACAGAGAATGAGATCTTCAAGCAATTTCAACTTGGTATGATAGGCATTCAACAAAAGAAGCAGGAGTTAACGGCCAGCTTGGAGGAGGTCGCTACCAGAGAGGATAGTGCTGCTATTTTCGATCAGATCCGGTCACTTGACACAGAAGCCTCTGAGTTCCGAAAGGGCTTGGCAAAGGCCAATGAAGGAAGCTATGTTTCTGAGATCATCTATCTGATGGAGCGTCCTGAGGTACCTGGTTTTGAAGAGATTGAAGATGAGGCTGAGTTAGCAAGGACCAGATATCAATATTACAAGGACCATTATTTTGATAATATCAATTTATCCAACCCAGCATTGTTGAGAACGCCTGTACTACTCAAAGCTGTGAATGAGTACTTCGATGAAGTGATTTTCCAGCATCCTGATACGATCAATGCTGAGATAGATCACCTGGTAAGCCTTGTGGAGGGTGATGCAGAGTCCTATCGTTTTTGGATGGTTAAGCTGTTTACCAAGTATCAGCAATCGACTATTATGGGTATGGATGCAGTGATGATCTATCTTGCTGAGAAGTACTATCTGTCAGGAAGAGTAGACTGGGTGGATCAGGAATCGATGGACAAACTCAGAGATGAGGTGACCTTCATAAAACCCAATCTGTTAGGAAAAAATGCCCCGTCTTTAAGAGTACTTGATACGCTAGATCGACCTTTGGATTTAAGAGATGTTAAGGCTGATTATACCATTTTGTATTTTTATGATCCGGATTGTGGACACTGTAAGAAGAAGACCCCTGTCTTGCTTGATCTCTACCACGGACTTAAGTCAGAAGGAGTGGAGGTAATGGCCGTATGTACCGTTACCGATACCGAAAAATGGAAAAAGTATATCAATGAAATAGGCCTGGATTGGATCAATGCTGCTGATCCTTATTATAGAAGTAACTTCAGAAGAGATTACAATGTCCGCAGCACGCCGACGATATTTGTGGTTGACAAAGACAAAAAGATCATTGCTAAGAAGTTGGATGTGGACCAGCTCGCAGATTTCATCCAACAGCATCGAGCGCGAAGCAACGCGTCAAGTGATTAGAGGATCACTTCAAGTTCTTCTTTCTTCATATCCAACCAGTCGAGTGTTGACTGAAAGTAGATGTTGTCACGATCAGCGTCTTTTAGGTTCATTTCATCAATGAACTTTCCGATTTCCAGATCACCTAACGGAAAGGGATAATCTGACCCAAGCGTTACTTTTTCAGAACCTATCATATCCAAAATGTACTTTAGATAGTTAGGATCATGGGTGATACAGTCCACCCAAAACTTACCTAAGTAATCTCTAGGATTCACATTATTGTGTACAGCAACAAGATCCGGTCTACAGTTAAAGCCATGTTCGATCCTGCCTAATGTAGCCATAAATGATCCACCTGCGTGCGAAAAATTGACCCTGAGATTGGGATACCGCTCAAACACACCTCCAAAGATCATGGAGCACATGGCACGTGTGGTCTCTGCTGGCATCCCCACTAGCCAGGGAAGCCAATACTTCTCGATGTGTTCTGAACCCATCATTTCCCATGGGTGAATCATGATGGCCATTCCCAGATCCTGGCATGCCTCAAAGAAGGGAAAAAAGCGTGTCATGCTGAGGTTCTGGTTATTGATGTTACTGCCTATCTGAATACCTTTCAGGCCTAGTTCCTCTTTGCAGCGTTGTAACTCTTTAATGGCCAAGTCAATATCTTGCATTGGTAATGTTCCCAGGCCGATATAATGCTTGGTTCTTGTTTTGGTCAGTTCCGCAATATGATCGTTCAGGAACCTGGAGAGCTCTAGCGTATCTTCCGCTTTGGCCCAATAACTAAACATCACAGGAATGGTACATACGACCTGATACTGTGTGCTGAACTGATCATATTCAGTGATGCGGATGTCAGGGTCCCAGCAGTTAGCCCCTATCTCACGAAAGAACCGGTCACCCTTCATCATCCTGGCGAAACCCTCTCGATGATGTAGCAAGTGAATGAAACCATCATAACCGAATTTCTTGCTGAAATCCGGGAGTCGCTCGGGAATAATATGCGTGTGCATATCTATCTTGAGCCGATCATAGGAATGCTTAGAGGCCATGGGTTAATGCTTGTTGTCAGCTAAAATTAACCTGACTTGATGAATGGCACTATGGATTTTGACAAAAGGTTGGTCGCAGATCCTCTGCCAGATCAAGGCCTAACCGAAGTGCATGGTCCAGCTGCTCACAAGCTTCAGAATCATTTCCTGATAGATGGAGACAAATGGCAAAGTTGTAGTATACCGCAGGTGTGGTATTGTCATGTATCAGATAGTACTCATAAAGATCATTAGCCCTTTGATATTGTCTGATGGCCTGATAGCTATCTGCTTGAAGGTAGTAGTTTTGAATGAGGCTTTCGTCCAGGCGCAGTGCTCTTTGATAATCGGAAATGGCTTCCTTATGACGCTTTAATCTTGCATAAGTGCGCCCTCTGTCTGTGAATACAATGGCATTTTTGTCGTTGATATCCAATGCCAGGCTATAGTCGATCAATGCGCCATCGTAATCCTCTGATTGAAACTTTTCGTAAGCTCTACTTACAAAAGGTGCAGGGTTACTCACTTCCGCGAACATCGATGCGTATTGATCATCGGATATTTCAATCAACCGTGAAAGATTGTAGATGAGTGTACCATTCTCAGGGTCGATAGCTATGCCTTTCTTAAAAGAAGTTATGGCGTTGACACTGTCACCAGACAAGAGATATGTCTGCCCAAGATTATTGTAGTATTGTGGTTCGTCGGTGTTTAGAGAAATAGCTTCATTAAAACTGGAAATAGCCTGTGTATATTGCTCCATTCCCTGATAAGAAAGCCCTATAAGGTGGTGCAAATCTGCTTCCATACGATTGATAGTACTTGCACCTGAAATTGTGCCGTCAGGACCAGCTTTGTAATAAACTGTCGTGGTTTCATATGATCGCTCTTCTTTAAGGATAATATTAGCATCTGCTACAGCCTGCTCGTAATTGCCTAATTCATAGTGTAATGTAGCCTTCTTGAATCTTGCCTCAATATTACCAGGGTCTAATTGGATCACCGTTTCATAATCCACGAGTGCTGCAAAAGGGTTTTTCTGAGCTTCGCGTACCATGGCTCTGAGATAGTAAGCTTCAGGATAACCTGGGTTAAGGAGAATGGAGTTTGAGATGAGACTGTCGGCTATGGCAATGTTTTCTCTGTCAAAAGCTATGTAGGCTTGGTTGTAGTTACTCATAGCCATTCTATTACGCTGAAAGGCGCTTTGGGGCACTTTAACTGACTGCCCCATCAACTGAGACGTACACAGAAGAAGAATACAGGGCCATATGAGAAGTATGCGATGGGACATTCTGGTAAGAAAGGCATACGAAAAATAAGCGTAGTGGTATATAGTTTTGTTATTGTTGTAACAAAATTAGAATTAACGTATTGTTGTTTTAAATTACATGAATCAACTTCGAATAGCGAATAAATGCGTAATACATTGAGGCATTTAGGTATTGTGGCAGTCTTGTTAGTTTTGGCTAGCTGTAGCCAAGATGAGGGTACGTTAACCCGGGACAGCCCTATAATTGGTACCTGGGACCTGGATATGATCGTCTACAATGATTTTCCTGAGGGTTTTGGCAACAATGATGGTACGATTATTTCTGCCGAAGACCTTAAAATCGACAGGTTGTCATATCGATTCTATCCGGACGGTACCTTTACAAGTGTTTCTGATATACAAGACAAGAGCTGGGCCGTAAATGGTGAGTTCAATTATATAAGAGAGTCCTTAGAGTTAGATGTATTTGATATATCCGAACAAGAAGAGTTGGTTGTAGCAAGATGGGGAAGCTTAGTAGATGATAGTAGGATAGAGATGAACATGAGTGTGGATGTACTGGCTTTGCCGAATGAGGTCCTGGATACACTAACTGCTGAAATAAGCGAAAAGGACTTTGAACTTTATGCATTACCGGTGACCGCCAAACTTTATTACTTTTTCGATAAATCGGACATTGGCTCGCTCTAGAATTCTAAACAAGCTGGTTATGATTGGGTTTTGACATATGTGGCCTGACCAATGTGCTTAATCAAAAGATGAGAAATCTTATTTGAAGTAACAAAATATGGTGAATATGAAGAGTATTTTAACAGTGTGCATGCTACCAATGTTGATGTTAACTGTGATCAGTTGTGGTGATGATTCAGATCCGGAACCGGTAAGTCCGATTGTAGCATCATGGGAACTTGAAGTTGTATCAATTTCAAATTACCCTATGGGATTTGAGACTAATGCGCAACTCTTTCCACCTGAAGTTGTCGGAATTGATTTCAGTCCAGAATCCTGGACATTTAGTCAAGACGATACTTACTTAATTGAAATAGAAAATCCTGGCTTTAACTTCACAGAAATCGGAACTTATGTCTTCGAAGGTTCATCTTTAGAGCTAATTCCGGATGAGTTTAATGGTCAAATAACAGATTTTGAAGTTTCAGAGATAACTGACGCGAATTTGGTTTTGAGCTTTGAGATTTCGAGAAATCTTTATACCAACGCTTTTATCGAACAAATAGTCGCATTACCCGCTGATTCTGTGGTTGCTGATTCTGTGTTTGCAGCCAATTTGGTAGAAGGGATTCAACTGACTAGTAACCTGATTTTTGAGAAGCGAGACACTGAATAATGGCATTATAGTTTTCAGCAACGATGATACAAAAGGCTGAGCTTACCCAAGCTTATTGTCAGATGCCGGTAGACCTTTGATAAGAGTAAATCGGGATAGATAATCTAATCAAGTTCATTTCAATTCACTTCAACCATGAATAACTATTATGCAAATAAGTAATCGAACTACTTTGTTCACACGCTACCGCTTAACTACCCTCAGCGTACTAAATCTTTCTCCTTGAGAAAGCCTTAAGAAGTATATGCCTGATCGCAGGTAACTGATGTTTATTGTTTGTTCGAGCAAATTACTTCTTTTAGGAAGCATCTGAGTGAAATGTTTTTTCCCTGTTGGGTCATAGATTTCCATCATGACATATGATAACTCCTCATTTCTTATAGTTAAGTTGAGTGTGCCCCCGGATGGGTTAGGGTAGAGGCTAACCTCACCAGCTATGCTCTTTCGTATACCAGCAACGGAGCGCACGAAGATGGTAAATGCGGCATTATCAACACAAAGGTCGATACCAGAACCAGTGACAGTATAGGTCGTAGTTTGCGCAGGGTTTACAATGATCTGCGGCCCAAGTTGATTATCGATACTACCATCATCAGCATTCCACTGGAATATGCTAGCGCCGCTAGCGTTAATTTCCACTTGGTCACCTGGATTGATGATCAACCTATTGCTGTTGATTTGGACAGAAGAGTTCATACCTACTTCCGGTTGGATATCGAGCGCGATATTAGTACCCCAGGTCAAAGCATAAGGATTCCATTCATTGAAACGGTTAAGTTCCCAACTAGTCGCAAGGGTGGAACCACCATCGGGGGAAGTCTTGATGGCCACAGAGTCACCTCTCTCATAATTTTCGAACAATACGCCCACCTGGAAGGCAGCACCGAAGAGTGGCACCTGGCCACTAAAGACCACCGTGGTGGGCTGATCATTGTCAATGTCTTCCTGAATCTGTTGTATTAACACTGACTGTTGATCGAGCACCGCAGCGGGGCTTGACTGTGGGCCCCTGGCGTTCCAGACCACAACAGTTACTTCCGCATCATCTCTGGAGGACTCTGCATGCGCAAAACTGATGTTGACCGAACTTAGATTTTCATAGCCTAGGTCATTGAGATAGAACTCTGATACTGCTTGCGTCAACTGACTGTTATGGCCTGCTAGGAAACCGGATGGATTTGTGAGTAACGTATCTCGATAAGTGTCTGGCATTGGCAGACTGACCAGAGCACCCTCATAGTTGTCCAGTGTATTGCAAACGCCTTCAGCAGATACCATGATATAGCCTTCTTTTGTAAGTGGTTCGGCTGAGCCAATTTTGTTACTTACGGTTAATGAGACCAAATAAGTACCCTCTTGATCATATTGCACAATGGGATTGCGTTCGTTTGATTGACTCGGCGATCCGCCTTCGAAGGCCCATGACCATTCACTTGGAAAGTTGGTACTCAGGTCTGTGAATCGCACCTCACCGCCATTGAGTACTAGCTGCTTATCCGAGCGGAATTCAGGATTAGGGATTTCTGTCACCTCATCTACGCATACCGTAGAATTGGCCAAAGAGGCCCTTCTTGGGCTAACTTCCATGACCGCTCTCATACGCGCCTTCTGTCCTCTGGTGAAAATGTTCATACAGGCGTCATCAGAGTAGTCCATATAGTTTGCGATCATATCTTGTGTACCGCAGCTCGCTTTGCCTAGCGGGCAACCACGGGTAGGACCTGATTGCTCAGGTGTATCGCCAACAAAATCATCAGCACCGCATGGGCCATCTCCCCAAATGTGTCGCAGACCTAAGAAATGACCCACTTCATGTACTGTGGTTCTACCCTTGTTATAAGGTTCGGACATAATAGGAAAATCCCCTTTCTCGCTAGAGCCAAAGCTTGTATACTGCACAACAACTCCATCGGTATTGGATGCACCACCGCTTTCGGGTATACCTTGTAAACTCGACTCACTGGGAAACTGAGCATACCCAAGAAGAAGCTCGTTTTCACCAGTGAAGTCCACCGTCCACATATTAAGGTATTGATTAGGGTCCCAACTAGTGGCTGGCTTGAGTATACCTTCAATATCATTTCTTGTCCAGGCGTTGCGGTTCCCGTTATATCGATTTACTCCCGGCTCGGCCAACTCTTCACCATCTGGGCCTAAAGCAGCCAGACAGAACTCAATCTCAATATCCGCACCATCAGGATCATCGTTTTCGCCACGAGTATCTACCTGCCGTCTAAAATCTTCATTGAGCACTTCTATTTGGGAACTGATCTGCTCAAAGCTTAAATTCTTTCCGGAACCTACCGATTCACCGCTGTGTACAACATGTACTACTACCGGGATGGTAATGATTTCAGTTTGTAGCCTTCCAACCCTGGCTAGTTGCTCATACTCTTGTAGTTTCTGCTGGATCTTGATTTCCAGTTCATCAATGCTCCTATAGTTCCTAAATTTTAGTCTGTTGAGACTGTCCTGTACCATTACATCACAGGTGCGTATATCAGGTACTGCCTTTATCTGACCTTTCAATGTCAGAGAGAACAAACCTAAACTCAGAATCAGAAAGACAAAAACACTTTTCATATCAATCTCCAGTACCCACTACTTCATAAATAAACCGATAACTACCACCTTGAAAGAATATCTCAGTGGTCATATCTCGTTCGTCTACTGACTTGACAATAAATGGAAGTTTGAAATCTGCCAATATAGGAACAATCATTTCTAAAGTGGCACTAGCGTTGACGAAGGACCAGGTGTCTCTCACAAGCTCCTGAGGCTCTTCTTCATCACATTTCTGATTTCCATTGTCTACCACAAACCGCTTCTCAGGATTATTGTAGAAGATGAACAGATCATCGAACGCACAATCATCTGGCACAAGAAAGCTCCCGGTAGGTTTGCCGTCCTCAAGTATCTGTATAGCCCTCATACGCCAGGTTTTGCTCGTCTCTCCTGTGAAGATTCGAGAGTAAGTCGCAGGTGTTACTGTCACCTCCTCTTCACACCCTAAAAAGGTGATGCCCAAAATCAATATGACAAGCAGTTGTAGATTCTTCATCATCTTACATTTGGTATTAAGCGTATGGTCACTGTTGGGCTTCCCTCAAAATCTACCAATTCGATGTTGAGGGTGATCACATCGTCATTCGGATTGATGAACCCGTCTCCTTTGATAGTGGCCAACTCATCATCTAAAGTAGATTCTTCCTGTTCTGGGATAGTGATTGTATTGTCAAAGTTGTCAGTGAAAGTAAGTGTCCGCTCTCGTGGAAAATCTCCCAGTTCTTCGATGTTGATATCCCAGTTGGACAGCTGATACTCGCGGCAATCAAAGCTGGTTACACTCAAGTTGGAGATAGGAGAGGCGTTGGAAGCTCCTGTGCCTGTATAGCTTCCACTAAGAATGCATTCGTCCAATATGGTGAATGTGGCTGTTCGGCCTATCTGGCTATCGCCTTGACCTATGGCTATGTCATCAGGGCTCACATTATCAATGGAAAATTCAATATCAGACGACTCTAGTATGTTGTTGGCATTGTTGATCAGCTCAATCTCTACGGAGGCCGAGTGCGTGCCACGGCGGATGACTGCCCGGCCTTTTTCAGATACGAACCTATAGTCGACACCTTCTCTCGCATCTCCACCGACACTATACAATACCTCAATGTTTGACTCTGGTGTTGGACCAGCGTAATGTACTGGTATCTCTATGATCTCTAGTTCGCTCTCAGGTGCAGAAGCAGCCTGTTCGGAGAAGCGCACGAAGAATGGTCCATCAAATATGATAGGCTCCTGTTCGCATCCACAAGTGATCAATAAGGCAATAAGGAATACTAGCTTTCTCATTAGTACCCGGGATTTTGTTGTCCCGCGAGTGCGGGATTGTTTTGAATTTCTCTTAATGGCACAGGCCACCTTTCGTACGCGTCCTTCCAATTGGGTGTATAGGCCCTCATTACGGTAGATGCCCTGCCCGTACGCACGAGATCATACCATCTCTGACCTTCATAAGCCAACTCATACAGTCGTTCGTTTTCAATGGTCAGCAACATCTGCTCACGTGAAGTGATTCCCGATAGGGTAGGTGCATTGGCCCTTGTGCGCAACATATTGATATCTGTTTCGGCACTACCCTCACCGACTATGTTGTTTTGTTGTGCTCTGGCTTCTGCACGTATGAGATACATCTCACCGAGTCTGAAGACCACTACATTGTTGTTATCTTCATCAGCAGTGCCGTACTTGGCCACAGACCATCCATTGTCATCACCAACAAGATTTTCGATATCGAATCTAATGCTCCGCCACCTGTCTCCTGATTGTTCTGTGTTCAATGCGAAGATGGTCTGATTGGATGGTATGATCTCTCTACGACCTATAAATAAGTCGTTAAGACCGAAGTTTGCATCTGTACCTGGGTCATCTGCAATAGAATAGCCAAACTCAAGAATGGCCTCATCTGTAAAATCTTCCTCGACTAACTCAAGGTAGTCATCGACCAGCTCATACTCTTCTGACGCAATCACATTGGTAGCATATCTCTCTGCTTCCGACCAATTCCCCACAAACTGGTGGTACCTGGCCAAGGCTGCTTCTGTAGACTTCACTCCAACAAAACCTGCATTGACCGGTTCCTCATTGAAGTTAGCTAGCGCAAATTGATAGTCCTCCAAAATGAAGCTAAGTATTTCGTTAGTTGGCGTTCTTGGCAGGTTGCGATTAACCTCTATGTCCGTGTTGACAACCAGTGGCATATCCCCGAAAGTGGTCACTCCTACGAAATAAGCATAACCTCTCCAGAACCTTGCTGTAGCGAGTACATTTTGACTGATATCAGATGGTACCCCAATGATTTCCGGTAAGCGCTCCAAGATAAAATTAGCAGAGTAGACTGTGCCATATACTGCTCCCCACAAAGTAGCTGCTGCTGCATTAGCAGAGGTGATTTCCTTAGCTCCCAGCTCCCTGTATTGGTTAAACGTGCCATTGTGGACAAGCATGTCAGAAGTCATATCCCCAGCAATCACGCCCGGCGCACCCAGCGAGCGCGCTCTTGCATACAAACCTATCTCTACTGAAGCTACATCTCCGGGTTCGTTGAGCGCAAGGTCATCTATCAATAAGTCTACGGGCTCGGGGTTTAGAAACTCGTCACAAGAACCTACAAGTGTAACTAGAAGTATTGCTAAAAGCGATTTGATGTATCCTACCTTCATCCTAAAACTTCACATTTAGTCCGACCATAATTGTACGCACTTGCGGTAGCGTGAAGAAGTCTATACCCTGTGCTGTTGTAGAGCCATCGAGTGTACTAACTTCCGGGTCACCGCCAGTATAGCTCGTCAGTGTCCAGAGGTTGGTGCCTGAAGCATACACCCTGGCACCCCGTAGTTTGAATTTTGATAGGTACCTACTCGGAATATTGTAGCCAATGGACAGGTTCTTTAGTCGCAAGAAACTGGCATCCTCAATGAAACGTGAGCTATGCCAATTGTTTCTTGTATTATCTGCTTCATACCTGGGGACATCAGTAAAATCTCCGGGTTGTCTCCACCTGTCGAGCGCCTTTACAACCTGGTTGTAGTTGAGGTCTTCTCCCGCGTTGAGTAACGAGGTGTTGCTGAAGTTGAGCATATCATTGCCATAGGAGAATTGGAAGAATACACTCAGATCAAAATTGCGCCACTGTACATTGTTGGTGATACCACCGAAGAAATCCGGCTGAGCATTACCAATGATCTGGGCATCATCTGCGGTAATTTCGCCATTGCCATCAGTATCAGTGTACAGCGCATCTCCTGTCGCAGGATCAACTCCGAGAAATTCCAAACCCCAGAAAGTACCCAGAGGTTCTCCAACCCTTACTATGTTGGTACTGCCAGCACCTGAGGCAGAATAACCTCTGAAAATAGGTAGCGTGTCTGCTAGTGAAACAACTTCATTCACATTTCTTGAAATATTGAAGCTCGTTGACCATTTTACTTCATTATCAAGATTTACCGAGGTGATCGCCAGCTCAACTCCTTTGTTGGAGATGTTGCCAATGTTGCCTTGTAGGCTTCCAAAACCAGTAGTAAAGGGAATAGGCTCGTTGAAGAGTAGATTGTCCGTAAGGTTATCGTAGTAGTCTACACTTGCCTGAAGTCTACCTTCGAAGTAGCTCATATCTAACCCGATGTTAAATTCGCGTGTGCGCTCCCACCGAAGATCCGGGTTCTCCAGATTGGACGCTCCGGTACCGGAGGCACCATTGTAAGTAGAAGCAGCAAATGTTCCCAAGAACTGAAAATCTCCAATACGTTCATTGCCAGTGAAACCATAGCTTGTTCTCAGCTTCAAATCATCAAAAACTCCAAGGCTCTGAATAAACGGTTCATTAGCCAATCTCCAACCTGCTGAAAAACTAGGGAAGAAACCAAACTGATTGTTTTCTCCAAACCTTGAGGATCCGTCGTATCTACCTGTAAAAGTAATGAACAGCTTTTCACGGTAGTCGTATTTAAACTCTGAGAAATAGCTATTGAGGCCGTTTTGAATGAAGAAAGAACTGCCTGCATCTACTATACCCGCCGAGGTGATGTAGGTGAAATCATCACTAGGGAAGAGGCGCCCCTGCACATTGCTGCTCCTGGAAGTTCTTTGCAAAAATTCAGCTCCAATGAGGGCACTTACGTTGTGTGTATTATTGATCCGACGGTTATAAGTCAGGACATTGGTGTTAACGAAAGTAGAGTAGATGCCTGTGCTGTATACACCATATCCTTGCCCACCAACTGATTCTAAAAAACCGCCTATTGCAGTAGACGATGGTTCGAATTGATCTTCAGCTACATTATTGTAGTCAATGCTAAACTTGGTTCTGAACTTGAGATCATCGTTGAACTGGTAATCGGCGAATATACCTCCAAGTATCTTTAGGGCGGTAGATTCAAAACGCGGCAATACAGCCTGACCGACTGGATTGAAATTAGGGAAACCGGCGTAGGCTTGTGAGCCAGGGCCTATGATCCTACCAAACTCATCAAAGGGATAATAATAGGGTAGGCTCTTCACAGCTCCTGAGTACACGCCATCAAGAAAATTGTCACCTTTGATGCGATCATTTACTGTGCGAGCAATCATCAGGTTGTTACCAAAACTCAGCTGCTCTGAAGCCTTTTGATCTACATTGATCGTCACTGCAAACCGCTCAAACTGATTGTTGAGTTGCACACCTTCCTCACGTCGATAAGACAAACTCGTATAGTAACGGGTGGTCTCACTACCACCGTTGGCTGAAAGCTGATACTGTTCCATGATGCCTTGGCGAAAGATCTCGTCCAGCCAGTCAGTATTGATTTGATCGGTCACTCCCGCGATTAAGCCGGACTCGTCGGGATCACGCCCAGCATTGACGAGAGCTTCCCGCTGTAGCTCCAGCAGTTGCTCAGAATCAAGCAGTTCGACCTTATTGGTAATGTCAATGATACCCCGCTGGACATCCATATCGAAACTGGTCTGATTGGCAGCACCTCTTTTAGTGGTAATTAGTACCACTCCGTTGGCTGCCCTCGAACCGTAAATGGCTTTTGCGCTGGCGTCTTTGAGTACCTGGAAAGATTCAATATCGTTGGGATTAATTGTGCTGAGAGCATTATCATTTTGTCCTCCAAAATCACGCAAACCTAACGCACCATCTTCTACAGGTATGCCATCTATGATGAATAAGGGTCTATTTGAAGCAGAAATGGAAGTAGATCCTCTAACGCGAACGGTGATACCACCTCCCGGAGTACCTGAAGATTGGGTTACTTGAACACCTGCTGCCTTTCCCTGCAAGGCCTGGTCCATACCTGTCAATGCAATCCCCTGGATCTCTTCAGCGTCTATGGAGGCAATAGCGCCGATGATATCCTTCTTTTTCTGGAAAGAATATCCTGTCACGATCACTTCGTTAAGTTCCGTTGCGTTTTCTTCAAGAGCAATATTGATGACGCTTTGCCCCGATACGTTAACTTCCTGGCTTAGGTAGCCAATGTAGCTAAAAACCAGCGTAGCTTCATCGGTTAGGTTGATGCTATACCTTCCGTCCATGTCAGTGATTGTACCCTGAGTGGTGCCCTTAATGAAGACATTCACCCCAGGCACGGTTTCACCTTCATTTGCAGTAGTGACCTGACCTGATACTGTACGGTCCTGTCCGTGGACTGTACTTAAGGTACTTATCAGAAAAATCAGGAGTAGCAGTTTCCTCATAAAATAATACTCACAGTGTTGCCAATTGGCATCATTTTAAATCCAAGCGATGACAAAAATGTTCAGCTTTTTAAGGAAACTTCGTCTTTGATGTGCCCCCACGGACTAACAACCTTTAATTGATGAATCCCTTACCTTTGCTAATTTAGAATTTCAGCCGAGTAAGCTTATCACTCAAATTGTTTTTTTATGCATTTTGGAATATACAATTATCCCGATAGTCATTTGATTGTCATTTTACTGGCAGTTGTACTTACTTCCATTTCGGTTAGTTGTGGCGATGATGATGGAACGGTTGATCCAGAAGGTCCAGAGTTGACGGGAGTGAGTGAGTCATATACCATGTTTCCTTTGGGGGCAGATGGTAAGTCAGGAACATTAAGGTTCGAAGAGACAACCAGAGGTAGCACTCTAGTAACGATATCACTTTCAGGAACATCGGCCGGTGACAGCCATCCGGCACATATTCATACAGGCACAGCTGTAGAAGGTGGTCCTATCGTAATCAATCTTGAGCCCGTCGATGGAGCAAGTGGTGAAAGTGTAACAGAAGTTGCAGAAAATGTTGATGGCGCTGCGGTGACCTACAATCAATTGGTCAATCTGTTTGACGGACATGTCAATGTCCATCTGAGTGGAACTCAGCTAGATGTATTGATTGCGCAAACAGATATCGGTGCAAATGTACTGACGGGTACTATTAAGACCTATTCAATACTGGCCCCTAACACCACCAATAGTGTTGGAGATATTACTTTGGCACAGCGGCTAAATGGTCAGACGCTCATCACACTAGAGCTGAGCGGAGACCTTAGCAATGGTAGCTTCACTGCCACAATAGATCAGAACTCAGCCGCCGAAGATGGAGAAATAATTGTGACGCTCAATGATATTGTTGACGGAATTAGCCATACAAACGTGGCTAGCCTTGATGACGGTAGTGATATAGAATACAACCAGCTGGTCAGTCTGAATGGCCATGTTACTATCAAGAACAGCGGTGATGCATTTGTTGGCTTGGGAGATATAGGAGGCAATGAATTGACTGGTGAGTCAATCAGTTATGAGCTCCTGCCTGGTCCCGGAGAAAACATCACCGGCGAAGTACTTTTTGTACAACGACAGAACGGTAGTAGCCTCGTACAGGTGACAGCCAGTGATCTCAACAGTTCTTCTACTTACCATCTTGACTTGATGAGTGAAACAGCCGCAGAGGTGGGGCAGGTAGTTGTTGCCTTAAACGATCTTGATGGTGAACTCGCAACTGTACAATCCACAGTTCGCACAACCGACTCTGGTGATCGGCTGGATTTTTCTGATCTGTTGACTTTTGATGGCCATATAAGCCTTTTGTCAGGTCAAGGTGAACGTCTGGCGGCAGCTGACATAGGTAATAACGAGTTGACCGGAGAATCCCAGCAAGCCATAGTAGATGAAAACGATGGGTCGGGTATTACTGGATTAGTCACTTTCTTTAAGCGTAAAAGTGGCTTTAGTTTGGTTTCCGTAGAAGTACAGGGTACTGACGTTGGCGCTTCTCATCCCATCCATATTCATAACAACTCTGCAGTAGAGCAGGGTCCTATTGCGGTAGATCTGACCTATGTTAATGGCGAACTCGGCTTCAGTGAAACAACCGTAACCCAGACTAACGCAGGGGATATTCTTGTCTATGATGAGCTCATCGACTATGATGGTTATGTCGCAATTCATGAGAGTGATGAAAACATTGCCAACATCATCTCATTAAGTGACATAGGCCAAAATACACTCACGGGCAGAACAAAGTCTTATTCGTTGGATGCTATTAATGACTCTGGAGTCAGTGCAGTTATCAATTTTCGCGAGCGAAAGAACCTTACCACCCTGGTTGAGATTTCAGTTGATGGTGCCTCGGAAAATGTTTCTTATCCCTTCAATATCCATAGTGAAAATGCTATTGATGGAGGACCTGTGGCCATTACCCTTGCTGAGGTGGATGGATCAGTCGGTGTTGGATTTAGCAATGTGAGGGAAACCAATGGCGCCCAAGCCATTACTTATGATGAAATCCTTAATTCTGAATTTCATGTCAACGTCTATGAGGGATCTACCCAATTAGTGAATCTCCGAGCTCAGGGAGATATTGGCAGCAATGAGCTCACTGGCAACTTGGTTTCTTACACTCTTGCAGAACAAAATGACAGTGGTATTACAGGTCAGGTGACGTTTATGGAGCGTTTGAGTGGGTTTACTATCGTAAAAATGGAGTTAATTGGTAGTAGTATTTCTAATATTCATCCTAATCACATTCACATCAACAGCTTTGAAACCGGAGGGGGTGTAATAGTTACGTTTACCAACATTGTAGGCTCACCGGGTGTAGTTAACAACCATATCGACGCATTGGATGACGGCAGCCCCCTTACTTATGAGGAGATCGCTGTGATGGATGCTCATGTCATAGCTCATGTTTCTCCAGGCGATTTGACTTATGTTGCTGCCGGAAACATTGGGGTGAATGGTACGCCGACTAATGGACGAAAGCTATCCTACAAGTCTCAAAAAACTCAAATACCCCAAAAACTGGACTATGCGGTTACCCAGTGCGTTGAGCAATAGGTTGCAAGGCGCATTCAATAAGCGAGGTTAATTAGCTATCAGCTTGTGCTCAATGGCATAGATAATTAGCCCAGCCAGTGTTTTACTTTTGGTTTTCTTCATCATATGCTGCTTGTGCGCACCGACGGTTTTCTGACTTATAAATAGTGTCTCTGCAATTTCAGCATTGTTTTTTTCCTCCAGGATAAGTCTCAATACCTCCATCTCCCTCTTGCTCAGAGGAGGGGTATCTACTTGCTTTTGACTGCTGCCCTTTGAAGCGATATCATCTACCATAATATCAAAGACCTCCTTGCCATAGTATTTCTTACCTGCGCACACATCGTTGATTGCTTTAATGATCTCTCTTTTAGAACAGTTCTTAAGGACATAACCTTTTGCCCCCAAAGTCAGCATCTTACGAATATTGGAGGTTTCATTGACCATGGTCAAGACGATTACGTTCTGATCAGGGTACAAGTCATGGACTCTGGTCATGAGTTCAATACCATTCATTTGAGGCATAACAATATCCGTTATCACCACGTCGAAAGATGAATTTTCCATTAAAGAAAGCGCCTCTATACCGTTGGAAGCCTCACCAGTCACCACTATTTCCGAATTACCTTCGAAATACATTTTGATCGCATCCCGAATGATGGGATGATCATCTACGAGTAAAATTGAAACAACATTTTTCATAAGTCAACATCTAACATAACGGTAGTTCCCTGGCCAGGGCTGGACTCAATATTGATCTTACCATTGAAGGTTTCAATGCGACGTTTCATATTTGAGAGGCCTATACCCTTGTTTTTTAACTTGGTCACGTCAAAGCCAACTCCGTCATCTTCTATTATTAAAGATAGGCTGTTATCAGCTAATAATAACTGTATCATAACTTCATCCGCTCTGGCATATTTGGTGATATTAGTGACCGACTCTTGAAAAATCCTAAAGAGGTTGAGTTCGAGTAGCTCATCAAACCTTCTGTTACCTACATCCTCATAGTAGACGTAATCAGTTTTCTGGACTTTTTTAAGCCTGTTCACTTCATCGGCTATCGCAAATGAAAGTCCCATGCTTTTTAATGTACTGGGTGAGAGATTGTGCGAAACATCACGAACTTCGTTGATAATGTTATTCAGAACATCGATGTTTTCGCTAATTAATTCGGGCTTGCTTTTACAGACTTGTAGTGAGATAGAAAGCGTTGCTAGTCGTTGCTGGATCCCATCATGTAGCTCATGAGCAAGCCTTGATCGCTCAAGGTCTTCGGCATTCATTGAGGCCAGCATGACTTCTTTTTGAAGCCTAGCAGCTACCACCTCTTCTTGAAGCTTGTTTCGCTCTGTTACGTCTCGCCCAATGTTTCCGAAGCAAAGGAATCGACCATGCTCATCGTTCACTGCCACTACAACGCTATCAATGGTCAACTTTTTTCCATCTAATGGTCGGTATACGTCTACTTCCTCCCGGTCGACACCTCCGTTTTTTATAAGGTTGAGCACATTGAGTCTCCTTCGCTCAAACTGCTCCCGATCCATTACATCACCAACGTACTTTCCCAGATAGTCATCACTACCGTAGAAATTGGTAGCCACCTTATTCATATAGAGAAACTTCATCTCACGGTCAAAAAAGGCTACAAAGTCACCGCTGTTATCAAGTACGGAAAGCATCGTGCGATTTGCCTCATCCTGTTGCTTGGCCTTAGTTATGTCCCTGCTTACTCCAAGCAACCCAATGACCTGGTCGTCTTTGTCCAATATTGGCAGGTTAGTGGATTGCACCCAACGAAGAGCCCCATTCTTGTCGATGAACGACTTTTCAATGTTCACAAAAGACTTACCTTCATTTACTACTGCTTGCTCCTGATCAATGAACTGATCTGCATTTTCAGCATGTATATCATGGTCCGTTTTTCCTTTGAAGTCTTGCCAGGAAGTAAGCCCAATTACTTCGGCCATGGACTGACTTGCCACTATAAACTTTCTCTCTCGGTCTTTAATGAAAATGTAATCAAACGCATTATCCATCATACTGACCATATATCGATTGAGCGATGCATAAGCTGAGATATCTTCAGTAAAACAAGACAGCCCTATGACCTTAGTGTCAACCAATACAGGGTTGAAGTAGGTAACAAAGGTCTTGTAGGTGCCTGTGATATCTGTATAGTCTTCAATATCATATTTTTCTCCTGAGAGCCCCCTTGCATAGCGCTCAAGCCACTTATCTCTGAATTGCCGTGGTATCAAATCGATCAGACTGTTTCCTTCTCTGATCTCTCTGCCTGAGATGGCATGAATAAAGCGCGCGAAGTTGGAGTTGTATACAACAATATTGAGATTGAAGTCGACCAGGTAAATTAATCCTGTTGAGTTCTCTATGAGTGATTCGAGATTCACTTTGTAGGCTTCCAAGGCTTGTTCTGCTGCTTTACGCTTATTGATCAGAGATTTTAAAGTAAACCCCCATGCTATGAGCATGGAGATAATTCCAAACGCAATAGCACTTATGATGAAAATGAGATCGGTGTTATAAGCATCACTTGATTGCCGGTCTAATCCCCATTTTTGCATCAATTCTACTCTCCTGGATTCAGATATTTGAGCCAATGCTTTATTTATGATCGATGTAAGGATCCTGTAGTCCTTCCTGATACTGAAAACTGCCTCATAAGCCTTATCAGGAACAAGGTAAACCAAGTGAATGCCTGGTATTACGTTAGTCGATAGGTAATAGTCCAGATCAATAGCTCCGAAGTAATAGTCGACTTGTCCTGTGAGAAGGGCTGCTACAATCTCGCCGCGATCAACCAACTCTACCTTTTCGAAAACATCGATGCTGTCAACGAAATCTATTGAGAACTGGTCACCTTTTTGGACAGCTACTTTTTTGCCTGCGAGATCTACTAGACCATTGACTTTCGGACTGTTTATATGACCATAGAAGCCTGCATCAAACCTGATGTAAGGAGTACTAAAGTTTAAGAATGAACTTCGCACTTCCATTGGCGAAGAATAGGTAAGGCCATCAATTTGACGATTTTTTACCTGATCCACCAGATCAGACCAATTGCCGGTTTTGATGGTGATCTCAAGGCCAGTGAGCTGCTCGATTTCATCTAGCATATCCCTGTCATAGCCTTCTACTCGTCCAAACTCATTGATGATGACAAGAGGAGCCCAATCTTCATCTGCACCGAACGTCACTTCTTTGTGAAGCTCTATCCAGGTTTTCTCTTCCTGAGAGAGATCCAACTGGCTGAATCCCACAAGCGGTACGAACGTACAGAATGTTATGATCACTAACCTGCGCATTTGTAGTATCCTTAAATGTGACAATCAAAATGCCACATTCCTATAAAGATAGGCCGGGCTCAACAAAGCTCGGCCAGGAAATTAGCAAGTTATCTTAGCGGTATATCTATAGGTGTTTATTGAAAGAATACTATCAGAGCGCCTAAAATAACAGCTGCATATAGCAGAAGTAATATGTATTTTTTGTGCCAGTTGCTATTGAAGCTATATTCTGAAAACTGTTCCTGGTTATAGGTCAGCGCAGCAGTGTTCGTTTTGCTGGCAGGTATTACCATCAGACTCATCGACACCCCAGTAAGAAACGTGACCAAAAAACCTGTTAGGTTCCACCAGAGCCAGGATATATTTGCGAAATAGACCCAAAGCATCAAGTTGAATAGGAACCCAAGGATGAGTCCTGTTAGAGCTCCCAGGTTATTAGTACGGGTAGTGAAGAGACCCAGCAGGAACACACCAAGGATTGGTCCATTGGCTAGTGAGCTGATCTTGTTTATTGATACGATGATGCTATCGCTAATACCTCCTACATAGAAAGCGAAGATCATACAAGTGGTACCCCAAAAAACTGTTAAGCCTTTACTGATCCACAATTCTCCTTTCTCAGTGATATCGAGTTTCAAGCCGTCCTTTATGATGTCCTGCATGGTAGTTGCGCTCAGAGAGTTGATCGTACTATCTAAAGATGACATGGCAGCCGAAAAAAGGCCGACGAAAAACAGGCCTACAAATCCAGGTGCAAACTGGGATTGAACAAACACTGGTAGCGCCAGATCAATGATCTTGCCGCCATTTTCATTTTCCGGTAGGCTGGTATAAAAGCCAGGATCGATCACCGTATATGCTCCCAAACAAATACCCAGGAACAAGTAAGTTAGTACCAGTGGGAAACGTAACATCCCGTTGAGGAACAACGAGTTGAGTGTTGCCGCGGTATCTTTAGTAGAGAGCTGTCGCTGTACTTGTGTCTGGTCAAACCCATAATAGGCTATGTACAGGAATATGCCTCCGAAGAACATCGGCCAGAAAGCAAAATCATTCCCATTTACTCCAAAATTGCTAAAATCAACCGCTTGAAGTCTTTCCGGTGCAATCTTCTCAACCATCGAAGAGAATCCTCCCAATAAGTCTACCGAAATGAATATAACGAAGAGGATACTGGTATACAGAATGATCATCTGAATGACGTCTGAGAGGATCACTGCCTTCATACCACCAATGGTATCATAGACAATAGTGATAATGCCCAGGACAATCACAGACCAAAAGAAATTGATACCGGTACAGAATGAAATGACATGAGAAACACCATAGATGATGACACCCGTTGCGAAAGCCCTTAGTAACTGAAACAGAACGCTCAGAGCGATCCTGGTGCTAGTTCCAAATCGATCCCCCAGGTATTGATAGATCGAAATGACCCCTCTTTTCTTGAATACCGGAAGAACGAAAATCATAAGAAACACCATGGCAACTGGTACAGCGAGTTCGTATTGTAACCAAACCATGCCACCACCAACAGCAAACGCCACAAAGGCGGGTGCTCCGAGAATGCTATTTGTAGAGCATTGGGAAGCCATAATAGACATTGCGGTAGGAAATGCTCCAAAAGAGTTACCACCCAGGTAATAGTCTTTTTGGTTCTTTTGTCCTCTGGACAGATATACACTGAGCATGATCATGCCAACTAAGTAGAGCCCAATGATGACCCAGTCTAGTACTGCTATTTGCATAAGAATAGGTTTGGTTTTGTGTGAAGCAACTAAATTTATACAAAATGGAACGATGCACATGAGCAATCTTCGAAACAAGTGGCTGATCTATGCGATTACAGGATTAGTAGTATTCGGTTTTGGAATATCGCTGACAGGGGAAGCTATCATAATGAAAATGCTACAACCAGAGTCCTTGGGATGGGTGGCTTATGGTACTTTAGCCCTGATAGTTGTCAATTCAGGACTGTGCCTGTTTGGTCAGGGTGTGATCTACAGAGTGAAAATGGAAATGAATTAATGAATGATATTGGAGTAGTGATCATAAACATGATTTCTGAAAGGGGAGAGGACAAAAGTGTTTGTCCCTCTGAGATAGCTCGGCGAATATGGCCTGAAGAGTGGAGGTCCCGAATGGATGAAATACGAAGGGAGGCCTATAGGCTGGCACGCATGGAGAGGATCAGTATCACTCAAGGTGGTAAGGTTGTAGACCCTTCAACTGTCAAAGGACCTATTAGACTTACTTTAAACAGACTTCAATGATTTGGCTGGTTTCATTTCTCGTGTTGGCGCTTGTCGCACAGGTGGTTCTCTTTTTTGTCATTAGAAGAAAGAAAAAGGAAATGCAGTCCAACGATATACTGCATCGTTACAACATCAACTCCCGCGCTGATCTTTACAAAGCTTTGGCGCGACAAGATCTTGATGAAACAGACCGGCAAGAACTTCAGGCGATTTATGATAGGGACTGACGTTGGCCGCCGGACAACCTAAGGAACAAAATGCTTGTGTGTCATACACGATTAACACCTTATCAAGGTATAGTTTCATGTTTGCTATGACTAAATTGATACATTCGAAAAGTGACCGTGGCTACTAGTCCGTCTTTCCATTTTTTTCCATTGCTTTCTCATTAACGATCAGTCCCAAGCCTGGCTCTGAAGGTACGGTCAGATAGCCATCAGCGAAATCAAAATAGTTATCGAAAAGATGGAACAGACTACCATATCCCTGATCAACGCGCTTACCGGCGTACTCCTGGAAAGTTGCTCCATTGGGGATAGAGGCCAATAACTGAATGCTGGCAGCTGTGGCTAGTGTGGGCTTGGCATTGTGTACCATTATTTGCTTTCCAAAGGCATGTGCCATGGATGCCGTCTTTCTGCACTCTGTTATGCCACCACATTTGATCACGTCGGCATTGATGTAATCCACATTGGATATGGTAATGAGATCCTTCATCATCCATTTATTGTACTCGTGTTCACCAGCCATTACGGGTACGTCTAATGCATCGACAACCTGTCTTAGCCCTAGGTAGTCCTGCTGAAAGACCGGTTCTTCTATCGCATAGACATTAAAATCATTGATGATACGCTTGCTCATCAATATGGCGTCAGCAGGTAAGTAGCCATTGTTGAAATCAACCATGAGCCGGATATCATCACCTATAGCGTTTCTTATCTCTTTGATACATTGATAAATCTCATTATCAGGGTAAGGGTTGACATTTTCCTGCCGGATACCCATCCGTGCTTTCACGGCTTTATAGCCTTGCTCAATAAAAGAAGCCGCCTTCTGAGCCATTTCCAATGGGGACATGTAATCATCACCCTTTGATCGGCTGTATGAGCCATATACCTGGATCTTGTCTTTGCCGTTTCCTCCCAGCAGTTTGTGGACTGGCATATTGAGCAGTTTGCCTTTGAGGTCCCAAAGTGCGCTATCGATACCGGCCAAAGTGCCGGGATGAATACCTGCCACACCGGCCTCCATACCCTTCAGGTAAGCCTCATGCCAAATACCCTCGCTATCAAAAGGGTCTTTGCCTACTATGTATTGTTTCAGTTGCTTATCGATATAGAGATTAGCAAATTTCTTGTTCGCTCCGTCGCTTTCTGCCCATCCGCTTACGCCAGCGTTAGTTTCGATCTTAACGAAATGTGCTTTCTTGAAATAGTAGCCTTTGACATTTGTTATTTTGATGTCATCGGGTGTTGATAAAGATTTATCGATAGACGATTTCTTTTCTGACCCGCTTCCTGATAATGGGAGAGAAAGACCAAGAGCTCCGAGAGATGTATTTCTAATAAATGACTTTCTATCCATGTTTTCGTGAATCAGTTACTCTTCTTATTGTAATCAACCTGCTCTTTTTTTATGCCTTCGTGCCTTCTTTCATTCAGATCAGGGTCTTCACCCATCCATGCCCATAGTTTGATCAGACCATTTTGATGAGCACTCACCAGAAAACTCCCATCCTCGTTAAAGTCAATGTATTCGGCATGATCGCCTGCCCATGCTTTATGTGCTACGGGTATGCGGTCATTCTTATACTTGAAAATATCACTTACGCGGTAGACCCAAATGTTTGAATCATGACCGGTAAAAGCAATATATCTTCCATTAGGATGCCAGGATACGGTCTCCATCTTACGACCGGTGTGATTAAATATGCGCTTCCTCTCACCTGACTCCCATTCCCAAATAGCAATTGTTCCCTTTACTGGATTATTGCTTGCAGCTACGATATGCTTGCCATCAGGAGAAAATGAGGCTGCTGTGAACACTTCTTTGCCCTCCACTGTGCTGAGTTCCTGTACTTCCGTCCAGTCTGCTGTCTCATAGACCCTTACCTTGTTGTGACCTGCAGCCAGCAGGTACTTATCATCTTGAGTAAAAAAGAGCTCGTTACAAGTCGCTCCATAGTTGATGGTAGCTATTTCCTTACCCTCTGGCATGTCAAATACACGAATAAAGCCTGTTTGATTTCCCTGGGCATCTTTTGATTCCTCCTCTCCGGAAACAAGAAGTGATCCTTTGTTTGACCAGGTCAGACCGTCTATTCCATTTTTATGTTTGATCTCTTTCAGGTTTTTACCAGTCTTGGCATCAAACACTGTTACCAGGTAATCCTCGCTTCCTACTGCAACATATTTTCCATCTGAAGAGAATCCCGCCCTCTCAGCCTCCTGGGCCACATACTGTCGCCAGAGCTCTGCACCGTCGGAAGTACGCCACATAACTACCGAGTAGTCATACTTCGTAGCGCTTATGATATACTTTCCGTCCTTTGAAAATTCTACACTTTCAACAGAGCCTGGCTCACCTAATGCATCGGCTACCCTGGACCATACAGGCTCTAGCCTCAGTTGATAATCGTAACGCTGCTGTGCGTGGGCAAATTGGATAAGACATAGTGCCAGAATAGAGAGAGTTAAGCGCATGAATAAAGCTGTGATTTCTTGTAAGACGAATAAAAAGACTGTGGCCCTGTATAGTACTGTAGTAGTTTTAAGCAGGGTAAGCCTTTAAAGAACACGTCTAATGGCTATGAAAATCATTGGAATTGGAGCGAATTACTATGATGCGCAAGAAACCAAAGGTCCAAAGCCAGTTGAGCTAATGATCTTTAGCAAGCCGTCTACCTCACTTGCTAGCGGTAGTGTCTTTCACTACCCGAAGTATATAAAAGAAGTGTTTTATGAAATGGAGATCGTGCTAAAGATATCAAGACGCTTGAAAGACGTAACTGAGGACCAAGCCTTTGAGGCTTTTGATGAGATATGTCTAGGTATAGACTGGACTGCCAAAGACCTGCAAAAACAAGCTAAATCAAAAGGCTGGCCATGGGCCTTTGCTAAGGGTTTTGACGAAGCTGCCTTCTTGGGAGAGTGGCTACCAGTCTCCCACTTTGATAATGTAAGAGCATTGGACCTTACTTTCAAAGTGAATGGAGAAGTCAAACTCAAAGGAAACACTATGCAGGTGATCGCGTCTTACGAACAGATCATATCTGAAACCTCAAAGTATATGACACTGGAGCCAGGAGACCTTATCATGACAGGTACACCACCCAAGCCAGGCCCAATACACAAAGGCGACCACTGTGAAGGGTATATAGGAGATACAAAATACCTGGACTTTGAGGTGGTATGAAAAGAGTTTGGGGCACAGCTTGGCTTTGGATCATGATATCTTACTTGGGTATGGCGCAGGTTGTAGTCGATCCTGCCGATAACGTAGCTTCGACTATTAACAATGCCCAACCGGGAGATACAATTTACTTAAGTCCTGGTTTTTACAGCGGAAGGTTGGATATTGAGATACAAGGAGGGTGGGACCAGCCAGTTGTGATCACGAGTCTGGATACATCCTTTGAGCAGATGGCCGTTATAGATGGTAGAGCAGATCGACCAAGCTTTCAGGCCAATGATTCTTGGCTGAGAATTCGTAATTCACAATGGTTAGAAATAGTAGAAGTACAATTTCAAAATGGATGGACTGATCCTATTGATATAGAATCATCAAGTTTCATCTCCTTTAAAAGGTGCATATTCACAGGAGGAAGAAGACTCATCAATGCTGAAGGACCTAGAACGAGCCATATCCTTGTTGAGAATTGCTTTTGGGATCAGGGAGCTACCTATATGTGGAATATTGATGTGTGGTCAGATGATAATGCCTGGCACTCTTTACATAGTGGAAACCTACGTTTTTTTAATGGAAGTTTGTTTACTACCAAGGGTACAGCGGGACATCATGTCATTCGTGGTAACACTATTCAGTATGCCTTCAATGGGCTTAGGTGGAATGGTGAGGAAGGTAAAGATGAGAACATAGAAATCTATGAGAATCGTATCTCTCACATACGGGATAATGACTTTGAACCTGAGCGATATGCGAACAACTTGTTTATTCGCAACAATCGCTCTCACAATGTGCACAAAACATTATCGATAGACAATGTGAATGGAGGTAACATCTATTACTTCGGAAATGTCATTACCACAGACAATACAAGCCGTACGAGAAGTATCGCCACTGGTTTTTATAAAATATACGGTGAGGACCGCAATCTGTCTCAGCCTGTTTATATCTTCAACAACAGCTTCTATGGGACTGGTCGGGTGCATGGATCGATCAATAATCGGGTCATCCAACACGTCATTCATGTGAACAATGCGTATGATCTAACTCGACGGGAATGGGAGTTGGATCAGTGGAATGAGACGCTTAGATATAATCATGATATTAGTAACAAGCCTTTCTCAAACATTTTGATTGATAATGGTCAGGAACAACATGGTATAGTAGACGACCCACTGTTCAGTGATCCGCTTGAAAGTCGTGACGTATCTCTGTCAGCTGCCAGTCCTGCGGTAGATGCTGGTACTTTCGTTGAGCTGCCAGGTATATATTGGACACAGCGCTATGATCAAGAGGCTCCTGATATTGGTGCATTTGAGCTTGATAAGATGTTTGTTGGACCCCATTTTCAATCAACCGATAGTTTAGAACATCCAAGAATAACGCAGGTTATCTCTTTTGGAGATTCTATGGATGTCTCATTCTCAACATCTATTGATCCCATGTCGGTAGCGGGTGGGCTTGTAGTTACATCCTTGTCAGGAGATATCTCATTTCCTGTCGACTTCAACCTTGTTCATAAAGGTCAGACGGTTAGATTGCCCTATTCAACTCCCATCCAGAGCGTAGATGTGACCACTGCCCTAAGAAGTAAAGCTGGGGAGCAAGCCACCCAATGGGCTAATGCCAGCCACTTTTCTTATCAACCTTATGAAGAGATCGTTCACCTGCTGCCGATGACCGTTGGCAATGGAACTGTCGTAGTTTCAACTGACCGACGCATATTGATGAAAGGTGACACAATCACGTTGATCGCAATGTCCCAAGAAGGAAGCAGGTTCACTGGTTGGTCAGGAGATATGGCCAGCGGAGATTCGATTATCAATGCTGTTTTGGATAGAAGCATGTGGTTAATTGCCAATTTCGGAGAGCTTGAAAGTGAAGAAGAGGAGGTTAGCGTTGAAGAACCCCTATCTGCGAAAACCGCTAGGGAGCCGTTACTGTATCCTAATCCAACCAACGATTTTCTTTTTTTGACCACAGATATGGGTACCATTAGTGATATTACTCTTTCTGATATGAGTGGTCGAGTAAGACTCAAACCGCAGATCGATCAAAATATGATCTCTTTAAAAACTGTACCAGCAGGTTTGTATATTCTAAAGTTCAGTTACAATAGTAAAAAGTTCACGCAGAGAGTGTTCAAAATTGATTGATCTTTAAGCTTTGTATTTTTCATAACCTTATCTTGACGGGTACCTTTAGATATCAGTATCACGATATTGTCTGGTCGAAGACCCCTTACGTCGGAAAACACCATATGCCCATTTCTTCGGCACTTTATTCAAGCTTTGGGTAGGATAGATTGCCTCTAGGCTTCCGTGCTGTGCTAAAGTCTGCTATTTCCAGTAGGTGCACTTCGATATCTCTTAAAGTAAGGTCTTCTTTGGATGTCCTAAAATCAAAATCTTACCAGATATTTGGATATGAATACTTCTAATATGATATTCCAAATTTGCCCGTAATCATACTCAGGTGAACTCTTGTCAATATTGACATAGATCGGATAGGTATGTGGATGACGATCCCCATTTTCGATAGTGGTATGGCTAAAACTATTGTGTTCGAACACTCCACCTGCCAGCATAAAGATGGCAATGCCATACCTGGAATTGCTAATGACAATATTGTCAAAGAGGTTGTAGCTTGTGCCTGTTGTGAATCCAGTCCTAAACTCAATCGATGGAGAGGCCAGGAGTGTGCTGCCTGATAAGATGTATAAGGAGATGCTGGGCTTGAAAAATAGAGTGCCACTCCTAGATACTTCTGGAGGTATGACTAAAGTGCCTCCTCCCGCATTTGCACATGCATTAATGGCTTTTTAAATGGCTTGTGTGCTCATACTACTATCACCAATAGCACCATAGTCTTCTATAGAAAAAAGGGCTGCCCACAAGCAGGCAACCCGAACACACGAAGAAGTATTACAATGAAGGTTATTGTAATCGTTGATTTGGTGAGTATTTTAAAGGTTGAAAGAATTGACCTTTCTTTTCCATTAATCTATATTCTCTTGACGCAGAGATTTCAGTATCACCCTTTAATGCGACGTGTTGAATCACGTAATACTAACTTACTGGGCACGATTCGTTTTTCATAGACAGGATTGTCCAATTGTACTTCCTTGAGAAGCAATTCTGCTGCTATCCTCCCAAGCTCATAAGCCGGAATCTCAACGCTTGATAGCGAAGGTTCGGTAAAAGCCGAGAAATAATCATTGTTAAAACCGATCACGCATATATCTTCAGGTATACGTAATCCTTTTTGCTTGATGGTATGCATCATTTCTAATGCTCCCTGATCGTTGATGGCAAATATTCCGTCTGGAGGCTCGGGTAAGTCAAGTAAATGATTAGTGTACTCTCGAACATTTGAAGCAGCGTAAGATGAATAGATCACCAGTTCCTCGTTGACTTCCAGATTGTGATGTAATAGTGCATCCTGGTAGCCTTTGAGACGCCAACGGCTGTTGTAAAGGTTAAGAGGACCTGATATGCGTGCTATCCTGCTACAACCCATCTCGACGAGGTGACTTGTAGCCTTAAAGGCTGCCTCATAATTGTCAGACATGACTTTGGGTGTTTCAAGCGTGTCAACAACACGGTCGAAAAAAACAAGGGGAACACCCTTGTCCATTATTCTTTGAAAGGGCTTCTCTGAGGATGTCTCCTTCGACACTGATATGATAATGCCATCTACGAAGCTGTTGAGGAGCGTCTGGATGTTATTGAACTCAATGTGCTGTGATTCATTGCTCTGACATACCATGATGTTATAGCCTGCTTTGCTAGCTTCATCTTGAATGCCGCCTATGGCTTTAGAGAAAAATCGATTAACCGTTTCCGGGATAATCACACCGATAACATGAGTCTGTTTTTTCCTCAGACTCAGCGCGATGGAGTTAGGTTGATAGTCCAACTGCTGCGCTAGTTCGAGGACTGCTTCCTTCGTTTTGGGGTTCACGTCAGAATGATTGGTGAGTGCCCTTGAAACAGTAGAAGTAGATATACCTAATTTCTTGGCAATATCCTTAATTGTGACAGAGTTGCTACGGAGCATAAACGACTGAATTGGTTCTAACAAATCTAGCCATTCTGAAACCTGGTTTATTCATTATCGCAAACGTTTGCTTCCTATTATTGAAAGTCTTTGAAATTGGGAACGTTACCGGGAACGTGCCCATTGAAAAATCACAATAATTGAAGTCAAAATGAGAAATAATTTCAATTTAATTCCCTAAAATAGACTAGTTGAATTAGATATTTGAAATTACGGACTTGGTAGAATAGAGATATGATGACTGTTGTAAATACTTCTGATATCAGAGTTGATTTGAAAGTAAAAAGAGATGAAATTGACTTTCTGATCCGTAGGTTTTTGAGTCATGGTGAAGATCACGTTTTTGACGAGTTGTTCAGGAAAATGTACGCTCCACTTTGTCATTTTGCTCTGCGTGTAGTCAATGAAAAGTCAGCGGCAGAAGAGGTGGTAAGTGATGTTTTTCTTAAAATATGGAATCACAGAGAGTTTATTGAAATTAGCACATCGGCAAAGTCTTACTTATACATGTCCGTTAGAAATAAGGCATTGGACTTTTTGAGAAAGGAAAAAAAGAATGCAAACCAATCTGATATTGCTGAAGCCGCAAGTTTTGAGGACGATAGCGTTACCGCAATCGACATGTTAGCCTATGAAGATATGAATCGGCGCGTGCAGATTGCGATTAGAGGCCTTCCCCCTAAATGCCGAGAGATTTTTAGGTTAAGTAGAGAAGAGGGATTGAAATATGCTGAAATAGCCAATCAACTTGAACTATCAGTGAAAACCATTGAAACTCAAATGGGTCGAGCTCTTCGACATATGAGAGCACAGTTGTTATGACCAAACTTAAGCTTCCACGATTTAATTACAGGTTCCATACATCATGCGCTAAGCTAACTTCGCCAACCCCCCAAAATTAGTGTTGCTAAATACATATGAAATGATAAGTTTCTCCTAAAGTTGAATTATTGATTATCGAAAACCAGTTTCGTGTGTATCCTGACAATGACCTACCCTGATTGTTCATTGGAACATATCAGTACTAAGAATTATAACTCCAGAATAGTTAGGTGAAAGCTAGCTCACTTCATTACGAGCAGTATCCCATATAACCACCTAACAACAGGCTATTAAGGGTCTTGACCTTTTGAGCCCGTCACATTAAATATGGCAGTGGTCAAACACAAATCCGATTGGGAAATGTTAGCAAAGTATTACTTTGAGAATACTGCGGGCAATAAGGATAACAGGTCTTATTGGACCAAAACTATTGACATTGACACAGAAAAGAATCAACCTAGATGCCATCAGAGTGTCTCTTTTGATACGGAAAGAGCACTTAAGGATCTAAAAACGAGGATAAAAGCTTTGGAGAGCATAAGCCTTAAAATATTGTGACATACCGTTGATTTATAACAATAGTGCCTTTTTATTCAGTCATAATTCTGGCATATGATAGTCTTTATCCTAGTGCTTAGCGTTCTCGTAGTACAGGCTTATTTACAGTTTCTTTCATGTTTGTATTTATTGGCTATGCTACACATCTGAATCCGTTGAATGGGAAATTATTGTTTCGTGATTTCATTGAACACCCAAGTGGTAGTTAGGACTTTGTTTTTTATTGAGAAAAGATTTAGGCCTAAGACTAAGGGATGTATTTAGGGTGTACGTCGTATATATGAATATTAACTCGAAGAATGTCTGATCTAACAAACAAAGTTGCAGTTGTGACTGGTGGAGGAGGTATACTCTGCGGCACTATGGCAAAAACACTGGCGACAGCTGGAGCCAGGGTAGCCGTTGTTGATCTTAAACTAGGAGCGGCGGAGAAAATAGCCAATGAAATCAACGAATCGGGTGGTGAGGCTTTAGCAGTTTCAGCTGATGTCCTGGACAAGAAATCACTGGAAGAGGTTAGAGACAGCATAGAGAGCCAACTAGGTACTGCTGATATACTCATTAATGGAGCTGGAGGGAATCATCCAAAAGGAACTACATCAAAACCATTCTTCGAAAAAGGTGATGAGATTGATGAAGGTTTGACCTCTTTTTTTGACCTTGACTCAAAGGGTATCGAGTTTGTTTTCAATCTAAACTTTCTGGGTACTCTATTGCCGAGTCAAGTCTTTACCAAAGGTATGTTGACTAAAGAAGATACATGCATTATCAACATCTCTTCGATGAATGCTTTTACACCGTTGACAAAGATACCTGCTTATAGTGGGGCAAAGGCAGCCATAAGTAACTTCACACAGTGGCTGGCGGTACATTTTTCCAAGGCAGGTATTCGGGTAAACGCCATGGCTCCAGGCTTTTTCTTAACTGACCAAAATCGTACACTTCTAACAAAAGCTAACGGGGATTTAACCGCGAGAGGCAGTCAGATCATAGAACAAACGCCACTTGGACGCTTTGGGCGGCCGAACGACCTTGATAGTACCTTATTATGGTTATGTGATCCTACATCTAGTTTCGTTACTGGAATTGTCGTGCCGATAGATGGAGGATTTAGCGCTTACAGTGGCGTATAAAAGCTTATGAAGCTAGGAAAATATTCATTAGGTATTGGAGATAGGTTTGCTCATCAAGGGCATTATCAACTTCAGGCATTCATGGAGACTTTAGAAAGAGGTGTTGAGATTACTCCTGTATGGAACAAGTCCAATCGAGAACATCAAACCGTGAGTTCCAGCCCGGATAGTGTCAGGAAAGAAGCTAATGACGCTGTAAAAAGTCAGGGTTGGAGTAATGATTACTTTGTTGATGCAGATCACATTACCTTAGGTACTGTCGACGGTTTTATTGAAGCATCTGACTTCTTCACCCTGGACGTTGCTGATAAGATTAATGAACCGTTGACACGATCTGAGCTTGAACTCTTTTTGAGTGCTCATCATCAATACTTTGGCGAGCTGAAGATCAAGGGTATTGATGAGACTTTTCTTGTCACCGAGGATGTACTATCGCAAATAGCCCACAAGTTTTACAAAGCTACTAGGGCTGCATGTTTCATCTATGATCGTATCAGAAAGTGCAAACAAGGTTTGCCGTTTGTGGTAGAAGTATCGATGGATGAGGTTGATGACCCTCAGTCACCTTTGGAACTATACTTCATATTAATGCTCTTATCAGAAAATAAGGTGCCTGTTGATACTATAGCACCCAAGTTTACAGGTAGGTTCAACAAAGGAGTGGACTATGAGGGTGATATAATTGCTTTTGAAAAGGAGTTTGAGCAAGATATTCTAGTAATAAATCATGCCATCCATCAATTTGGTTTTTCACCTCATTTGAAGCTTAGTGTCCACACTGGTAGTGACAAGTTTTCGCTGTATCCAATTATGCATCGGTTGATCAAAAAATATGATGTTGGACTGCACCTAAAGACAGCTGGTACCTCTTGGCTGGAGGAGTTAATTGGTTTAGCAGAATCGGAGGGGAGCGGGTTAGCAATGGCCAAGTCGATTTATAATGAAGCCCTAAGCCGCTTTGAAGAACTGACGAGCCCCTACACTACCGTTCTTAACATTGATGAGCAGAAATTGCCTTCGGTTGAAGAGTTCCGGCAATGGTCAGGTGAACGATTTGTACGCGCTTTAAGACACGACCAAAATGACGAGTTATACAACCCTCACTTCCGACAATTACTTCATACAGCTTACAAAATTGCTCATGAAAAAGGTGGTGAATATCTGGACGAACTGAAAAAGAATCACCAAATTATTGGATTTAATGTGAAACTGAATATTCAACAGAGACATATTAATCCATTGTTTTTAGGTTTATGACAGGATTAGAACAAACATGGCGATGGTACGGACCAGAAGACCCGGTATCACTATTGGACATCAAGATGTCAGGTGCTACTGGGGTAGTGACTGCTCTCCACCATATCCAGAATGGACAGGTCTGGACTGTTGATGAGATCAACAAGAGGAAAGAAGAAGTATTGGCTGTTGGTCTTAGCTGGTCTGTGGTAGAGAGTATTCCGGTACATGAAGATATCAAGAAAAGAAGCGGACAATACCTGAAATGGATTGATAACTACAAACAGAGTATCACCAACTTGGGAAAGTGTGGTATTGATACAGTATGCTATAATTTCATGCCTGTTTTGGATTGGACACGGACAGACTTGTCCTATGAGTTGCCAGATGGATCTCGGGCCTTGCGTTTCGATGCAACGAAATTTGCAATTTTTGAGTTATTCATATTGAATCGTCCGGATGCCGCCAGCTTGTACACACCAGAGAGGATCAGAAAAGCTGAGACTGTTTTTGGTGCTATGGATGAAAAGGCAAAAGAGGAACTTACCAATAACATCATAGCTGGTTTACCCGGCGCTGAAGAAGGATATAGCTTGTCGAAATTTCAACATGTTCTTGACTGCTATCATGATATTGGAGAAGAAGACTTGCGATCTAATCTCTACGATTTTCTCAAAGCCATTGTGCCGGTAGCTGTTGAAGCTGGGGTGCTAATGGCTATACACCCTGACGACCCTCCATTTCCAATACTAGGACTCCCGAGAGTGGTGAGTACCGAGACAGATGCCGAGAAGCTGCTGTCAGCCATAGACCACCCTTACAATGGGTTGTGCTTTTGTACAGGTTCATTTGGTGTCAGAGGCGACAATGACTTGGTAGCGATGGTCGCTCGACTCGGTCACAGAATCAACTTTATTCACTTAAGAGCTACGAAACGAGATAGCGATGGTAACTTTTATGAGGCAGATCACTTGGATGGGGATGTTGATATGTACGGTGTAATGAAAGGGTTGGTATACGAACAGAATCTACGAATAGCTGCTGGTAGGCCGGATTACCGGATGCCGATGCGTCCTGACCATGGTCACCAAATGCTTGATGATCTTAAAAAACAAACTAATCCGGGTTACTCGGCCATAGGTCGTTTGAGGGGATTAGCAGAATTACGTGGTTTAGAATTAGGCATTAGAAAGAGCCTTATTTAAGCAACATGACCTTAAGCCGAAGATAAATTGTTATGAAAGAGTTTTTGAACGAAGACTTTTTATTAGAAAGTGAAGTCGCCAGGGTATTGTATCACGATTACGTGGCTGACCTACCGATTATTGATTATCACAACCATTTGACGCCCAAAGATATCGCCAATGATAAGGTTTTTAGCAACCTGACAGAAGCTTGGCTGGAAGGGGATCACTATAAATGGAGGGCTATGCGTGCCAATGGTGTTGATGAGGTATTCTGTACTGGTGAAGCTCTACCCAGAGATAAGTTTATTAAGTGGTCCGAGACAGTGCCCTACACCATGCGCAATCCACTTTACCATTGGACACACTTAGAACTTCAACGCTACTTCGGAATTACAGAGTTATTGAATGGAGAAACTGCGGACTATATTTACGAAAATGCCAATGCTCAACTAGAATCTTTGAGTATTGGGCAGATGCTATCGAAAATGAAAGTGGAAGTTGTATCCACAACGGATGATCCAATCGATACACTAGAACATCACATGGCTTGGAATGAGATGGGGGAATCGATGATCCTGGTTCCTACTTTCAGAGCAGATAAAGTTCTACTAGTGAAAGATGTACCCCAATGGAATTACTACGTCGATCGACTCGAGCTGCAAGCTAACCAGCCCATTAGGTCATTTGATGAGTTGATGGGAGCGCTGCAAGCGAGGCATGATTTCTTTGATGAACTCGGTTGTCGTCTCTCTGATAATGGATTGGATCGGATCTATGCTGAAGACTATAGTGCGACAGATATTGAAGCAATTTTTAATAGTCTTCGTAGAGGCAGAGCTGTTACTGGATATGAAAGTGATCAGTTGCGCTCTGCTTTATTGCATGAGCTTGCGAAGATGCATCATGCAAAAGGATGGACACAGCAATATCATTTAGGCGCACTTCGTAACAATAGCTCCAGAATGATGAGGCGACTTGGGCCGGATACTGGTTTTGATTCGATGGGAGATTTTCAACAAGCGGAAGGGCTTGGCAGATTTCTCGACCGACTTGATAGTACAGATCAATTGGCTAAAACAGTGATTTACAATCTTAATCCTGTCCAAAATGAGGTATTTGCAACAATGGCTGGTAACTTCAATGATGGCTCCATTGCAGGAAAAATGCAGTTTGGAACGGGTTGGTGGTTTATGGATCAGAAGGATGGAATGGAGCGCCAAATGAACGCGTTAAGTAACATGGGACTTATTAGCCGTTTCGTAGGCATGCTTACGGATTCAAGAAGTTTTATGAGCTTTCCAAGACATGAGTATTTTCGTAGGATTCTCTGCAACATTTTTGGAAAAGATATAGAAAATGGTGAATTACCACATGATGTGAAATGGATTGGCAAACTTGTGCAAGATATTAGTTATTACAATGCAAAGGATTTCTTCAAGTTTAGCCATGTTTCACGACCATTTCCAATACAAGAGTAGGTTACCTTTATCAAAAGCTATATTCCTCAAATCTCCATCAATATAGATTTTGATGAGCCTAAGAAAACCCTAAGTGGAATCAGCTATTTCCTATAAATAAATTATGGTTCTTTTAGTGATACTGAAGTGTCCAGAAGTCTTTTGAATATCCTGGTATTCACAATCATTGAGATAACTCCACCTAAAATGTAGGTAATACTGATTGACCAAAATATACCAGCCACACCGAAGTAATTACTCCCGATAATTGCAGCCGGAATATAGATGAGAAAGTTCTGACCAATCATGATATAAGAGGCTTGTAACGGCTTGTTAATTGTGTTGAGATTAGCGTTTATGATTTGTACTATTCCTTGAAAGCCTAAGCTAAAGGGCACAATCCATAAAAACAGTTCGATGTACTGAATCACGTCTTCACTATCGGTAAACACACTAGCAATCTCTCTTGCAAATGGCAACATCAGCAATGACATGCCAAATGCCCAGATGAGTGAGAACTGATTGCTTCCCCTGATACTCGATTTGATGCGATCGTACTTCTGCGCACCCAGATTCTGCCCTGTAAATGGGCCTACCGTGGCAGAAAGAGCAATGAGTACACTTGAGGCTAAAAACTCAATTCTAGTACCTACGCCATACGCCGCGACAGCTGATTCACTATAGCGAGCAAGTAGACCCGTAACAACCCCGGAAGCCAAAGGTGTCACCATTCTTGAAAATCCTGATGGTAATCCAATATAGAGAATTGATCTCCAGCAGCCATAAAGAATTGATTTGGCTAGAACATCCAATGTGATGAGTTTTTCTCTTTTGTACAATACAAAGATCGCAAGCACTAGTGTCAAGGCTCTTGATATGGCGGTAGCAAGCGCTGCACCTTCAATGCCCATAGCTGGAAACGGTCCGTAACCAAAGATGAGCAACGGGTCAAGGATAGCGTTGATCGCCACCGCAAATAGCATGATCAAACTTGGTGTCCGTGCATCTCCTGTAGCCCTGATCGCACTATTACCAATGAAAGGAATTACAACAAATAGAATGGCCAGATACCACAATGTCATGTAGTCCTCGACGTAAGGCATAATGCGATCACTAGCACCTAGCAGTTCAAAGGTTGGTTGGATGGTAAGCAATCCGAGTACCACAAATACACTAGCGATCAGTACGCCCAGGATTAGACTGTCTGTAGTCTCGCGAGCTGCTTTTTTATGATCGTTTTTGCCAATGGACTTGGATATCAACGCCGTAGCGCCAATCCCAATGCCTTGTACAAGAGAGAAGATTACCATGATCACAGGGAAGGTGAAACTCAATGCGGCCAACTGATCAGGACCCAGCTGACCAACGAAGTAAGTATCGATCAGGTTAAACGCCACCATGCTTAGGATACCGAAGATCATCGGTATCGTCATGTTGGTCATATGCTTCCGGATCGAGCCCTCGGTCAGATCTCTTTTTTTCATTCTTATGATTAGTTTTAGCGCATGAGAATCCGGCTCACTCTGATGGTGTTACTGCTGGCATTTACCAGTGCGCATTACTGCCACGCTCAAAAGATAAAGCGTATTGAGACAAAACTGTTCAATTCTGGAGAGGAAGCTACTACTGAGGATTATGCTTTCATTAATTATGGTCAAGATGGCCAAGTAGTTGATTTTAAGCTACCGCAATGGGGAGGCAGTAGGAGAGACAGCCTTTGGTTACAGACTGATTTGCCTTTATATCTGTTCGCTGAGGACTTAGGGCTAGCACGATATCCTTTGATGATGGGATCAACATGGTTAACTGGATTCAAGAATGATGTTGTAGCGCGCTGTGAACGTAATGGTGACTGTAGCATCAACCTCACCATGAACCTTGATCTGTTGCAAAGGATAGAACTGACGAGCAGTGAGATCATCGAAGAAATCTCTGACAAGTTTGACTACAATGTCGACAAAGCCCCCTCGAGTACAATCGAACGCTACCAGATCTCCTATTATGATGATCAGCAAGTGAAGCAGATCAAGTTCGAGAGCATTGAAAACAATCAACTGATCGCCGCTCGACTCTATCAGTTCGTTTACAAAGCAGACCGACTCAGTCAGGCCATGATCGCGGATATCCAGACGGATCAGCGCACCAACTACACTTTCGGTTACGAGGACGCGATGCTATCGCAAATTGCGAGCAGTAGCTGGAACAGCAAAAAACAGAAATGGAACCGACCCAGCAGCCTACGGTTGAGCTACGATTCGGATACAAAACGACTGACGGAAGTTCAGAAAACTGACGAAAAAGGTCGGGCCTCCTACACCCAGCAGTTTATTTATTCCGAATACTGAACACTAAGATTGTAAGCGGCGTTTCTGTTAGAGATTGGACATAGTTAATTGGACAGTCAACGAATTGAATGAAGCCTTTTCTCTTTTGTCATATCGAAAGGCAGTCCCGAAGCAGTCGGGACGAACTGAGATAACTTCTTACAAAGGATACAACTGATAATGTTGAGTACATTAATATGATTTAAGAAGATTTCTCCTATCGTCGAAATGACATGAAGAATGTGAGTCAACTAATTGATAAAGAATCAATAAAATCATAGGATCAACATGGAACTAGCAACATTTGGAGCAGGATGTTTTTGGTGCACAGAGGCAGTCTTCCAGCGACTGATGGGAGTGGAGAAGGTAGAATCGGGCTTCTCCGGTGGACATATCAAAAACCCAGCCTATCGTGAGGTGGTCACCGGCAGAACAGGCCATGCGGAGGTCGCACAGATCACCTACGACCCGGAACAGATTGGCTATGAGGAGCTGCTAGAGGTGTTCTGGAAGACCCATGACCCTACCACTCTCAACCGCCAGGGCGCAGATGTAGGTACGCACTATCGCTCAGCGGTATTCTATCATACGGAGGAGCAAGGTGAACTAGCCCATGCTTACAAGGAAAAGCTAGATGCCGCAGATATCTGGCCAGACCCGATCGTCACAGAAATTGCACCCTTTGATGCCTTCTATCCAGCAGAGGACTACCATCAGGACTACTACAACCAAAACCAGAGCCAACCCTATTGTGCCTTCGTGATCAACCCCAAGGTCAATAAGCTCAAGCAAGTCTTCGCAGATAAGTTGAAGCAACATCAGTTACGTCCTTGCGAAGGAATCAATGCAAAGCTTTGATGACTGATGCAATCTTACCGTCAATAAGGCACTTCCACCCATTTGGCAAGATTGCCGAGCTTCGCCATTACATGCGTTCGCAATGACGTTTAACTTCTTGATACACCAGAACCAAACTATCCGTCATTCCGAGCAACGCGAAGGAATCTTATTGTTGATAAGGCACTCACATTCTACTTAATGTCATTTCGAAGGAGGCACGACTGAGAAAACTTCTTAATCTAGATTGTACATTAGATCGTAATACAAAACTTCGTTACTAGGAAGACCTCTCCTATGTCGTGGTGACAGTGCCTCCAATCACTCATAATGCGTCCACATACGCAAGACTTTCACAATACGCTCTTCCTCAAGCACCTGGTAAACCAACCGATGCTGAATATTGATCCTACGCGAATGAGCCCCTAACAGATCACCCTGCAGCTTTTCAAAAGGTGGATAACCCTGAAAAGGATCCTTGGCAATAATCTCTAATAGATGTTGAACCTTAGGCTTTAGTCCAGATGAAGCAATCTTTTTGGCGTCTTTTTGTGCTTGTTTGGTATAGACAAGGGTGAACTGGCTCACCAGTCGAGAGTCTTGGAAGTCTCAGACACAGGCGTTTGCATTCCTTCGATAATGGACTCACGCATGCCGGGGATGGAAACCAGGTACAAGGTCTCCTGGATATTCCGCCAATCCTCCTCACTGACCAGCACCGCATTATGCTTCTTTCCAGTGATCTGAATAGGCTCATGCGTTTCATTAGTCTGCTCTACGAGCTTGTAGATATTCTTTCGCGCCTCAGTGGTACTCAACGTCTTCATATTTCAAAAGTACGTAATTGCGTACGTAATCGCAATGGGTATCATGAAGCGCTTCCAGACAAGTCATAAGATCTCCGTACCGCGCTATCAATGACGAATTTCTGATAGTCATGCTGAATTAACTTCAGCATCCCTCAGCAGCAACCGGAAGAGACCCTGAAAGAGCTTCAGGGTGACCAGTTCTAACAAGCTATTGGTCATTGGTAGTTACAGTAAGGAATCTTGCGGTCTCCAAGACGCTCACCAATTACCAAACCCTAATCAAACCTGATAAAATCAATCTCCGCCACAAACGCCCCTTCCTTTTTATCAGCCGTCATAATCCCAAGTCGCAGAATCCGCCGAAGCTTCTCCTCATCGATGGTGTTACCCGTAGGACGACCGACTCGATACTCCTGGAGTTCAGCGAGAGGCACAGTCACCGTGCTCCACTCCATATTGGTATTAGGAAGGAAGGCTTTATAGTTAGGCAGGTACCACTCATAGTAGTGATTAAAGTTCAGCGTCAGCGACTGATCCCGGACCCGATACCGGACGGTGACGGTGCTGTACTCGGACAGGTCTAGCGGCAGATGCTCACCACGGACAGAGGAAAACCCACTATTGTTCTTGAAAGAGACCTCACCTTCAAACCGTAGGACATCCTCACCCAGGTCGACCTGACCATTCGATCGGCCACCCATGACCCGGTCGGTTAGTGCATACCACGAGTCCGTCTTCTCAGCTCCAAAATCAAATACCATCGGCTCATCGGTCATCAGCAGTACGAGGATCAAATACGATAACATACCCTGGGGGAACTGACCTTGAACGGCAAAGTTTGGTCTGGTTGAAACAGAGTTATAATCAACCAGATCTGATCATTCTAAGTGCTTTCAGCCCTTTCACAAAATTCAAAGGAAATGTCTGGGGATTCTTGAGGGGCTGACTCTAGAATTGTCTAACTTAATTCGAGTTATAATTTAGATCAATACTAAGAATAGGAGGGTGGGTAACGATCATTAATACCCAATTTGCTGGTTAATTAACATTTACAATTCAAGATTTAGAGGTTATGAATTATGCTTAACGGAACTAGAAATGTCGGCGAAATTGAGGGAAAGTACTTACGTACCAAGAACATATTGCATATCGACTTAAAGTCTTCCAATTAGAATGGTGATATATAATGCGAAGAGGCATGAATCTTTTAAGAAAGTGTCCTCAATGAAAACCACAAAATTCAAATAGGTCAATTCCTAATTGGCTTAAATAAAAAACTACGACACTAGATTCTTTATTCAATATGCGTAAAAAAAGTAAACATTGAAAACTTCAAATGCTTCGAAGGAAAATTCACTCTCGAATTGAATGAAGGAATCAATATTCTAGTAGGAAACAACGAAGCGGGTAAAACAACAATACTTGAAGCGATTAATCTCGGCCTTTCAGGATTGATAAATGGTCGCTATTTAAAAAATGAATTGTCCCAGTATTTATTTAACAAAGCAGTTGAACTTGACTATCTCGATAGTCTAAAAACAAAATCAAAAAAAATACCACCACATATTTTGATTGAAATATTTCTTGGTGACAATGACTATCCTTCTTTCATTGGTAATGGTAATTCTGAAAGGGTTAAGGCTTGTGGACTTTATTTAAAAATTGAGTTTGATGTTGAATACCAAGAGGCATACGAAGCTTTAATAAAGTCAAATGAAGAAGTACTTAGTATACCTATTGAATATTACAAGATTACTTGGCAATCATTCGCTCGTGATGGGGTGTTTTCAAGAATAATACCCGTTATTCAATAATAATTGACTCGTCAAATACCAGGTACCAGAATAGCTCAGAAATTTATGTTACAAGGATCGTACAAAACAATTTAGAAGAAGTAGAAAAAGTCAATATTTCTCAGGCGCATAGAAAATCAAAAGAGACATTCGGCCATGAAGCGTCGGTGAAGGAGATTAACGAAAAAATAAACGAACAAGCACATATAACAAACAAGGAGGTTTCCATTGGTGTAGACATGACTACACGAAATGCATGGGAAACAAGCCTAGCAATTTATTTGAACGATATTCCTTTCCACCAAGCCGGACAAGGTGAACAGTGTGTCATCAAAACTAACCTTGCGTTAGGCAAAAAAAAGACCAATAAATCAGACTTAATTTTACTTGAAGAGCCTGAAAATCATCTTTCTCATTCTAAGTTGAATGAGTTCATAAAGACGATTAAGGACAATTGCGAAGGCAAACAGCTAATAATATCTACTCATAGTAGCTATGTAGCAAATAAACTTGGATTAGATCAACTCATCTTACTTAGAGATCACGAGACTTTAAGACTCAAAGAATTAAAGAAAAGTACTCGAGAGTTTTTCATGAAGTTGCCAGGCTATAACACTCTCAGGCTACTTCTTAGTGATTATCCCATTTTAGTTGAGGGAGATTCTGATGAATTGATAGTACAAAAAGCCTATATAGATTTCGATGAGGATGGAGCTCTGCCTATTGAAGATGGATTCGATGTAATATCTGTCGGGCTATCATTCAAGAGATTTCTTGAAATGGCTAGAAAACTCAATATTGAAGTAGCTGTATTGACTGATAACGATGGAAATTATGACCAGAAAGTAAGAAAAAAGTATGCCGAATATGAATCTGTTAATTCGATTTCAATTTTGCCGATGATCGAGATTCTCTTTCAACTTTAGAACCTCAATTTGTGGATGCAAACAGAGATCAACTTGAAGTCTTATGTGATGTAATTGGAATTGACCATTCAAAGTATGATAGTGCAGATAAGATTAGTGAATACATGATAAAAAACAAGACAAAATGGGCTCTTAAAGTTTTTAGCTCTGATGTAAAGCTCAACTATCCTGATTACGTGATCCGGTTAATAAACTGGTGTTATGAATAAGAACAGACTAACAATAGCTGCGGCAGGATCTGGGAAAACTACTTACTTGGTCAATCATGCATTGGATAGACCAAATGACGAGAGTGTTTTAATTACCACCTACACAGAGGCCAACGAGTTAGAAATTAGAAAGAAGTTTTCCAAAATAAATGGATTCATACCGTCCAATATCACAGTTCAGACATGGTTTTCATTCTTGATAAAGCATGGTGTTAAACCTTTTCAAGGATCTATGAATGATGATCTCTTCGAAGAAAGTGTGAATGGTTTACTGCTGAGTTCTGGCAAATCAGCAATAAAACGTAGTTTCAAGAAAGCTGGCAGAACTATCCAAGTTGCGTTTAACGAGGATTCTGAGTTCAAGAAGCACTATTTCTCTAAAAGCAACAAAATCTATTCTGATAAGCTCTCAAAGTTTGTGATAAAGTGCGATAAATCTACTGCAGGATCTGTGATTGAAAGGATTTCCATGATTTACAGTCATTTGTATGTTGATGAGGTTCAAGACCTTGCAGGTTATGACTTGGATATAATAAAACTTCTTCTAAAATCTTCTATCTCGGTTTTTCTTGTTGGAGATCCAAGACAAGTCACTTATCTCACGCATAATGAAGCCAGAAATTCTAAATACAAGGATGGGAAAATCCAGCTTTATTTAGAAGAAAACTGCAAACGACTTATAAAGGATGGGATTGACGAAACTAGTTTGAATGTATCGCATCGAAATAGCCAAGATATCTGTTCATATTCCTCATTGTTATATCCCACTTATTCGGCTACTAAAGCTTGCCAATGTGCTGAATGTCGTCATAAGAAAATTAAGCATCAAGGGTTTTTTTTATTAAAGTCCCAAGATGTGCGTAGATACCTTGAAAAGTATAACCCTGTGCAATTACGCTGGGATATTAAAACAAAAGTGGATGAAGAATTTAGTGCCATGAATTTTGGAGAGTCAAAAGGGCAGAGTTTCGAAAGAGTTCTTATTTATCCAACAAATGACATAACGAGATGGATAACCGACAATTCTGTACAACTAAAGAATGTTACTAAAGCTAAGTTCTATGTTGCTGTGACCAGAGCCAAATATAGTGTTGCGATCGTATATGATTATTCTGGTTCATTCACGGCAAGTGGTGTTACCAATTATGAAATGGTTTCCTGAACTTAGCTTAAACAGTAGAAGCTAAGTTTGGCAATCCAATTTTTAAGGCAAACTCCTACTTCGCCCCACCAGCACCACCCCCGACACCACCGCCACCGCAGTAAGCACCCCTGCACTCACCGGCAGACCATAGATCCAGTGGCCGATGGCAAACATGCTGCTGTAGATCATTACACAGCCAAGGAGCATCGCGATGATCCCTGAAGGTACTGACCAGCCTTGTTCGTCGGAATCTTGATCAACACCTAAGGTATTGACCACCTTGCGCCAGCCGGGTCCACCGGGTTGAACCTTTTGATAGAAATCCTTCAGCACCTGATCCTCCTCAGGAGCAGTCATATAGGTGGCCAGCACCCAGGCAATGGTCGTCACCAGCACCACAAACGGAAATTCTAAATAGTCGGGCAATAGCCCTGTCTCAGGAGCAAAAAGATACCCACCTAAAGGTGTCAAGGCAATCAGCAGGGAGATGATCCCGGACACAAACATCGCTACGATCTCACTCCAGGCATTGATCCGCCACCAGTACCAGCGCAGGATAAAGATCAGTCCCGTACCTGCACCAAACACCAGGATCGCCTGGAAGAGCTGCAAGGCATTTTGCAAGACCAGCGCTAATAATGCACTCAATATCATCAGCACGACCGTAGAGATCCGACCGACGAGCACTAGCTTTTGCTCAGAAGCTTCCGGATCGATTTGCAGTCGGTAGAAATCATGGACAATGTACGATGAGCCCCAGTTGAGCTGTGTAGAGATGGTCGACATAAAGGCTGCAATCAAAGAAGCCAGCACCAATCCTAGCAAACCACTGGGTAGCATCGTCAGCATAGCAGGGTAGGCCAGATCATGCCCGATTTTGTCTTGACCAATCACCAGGTAGATGTGACGGTAACCAGCTTGTTTGGCATTGTACAGCAGGTAATCCAAAAGAGGACGACCACTACCATCAATGCTGATAAGCCCCTTGGTTCGCTGATTAGACTGCTGGATTTCTTCTGCTGAGAGCCCAACTGCGTTGGATTGCTTCATCCGCGATGAGGCACCTCCGGCCAATATGATCAGGTTGGTATGCATATCAATCAGCTTTAGTAGGTAGCAGGCGTGCACCTGCATCTATGGAAACAGGATAAGCCGTCTTGGCACCAGCATTAACAATGGCATTACAGACTGCTTCGACCTTATCTTCAGGAGCAATGGCTGTAATACTGCCACCCATGCCAGACCCAACGATCTTAGCACCAAAAGCACCTGCACTTAAGGCAGCCTCAATCATATCATCAATGCGCGGAACGGTGATTTTGAGCAACTCCCTCAGGATGGCATGATGCTCATTCATCAGGCCACTAATAATGGCCAGGTCGGATGTGGCCTTTTTCAATTCCACCAACGCCTTTTGCGTCACCATATGATTCTTTATCGCCGCAACGAAATAGTCTCGCAGGTCTTCAGGCACATGCTGGAGATTAGGTTCAATGTCAGCGGCTGTTGCTTTTTCCAATACAAATCCCGAGTTAGCCGCTTTCATATGCCACACAGCTTTTAGAGCACTCTCTTTCTGATGTCCCAATACCCCAATAGTCGATTTAGGAATGCCCGACTCAGCGACGATCAATCCCTGGATCGGTGTACTGATCACTTCGTAGTTCAGTACCTCACCAGTTTCCAGGTAGAGGACATTACCCAGTGCACTGGTGTACTGGTCCATTTTACCGCCGGGTGAATTTTGTTCGACCACCTCCGCTTCATAAGCGAGCTGTGCCAACTCAGCGGGGTTGATGTCGCGACTATCACCAGAGGCTGCCATCAAAAACTGCATCCACGCCACCGTCAAGGCAGAGGAGCTAGATACTCCAGCATTGATCGGTAGATTGCCTTGGATTGTAATATCGAAACCTTGCTTCGGAACATAGCCCTTCTTGCTGGCCACTTTGAGAGCAGCCAACAGATGGTCACCCTTTTGAACCTCCCCAATAGGCGTATTGAGATCAATAGTTCGTTGCTCGTTGATACCTGGTAGATCAAGGACCAACTGCTGTGAGCCATTCGCGGTAGCTGAGATCCTAATGTATCGATCAATCGCACAGGCGATGATGGGTAGGCCCAGGTAGTCCTGATGATCCCCAAACAGGCAGGTACGCCCCGGTGCAATGGATGTGATTTGAGTATTGTTCATATGCTACTTATACCTTCCTAAAGTGATTCCGGTAGGTCGAAAATATAAGTTATCTCCGAAGAAGGTAAACCTAAATTTTTCAAAGAATGACACCATAAGTCTCCTCCAGGGAGGAGGCAATGCTATTGAGTTAAGGGTTGAACTCACTTTTGACGTCATTCTGAACTCGTTTCAGAATCTGTTGTCAAGTGGATAATTACCAAAATAGATACTGAAATAAATTCAGCATTACCTTAACTTAATAGCATTGCAGGGAGGAGGTAGAGGTGGGTCTAATATAAAATGTCATTTTTTGAAAAATTGACTCACTACTCTTCGAACTCATTTCAATAAGTATCCTTCATCCATGCATAAGGTGCACGCTTGATCCAGCGGCCCCTGGTGAAGTCAGGGAAATCCTGAGGTGCACCATTGTTATCGATAGAAGCTTCCGAAAGGGGTGTCACAGCGCTCCACGCTGCAGCATCATAGGCATCCATCGGTGGAGCCACATTGGCTTTGGCTGACTCCACAAAGGCATGCAGGACGAAAAAGTCAATGCCACCATGGCCAGTATCATTGGCATCAGGACCAAATTTCTGCCATAGTGGATGGTCATATTTTTCGAGCCAGCTGTTCATATCCTCCCATTGGTGCTCCTCACTCTGACCTTCGATGTAGATGCGCTGGGTATGTTTGTCAAACTCCGCAATACCCTGCACGCCCTGCACATTGAAGCCGAGTGAGTAGGGCCGGGGATTGTTGACATTGTGTGTGACGATGATGGTCTCTCCATTGGCTGTATCAATGGTAGAGGTGATGATATCACCCTGCTTCCATCTGAGTTGGGCATTATGATGATCTGCCCCTCCGGTTTCTACGATGTACTTGTTAAGTCCTCTCGCTTTGGTGGCATGCGAAGTGAGCGAGAGGAAGCGATTACCTCGATTTATATCTACCATGGTGGCGACTGGCCCTAGTCCGTGGGTCGGGTAAACATCCGCATTTCTCAGTAGAGAATGTTGGGTACGCCAGGCAGATTCTGAGATGCCTTTCTCGCCAAACTCAGCTCCCTTGCCATAGGCCGTTTTGCCATCGTTGAACTTGACATGTCTGAGGTCATGCTGGTAGCCGCAGCGCATGTGCAGCACCTCACCAAATACATTTTGCTTGACCATATTGAGTACAGCCAGTACATCACGACGATAGTTGACGTTCTCGAGGATCATCATATGGGTACCAGTGCCCTCATAGGTATTGACCAGGTCCCAGCATTCCTCGAGCGTATTTGCAGCTGACACTTCAAGGCCAGTGTATTTTCCTGCCTTCATGGCGTCTACCGCCATTTTGGTATGCCAAAGCCACGGGGTAGAGATAATGACTGCATCCACCTCTTCCAGCTCGAGCAGGTTGCGATAGTCATGGTCATTGCTGCCAAATACCTTGGGCATCTTGACGTTAGCTTCCTTCATGTGGTCATTGACGATCTTAATACGCCGATCATCAATATCGCAGATGGCTGCTATGACGATATCATCACGTTTTAGGGCATTCTTGAGGTGATTGGTTCCCCGCAGGCCCACACCAATAAAACCGAGTCGCAGCTTCTGGTCTGGCGCTTTATTGGCTTTGCCGTAAGAGAGGTGCGGTATCAGCGGTAGGCTCGCACCTACCACAGCCGTATTCTTTACAAATTTTCTTCTGGAAGTCATGCTGTTTCTACTTTGCAATGTGCATGGTGATCATCCGGCAAACTATCCATTGCCTCACAGAAATACAGGTAATGAGAGGAGAATTTGATCTCTCAACCACAACACGCTGGAACTTGAAGGAAATGCTATGAAGAACAGATGAGCCCTTCGCACAGATGAAGGTTTATCAGGTAATGTGTATAGGTTTAGGCCATCAAATAGATGGCTGCCATACTTACTAAGAAATAGGGAACAAGGTTTCCAGCACCTTCATAATCCTGAGCTAACCTTTGTCCAAAGAATAGAGAGACAAGGGATAATGCAGACAGCTGAGCACCAATCAAGCCCATGGCTGTGCTACCATTCAACACCAATTGAACCAGACCAATGGCAGAAAATACCCCTGCAGCTACTTCCAGAATCGTAATGACTGGCATCAGGAGACCAACCGTTCCTTTGAGAGGGCTATTGGCAAAGTGGGAGGTTAGCCATTCTTTATTGCCCTTGTAGTTGAATACCTTATCTAGTCCGGACTGCAAAAACAATATGGCCAGAAATAATAGGCTCAACAGTTGAAGGGAAGATATTGGGTTGAGAAGTTCTTGCATAATGGTTATTGATTCTGATGAATTATACGCTAGTTAATTAAAGGTCCGCTCTTTTAAAATTGGAATTTTGTTTGTGGACCTGAATTTCTAATTACTTCATTCGAATGCTACGCTTTTTAAAACTGACCGAGCTGCCGCTACTTTCTAATTTAGGTATTGATGGTAGGGCATCCAGTCATAAGTGGTGGTCGACCTAGTTATCAACTGCTATTTTATTGAGGTGTCGGTTGTAAATATCTATCGACCAAAGGAGAGAGAATCAATGTTCTTTTTAGTCAAGTGGTCGATCAAAAGAAAAACCTATCCCAATGTAGAAGGATTCCGGGTAGGCAATACCTGTCCTAAACATGAATCGACTTCCGGGCTTTTGTAGTCTATAGCCTGCTGTTGCAGCAAGTGGAGAATCCATTGATCCGTCGAAAATATAATGGCCGCCAGCGCTTAATTCGAGATGGCTTGACTTCTTGCCAAGCAAGATGCCATACTGAAGGTAGATAAATGCTCCTTCGTCAGCATAAGCTACGTAACCACCGTACCCTACTTTTAAGAATGAAGCAGACAGTAACTTATCAGGGGATTGGTTGACAATGCGTTCATAGTTTGCCGTGGCAGTTCCGTATAATCCAGCAAATCCAACACTACCATAGATAGAATTTTTCCTAAAACCATTTATCTCATTGCCTTGAGCCTGTAGTGATACTGAATAAGACAGGCAGGCTAGGATAAGGCAGGCTAAAAACGTCAGCTTTCTCAAGATTCAATTTAGTATAGATGCAGATCAATACTATTGTGAATATAGCCTTCATTTAATTAGACTCATTTCAAACTATCATTTTTAGAAACCAAATGGCCTTTGAATGGCTTATTGAGTTGAATTGTATGTGGAAACATTAAAATATTAGAAATATGAGTACGCCAACAATTGCAGCTAAAGCACCCATACCCGTAGATCTTGAAGCAGGAAAGTCTTACGCATGGTGCTCTTGTGGAGAGTCCACCAACCAGCCATTCTGCGATGGCTCGCACAAAGGGTCTGACTTTAGCCCGGTGATGTTCAAAGCTGAAGAGACCAAGACAGCTTATTTATGCCAATGTAAGCATGCGAGTCAAGGGGTATTCTGCGATGGCTCCCATAAAGGACTATAAACCTTCCCAAATTGGTCATATCTGATATATTCGATATGACCACAGTTCTTTTGGAGAATAGATCTGGTTTATGCCCGAGGGCGCCAGTGAGTGGTAGCTTTTATTGGTCAGGATTGGCCGTCCGCTTTGTGATTATTGTCAAGTTGAGATAGATGAGTATTTTACTCCTCATTTATGTGATCTCTCATACTATCCACAAAGCAGCATGAAGCGTACGTCTCATAAAACTCCAGAAGTCTACATCAATGATATAAATGTATTCCCCAATTCAGTAGTGCCAGTGCCTACTGCGGTTCCTGCATTTATCGGATACACTCCTCAGGCTTCCTATGAAGGAGAGTCCTACTTAAACAAGCCGACGAAGATCACCTCTATGGCAGAATTTGAAGCCATCTTTTGCTACCCTAATCCAAGTCCTCCGTCAGATCCCGCTAAACAATACAGCCCCCAATATCATCTGGTAAAACAAGGAAGCAAGCCAGAAATGGGAGCATATGTCTTGTTAGGCTCTGATTATTACGCGATCGTACCAGATCCCAATACCATTTATTACTTGTATAACAGCGTCCAACTATTCTATCGTAATGGGGGAGGTGACGCCTACATTGTTGCTGTAGGTTCCTATGGCACGGCTTCAGGTCGGCCCATTGCACCAGGGGATCCTTTGATCAACCCTAATGTACAACTTGCAGACCTACTAGCTGGACTGGAGCTACTCAAGAACGAAGATGAGCCTACAATGTACATATGTCCGGAGGCTACTCTTTTGTCAATAGACAGTAATGCTACGCTCATGCAAGAGATGCTATTGCAGAATTCAGAAATGATGACGGCCGTGAGCATATTCGACATTATAGGAGGTAAAGACCCTGATCCAATTTTGTATTCAGATGATATCGAGACATTCAGGGAAAATACCGGTATGAATGGCCTGAAATTCGGAACGGCCTACTATCCGTTTATCGGTACGACTACCTTAAAGAGCACCGACCTGGATTATACGAACCTGTTTGGAGGAGATATCAAGCAACTAGCGGCCGTGATCAATCCAGATAGCGATCCGACTTCCCAGTTGACCACCATTCTTTCCAATATTGAAAACCCTGCGCTTACACCATTGACGGTAAGCCAGAATAACAAGTTATTGATTGCCGGTAGCACCGCTTATAAAACGATATTCAACAAAGTGCTAGAGGTAGCCAATGTGCTTCCGCCTAGCGGAGCAATGGCCGGTGTGATTTCCTCGATTGACAATCAGATGGGACCTTGGAAGGCGCCTGCCAATACGTCGATCGCCGGAGCTGTCTCATTGCCGATAAAGCTGTCTGAAAATCAGCAAGCATCACTCAATGCAGATGCCGTTACAGGTAAGTCTGTAAATGCGATTAGGCATTTCAATGGCCAGGGAATATTGATCTGGGGAGCTCGTACATTAGATGGTAACAGTTTGGATTGGCAGTACTTATCCGTAAGAAGGACCGTCACCTATATAGAGCAGACGTGCAAACTGGCGACTAGTGCTTATATTTTTGAACCCAATACCAAAAACACATGGGAGTCTGTCAAATCAATGATTAGCAGCTTTTTGGTCATGACTTGGAAAGAAGGTGGGCTTATGGGCAAAACACCGGAAGATTCTTTCACTGTAGAATGTGGCATTGGTAGTACCATGACAGCTCAAGATATCCTTGACGGATTGATGAAAGTGACTATTAAGATTGCGGTGGTGAGGCCTGCTGAGTTCTTTATACTAACCTTTGTGCAGCAGATGCCCAAGGGTGGTTGATAGCCTTAGCGAGCAACGGATACTTACAGCACTGTTGTTACTCTGGCGGTCCATTGGTCAAGGTATCCTGAAAAGCAGTGTAGGCTAACTCATCGGTTATTCTCGGGAACCTCAACAATCGATGTTGATGAGTTTTTACCTGTTCATTGGTTCAACCATAATCGGTTTCCCTACCTTTGCGGCTCATCTAATTCATTCCTATCAATAATTTCAGCAAACTAGGACTCTCTGCATCGATTGTTGAGGTCCTTGACCGTATTGGTTTCGATACACCAACTCCCGTTCAGGCCAAAGCTATCCCCATGTTGCTCACCAAAAACCCCACGGACTTTATCGGTCTGGCGCAGACGGGTACAGGCAAGACCGCCGCATTTGGGCTACCGTTAATCGACTTGATCGATCCCGACCTACCGGAAACCCAAGCGTTGATCATGGCACCCACACGTGAGCTGGGGCAGCAGACCGCTCAACAGCTCGTGTCATTCGCACAAGACAATCCTCAGCTCAATATAGAGGTGGTCTATGGTGGTGCGTCTATTTCTGCCCAAATGAAAGCTTTGAAGCGTCCTACACAAATTGTGGTAGCAACACCGGGAAGACTTCTTGATCTGATCCGGCGTAAAGCAATTTGGCTAGATCAGGTTCGCTATGTGGTCCTTGATGAGGCAGATGAGATGCTTAATATGGGTTTCAAGGAAGATATTGACGAGATCCTTGCTTTTACGCCTGCTGATCGGGTCACCTGGCTATTTTCAGCCACCATGCCTTCTGAAATAAGGCGCATCATCAACAAGTATATGTCTTCGCCTCTCGAGGTTTCAATCGATAGCAAGGTGAAGAGTAATACCGACATTGCTCATAAATATGTTATTACCAAAACGGCCAATAAACTGGCGGCCTTACGCAGGTTTATGGACTTGCAGTCAGATATGCGCGGTATCATGTTTTGCCGTACCAAGCTGACTACACAAGACATAGCTGATCAACTGGGTAATCTTGGATATGGTGTGGAGGCACTCCATGGTGACCTTTCACAAGCACAGCGTGATGCGGTCATGAAGCGATTCAAGACCAGATCGATGCAACTGTTAATAGCTACCGATGTAGCAGCACGTGGTATTGATGTCAATGATTTGACACATGTCATCCATCATACACTTCCTGATCAGCTAGAGAGCTACACACACCGAAGTGGCCGTACAGGGCGTGCTGGCAAAAAGGGTATCTCATTAGCATTTATCAACCCAAGAGAGGGCAGACGCATCGAAGAGTTGGAAAAGAAGATAAAGGTCAAATTTGAGCGAATAGAAGTACCTACCATAGATGAGCTCAAAACCACCCGGCTTAGCAATTGGGCCAACCTGATCGTCAATACCCAAGTGGATCAGCAAGCAGACGCCATCCTATCGGAACTCCAGCCTAAGTTTGCTGATCTAAGCAAGGACGATATCCTCAAGCGACTGATCACCTCACAGCTAGACCATCTTACAGTCCAGAGCGGGGAAGAGGCTAACCTCAACGAGACACATGGGGGCTCACCCGGTAAGCGAGACCCGGGTAAATTTCATCGATACTTCGTCAATATTGGTCTGATGGATGGGCTGACGAAAGGCGACTTGATTCATTTCTTATCGGATATCTCCAATGTTGATCGTAAGTACTTTGGAGACCTAACCATGCAGAAGAACTGTTCCTATTTCGATGTTGATGGGGGCAAGGATGACGGTATGGAGCAGAAGTTCAAAGGTGTGGAGGTCGAAGGGAGAAGTATACGTGTCAACCGAGACGATGATTCCAAGATGAAGCGACCAGAGGGCTTCCACAAGAAGAAGAGCTTTTCAGGCAAACGTCGATCTGGCGGTAAGTCAGGCAAAGACTTCCGCAGAGGAGGAGGTAAAAGAAGAAGGTAGGAAACAACCTAGAAAGATGTAATCTAGTGACATGAACGTTATTAAATCCGACTTGGAGAATTAAAAACCTAATTTAATCATTTGTTTAAATTAGATTTTTAATTCAAGTTTGAACTGTTCAAGGAGAAGCATGACAACAGCAGCAGGTACAGAGGAGAAGATTAAAGCCGCAGCGCGGGAGATATTCCTGAAGAAAGGATTTGCTGCCACCAGGACCAGGGACATTGCGGAGCATGCTGATATCAATATCGCATTGCTAAACTATTACTTCCGTAGTAAGGAGAAGCTTTTCCAACAGATCATGATGGAGACCTTATCGACTTTTTTCGGAAGTCTTTTGCAGATCTTCATGGATCGGGAAAGTGCCCTCCAGACGAAGTTTGAGCAATGTGCGTCACAATATATTGATCTAATCAAGCAGCAGCCAGATATTCCTATGTTCATACTCAGTGAGTTGAGAGCGCAACCTGAGGCTTTTGTGCAGTCCATTGCTGGAAATGCGAGACTCAAGGATCTGGTGATCTATGAACAAATCGTTGCTGAGATGGATGAGCATCAACAAAAAGCCTTTGATCCAGTGCACATCATGATCAATGTGATGAGTCTTACGCTCTTCCCTTTTGTTGCCCGTCCTATGCTTCAGACCATTGGTGCTGTCAATCCTTCTGAATTTGATGACTTGATGGAGAAGCGCAAGCAGTTAATACCTCAATGGATTATGGAAATGCTGAAATAAAAAAATTTAGTCTATGATTAAACAACTGTTTAAAATATTCATTCAACTCAAGTCGAAATCTAATTTGATTGTCTTCACCTGTCTGTCGATGGCGCTAATTGCAAATGCTAGCCACGGACAAACATTGACTTTGGATAGCTGCATTGCGCTAGCGGAGGCAAACTACCCTCAAGTGCAGCAGTACGATTTGCTCCAGCGATCGGCAGAGTATAATTTGAAAAATGCTCAGCAAGGTAAGATCCCACAGATCGCCTTAGCTGGTCAGGCTACATACCAATCGGATGTTACCTCAGTACCTGGCGGTGAAGTGATGGGCGTTGAGCCTTTGAACAAAGACCAATACAAGGTCTATGCAGAAGTGGTACAGCCGTTGACTGGCATATCGATCATCAATCAGCAGGAGAAAATCATCGCTGCAGAGGCGAGGGTAAGCGAAGCTGATCTTACAGCCAAGCTCTACGGTATCCGTCAGCGGGTGAGCGATCTATATTTTGGGATACTATTGATGCAGCGGCAGCTAGCGCAAATCTCGCTAACTCAGCAGGACCTTGCGGATGGACTCAAGACAACAGAAGCTGCCATTACTTATGGCACTGCATTGAAGAGTAGTGCGGATGTGTTGAAAGCCGAAGTGCTGCAGCTCGATCAGAAAATGATCGAGTTAGAGGCTGTACGTCAAGGATATATGTCGATGTTATCCTTATTCATTGTTCGTGAAATAGGCGAGGGAACCAGTCTTGTCTTACCGATAACCAATGATCTGGTTACTCAGATCAATCGACCTGAAATCACACTATTTGGTGAAAGGCAAAACAGCCTATCACTGCAAACGGATTTGATTAATCGTCGAAATCGGCCTCAGCTCAACCTTTTCCTACAAAGTGGTTTTGGTCGACCGGCCCTCGACTTTCTGAACAATGACTTTGAGCCTTATTATCTAGGAGGGCTTCAGATGTCGTGGAATCTATCGAACTATTATACTGCCAAACGTGAAAAGCAGATCGTTCAGCTCAATCAGAAGATTCTGGAAAGCGAAAAACAGACTTTCGTCTTCAATACAAATCTCTCGCTGACACAGCAGCAAAGTCAGATCGATAAGATGAATGCATTGATTGAAAAGGATCAGGACATTATCGAGTTGAGAGAAAGGATCATAAAAACAGCGCTAGGACAATTAGAAAATGGTGTCATGACCACTACAGACTATCGTGCACTGGTCAATGACGCAGATCGCGCTAGGCAGGATCTTGCGGTTCACGAAACCGAATTATTGAAATACAAATACGATTACAATATCACTTCAGGAAACTAACAAATGATGAACATTAAGCATATCATTCAAATCGCTCTGATCATTCCGGCAGGGCTCATGTCCTGCGATAATGGAGAGCCCGAGTTTGACGCCTCTGGTGCTTTTGAGGCAGATGAAACGATCATCTCAGCTGAAGCTAGCGGCAAGCTATTGGCATTCGCGGTAGACGAGGGTCAGGAGCTTCGAGCTGACACATATCTCGGCTATATCGATACGGTGCAGCTATCGCTGAGTATCCGTCAGCTGGAGGCGCAAATAGATGCTGTGTTGAGTAGGAGACCGGATATTGCGGCGCAGCTGAGTGCGCTCAATGAGCAACTGCGGGTGGCTGAGATTGAGCAAAAAAGGGTAGAACAATTGCTGAATGCTGATGCTGCTACGCCAAAGCAGAAGGATGATGTAGACGGGCAGATCGATGTAATCAAGGGTAATATCACCGCACTGCGTACGTCATTGATTACGAATACACAGAGCCTGGAAATGGAGATTGGGCCACTTGAAGCGCAGATCGATCAGCTCAAGGATAAAATTAAAAAGAGCATCATCATTAATCCGATTAACGGAACCGTGCTCACCGTATTTGCGGAACCATTTGAGCATGTAGGGATGGGCATGCCGCTGTACAAGATTGCTGACTTGAGTTCATTGACGCTCCGTGCTTATATCACCGGTGATCAGCTAACGCAATTGAAACTGAATGATCGAGTAGAAGTACTCACGGATGATGGGAGTGGAGGCTATACCAGCACGACAGGTACGGTCTACTGGATAAGTGACAAGGCAGAATTTACGCCCAAGAGTATCCAGACGAAAGACGAAAGGGCTAATAAGGTGTATGCTATCAAGGTGCGCGTAGAGAACGATGGTACCTACAAGATTGGCATGTACGGTGAAGTGAAATTCAACAGTTCGTCGAATGAATAATGTAAGCCTGGAGTCAATCGCTAAGTCCTTTGATGCCTCGAAACCGCCGGCTGTAAAAGACGTCAGTTTTGAAGTATCAGATGGAGAGTTGTTTGGGCTCATCGGACCGGATGGGGCTGGAAAAACCACCTTATTCAGGATACTGACCACTTTGCTCTTAGCTGATGAGGGCAAAGCCAAAGTTGCTGGTTGCGATGTAGTTAAAGACTACAAGCAAATCCGAAAAGAAGTTGGATACATGCCGGGTAAGTTCTCGCTATATCAGGACCTGTCAGTGGAAGAGAACCTCAATTTCTTCGCCACATTATTCGGCACTACCGTAATGGAGAACTACGATCTGATCAAGGATATCTATGTGCAGTTAGAGCCATTTAAAACGAGACGTGCGGGCAAGCTCTCCGGAGGGATGAAGCAGAAACTAGCGCTTTGCTGTGCATTGATTCATCGCCCCAAGGTGTTGTTTTTGGATGAGCCAACGACTGGCGTTGATGCAGTTTCCCGTTGGGAATTTTGGGAGATGCTTAAGCGCCTCAAGACCGAGGGAATTACAATCCTGGTATCGACACCTTACATGGACGAGGCTAGCCTTTGCGAAAAGATTGCCTTGATCCAGGAGGGCAGGATCATGTCTATCGATACACCAATGGCTATTACTGCGGCTTTTCCGAAAGAGTTATTTGCGATCAAAGCTGAGAACATGAGTCAGCTGCTGAACAGTCTAAGAGATAATGAACTTGTTCAGAGTGTTAACGCATTCGGTGAATACCATCACATCACTTTGGTGAAAGATTCAGGTACTCCGGATGCATTTACCGATAGGTTGCCCATGGCCATAGAATGGAAAACCATCGAGCCGACCATAGAAGACTGTTTCATCCATATGATGAGTGCATGACGGGTGAAGTAGCCATATCGACGGATAAGTTGACGAAACGGTTTGGTGACTTTGTGGCTGCCAATGAAATCACCTTTGATGTGAAGAAGGGTGAGATATTTGGCTTCCTCGGCGCTAATGGTGCAGGTAAGACTACCGCAATGCGAATGCTTTGTGGACTATCGATACCATCATCTGGTCAGGCAACCGTCGCTGGGTTTGACGTCTACCGACAAACAGAGGAAATCAAGAAGAATATCGGATACATGAGCCAGAAGTTCTCGCTTTATGAGGACTTGACGGTATGGGAGAATATTCGATTTTTTGCAGGCATCTATGGTGTCCCGCGATCTGAGATTGCTCCCAGGGCTAAAGAAAAGCTGCGGCAGCTCGGTTTATACCATCAGCGCAATCAGCTGGTTGCGTCATTACCACTAGGATGGAAGCAGAAACTGTCTTTCTCAGTTGCGGTTTTTCATCAACCTGAAATCGTGTTTTTGGATGAGCCAACAGGTGGGGTAGACCCGGTGACACGTCGGCAGTTTTGGGATTTAATCTATGAAGCTTCTGACCAAGGGATTACCATCTTCGTCACTACGCACTATATGGACGAAGCGGAGTACTGTCATCGCATTTCCATGATGGTGGATGGCTACATCAAGGCACTGGATACACCAACCGCGTTAAAGCAAAATTACGGTGCTGAGTCTATGGATGAGGTATTTTTCGAACTCGCTCGTGGAGCACAACGCAAAGGAGACTAAATGAAGCAGCTTTTCATTTTTATAAAGAAGGAGTTCAAACATGTCTTTAGAGATCAGAAGACGCTATTGCTGCTGTTTGGGCTCCCTATAGCTCAAATCCTGCTATTCGGATTCGCCTTAACCAACGAGATCAAAGACTCTAGGATCGTGGTAGCAGATTATGCTGGAGACGGTGCTTCGCAGCAGCTTATTGAGCGTTTTCGGCAAAATGACAGCTTTGTGCTGGAGCAATCGCTTCTTGGCGCGGATGATATCGACGAGGTATTCAAACAGGGTATAGTCAAGTTGGCAGTCGTTTTTCCCGAGCAGTTCGAGAAGTCGCTGATTCATGAAGGTAAAGCCCAGGTCCAATTGATTGCAGATGCGACTGATCCCAACACCGCCACAACTCTTACGAACTACGCTCAGGCCATCATGCGGGACTTTCAGGTGAGTTATTTGGGTACCGCATCGAACCTACAGATAGAAGTAGTTACGCGGAACTTCTACAACCCTGAGCTGCGAGGTACCACCAACTTTGTGCCTGGTGTGATGGCGCTAGTCTTGCTCTTGGTTTGTGTACTGATGACCTCAGTGTCCATAGTGCGGGAGAAGGAGCTAGGCACTATGGAAATACTGCTCGTCTCCCCCTTCAATCCACTGATGGTTATTTTGGCTAAGGCTGTGCCTTATCTCATTCTCTCCATCATCAACCTGACCGTCATCTTGTTGCTGAGCGTCTTTCTGTTAGACATGCCTATCAACGGCAGTATTCCTTTGCTGTTTGCTGTGAGTACGCTATTGATTATGACGGCCTTATCGCTGGGATTATTGATTTCTAACTCCACGAACTCTCAACAAGAGGCGATGCTCATATCATTGATGGGCATGCTACTTCCAACGATGATGTTTACAGGCTTCATTTTTCCTATTGAGAATATGCCAGTACCGCTTCAGGTGCTGTCCAACATTATTCCTTCTAAGTGGTACTACATCATCGTTAAAGATGTGATGATCAAGGGGCTTGGCTTTGCTGCCATTTGGAAGGAGACACTTATTCTATTCGGTATGACTCTATTTCTCTTAGTCGTCAGCATTCGAAAATTTAAAACTCGACTGGCATGAATACTTTGCTCTTTCTTCTCCAAAAAGAATATCGGCAGATCTTCCGTAATCCTACGTTGCTGCGGATGATCCTGGCGATCCCGGTCATTCAATTGACTATCCTGCCATTGGCCGCAGATTTCGAGATTAAGAACATCAATGTTGCTATAGTAGACTATGATCGGTCGACCTATTCGCGAGATCTGGTGCATAAAATTGAGTCATCGGGTTATTTTGTGCTGGTTGATTACAATGGAGATCCTAAAGCATCATTTGGATATTTAGAGTCTGATGAAGCAGATGTGATCATCGAGATACCTGAAGGGTTTGAACGTAATCTTGTCAGGGAAAATCACGAAGAACTCTTTCTATCTATTAACGCTATCAATGGCACTAAGGCCAATGTTGGTGGAGGTTACCTTTCGCAGGTCATTCAAGACTTTAATCAAGAGATTAGAGCGGATTGGGTCTTCCGAAAGCCGAACAAAAGAAGTGCGATTGCTGAAATGGTGACCATCAATCGCTTCAACCCATTGCTCAATTATCAATTCTTCATGGTTCCTGGTATATTAGCTATTCTGGTTACCATGATAGGAGCCTACATGTGTGCCCTTAACATTGTCAAAGAAAAAGAGGTGGGCACGATTGAGCAGATCAACGTGACGCCTGTCAAAAAGCATCTATTCATCCTTGGTAAGTTGATTCCATTTTGGACGATTGGCGTTTTTGTCTTCTCGATAGGTCTCTTTTTGGTGGCAAGATTAGTTTACGGCATTATTCCGGTAGGCAATGTACTTCTGCTATATGCTTACCTGTCACTTTATCTAATAGCAGTACTAGGGGTTGGATTGTTGGTTTCGACTTATTCGCAAACGCAACAGCAGGCCATGTCGCTGGCTTTCTTTTTCATGATGATATTCATATTAATGAGTGGCCTGTTTACACCGATAGAAGGAATGCCTGCCTGGGCCAAATTCATTACTCAACTGAATCCAGTGACCTACTTCATCGAAGTAATGCGAATGGTGGTCATGAAGGGAAGCAGTTTCGAGCACATCTCAAGACACTTTGCGATCATGCTTGGTTTTGCCATTTTCTTCAATTCATGGGCGGTTTGGAACTATCGTAAAACGAGCTGATATTCAAAATATACCCACCAGTGGGTATGGTCCTGATCAGGCAATTACCTGATGTTTGAGAAAACATCAGAAATGAAGAAAATCTGGAAGTATTTCGTAGCTGTCGTAGCTTTCCTTTTTGGGGTATGGGAGTTCTATGATAATTGGTTCGAAGACGTTGATTTTGGAGACTCTATCAGGGTTGATAATACTGAAATCTATTATGCTGGGACAGACAGTATTCAGGCGCATGAACTAGCCGACTACCTGAAAATGACAGATTTTATAGACGGGAATGAAAAGTCAGTAAGACTGTTGAAAATTGACACAGGATATGTTTTTCAAGGTGTTTACACAGAAGACGCATGGAATGACAGCACACTTTTGGTCTCCGGCCTAGAGTTCGCTAAAGAAATGTCACTTTATGTTTTCGAATCATCACCTTTGACATTCCAGTTGTGTGATGATATGCTCGAAATGCAGAATCAAGTGACTTTTGATGTAAACGATGAGCCCTTTGGTTGGGAATATGTATTCGGTGAGACTGAGCTGTTTTTCACAAAACGCGTGGATTACAAAGAAGCAGAGCAATTGGGTAATTTATTAACCGAAATGGGATATACAGAACAACCCTCTTCGGTGCAGTTGGATAAATCTGACTCAGCTTATCACTTCAATCAGGTGACAATCGAAGAGTATTGGTATGATGAGAACTACTTGAAAGAAGTAGAATCTTCCGCTCAGTTCCTTTCCGACTCATTGTTTAATGGAGAGCGTGTGGTTTTTGCTTTATGCGACGATGAGTTCAATGTCAAGGCTTGGGCTTCCAATTAGTTGATTGACAGAGAGATATGTTCAGATCTCCAGTTTTGCTGGCAAACATTGACGCTTCTCACTTTCACTCAGAAGCACATGCGAGTAGACCACCAAGAAGGGTATTAGGAGCTATTCAATTCTATCTGAAGAACAGAAGTCATCATTGTCCTTAGAGAATGATGACCTTGTTTTGATAATATGGACACGAAATCCTGCGAAAATCGACAATTAACTGCTTTTTTGTTCCAATTTAATTATCTTATTTCGAATAATATTGCAACGAATATTGTCTGCCTCATGGTCCTGATATTCATTTTTCCCACTCTATCCAGTTACCCTTAAGCTGGTCGCAGAGCTTGATACCCTCCAGGATTTCCACCTCCTTGGTCGATACCTGATATCGGTTCAATGAACCTGCTTCTTTATTGTTCTCCATGATGAAACTCCACATAAAGTGCTTACCCTGTTGTTTTCGACCGTGATAGATTTGAAATATTTGTGAGGTACAGGTATCTTGACATCTACGTTGGTACACTCTTCCTTGTATATCTTCTTATCATTATTCTGGACAAAAAATAAATGTTGTCTGCTGTGATAGGTCAATAATAGGTTCGTAACAACATAGGTCTCGAATACATCTTCTTTAGCATTGAGTTTCCTTACCTCTTCTTCCAGTTCACGCCATTTATATCTGTTAAGTCCTCCTGACTGAGGCGACATATTGGAAAGTAGAAAGGTCTCACTATTCAGGACTTTAATATCTCTTTGATTGGCACTAGGCACTAGATGTACCCAGTCATAACCCGAACGTCTGAAATCGATAAGGTCGGTCCTGAATCGTACAGGAATACGAAAATCAGGTTGAAAAGTATCTACACGCTCTACTATATTAAGGATTATTGAATAAAGGCCGGAAGAGTTTCTAATTGGCGTGGTGTGTACTAATTTCATCGCTCAATTGGTGTAGATCGTTAACTCAAATGGCAAACTCCCTGTACATCACTACAGCAGAATCTTACTGTGGTAAATCATTGATTGACTTAGGCATTATCGACAATGTATTGAGGCGCACAAAACGTGTATCATTCTTTCGTCCGATCATCTCTGCTGACATAGGCAAGCGTGACAAGAATATCGAGTTGGTGCTTGGATATTTCAACCTGGACCAGGACTATGAAGAGGCTTTCGCCTTTCATCAGAAGGAAGCCAAGGCCCTGATCTCTGCCGGTAAAACGGAGAAACTGCTTGACCGCATCATTGAGAAATACAAGGCACTGGAAGCGAAAAGTGACTTTGTACTTTGCGAAGGGACAGACTTTCTGACCGAGAGCAGTGCCTTTGAGTTTGGTATCAATGTACAGGTGGCCAGGAATATCGGTTGCCCGGTATTGATTGTGGGTCGGGGTGACAAGGGCAGGTCGGTGGAAGAGGTTGTCAGTACCATTCGGTTAGCGATAGAGAGCTTCCATGAAGAGGACTATGATGTGATGGGCGCCATTGTCAACAGGGCGGAACCCGACAATGTTGAGGCCATTCAAAAGGCGCTGCGAAAAGAGCTACCGTCCAACCTGTTCCTGTCTGTGATCCCAACGAATGATCTGCTGAAAAGTCCTACGGTAAAAGAGATAGCGACGCATCTGGGTGCAGAGGTACTATATGGTGAGGACCAGTTGGACACCCAAGTATACAGTTACTCGGTTGCGGCAATGCAACTGCACAACTATCTTGGGAGGATCCCGGAAAAGTCTGTCATCATTACGCCTGGAGATCGTGGTGAGATTATTCTGGGTACACTGACCGCCCATTTGTCAAAGAATTATCCACCCGTATCAGCTATTATACTGACGACTGGTCTTGTACCGGACCCTGCGATCATCAACCTGCTCGATGGTGTTTCTCATATTGTCCCGATCCTTAAAGTCAACTACAATACTTTCGAAACGGCAACAAGACTGGACCATATCCAATCGTATATCACGGCAGATAATACCACAAAGATTGACGAATGTCTTAGGCTGTTTCGTGAATACATCGATATAGAAGCACTGGAAGAGAAGACGCTCAACGTAGTGGCCAGAGGTACCACACCTCGTATGTTTCAGTACCTGCTTACCGAGCGGGCCAAGTCTGACAAAAAGCATATCGTACTTCCCGAGGGCGAGGATGAGCGCATACTGAGGGCAGCAGAAGTGCTGGTGAATGAGGGGATAGTAGACATTACACTGCTCGGTCGCAAGGACGATATAGACAAGGAGATCATCCGCCTAGGACTCAAGCTGTCTAATGATAATGTCAAGGTCCTGGAACCAGAGCAATCTCCCAGATTCAATGAATATGTTGAGCAACTCCTGGAGCTTAGAAAAGAGAAGGGAATGACCCCTGAACATGCCCATGACTCCATGTGTGACGTGTCTTATTTTGGTACCATGATGGTATACATGGGACATGCAGACGGTATGGTGTCAGGAGCGGTGCATACCACCCAGCATACCATACGGCCCGCATTGCAATTTGTCAAGACCAAGCCCGACTGTCCTGTGGTGTCATCGCTATTCTTTATGTGTTTGGAAGACAGGGTGCTGGCCTATGCCGATTGTGCGATCATTACTAACCCCACTGCCGAAGAACTCTGCGAAATAGCGCTGAGTACAGTGGATACGGTGGTGTCTTTTGGCATAGAGCCAAAAGTAGCCATGCTGTCCTACTCCTCAGGAGCTTCGGGTAAGGGAGCTGATGTTGAGAAAGTAAGATCGGCTACCGCGCTGGTGAAGGGAAGAAACGCTGACATCAGGATAGAAGGGCCTATCCAGTATGATGCTGCGGTGGACCCTTTTGTCGGTCAGCAGAAAATGCCGGGCTCAGAGGTGGCAGGTAAGGCCTCTGTACTGATCTTTCCTGATTTGAATACAGGTAATAACACATACAAGGCAGTCCAACGCGAGACAGGTGCTATAGCCATAGGGCCAGTGTTGCAGGGACTCAACAAACCTGTCAATGACCTGAGTAGGGGTTGTACCGTCACGGATGTCATCAACACGGTTATTATTACCGCCATTCAGGCGTCAGACCACTAGTTATCACAATAGCGAGATCACAATGAAGATATTGGTACTCAACACCGGAAGCTCATCCATCAAGTTTCAGCTTTTCGCTATGCCCGAGCAAGTGGTCCTCGCTTCAGGCCTGGTCGAGAAGATAGGTGAAGCTTCAGGGGCCGTTCACTACCGCAATACGAATGATAGCGGTGAGCAAAATATTGTACATGAAACTATGGTGCAGGATCATGGAGTTGGATTGACTGAGATCCTTAACCTGTTACTCGATGGATCAACAGGTGTCATCTCCTCAACAGATGAGATAGTGGCCGTGGGTCATCGGGTAGTACATGGTGGAGTCTATTTTTCACAACCTACTGTCATTCAAAAGGATGTATTGATTGACTTGAAGCGGATATCCTATCTAGCTCCACTGCATAACCCGGCATGCATCAAAGGTATTGAGGTGGCGGAGGATTGCTTTACTAAAGCTGCTCAGATCGCTGTATTTGATACTGCCTTTCACCAGAGCATCCCTGATTATGCATATCGCTTTGCTATCCCTAAAGAGTACCACGATCAGCATGGCCTACGGGCATATGGGTTTCATGGCACATCTCACAAGTACGTAATGAAGAGGGCAGCTGGGCACCTCAACATCGCTCTGGGAGATTTTCACGCCATCACCATCCACTTGGGCAATGGCTGTAGTATGGCTGCCATACAGAACGGTAAATGCATTGATACTTCAATGGGTTTAACACCTTTGGGAGGTCTTATGATGGGGACAAGAAGCGGTGACATTGACCCGTCGGTATTACTTTTTTTAAGTGCCCATCTCGACATGTCAACCCATGAGATTGACCAACTCTTAAACAAGAGAAGTGGCCTCAAAGGCCTTACTGGTACCAACGATCTTAGGTCCATTCTAGCAAAGTATGATGAAGACGATGTGGATGCAAAGTTGGCGATAGCTATGTATGTCTACAGGATCAAAAAATACATTGGAGCTTACGCCGCTGCACTTGGTCGATTGGATGCTGTAGTGTTTACGGCAGGGGTAGGAGAAAACAGCGCAGCGATAAGAACCATGGTCTGTGACAAACTAGGGATTCTCGGTATTGAGTTGGATGATACCAGGAACACTGCTTTAGATCGTGGTACCTGCTCTATCCAATCCGAAAAGAGCAATGTTAACATCTTGGTAGTACCAACCAATGAAGAACTTGAAATAGCGATTCAAACCTTTGACGTTGTGCAGAGTAGGCAGTAATGATAGCCTCAGAGCGCTTTCAAAATGGCCATTAAAGCAGGGTTGGTTTGCTTAGCTTAACTTAACGTTAGTTCGGCATAAGAAAATTGTCATTCCCCAAAATAATAGTCATAAATTCTTTCTAAGACCATTATTTGTTGGAAATTTCAAAATGACATCCATTGATTGGATTATTCAGAGGTTTGGGTCTAACTCACATAATTTAGGGTAGTTATCGAGTTCAACTCCCACCAGTCTAACTTCACCAAAACGCTGAATCCTGCAATCGTTTTGTTATTTCGGTTAACCTTAGCCATTGTTGGTAAAAAAACGGCATCATGGTTACGTTCTCGATGAACTGAAAAACATAGAGCACAAGTGAAAAAATGGTGCCATGACTGATACCTCCTTGTTCTGCAGAGCTTACAATGGCATAAACCAGGAATGCCATCATAAACAGCCATGTCACTGAGAAGTTGATCGTTTCCAGGTCGGAGAGTTTAATATTCCACCGCATGAGTCTCTCAAGGTGCCTGTGTAGCAAAGCAGGATTGTCCGATGAAAGGGCGGACACCTGTTGCTCTTGCTCATCATTATAAGCCTTATTGAATCTGACGGTTCTGTTTTGGCTCATCCCATAAACGATCATGACGATCGCCAGTATGATCAAACAACCCAGAAAGATCTTCAAGTCCATCGTTGCAATCATGACCAAGGTGCCAACAAGCCCAATAAGAATGTTGACAATTTCAGGCATGGAGTTTTCCAAAAACTCCACCACTTCTCTCAGGAAGCCAAGGTGAGCGCTCCTCGCGGAAACCTCCTGATCAGCCTTATTACCTACTTTTATCCCAAGTTGCCGGTACAACCTTCCATAGAACCTTGAATCATAGAACCTACGCCCTGCTCCAACCAACAGTGTGAGCAGGCCCAGCAATCCTAACAGGACAGTACCATTGTACTCATGTAACAAGGCATCATCTATGGCATAGCCGATAAAAAGAGGAAACAGTATGGACAGACCAGCATCAAGCAGCACCAGTATGAGCATAAAGAGAAAACTCCATTTATGGAGTAATATAAGTTGGCCAATGTTCATCTAGTTCAACTTTGACCTTATGCTATTGATGTCGTTGTGTGAGGTTGAGACTCTGGAAACCCTAATGATCTTGATATGTCCCATTGATGTTATATAAAGAAGATAAAATCAACAGCTTGATCAATTGGAGACATACTTAATTTTGATGCTCTCTCCATCTTCTTCAAGTAGCACGATAAGTTCAGTCTTGCTAAGTTTAACTACCTCAATTTCAATTGATTCGCCATCTTGGCTAAGCACAATAGTATTTCGGCTATTCTTCCATTGCCAGGTTCCGCGCTCTTCTGTGCCTTTATCGGTACTCTCGAAGGTACCATCATCAAAGAAATGAATGTAATCATCCACCTCTTCTTCATCCGGGTCGAAACCTATGCCCATGTAGATGTACTCTTCGATGTGCCATTTTTTGATAAAGTCTGCTTCCGATTGAGCTGATGCGCATGTTACCACCGAGATAAGCACCAAGGTCAGCCATTGATTTTTAGTGATTTTCATGATTTAGATATATTAATATCTCTCTGATCTAATAACCTACTTTTACTGAGATCTACACCAAGGAGGGTTGGCATGAAGATTTAGCGGGGTATGTGTAAGCCCTGCGGGTGGAAGGATTAAATCTTCTTGCCTCGTTTTTTCATCAAGGAAAAAATGAAGGGAAAATGGGTCTATAGCAGCCCAACTTAATTGGTGTAGATACTTTTGGATTGCCCTTGAGAATGAATCTATATGAGTTCTATTATGCATTTTCTTGTCTAATCTTTTGAGCGGATAACAGTAATTCAGATATCTTCTTTTTTAGTTCGGATGATGTAGAATAGGGAAGGGATCAGGTATAGTGTCAATATGGTAGAAGTGATCATACCTCCGATTGTTACTACAGCCATAGGTGTTCTGTATTCGGCCCCTGCATCACCAAAACCCAGTGCGTTAGGCAGCATTCCGGCGATGATGGCCACAGTGGTCATGATCACGGTTTTCATTTTCTTCCTACCGGCTAATAAGGTTGCCTCTTTCAAGAGCATACCCTTTCTATGCATGAGTTGCTCTGTGTAGTCATGGATCAATATGTCATCATTCACGACCAGGCCAAGAAGCGTGACAATGGCCATCAATGACATGATATTCATGGTCTGTCCACCCATGTACATGAATAGAAAGACGCCAATCATCGCCATAGGCACAGTTGTAAAAATGATGATCGGGTGCCAATAATTTTCGAGGAGAGAAGCCAGCAACATGTACATGAGTACCAGGGCGATGGTGAACGTTATGATCATATCATCTAATGTCTGGTCCAGTTCTTTGGCATTGCCAGCCCATTGGAACGATACACCGGGAGGTAACTCCAGATGCCTGACTGCTTGATCTATTCTATTTCTTATGTCTCCACTGATCACATCAGGAGCAGGGTTGGCTGAAAACTCCACAGTCTTTTGCTTATCGAGGTGCAGTATTTGTGCTTGAGAGCTTTCATAAGCTACCTCCACCAATTGTCCAATGGTGTAGACAGCTTGTGAGGTGAAAATGGGCAGTTCTTCGATCTTGGCAATACTGTTAACCTGGTCTTCAGGATAACTGATCCTGACATCATATCCATTTCCACGCTCTTTAAGAACAGTAGCCTTCACGCCTGATATAGCTGCCCGTACTGCTGCAGCTAGATCAAAAGGGTTTATGCCAAGTTCTGCAAGCAGCCTTTGATCCGGTTTCATCCGAATGATTGGGTTGCCCTGCCGGGCACTGGATTCGTAGTTGAGCAAGCCATCAACTCCATTTAATACATTTAGCACCATTTCGTTGGCAAAGAGTAGGTTGTCCTGGTCTTTTGACTGTAGTGTAAACTGAATAGGAGCACCATCTTCTGAACTGACTGTGGAGACAAAAGGTATTATTTCAGGGATCTCGTCAAGCTCTCGGGAAATGATCTCCGCAAACTCTACATTGGATATCTCCCTTGCCTCTTTAGGATATAGTCTGATCGCGGCATTAGCGAAGTTGGTACCTACCGTAAAGCTATTCTTAGCTCCAATACTTGTCAGCATAGTTTTGACTTCCGCATGTTGGCTTATGATCCCTTCTACCTGTTGCATTAGTGCCGTACTTCTTGATATGGCTGTTCCTGGAGGCATTTCCAGCTCCAGAAATACATCTCCATTATCTTCCTGGGGCTCAAATTCGAATCCTATTTGCGGTAGCAACCCCGTACTTATCAGAAAGAAGATAAACATGACTGAGAATAGAATGACTGGGTTTCTGCGTGACGAAATAAGACGCCTGAGCGATCTTTCATAAGCGTCTTCCAGCCATTCGAAAAAGCGCATCATCATCTGAGAGAAACGAGACGGCCTCTTTTCTTTCTTTAGTAGTACACTTGCCAACATGGGCGTCAGCATAAAGGAGATGATCAACGAAAAGACAGTAGCTGCAGAGATGGTCAGTGCGTACTCTTTGAAAAAGGCACCCGTAATGGAAGTCATGTTGGCTATTGGCAGGAAGACCACAAGGTTTGTTCCCGTAGATGCGATTACTGCCATCATCACTTCCCTGGTTCCCTGCACAGCTGCTTCCTTGATGTCAAGCCCTTCTTCGCGCAGACGAACGATGTTTTCCAGTACCACGATAGAGTTGGATATCAGGGCCCCAATAGCCACTGAGAAACTCATGAGTGTCATCATGTTTAGTGAGCCATCGAAGAACCTGATCGCAATGAAGGTACCGATTAGCGAGACAGGAACGGAAATACTCACGATAATGGTATTCCTGAGGTCATTGAGGAAAAAGTAAAGGATGATACCGGTGAAAAGAATACCCAGCGCTACATTCATCAAGGCGTCATCCACTGCACTTTCAACGTATTCGGACGAATCAAATGGGACTATGATTTGGATATTGTCGGGCAACTCTTCCTGTAATTCGGGGATCAATGCTTTCACATCTCGCGCCACCCGAACGGCGTTAGCAGAGGTGTTTTTTCTGATGGCCAGCCCTATGACTTGTGTATAAGAGCGCTCATTCTCAAAATCACTGAGTATGGTCCTGGACTTTATTTTCTTGACCGTATCTATTACTTGCGCAATATCCGAGAGCTTTTGTACACCAGCTGAGGTAGGAATGCGACTGTTTCTTATTTCCTCAACATTGCTAAACCTGTTATTTGTTTCTATCGAGAATTGCCTCTGATTGTTTACAAAATCACCTCCCGACAGTTTTGTATTAACACTATTGAGGTAATCAGAAACATCTGACAGGTTCATCCCAATCTCGTACATTGTTTTCTTATCCGAGAGTACCTTGATTTCGCGTACCTCTCCACCGCTAAGGTCCACTTTAGATACTCCTTCGATCCTTGAGAGCCTGTCCTTGATCGTCTTGTCTGTGATGTCAAACAACTCACTGGCACTACCATCACTCAGTACTACTAGATCAAGTACCGGAGCATCTTTGAAATCAAAAGTCTGGACCAATGGTTTTTCAGCTTCTTTAGGTAGGAAGGGCACCACCTGGTCCACTTTTGTTTTCACCTCGTTCAATGCTTCCGTGGGGTCCTTACCTTGATTGAACTGGACGAAAATCAAAGAAGAGTTGGCCATCGAGTAAGACTGGAGCAGCTTCAATCCACTTAGTGTAGCCAATTCTTCTTCAATAGGTTCAGTAAGTTCAGTTTCAACCTCTTCGGGTGTTGTTCCATAGTAATCCGTTGCAATGGCCATAGCTGGTAAATTCAAAGCAGGCATGAGATTGACTGAAAGCTTATGGTAGGTGACTATACCAAAAAAAACGAGTGCCAAAAAGAGCATTGAAGTGGTGACCGGTCGGTTGACCGAGAACTCTGTGATCTTCATGATAACTATTCTGTAATCCTAATTGCAGTTCCATCTCTCAGCTTATCCATTCCGGCGGTGACCAGAAGATCACCAGCGACCAGGCCACTTTTTATATGGATCTCAGTACCCTTTCTCTTACCGGTTTTGACCATCTGTTTTTTAACTAATCCGTCTTTTACCAGATAGACATATTGGCTATTGCCCTGTTGCTTTAAGCACGATTCAGGGATGACTATTGCTTTTGGTATCAACTCAAGAGGCACTACTAACTCCACTATCTGACCAACATTTGAAATACCAGGATGATCAAATGAGGCCAGCGCCCGAAATGCATTTCTGCTAAGGTCCATCTCCATGGCCTTATGAATGACAGTCCCATTCATCTCGTCTAGACGGGTATCCTTGAGCTTAGCGCTATGTCCCGGTTTGATCTGGTCTACGTTCTTATCAGGAATGTAAAACTCTACATAAAGCTTGCTGTCATCGGCCATAGAGAATACCTGCATACCGGGGACCACCTCTTCACCATCCCTCACATATACTTCTGTGATGACACCATCAAATGGAGCGGTAACCTGATTTATGCCACGTAGATGATCAAGTACCTTTTTCTGTATGTCGAGTTGTGTCTTCAACTCATCGACAGAATTGCTGGCTACAGCGCCTTTATTGTTTAGCTCTTGTTGCCTATTGTAGTTCCTGGTGAGCTCATCAATGGCTATTTGGAGTTGGTTGATCTGTAAGTGATGGTTGATGGGAGGGAACCAAGCAAGTTGCTGTCCTCTCTTCACTCTTTGGCCAGGCACTAAACTCATGTTTTCGACCCTGCCACTTGATTCAGCAATGTGGGTCATCTGTCGACCAAACTTTAGCCTTCCGTAGTAGTTTTTGGTTATCTCAATTTCCTGTTCTGCAATGGTATTGATGCGGATAGCTACTTTGACTTCACCAGGTTGAGATTCCTTGTAAGACCACTCTTCACAAGACAGGAAGAACAGTGCTGAAGTGACACCAATAAGTAGGGTATGTTTCATTTGATTTCTCTGATTAATGATTTTCCAAGTGTTTTATCGATTTCGAGCCTGGTCAGGCTCGCTTGCAGATGTGCCTCCAATAGGTCCAGTTTGGCTTGACTCAGGTCAAGTCTTGCTTGCTTCCTGTCAATGGCAGTGATATGTCCCCTGGAAGCCTGGAATTCTGATATCTCAAATTCCTTCTTAGCTACCCGGAGCACATCTTCCTGGAGTCTTATTTTTTGTCTTGCCAGTTCGAGATCGAGGTAATGGTTTTCAAGTTTCGTGTTGAGTGAAAGCCTTGTGTGCTGCAACTCGAGTTGGACATTGTCCTTTGACACCCGGGCTTTTTGTAGTTGAGCGGAGTTTAGACCTCCCGTTACAATGGGAAACTGAACCGATACTCTTCCATACCAAAGCCGATTGTCATTTTTGAATCGGAACTCATTGTCCTGGGCATTCAGGTTGTAACCCAGGCTGACTTTGACCATAGGGTTCCATTCAGCTTCACGAGCTTTGATGGCCAGATTACTCACCTTTAGAGCCTGGTTAATCGACTGTAGTTCAAGATTAGCCTCAAGCGATTTGTCCGTTGATATAGCATTGTCTTTGCTGACAATGTTCCCTGTAGGAATGAGCTCATAATCCTGAGGAAGGGAGGCTAAAGTCTTTAACTCGTTAAGGAGCGTTTGATAAGCATTTTTTGCCTCGGCCACCTGCGGAAGGGCTTGCTTATAATAGAGTTCGGCTTGTCGTAACTCCAATTCACTTACCAACCCACTTTCAAACAAGTCCTGGGTTTGGACCTTCTGTTGCTCAGCAAGCTGTAAGCTCTCCTCGATTATGGTCAGACTGTTCTGTACAAAAAGGGATTGCAGGAAGAGCCGCGATCCTTGCAGTAGCACCACATTGACTGTTTCAAGATGGTTGAGCTCAGTCTGTTTGGCAGCTAACTTGGCAGCTTGGAACTGTTTTGACGCGACTGCATCGTACACAGCTTGTTCTGCAATTAGATCAGCGTTTACCGTGTTATTGAAATTGGTTCTCAGCTTGGTTAACCCAAAGTCCTCATCATTGAAAAACAGGAAATTCTTCGAGAAGTCTCTCTGATAACTCAACTCTGTACCCAGGGACGGCAGTAGCTGAGATTTAGCAGATCGTACATCAAGTGTAGCGTCGAGTACCTGATTTGAGCTCTGCTGAATGAGCAGGCTTTGTTCTTTCAGAATGTTGAGGTAATCGTTGAGGCTTATATCCTGTGCGTGACCTTTGAGGCCTATAAGTAGGATGAGTGCTGATATACAAAAGTGTAAGAATTGCTTCACTGACTTTTTTCAGCAAACCTGACCCATATCACGGCCTGATGCTTCCTTGCCTATAATTCGGGACATGGAAAGATGAAAGGAATTGTCCCGTTTTATCGGGAAATGTCAGTTTTGGGTTAGGAGACCTTAAGAGTTTGGTTTTCCCGGATAAACTCTGTTGGCGTCTTGCCGGTAAATTTCTTGAAGGTATTGTAAAAAGCCGTTTTACTATTGAAGCCAGCCTCCAGCGAAATAGCAAGGATGGTTACCTGTTTAGCTCTATCCGAACTCAGTAAGTCCTTTGCATCGTTGACCCGAAATCGGTTAATGAAGTCAGAAAAGCTCATCCCTTCTTTTTCGTTGATGGTTTGGGACACATGATGGATCGACTGCCCGACTTGTTCCGCAAGATCATTAAGACGATACTCAAAATTTCGATACGGTCGTTCCTCAACCATGATGCTGTTGATGTCTTTCCAAATCCGATTGGATTCTTCGTTTGTCAGGGAGGATTTGTTGTATTTCTTTTTAGTTTCTTCCGGAAGGTCTCTGAAATCACCATGCACCGAGAAAATGGGGAACTTCATGGTCGCATATATCAGTGCCAGTGAGAAGAGGCTATTGATGACAGATTCAATTTTGAAATAGATCAGCCATCCCCTGTCGAATAGAGATATGATATTGCTCAGCAAGATGGCCACATAAAGTCCAATGGCAATGACCAGCAGTGTCTTTAACCACTTATAACTGATCTGCTCAGCTGAAGTCAGCACAACTGCAAATCGGGCTTCCTGTATTTTGATAAAAGTCAGCGCTAAAAGCCCGATGTTTAACAATACTGATAATAGCGCATCGATGACAAGGCCAATAATTTGTGGGGTAAATGATGTGGCGGTTTCGAGAATATCATCTTCCAGAGGAGTAAGGATAGCAAGCCTGAATAATGAAAATGCAAGTAATACACCCAACCAAAGTTTCAGGTTGATCTCTATACGGAATAGGAAATATGTATATAAGAGAAAAAGAGCACCTGTGACGTGGTAGTGTAGATAGGAAAGCCCAAGTCCCGGCCAGCTTATATCGTTGTAGAAGAGGTAGGCCTCAAAAAGACTGTGGATGTTGAGGAAAACAATAGTGCCTAGTGTCCATTTGGCCTTCTTGTTTTGGTTCTTATTGGTAAGTACCAGAACACCGAGTAGGAATGCGAGTACTGCTCCGACTAAAGGTATGTTATCAAGAATGGTCAATTACCTTTTTTGGCTAAAGGTAAGAAGGGGATAGTTCTTTTATAACAGGAAAGGACTCTAACTATTTGATTCTTATTCAGGTCCATGCCTTACCATAATTCGAAATGGTAGTTCTTCCGTGCATTTAGCATCAAATCATCCTGTTGTAAATCATCTGGTTCTCTAACCATTCTCATTTTACTACTAATTGTTAATAGCGATATTCTTCGAAATTTTTTAACCCGAAGATAATGCGATCAAAAGATCGACCAAGGTATGTATTGACAGTTGATCATCTTAGAGGACTCTTTGATGAGCTGTCCGATCAAGGATATGAGCAGGTTGGGCCTATCTTCCGAGATGGGGCGATCATGCTGGAGAAGATCAATTCGTTCGATGAATTGACATTGGGATACCTCGAACAACAGGACAAGGGAAGTTATAACCTGGATCAACACCCGGACGCTGGCTATTTTCAATATTCAGTCGGCCCCCAGTCATTTAAGAAGTTTTTAAACCCACCAAGACGCAAATTGTGGGAGGCGAATGGCAGCAGTTCTAATTTTGAAATAACCGTACCTGAGCGACCTGCTAAAATGGTGTTTTGGGGTGTGAGAAATTGTGATATCGAAGCGATCAGGATACTCGACAAGGTGTTTTTAGAGGGCGCTTATGTCAATGACTGGTACCAGGCAGCAAAAGAAGATTTACTCATCATTGCGGTGGGGTGTACCCATCCTTCAAAGAATTGTTTCTGTACTTCATTTGATTCAGGGCCAATGCCTTATGAAGGCTATGATCTGAGTTTAGTTGAGGTCAAGGATGGGGCAGGTCATCACTTCATCGCTGACGGTAAATCTGACCTTATCAAGCATTGGTTGAATGATACAGAAGCTCAGCTGGCATCAAAAGATGATCTGGAAATCGCGAGTAGAACCATAGAGGAGGCTATTGATAATATGCCAATAAGGCTAAACCCTAAAGAAGCGTCCGAACTACTCAAGACTAACCTCGAACATTCACATTGGGAGCAAGTAGCTAGCCGCTGCTTGAGTTGTGCTAATTGCACGCTTGTATGTCCTACGTGCTTTTGCAGTACTACGGAGGATATTACGGACATCAGTGGGGATCATACTGAGCGTTGGCTGACATGGGATAGCTGCTTCGTTGGTGACTTCTCATACATCCATGGAGGTCAGATAAGGCCTTCTACACGATCGCGGTACAGACAATGGATGACGCACAAACTGTCCAATTGGTATGATCAGTTTGGCAGTTCGGGATGTGTCGGCTGTGGTCGATGTATAACCTGGTGTCCTGTGGGCATAGATATCACAGAAGAGTTGGCTGCCATCAATGACAATCCGGTGGGTCCGGCTAAGGATAAAAAATCAAGGGGAAATGAAAAACATAAAGGAAGTACTTAGCGACTTGTCCTTTTTTAGTGACATGTCCGATGAGATGTTGGAGTTTATTGCAGCCTGTGGACAAAATATGCACTTCTCGCCCGATGAGTATGTCGGCAGGGAAAGTGGGTCGGCAGATTATCTATTTGTAATAACAAAAGGCAACATTGCGGTGCAGCTTGAGCATCCGACCAAGGGAACTTTTACAATACGGTCTTTGCACGATGGTGAAATAGCAGGCTTTAGCTGGATCATACCGCCCTATCGAATGCAGTTTGACCTCAAAGCAAGAGAACACACTTCTGTTGTGGCGTTAGATGCCGGTTGTGTGCGAAAGAAATGTGAAGAAGACCACCATTTGGGCTACCTCATGATGAAACAATCCGCCATCATTATGAATAAGCGGCTGGAGGATACAAGAGTTCAACTAATGGATATCTATAGTGGTAGAGTCTAAAACAACTACGAAGACACCAGTGAACGGGAGTCCATGGAACCCGGTTCTTTATAAGGTCAGCTCCAAAAGCATAGAGAATGCTGACCTGCTCACTTTTGAGTTGGATCCTGTCGGTGATGAAGCGATAGACCCGATTGCACCCGGACAGTTCAATATGCTTTATGCATTTGGCATAGGGGAGATCCCAATATCAGTTAGCAGTATACTTCCTTCATACCCTACATTGGTGCATACCATACAAGACGTAGGTAGGGTCTCTAAGTCACTCATTCAACTTCCGGTAGGTGATATCATAGGGGTCAGGGGCCCGTTTGGACCTGAATGGCCTGTAGCTCAGGTAAAGTCGAAGGACGTTCTCCTTATCGCAGGGGGAGTAGGCCTTTGTCCTTTACGACCGGTGATTGAGTATATACTGGACCATCGCGAACAGTTTGGTGAGGTCAATGTACTATTTGGTACACGGCACCCTGACAATATCATTTACCACAGAGATATTATCTCCTGGCAGTCTGATCCGTCGATCAATTTCCAGATTACAGTAGATCACGCCTTCCCAAGCTGGAGAGGTAACGTTGGGGTCGTCACGCACTTGATCGACAAGGCAAAGTTCTACCCGGAAAACACCATCTCTTTTCTCTGCGGTCCTGAAGTCATGATGCGATTTGGTATCTACGCCTGCCTTGACGCGGGTATAAGCGAAGACATGGTCTACTTGTCTATGGAGCGCAATATGAAATGTGCTATTGGTCTGTGCGGACATTGTCAGGTGGGTCCTTATTTCACTTGTAAGGATGGTGCAGTGTTTCCCTACACTATGATGAAACCTTACCTCAACATTTCTGAGCTATGAGTACCGAGAAGAAGAAATTGGCCGTTTGGAAGTTTGCCTCCTGTGACGGATGCCAACTCAGCATACTGGACTGTGAAGATGAACTGTTGCTGCTTGCCGAACACATCACCATTGCGTACTTCCCTGAAGCCACAAAGTCAGTCATCGAAGGACCATATGATATCTCATTGATTGAGGGGTCTGTCACTACGCCACATGACGCCATCAAAGCATTAGAGATCAGGAAGAATTCCAAAACAGTCATTAGTATCGGAGCATGCGCCACTTCAGGAGGTATTCAGGCTTTGAGAAATTATATTAAAGTATCAAAGTATGTAAAGGCAGTTTATGCCAAACCTGAATATGTGGATACTTTGGAGACATCTACGGCTATTGCAGATCATATTCCGGTTGATTACGAGTTGAGAGGCTGTCCTATCAACAAGTATCAGTTATTGGAAGTGCTTGCTTCGTTTATAGTAGGCAAGCAACCCAATGTGCCTAACCAAAGCGTCTGTATAGAGTGCAAACTCAATGGTAATCCTTGTGTAGCCGTGGCTCGTGGAGAGCCTTGTCTTGGTCCTGTAACCCAAGCCGGTTGTGGCGCTTTGTGCCCCCATTACTACCGGGGTTGCTTTGGCTGCTATGGTCCTAAGGAGAATCCTAACACTTCTGCTCTTGCACAGCACCTATCGGAATATGGTGTGATGGACAGTGATCTGATGAGACTTTTTAGAAACTTCAACAGTGGCGCTCCGGCGTTTCGCGAAGAGAGTAAAAAATACGACTGATATGGGGGATTCGAGAGTGATAAAGCTTGACTACATCGCAAGAGTAGAGGGTGAAGGAGCATTTTATGTTAAAATAACGGATGGTAAAGTCACTGATTCCAGGCTAGAGATCTTTGAGCCACCACGTTTTTTTGAAGGTTTGCTCAAGGAGCGGTCTTTTAGAGAAGCTCCTGACATCACAGCACGGATATGTGGCATATGTCCCGTCGCTTATCAGATGAGTTCAGTGCATGCTATGGAGATGATCGCAGGCTATCGACCCGACCCTGTGATAAGGGCACTGCGTCGACTGCTCTACTGTGGAGAATGGATAGAAAGTCATGCTCTTCACACGTTTATGCTGCACGTACCTGATTTTTTGGGTTACCCTGATGCTATCGAAATGGCCAAAGACCACCGTGATTGGGTAGAAAAAGCCATGGCACTTAAAAAAACGGGTAACGATATTGTCAATATCCTGGGGGGCAGGGAAATACACCCGATCAATGTGAAAGTAGGGGGGTTTTATCGTTACCCTCAGCCGGCAGATTTCTCTGAGCTGAGAAGTCGATTGGTAAAGGCCCAGGAAATTGCTGCCGATGCTGCAGTCTGGATGTCCGGCTTGGATTTTCCCGATTTTGCCTATGATTATGAGTTTGTATCCCTTCACCATTGTGATGAGTACCCTATGAATGAAGGCAGGTTGATTTCAAACAAAGGCCTTGATATAGACATAGGTGAGTATGAGGAGTACTTCAAAGAGGAGCACATGCCCTATAGCACCACGCTTCACACCCACTATGATGGCAATAAAACTATCTTTACAGGGCCATTGGCCCGCTTCAATCTCAATTTTGAGCAGCTTAGTCCAAACACCAGAGATCTGGCTAACCGCATCAACCTAACACCAGGGACCAATAACCCATTCAAAAGCCTTCTTGTAAGAATGGTGGAGATATTCTATGCGTGTGAAGAAGCTATAAGCCAAATTGACAACTACAAGTATCCGGAAGGACTGAACGATCATGTAGAGCCTAGGAAGGGTAAGGGGCATGCCGTGACCGAGGCACCTCGTGGAATACTATATCATCGCTACGCTATTGACAATGAAGGCTTTATCAAGAAAGCCAAAATAGTGGCACCCACCAGCCACAATCAGAAAGTTATCGAGCTGGATTTGAGAAGACTGGTAGAGCAATACCAATCTCTTAATGACGAACTGTTGATGGAGCGCTGTGAGTCTGGCGTACGCAACTATGATCCGTGCATTTCTTGTTCCACACATTTCCTAAAGGTTGAAATCGAAAGAGAGTGAGCATAGATTGATCATCGGGTTGGGTAGTCCAATGAGAGGAGACGATGCTTTTGGCCTTGATGTTCTGGCAATGCTCCAAAAGCGATCCCCAAAGATGGCTGCTTACTATAGAGAGTCTGGAGACCTTACCAGAATCATAGACCAGTGGGAGAATAGGCAAGTGGTTATTGTTGATGCTTTTGATGCTGGACCATCCAATCTGGGGCGTGTGTTTGAAGCTTCAGCTATTGATAAACTCTCAGAAGTATATTCAAGCAAATACTCCTCACATAGTGTATCATTACATCAGATTTTCAACTTAGGAGCCTACATTAGTTGTCTTCCTAGGACTTACTACATCATTGGTGTGGGAGGGGTGCAATGGTCGATTGGCGATAGTATGTCACCTGAAGTCCAGGAACAAATACCTAACGTGGCGGACAGAATAGCTAAGTATTTTGCCGAAGAATAATCCCTTTGTATCAGTTTGGAGAGATGGCTTTTATCAAAGCTCGACCATAGATAGGGGCATTACTTACTAATAGGCCTACGGATGATCAGTACACCGCATTGCAAAAAATCAACTTCTTACAGACCAATTGTCATGGTTTGGTTCTCCCGGATGTGCTAGCTTCAAACTTGGGAAAAAACAACGGTATCCACATGGAAGAACAGGAAATATCAGTCAAAAGAGTCTATCGATTTGGAAACAACTCAGCAGATGGTAATACAGATATGAAGCCATTGCTAGGGGGTAAAGGGGCCAACCTTGCAGAGATGACGAGGATAGGTTTACCAGTACCTCCCGGGTTTACGATTACCACAGATGTCTGTACAGAGTATCATACGTTAGGGAAAGAGCAGATCAAGAAGCTGCTAAGGGCGGAAGTTAGAGAAGGTGTGAAGTTCATTGAGGAAATCATGGGTGCAGAGTACGGAAATATGGACAGTCCGCTACTGTTGTCGGTTAGGTCCGGAGCTCGTGATTCCATGCCTGGTATGATGGATACTGTACTTGATATCGGCCTCAATGATGAAATGGTAGAGGGCTTGTCTAAGAAATCAGGGAAACCACATTTCGCCTGGGACAGCTATCGCAGATTTATACAGATGTATGGTAACGTAGTGATGAAGGTAAACAATTACCGGTCGGGTGATAAGGATCTCTTTGAGGAGATCCTGGAAGAGGTTAAATCCTCTAAAGGAGTGGAGACCGACCAGGAGCTAACCACAGAAGACTTGAAAGGTCTGGTCGATAGATACAAGCAGGCTATTCTTGAGCTTACTGAGATCGAGTTCCCGCAGGACCCGGTAACCCAAATATGGAACTCCATTATTGCGGTATTCGAGAGTTGGCATACACCCCGGGCAATAGTCTATCGTCGACTCAATAACATACCTGAAGAATGGGGAACAGCAGTGAACGTTCAGGCCATGGTCTATGGTAATATGGGGAGAAGTTCGGCCTCCGGGGTTTGCTTTACCCGGGATGCAGCCACCGGTGAAAACATTTTCAACGGCGAGTATCTGATCGACGCACAAGGAGAAGACGTAGTAGCTGGTATACGTACCCCACACCAGATATCTCTTGAAGGCTCTAGAAGATGGGCGGCATTAGCCAAGGTATCAGAAGAAGAAAGAAAAAAGAGTTATGCCTCTTTAGAAGAAAGCATGCCAAGTCTTTACCAGGAGTTATTGTCAATACAGCAGAACCTGGAAGACCACTTTAGGAATATGCAAGACATTGAGTTTACAATCGAGGAGGGAAAGCTGTGGATACTCCAAACCCGTAATGGAAAGCGCACAGGCGAAGCGATGGTGCGTATTGGTATTGAGATGCTCGATGAAGGAATGATTGATGCACCTACATTGATCAAGCGCATTGACCCCAATAAGATCGAAGAATTACTCCATCCTGTTTTTGATAAGGAGGAGTTGGCAAGTGCTGTACCTATAGCCAAAGGGCTACCTGCCTCTCCCGGAGCGGCCTCTGGTCGGATCGTATTCTACTCCGATGATGCATTAGAATGGAAGAACAAAGGCGAACAGATCATTCTGGTAAGGGTGGAGACATCCCCAGAAGACCTGGCAGGTATGGATGCAGCAGAGGGCATACTCACTTCCAGAGGAGGTATGACATCACACGCGGCCGTGGTAGCAAGAGGTATGGGTAAGTGCTGCATCAGTGGAGCAGGTGCCTTGATTGTAGATAGTGAGAAAAGGACCATGACGACTGACGGGCAAGTCTATAGGGAAGGTGATTGGATCTCAATGGATGGCTCTAAAGGCAATGTATATGTAGGACGCCTTAAAACACAACAGGCAGATATCAGTGGTAACCTGGGCCGACTGGTTGAGCTAGCAGATACTCATAGTAAGATGAAAGTGCATGCGAATGCAGATACACCTGAGACAGCTGATATAGCACGAAAGTTCGGTGCGGAAGGTATTGGTCTGTGCAGGACTGAGCATATGTTCTTCGAAGGAGAGCGTATCAAAGCTATGCGTGAAATGATCCTGGCTGACAATGAGACAGGTAGGAGGGCTGCATTAGAGAAACTTCTTCCGATACAACGAGCTGATTTTGAGGGTATTCTCGAAACAATGCAGGGGTTCCCTGTGACCATCAGGCTTCTGGATCCACCATTGCATGAGTTTTTACCGCAGGATGAGGCGAGTCAGACTGACCTTGCTACCACCATGGGCATTGATGTAGACCGGTTGATAGAGAAGATCGAACAATTGAAAGAAATCAACCCGATGCTAGGACATAGAGGATGTAGGCTTGGAAATACTTATCCTGAAATCACTGAAATGCAGGCTCGTGCCATTATTGAGGCGGCTATGAATCTGAAGGACAAAGGTGTCAAGACCCTACCGGAAATCATGATACCACTCATAGGTTCTGAAGAGGAGTTCAAAATGCAGAAAGATGTGGTGACAAGAGTAACGGAGACGGTCTTCCTTGAACGTAAGGATCGTATCGATTATAAGATAGGCACAATGATCGAAGTACCCAGGGCTGCCCTGACGGCTGATCGTATTGCCAAGCATGCAGAGTTTTTCTCGTTTGGCACCAACGATCTGACCCAAATGACCTTTGGTTTTTCGCGGGATGATGCAGCTAAATTCCTGCCTATATATACTCAGAATGGAATACTCGAGCAGGACCCATTCCAGATATTGGATCAGGATGGTGTAGGCCAATTGGTAAGAATGGGTACTGACAAAGGTCGCTTGTCAAGACATAACCTTGTAGTAGGTATATGCGGCGAGCATGGTGGAGAGCCCCAGTCGGTAGATTTTTGCCATCACGTTGGGATGAATTATGTCAGCTGTTCACCCTATAGGGTGCCCATTGCCAAGCTAGCAGCAGCTAAGGCTAATTTGTTGAGCTATCGGCCAAGCTGAAGTTATGATCATTAGGACCACCATGTTCATGGCATGATTACCTAATGAACCAAACTTTGGCTACTTTGGTAGATGAATAAACCATTGAACAATGTAGAAAAATGCTAAAAAGGGTAGTATTAGGGCTAGGAGCCATTCTTTTGATCTTTATTATTTGGGTGGTCTATGGCTTGTTTTTTGCTGAACCGGCGAGCCCTCCGGATTCCGTGAATTATACTAATGGTGGGCTTGAAATCTCTGTTGATTACAGTCGGCCTTACAAAAAAGGAAGGTTGATCTTTGGAGAGGCATCTGAGCAAGCGCTACAGCCCTATGGTCAATACTGGAGGCTTGGCGCCAATGCCGCCTCCGAGATCACTTTCAACAGGGACGTACTTTTTGCCGGTAAACCAATCAGCGCCGGTACCTACAGGATTTACGCCGTTCCTGGTAAAGATACGTTTGAGGTAACCCTCAATAGCGAATTGGGTGTTTTCTTTGGGATATCTGAACCAGACCCTTCTCTTGATGTGCTTACAGTAGAAGCACCCGTGACCATTCAGGAGACCGTTACCGAGCAATTCACCATTTTCATCAACCAGTCCGGAAATGGTGCCAGGATTGACTTTGCCTGGGATAATGTAATGTTTACGGTTCACGTAGCAGGGTAGGCTCTCTATGAGATCAAAATCAAGAAGAAAGTTTGTCAAGCAAAGTGCTACGGCAATGGCAATGGTAGGCGCTTATCCAGTATTAGGCAATATTCAAATCTCCAACAAAGCCTTAAAGCTTGCTGAAAAGTACAAGGACGAATTAATGCAACTGTTGCAAGGATTGATCCGGGTGCAAAGTATCAGTGGTGAGTCGGCCAGTGAAGCTCAACAGGTAGTTAGATCTTACCTGAAAGACCTGCCATATCGCATCGAGGAAAGTACTGATCGACCTAGTCTGTATACCGGGCATCCAGAGTATATGACTCCTAATCCACCTGGTGATGGGCCATTTACCAATGTGGTAGGATGGCCTGAAAAGGATGCTGACAAAAGGTTTGCAATGTTTTCTCATATCGATACCCATAGTATCGAAGATGGTTGGAGTACAGATCCTTTTGAACCCACACTTATTGGAAATAAGCTCTACGGATTAGGCACTTCGGATGACAAAGGAGGTGTAGCAGCTATGCTTGTCGCGGCTAAGATTCTGGCTAAACAGAAGGGATCGCTTCCTGTAGTGATGAGTCTTCATGGTAAAGGTGGCGGGGGTAGAGGCAGTTTGCCGGTATTCGAGCGCATCAGTAAGACCGATCACAAAATAGGAGGTGTGTTGTATGTCCATCCTGCTGAAACGGGCAGAGGGCTTGATGATATCAAGAATGAGGTGCAGGGTATAGCAGACTTAAAGTTGACTATTACAGGTTGGAGAGGGAAAGCATTGGAGATTGGTAGTGTGGACTCAGCAGAATGGTCAAAAGGGGGAAGTGCCGCAGATAGATGCCTTGAGATCATTGAGAAACTCAGAGCTACAGTACTTAGAGATGTCTTATTGAATATTGGAATCTTAGAAACAGGTGATAGAATTGGCTCTGTGGCTGATAAAGCGGAGCTTACCTTTAGATTGAAATTCACTGGTGATCATACCTGGAAAGCCTTGATCACTGAAAGCGAGAAGCTGATAGCTGAGCACCTAGCATCTGCATCGACAAGCGAGAATAAATATGATTACGAACTGATTCCGGTAGGTTACATGACTAACCCAGGTGCCGCTGATTGGGAATCCCCGGAAAGTAAAGTACTGCGGCAAGCCATTACTGATATCAAGGGTAAAGCGCCCAGCGCATATCCAAATCACTACGCAGGTGATATAAGATATCCTATTAGACTGCTAGACGTGCCAGCATATGGCATTGGTTCACTTGGTGGTAACTTCTATTTGCCTGATGAATGGGTGGATATGGATGACCTGGTAAAACTTGTAGCTGTAATTATCCAGACAATGGAGGGCTGGGATAAGCTTTGACTTAAGCCGATAGCTTGCGCTGATACTCTCGAGGACTCATAGAAGTCTCTTTCTTAAAAACGGCATAGAATGTTGATAGTGTATTGAAGCCAGCATCAAAGGCCAATTGTTCGACTTTAGCATCAATGGATTTTGAACCTTTGAGCTTCTCTTTGATCTCCGCTACGCGAAGGCTATTCACAGCTTCCGGGAATGTTTTGTTGTAGACTCTCTTAGCAACCTTCGATATAATATATTGAGGTATTCCAACCTCATCAGAGAATTCAGCCAGAGTCAAAGCTGGCCTTTTATACAGCTCATTTTGTTCCAGGGCTTCAATGATCCGTTGTTCGTACTGAGTGTCTATTTCCAGTCGGGTCTCGTTTTTGTAAAGCTTCGGAGAGTATTTAATGAAGTAAATGAAAAGAATGTAAACAACTGCGGAAGCAATGGCCGTACCTATGGCATAGGAATGGACAAAAGGTATGAAGTAGGGAAAGGTGAATGTGATAAGCAGGACGATCAGGCTAGCATAAAGCACTTTGTTCCAAATTGCTAGCTTCTCATCCTGAACCTCAAACTGAGTGGAATTCCTATGAACAAGCCATAAGTAAATGGCTAGACTAACACTACAAAGGAGATAAAAACCATCAAAGTATTTACCAGTCGCTGTGATAGCGATAGAGCCGGCTATCGGGAATAACAGGTGAAGGTATTCGCTCTGGTTAGCAACGGTCAACTTTGATACATTGGTTGGCATACAGAAGTAGTAATAGCTGAGTGGGCCAAGCATCGAAAAACCAAAAAAGCCGATAGCCACAGCCAAAGAAGCCAGATCAGGTATCAAAAAGTAGAAAACAGATTTGGCTATCCGCAAGGCCAATGCAACTATCAGCAGTACAAGGACCAGGGCTTTCGTGTAGAGCTTTTTCTGACCGACAAGTAGATAAGTGGTCAAGAAGCAGCAGACAGCTACGGCTATAGATGAGAATACTATCAGAACTATATAGATGTTCATGAGACAAAAGTGAAAGTTTTTGCTGTCCAGATTGAACCAGGTCAAGAAAAGTTTATCCTGATTCCTGAAATGAGGAGTAGAAAGGCTGTATGCAGTCAGAAATTAGCTCCATCAATATGTATTAGAGTTAATGAAGCAACTTCTTATTACTGGCCTGGCGACTGTATTCATATTTAGTCATTCAACACTGGCACAATCCTACGCTGAAGATATTCAGCTATTGGAGGATTTAGCTAATTCCATAAGTGATGGAGTGAATAATCGAGATCATGCGCAAGTACTCAACGCCTTTATCCATCCGACAGCACTTATCTTCTCCACTTACCAGGGCTTATCGAGTGGTACTTTCTCTAAAGAGCAAACCACAGCGCAGGGGTTGTCTGATTTTGTCAGAGACTCAGAGGACAAGGTCAATCAGGCATTTGACTTTGTCAAAGCCGAAATGATAGATGGAGGTAGGGCAATAGTTAAGACCTACTATAGAGTAACGATCAATGGTGAGAAGTCACACATGGGTGATGAATTCTATTCAGCCATCAAGACACAAGGAGGGTGGAAGTTTGTCTCTCTGATATTCACTATGGAGCATTGGTCAGATTAACTGTATAGTGATCATCAATGATCCTTTGGTCAACGATCATTAATGCCCACTCTAATAATCGTTAAAAACAATTTCTCAAAATAAAACAACAAATGAAAAAGCTAGTCATTTCAGCTATCCTTATAGCCAACCTCACGTCATGCCACGATCCTAATGGAAATGTACATGGACAAGATGATCTGGGTTTCCGTCGATCTTTAGAAGTACAACTTGATACATATGTCAACACCTTTGACGAGGTGCCTGGGGCGTGGCTCTCAGTAGATATTGATCGAGACCCTGATGTTTTGCTTAGCGCCGGTCTGGCGGATATCAATACTGGGGAAGTATTGGATGTCAATCGACCCTTTCGAATAGCAAGCATATCTAAGATGATGACAGCTGTTATCATAATGCAACTGGTAGAAGAGGGTCAAGTAACTCTGGATGGTCTGGCATCAAGCCACCTGGACCCAGGGTTCTTAGAGGGATTGCAACTAGGTGAGTCGACTGTCAGGGACTTACTCCAACATACCAGCGGTATCGACGACTATGTGCAACTCAATTGGATATCCACGCTGCTTAGTGATCCGACACGATATTGGTCGCCCTTAGATATTGTGGAGTTTGTGCGGGTCGAGGGTAGGCCAAGGTTTGAGTCCGGGACCGATTATTTCTATTCAGACACTAACTATGTTCTTTTGGGTCTGATCATCGAGTCATTAGTCGGACAAAGCTTACATGAAGCCTACAGCCAGAGGATTTTCGGGCCGCTTCAAATGAATGACACCTTTCTTGAGGCTTATAATCTTCCATCCAACTACTCACTTGCTTCCGGATACTTTGAAACCAATGAGTTGTCTGACTGGAGTACAAGTTCTGATTGGGGAGGTGGTGGCCTTGTCTCTACCGTTGGGGACCTCAGTAGCTTCATGAGAGGTCTTACACAGGGAGGCGTATTTAAAAGTCCAGAGACGTTTGATAAGATGATGAGTTGGTATGAGGTCAATGATAGATCGGCTTATGGCTTGGGTATAGGTCGTTATCAAATAGGAGGAGTCGAAGTTATAGGGCATGGAGGTCAGGGCTTTGGCTTCACGAGTGGCCTGTACTACT
>DIYH01000016.1:0-713 GCA_002435755.1 Flammeovirgaceae bacterium UBA6059
GGTCAGGCGGGCTCAACCTAATGTGAAAATTTTAATTGTCCTTCTTAAACTCCCCCCCAAAAGCAAAGTCGCTAACCGCCTTTCGCTCGCGAGGTGCATTTTCTCGTTCCCTAAGGTTTTCCGGTAGGGCATATGCATCACCGATATAGCCAGCGGCTATCATCACCACAGGTGTATATCCCTCCGGTATTCCGATGAGCTCGGCAGCCTTCTTAGGGTCGAAACCAGCCATCTGGTGAAAATAGATGTCCGCCTCAGCCGCCTGGATACTCATATTGGCGACTGCCGCACCAAGGTCATAACTGGCATGACGATTAGCCGAACCATTATGACTGAAGTCGTCTTTGACCACTCCTAGGATCAACAATGGCGCTGATGAAGTCCATGACTGATTAAATGGGTTGATCGACTCCATGAGCCTGTCATAAGCTTGATCACCTTTATGCGCATATACGAATCTCCATGGCTGTTCATTGAATGATGAGGCCGCCCATCGCGCCGCTTCAAAGATCTTGTTGATCTCAGAAGGATCGATAGGAGTGTTGGCAAAAGCCCTGGGGCTCCATCTTTTCATCAAGAGCGGGTTGATCGAATGATCGGGTGTCATTTGTGGTTTTTCTGCTAAGACTTTCATGTCATTTATATGAGTTAAGTTCTACTTACACCCCTATAGTCCCCTCAAGGGGACAAATTCCGCCCTTGAGGGCGGTTAG
>DIYH01000016.1:778-116129 GCA_002435755.1 Flammeovirgaceae bacterium UBA6059
ATTCCGCCCTTGAGGGCGGTTAGGTGGGTGTCGTTTACAATTCCATTTCTTTTCTGCTATTGGGCTACCACCTGTACGTTGAGGGCCAATTTGACCTGCTCACCAACGACCACAGTACCTGTCTCAGTAAGGGCGCTCCAGCTTAGGTTAAATTCTTTGCGATTGATGTTACCTGAGATTTCAAATCCGGCTTTGGTCTGTCCGTAAGGATCAACCACTGTACCTCCATGGGTCACATCAAGTGTTATGGGCTTGGTCACGTCTCTGATGTTCAAGTCTCCAATTAACTCATAAGTGTCCTCTCCGGTTTTCTTGAAGCTCGTACCTACGAATGTCATTTCAGGATACTTGGCAGCATTGAAGAAGTCATCTGACTTTAAGTGTGCATCACGGTCAACTACACCAGTAGAGATACTGTCTATTTTGGTGCTGAATTCAATTTCTGCGTTCTCAAAGTCTTCCTCAGTCTGTACAAGACTACCGTCAAATTCTGTGAACTTGCCATTCACGGTAGAGATCACAAGGTGCTTTACTTTAAATCCTATTTCTGAGTGTGTTGGGTCTATCGCCCATTTTGTAGTTGCTAATGTTTCCATTGTTCTAGTTTTTAAGTTTGTCAATTAATACGTATATACATTATATGTAGTTACATATAAATTAAGTAATCTTTCAAACCTCAGATTATCAATAAGTTAAAATGGAGATGCTACTTTGAATACCATAGAAAAATGGCCCTCGAAGGAATTTTTGGCGAGGTTTCGACGAGCTCAACCTTCAGGCGCCTTACCTCGAACCTTGAGGTTCTCGAAAGGTTTACTCTTTGGACGTCACAATGCACCCTTGGAGAACGTTAGGGTGACTTACTGAATGATTTGATAACGCGTATTGCTTCTCGTACGTGCTTGTCTGCATTGAGCTGTGAATTGAAGACATACTGAATGATACCTTCTTTATCGATGATGTAGGTGACCCTTCCCGGTAGGAGACCAAGCACACTTCGAGGTACCCCAAACTGCTTCTCCACTTTATGACCCTGGTCGCTCAGCAAGGTGAAGTTGAGACGATGCTTCTCCGCAAATCGCTTGTGCGATCTGGGGCTGTCGGCACTGATGCCAAACACCTTAGCATTATGTGCTTCAAAATCTTCGAAACTGTCCCTGAAACTGCAAGCCTCACGCGTACAACCCGGCGTATCGTCTTTGGGGTAGAAGTAAATCACCAATGGCGACTGACCCAGGTGCTCATTGATGTCCACCCATTCGTCATTTTGATCCTTAAGCTTAAACGCTGGTATCTTGTCTCCCTTTGCTAGTTTGGCCATTGTCGATAGATTTACTTGATATGTCTGTAACTAAACAACTCCTCGCCACTTTTTCGTTGGTATGGCTCCTTTCGAGTTGCACTGCCCAAGTTAAACCTACGACCCTGATCATTGTTCGTCATGCTGAGAAATTATCAGAAGGCCAGGACCCGGCACTCACTACTGAGGGTACCGCGCGTGCCGATTACCTATCGGAATTGTTGTCTCGTCAGCCGATCTCAGCGGTCTATTCAACGCCTTATGTACGTACGCGACTGACAGGTATGCCTACCGCTACCGCGAATGATTTGCAAGTCTTAGAGTATGATCCTTCAGATCATGAAGGTTTTCTGAAAGAAGTCCTCGCCAAACACTCCGGTCAAACCGTCCTCATCACTGGCCACAGCAACACCGTACCTAGAATGGTCAATCTGTTGACTGGCTCCTCACTAGCCAATTTCGAGGATAGTGATTACGGAAATCTGTTTGTGGTCACTGGGAATGCGTTAAGGGAGTGTACTTCGCTGAATTTGTTTTATTGAGATGTTTTAGCTGGTTTGTGAAGGCACAAACCAGTGCATCTAGGATATTTTTCTGTTAGCTCTGCTCTCAGAAGTCATTCTCGAAGAGAATCCATTTTCTAACTCAGACATACTAATGCAAGATTCCCATAGACTCCCTGCGGGAGTGACTGCAGGAATGAATATTTATCGAATCTGTGTCCGTGACATTATCGGCCTTCGACAAATGATTAAGTAACTGGTTTGTGAAGACTCAAGCCAGGGGATGTAGGATATTTATGACGTAAAATCTACTCTTAGAAGTCATTCCCGAAGGGAATCTATGATCCGATGCTGAAGAGTTTGCGCACATTTGGAATGCGTGCTTCATCTAGATCGGAACGCTTTATAAAAGCGCTCCAGACCAATGCTAAAGCCACCTTCCCGCTAAGGTTCGTGTCCTCACGAACCAGAGCCAGGCCTACTGCCCATACCACTTACTAATCACCTCCATGGCAGGTTTATTCTGCGGGGTGTATCGGGTATTCGCCGAACCACCAGAGTTACTAGGATCTGGGTGCCACTTCCATAAGAAGCCACCACCAAACCAGTCTTCTGTCCAAAACTCTTCATAAAGTGCTTGATAGCCGATGGCTTGTCCTTCAAGGTTGAGTGTTAATTCTTGCTGGTCAAGTTCCCAGTGCCCAGCCGCGGTGAAGTCAGCACTGCGGTAGCCATACTCGGTGAATATGATAGGTCGATTATGCTGCTCCGAGAGGTCTTGCATTTTTGCCTTGACGGGTCGCCATCCAGCTTTGAGGGTCTCTGGTTTGGGTGTTTGAAGATCACACACCGGGAAGTACGCATCAACACCTATATAGTCGAGTTCGCTCCAAAAGGTGACGTTCTCATAATTATCCCAATTGGATGCGTAGGTGAGTGGCCCATCGTAGATCTCACGGCATTTGCTGATAAGCTGCGACCAGAACTCAGGTCGCTTCTTCACGGCCTGCCGGTACTCGGTACCGATGCACAACATATCTACATTCATCGAATCGGCAATTCTGGCATTAGTAAGGATGTATTCTTCGTACGCTTTTTCCCATGTCGACCATTCTTGCTCAGTCTCCAGGTCAAAATCACCCGGCCAACCATCACCTCTGACCCACACGTGGGGTTTGATCATGGTTTTGAAGCCAGCGGCTTGTGCTTTCTTGATCAATTCAATAGTTCCTTCAGAGCGCTCACCCCACCATTGTCGCCCATGATCAAACATGACTTCAGGCACATGTCCACGACTAAAAGCATAAGGCACAATAGACACCCAATCCGCATTGATCTGATGGATCGAGTCCATCCAATGATCTGGAAAATCCTGAGGAGGACTGACGAAGTTGACACCATCGATCTTCTCAACCACCACTTTTGGTTCATCCTCAACAAACTCGTCCCACAAGATGAATGGAATCATCAAGGGAAGTATTACAAACGAACCAAGTACTAGAAATCTAGACATCTGGGTCATTAACGGTTTCAGGAGCTTTTTGATTTGAAGTTAGCAGAGCAGGCAAGAGATACAGATCAATGGCTATTGCAAAAAGTAAGGTAAGCGATATCAAAAGACCGATTGAAAAGGTCGTTTGGAACGAACTGAAAATGAATAATGAGAAGCCAGCGATTAAAATAAGGCTAGTGAAGATGATGGCTTTTCCAGTAGACGCCAATGTGGATGCAACTGCTGCATCGATGCTTTTCCCTTTTTGCAGTTCCTGGTTGTATTTGCTCAAGAAATGAACCGTGTCATCGACAGCTATACCAAAACTCACAGCAAAGATGATTGTGTTAGATAAGCTCAAGGGTATTTGTAACCAACCTAGTACTCCTGCAATGAAAAGTAATGGCAGAAGATTACAGACCAGCGAGATCAATACTAGTCGAATGTCGCGATAAACCAACCCTAGTATGATGCCCACAGTGATGATCGCCATCAACAATCCAAACAGCAGATTTTTGGAGATAAACTCATGTGACCGATCAATTAAGTAAGTAGTTCCTGTTAACCTGACATCAAGCAAGTCAGTATCAATTTTGTTTTCAATAAAGGTCTTTAAGGCCATGTCCTTTTGTTGGGATAGCTGACTTCCATAGTCAGGCACAAAACCAGAGATCCTGGTTTGATAGGGCTTAACAGCTATCACAGCTTCAGGCACCAATTTTTGTCGCATCACTTCCCAACGCTTGCCCCAGTTCTGGTAGGTCTCTTGATCTGGTACGACGTAATCCCCGGTCAGCGCCTTATTATACAATAGCACAGGGGTGAGCGGACTGACCAGCGATGAAACACTATACTCATCGATGAGGTAATTGGTCAATCTGTTGAGCTGTTCGATGACTTCTGGCTGATAGACTGATTGTGTGGTGTCTCTGAGTTTGATGCTCAACTCCCAGGGTTTAGATCCATCAAACTGCTCTTCAAAAAAGACGAAGCTTGATTTGATGCTGCTAGGGTCCGGTAAGTCACCGATGAGCTTGGCATCTATTCTCAACTGGTAGAGTCCCATGAAAGCAAGTAGAGTCAGCCCAATAAACCCAACTTTGATGAAGCCTTGCTTATTTTGAATAGTTTCCAAAGATGGAGCCAGGCTTTTATCAGACTTATTGGCTCTTGCTGGCCTAATGAACTCGGGCCAAACTGTAATGATTGCGGGTAGAAGAGAGAATGTAACTGCGAATGCGATCAAGACACCCGTTCCTGTCACTGCTCCCATCTGGCTAATGGGTTTCGAAGAAGCAGTTAGGAGCGTAAAGAATCCAATCGCGGTGGTTACAGAGGTCAGTAGTGTGGCTTGCCCAACTTCTTTTAAGCTGATGCTTAATGCTTGCTCGGGATCGATACCAGCTGCTAACTCATCCTTGTATCTTGATGAGAAATGGATAATATCGGACATGCTGACGATCACTAGGATCATGGGAATCAGTGCTCCCATCACATCTATCGGGATCTTGACCAAAGCCATACCACAGAAAGTAATTGTCAGCACCAATCCGATGATGACTACACTTACCAATATCAAAGGAGCACTTCTGAATATCCACCACATAATTCCTATGATCAACAGGGCTCCAATGCCAAGGAACAACTGAAAGTCTTTCTGAATGCTCTGCACAAAGACAACCTGAGCTTTGGCTTTTCCTGCTAAGAAGTAATGGTCAAATCCATGCTCCTTGAGTAGACCTTCAATCTTCTTCACAAGAATGCCCCCATCTTCTAAATCCAATGGTTGATGACGAATGACCAACCGCATTGATTGCAGATCACTGCTCAATAACAGTCCCATCAATCCAGGCTCAATGGCCAGAGAAGCACTGTCTTTTTGAAGCCTTTCATCAGCATCAGGATGCAGATACGGAACAAGCACCATGCTTAGAGGTGTCTTGATGGGATATTTAAGCGTAGTAGGATCGGCAACCATCGTCACCTCCTTTAGACTATTGATATTAGTGGATAGCGCATTGATTCTGGTAAGAAAATCAGCATTAAAGACACCTCCGGTAGGTTTAAAACCCAGCATCAGGTAGTCATTGTCATTGCCAAATTCATTCCGGTAGGACTGGTAGAAGACTAGCTCAGGGTCATCCATAGAAAAGAGGCTTTCGAAATCGTAATCGAATCTGAGTGCGGGCAGTTGAGTGAGTGAGAAGAGCAGCATTACCAGCAATCCAAGGATGATATATCTGGCTGTAGACTTACTCATATATTGTTGCTGATCCGACTTTTTAAGGAGGCAAATAGTACCTTTATCCCAACATAATCAAAAATAGAAGAGGATGAAGCAATATCACGATTTGATGCAACATATATTGGACAATGGAGTAGACAAATTAGATCGAACTGGTACGGGTACGCGCAGTGTTTTCGGATATCAGATGCGCTTCCACCTTGAAGATGGTTTCCCGCTTGTTACCACAAAAAAGCTTCACCTGCGATCGATTATTCATGAGTTGCTATGGTTCCTCATGGGTGATAGTAACATCAAATACCTCAAAGAAAACAAAGTTCGTATCTGGGACGAGTGGGCAGATGAAAATGGCGACTTGGGTCCTGTATATGGTGTGCAATGGCGCAGCTGGCCGGATCACAAGGGACGTAAACATGATCAGATCACTCGACTGATCAATCAAATCAAGAATTCTCCTGATAGTCGCAGACTACTGGTAAGTGCCTGGAATGTAGGAGATGTAGAGGACATGGCCTTGCCACCTTGCCATACCATGTTTCAGTTTTATGTGGCTGAGGGTAAGTTGTCTTGTCAGTTGTATCAGCGAAGTGCAGATGTTTTCCTCGGCGTGCCTTTCAATATTGCTTCCTACGCTTTGCTGACTATGATGGTGGCGCAGGTTTGTGACCTAGGATATGGCGATTTTGTGCATACCTTCGGTGACGCTCATTTGTACTCCAATCATATCGAGCAGGCAGAGCTTCAGCTGACACGTGATATTCGTCCGCTACCGCAAATGATCATCAATCCGTTAGTAAAGGATATTTTTTCATTTAAGTATGAGGATTTTACATTGGTGAATTATGATCCTCACCCACATATCAAGGCCGAAGTTGCCGTCTAATTATTATGGCAGAGCGAAGTAGCGTATTTGATATGATAGGACCCGTGATGATAGGGCCCTCTAGTTCTCATACCGCTGGTGTTGTTCGTATAGGTAGGGTGGGTGTACGCGTACTAGGTGGTGTGCCTACGAATGCCCAGGTCACATTTTACAATAGCTTTGCACGTACTTATGAAGGTCATGGAAGTGATAGGGCCATTATTGCCGGCCTGTTGGATTTCAAGACTGACGATACCCGTATCAAGACTGCATTTGATGAAGCTAAGAGCAATGGCCTGAGCTGGACTTTTCGGTCTGTGGGTAATGCTTCGACAATGCATCCGAATACCATAAAACTTCAACTCGAAAGGGAGGACAAAGAGGTGTCTTTGGTAGGAGAGAGTCGTGGAGGTGGATTGATTAAAATATCAGAAGTCAACGGGTTTGATGCCATTTTTACTGCGAGCTCTCATACCATGATCATCACCGCCGAAGATGTAAAGGGTAGTATTGCCTTTATCACTGGTATTTTGAGTAACGATGAATGCAATATTGCAACCATGACCGTTTCCAGGAAGGGAAAAAACGACCTTGCCTGCCTGATTCTTGAAATGGATTCCGGTCCAGAAAAACTTACTATCGATTACCTACGTAACCTAAAATGGGTGAAAGACATCATATATATCCCAGATATAGATATGTAACACCCGTACAATAAGGTCAAAGCACAAAATGAAATTATTTTTTGGAGGCCTAGCGCTTCTTTCCCTGCCTTTTTTTGGTTTTGCTCAGCAGACAGAACCACGGATATTAACACTAGAGGAGTGCGTAGGTATTGCTCTTGAAAATAACCTGAATATCAAAAGAAGCGAACTTGATCTTGAGGACCAGGAGATCACTCTCAAACAGAACAGGTTCAACCAACTGCCCAACCTCAATCTTGGAGGTAACTATGGTTTTAACTGGGGTAGGTCTATTGATCCGACAAGCAATCTGTTCATCTCTCAAAGGATTGGATTCACTGGAGTATCAGGAAACACTAATTGGGTGCTTTTTAATGGTATGCAGGTCAGAAAGAGTATTGAACAAAGTCAGGTTGACCTCCAGGCAAGAACCTATGACCTTGAGAGAGCCAAAAATGATGTCATCCTCTCAGTTGTCGATGCATACCTAACGGTAATTTTCAACGAAGAGCAGTTGGAGAATGCTCGTTTCCAACTACAATCGACCAATGAACAACTGCTGAGGACCAATAAATTAGTGGATGCAGGATCATTGCCGATCACCAATAAACTTAATCTGGAAGCCCAGTTAGCAAGTGATGAGGTAAACCTTGTGCAAAATGAGAACAACCTCGCATTATCTCTACTAAATTTGAAACAGCTAATGCTATTGCCCGCTTCAGACTTGATATCCGTGGACAAGCCAGAGTTGGATGTTGAATTGGAGTTGGCCTTGGTAGAGGAGACTGACGATATCTATGCCACTGCTGAGCAGCTTATGCCTGAAGTCAAAAGTGCAGATCTTACCATACAAAGTGCTGATTTGGGTTATAAAATGGCCCAGGGCCGGAGGTATCCTTCCCTATCGGTAAATGGTGGATTCTCGACCAATTACTCATCAGCAGCCAACAGAGAGCGTCGTATTTTTGATGGTACTGAGACAGTTGTGAGGCAGACTGGTTTCTTAACAGGTGATCCAAGCACTACAGTGTCTTCTATAATAGAACAGCCCCGCGTTGTAGAGGTCCTTCCGGATTTTCAGTTAAGTGATCAGTTTAGTGAGAACCTCAGTAGATCGTTATCACTAAGCTTATCAATTCCTGTTTTCAATAGATGGCAGACAGAGGCAGGTATTCAACGGTCGAAAATAAACCAACAAAGAGCTCAGATTACAGCCCAAGAGACCCGTAACCAGTTGCGTCAGAATATCGAGACAGCTTATAACGATGCGCTTGCAGCGTCAAAGTCCTATACAGCGTCATTAAAACAGGTAGAAGCTCTAGAAGAGAGCTTCAGGGTTACTAAAAATCAATATGATTTGGGAGCTGTCAACTTCACCGACTTTCAGGTAGCAAGTAACAATCTTGTTCAGGCAAAAAGTGATCTTATCAGGGCGAAATACCAATATCTTTTCCGCCTTAAGATCCTTGATTTTTACCAGGGTAAACCCCTCAATATCGACTAGTTCTTATGAAATCAAATAAGCTGATTTATTATCTCGCTGCTCTGGCAGTTGCACTTGTTATTGTTGCATTTGTGGGTAAATCTCAGGGTTGGTTTGGCAACAAGAAACCAACAGAGGTAGAGTTTGCAATGGTCGAAAGACGTACTATTACTGAGAGGGTAGGAGCGTCGGGTGAGATACAGCCGGAGGTAGAAGTGTCGATCAGTCCGGAAGTACCCGGAGAGATCATTGAGCTTACGGTCAAAGAAGGTGATACGGTAAGCATAGGACAGCTTTTAGTGAAAATCAGACCTGATAACTTCGTTAGTGCATTAGACCGGGCAGAAGCAAACTATAATCAGCAAAAAGCGAATTTAGCTGACTCCAAAGCCAGATTAGCGAGAACTGAAGCTCAGTACAAACGATCAGAACTAGAATTTGAACGTCAAAAACAACTGTATGAGCAGAAGGTCATAAGTACGGCAGATTATGAATTGGCGGATGCCAACTTCAATATAGCCCGACAAGATCTTGAGTCTGCCAGGCAGAATGTCATAGCTTCGGATTATGTGGTCAAGAGTGCTATAGCTTCAGTAGACGAGGCAAAGGAGAATCTTAGGAGAACGAGCATCAATGCTCCTATGACAGGTACGGTAAGCTTGCTTAATGTAGAGTTAGGTGAACGTGTAGTTGGTACCTCTCAAATGGCTGGTACGGAGCTACTCAGAATAGCGGACCTGAGTCTTATGGAGGTGCAAGTAGATGTCAATGAAAACGACATTATCAGAATCCAGCAGTCAGATACAGCGACGATTGAAGTGGACTCTTACACCTCTATGGACAAGACCTTTAAGGGGCTTGTGACTGAGATCGCCAATACTGCGAACAACAAAGTATCCGATGATGCGGTGACTGAGTTTGAGGTGCGCATTAGGATACTGAGGTCGTCCTATGAAGATTTAATACTAGAAAAAGGAATCATCAATCCATTTAAACCGGGGATGACTGCAAGTGTGGAAATCATTACAGAAACCAAGAAAAACATACTTACGGTACCATTATCGGCTGTGACCACACGCTCTCAGAAGCAACTTGAATCACGAAGGTCTGAGGGTGAAGATGAAGAAGACCAGGATGAGGAGGAAGAAGGACAAGCAACAGCTGAGGATCGGGAGCTTTTCGAAATAGTCTTTGTTCACGACACGGAATCTGCTAAGCTCATTAAGGTTAATACAGGCATCAGCGATTACGACTATATCGAAATCCTAGATGGACTTAGCGAAGGTCAAGAAATCATATCGGGACCTTACGTAGCTGTCTCTAAACGATTAAGAGACGGAGATAATGTCACTCAACTCGAGGAAGAAGAGGGGGATGGCCGTAGAGGGGATCGATAGACAAGTCTACCAAGACTTTAAGCGATTACACTCTCCAGTTTATTCACTTCTAAGCGAATTAATGGGATTAGCATTTGCCACTCGAATCACAATTAAACTGGTTGTTAGAAATGCCAATAGCAATACGAATATCCCTGGTAAGATCAGAAGTAGAGCATTTATGTCAATGTGCTCGGAGAATACGTTTAGCCACTCTTTCATAAGGATGGAACTTAAGGGTAATGCCACAATACAGGATACTAATACGAGCAACACATACTCAGTGGACAGCAAACGAATAATGCCTATTAAATCAGCGCCAAGGACTTTTCTAATCCCTATTTCCTTCGTTCTTTGAACGACATTGAAGGAAGTCATCCCGAACAATCCAAGACAGGAGATGATAATAGCCAACCCTGAGAATAAGCTGCTGATACTAGCTACTTGTTGATCCTTGGCGTATTGGCGATTATAGAATTCATCAAGAAAATAATAATCGAAAGGATCTCTGGGATAAAGCTCCGCGAACAGGTATTCCGCAGCTTCTATCACCGATCTGTTAGTACCCTCATGCTTGAAAGCGAAGTAGATCACTGGTGCTAAGCTTAAATCAATGACCATAGGAGATATCTCTCTATGTATTGACTCTTGCCGAAAGTCTTGATAAACACCAACCACGATGCGTTTTGCCTTCGAACCGATAACCAGTTGCGCACCTACTGCATCATTTGGGTTGTCAAATCCCAGTTTTGTAGCAGCTGAAGTATTGATCATGATTGATGAGTAATTGTCCAAAGCAGGGTCGAATGACCTGCCAGCGAGGATGACAATATTAAAAGTGGAAAAGAAGTCATATCCTACCCAGGTGTAATTAAAACTCTGAGCATTTTTTCGAGAGTTATCACTTAGCCTGACAGGAATTGCATCATAGATTCGCTCTCCGGGAGTGGTCGCCCCTGAAGTGACATTTATAACACCCGACTGCTTTTGAAGTCCATCAATAAATTGGTTGTAGTGATTGTTAATCAATGAATCAGAGTCTTCATCTGTATGGTTCGGCCCTTTGATGACCACTACATCATTTAGATCAAAGCCTAAATCGGCTTTGCTTATATAATCAAGCTGATAATACACAATGGTCGTGCAAACTATAAGAGCTATTGATGTTACGAATTGGAGGACTATCAAGATCCTACCGGAATAGGAGTTTTGGCGATTACTACTGTTGAATGAAGATTTGTTCAAGGGCTTTAGTCTCGTGATACCTTTCGAATGATACCAGCCTGAAAAGACTGCTCCGAATAGCATGAATATCACCGGATAGATGAACGAGCTTTGATCCCAGATGGTGGGTATAGCAATGAACGCCCCAGTCAGTTCTGCTAGTTGATCTACGAAAAGTGTGAGCACGAGCAATCCAAAAATGATAGCAAGACAGCTCACTAAAGCCGCTTCTACTAAGAACTGACCAGTTAATTGATTTCCTGAAGCCCCAATCTTTCGACGAACTGTGACTTCATTGTTTCTCGAGAATGTCTTAGCGGTTGATAAGTTGATGTAGTTAATCCAGCCTATTACCAGAATCAACCATGCAATTCCAGTCAGCACCTGAACAAGTCTGCCATTTCCTTGTAGTTCTGGTAAGAGCTCGTTTTCTAAATTTGAATAAAGGTGAATGGAGGCAAGCTTTTGTGTGTCGAAATACTGAGTATATCCATTGACTGCAAGCTCAGCTCCCTGATCAGCCATGTAAAGTTGATTGAGCTTGGTTTCGAATACTTTTGGATTTGCAGCACCGATCAGCTGTACGTAGGTATAAAACTCATGTGGATTCCAACTCTCCTTAGCTTCTCCTTCCCACCACCAGTCTATCGTTTCATAAGAAACAAGGAAGTCAAATTGGATGTGAGATTTGAGTGGAGGGTCTTTAATTATTCCTGTAATCTCATATGAACTGGAAGCACCGTCTATCTTCATGTTCTTACCCATAGGGTCTTCTGTGCCGAAATACTTTGTTGCTAAGGATTCGGTTAGCACAATACTTCTAATACTGCTGAGGCAGGTTTTGGGATCACCTTGAATCAGTTGAAAATCGAATACATCCAGAAAGTGTGGCTCGACAAATAAGGATCGTGTTTCACGATATTTCACATCTCCCGCCATCAAAGTTAAATCCCACATGTACTGAAATATTCGTACTACATTTTTGACTTCTGGCATCCGTTGTATGATTCCAGTTAGGCTGGGAGGAGAAGTAGCAAGGGTACGTACTGGCTCATCAGCTCTGGAGTAACCTGTCGTAATCCGATAGATCGACTGGTGATTTTTGTGGAATGTGTCGAAGCTATTTTGCTGCTGAGTAAATGTGAGCAGATATAATGCGGCTGCAAAACCTAACCCAAGACCGAATATGCTTACTATGGCGTAAGTCTTATCGCCAAGAATTACCCTTTTACCAATCAGGAAATGGTGGCGCATCATGTCCCCATTGACCCATCTGGCGCCTAAAGAAAAAGGTCGAATCAAACCTGGACGAAACAGGCGTAGAACATCAAAAAAGAATAACAGTCGAGCGTTAAGACCTTGTTCATTGTGCTTGCAAAAGCGCTCGGTAATATCACCTTCCAGGTCTTCCAGGTAATCCGGATTGCAGTACCATCTTAAAAACCGAAGGGCGTACTTAGGTATGGACTGCTTCATTTTCAATTGTTTAGACTTAACTCAGGGATGGCATTCCATAGGCCAATGCGTTGTTCTTTGGCTTGAGCAAGTGCTTCCTTGCCATAAGCTGTAAGTGAAAAATGTCGCTTTCTTTTTCCCCCACGTTCTTTGGTGGCTTCTCCAAAACGAGAGGAGAGGTAACCCTTCTTTTCGAGTCGGCGAAGCACCGTTTGCAATGAGCCAATACTCACTTTACGTTTCAGCCGCTCCTCCATTTCTTCAATGATCGCCAGGGCATAGACATCATTGTTCAAAATGGCTATGGTCAGCATGATCATTTCTTCAAACTCTCCTAAATGATTTTTGCTCATCTTATTATTTTATACTCGAATGTAGTTAATATAAAATCTAAGACAAGAGACATAGTGAATATTTTATACTTACTTGTAGTTTTAATAGCACTATTTTCGAATTACCATTGTATAGGGGTTAGTTAGATTTGGAACTGCTTGAGTGCTTCGTAGACCTTATGCACTGGAAGCCCCATCACATTGAAGTAGGAGCCTTCTATTGATGTTATCCCTACCTGACCAATCCACTCCTGGATGCCATAAGCACCAGCTTTATCGTAGGGTTGATAAGTATCGACATAATAGTCTATTTCACTCTTTTCAAGCTTCCTGAAGTGGACCACCGTGGTATCGTCGAATGATTTGACTGTACCGTTAATTCCTATTGATACACCCGTGGTTACTTTGTGGGACCTACCGGAAAGTTGGTTGAGCATGTCTACTGCTTCCGACCTGTCTGCGGCTTTTTCAAGTAATCGATCATCAAGAATTACGGTAGTGTCAGAGGTAATGATCAAACGGTCTCGCAGTTCATCATGATAGGCAAGGTTTTTCTTTTCCGATAGGAAAGTTGCCACCTCATCTGCCTGGAGATCTGCCGGATAATCCTCTTCGATGTGCTTCGTAAAGACATTGAAGTCGACACCCAGGTCTAGGAGTAACTGATTTCGTCTTGGACTATTGGAAGCAAGAATCAGCGGGTGACGTAAATTCATCATCTTGGATTGATCCGAACAAGAATCCGCAAATGGCCTTGGGATAGAAATACGTAGATTTTTGAGGAAGGGTATAGCCCGAACGGCAAACTTCCTTCACTGTTTCTATAGGTATGTCCTTGGTAATGACGGCAAACTGTGACTCGCCTTTTACAACTCTGTCATGACATACTGTGAAGTTACGTTCGAAACTAATGTGCCTGGAGGCACGCTGCTCCTTACCAGGAATACCCAGAACCTTTTCGAAGATGAAATAGTGCATGACTGTAAGGTCCAACTCCTTGATAGCCTGCGGGAAGTTCCAGCTCATTTCTTTTATCCTCTCCTTCTTAAGCTTGATTTTGTAGCAGTTGTCATTGATGATCAAGCCAAAAGCCCACTTCTTACCTAAGATGATATCAGGAATATCATTGACATTGTCCACTGCTTTGATTGTAAAGTCTTTCTCCAATTGTTTCAACAGTTGAGTCTCTTCAAGACCTTCTATACCACTAATCAGACGATGTGTAGGCAGTATTCTAAGGTCGTCTGACTCAGTGTTCGTCAGATACATCATGTGATAATTGTACCCAGCTTCAGGATCATAATCTGGGCGACTCATTTGCTCCTGTCGATAAAGCATAGATCCCTCATACCTATGGTGTCCATCGGCCAATATGATCTGTTTGTTTCTAAGTATTCGTATGATCTTATTGATGATCCGGACATCATGGATGACACTTAGTTTATCACGAACTCCTTGGTAATCTTCCGTTTCGAAGATTGGATTGGTCATGCTCTCGTCCAGCCATTGCTCTATTTGATGAGACTCATCTGTATAAAGGCCATGAGTAGGACTTACGTTGAGCTGCGAGGCTTCCAGTATTTCCTTGCGATCATTGACTGAAAACGGCATAGTATTCTCATGATGAAGGATGACTTTTTCATCCCAATGATATGCCTTGACGAAACAAATGAAGCCCTTGCGACAATACTCTTTAGTACTACCTCTCAGAGAAAAATACTGATAGTACGCATATATTCCCGGTAGGGTATCCTGTACGATATGCCCTTGATTTTTCCAATCACTGAGCGTACGTGTAACAGCACTCGAAGGGTCTGAGGACTGGGGTACAGATAGATGAATACTATTGTAATCGCGGTGGTAAAGTGACGCTCTCTGTCTTTCGGATACCACATCGAAGAGTGGAGAAGTCAATGCCTCAATATCTAGAGCGAGTTGCCTGTTATACCGCCACGCTCTCAATGGCCTTATTTCGGCCATATTGTTACCTGTTTAGTCTGTTGGTTTTCCATTTGCTTTTGGCTGGTGCGCTCACCTCTTTGGTATTGTTTTTTGTTTGTGTATTCTCAATGACATGTGTAGCTAACATTGCTGCTATTTCCTGCTCTTCGGTAGTGGTTGCGGCATTTAGATATTCAGGTTTGTAGTAGTTGTCGACAAACTTGGTATCAAACTTACCGGAAACAAATTGTTCGTGCCGCAGCGCAAATGTACAGAAGGGTAGTGTAGTCTGTATACCTGTGATTTGATATTCGTCAATTGCTCTGACCATTCGGTCAATGGCCTCCTGACGATCTGCACCATAGGTGATGAGTTTGGCGATCATTGGATCATAATGAATCGGGATCGCCATGCCTTCTTCAAAGCCATCATCAACGCGCACACCTGCACCTTGTGGACGGACGTAGGTTTGTAAAGTGCCTATGTCGGGCAGGAAGTTGTTTGCCGGGTCTTCAGCGTAAACCCGAACTTCTACGGCATGGCCCGTTTTGTTGATATCATCCTGGCTAATCGGCATTTTTTCACCTTGTGCTACGTGTATTTGTAGTTTGACCAGGTCTACACCGGTGATGAGCTCTGTGACAGGATGTTCTACCTGCAGCCTTGTATTCATTTCTAAGAAGTAGAAATCCAGTTTTTCATCAACGATGAACTCTACTGTACCAGCGTTGTAGTATCCACATGCCTTAGCTACGCCCACAGCCGCTTTACCGATAGCCATTCGTTTCTCATCATCGAGGACTGCTGATGGTGCTTCTTCAATAACTTTCTGGTGCCGCCGTTGTATGCTACACTCTCGTTCGAAGAAATGAACGATGTTGCCATGATGGTCTCCCATAACCTGTACTTCAATGTGCTTGGGAGACGTAATGAATTTTTCTATGAACACGGAACCGTCTCCAAATGCCGAGGTAGCTTCAGAAACGGCACGCTCCATCTGATCCTCAAAATCTGCCGGGTCGTCAACCACACGCATACCTTTACCACCACCACCGGCGCTGGCCTTTATTAATATAGGATAGCCAATGGTCTCTGCAACTTTTTTAGCAGCAGGTATGTCGGTAATGGCTTTGTCCATACCTGGTACCATCGGAATATCATACTTGGATACCGCTTCCTTGGCGGCAAGTTTACTACCCATTACTTCTATGGCTTCAGGTGAGGGACCTATGAATATAATGCCTGCTTCTGTTGCCTGCTTGGCAAAAGCCGCATTTTCCGATAGGAAACCATAGCCAGGGTGTATAGCATCTACACCAAGTCTCTGACAAACTTCTATGATCTTATCACCCCTGAGATAAGACTGGTTGGAGGCTGCCGGCCCAATACATACTGCCTCGTCGGCAAAACGCACATGTAGTGCATCACGGTCTGCCTCACTGAATACAGCTACTGTTTTGATGCCCATTTCTCGTGCGGATCTCATTACTCTGAGGGCGATTTCGCCTCTATTGGCTACTAGGATTTTTTTGATTTGAGTCATATCTGATGATGCTTATGCGCCTATTACAATGCTAGCGAAATAAAACAATACCGCACGTTTCACAAATGATGAAAATCATGCCTTGGATTTGAGAATGATACCTTAAGTACTAACTTTGTGCAGTTTTAACGGAAGATCTAAACACGGGTAATTAAAGAGCTTTTTAATGGATTTATTTGACAAGTTGCTATTGGACAAAGGGCCATTGGGTCGTCATTCGGGAATGGATGACAATTTTTATATGTTCCCTAAGCTTGAAGGTGAGCTAGCGCCACGGATGAAGTTCAAAGGTAAGCAAGTCCTAAACTGGAGTTTAAATAACTATCTGGGACTTGGTAATCATCCTGAAATAAGAAAAGTGGATGCTGACGCTGCAGCCGAATGGGGTCTTGCTTATCCCATGGGCGCAAGAATGATGACTGGCAACACGAGCTATCATGAACAGCTTGAAAGGGAATTAGCAGACTTTGAAGGAAAAGAAGATGCTATGCTTCTCAATTACGGTTATCAAGGTATTATGTCTATCATTGATGCACTTGTGGACCGTAAGGATGTAATTGTGTATGACGCTGAATCTCATGCTTGCATCATCGATGGATTGAGAATGCATATCGGCAAGAGGTTTGTGTTTCCACACAACGATATTGAAAATCTCAAGCGTCAATTAGTGCGCGCTCAGAAGCTGACCAATGAATCAGGAGGAGGTATTCTTGTGATTACTGAAGGAGTCTTCGGGATGTCCGGGAACATGGGTAAGCTTGCTGAGATTGCCGAACTGAAGAAAGAATTTGATTTTAAACTGCTCGTAGATGATGCACATGGATTTGGAACCATGGGAGCGACCGGAGCAGGAGCAGGCGAAGAACAGGGTGTACAGGATGAGATCGATCTGTACTTCTCGACTTTTGCCAAGTCAATGGCGAGTATAGGTGCTTTTGCGGCAGGGCGTCATGATGTGATCGACTTTTTAAGATATAATGTACGTTCGCAAATTTTCGCTAAGTCTCTACCTATGCCTTACGTGATCGGTAACCTTAAGCGTCTCGAGATGCTGAGGACTCAGCCAGAGCACAAGGCAAAGCTTTGGACTATCGTGAATGCTATACAGAATGGATTTAAGGACAAGGGTTACGATATAGGAACTACCCAGTCTCCTGTGACCCCAGTACTACTCACTGGTGATGCACTTGAAGCTGCGAACCTGACAAAGGATTTGCGTCTCAACTTCAATTTGTTCTGCTCGGTGATTGTTTATCCTGTTGTACCTAAAGATGTGATTATGCTAAGAATTATCCCTACGGCGGTACATACCTTAGAGGATGTAGCCGAAACAATTTCTGCTTTCGAAGCTGTCAAATCGAAGCTGGATAATGACGAATACAAAATGGCAGGTCTTGAAGGAGCGACTTTCGCTTCTAAAATGTCCTAAAAAAGGCCTCAGACTATCGTATATTCATCAATTTACTTATATTGCTACACCATTAATTATCAGTAACCCTAAAAAAAATTAATATGAAAAGATTCGAAGAATTAAAAGAGTTGGTTATGTCATTGGAAGGTGACTTTTCTAAGTTCTACGACAAAGGCAATCAAGCTGCTGGTACGAGAGTTAGAAAAGGAATGCAGGAGATGAAAAACCTAGCTCAAGAAATCCGAGTTGAAGTGCAGAACATGAAGAACGAGGGTTAATCAGTCGAGCACTATTAAGATACATGAAGGCGACTACTATGGTAGTTGCCTTTTTTTATGCCTTGAGTTGTGCGACCGCCTGTTCAGCTCTTGCTTTGAGCCCATCAGAAATTGGGAAAAGAGGTAACCTCAGGTGCTCTTCAGTGACCTTAAGAAGCTTGAGCACATATTTCAGACCAGCAGGGTTGCCTTCTTCTGATAGTATAGCACCCATTTCGGCCAAGGAAAGATGCAACACCCTGGCCTTTTGATAGTCACCATTCAATGCTGCGCTTACCATATTACTAAAGTGCCCGGGATACGCATTAGCCATTACAGAAATGACTCCCTCCGCGCCAATAGCCATCATGGGTAGGGTGTCCATATCATTGCCGGAAATGACCAGAAAATCTGGTGGCTTGTTTAATAGAATCTGGTCAAATTGATTGAAGTTGCCTGAGGCCTCCTTAATGGCAATGATATTCTTATGTTCAGCCAGTTTGAGCGTCGTAGAAGCGTCCATGTTTACTGACGTACGCGCAGGTACATTATAGAGTATGACCGGTACAGGAGATCGGTCCGCAATATTCTTGAAGTGTACTTCAAGACCCTTTTGACTTGGTTTATTGTAGTAGGGTGTTACACTCAGTATAGCATCGACCTCTCTGAACAGCGATTCTGATAGATATTCGGTAAGCTCGGCTGTATCGTTCCCTCCAGCTCCGTAGACTACCGGTAGCCTGCCATTATTGGTAGCAAGGACCTTATCCAGCACATCAGACTTTTCTTTTAATGATAGAGTAGGAGACTCAGCGGTAGTGCCCATAACTACCAGGTAGTCAACCCCACCATCAATACAGTGATTGACCAACCTCTCTAGCGCCGGATAATCAATCTCACCTGAAGTACCAAAGGGTGTAGCTAGTGCAACACCGGTTCCTTTAAAATCTTTATTCGTCAACGTAGCTGTCTTAAATACTTACAAATATCCATCATCTTGAAGGATATGTCATTGGTTTCGGCCGGTTTGATCATCATCTCAAATAGTCCACTGGACCTTTCGTTATGGATCCCAATACGACAGAGTGCAACAGATTTGAGAAGTATATTTTGAACAAGAGGTCCTGGTTCTTCATCAAGACATAGTAAATAATCGAATTTACTTTGACAAAATTCCGTCACTTTGTCATTTTTCCATTTTCCAAAAGGACTGATCTGATGCTCACCTATGACCTTTCCGCTTTTGTCAGTTTCAAAACCTGATCTATCTACTATCGAAATAGAAACGGCCTTTTTGTTATCCCGTGTAAACTCAGCTATCAATTCATTGACAGCCGATGATTTTGCTTTACTCGGATAGCTATAGATGATGCCGATTTGGTTGGCTTGTTCATAGCCGATGCTTTCTCTCTTCGGCTGTTTTTTCCGAGACAACCAATTATTTGTTAACCCAGTGATCGAATGGCTAATCATTATGGGAAATCATTGATTCGAACTCTTCAATTGAAAGAATACGAATGTCCAACTTTTCTGCCTTTTCCAGCTTCGCAGGCCCCATTTTATTGCCGGCTAACAGGAAATCCAGTTTAGCAGAGACGCTCGACACTATTTTTCCACCGTGCGACTTGACCAATGCCTTGAGATCATCTCTACCATAATTCTCAAAAACTCCTGACACAACAAAAGACTTTCCATCCAATGCATCACTTGCCGGTTGATTCTTAGTTTCTTCGACTGCCAATTTTAAACCATAAGTGCCCAGGGACGCTGTGATGGTAAGGTTATCCTCCGAACTAAAATAGTCAATGACACTTTCTGCAATTCGATCACCTATTTCCGGGGCTTCAATTAGAGCTTCGTGCGAAGCTTCCTTTAAGCACTCAATAGTTTGAAAATGTTCAGTGAGCTTTTCTGCTACAGTACGTCCAACGTACCTTATGCCAAGTCCGAATAGTACATTAGCAAATGGCATTGATTTGGATCGTTCTATAGAATCGATAATGTTCTGTGCGGATTTCTCTTTGAGTGAACGTGACTTGACCTCACCGGTCGCTTGGTTCTCTACTTCTAGTTTTAGGCCATTGAGCTGTTCGAATGTAAGCTTATATAGATCGGCAGCATTTTGGATGAGTCCATTGGACAATAGGCCTTTAATTGTTTCGGGACCCAGTGATTCAATGTTCATCGCATTTCTACTGATAAAATGCTCGATTCTGCCCTGTACCTGTGGCGGACAATTCTGACTGTTTGGACAATAGTGAACGGCTTCTCCCTCGATCCTGATAAGTGGTGTACCACATGCAGGACATTTGGCTATATACCTAATAGGTTGGGCATCTTGTTTTCGTTGAGTATCATCTACTCCGGTCACTTTTGGAATGATTTCGCCACCTTTTTCGACATAGACCGAGTCTCCATGGTGAAGATCAAGTCTTTCGATTTCGTTAGCGTTATGCAGTGATGCTCTTTTCACGGTAGTGCCGGCTAGAAGTACTGGTTCCAGCTCAGCCACGGGTGTGATCGCTCCTGTACGACCTACCTGATAGGTCACGCTATTGAGTCTTGTCAGGGCATTCTCCGCTTTGTATTTGAATGCTATGGCCCAACGTGGACTTTTAGCAGTAAATCCGAGTTCCTCCTGCTGGTCAAGCCTGTTGACCTTAATGACAATGCCATCTGTATCCAATGGAAGTTCCTGGCGCTTTATCTCCCAAGATGAGATATAAGTTAGTACCTCATCAATGGTATTGCAGGCCTGGTATGTAGGAGAGACGTTGAAACCCCAATCTTCGAGCTTTTTGATAGATGCCTGATGGGTAGGATACTCTAAATCTTCACCCATTAGGGAGTAGAGAAAGCAATCGAGCTTACGGGACGCTACTATGCTTGAGTCTTGCATCTTCAAAGTACCGGATGCGGTATTGCGCGGATTGGCAAGAAGCTCTTCACCATTTTCAGCCCTGCTCTTGTTAAGGTTTGAAAAAACTGACCTTGGCATAAACACCTCACCGCGAACCTCGAAAATAGAAGGCAGGTCATCCTTAGCTATCTTCAACGGAAGCGACCTAATGGTCCTTGCATTAGCTGTGATATCATCTCCTTTGGTGCCGTCACCTCTGGTTACAGCTCGTGTGAGCAAACCGTTCTCGTAGGTAAGGCTAATGGCCACACCATCAAACTTCAGCTCGCATAGATATTCGTATTCCGAGGTGTCGAGAAGCTTGGTCACACGGCCATCAAAGTCTCTTAGCTCCTCTTCCGAGTAGGTGTTACTTAGTGACAGCATCGGATAGCGATGTACGACTGTGTCAAAAGATTTGGTAATGGTACCACCTACACGCTGGGTGGGGCTATCTGCCGCTTTGAATTCAGGATGTTCTTCCTCAAGAGTGATTAGTTTACTTAGCAGCTGATCAAATTCATAGTCACTGATCTCTGATTTACTTTGCTGGTAATAAAGGTCGTTATGATAGTCGATCTCTTTCGCCAGTCTTTCGATTTCTCGTTTAGCTTCTGCTTTATCCATGGACTTTTATTTTGGTTGATTGCTCCATCAACCTTCAGCCTTCATCGATTTATCAAGTTCACTCTCCACTTTTTTAAGTCTTTCTTCGCAAAACTTAGTCAGTTCATTGGCGCGTTTGACCAGGTCTGAGAGATCATCGATATCAACCTCATTGTTTTCGACCCTGTCCATAATACCCTGCAGCTCCTCTAGAGCACTACTGTAAGTCAGCGTTTTTTTCTTGGCCATCTCTTTTTATCTCCTTAGCGAAACTACTTACAATCCTTGATTTATTGGTAATGGTGATCAGTTCTTGACCGGGCTTTAACGCCCCTTCTTTCTGTATCAGGCGCCCATTTGCCAAGGTGATGCTAAATCCTTTATCAAGAATAAGCTGTGGGTCAGAGAGTCGTATGCTTTGACTGATGAGGTGGAGTTTGGATTGATGCCGGTCGATTAGCTGGTGGATTCCATTTGGAAGCTGTTCTTTGTTTGATAACAGTCTCTGTCTGGAGAATTTTAAGGTGTGTCTTACGGAGCTGTGAAGTTGCTGGTTCATGGACTTCAAGTCTGCACTTCGCTTGCTAATCTCATGTCTTGCACTAAATGAAAGTGATTGTTTGATACCCTGTAGTTCATATTGTGCTTCTTGCAATCGCTGATAAGCATTTTGCGCTATCTGATAACTTATTCCTGCTATGAGGTCATCAAAGCTTTTCAAGGCAGTTATCAAGAATTCTGCAACTGCGGTAGGTGTTTTGAGTGATGTGTGTGCCACCATATCGGCTATGGTATGATCTCGCTCGTGTCCTATGCCTGCAACTACCGGAATGGGGTACTGAGCAATATGGCTGCATAGTTCATAATCATCGAAGGTATCTAGGTCAATTTGGGCCCCACCACCTCTAACTATAACCACTAGATCAAAAGAATATTGGTGGGCTTCCAACAACGCTTGAGTCACCGATGTAGCTGCTTGCTCCCCCTGCAGTGTGGCTTTGAATAAAGTCGTTTCGAACTGATATGGACTCTTTTCCAACTGGTCCATGAAATCACCATATCCCGCCGCTGTAGGAGAACTTACTACCGCTATGCGCTGTGGAACTTGTGGCAATTGGAGGGATTTGTTAAAATCGAAAATACCATCACTCTGGAGTTGGGCTATCGTCTCTTGTTTTTTACGTTCTCGCTCGCCCAACGTGTATTTCGGATCAATGTCCCTTATGTTGAGATTGAGTCCATATAGCTCATGATAGCTCACCTGGATATTGGCAAGAATACTCATGCCTTGCTTGAGTGGACTACCTGTGATAGCTTCAAACCAACCATTGAGGTTCCGGTAGGTATAGGACCATATGGTGGCCCTGAATTTGGCGACCAGCCCTTCATGCTCCTTTTGTACTAACTCTAGGTAGCAATGCCCCTTTTGCGTTACTCGTATTTCTCCGATTTCGGCCACTACCCAGTAGGAAGGATCGAGCGTACGGCTCAGGGTGTTTTTGATATGTTGGTTGAGTTCGAGAAGCGATATGGGCTCCATGAGCTAAGGCTTAATTGCCAAAGGTATAACTTAAACCCACACTTAGATAACCTGTGTTTTCGAGATCAAGTGATTCACCTGGTAGGGCCACCGGGATATTGTAAGTGTAACTTAACAAAAGGCTAAACTGGTTGATATATAGACTGACCGGTAGGGTAAAGTAGTAATTCATGATGCCAAAAGCTTCTGTGGTTTCTTCTGTATAGAGGAAGTCATAGATGCGGTCGTATTGTGCCTGGTTGAGGTTGAGGTTTTCAGCATTCTTCAATACAAAAATAGCCAGGGCCTGTTGTCTTGTCAGTACTCCATTATCCACCATCTGCCGGATCCTTCTTTCATCGACATTCGCTAACGCAACGGTCCTTCGTACCCTTTCATTGTCGTTGAACCTGATGTTGATGATAGCCTGATTGCCAAGTAAGATAGAGGCTGTTGGCATAATGACTATACGGGTAAAAATGGATTGCTTCGGTTTGAGATTGAAATAGCCAGAGAGGCCAGGAGTGAGGCGATGTGCCGAGACCTCACCAAACCAGTAGGAGTAGTTGATATTGGCACTTAGGTATTTTTTGGTCCATGAGAACCCACCGATGAGACTATTGGTGATTGATGATTCCGCTCCATTGAAAAAACTACGGTCGTAGGAGACATTGTACGACCATGATTCATTGAGCAATCCAAGGTAGCCGATGGTAGCCACCGTCAGGTGATACTGAGGGTCAAATTCACTATTCCAAAAGCCGCTTAAGTCTGCATAAGCTCCGGATTTATGATAATAGCTAACGCCTGGTGAAATACCATACTGATTGACACCAAAATCTCTCCCGGCCGTGGTGACTTGCCCATTATATCCAAGTCGGATGTTCACGGTTGACTTGATGGGCTCGTAGGTGAGCAGATTGTCTATCAAACTAAACAATGATAGTGAGTCCATCGCCTCCAACTCGGCCAGCAAAGCTTCTTCCTCTTCGGTGAAGATAAGTGAATCTAAAGGTTGAGCTGAACCAGAGAGAGAAATGGACAGGATTAGCGTGGTTATGGCAATCCATTTCAAGGTGAATAGGTTTTGGTGGATCAGTTTCTCTGTTGATTTAATCTATCATTGTTGCGTTGACGGACGCGCTCCATTTGTTGACGCTCTTGTATTTTTCTAAGTATCATTCGTCTGAAGTCATCTTCTGCTTTGCGTAGCTGCACTAGTTGTCTTGAGCTTATGACTTGAAGAAGTCTGTCTGAGTAGGTCTTTTCAAGGTTGAGTTCCTGTTGCTTCACTTCCATGCCCATCGCGATCAATTGCTGATTTTCCTCCTCAGTTGCCTTACTGGGATCATGATTGCGTTTCGCTCTAACAAAATCTCGTCTTATCGCAGCACGTTCCTGGCTAAACTCCTTGTAGAGCGGCCAAAATCGTTCGGCCTGATCAGGTGAGAGGCCTAACCTTTCTGTTATAAGACCGATCTTAGCACTCTCTATTCTTTTCATGTTTGCTCCATCCTGGGCGTAGGTAACTGTCGCCACCAGTATACTCAGCATTACAGCATACAGTTTTTTTATCTCTCTCGTTTTCATAACAATACGTCGTAATTCTCTAACAATAATTCCATGTCCTCCTCGCTCAAATTATCTCCGAACAGATCTGCTTCACTATCCTCGAAGAGCATCTCTGGTTGGTCGACCATGTCCAGTAACTCTGTCGTACTGACTTCAGAGTATTCAAGATAAGCGACCAATTCTTCTGTAGATACTTCAGCAAGTAGCTCATCAGGTCCAACCTGCTCTCCATTGGGAAGTAGGATAAATACCACTATCGCAATGATCATTGCCGGTATAGCTGCCCATCTGATCGCGGGTATTTCCCAGATCCTAGTCTTGCTACCGGAATCGACAGCCCGTGATTGGATCAAGCCCGGCAGTTCTTCGAAGTAGCCTTCTGGTGCCTTAAAAGGTTGTTCCTTTTTGAGATCGTTGAGGTCTATCTTTTTCATTTTGCTCCTTTGACTATCAATTGCGACAATGGTTTAATGTGTTTTTATATAAGCTTCAATTTTTTTCGTGGCATGATGATAACTTGCCTTTAGAGCGCCAACGGAAGTGTCTGTGATTAGTGCAATCTCGTCAAACTTCATTTCATCATAGTACTTCATATTGAATACTAGTCGTTGTTTATCAGGTAATGTCAATAGTGCCTTCTGAAGTTTAAGCTGGATTTCATCTCCTGAAAGGTCGGCTTGTTGATCAAGCTTTCCGACCAATTCAGTTTTCAGATCATGAATTGGCATGAAGAACCGACGTTTCTTCTTTTTTAAAAAGCTGAGACATTCATTGGTAGCGATCCTGTAGATCCATGTGTATAGCCTCGCATCTTCCCTGAACCGGTCGATGTGCTTGTAGACTTTTAGAAATGTCTCCTGCACGAGATCATCTGTATCGTCATGATCTATTACCATTTTACGCACATGATGGTATATCCTTTCCTGGTAAGCTCTCACTAACTGATTGAACGCAAAGTTGCGTGTCTCAGGATCTTTGAGTTTCTCAAGGAGTTCTAATTCTTCCAATCAAATGGTTTTTCCGGGCCGGTACAAGCCTTGTTTTGGAGATTAGATGGTAGTTACGTCAGAAGGTTTAATTGAAAAAACAAAAACCAAACTAATTTCTTCAGATGTTGTTACATTAATTACAAACGTAGCTAATATGTCTCTCGACGAAGATATAAGACAATCAAGTTGGAAGAGCGAATTCTCAAAGGTGGTCGTCAACCTTCTATTTACCTCCAACTGGGTCAACGAACGTCAGTTCCGGCTTTTTAAGCCTTTTGACCTCACTTTACCACAGTATAATGTACTTAGGATCTTGAGGGGTCAGTACCCTAATCCCTGTACGGTCAATCTGATCATAGAGCGCATGCTTGACCGCATGTCCAATGCTTCCAGAATAGTCGATAAACTGGAGAAAAAAGGATTGGTAATACGCTCTCAGTGCAAAGATGATCGTAGAGCTGTAGATGTCACTATATCTGCTAAAGGACTCGATCTACTCAGCCAGATCGATGAGTCTTTGGAGTCTTGGGAGGGTAATATCAGAAACCTGTCTGATGAGGAATGCGCACAGCTTAACAGCCTCCTGGATAAATTCAGGAAGCCGTCAGCTTGATTTTAGAGTTCTTTTAAGTACTCGAGAATACCTGCGTTTTTGCCCTTTGGTCGTATGACAAAAAGGGGAATATCTGTGTCATACTGGATCATCTTCTCAGCGGCACTACCAATGAACAAGGCTGTGGTAGCTGTTCTGCCTTTTGCACCGATCATGATAGTATCCACATCCAGTTTCTTAGCTGTTTTGTAAATAGTGCCTATAATGTCATCGTTCTTGTCTTGGGTATAAATGTTTTTTACCTGTGAAAGATCGATATCAATATCACTAACAAACTGTTGATAGTCGCGTTTAGCATTCTGTTTCATAATATCAGAAAACTCGCTATAAGTCTTACCAGTATAATGATATCCTGCCGGAACGCTAAATACATTTTGCGTAATAATCTCAGGTTTATGCTGACACTCTTTAGAAAGCGATGCAGCACATTCTAAGGCCATGTGGGCATGTAACGAGAAATCGATAGGCACTAACACTTTGTTTAGCCTGATATCAGACTTGCCCTCAGGTATGACCAGGAGTGAGCATGAGGCCCTACGCGCAAGACGATTGATGATCACTCCGCCAGTACCTGTAGAATTTGATTTCTTCCTTCCAACTACTACCAGGTCTGTGCCTTCTTTACTTACCTGACGCATTATTTCTTTTGTGGGCTGACCTTGGATCACTTCCAGGTCGACTTTGCCAATATCATTGCTATCGAATTCTTTCTCTATAGCTGTCCACAAAGATTGTCTCCGGTCCTTTAGAGCGTCTTCTACAAGATTGGGAAACTCCTTGATCAAGGTATCAGAAAGATTAGCTGTGCGGACCACATGGGTGAATAGAATGTGCTGCGTACCAGAAATCCTACTTATATGCTTAGCACTGCGGATCAGTTGTTGATCCATGGCAGTATTATCTAATCCAATTAATATTTTCTCAAATGTGCTCATGAGATTGTCCTCTTAAAAAATTACCGCGAAATTAAGTAATCTGAAATCCAGAACCTTGCCTGAATGCCCAAATTATATTGATATAAATGACGGTTTGAAAGAATTTGTTTCAAAAAACGGTCTTTTTTTTAGTCGAAAACTTTTGCTTTCTTCTGCAAACGTTTTTTAGCTCAATAGGGCAATCTGGTCTGCCAATAACTCTATCTGTTCTTTGGAGTGTGTCGGGAAACTGGCTATCCTGATCTGGCTTTTTTTGTGAGGACCATAACCTGTACCGATGATCATTCCCTTTTTTGAAATAGGGTCGATTATAGTACTTGAGTCACCATCGACATCAGCCACTATAACTGTTTTTGACCTTAAGGCCTTGTCCTTTACAAAAGGTGATAGTTTGGCATGTTGTTCAAGCATTTGATACAGGACAGCAGATTTGTAGTTGGTTTCCCTGATAATCATGTCGAGACCTTTATCTAGCATGTCACGGGCAACTTTGGCCAATAGAAAAATGTTAAGAACGTTGGGTGTCTCAGGTGTCTGGTTTTTTAATCCCGAAGCGTGCAGTTTCGGCAGTGCATGGTAGCTACCAATACTCTGAGTGCCCTCCCTAATGGTTTCTGCTTTGTTCAAACATCTGTCATTATATATCCATACCCCCAGACCGGCCGGGAGACCGAAGCATTTCTGCACTGAGAAGTAAAAAGAGTCGATGCTATCGAAATCAATAGTGGTGGGTATGGAACTAACAACATCCATGGCCAGGATAGCATCAGGAAAGCGTTCTCGAAGTGCTTTAACATTCTCTTGTGGAAAATGAACTCCTGTGCTGGTCTCATTCTGAGTGATCGCTACTAATTCTGGTGCTTCATCTGCGCTGATATCTTTAATCAAAGGAACTTGCCCTTCTTCTGATTGGTAGACCGAGACTTTACGTCCAAGCTCTGCTGAGATCTCACCAAAGCGCTTTGAAAAAGCACCATTTACAAGATGAAGTGAGTGATCGACCACAAGATTTTGTATTAACCGTTCCCAGATTTCAGTAGCTGACGCTACAAAAGCGATATGGAAGTTTCCCGGTAGGGCCAATAACTCTCTAAGGTTAGTCACTGCTTCCTCATATATGGCCTGAAAGGTTGTACTCCTATGAGAGATTTCCGGGATTTGAGCCTTCAGGGCGGACTTAATATGCTCTTCTACAGTGTAGTAGAGTGCAGATGGGCCAGGGGTGAAGAATATCTTTTTTGGCATAAGGCGAAATTACAAGGAGTCAGCGAGACATCTGCACAATTTCAGACTAGAAGAATGCCGACATTCAGTTGCAGACGACATTACCATCATTGTCTTTCGGTGGGGACATGAATTAATGATCGAATGTTGAATTTTAAAAGCAATAAAAGCTAGTTTTACCGCTAGGTGAAAAGAAATTCCCGCAGGTCTGGTATCTATTTTAAACCTAACAGTTAAATAATACCGAGTGAAGTTTCGCTTTAAAACCGGGCCTCATCCTGTTGCAAAACAGGACCTCATGTCTCAGACATAGGATAACAGTGGAGGGTTGAGAGGATGAGACAGCTCAAATCCTGTATTTCAGAGGTTTAATAATAACTTCAGGGGCCTGCCGGGAGATATCAGGGCTTCCCGAGTGATCGGGAAGCTTTTTTAATAGAGCACTCTGAATCGAATAGTACCCTCAATACTCTTCAGGTCGGCCATTACTTCCTTGTCATAGTCCTTGTTGATATCGGTGATCACATAGCCAACGATTTCGTTGGTCTTCAGATATTGGCCGACGATGTTGATATCGTGCTTGGCCAGGACATTGTTGATTTGAGCCAGGATACCCGGGTTGTTCTGATGCAGGTGAATGAATCGGTGAGCATCCTTGAGAATAGGAAGGGTGAGATTGGGTAAGTTAACACTGTTGTTGGTGGAGCCGGTATTGATGTACTCCATGATCTTGTTGGGTACAAACTGTGCAATATTCACCTGAGCTTCTTGCGTGCTACCGCCGATATGCGGGGTAAGGATAACATTTTTCAGACCTCTTAGCTCAGAGATGAACTCTTCATTATTGCTGATGGGCTCTTCGGGAAACACATCTACCGCCGCACCACCCAGATGACCTGACTCCAATGCAGCTTTTAGAGCAAGAATATCTACTACATGTCCTCTACTCAGATTAATGAATATTGACCCTGATTTCATTTTTTCAAATTCGGCCTTACCAAAAAGGTTTTTATTGTCGGGTCGGCCATCAATATGCAGTGAGATCACGTCGGCAGCTCGTAGTAGCTCATCGAGCGAATCGCATTTGGTGGCATTACCCAAGGCGAGCTTTTCCTCGATATCAAAATAATACACCTTGAGGCCCATAGACTCGGCCAGGACTGAGAGCTGTGCGCCTATGTTACCGTATCCGATTATCCCAAGGCATTTTCCGCGGATTTCGAAGCTATTCTGGGCGGATTTGTTCCATTTGCCATCATGCATAGCTGTAAAGCGGTCTGGTAGGTTGCGCATGAGCATGATGATCTCACCAATTGCTAGCTCAACTACTGATCGTGTATTGCTGAATGGTGCGTTGAAGACTGCTACCCCCTTTTTCTGTGCTGCTTCCAGATCTATTTGATTGGTTCCTATACAAAATGCTCCGATTCCTAATAGACGCTTAGCATTTTGGAGGACTTTGGAAGTGACCTGCGTTTTTGACCGGATACCTAGTATCGAGACATCCTTGATCTTTTCTGACAGCTCTTCTTCCGTGAGACCTGCTCCATACACCTCTACCTGGTAGCCTTCCTCTTTGAGCATTTCTACTGCTTTATCATGAATGTTTTCAAGCAGTAATACTTTGATGCGGTTCTTTGGATAGGAGAGTGCTCTTTCTTCCATATTATTCAAATATAAGATTTCGTCAAATGAAGGGGCGATGTGGTCGGCCTTTTCCAGTACGGCGTTACGCTCTATGTTTTCGGTAAATGCATAGAACTTATCGGCCAGTCCTGCTGCCTTGATCTCATAGTCATTGTAGCCATCACCTATTACGTACACTTCACCATCAAGGCCGAGCGATTTGATTTGTGCCGGTTTACCATTACTTGATGACAATATGTTGTCCTTGTCGAAACCAATAATTTTGTCATTCTCGTCATAGACAAATTGATTGGCAAAGACGTGCTCTTCCCTAATACCATACTTGATGACAATAGGTATAATAAAGTCTTTGAAGCCATTCGAAACGATATAAACGTTATCCCGGTGCTTGGTCAGAAAGGATTTGTTCCGGCTAAATGATTTTGATACCAGGTGCTCCAGTCGCTTGATCAGTTCCGGTAGGTGGTTGCGTCGAGCATCGAGAAGTCCGATGCGCTCTTCGAGGGATTGTCGGAAAGAAAGCTCACCGCCCATACTGCGGTCTGTGATTTCTTTGATTTGATGCAAACGCTCATCTTTATCAGCCTTGCCGTTGAGGGAGATCTCGCCAAGAATATCCAGTGCTTCCACCTTTGTGAAAGTACTATCAAAATCGACGACAAAATGCTTATCCATGTCAATTCAAAAAATGGAATTCAGCACGCAAAGGTAATTTTAATCACTAGCAACAAGGATCGACCGTTTGTATATTTTCAATCAAAATCAAGTTTTGAAAAATTGCTAATATGCATTGGTATTGAGTATCAATAATTGACATTTTGTTAATAAAAATACCTTTAGCTGCCCGGTATTGAAATTTGATCTGTGGTAGGTGATCTAGGTGTTTAGTTTTCAATCTTTGAATCTCCCAGTTACTAAAACCATCGCTCGTGAATAATAATATATCTGACATTATAAAGACCTTTTTCAGAAGTCTCATCTTTCCACCCAAAGAGCAGGCCATTACGAATGACAGCTACTGGAAAGGGGCCAGTATCGGAGTGATACTGTTGTCATGTTTATTTGCTATCATCATAGCTTTTCATTCTTCCTATGGGATTTCCCAAGGATGGATTGTGCTTATCTCCATAGGAGCGATGGTGGTGTCTTTACTTGTATTCCCAATTCTATCTATGTTGGTCGTGAGATCTTTGGGACTTTACCCTTCTTATTTCATTGGTGCCATGGGTGGAGCGATTGGTGTCTTGATGGTGCTGAAAAACATCCGCTTTGGTATTCCCAATGAGTTTTTCTATTACGGAGGCTTTTTGACACTGGTAGCTACGGCAATGATCTTTGGAGGGCTTTGGGTGCTCTTATCAGGAAAGCTTGGTCAGTTTGACTCCCTTAGGAAGTTGGTCATTACAATTGGTCTCTTGGCAGGAATTGGCTATTTGTCCTATACGAGCTACTGGCTCCTGCGTGAAGGGGAGGACCCGTATGCTATTGACTTCCAACAAAAACCATTAGACCCAAGGTATGGACTCAACATGGCTGACCCATCAGCTAAAGGCAATTATCAGTTTACCAGATTCACTTATGGAAGCGGTGTTAATAGAATGCGCCCTGAGTTTGGTGAAGAGATTGATTACCAATCAGAAACAGTCAGTGGTAAATACATTCTCCCTACATGGAAAGGGGACCAGGCGGAAAAACGATCATGGTATTGGGGGTTTGGTATCGATGAGTGGCCACTGAATGGAATCACCTGGATGCCCGAAGGTGACGGACCTTTTCCAGTCGTACTTATTGTACATGGTAACCATGGCATGGAGGAGTACTCTGATCCGGGCTATGCTTACATTGGTGAGCTGCTTGCAAGCCGAGGATACATCACCATTTCAGTAGATGAGAACTATATCAATGGCTCATGGGCAGGGGATTTTCGTGGTAGAGAGTTACCAGCCAGGGCTTGGTTGCTACTCAAACATTTGGAGCAGTGGAGAAAATGGAATAGTGACCCCTCACACGAACTCAGCGGTAAAGCAGACCTTGATCGAGTAGCTCTGATTGGACATTCAAGAGGAGGAGAAGCAGTACCTATCGCTGGAGCATTCAATACACTTTCTGCTTTTCCCGATGATAGTAGGGTACAGTTTGATTTCAACTTTGGTATTCAATCGGTTATCGCGATAGCTCCAACAGACTACAGGTATGATCGTCGTGTCCGAATGGAGAATGTGGACTTTCTTGGGATCCAAGGCTCATATGATAGCGATGAAGATAGTTTTTTCGGTCTAAGACAACTCCAGAGAACCGATTTCACCGACTCATTATTTCACCTGAAGTCAGGAGTCTATCTCCATGGGGCAAATCACGGACAGTTCAACTCAATTTGGGGTAGGCATGATTCGGGTTTCCCAGGCAACCTCTTCCTTAATACCGAGCCTATGATTTCAGGCGAGGATCAACGAAAGTACGCTGAAGTATTGATCAGTGCCTTTTTGGAAGTGACTTTAATGGATAATATGGATTATGCACCACTGTTTCAAGACTTGAGACATGGTAGCGCTTGGTTACCGCAAAACACACTAGCCATGACGCTCTATGAGGACAGTAATACTGAATATTGGGCTGACTTTGAGGAAGATATAGAGCTGTCTACAGTAGGACAGGGTACTGCAGGCGCTGAGGAATATGATGTTTGGGCGGAAGACTACTTACAGTTTAGGGCGGGCAGGCATCAAGAGAACCACACATTGGTACTAGGCTGGGAGAAGGACTCTGTGCCTGAGGTTGCAAACTACAACATAAGTTTCGCTGATACGCTTGACTTGTCTGGGGCACAAATGTTGACCCTGTCTATTGGTGCTGGAGATCCATCACTTTTGGAAGATGCAAGCGAAGACAGCCTGAACAATGACATTAAAATAGTCCTCAACGATGCGTCTGGCAATACAGCTTCGATTAAGCTATCAGATCACAAACTAGTGCCGCCTCGACTAAAGATCAGGTATCTCAAAACTAAGTCTCTTACCACCTCACGCTATCGCAATGAATGGGAGCCTGTGCTAGAAAGCATTTTTATACCTTTTTCGGAGTTTTCAGCCCTGGGTCTAGCAACCTCTCAAATCACCTCACTTTCCTTAGTAGCCAATACCACTGAGGCCGGTATTGTTCTGGTCGATAGAGTTGGTGTAATTACTTCAGACAAATAGTTTCAACGGTTTTCACAGTAATTCAATAGGATGGATTTTTTAAATTATAAAAGGCACTCAACGTGCCTTTTATAATTTAATTCTCATCAGCGTTTAGGAATGATAATCCTGCTCACACCCTCTTCATCCAACATACCATTGAAGTCTTTGAAGTCCGACCCCATGATATCATCCAGATTCTTAAGGTGAACTGATAGTTCTTTTTTCAAATCCTCAAAGCGTTCGTAAGCTCCTTCCGTAGGTCTTGAATCCTGTGCATTGACCGTAGAGTAGAGGTAGGCAAATTGGTCGTCGAGCTTGGGGGGATAGTTGATAGGATCTTGCCCACTTTCGTTCTTGCTCTGGATGAGTTCGTCCTCAATAGCAGTAAGTTTTATAAACAGCTCATCCGCCTTACCTGATATCTCCTTGTTGTAACCAGCATCTACAGCCAATTTTGCAATCTCTTTGGCCTGGGACCTTACCGATCTTATTTGATGGATAGCATCATGTGTTTCATTAAGCTTCTCCATTACTTCAACTACCAACTCATGTTGTGCTTTGAGGTCTGCATCTGTTTGCTCCCAACGCGGGTCTTTTTTCACTTCAAAGTATACTGATTGTGTCTCACCATTGGCGGATAACTGCGCACCGTAGTTACCCGGTGGTACTGAGTGTCCACCAGTGTAGGAAAGGGACATGAAAGAACCTGGTAGGATTTCCGGCTTTGCTCCGGTCATGTTCCACTCAAACCTGTTCAATCCTCCCGAAACATTCAATTTAACTTCTTGCAATGATTTATCAGGATGTGTGGAAAATACTTTGACTGTTTCTCCACGAGCATCCATGATATCAAGTCGGACCGTGTCATCAGGTGTTGGCTTTTCGTTGAGATAGTAATAGATCAATGCCCCAAATGGTGGACGCTCTGGTGCTCCGCTTCCTCGGAAAAAACCTCTCATCTGGGTGCGATAGGCAGTTCTGGGTTCAAATAAATGAACAGGCTTGGCTGCCATCTCCTGACTCATCTCGTAGAGTGGGCTGAGGTCGTCTAGTATCCAGAAGGAACGGCCCTGAGTAGAGATCACTAGGTCTTTCTCTTTGATTAACATGTCAGTTATAGGTGTTACCGGTAGGTTGAGTTGGAAGCTTTGCCAATTGTTACCATTGTCAAACGAAATGTACATGCCAAACTCAGTGCCGGCATAGAGCAAACCTTCTCTATTCGGATCTTCTCTGACCACACGAACAAAATGATCATTTGGAATACCGCTAGTAATCGACCTCCAGCTCGTACCCCAGTCATCCGTGAAGAATATGTGAGGACGGAAATCATTGTCCCGATATCGATACACGGTAACATAGGCCCTGCCTTCCTTATGGGCAGAGAGGTCAATAGTGTTGACCGTACCTTCGTAAGGCATTCCGGTAGGAGTGATGTCGGTCCAACTGGTACCACCATCGCGGGAGATATGCACAAAGCCGTCATCAGTACCTGCCCATAGCTCACCTTCATTGTGTGGAGATTCTTCAAAGCTGAATATTGTAGTATACAACTCTACACCAGTATGGTCATGCTGAATAGGCCCTCCGGGCAGGTTCTGATACTCGTCTTTGTTCGTGGTTAGGTCAGGGCTGATCACCTCCCAGGTTTGCCCACCGTCAGTAGATTTGTGCACATATTGTGAGCAATGATAGAGGACATCAGGGTTGTGAGGCGATAGCCTTATCGGGGCATTCCACTGGAAGCGATATTTGATATGGCGTGGAGCCACGCCATCATGCATTTGAGGGTAGGCTACCACGTTGCGCTTGTGGCCTTTGCTTAGATCAACGCGATCTATCTGACCGATGTAGTTGCCTGAGTACACGATGTTGGGGTCTCTTGGATCTACCGCAATGTGACCACTTTCACCACCTCCGATAGCGTACCAATGCTCTTTTGGAGTAACCCCACCGGGAGTCTTACTTGGAACCGTAAGTGTTGAATTGTCCTGTTGTGCTCCGTAGACGCGGTACGGAAACTGATTATCGACTGTCACTCTATAGAACTCCGCAGTTGGCTGATTGAATTGGTTGCCCCATGTCTTGCCACCATTAAAAGATACATTTGCTCCACCATCATTGCATTGGATCATGATATCCGGATTGTCAGGATTGATCCATAAGCCGTGGTTATCACCGTGCGGTGTAGAGATCCGACTGAAGTTAGTACCACCATCCACCGACTTATAGAAGCCGGTATTGTTAACATAGACTGTGTTTTCATCGGTCGGATGAGCATGGATATGAGTGTAGTACCATGCTCGCTGACGAAGTAGGTGCTCTCGATTGATTTTTGTAAAGCTCATGCCGCCATCATCAGAGCGGTATATGCCACCATCTGTCTCGACAGCCGTTTCCTGATAATACCATATCCTGTCAGGTTTCGTTGGTGCAATCGCCAAGCCAATTCGCCCACCAAGCCCGGATGGTAGACCATTGGTCAGCTTCTTCCAAGTATCACCACCGTCCATGCTCTTGTAGAGTCCTCCTTCTGTACTACCGTCAATCATGGTCCATGGCTTGCGTTCGGCTCTCCACATTCCAGCATAGAGTATTCTTGGATTGGTAGGGTCCATTACAAGGTCAATAGCCCCGACCGAATCACTGTGGTAAAGAACTTTTTCCCAGTTTTGACCTCCGTCCGATGATCTGAAAACACCCCGCTGCTCATTCTTTCCGAATGGATTACCCAGAGCCGCCACAAAAACCAAATCCTCATTCTTGGGGTGAGCAATGATCTTGGCAATTTGACCTGCTTGTTCTAACCCGGAAAGGGTCCATGAGGCTCCTGCATCCTCGCTGACATATACTCCGCGTCCAATGGAAATATTGCCTCTAATACAAGCTGAACCTGTGCCCACGTAGATTTTATTAGCGTCAGCATCTGCTACTTCAATAGCACCGATCGAACCGACCTTAAAATAGCCATCCGAGATATTCTGCCACGTTTCACCGGCGTCGCTTGTTTTCCAAACTCCTCCACCGGTAGAGCCCATCAAGAAAGTATAGGGTTTTTCTTGTATTCCCTCCACCGCTGTGACTCGACCCCCTCGATACGGTCCGATAGAACGGTATTTGAGACCTTTAAGTGCTTCATTGGGGTAGGTATATCCGGAGTTAGCAGCTTCCGATCTTTTTCTTTTTTGCGCTAGCGCCGAATGTATGATTGATAGACAAAAGGTGCTTAGCATGAATGAGAGTACGATTCTGTTCATAATGGAATGCAATTGGCGGTGTGATTTAGATTTGATGCTATTTCAGACAACAATGCTGTAGTACAAAGAAGGCCAAAATATCAATTTTTGATCAATATTTGTCACGCTGCATGTTGAGCGGTGGATAATTTCAATTGATTCATGGAAAAGGTAAAGTTTGGGGATTCAGGTTTAGAATTGAGTAGAATGGGACTGGGACTTGCAGCCCTTGGAAGACCTGGCTATATCAACCTTGGACATGCAGATGATCTTGGGCGCAACTATGGTATCTCTTACATGGAAAATCGTGCACATAAGGTAATGGATGAGGCGGTGGGGTTGGGGATCAACTATTTTGATGCAGCCCAGTCTTATGGTAAGTCAGAGAACTTCCTTTCATCCTGGTTAAAGAAAAGTATGAGTGATCATGTGAATGTCGGTTCGAAATGGGGCTATACCTATACCGCTGATTGGCAAGTACAAGCGAAAAAACATGAGGTAAAGGAACACTCGATCATCGTCCTTAACCGACAATGGAGGCTAAGCTCAAAAAAACTGGAACCGGCGCTAAAGCTCTATCAGGTACATTCTGCAACCTTCGAAAGTGGTATTCTGAACAATACGGAAGTCCTGGACAAACTGGGAGCGATACAAGATACAGGTATGCTTATTGGGTTGAGCTTAAGCGGTGAGCAACAATCTGAAGTATTAAAGCAGGCTATGAAGATAAGTGTAGAAGGAAGGCTGCTTTTCGATAGCGTACAGATCACAAGCAATATCCTGGAGCATCATTCGGATAGGGTGGTGGCACAGGCTGCTGAGAGGGGCATGGGTATTATCATCAAAGAGGGTCTCGCCAATGGTCGGTTGACCTCACGTAATAAAAACCCATCTTTTAAAACTCATATTGATATACTTCACGGCATGGCACATAAGTATGATGTCGGGATAGATGCTATTGCACTAGCCTATTTACTCAGCAAACCTTACCATCATGTAGTGCTGAGCGGCGCTGCGACTACAGATCACGTGACTTCCAACGCTAGGGCCACTGAAATCGCATTGACCGAATCGGAAATATCACAACTTGATCGGCTTCAACTTAGTGCTCAAGACTATTGGGAAGAAAGGAATCAACTTGCCTGGAACTGACGAATTTATGGTGCTGAAACTGATACTTATTTCCAAGTTTCTGTTTCGATTGAGTCAATTTCTTGTTTAATTAGGGCAATCTTTGACTTGATCGTCACTAACCATTAACTGACCTTTCTCTAGCGATATGGGAATTCTTGATCTAATAACTCTCCTTATCTTTCTAGCTGCGGTATTTACGCTTATCAATATTACACTTCTCAAGCTACCCTCTACCATTGGTCTAATGGCAATTGCTTTGGCCATGTCTTTGGGTATTTTGCTTTTAGGATATGTATTCCCCTCGGTCATGCTTGGGGCAAAACACATTGTGGAGGAGTTTGATTTTGAGGAGACCTTATTGCAGATCATGCTTAACTTCCTCCTATTTGCCGGGGCATTATCAGTCAATCTGGGTGCTTTGTTGAAAGAAAGAGTACCTATCATCATATTGGCTGTTGGAAGTACATTGATGTCCACTTTCATTGTGGGATTTATAATGCAATTTGTTTTCCAGTTGGTAGGCTATCCTGTTGACCTTATCTACTGTCTGCTTTTCGGTGCATTGATTTCTCCTACCGACCCTATTGCGGTACTTGCATTAACCAAGAAGTTTGGCCTATCCCAGAAGCTTGAAATAAAGATCGCTGGGGAATCACTATTCAACGATGGTGTTGGTGTTGTTGTGTTCCTGACATTACTCGGGATAGCGCGCAAGGGCATGGAGAACTTCGATCCCATGGAGGTATTGACGCTGTTTGGTGTTGAAGTCGGTGGTGGTTTATTGATGGGTGCTTTGTTCGGGTATCTTGGATTTAAACTTCTTGAGCATATAGACAATGATCATGTGGAACTTGAAGTTCTGGTGACCATTTCTCTTGTGCTTGTAGGAGGACGAGTGGCAGAACTCATCCACGTCTCAGCACCATTGGCTATGGTGATCATGGGATTGTTTATTGGTAATCAAGGCAGAGACGAGCATCTTGCAAATGCCACTGGAGAATATGTTTTTAAGTTTTGGCATCTTCTTGATGAGGCATTAAATGCCATTCTCTTCATATTGATAGGTCTGGAAATGTTAGTGATAGCTCAGACATTTGAGTTGGAATACGCATTTGCAGGTGTCATGGCGATTGCGGTAGTACTTGGAGCTAGATTAGTTGGAGTTGGGCTTCCCATTACCATAATGAAAAGGTTTAGAGAATTCGAGCCAAAGACTATCCCTATTCTTACCTGGGGTGGTCTACGGGGAGGTATATCTGTGGCACTTTCACTTTCCTTGCCAGATGCTATGCCTGGAAAAGATATTATCGTTACTTCAACGTACTGCGTCGTGATCTTCTCGATTCTTGTACAAGGTATGACGATTGAAAAGCTGCTGAAGGATTGATCCTTCAAACTGTTTACCCAACAATAAATTGTTTTTGAGATGAAGTTAAGTTTAGCAGAAGGGCTGTATCTAATTGCGTTGGATGATGAAGAAGGTAGATTGCTTTCGGCAGCAGAGCATTCTGTCAACCAGGGAATGATAGCCGCTTGTATTTTCGAGTTGGCTATTCGTCACAAAGTGGAGATAGACTCGGACACTACTGTTAGACTGGTAGATAAAAAAGGTACTGGAAATAAGATACTTGATGATATTATCAAGTTCGTCGGGCAAGAAGAGCGCAAGCTTCAAGATATGATCACCTGGATATGTGATCACTATGCTGATTTACAGCAAGACATTACTTTCCTCTTAATGAATAGGGGCATCATCAAGAAAGAATCGACCAAGCTACTTTGGATACCAGTATCTGAGCGTATGGATAATGCCAACTATGCTTTTGAACAGGAAATCAGAAATGGTATGCACGCTATAGCTATAAAAGGTGCAAAGCCGCCGGCTTCATTGGTGGTATTGATCATTTTGATCAGCTATTGCAACCTGATGGATGAGGTGTTTAAGGATAAAGATAATCTGATTGATGCAGTAAAATATGTCAAAGATTTGGCTGATAAAGGCTGGGTGAGTCCCGAAATAGCTAATGCCTTAAAATCACTAAAGCCTTATTTCGCTGAGCTAGGTCATCACTAAAAGCCACTACTCCTCCCTTAGAATACGGCGGATCTTATCATCAATGATGTTTTTTTCCTCGGTGTAATTCGATGACTTGAGGATGGAAAGAATTTCCGCCTGGTTCTCTGATTGTACTTTAAGGTAAGCCAATATTGAATCTTGTTTTTCCAGGAGTTGGTTTGCACGAAATGCCATGAAGCCGAAACCTTCGTGAGGATTGTTTCTATCTCTTTCAAGAATCAGGTATTCCACCCCATCTACAACGATTCTATTGAAATGTGTCTCAATACCCTCAACTGGCATATCGTTAAAAGTGTCCTTATTTCCTTCTTCCTCATCACTAGCATGAACTTCTCTGTTCTTGCACCCCACTATACACAGCATACCAATCAACAAGATTACAAAGCATATACTTCCTGGTCTCATCGTTATTTGGCTTTGAAGTAACCTTCCTGAACATTGAACACCTTCTGGATGACCTTAAAGGCCTTTCCATTAATAAGGATGAGGATGTAATCTCCAAGGCTGATGTTGATATCACCCATTGGATTTTTAATCAATCGACGTTTGCCGTACTTGTCTACCTTACTGATACCCATAAGAATGCTATTGTATCTTTTCTTAAGGTCGAAGAAAGCATCCTGGTAAGGCTTGTTGATGTACGGGTTGTCGGGCGTTACCAGGAACTGCTTGATATCATAATCAGTTTCAGACTGAGTGAATGACATGATACTCTCACTAAACGATGCAACATCAGGCTCGAAAATATAACTAGCGAGCAGCTTAGAGGAAATCTCATGCTTAGAGACTGCATTTGCTGCACCCGCACTAATGAAAGTTGGTTTGAGGTTGGCATTGTCCAATGTCACAACATATGAGATATCTTCGCCATAGTGTTTCTTAAGATTAAGGATATAAACCAGCTTCTCCGTATCATTATCCAGGTTTACGAACACTGTAGCCGCTTTGGAGATATTACATTTCTTAAGCGTTTCAAAGCTGTTATAGTCGCTGAACAGCGTGAAAATTCTCGTTGAATTGTCGTATTGCTCTCGAATGATATCAATCGTGTCGCGCTCTTCTGTAACTATAGCTACTTCTTTGCCCACACCATGAAGCTGATCTGTCACCAGCTTACTGAATTCATTCCAGCCAATGATTACTGTATGATCTTCCATACTCGTTCCGTTATATCCTAGTTTCTTGTTCTCTTCGAAAGTGCTGAGTAGCGTAGTGATCTTACCTATCAGGAGGCCATAGATACCCAGGCTGAGTAGCACAAACACATAGCCAATGATCCTGCCATATGTTGTCGCAGGGTAGAGGTCGCCGTATCCTACCGTCGTTAATGTGATAACCGAATACCAAATCGCGTTTTGATAATCAGTAATTGAAGACTGATCACTGATCGATTCGAAGGTGACCAAACGCTCCAGCAAAACCACATAAATGACTAGTCCGAATAGGATCTGAAGTGAATAAAGAAGGAGTTTGCGTTGCTTGATGTATTCGATCATGTCAACCTTAGGTCGGTATGGTTAAATATATGCAAAATCGGCATACCGCCAATTCAGTTGAGAAATTTGAGTCTTATGATAGGGCATATCTTTTACGACAAAAACTTTTGTCAGTATTAGCTGCTGATGGAGACTTAAGGGAAAACTGACAAAACTTCAATAAAACGAGAGGCGAGCATAAATATCTTAAAAGATGATATGTTAACCGTAGTATCATTGAAGTGTTTTCAGTGTGTTCTTTTCTCCTGTTGTGTGCGGAGCTTATATACCTGACAATCTATGTCTGGAGGTGTTGCATTGTAGCTGACTTTTTAAAATCTTGCGGCCAACAAACCATAAATATCTACTATGAAAAGACATACTTACGATTTTGGAGTTATCGGCAACTGCGCATTCAGTGCTCATATAGATAGACAAACTAATGTATCCTGGATGTGCTGGCCGAGGTTTGATAGTAGCTTCATTTTTGGTGGTATGCTTGATAAGGACAAAGGAGGAGAGTTTTCAATTACCCCTGTGAGCGAAAAGTTTGAATCTAATCAGTACTACATTGAGAATACCAATGTACTTTGTACGGAAGTCCAGACCAATGACGGTTCGTACAGGGTCACTGATTTTGCGCCCAGGTTTTACCAGTATGAGCGTTATTATCGTCCGCTAATGCTTATCAGAAAAATTGAGCCTCTGAGTGGTAATCCGATGGTCAAAGTGATCTGTGATCCAGTGGCTGACTATGGTAAAAAGCGCCCTGAGCGGAGCATGGGAAGCAGTCATATTAGATATCTCAATCTAGATGCCCATGTAAGACTGACCACCAATATCGCACTCAATTATGTCATTGAAGATCAGAACTTTGTGCTCAACGAGACTAAATATTTGGTGCTAACCTATGGGCCACCATTGGAAGCCACGCTGGAAGAGACCGCAGAGCTCTTTTTATCAAAGACGATTTCTTACTGGAGGGATTGGGTCAAGTCTGCAAGCATTGTCGATTTCTACCAGGATTATGCCATTCGTTCTGCCTTAGCGCTTAAAATTCACCAATATGAAGATACAGGAGCGATCATCGCGGCAATGACTACAAGCCTACCGGAATCACCGGGGAGTACGCGTAATTGGGATTATCGCTACTGTTGGATGCGTGATACCTACTACACGCTCAATGCCTTCAATAATATTGGGCACTTTGAAGAACTGGAGAAGTATTTTCACTTTGTGATGAATGCGACATACACCGAACAGGACCGATACCAGCCACTTTATAAAATCACAGGCAGTGCGGATATCGTCGAAACTGAGATCGATCTTCAGGGATACCTAGGAGAACAGCCTGTAAGAGTAGGTAACCAGGCTTATGAGCATATTCAAAATGATGTGTACGGTCAAGTATTGATCTCGCTATTGCCGCTATATGCAGATAAGCGGATCATATTTACCGAAAGGTTTGATTCGGCAGATCTAGTCATGAAAACCCTCAAATTGATAGAGAAAACCATGGACCAGACAGACGCAGGTCTTTGGGAGTTTCGTAATCTTGCCCAGAAACACGCATACACTTATTTGTTCCATTGGGCGGGTAGTTGCGCCGCTATCAAAATAGCCAAAACGCTTAAGAACAATGAGATGGGACAATTGGCTGTTAAGCTTAGAGATATATCTGCAAAACGAATAGAAGAATGTTATGTACCGGCCAAGAGGGGGTACGCCCAGGCCATCGGAACCGACCGTATGGATGCCAGTACCTTGCAGTTGATCATGATGGATTACTTTGGCAATGACGTGGATAAGGCTGGGGCACATCTTAAGGCATTGGAAAATGAGCTCCTGGCTACCAACGGACTTTTCTATCGCTATAAGCATCAAGACGACTTTGGCGAGCCTGAGACCACCTTTCTTATATGTGCCTTCTGGTATGTAGAAGCATTAGCATGTGTTAACAGAATTGATGAGGCCATCAAAATCTTCGACAATCTGGTAAACTATTCGAATCATCTAAAGCTGCTAAGCGAAGATGTTTCCGAGACCGACGGAAGCATGTGGGGTAATTTCCCTCAGGCTTATAGTCATGTCGGTCTGCTCAACGCAGCAAACAGGATCGCCCGCAAGCTTGACCGACCTACTTTTCTTTAGGCCTGGCCCAGTTGAGTTAACAGCCCTCTCACCTCTGAGGGAGAGGGTAGACTATATTTTGCCGCTGAGGCTGAGCTGCCAACTTTGATGGTAAAGGCATGCTCTGGCATAGCTACAAAGGTGTCCTCATCGGTCCAATCGTCTCCAATGGCCATGATGAATGGACTTTTTTGCTTGTCTACCCACAGAGCTGCGGCTCGCCCTTTATTGATCTCGGAGTTCTTAATTTCTACAACCATATGACCTTCCAGTACCTGAAGGTTTTTGTTGCCTGCGAGATAGTTGAGGTGACTAGTTAGCTCTCGGGTCCTTATTTCGCCAAGACCAGTCTCTACTTTGCGATAGTGCCATACAATACTATAGTCTTTTTCTTCGATGAAAGAACCTGGTGTACGATTGACATACCCTTCCAGCACAGTACGGATCTCGTCTTTCCACTGACCTGTTATCTTGGTAATGGTCTTCCATTTGCCGTCAAGTTCTTTTTTCCATACGCCATGTTCAGCAATGAATTCCAGGGACAAGTGTCCAAGCCATTCTTCAAGAGTGGTTTTATCTCTTCCACTCACGACTACAACCCTGTTTTGAGGCTGATCTATTAGTTTTTGAAGTATCTCATAGAGCTCTTTGTCGGGTTTGGCCATTTGAGGATTGCCTTTGAAGCCAGTGAGCGTTCCATCATAATCCAGAAATATCAGCCTTTTTTCAGCCGAACTATACTTTTCAATGATGTCCGTGCGAGTCAAATCATCTATGATCTTGGTTTCCAGGGATTGCTGTTCTTCCCTAATAAACTTAAGACGCTCCATAAACAAAGCTACCCAGTGATGAATGTTATACCGTTGGAGCGACTTTTGCATGACGTCCATGCGTTGGATCTGTTCTTCCTCTTCCATTATCAACGCCTGATGTAACGCATCGACCATTTGATGGATGTCATTAGGGTTGATTTGGATCGCATCGCTGAGCTCTTTTGAGGCTCCAGCCATTTCGCTCAAGATGAGTACACCTTTTTTATCGAGTTTGCTGGCAATGAATTCTTTACATACGAGGTTCATGCCATCTCTCATAGGTGTGACTAATGCCACGTCGGCCATTCTATAGAAAGCAGATAAAGCATTTAGTGGGAAGGAGCGATAGAAATAGTGGATAGGGGTCCAGTTGAGCCTACCATAATGACCATTGATCCGGCCTACTAAGAGATCAACTTCCTCTTTCAGTTCTTTGTACTTGCCTACACTATCTCTCGAAGGTACCACAATCATCATGATCGAGACCTTCTCTAAAAACTCCGGGTGCCTTTTTAGGAACTGCTCGAAAGCACGCAGACGCTGAGGAATACCTTTGGAGTAGTCGAGGCGGTCAATTGACAGGATCAATTTGGTCTCTCCAATATTGGTGCGGTATCGCACTTCCCGAGCTAGTGTTTCGGGTGCTGAAGCGGTCTCATGGTATTTCTGATAATCAATACCCATGGGTAGTGCATCGACCATGATCTTTCGATTGCCTACATTGATCTTTCCATTGGAGTTGCCAATCCCAGCCAGGCGACTCACTGAAGACAAGAAATGCCGCATATCATCATAGGTGTGGAAACCCAGGAAGTCTGCTCCGATCATGCCCATGAGCAGTTCGCGTCTCCAGGGAAGTAAGCGAAATGATTCATAAGAAGGGAAGGGGATATGTAAGAAGAAACCTATGCTGATCTTAGGAAACAGACTCCTGACCATTTCCGGTAGGAGTAGAAGCTGGTAGTCGTGGATCCAAACTGTGTCATCGGGCTCTGCCACTTTTTCTATTGCCTTTGCAAACTTGCGATTGACTTTTTGATAGGCTTTCCACATGTCATCATCGTATATGATGTACTGGTTGAAGTAATGAAAGTTGGGCCATATTGTCTCGTTGCAAAACCCCTCATAGAAGTCTTCGATTTCCTTGCTCGTAAGGAACACTGGGAACATATTGTCCTTTTGGAGAGTATCGGTGATCTCATCCTTGAAAGTATTCTTCTTGTCAGTAGCTAATCCGGGCCAGCCCAGCCAAATATTGTCCCCCTCTTTATAGATAGAGCCGAGTCCGGTAGCCAAACCGCCTTCACTGGATTGATAGGAGAGCTCACCCTCCTTAATGCTCATTTTGACAGGTAGTCTATTAGAAACTATAATGGTCTTCGCCATACTAGATATGCTCGTGATGATAGTTGTGTACTCTGGTAGAATAACCAGATACAACGAAGATAATAAATACGGTTGGACTGACGCAGTGCTTACGACCTCACGTCACTATCTGCGGCCAAAACCTCTTAGTTTAATTTCGGTAAGCTTGTTCTTCGTGTCGATAGGGAAGTCTCCTTTCATGATCCAATCGTAAATGCCAGCTTCTTTTTTCAGCACTTCTTCTACCGGTTTGTTTTTGAACTTACCAAAGTTGAAGACCTCAACGCCATCATCATTGAGCACCATCCGACCGGCCAGGTCTACCATCTTATGTGAGGATATTTTGTGCATTGATTCAATGGATTGCTCGATAGAGCCGATCTCCTTGCCAAGACTATCAATGACAGTTCTGCCCTTATAGCGCTCCATCTGTGCCACTATCACCTCCATTGTTGCTTTCGTGTCCGCATAAGCGCTGTGCGCATCCTCAAGGGACTTATCACAATAGAACTCATAAGCTGCTGAGAGCGTACGCTTCTCCATCATGAAGAATATCTTTTGAGCATCTACGAGCTTACGACCTTGCAGGTTGAAGTCAATGCCAGAGCGCTCAAACTCTTCAAGTAGTATTGGTATATCAAACTTTAGCATGTTGAAGCCACCCAGGTCACATTTGTCAAGGAACTTGACGATCTCTCTTGCCACATCAGCGAATGTGGGTTGGTCTTTGACGTCCTTGTCATAGATACCATGGACCATGCTTGAGTCTCCAGATATTGGTATCTCAGGATTCAACCGCATGTCTAATTTCTCTTCTCCACCACTCGGTAGCATCTTAATGATGGCAATCTCAATTATCCTATCGGAAGAAACGTTGACACCAGTAGTTTCGAGATCGAAGATGGCTAAGGGTGCCTTGAGGTGAAGTGGCATGAAGTTTAAGTAATGAGTTGATGTGAAAATTCTGATAAGTCTAACCCATCGAAGCTGCCGGAAGACATGAGCAATACAGCTTGAGAGTCGCTTTTTGATTGGAGTAGATGAGCCTTAAGTTCCTCCTGTGAGGTGAATAGCCTGATTTTATCATTAGAAAATGAAGATCGGATTTCTTCTTCTGAGATTTCAGGTAACCCCTTGAGTGACAATGCTTTAAGAGAAATGTAAACAATGGGCTCATCTACGGAACGCATTGTTCGTGCATATTGCGGTAGGAAGTCCTTGTTGAGGCTACTAAAAGTGTGAAGCTCAAATACTGCCGTCAGCTTCATTTCAGGAAATTGCTCCTTGACAGCTCTGGTAGTTGCTTCTACTTTGGAGGGAGCATGTGCATAATCTTGGTAGACTTTGACGCTTTTGTTTTCAGCAAGTAGTTGTAACCTGATACCAGCTCCTTCAAATGTGCCAATTGCCTTGTAAAAATCTGACTCAGCAACACCTATTCTTTTCAGAAGAGTAAGAGCTGCTGCCATATTTTGCATATTGTGCTCACCGAATACCTTGACAGCTACCATGCCATGGTCAGTCATGAGGTATGTCTGACCATCTTTGATCTCGTAAGGGTGTACGGTGTAAGCTAATGCCTTTACATCTGCACGCTCTTTAGTACCGATGATATTGACAAGGTTGTCCTCATCACAATAGATCAATGTTCCACCCTTTGGGGTATTATCGGCAAGGATGTCAAACTGCTTGACATAGTCATCATAAGTAGGGTAGACATTCATATGGTCCCATGCCACACCGCTGATCAATGCAATATGGTGCTCATATTTCAAAAACTTAGGTACCCGATCAATCGGGCTAGTCAAGTATTCGTCACCTTCAATGATGATCACAGGAGCGTCAGTCAGTTGCACAGATTCCTCAAAACCTTGGACAGGAGCACCTACCATGTAATCAAACTCCTTGTTAAGGTGTTTAAGCACATGCATGACCATAGCCGTAATGGTAGTTTTTCCATGACTACCTGCGATCACTATGCGTTGCTTGTGCTCTGACTGAGATCTGACAAATTCAGGAAAAGAGTAAACAGGAATATTTAACTCCTTGGCCCTAAGCAATTCAGGGTTATCTTCTTTGGCATGCATACCAAGGATCACAGCTTTGAGATCTTCCGTGATATTGGCACTGTTCCATCCCAACCCGGAGGGTAATAGACCGTGCTTTTCAAGATGTGATTTTGACGGTTCGAATATCTCATCATCTGAGCCTGAAACCTGGTAGCCTTTCTTTGAGAGTGCTATTGCCAAGTTGTGCATTACGCTACCGCCAATGGAAATAAAATGAATTTTTCTGGTTGATGTCATTAAAACTACGTCGCTTCCAAAAATAGAATAATTTGAAACGGCTGCAAACTTAAATAATTAGGAATGACCGGCGTTCTAATGTGGATAAGTCGAGTGGAAAAGCTGTTATTAAATTCGCTGAACACGAGCCCAGGGCTAGTCAGTGATTAGCTAGGTTTGTTACTTCAAAATTACCTAGCCCAAGACGAGATACATATGGAAAAAGGGGAGAAGACGTCATCCTTGAGAATTACCGGTAGAAACAGAAAAACCAATGCTGGAGAGCTGTCAACTCAGCTGGGAAAGCTGCCCCCGCAGGCAGTTGACTTGGAAGAAGCTGTACTCGGAGCGCTGATGCTCGAGAGAGATGCTTTGACGAGCGTCATTGATATCCTAAAACCAGAGTCATTTTACAAAGATTCCAACAAAGCTATATTTGAGGCTATTGTTGACTTGTTCAATAATTCTGAACCAGTCGACTTGTTAACAGTCACCAGTCAACTACGGAAGAATGGGACCCTTGAGATAGTTGGGGGGGCGTACTACATTACAGAGCTTACTACCAGGGTCAACTCAGCCGCCAATATCGAATACCATGCAAGGATCATTGCCGAACAATCCATCAAACGTGAGCTGATCAAAGTTTCCTCTGAGATCCAGCACGATGCATATGAGGACACCACCGATGTTTTCCAGCTGTTGGACCGAACTGAGCAGGCACTTTTCGAGATATCTGAATCTCATATCCGTAAAAACTACGCTGATATGAATTCGCTCATGCGAGAAGCGATAGATGAGCTTGAGGCAAGAAAGAAGCACAAAGATGGTCTGACTGGCGTGGCAAGCGGCTTTACAGCATTGGATCGTGTGACTTCTGGCTGGCAGCCTTCCGATCTGGTGATCATTGCGGCTCGTCCTGGTATGGGAAAAACGGCCTTTGTCGTTTCAGCCATGCGTAATGCCGCAGTTGACTTTAACAGTCCGGTTGCGATATTCTCTCTAGAGATGTCATCCATCCAGCTGGTCAATCGACTGATTTCCGCTGAATCAGAGCTAGATAGTGAGAAGATCAAAAAAGGTGATCTCAAGGATTATGAATGGGAACAACTTGTTCATAAAACGCATAAACTAACGAGCGCTCCGATTTTTATTGATGATACACCAGGCCTGAGTATACTAGAACTGCGAGCCAAATGTCGTAGGCTCAAAGCGCAACATGATGTTCAGTTGATCATTATCGATTATCTCCAGTTGATGAGTGGAGACAGTAGCAAGGGAGCTGGTAATCGTGAACAAGAGATCGCTTCTATCTCCAGGGCATTGAAAGGTATAGCTAAGGAACTTAACGTGCCGGTGATTGCACTATCGCAGTTAAGCCGTGCCGTGGAGACCCGCGGTGGAGACAAACGGCCACAGCTCTCTGATCTCAGGGAGTCGGGCTCTATTGAACAGGATGCAGACATGGTGATGTTCCTTTATCGCCCGGAGTACTACGGTATTACCGAAGACGAGAATGGAATGCCTACTAACGGTACCGGTGAGGTGATCATAGCTAAGCATAGGAACGGTAGTCTTGAAAACGTCCAACTTAAGTTCATTGGTAGATTTACAAAGTTTGCTGACCTTGACATATCCACAGGAGATGATGTCTATAGCTTTCCGAGTTCAGGTGGAGTGCCTTCTGAGTTCGGTGATAGCTCTAATACGATCACACTACCAAGCCGGGCCAATGACCCAGGCAATCAACCATCCTCTGATGATCAACCCCCATTTTAAACAACGAAGATGAAAGCACTGACATTAACCTTAAAGGATTCTAAACCTCAGCTAATAATTTCGGATAAAGATAAACCAAGCCCAGGCAGTGGTGAAGTACTAGTACGGGTACATGCCGCGGCTCTCAATAGGAGAGATTATTGGATTAGTGTGGGTATGTACCCTGGCTTACAAGATGGCGTGACACTGGGTTCGGATGGATCCGGAGTAGTAGAAGAGCTTGGTGAAGGTGTGGACAGTGAATGGCTCGGACGCAAAGTATGTATTAATCCCAATATCGACTGGGGCAGCAATCCTCAAGTACAAGAGAAGTCTTACAATATCCTGGGTATGCCAAGTGATGGCACCCTGGCGGAATACCTGACAGTACCTGTTGATCGTCTCATAGAAGTGCCTGATCATTTATCTATGGAAGAAGCAGCCAGTTATCCCCTGGCGGGCCTTACGGCATTCAGAGCATTGTTTACAAAAGCCGGAGTTGAGAAAGGACAAAAAGTGTTGATCACGGGTATTGGTGGAGGGGTCTCACAAATGGCATTGCAATTTGCGGTAGCGTCAGGTGCAGAGGTATACGTGACCAGTAGTAGTGAAGAAAAGATAACTAAAGCTAAAGGGCTTGGTGCCATACATGGATTTGACTACAAAGACGAAACGTGGGCCAAACAAGCGACTAAGGCATCCGGTGGTTTTCATGCTATCATTGATAGCGTAGGTGGGGATAACATAGGGCAGTGTCTGAAGACCCTAAGACCTGGAGGAAAACTCATTATCTATGGTGCTACCCAAGGACCTCCAAGTAAGCTTAATGTCGCTGCGTTATTCTGGAATCAACAACAGGTCCTTGGGTCCACCATGGGCAATGATCAGGAGTTTGTAGATATGTTCACATTTGTTGGGGATCATCAATTGAAACCTGTGGTCGATAGTATCAAACCTTTCGATCAGGTACTTGATGCGGTAGAAGAGATGGGGCAGGGGAGTCAGATGGGAAAGTTAGTGATCAGCTTCCAATGCGATTGAGTTTTATAAATGCTCAAACTCAAAATTCTGATAAGCATTTCTGAGCTCTTGTAGTGTCTTGTGCTCTTTTTGTTTTTCTGCTAAGGCAATACCAAGTTGATAAGTCCTGTTTGCTTGATCAATCATATCCAGATCAGCATATAGCTGAGCAGCATGGTAGTAGGTTGGCAAATAGTCAGGATGGTCCTGAAGCAACTGTTCAAAATACATCTTGGATTTTGTGCTTTCGGTATCAAGGTGCTCCGTGGCAAGAGCATAAATTGTAAATGGGTCATTTGGCTCGTTTTCGAGGAATTCCAGTAACTTTTTGACCCGCTCGTGGTTCATTTCTTAGGTTTTAATTTACTTGTGATTTGCCTAACTTCGCAGGCAAATTTAGAGAAACATTAACTGTAGATCGAATGAAAATATTGGTGTGTATCACACATGTTCCTGACACCACTTCCAGGATCGCTTTTTCGGACAACAATACCCAGTTTGATAAGACTGGTGTACAGTATATTATTGGTCCTTATGACGACTATGCCTTGGCAAGAGCGGTGGAACTCAAGGAGCAGTTAGGTGGAAGTATTACCGTGATCAACGTGGGTGAGGCAGAGTCTGATCCTACCATAAGAAAGGCACTTGCAATCGGAGCAGATGATGCGATCCGTGTCAACGCATTTCCTTCTGATTCTTATTTTGTAGCAAAGCAAATCGCGTACTATGCAAAAGAAGGTGGATATGATCTCATCTTGATGGGCAGAGAGTCCATCGACTTCAACGGTGGTGTAGTTCACTCTATGGTAGGTGAGATGCTTGGTGTTCCATCACTTTCACCGGTAATGGTGCTCGATATTGAGGGTACTACTGCTAAAATGCAGCGTGAGATTGAAGGAGGTAAAGAGACTGTGGAAGCTGAACTACCTCTAGTACTTGGATGCCAGGAGCCTATCGCCGAATGGAAAATACCTAATATGCGAGGGATCATGTCTGCGCGTACTAAGCCCCTCAACGTTGTAGAGCCGGCTGATGACACTGTGAAAACGGCCGTTGAAGTATTCGAGCTCCCACCTGCAAAAGGGGATGTAAAGATGATCGATGCTGACAATGTAGACGAGCTTGTCTCCTTGTTGAAGAATGAAGCTAAAGTGCTTTAATTGGTTTATCCAATTCGTTTGTAAGACTATTAAACTGAATTAATCAAAATGTCAATATTAGTTTTTGTAGAAAGTGCTGATGGTGAGATCAAAAAATCATCTTTAGAGGCGGTATGTTACGCCAAGGCAATGGGAGGTGATACTACCGCAATAGTTTTTGGTGAGATTACTGTTGACCAGTTGGAAGGGTTGGGTAAATACGGTGCTAGTAAAGTACTCCATGTAAATGATGCAAAGTTAAATCAGGGAATCATCCAGGCTTATGCATCAGTCATAGCCCAGGCCATGGAGAAAGAAGGTGCAGACACGTTGGTCCTCGCCAAGTCTTCATTGGGTGATCCTGTTGCGGCTATTGTATCAGTTAAGACAGATGCTAGCCTGGCCTCCAATGTGGTGGAATTGCCGGATACTTCTAATGGATTTAAGGTAAAGCGTAGCATTTACACGGGTAAGGCATTCGCCAATGTGGAGATGAAAGGCGATAAGAAGATTATCGCTATCAAGAAAAATGCTGTAGAAGTAAAAGAGGATGGTGGATCAGCATCAGTTGAAGCTTTCGAACCATCATTGACAGATGGCGACTTTGCTGCAAAGATCGTATCTCAAGATAAGGCGACAGGTGATGTACTACTACCTGAAGCTGATATTGTAGTCAGTGGTGGACGTGGGTTGAAAGGTCCTGAAAACTGGGGTATGATCGAAGATCTTGCCAAGGCTTTAGGTGCTGGTACCGGCTGTAGCAAACCAGTATCGGATATGGACTGGAGACCTCACCATGAGCATGTAGGGCAGACAGGCGTGAAAGTAAGTCCATCGCTCTACATCGCTGTGGGTATATCAGGGGCCATACAGCACCTCGCCGGCGTTAATTCATCTAAGGTGATTGTTGTTGTAAATAAAGACCCTGAAGCACCATTTTTCAAGGCCGCTGACTATGGTATAGTCGGTGATGCTTTCGATATTGTGCCAAAAATCACAGCCGCTGTAAACGCTGCGAAATAAGACACGCGTGGAGAAACTGAAACTCGAAATTCTTGGACTTTCATCAAGTCAGTCGCAATCGGGCTCTTTTGCCCTGGTATTGGGTGAGGTGGAAGGCAATCGTAGGCTTCCTATTATCATTGGGATGTTTGAAGCGCAGGCGATTGCCATAGAGATTGAGAAGATCACACCCAACCGACCGATGACACATGATCTGTTCAAGTCTTTTGCTCAAGGTTTCGAATTCACGATACGAGAGATCATCATCTCCGACCTTAGAGAAGGTGTGTTTTTCGCTAAAATTGTGTGTGATCAAGGTGGTAAAATCCGTGAAATAGACGCCAGACCTTCTGATGCGATTGCTATTGGATTGAGATTCGATGTAGATATCTACACCTACGAGCCTATTCTTACCGAAGCTGGGATCATCCTTACAGATGAATACGAAGAACAGCTTGAGAATTTGGACAAGCCTGAGACTAAATCATCTGATGCTCCAAAGTCTGAAAACCTGGGCGATCTTAATATGGATAAGCTCAACGAAATGTTAGAGAAAGCCCTAAAGGATGAGGACTATGAAGCGGCAGCTAAGATCAGGGACGAATTGAACAAACGAAACTAAGAAAAACTAATTCCAGGAAGGCCATTGCATCGTGCAATGGCTTTTTTGTTACAACCAAATTGCTCTATTTTAGAAGGCAGAATCACCTAACATGGAATACATCCGCGGGCTTATTGGCCTTGCCTTTTTGATTGGGGTTGCTTACCTCTTTTCTCAGCAGAAAAAAAAGATAGATTGGCGTTTGGTCGGCATAGGCATTGCCCTCCAGATCACTTTCGGTTTGTTGATAACCAAAGTTGAGTTTGTCAAAAACGCCTTTTCATGGGTCAGTGAGAAGTTTGTGATATTGCTGAGTTTTACTACAGAAGGGTCGAGGTTTCTTTTTGGAGATCTTGTTGATACTACCCAGTATGGTTTTCTGTTTGCAGTTCAGGTATTACCTACCGTAATCTTTTTTTCTACTGTCACCGCGGGTCTCTACTATCTGGGTATTCTACAGATCATTGTTAAAGGGATCGCCTACATCATGGCTCGAACGATGAGATTGTCTGGTGCTGAAGCCTTATCCGCAGCTGGTAACATCTTCCTGGGACAGACTGAGGCGCCACTCCTGGTAAGACCCTTCGTCCCCAAGATGACCAGGTCGGAACTCATGTGTCTAATGACAGGGGGTATGGCGACTATAGCCGGTGGAGTGTTAGCGGGATATGTTGCTTTTCTTGGTGGAGATGACCCGGTAGAGAAGACAAAGTTTGCTGCCTACCTGCTCAGCGCTTCTATTATGAATGCACCAGCGGCTATCGTCTTGTCTAAGATATTGATCCCTGAGACGAACAAAGAGGGGATCAATAAATCACTAAATGTGAGTTCTGACTCGCTCGGTGTGAATCTGGTAGATGCCTTGTCCAATGGAGCAGCCGACGGGCTCAAACTCGCCTTAAACATAGGTGGTATGTTACTGGCTTTCATTGCCTTGATCGCTGCACTCAACTACATTCTTATTTCAATGGGTGATTTGATTGGACTGAACACCATCATCATTGAATCGACCAATGGCCAGTTTGAAGGTTTCTCGCTTGAGTATATTCTGGGGCAGATATTTAGAGTATTCGCTTTTATTATAGGTGTTGACTGGAATGAGTCATTGCAAGTAGGTAGCCTACTTGGTCAAAAAATGATCGTCAACGAATTTGTTGCTTACATGGGTTTGGCAGAGTTTAAGGCTGCAGGTGTGTTAAGCCCCAAAGCTGTACTTATTGCCACATACGCACTTTGTGGATTCGCTAACTTCAGTTCGATCGCCATCCAGATTGGCGGTATAGGAGGTATGGCCCCTAATCAGCAAGGCAATCTTTCAAAGCTTGGATTCAGAGCCTTACTGGCTGCCACTCTTGCCACTATGATGACCGCTACGATCGCTGGAGCGATCAATGGTTAATGTTGTAGATCGATTTTGTTTCATAGAAGAGATTGGTCCTACAGAGGCTAAGAGTTAGCTATTTCTCTGAAAATAAGTAACTTGTGTATTCTAATAGCTAGACGTACAGATACCACGAGACATTATGCGGAGTTCAACCGTACTTTTTTTCTTATTAATATTTTTCATACCTGACTTATTATTCGGTCAATGCGATGGTCTTGGGTCCGGTGATAACGACAGTGGTCCCTACAATATCACTGGGACTTGTGTGATTTCCGGTGATGTGTTGTTGAAATCCGGGAGCTTGACCATTAGTAGCAGCGGATCGTTGGAGATCAATGGAGCATTTACCAATGAAGGAGGTGGCAGTTTTAATGTTGACGGTGGTTCATTTGATGTTTCTGGCTTGTTTGAAAATAAGGGCAATGGAAATGTAAACATCACCAACGGGGCTTCCTTTGTTTCTGGTACACCTGGGGATACTGATTTAAGATTTGATAACCAGAATGATGGAGTAGTGACCGTAAGCGGGAATAGCACTATGATGGTGAATGGTGACTACTTCAATAACAACAGTCCTGACTTTAATTCGGGTGGGATTGTGGAGGTGACTGGTGATTTCGAGCAGAACGGTAATGGAGATCTGATTGTAACCGGTGGCTTGATCGTCGGTGGAACACTGACCAACAAAGATGGAGATGTAACTATACAGGATGGTGCGGTACTTCAGGCCAATGCAGTGAGTTTTGTAGGATCAGGCGACCTTACCATACAAATGGGAGGTACTCTTGCAACGAGCTCAATTTCGGACATATCTAAGGTGACGAATTCGGATGGAGGGGCAAATCCATGTCCCGATGGATGCTGCGGAGCACTTTGTGATGGTGCCGGTACGAGTTTGTCTACAGCAGGCTTGGTCGTTATTGGACAAGCCGTGTTGCCGATAGAGCTACTTCGGTTTGATGCAAGTCAATCAGGGAATTCAGTAGAGGTCAATTGGACTTCAGCTACCGAAATAAACAACCATTTCTACACTGTGCAGAGATCATACGACGGTTTGGAATTTGAAGAGATAGCTGATATCGAAGGAGCAGGAGATAGCAACTCATCGCTCGATTATCAGTATGTTGACTTTCCTACAGCATTTGGATTACTATATTATCGGCTTAAACAAACGGACTTTGACGGTGCTTTTGAAGTATTCGCGCCTAAGGTTGTCAAGTTTCTAAGGCCTGATATCCAACGCATCCAAGTCTCTCCAACTATTGTTGGAAGGGGTGAGTACGTTCACACACCTAATGTGTGGGGTGAGATTAAGAATGTTGATGCTTGGATCATTGGTCTTAATGGTATTAGCGCTAGCATCGATGAGTCGTTTGTCGAGAAGGGCAACTTGGTTTTCAGATTACCTGAATTGACTACCGGTCTTTACATTTTCACCGGGGCTGTCAATGGCTTACAAGTAAAGTCTAAGCTAATTGTCAACTGACATTAGAGATTAAGTGTTTTGACTAGCAGAATGACTGTGTCGTGTTCTTAAACTGATTAAGCCGAATATACCACCTAGTGCAAGTATCAAGAATAGGTAATTTACCCCTACGATTTCTTGCAGATAGTTTAATAGTTGAATGCTGACTATCGTAATGGCAAAGCCTACGCAATTGACAATGGTCAAGGCCGTTCCTTTTATTTGTGGAGAAGCATTTTGGGCGACTAACGTGGAAAATAATGGAGAATCTGCAATAACAGACACTCCCCATATCAATAAAAAAATGATGAGAAATGATAAACTGCCCTGAATGATAATAACAGGAGAGAGTAAACAACAAAAACAGGATACTACCAGAGCAATTTTGGCCGTCTTTAGCGTTCCCCATTTTTCCGATAGGAGGCCTCCTATAATACATCCAAGACTCCCGATAGCAATGGTAATAAATGATAAAGTAGATACGTCCAAACGATCCAGCTTGTGGAAGTCCCGATAAAACGTAAAAATGACTGGGACAAAAGTCCAAAATGCATACAACTCCCACATGTGACCGAAATATCCAAAGGCCGCCTTCCTAAAGTTGACTCTTGAGAACACGTTCAGAAAAGCACTTAACTGTAGTCGTTGTGCCGGTTTGTGGTATGGCCCATCAGGAACAATTAGTACCAAAATCAATCCACCTAGACAGGTCAACACAGAAGTAGTATAAATGACCCATTGCCATGGCTGAGCGCCAAGCGAACCTTTGATCAAATGAGGGAGGGCAGTGCCAAGCACCAGCGCCCCGACGAGGAACCCAAGTGCTCTTCCCAGTCGCTCATAGTGGTCGGCAGCTATTTTCATCCCTACCGGGTAAATTCCTGCCAGGAAGAAGCCTGTGAGAAACCTTAGAATGAGAATGCTTAAAAATGATTGATCAAATAGCGTTATAATGAGGTTGAAGCCTCCGGCCATTACCGCGCTTATAAAGAATACTTTGGACGGAGAAAACCGATCTGCAAGATTGAACAATGCGTAAAACAATGTGCCGGAAATAAACCCAAACTGGACTGCAGAAGCAATGTGTCCAAGACTGTCTTCGGGTAAGCCAAATTCAGCGACTAAATTGGGAGAGATGGCATTGCCAGCAAACCATAATGAGGTACAAAGAAACTGAGCGATGACAATGATCGGTAGGTACCAGCGCTTGTCTAATGACCAGATACTCATATTCATAAGTGATATCCAATGTCTTCTGTCAGTGCTACTTTGCTTTTGGCAAAATGGCCGCTTCCAAAAGCTATTTCTTTTCCTTCCTGGTTGACAAGAGAAGATTCGGCGATAAAAAGCTGTTTAGACCTGAACTTGACCCGACCCGCAGCAATAATGCAACCACTAGATACAGGTCTAACGATATTGATGTTGAAATTGGTGGTTAGCACAAAGACGTCTTCTACTATTGAGTTGACAGCAAAGAATGAAGCGTCATCTAACAGTTTGAAGTACACTGATCCATGGATAGCGCCGAGTGCGTGGAAGTATTTAGGATCGATGATCAATGAGACTTCCGCTGAGCCTTCAGAAATACGGATATTAGTAGTCTCATACAATTGTGAGGTCACATTGGTTTTTAAGTACATGTGCTCAAGTTTACGATAGTGGTCTTCAGTCATGTTTATTCCGCTCTAGGCCATTACTGATACCATCTGAAGTACATGTTCTGCCAGTTCTTTATCTCCTTCTATATTAACCAGGTCTTTGATGTCATAAGGTCTGATGTTTTTTGAGAATAACTTCCAGGCGATATCCGGATCAATGCTGATACTGGTCACAATGCTCTTTTCCTTTACATCATTATTCAATTGCCAGGATTCACTGTTTCTGGTAAGATACCATACATCCCCAATCGAAGAGGTGACGGTGATTTGAACAGTAGTTCCTGCAGCAGCCCTAACATCTCTGAAAGCATGAGGTAACCCCAATAGATAAGTGCTTATAAAAGGAGGGTAAAACTGCTCATTCATGATGCCTTGTCTGTCAGTAGCGTCCCTGATTTGTTGCTGATGGTGCCATTTTTCTGTGTATTCACGAGCCAAATGCATCCAGTTGTAGCTCCTGCTTTCTCCGGCCCATTCTACCGCGAAGATCGCTTCATCAAGTGGGTTGAGCGATGAGTAGTACTTGGAAGTCAGGTGTCCCGTTGCTTCATGCAGGAGTATAAGCGCCTGTGGACTAAGCCGGTTCATTGCTTTGACCCAGTCATCATTGAGCTGATTGAGCCAATTGACGAGATCTCTATAGCCATTGATCTCTGGTGGTTGCTCACCGAAGTAGCGGTCACGCTGCATAGACAATGCTCTGATATTACCGTCGAGTAGGTGAGCGGCTACATCCCTCACTCTCCATGTTCCTGCCACCGTAGGTTTGTTCCAATCTTCGGCGCTTAACTCTTTCAACAAGTTTAAAAGCTCCTCATCAAGTGGTCTGAACAAATGAGTTACTTCAATCATTGTTGATTATTTTATCTTCCTTATCAGGAATTTGATGCTGCTCAAGATGATCAAAGTCCTTGTCAGGCAAGTTATCATCGGAAATAGGGCCTAAAAAAATGGCATAGGGCAGAGTGCTTTGGCGTCTTTCAAGGACCACTTTGGCTATTCCAGCTATAGGAATAAATAGGATCATGCCTGATACACCCCAGATAACACTACCCGTAACAACAGAAACAAATATGGTCAAAGCATTAAGTCTTAGTTTATCACCAATCACAACAGGTTTAAACACGTTTTCCTGAAGCATATTGGCAAGAAATACGGCCCCAAAGACAAGGGTAGGCATCAGCCAGCTATCGGAGGTTAGAAATGAATAAATGACAATCAGGACCATTGCTACAGGGATACCGATATAAGGTATCAGGCTTAGCACACCGGCGAGTACCGCCCAAAACAATGCATACTTCACCCCAAGGATCAACAGGAAGATGTAAACTACCACACTCAACATGATAGCTGTAATGATCAGTCCATTGAGAAAGCTGCCGATAATCTCAACCAGCTTAGCATTGAACTTTCGAAGGCTAAGGTACTCTTCCTCACTTTTTGCCTTGAGGTGATAGAATCTCTCTAGCTCGCCCGAGTAGAGGAGTACGAAAAAGGAATAGAGAAAAACCAATAAGATGTCACCTAAAAACCCTCCCATATCTCGCGCGAAAGTGAGTATGTAGCTGGAGATGTTGGACAGTTGGTTTCTTACCGTATCCATCGAAAATACCCGATCAAACTCAAATCCAAACTGGGTAAAAAGACCGGCTAGTTGTGTCTCGAGCTGCAAGAGGCGGGTTTCCATGACACTAGTAGTCTGTACTATACGCTGCATCTCTACAAAGAAAAAGGTCATAACACCAGCAAGTACACTAAGTACAAGAAGAAGATATATGAAGCACATGACACCCCAGTTGATCCTGATTTTACGGTGTATCCTTCTCAGGATCTGAACAGAAGAAAAACCGATCATCAATGCCCAGGCGATAGGCACGATGATGCTGCGACCTACTACCATCAATCCCATGATCAGACTGAAAATGATCAATCCATGCGAAAATATGATGATTGAATTGGTGTTGATTGTCTTCATGTGTCATAGGTGAGAGGTCTTTTGCCGCTCTAACTCAAAGTTACCATCAATTTTGGTTGATATTACCTCAGCTACCGACGACTCTTTCAGCATGAGACTTAAGGTCCTGACAAACCCGATCAAACCCATCTTGAATCTGCCTTCCATAGAGCCAGTGGACAATGGGAGTGAAGGGGCCGGTTATGGTATCGGTAGTTTCGTATCTGCAACCATTCCCCTCTGGGGTTACTTCTTGTGTACGTTCAGCAAAGAGTATGGGCCACCATTTCATACCCCAGGCAAATTTCTGATTCTCGACGTACTGTGTGAGGTATTCTGTCTGCGTGATTGGTGATCGGTTAGGTTTCATGGCTACTTCCATCACCACAGCTTTCCCGAGTTCCCATGATAGATCGACCTTGGTAGTAAAAGTGTTCCAACGGTGATAACTGCTGGTGTCCTTCAAAACTGACCAAACAACCTCTGAAGGAGCGTCAATGTCTATGGATGAGGAATACTGTCTCTTGAATATCGCCATGGGGCGGAGATTTTCCGTTAGGTCTAAATTATCAATTCTGTTTATTATTGGCCTTTGAGCCAGACCTTATGAAAACCATTTTTTTCGGTTTCCTGAATATTTTCAAATCACTCCGCCTTTTCTGGCTCTCCCTATCGGGGAAAACTGAAAGTGATATACATAACAAGCGCGTCACCAGTTTGAAAGCCTGGGATGACTACTGCGACGGCTTGAAATCTGCAGGAGCAGCATTGCTATATCCAGGAGCGCCCACCGACCCGAAACAAATGGCAGAAGGCATAAGATACCTCTCACGGCTCACCAGGGCGGGACTAGAAGCCTTTGTCGAGTTTGGAGATCCAAGATTTCCAGTTTTTCGGAGGACCGTGCATGAGACGATCAAGATGGGCGCGGATAACCCTGACAACCATTATCTTAATGCGCAGATCAGCGGTGATTATGACTATGTCATTTCTGGTAAGCGCAATACTATTGACTACTTTGGTCTCTTTACTCAGAATGGTAGCTATGGCACTACGGGTGGGCTCTCGCCGTGCGGTAAGCTCGAAGATGATGAACTGATGGTAGAGTCAGATGGAAGCTTCGAGATAATCTTAAGCAAAGAGCGACGAGGTAGGAATTGGTTAAAAGTAGAGGCAGATACCAGTTTGTTGATGGTGAGACAGACCTACCGGAATCGTGAAACGGAGGTCCCGGTTGAGCTGAGCATAAAGGCATTGGGAGTAGGAGGAACACCCGGAAGTATATCTCCTAAGCAGATCGATGAGGGCCTAAACTCTGCAGGTCTATTGGTAGCAGGAGCCCCAATGCTTTTTTCCAAATGGGCAAAGGGCTTTCAAAATCATACGAACGAATTGCCTTTGTTTGACCCTGAAGTATCCAATGCGGCTGGTGGTGATGCGAATATCATTTACTATCATAGTCACTGGAAGCTCGAAAATGATGAGGCATTGGTGATTGAAGTAAGCCCACCAGATTGTGATAACTGGAACTTCCAGCTCAACAACTATTGGATGGAGTCACTCGACTATCGCTACCACAATATCTGCATCAACGATTTTTCTGCTAAGAGAGAATCAGATGGAATGATCAAGGTAATGGTGGCGCACCAAAATCCGGGACATCCTAACTGGATCCAGACGGCAGGACATAACGAGGGGACCATGTGTTGGCGATGGTATCGACCTAAAGGTGAATACCCTGATAGTGTACTAGTGAGAAAAGTGAAATTCGCTGACCTCTCTTGAACGAGCCGAAGACCAAATGGCCTATTCAATTGTTCAATTTGATCTCACGAAGAGGTTCGGTTGACGTTGATCGCCTGATCAAGTCTGCTAGGAGTAAGACTAAAATGACTAATCTGGGCAATGATTTTGATGTGGAGCCTCTTAATGTCCTGTGTAGATCTATCAACAATGAGGCACGCTTGCATCCGTTTGGGATGTTCATGATGAGGCAGAAACTCACAGGTCAATTAGAGAGTCGTCTATGGGCTGAGCACTGGTTTAACAAATATCCTGAGATACTTGAGCAGCAATTGTTACCTGTGGTCTTAATTACAGGACTACAGCGCACTGGCACGACTAAGCTTCAGCGCCTGCTGTCTCAATTGCCAGGAGTCAGAGGACTCAGGAGTTGGGAAGGGCTCTATCCAGCGCCTATCGGGAATAAGGGCGAAACCAAGCACCGGATCAATAAAACCAGGATGAACGAACGTGCGGTAAGGTGGATATCTCCAAGCTTTTATACTATCCATCCGATAGAACACAACAACTATGAGGAAGACGTTCTACTTCTGGACTTTCAGTTTATGAGCAGCACTTCAGAGGCTATCATGCAAGTGCCGAGCTATGCCGAATATCTCAATGGAATGGATCAGTCCGCTGCGTACAATTATGAAATCAAATTGCTTAAGCTACTTCAATGGCAAAAGGGAGGCACACACTTGGTGCTTAAGTCGCCGCACCATTTGGAGTTCCTGGACACAATAAGTGAATTGTTTCCTGATCTGTATCTCATATGGCCCCATCGTGATCCCAAAACCACCATTCCTTCCTATATGAGCATGCTTTACCATGGTCGGCGAATGTTCAGCGATGATGTGAGTAGAAGAGAAATAGTGGATCATTGGGTTAATAAAATTGATATTATGCTTACCAAGGGGCTGAAAGATTTATCACTTATCCCAAAAACAAAACACTTACATTTCTCAGACTTGATGGACGATCAAGAGTCGACACTTGATCGGCTTTGTAGCTGGTCAGGTATCAAGTATCAAGCTTCGGTTCAAGTCGAAACCACTTATAGGAGTCGTCATACTTATGACCTCAAGGATTGGGAGCTTACTGCAGACAATATTGACAGGCAATTCGACTATTACATCAAGGCAATGAACTCTTTTGAAAGATGAGCGAGAAGAAGTATTCAAATCCTGTTTCAGCAACGATCAATGGGATTATTGCACTTTACAAGAGCAAAGGAGAGAAAGTCACACTACCGGAAAATATAGACCTTTCTGGTAAGCGCATCATGATCACCGGATCAAGTGCTGGCTTGGGCCTAGCTACCGCAATAAGAGTCGCGGAAGCAGGAGCAGAACTCATCATGGCCGTGAGAAGTGGCATCCCTGATAAGGGAGAATTGGTAAAGTCCAGGTCTGGTAACCCGAATGTCAGAATGTATCATGTTGATCTTTCAGACTTTGATAGCATCGATATCTTTCTGGATGAACTGGAAGGAGACGGTGTGAAACTTGATGTCTTCATCGCTAACGCAGCAATGGTGCCTTTGGAAAGCAGACAAACAAAGCAAGGCATGGAGGAGATGTTCATGGTCAACTACTTGTCGACATTCTACCTGATTAATCAGTTGGTGTCGAGGGAGATTATTGATGTGACACAATCTCCCCGTATCATCATAATCTCCTCGGAGAGTCACCGTGACCCAGATCGTTTTGACTGGGACAGGTTTGGAGAATACCATCCTTATGGTGTCAAGGAAGTGATAGCAAAGTACGGATATTATAAACTGCTGCTCACCACTTTTGCCAATGAGTTTGCCAGATGCATCAATTCTGGTGATGCTCGAACCACGGTTCGGGTGCTCTGCCCTGGGCCGGTCAATAGTAGTATTGCCAGAGAAGCTCCAGGTTGGATACAGCCTTTGCTTAAAGGCGTTTTTTCCTTGTTTTTCCGATCTCCAATGAAAGCAGCCGATCCCGTGATCTACTTCTGCCAAGAAGAGGAGAACGATGAGCCTATTGACTATCTATACCTTCTCCAGAAGAAGCCAATGGCCCCATTGACCCAAGATCCACAAAACGGAAAAATCCTGTGGGAGCGAAGTGAGGCTTTGATCAAGAAACTGGGATATTAGCCAATTATCATGACCAATATGAGTCAGCTAGTTCCGCAATGCCTCTGCTAATGACTATCAATAGGGCATGTTGTTTATGGGAAGGGTCTTATCATTTTAATTCAGCAGCCTGATTAATCGTTAAAAATGAAGAACCCATAGCCTCCCGGATCTCTGATGATGATATTGTCGACTATGCCTTCCTTGTTAAAGTGAGTGATCTCTTCGGTGATAGGAATGTTGGCCTCTCTGATTTTTTGGATGACTTCTAGGTTTTTGCCGCTGTTGAAGTAGGTAAACGATGGATTGAAAAACAAATGTGGGCACACCAGCGGCTTCATTACACTCACTTTGAAGTCATCGTCATTAGCTAGTACGCAATAGCTGTCTTCCGGACTTCCCATTGTGATTTTGAATCCCAGCGTATGCCATATATCAATCGACTTTTTGACGTCAGTGGCTTCAAGACTCAAACCTGAGAAATTACCAGGCATAGCCGGGCTGATCTTATTTTCTTCAACTGAGAAACTTGGCTCACCCTCCATGAGATATATCCAACATCCGCTCAGGTCATTAAGAAGATATCCCCCGGAAATTGGATGCACCAGGGTCTTATCTTTTAACTGGTCAGTAGTATCTTTCCATGAAGCCGCGTACATTTTGATGCCTGGTCTGATATAGCGATCAGGATTGATCTCAACAATTGCAGAACCACCAGCAACAATAACCGGGTCAGTCTCTGAAACAACTGTAAAGTCAAGTCGCTTGTAGAAGTCCAGGCTGTTGGAGAGGTCATTCGTAGGAGTGATGATAGTTGTCATGCTCGTCTTTTTTTGTCCTAAAGGAAGAAGTTCAGCGGCAAAATTCCCTCATACTTTAGTATGATCTTGAAGATGAAACGATCGGAATGCTGATTTTTTAGTTCGATTGAGTCATTTTCCATTCCTGCTTCACAAGTACAACTATGATGGCGATTTCACCAAGGAAGTAGAAGATGCCCAAGGTTGTAAGTGTATTCCATAACTGGATTACCAGAACTAGCGTGACAACACAATAGAGGCTATTCGCGATAGCAATCGCTTTGAGAAATCCATAACCACCTTTCTTAATCATAGTGCAACATGTAAAAGAGTAGAGGGCGTAGAATACAACTATGATAGCTAAAGGAGTCAGTACTTTAGTGGGCATTCCAACATATTCCTCTAGTTGTGGTAACACCAAACCTAGCATGCCTGCAGTGATCAAGGCACCTGTACCATCCAAGAAGAAGAGTTTACGGACATTGAGTTTACCTAACATATGGGGAGCTCGAATGGGTTTATAGGTATTGACCAGTACATTTAAAGGTACTACCCCTCTCATCACATAGAGCGGGTCTGGCTTAAGTGGTCAAAGCATTTGGCGGTAGCTGACCCCAAAGTAGCTGACGAGCCTCTTGGATGTCAGTAAGGACCTGACTGCCAAGCTTTGTGACCTTAAAATAACGCTTTCTGCGCCCGCCACGTTGCATCGTAGCTCCACCCATATAAGATTGGGCATAGCCCTTCCCTTCCAGACGATGGAGTGTGGCGTGCACCGCACTTACGCTCATCTTTCTATTGAGTTGTAGCTCTATTTCTTTAGTGATAGCTACTCCATAGGCTTCTTCCTGCAACATGGCCACCATGAGCAATACTACTTCTTCCAATTCTCCAATATAAGTTTTGCGCATATGTCAACTGGTTATTCTGACTTGAGGGTATCCACAGGATTCATTAATGCAGTTTGTATGGTTTGCACGCTTATTGATAGTGCCGTGAGCATGAGTGTGAACAATGCAGCGGCAGCAAAGTAGTACCAACTCAGGTCGATATGATAGGCATAACCTGATAACCAATCATCAAGCAGCCACCAGGCGATGGGAATAGCAATGAGGATGGAGATCATCGTCAACTTTAAAAATGAATTGGAAAAGATACCAATGATGTCGAGCAAGGTAGCCCCGAGTACTTTGCGAATTCCAATTTCTTTAGTTCTCTGTTCGGCAGAAGTCATTGCCAATCCGAACAGGCCGAGACAACATATTACCATTGAGATGATCGTGAATACGTTGGCTAAGCTAGAGACAGTCTCTTCGTACCTGTAGAGTTTGGCATATTCCGTATCCATGAATTCGTATTCAACAGCATAATTTGGGTTGATCCTGCTAAGTGTTTGCTCGATACTTTCAATAGCTGTCCTTGTTTGGCCGACATTGGTTTTGACAAGCAGATTTCCGAATGTTAAATCCTCTTTTACATCCATGATGACAGGCTTGATCGGTTGGTGAAGTGAATTGATATGATAGTCCTTCAAAATGCCAATGATCTTCCCTTTTTTGTCCCATGCTGATATCCATTTGCCGATAGGTGCTTCAATACCCATCTGCTTCACTGCCATTTCGTTGATCAAAAAGCTATTGGTGTCTGACGCTATGCTTCTTGAAAAGCCCCTTCCTTCGGCTATTTCTAGCTGCATCATATCGATGTAATCGAAACCTACCGAAGTGGGGAAGAAACCAACATTATCTCCGGGCTGCTTACTCTGCCAGTTGATTGGTGCAGTAGTCTCGAAATTCATGGCATGAGGCGCTTCACTTGACCTGTCAACCAGGCTGATACCCGGCATTTTCTCCAGTTCGTTTTTCAGCAAGTGATATTTTTCGACCAGGTCTCCTTCGATGGGTACATAGATGACATTAGACCGGTCATACCCCAAATCGCTGTTTTTGACATAACTGGTCTGCTGGTAGACGACCACCGTGACCAGGAGCATGATCACGGCTAGTACCGATTGCAATATGACCAGCCCTCTCTGCATCATTACGGTAGTGGGAGAAAACTTAAAGTCTCGCTTGATCACTGTGGTGACCTTGAGCGAAGAAAGAAAAATGGAAGGATAGGCACCAGAGAGGAGACCTACCAGAATTGAAAGCAGAAGAATGAATCCCCATGCATAGGGTTCACGGTAGGGCATCTCTATATGGAGACCCATGAGATTATTGAGCAGTGGCAGAGTAATAGCAACAAACACTATAGCGATGAACATGCTCAGAAGGGAAAGTAGGATAGATTCGGTTAGGAATTGAGAGTTAAGTTCTAACCTTGACGAACCCATTACTTTACGTACACCTATTTCTCGTGATCTTCTGACGGAACGGGCAGTGGCAAGGCCAGCAAAATTGATACAAGCTAGTAGAAGTATGCATATCGCTACCCAAGAGAATGTGAATAGATAATCAACTTTTCCACCTACCGGAATCCCGTTTTCAAACTTGTTGTAAAGGTACTTCTCCGCAAACGGCATCATACCCAGACTTACCTTGACATTCGGATATTCGCTTAGACGTTCATCCAGGAACCCTGTGACCTGACTACTGATGCCTTGTCGATCAGCGTTTTCTTCGAGTTGCACATAGGTGACCCATTTATTGCTCGCCCGATTGATTTTACCCAGCGTATTGAGCTCCCAATTGAGCAGGTAGTCGAACTGCATTGAGCTATTGCTTTTAATATTTTCAAAGACCGCCGTAACCACGAGGTTAAGTTTGTTTTCGTACCTCAATGATTGGCCGATGGCATTTTTGGGAGAATCAAAAAACAGTTCTGCCATTTTCTGAGAGATGGCAATGTCATATGGATCGCTAAAGATATTTTGCTCAGACCCGGCCATGATATCAAAAGAAAACATGTCAAGAAAGTCCCTGGTGACCACTGCTCCTTCAATCTTGTGGATCTCATCACCAGCCCTAAAAGTATGGGCATAGCCCCATGGCAATTCATAGAGAGGATGATACTCCGCGGCACGTTGAATCCCTGGAATTGCTTGTTTGAGCTGCTCACTCAAGGCGTCCTTTTGATTCCACGTAGGGCTTACAAATTCGAATGGGATCGGGTAGCCACCAACCGTGTTATCAGCCCCTTTCTCCGTGTAGAATAGTGCGTACAGCTGATCACCATTCTCATGAAAGGTATCAACTGAGCGCTCACTTTGTATCCATAAGGCTATCGCAATAAATGCGGATAAGCCCAGTGAAAGACTAATCACATTCAGCACGGTATAACCCCTACCATTAATGATCTGTCGTTTTGCGAGTTTGAGGTGATTACTTAGCATGGTCATGTAGTTTGTTTGAGGAATAATTTGAGGCCTCTTCAGCGCATAAGCTCTAAGGAATTTGAGGGCATGCCATGTGTAGATCCAATCCGCTTTGTGTTTTCCATAATTAACTACCCAATCTGTATAGCATTCTTCCAGGTCTCCTTCTATTTCTTCAATGAGATGGTATTTGCAGAGACGGTTGAGTAGCGTACCTGGCCATTTGGGAGGAATGGGATCATTCATGCAGCTATGCCTTTTCGATTTTCGTTGAGCTTTTGGTTATTAAATTAAGTTATGTAGAAGAAATAAACTAATCTTTGCAGCAACCTGATAATTCATACTATGAAAAGCTGGGGGGAATTCTTAGTTTGAACCGTTCTGAGACTCCTGGCCATTATAATGACAAGGGCTTTATTGTACGAAGATCAAGATTACTTTTGGTAACCTCCGTACGTGTTTTTCCAGTTTCAAGATAACTACTTCAAAACGGTTCTTAGCAACTTAACCCAGGCATTCCATTTTGTTATTTTGTTGGAGCCGGTGAGTTGATTTTCGACTTTATCGAAGGCATCTTCAATAAGTGCATCATGAAGCCATCTAATGGCAATAGCCCACATCAATGTGCCAATGACTGTGGTTTGCATATCAATAGTATGCTTCAGCAAGGTCTCTTGAGAGCTTATCTCTTTGAAAACTAATGCGTGTGTTCCTTTGAATCCGTTTGGTTTTAAAAAACGGAATTTAATGGAGTTGGAATCACGATAGGTGACTTCATATCCGATAGGTCCATGACCCCCGACAGCTCCTTCTTTCAACCCTTCTTTGAACCTCATGGGAGGCCATTGCTCCTGGGGCCAAATTTTATCCTCTTTCGTGGCGAGTGACTTGAAGAGCACAGTCACCCTGTCGATTGGTTGTTGGATTACGCGTTCATGAACATTTAGGATTTTCATTTGACCTATCCGGAATGGCGAGTGATACATCAAAAGAATCTTCTTATAGAATAGAACGATAACCTGGAATAAGGGTTAGGGGCAGTTATTGCTCTTTTTCTCCACTTGATTTGTAGTAGCTATGTAATGTACCAGCAGAAATGGGGAGATTAGTCCAGTAGCCCATTGATCTTCGCGTACTGTAAGAGCATGATCGTTTTACCATCTTTGATTTCTCCTGTCTCGATCATATTGTAAGCCTCATCAAAATCAAGTTCGAGTACTTCGATATGTTCTTGCTCTTCTGACAGTCCACCACCTTCATAGACTTTCATCTTTGGATTGTATTCAGCCATAAAGAAGTAGAGGATCTCAGTAACGGAACCAGGAGACATGTATGATTCAAATATCTTCTGCACTTTATCCAACTTGTATCCGGTCTCCTCCTCTGTCTCTTTCCTAATGCAGTCTTCCGCATTGTCTTTGTCCAGCAGTCCAGCACATGCCTCTATCAGCATCCCGCTTTTATTGCCATTAATAAATGTAGGAAGACGGAACTGCCTTGTTAGAATTATTTTTTTACTGACCCTATTATACAGTAAAATAGTGGCTCCATTGCCTCTATCATAGGCTTCCCTTGATTGTGTTTCCCATGAGCCATCCTTTCGTTGGTAGTCATAGGTGACTTTATTAAGTATGTACCAGTTGCTGGACAGGACTTCTGTCTTAAGGTTTTTGATGTGCTTATTCAACATTTGGTATTTCATCGAGATGGTAATAGACTTTCAATCCCTTTGACTTTGCAACTTTTACATCCATGTCAGCCCCTTTTGACTTACCAGGAATCCTCAAAATCGCATCGCACTTATCAAGTAATCTATGTGCTGTGGGATATTGTATTTCATTCCAGGCCTCATCACCCATTTTCGAAGAACCGGCCAGCCGTGCCAGTGGTAAAGCCACCCACTCACCAATCATAGGTACGTGACCTTTTCGAAATATGGGGAGTGCCATGTTTTCGAGGTTATCCAGGTTTTCTTGGATGAGATCGGGATCATCATTTGTACCACTTCGATATGGTCCGGCAATTAGAATCAGCATTTTTTGTTTTAAAGAAACACTAAATCAGCTTGGGGAAAATTAAGATACCTTAAGAAATACTAGTCAGTCTTTTTCAGCCCTTATGGCACTAAGGAACTCCGGAGTGATTCCTAAGTAGGATGCGATTTGCTTTTGCGTGACATGGGCTGATATGTCCGGATATTTATTCAGAAAGGTATTATATCGCTCCTTGGCTGTATTGGAGAGGTTCTGGATCATTCTCAACTGTTCACGTGAGTAAGCGTTCTCCATGAGTATCCTGAAATACCTTTCAAACCTGGGAATCTCACTAAAAACCTTGTCAAGATGGTCCTTTGACAGGGATAGCAATTCACAGTCCTGAACAGCCTGGATATTGACCATTGCGGGCAGCCGATTCACGAAGCAGTACATATCGGTGATCCACCACTCCTTTGTTGCGAACATGATCGTGGAGTCCTTGCCTTGAGGACTCAGATGGAATGCTCTGAGTAAGCCAGAGTTCACAAAGTAGATGTGCTTGCAAGACTCTTCCTGCTTTAATACAAACTCCTTTCTCTTGACACTCTTTTCAACTAGTGAAGATGCTAACAACTGCTGCTCGGGCAAGTCAAGCTTGACGTGTTTACGGATATGGGCAAGAAGAAGGGTGGGGTCCATCGGAGTAGTTTACCTACCGGAAATTAACAATATTGGTTGATGTCATAGTTGATTTCACTACAAATTAGAAGAGTATCAATTGTCAGGCCTTTGACGAACGATTCCTGAGTATAACTGTTCTTTTGTCATGATTGAATCGACCATACCCTTTTGCGATCCTGAGACTGGTGAGTGTACTCCGGGGGAGCTACCAGCCTTGAAAAAGGAAACTGAAATCATTCCCGATAAGGAGATCATCTACGTAGGTGATCCTATGTGCAGCTGGTGCTGGGGCATTTCCAATCACTTAAAGCAACTCAAGGAAAGCAATCCGCAATATCAGTTCAAGATTGTGGTAGGAGGATTACGTCCAGGAGGTGGAGAAGTATGGGACGATCGAATGAAAAACTTCCTAAGGCATCATTGGGAAGAGGTGACAAAAAGAAGTGGGCAGCCGTTTGGCTATGCGCTTTTTGACAGAGAGGAATTCAATTATGATACAGAGCCACCATGTAGGGCTGTTGTCGCCTCAAGAGCGTGGATTCCTGATCAGGAATTGGAGTTTTATGAAGCTGTATCCAGGAAATTCTATGTAGATAATGAAGACCCAAACGAACCGGAATTCTACAGATCAATATGTGAGCAATTCGGAATCGACTACAACAAATTCTTAAAGAGCTTTCAGAGCGAAGAAACCAAATATGCCACTTACCAAGAGTTCCAGCTGAATCGCCAATGGGGGGTAAGAGGTTATCCCACGGTGCTTTTCAAAACCGAAGATCAACTCTTTCAGATCAATAATGGCTATGCAGAATATGAGCAAATGCAGGCCATTATCGACAAGATCATAGAAGAAGAAAAAGCTACAGCCTAGAAAAGTCAATTAACAAAGGAAGAGAGTCTTCTTTCAGAGTGCTTGAGATCGAGGCTTGCGAAGTTTTGAAAATATGAGTTTACTGACGTAAATGATCGGTTTCAAAACTAGCATAACGAAGAGATCAAGCATTATGAAGAGACTCTAGGGAGGTTCATTTTTCGAAAGGTAAGGTTAACTCTCGGCGTTCTAACCTTCTTTGTTGGAGGAAGTCGGTGAACCCAGTTGTCTTGTGTTGCTCCGGTCATTTCGAGCAAACTTCCCGGTTCAAGTGTCACGTAGACTTTGTGGTCTTCACGCTTATGTTTGAAGCCAAAACGGCGAGTTGCCCCGAAGCTCAGCGAAGCAATCGAAGCATGATGCGCGAGTTCTTTTTCATCATCACTATGCCATGCCATTCCCTCATCTCCAGAATGGTATAGATTAAGCAGGCAAGAGTTGTATTCACTACCAGTAACTTCTGTGCACTTCTGCTTAAGCTCTAGAAGCAAATTTGTCCAAGCGAGTGCTTTACGAGTCACTTTAGAGTAAGTATAGTCGAATGGAATATCTCCGTACCACGCAACTTTTCGTTTGGTGACTATTCGTTTGCCAAACATGATGGCCACATCATTTTCCCAGGCGATATTGGTCATTAGATCTTCATAGTATCGCTTTGAGGCAGCAGGTGAAAAGACCTGTTCGTGATAATAGACCTCTCCCTCAGCTGGAAGAAGATTGCGCGGTGATTGTTCAAATAATTCCATTCTTCCAATCTTGATAGGCCTTCCTCATACAATGTCCGCAGGGTCTAAATCCATGTTCGATCGCTTCACTAATGTCCCGAAAGAAGACTCTGTTTTCAATTTTCATCCTTTTCCCTGATTGACAATTCAGTTGACCGTAAATTTTCAATTTCCGATTGCCAGCTATGGTAAGCAATTGTTTTCTGATTTGGTTATGAAGGTCAACTGATGATATTTCAGAATGTCCTTGCAATACTATTCCGTTATTCTGCAGCATTAACTTTGGCGGCCTCCCAACCGATGATTGCCGACTTGCGCGTTGAACCCCACATATAACCACCAATGACTCCACTTGCTTGAATCACGCGATGGCATGGTATTAGATAAGCAATAGGATTACTTCCAATGGCGGTTCCTACTGCTCTTGAAGCACTTGGCTTGTTGATTTTTTCCGCAATGTCTTTATAGGTTGTCAATTCACCGAATGGGACTTTGAGCAGCGCTTCCCATACTTTCAACTGAAAGTCCGAACCTATGAGGTGAAGTTTTAATTCTTCTGGTTGAAGCTCTGTGTCAAAAAAAGCTAACACCTTCTGATGATGTGGATCTTGATTTTCCGATAGGTTAGCCTTGGCAAAACGAACCTTCAGTGCACCGAGAGCTTCATTCCTATCTTCTAAGAAGGCGATATGACAAACCCCTTTCGCAGTGGAGGCAATGATCAACTCACCGAAAGGCGAATCAGCAAAGCTGTAGCTGATCTCTAGAGCGGAACCTTCATTTTTATATTCGCCAGGTGTCATACCCTCAATAGTCACGAACAGATCATGTAATCGACCTGTGCTCGAAAGCCCAGTTTGATGAGCAGCCTCGAACAACGTGGGGTGCTCCTCCTTTTTGAGTAGCCTCTTGGCATATTCTACACTGATATATTGTATGAATTTCTTCGGACTTACACCCGCCCATTCCTTGAATAATCGTTGGAAATGAAACGGGCTCAAGTGAACATGCTCTGCAATGGTTTCAAGATCGGGTTGATGCTTGAAGTTGTCTTTGATGTAGTGGATAGCTTGCGCAATCCTGTCGTAATTGATGTCGGCTGTAGTAGTCATGTCACAAACCTAGTGAGGTATTACTCCTGTGGAAACCCGAATCTTGCGGAGTTGATCCTGTTGGGTAAGATTGCAAATCTCATAATAAGCAGGCTATTGATTGTGAGATTAATGCCATATTTTCAATGCCTTGCTGAATGGAACCTTTCCGAAGGTCGGTTTGGTGAGAGTTCAGCCACTTATCAGAAATATTGCTCTATCTATGGCTTTGTTCAGAGGACGACTTTTGGCTGATTGAGGTATGGGTTTTCAGTAGAAATGTTCAACCAGGCCGCTGTAGAGGCGTATGTTGATTCTGATAAGCTTAACTAAATCATACGATGAAGCCATTTTCACTTAGTTACAACCCTGACCCTAAAGTGTATGTCATCCATGAAAATCCTGAGTGGGTCGTGCCGCTATTTGCTGAATTTGAGAAGCAGGGGGTGCAGTACGTCGATTGGTTTATTAACAATGGTAGCTTTGATCTGAATGCCATTCCACCTGAGGGTATATTCTACAACCGCATGAGCGCATCATCACATACGCGTGACCATCGTTTTGCTGTGGAGTTGGTTTCGCCGATCATAGATTGGTTAGAAGGACATGGACGGAAGGTTATCAATGGTCATCAGACCATCGCTTTTGAGGTAAGCAAGGTCAAGCAATACATTGCATTACAAAAAGCTGGCATCAAAGTGCCGACCACTTATGTCGCGAATCATATGGAACAGGTGGTTGAAATGGCCAGGAATTTTGAGGGTCAGCCTTTTATTGTAAAGCCTAATCGTGGTGGCAAGGGACTTGGAGTCCAGTTGTTTCATTCTATTGGTGCGTTAGAGACTTTCCTATCGGAAAATGATGAAGCAGCCTCGATTGATGGTATTTGGCTGATTCAAGAGTACATCAAGCCACCAAAATCGGAAATCGTCCGAATGGAGTTTATCAATAGTCAATTCTATTATGCGGTTGCGGTAGATACAAGTGAGGGCTTTGAACTTTGTCCTGCAGATGCGTGCATTATAGGTGACGACTTTTGTCCAACTGTACCAGGGGAAGGCCAGAAGCCTAAGTTTCAGGTATTGGATGAATTAGACAATCCCGATATTCCTAAGCTAGAAGCTTTTCTGAAATCTAAAAAGATAGATATCGCTGGTATAGAGTTTGTTATGGATCAGAACGGTCAACGATATGTCTACGACATCAATACCAATACGAACTACAATCGTGAAGCTGAGATCGCAGCAGGTGACAGTCGATCAGGTATGAGGAGAGTGGCACAATACCTCAGCGATTCACTTGATCTGGCCTATGATGTAGCGGTAGTTTGAGGTAGGAATCAGGAATTGTACAGTAGTCATTTGAATTAAAAGTCGATAAAACAACCTTCTGTATTTAGGAGGTCAACACCCACCTAACCGCCCTCAAGGGCGGAATGTGTCCCCTTGAGGGGACTACAGGGGTGTTTTAACCGCTTATTGATTGAGTAGCCATGGAGACATTCCAAACTTATTTCAGCATAGGCTTATTGCAATAGGTCGCCTTTTCGAACTCGTCCACATTCATTGAGACTATCCCAACTTCAGGGAACATCTTGACAAGGGTTTCAACAACACTTTTAGAAAGCATTGCTTTTTGTTCCGTAGTTCTGCCTTGCATGATATGTGAGAAGACATGGATGAACGGCTCCTTTGACCCATTGATCATAAATTCATCGAATGGTCTTACACGGACTTTTATATCTTCTGGCTTGAACAGTCCCGATTTCAAGGCAACTTCATTCACCGTTGACATGATTTCATGCTTAGTCTTTTGCCGGAGGATGTCTTCTGAGCAATCAATTAGAAAATGAGGCATAGGTCTTATCGTTTAGGTGCTGCAAATTTATCAAGTCCGAACATCAAACACTCGAATTGGTCTGGAGGCATAAAGAAAGTTCCTTCTTCCTGGAACCCCAATTTCTTGAGCAATCCCTGTGAGGCTTGATTATCCCGACCTGTCATAGCGTAAACCGGCCACCTTATGTTGGGTTGCGAGAGGACTGCTATGCTGGCTTCATAGCCATATCCTTTACCAGCATATTCTGGTAGGAAAGCAAAACCCAGATCGGGATGGGAGAGGTAGTCCCGCTGAATAAGTCCACATACTCCGATCAGTGTGTTAGAGTCACTCAATAGTACTCCTTTTAGTCCGTACTTAGACCTACCATAGCTTCGTGAAGGGCTGTGCTGGATATAGTCAACAGCATCATCCAATGTCTTGACATTCTTGTCCCCGATGTGTTGAAGCCAAGTAGGCGAGTTGAGCAATTCATGGATGAAATGCTTGTCTGATGACTGTAGATTTCGAAGTGTTAATCTAGCGCTGTGGATGACCATGTTTCAAACTTAGCGTTTCGATCACTAGATCATCCAATCGGCACGAAGTTGATTAGGTAGGTAGAAACAAAAAATCCCGCCGTAGCGGGATTTTTATGAAAAAAACTAGAAGAACTATCGCTCAGGAGCCAACGCCCATGTTTCAGGAGACCTCCATAAGCTGCTTAATAGTAATTCTCGCATGAATAAAAATTCCTTGGGAAGTTTATCATACATCTTCTCGAAGAGCTCTTCGTGCATCAAGACTTCTTTTTTCCAACCTTCTCGGTCGATGTTCATGATAGCATCAAATTCTTCTCTTGAGAAATCAAGACCTGCCCAGTTGAGGTCTTCGTATCGTGGCATGTAACCGATAGGACTTTCTACAGCACCCGTACGCCCTTTGACTCTGTTGATGACCCACTCGAGTACTCTTGTGTTTTCGCCAAAACCTGGCCACATGAAGTTACCTTCATCATCTTTGCGGAACCAATTCACAACGAAGATACGAGGAGGGTTATTGAGTGATCTACCAAACTGTAACCAGTGGTTGAAGTAGTCCGCCATATTGTATCCGCAGAACGGAAGCATTGCAAATGGGTCTCTTCTTACCTTACCAACTTCACCAAATGCTGCTGCAGTCATTTCAGAACCGATAGTTGAAGCTGCATACACACCAAAGTTCCAGTTAGGTGCTTGATAGACCAGAGGTACAGTTGTACTTCTTCGTCCGCCTACGATAAAAGCGCTGATCGGCACACCTTGAGGGTCTTCCCATTTTTCATCGATACTTGGACATTGCGAAGCGGGAGCTGTAAATCTAGCATTAGGGTGAGCAGCTAACTCACCACTTTCTGGGTCATATCTCAGTCCCTTCCAAGTAGTCATATTGGCAGGCGCCTCTTTTGTCAAACCTTCCCACCATACATCACCATCGTCTGTGATACCCACATTGGTGAATATACTGTTGGCCGCTATCGACTTGATTGCGTTAGGGTTAGTCTTCTCGTTAGTACCCGGCGCTACACCAAAGTATCCTGCCTCAGGGTTGATAGCGTATAATTTTCCATCTTCACCAGGCTTGATCCATGCGATATCATCACCTACGGTTGTGATTTCCCATCCGTCCATTGTTTTTGGAGGGATCATCATTGCAAAGTTGGTTTTGCCGCAAGCACTTGGGAATGCAGCAGCTACGTAAGTCTTTTCGCCTTTAGGGTCCTTAGCGCCTAAGATCAACATGTGCTCGGCTAACCATCCTTCCTCTCTCGCCATTACTGACGCGATGCGAAGTGCGAAACACTTCTTACCAAGGAGTGCGTTACCGCCGTATCCAGAACCATAAGAAACGATTGATCTTTCTTCGGGATAGTGTACAATGTATTTTACAGTAGGGTTACATGGCCATTTCACATCTTCTTGTCCCGCTTCAAGAGGTGCACCGACCGTGTGCAGACATTTGATGAATTCTCCATCTGTTCCCAGGACATCAAGTACCTGCCGTCCCATGCGGGTCATGATCTTCATATTGACCACAACATACTCTGAGTCAGTGATCTCGATACCAACATGAGCTTTATCGCTACCTACGGGTCCCATACTAAAAGGAATCACGTACATCGTACGTCCTTTCATTGATCCTTTCATTAATGGATCAAGTGTCGCTCTCATTTCTCTGGGGTCCATCCAATTGTTGGTTGGGCCAGCATCCTCTTTTCTACGAGAGCAAATAAATGTCTTGTCTTCAACTCGGGCTACATCACTAGGGTCAGAGAAGCAAGCAAAGCTGTTAGGTCTGATCTCAGGATTAAGTCTGGTGAAAGTTCCTTTTTCAACAAGAAGATCACAAAGTGCATTGTACTCTTCATCAGAGCCGTCACACCAGTATATTTTATCTGGTGTTGTTAACTCAGCTACTTCCTTAACCCAAGCTTCTAATGCCGGGTGATTTACGTTTGTTGGGCGTTGCTTTTCCATAGGTGCTAAGAGTTCTTCCATGACAAAAAAATGATTGAATTTTACTTGTTTTTCGGAAGTGAAGGTAGATCAGCAATAAGTCTTGTATAACGACACTCATCAGCACAAAATACAACACTCATCAGTATTTAACCTGATGATTGACAGGCAATCGGTTGCACGGATGAGCTTTCTAATAGCTATAAATTGGGGGCTAAGTTGTTTTAGTCTAATGACCTGCCTTGGTCGGACATAAAGTATGCATTAGGATAATCAACTATTAAAAATAGACTCGAATCCTTATCATTCCGCCAACACCGCCTGAGCCGAATTCGGTAGTGTAATGTCTTCCGTAAGGAAGAAAAAGCTGACTTATTATTTCAGTGTTATTGCCTACGGAATATTCTACTCTTGGATAAACCATATAACTTCCATCCGATATGTTCCAGAGCAGGAATGTTGAAATGTTCCAGTTTGTTCCGAATGGAGAATTGATACCATAAAACAAATAATGCTTGCCTAAGCCTTCCGCATATGGGCCGAGATAATTCATCCAGTCATTGATATTATAGTTCTCATGGGTAGATATACCATTTTGGTTGAAGTAGTATTCTCCGAACATGTAGAGGCCGTTCGGAAAATAGTAATTGAGACCAACAAGGGCGTTTAAAAAGTTTGAATCGGTCGTGTTGGATTTGGAAGCGTCCATGCGATAGGCGCCTTCTCCATAAACCCCAAATCCCCCAATAGATCCTGAGAAATCCGCCCCAATCTGATGCTTCTGCTCCTTCAATTCAGTGAAGGTATACATATCTGTAGTGGAATATTGGAAGTAGACATGTGACAGTGAGACATCAAAACCGTTAATATGATTCTTGAGCTTGATGGCGTAGTTCGAGTTTTCAAATTGTTCGGAGACATTCATCACACCAGTGAACGTGGCTTGATTGGACAACAGATACTCGACTTTCACGGCATTTACCCCAACAAGCTCATAGGTTGGATCCAACATGTTTCTGGCTTGAAAAACGTTCGTTGGGTTCCATATGTAACCGGTACCCCACGGAAGCTGCTGCTTACCGATTCTCACATTTACCTTGTCCGCATAAATCGTAACGTAGGCGTTATCAAATAGAAAACCATCGTTCAATGGATTTGTAAATCCATCCGCAACCTCCTTGTAGGGCTGACCTAATTCGTTGATATAATCGGAGACGACTCGTTTGGGTAAAAAATTTAAGGTATTTTGCTGCGTTCTTCCATGAAAAGTCCGGTAATTGATGTTTCCAAAGAAGCTCACTTTGTCATCAATCTTAGCATTTAGGTTCAGTCTGAGCAAATTGTAGTTCGTCATGGAATACTCCGAATGCTGCACTTGCCCAAGCAGCTGATTTTCAAAGAATCCGGATATTCGTAACTTATCTATTATAGTCGAATCAAGCTGCGCAAGACAGGCCTGAGACACGATGGACAAAGCCACCGATACGAAAATCCTGAGGGATCGATTTCTCACTTATCTGGTGTTTAGTTCCTCTTTAAATAGTTGGTAGAAAACCGGCTGTCGTCTAAGTCAATATTGACTTCAATTTCCTTTGTTTCGAGCAAGGTCTTACTCCCAGATTCGTTGTTCTGCATTTCTAGTTTCATTGCTATCCAGTAGTCTTCGACCTTTTGCACATTGGAGGCATAAAGTGTTTTTGATAGCAACTGTTCTTCGTAATATTCAACCTTTGATACAACGAAGTTTTGCTTATTGACCCAAAAAATCAGTTTGGCATAATCAGGGCCCGAATCGGTAGGAATGGCTTGTATGATGTAATGGTCTACACCGGTGATTACCTCTGAGTCGAGTAGCTCCATGCTGAAGTCTTCCTGATAATCCCTTTGCTCCAAATCCTGGTATGAGAAGTCGCTTCCTTGAACTTTTTGTTTTCGTGCGTTGCTAGCAAGGTGGCGTACACGATCGGTACGTGGCGTATAAAACCATATGTCATCTCCTCCATTTAGCATCAAAATCTTGTCTCCTTTTACTCTGGCTGGGCCGGTATACAGTGAAAATTGATCATCTCCTGAATTCTTAGAAAAACCTTGGATTGATAAAACCCTGGATTTGCCTTTGGAGGTGATAATAGTTTGATCCACCTGGGTGATCGACGAAGGGATCTTTTCGTTTTTCTCCACTCGATTTATAATCTCATCCAGAGATAAGTTTTGAGCATTTGATGAATAAATCAGGGTCATTAATAAAATGGACATAATGGTTTTCATGTTTCTTTCTTTTTTGAGTGATACTATTTTTTTGATTTTTAGCCCTGTACCTATTATCAGCAATGCAGTCAACACTAGTGTCGCGATGACGAAAGTGGGCTTAGTTACGTTCATAATGTGTAGTAGGAACCTATTGGATTGTCTTATTGCGAGAAATAGAAAGTAGGGCGGGTAATACAACCAATGTTGCTAAGAGTATGGTGATAATACCTATAGCAAGGGTTATGCCCAGACTGGCAAGTCCACGGTGCGAGGAAAATCCCAACGCCCCGAATGCAAGAAACGTGGTTATTGATGTTAGCAGTACGGCTTTACCAGTGCTATTGAATATAGTTCTCAAATTGCCTAGCCCCTCTATTTTGTACCTATGCATTATATGAACGCCATAGTCTATGGCAATGCCAAGTATGAGTGGCAGTCCCATTACATTCAGTAGATTCAGTTTCATTCCAATCATTTGCATTATGCCGATCATCCATATTGTACCAAGAATGAGTGGAATCATGGTCAGTAATGCTGCTTTGAGGTTTTTAAAATCCAATATGAGAAGAACAAGTACCACCAGCAGAGTGAGTATTGCAGCAAGAGATCCATCTTTTCCGATCAACTTGATTAAGACATGGTAAATGACCGGTGTGCCAGTTATGTGCTCATTGATCTGTTGCATTTGGGCTGAAAAACTCTCTAAGAAGCTGAGATTCCAGATTTGTTCCTTAGGAAACATAGTGACTAAGAATTGGGACTTGTCTTTACTTATGAACTGTGATAGAATATCCTCAGGCACCAAATCAAGGCTTATTTTTTCGGTAGAACTCATCGAGAGCGCCGTATTTCTCAAGTGAGGTTCGTAGTGATTTTGGAAGATGTTTAAGGCTTCAACAGCATGTTTGGGGTTGCTCTGAATCAACTGTGTCAATTCACTAACAATTCTAGACCGATCTCCTATAGGCAGATCAGGATCACCGATGATTTCTTTTGCCTTTTCATCTAATCTATCTTGGCCTCCCGTATAGGCTATTTGAGCAATTTCAATCACATTGTCTTCTAACCTATAGAGTTCGTCAATAAGCTCTTCAATATCATGTTCAACTAGTGTGTCAGATTTATTATCACTTAGAAATTGGCGAATCTTGATTAAATGTGGCACTCTTTCTAAATACTGCTTGTCGGAAGGAACAAAATCTGAAATGGCGCTTACAAGACCGATTCGGGGTACATCTTTAGCCTTTTCAGCAATAACCCGACTTTCTTCAATGGTACTTGTGGCAACCAATACTATATCTGGAGAGGTATTGAACTTTTCGACTAAAGAGTCCTGCATCGCAACACTGACAAGACCCTTAGGCTCTAAACTCATAAAGTCGTAGTTGAATTCTATATCTTTAGCTTTAACTAATGTTAGCACTGTGACGGCCAATGCTATGGATAAGTATACCGCGGGTCTTTTTCGGATTGTCTCGGATAGATTACCCAGAAATCGAAATGATGGGGTCCTCAACTGATCGTGTTTTTGATTCTTTCTATCGATTTTCCATTGCAATTCTTCAGATCGAATATCCTTGTCAGGATGAGCTACAAGTTCCTTTTTTAGCTTGAGCACCTTCCTTCTTCTGGAGTTATCGATGAATGCCAGCAAGGCCGGAAGTATAGTAAAGGAAGACAGCATGGTCAGCAGTACGCCTGTTCCACTGATCAAACCAAATTCTTTCATACCGGCATTTTCGGAGACCATTAGAGAGTAGAAGGCCAGAGAGGTAGTAAATGCTCCAAGCAGAATGCCACCTCCAGATTTAGCAAAGGTGCTCTTCATCGATTCTTTAATGTTTAATCCATCCGACCTATTTTCTAAATAGCCAGAAATGACATGAATATTAAAGTCAATGCCAAGACCAATAAGTATTACTCCGAAAATGGAGGTCATGATGTTGAGATGTCCTACAAAAAGGGTAGCAAAACCAGTAGTCCAAATGATACCGACGATCAGACTAACCCCGGCCAACAAAGGTGAACTCCACATTCTAAAAGAGATGATAAATGCAGCAATGATCAGGATGAAGGACAAGATGGACGTGAAGTTGGAATCTTCACTTAGCGCTTTATTTTCTTCCACGATCAAAGCCATTGATCCCGCTATTCCTACTTCGTCAATGCCTGGATACTTAGCTGAAACCGAATGAATGATTGAATTAATCTCGTTGATCAAAAGTGTCGATTGGTCAATATCATCAGTTGTGAATTTTGGAAACGCTGTAATCACTATCATATCTTTCATTGGTGACATCATGTATTCCTCACCCATTAGAATATGATCCACAGCCCTTTGTGCGTTTTCGGCCGTTATGTTAGTTCCTTTAATAAAGTCATACATGGTCTCTAACCACACATTGATTCCATCTAATGAAGTGATGGCATTATTTTCTCTTTCAGAGTTGGAGACACCTTCGTTATCTGCGATGTATGTTTCTTCGAAATTGTCGTTAATGCCAGTCAGATACCCTTTGAGTCCAAGGTGTTCATAAGAAGATACACTGGTCTTAAGGTCCTTTGTCTTTAATAGCATAAGTGCATGCTTTCTTAAAAAGCTGCGATTGATCTTATAGCTAACTCTGTAGACATACTCGTCGAGTCTATTAATTTCAGGTGCGACCTCTTCGGCAAATCTTTTTAAGTCTTCAGTATTACCGAGTGCAGTGATGATCACATTTGAAGCCGCCTCGAAATCCTCGGTCATGTTGTTATAGCCTTTCACGGCAGGATGACTTTGTGGCATCAAATCCTTCATATTGGCTTTGATGACCAATTTTTCAGATAGGATACCGCACGTGATAGTAATTCCTAAACCTATGATCAGGACAGCTCTATTGCGCTTTACAGAGAGATGGGCAAACCATGCTAAAAGTTTTGATTTCATTTTCTTTCTTGTAAAAATTTGACGCCAAGAAAGGGATGCCAGCAATCGAAATCGTCTCAATGGAACTAATGAGACCTTCGAAAAGTCTCAATAAGTCATATGATCTTATCGTTCAGTGACTTATAGATTTTAAAATGAGACCTATTGACTATTCTGGTCGAATAAATTCTTGCTGAAATTGTGAAGGAGTGTACCCGGTGTAGTTCTTAAATGTGCGATTAAAGGTAGCTTTTGAGTTAAAGCCGCAATCCAGAGCAATGGCGAGAATGGTATATTTTGAGCTTTGATCCGAGGCTATTCTCCTTTTCACTTCGTCAATACGGTAGTGATTGACAAACTCATAAAAATTCTTTCGGACCCTGTTGTTGAGAATATGCGAAAGATAATGGGAAGACACCCCCATCAGCTTAGCCAATTGATAGAGGGATAGTGTGCTATTCAGGTACGGTTGCTCGCGCTGCATGTACTCGTCTAAAAGTTCGACAAACTTCCTATCCTGGTTTTCATTCTTTTCACCATCTTCCTTGATCATAGAAATCTTTGAAGTCGTTTTGCTCATGGATTTTCTTACAATCGCGTCCGTCTGATGTGCTCGATGGGTAAATATGTTGCCTTGACGATAGCCGAAATACCCTAGTAGGTAAATAAAAAGTGTGAATAAGGCGTATCCTATAAAGTCGAGATTAGAATACAGCTGGATAGAGGTTTCAAGCGACGTAAACCTCAGAAAGTAGACATAGACTACCGCAATAAGAAAGAATAGTGAGATGCCGGTCAATACGATGGCCAGCTTTTTTAGCCATATCAAATTGATTGTGTCATCAAACGAATATGTCCTTTTTATGTATAGATCATGCTTGCTGATGAGTCGGAAAACGACTATCAGGTAGCCAATACTGCATGCTGTGGCGATCAAGAGACTCACTAATATCAGCGGGGATAAACCGCGGCTTAATGTGTTGGCTTTTTCTAGTTCATTCAACCTGATGAAAGGAAACGATGTGGCATAAACTAGCAAGCAGGGTAAAAGATGGATAAACCACCTCCACTCAAGTCGCTCATGCCCCGATATGACAGATTTTGCATATACATACATTAATGAATAGTATAATACGATGATGCCAGCGTCAGACCCGACATAGGCCAGGTAGGTCGGCTGCAGGAGAAAAAGCCAATAGGCAAACGCCAGGTGCAAGGCCAGAACTCCGAGCCATGCTGCCAATATTTTATCATGAAGCTTTCCCTTCTTTTTACCGATGAGTAGTAAGCAAAAGAAAAGCGCCTGAGCTGCACCGATGATCAGAATTACTTGCACCTAAATCAGATGTTTCATGTGAATCCTACCAAGATTAAAGAGAACTCATATAATCGATATTAGAAATCAGACAAAGATACTTATAGGCGGTGATTCAGGGCTAAGCGCACGATAGGTGAGCAATTTATTAAGGTAAAACATATGACCTTTTCTGCCGGTTGTACACTTCTTCAAGTAGTGATCGGACGACCGAACTGTAATCAAAAAAGCCCTGTCAGAAACAGGGCTTTTACAATGCTAATAATTAGCTGGTTTATTCGTCATTCGGTTTTGGAGCACCTGCCATGATCTCATCGTTGGCATAGTCTTCAAATTTTTTAAAATTCTCGTTGAATGCGCGAGCCAGTGCGTTGGCCTTCTCATAGTAGCCATCATCGTTTTTCCAGGTAGCCTTGGCGCTAAGAACAGTGTTCGGTACCCCAGGACAACTCGATGGAAAGCTAACACCAAAGATCGTGTGTTTTCTATAGCCTACATTGCTCAGATCACCCTCAAGGGCAGCCGAGATCATCGCACGCGTGTACTTCAGCTTGATACGGCTACCTACACCGTAAGGTCCACCCGACCAGCCAGTATTGATCAACCATACGTTCACTGAGCTTTCTTCCATCTTCTTACCCAGCATCTCAGCATATACAGTCGGATGCAATGGCATAAACGGTGCACCAAAGCATGCAGAGAAAGCTGTGACTGGTTCGGTGATACCTGCTTCGGTACCAGCTACTTTTGCCGTATAGCCTGAAATGAAGTGATACATGGCTTGCCCCTTATCTAGTTTTGAAATAGGAGGCAATACTCCAAATGCGTCACATGTCAAGAAAAATATATTATTGGGGATTGCTCCAATGGAGTGCTCCAGTGCATTATTGATGTGATAGATAGGATAGGAGACCCGAGTGTTTTCGGTGACAGAGCTATTCGTATAATCTACAGTGCGCGTACCAGGGTAGAATCGTGTGTTTTCCAGGATAGCTTCGAATTTGACGGCATCCCAGATGTCAGGTTCTTTCTCTTTGCTCAAGTCTATCGCTTTAGCGTAGCACCCGCCTTCAAAGTTAAAAATGTGATCTTCGGCCCAGCCGTGCTCATCGTCTCCGATAAGCTTACGCTTAGGATCAGCCGAGAGCGTAGTTTTGCCTGTTCCTGATAGGCCAAAGAAAATGGCTGTATCACCTTTATCGCCCACGTTAGCAGAGCAGTGCATGCTCAACACCCCTTTCTGATGTGGGAGAATAAAGTTGAGCGCAGAAAAGATGCCTTTCTTCATTTCACCAGTGTAAGCAGTACCACCTATGATGATCATTCTTTTGGTCATATTTAGAATGGCAAAGTTGGCTTGGCGTGTACCATCTACCTCAGGATCAGCTTCAAACCCTGGGGCGCAAAGGATGGTAAACTCTGGATCAAAGCTTTCTAGTTCTTCCTGGGAGGGGCGTAGGAACATGTTGTAGCAGAACATATTCTGCCATGGGATGGTGTTGTACACCCTCAAGCTCATCTTGTAATTGTCATCAGCACAGACAAAGGCATCTCTTACGAAAAGCTCTTTATCCTTCATGTAAGCCTTTATCTTCTCCTCAAGAGCATCAAACTTTTCAGGTGAGAAAGGTTTGTTGATAGGTCCCCACCAGACAGCCTCCTCTGTGATGTTGTCTTTGACAATAAAACGATCTTGAGGTGACCTACCGGTAAATTTGCCCGTGTCCACCATTAGCGCTCCGGTATCATTGAGTACACCAAGCTCCTTTTTTAGTGTCTCCTCGACTAGCTCAGCTGAAGTGAGGTTGTGATGAGCTGGGTTCCCAATCGGTAATAGGTTCTTTGTTTTTGTCATTTAGCTAGACTTTAGAAGTAAGTAGGTTTATGTTGTTTCAATGTTGATATGCAAAATTAGTTTTGAGTCAATACCGGAAACATGATTTATGGCAGTTTCTCGATGAAGTGTAAAACCACAGGATATAATTGTAGCGAAGTTTCGAAATCGATTGCAAAACTGCATCAGTTATGCCAGATGTAAAAATGTAAATTGAAAGTAGGATAGGACTTTTCAGCTAAATACCTATTAGAAAATCAACAAGATCGACTTTTGTGTCTAGGCCTAGTTTTTGCCTAACCCGATACCTGGCAGTTTCCACGCCTCGAATAGAATTGTTGAGCAAGATGGAGATTTCCTTAGTGGACAATCCCATTCTGAGATAGGAGCAAATCTTAAGATCGCTATGGGTCAGATTAGGGTATCGGTCTCTCAGACGTTTGAGATAGTCTTCATGAGCCTTGTCAAAGTGGATCTCAAACTGCTTCCAGTCAATATCCGGATTGATATCCTTTTCTACTGCTTTTACTAGGCTCTCAACTTCTGATTTAGTGGCCTTGGATCTCACTTTACCTGCGATAGACAATAGTTTCAACCTTATCTGGCCTAGCGCTTCATTTTTTTGAATAATGCTCATGGTAGACACTGCAAGTTCCTGATTCTTATGAACTACTTCAGCTTCTAATTTTTCATTCCTGAGTTTGATAATCTCTTGTTCTTTGCGATAGGTTTCTGCTTCATACTCTGACTGCTTTTCCTTGAGTGTGATCGCCTGTTGTTCTTCTATCGTTTTCTTTTCTCTCTCATGTCTCACCTTGACTCTCGCAAAGGCGAAAAAAAGACCTCCAAAAACGGCAATGATCAGACAGCCGTATGCCCAAACCGTCCTGTACCAGGGAGGCAGTATCACAAATGAGTAGCTGGCTACAGAGCTTTCCTGGTTGTAGATGTTCTTAGCCTTAACGAGGAACGTATATTCGCCTTCCGTAAGATTAGTATATTCCTTCTCTTGATCTGTACGCCAGCTTGTCCAGTCAGTGTCAAATCCTTCTAAATAGTAGCTATAAGTGGTTTTGTCTGGCTCTTGATAAAAAATGCCCGCGTAACTAAATCTCAGTGAATTCTGGCGAAAACGGAATTCCGGTTTTAAACCTGATAGACCATGATGATCTCCTCCTTTATAAATCAACTGATCATCCGGTGTGGCCACTTTGGTGATGAGTGTCCTAAAACTTGTTTTGGCATCATTGCCAAAAGTGGGATCATAAAGAATAAACCCATCAGTCGAACCAAAGATGATCTGGCTACTATTGATAAAACCAATATGCTCAAAACCGTAGGTGAGTCGGTCATTGAGCTTACCGTGAACGATATCGGCGATCTCGTAATCTCCATCAGAGGTTCTGGAGATTTGTCCTATAGACTTGTCAGTGATAAACCAAATGCTGCCGTCTGGTGCCTGCGTGAGCTTTATTATCCTTTCCTCTTTTGAAAAAAGAGGACTGATATCGATATCTGGAGTGAAGGTATTAGTTGAGTTGGCGAACCTGTAAAGACCATGATCACCTGTGAAAATTGGTTGACCATCAATATCAAAGACATTGATATTTAAGTCTGATGGGAAACCATGATCCGCTCCATAATGCTCCAAGTTGATGACTGCATTATTACTCGAGCTAAGCTCAAAACTATACAGACCTTTGTATGGGTGTGCTACCCAATAAAGACCATTGTCGCTTACCAGAAACCTTGAAGATTCACTAAAACCTTCCACTTTGCTTTTTACTTGCCAGACATCTTGATTGACTTTTTCGGCTATCAACAATCCCTGATATGTCCCCACCAATAGAAGATTACTGGTTATTCGGTCAAAGGTCCAGATGCCGTTGATACTTGAGAATCTATCGGCTTTATTCGCGCTGATCGTGTAGCTACCATTGTGTTGTCCTAGCAGTAAGGATGAATTGTATTCTTGGAGAGTATAAGAGTGCCCCTCACTGCCTCCTACAAAGTCAATTGTACTAGTGTTGGGCTCATTGTTTAGATTGATCGCGTACACCCCTAAATTAGTGCCCAGGTAAAGTACTTCATTTGATACTAACGATGTGTACCCGGAACCTTCCAGGCCGAGTTGGTCATCAATAAGGGAGAAAGGAGAGTTGAGTTCTATTAAGGAGATGCCATCCCGATGGCCAACCCATAAGTCACCGTAGGCATCTTGAAACATGCATAGTATTTCCCTGTTAGTAAGCCCCTTGCCCTTAGTCAGATGATGAATGATGTTGTGTTCCTTGTCAGCTACAATCAGTCCATCGTTAGATGTACCTATCGCTAATTGGTCATTTGATAGCTCCAAAGCTCTAAACGCAGTATTTGCTATGGTAAAATCAGAAACTCTACTATCCAGAAATGTGACCGTACCGTTTTTACTTTCTTTAAAGATTCCCTCGTTATAAGAGACGTAAATTTGCTGTTCATTTTTGTCAGTGAGTATAGAAGCTAAGCCGTCTTGCTTGAAGAGTTCGTGATCAGAGATCAGTCTTAGTTCTCCATCTTTATACTGCTTTAGTCCATGACCCCAATCGATGACATACACCTCATCTTGAGATTGATATAAAATATCAAATCTGCTTTCCGGAGTTAAGACAGCAATGTTGTTGTCAGTATACTTAAAAATTGCAGTGAAAGAGTTAAAAAAGACACCATCTCCTGTAATCACTACTTTCCAGACATCTTCAAAATCAATGTACTGCCTGGGTACAAGGTTAGTGAGTGATTTATAGTCGAGCCCTCCCAGAGAATCATGCTCAAAAAAACCAAATTCCGATTGCCCTCCAACAAATATTCGGTTGAGGCTATCAATAGCTACAGACCTGACCATGGTCTTATTGGGCAATGTATATAGCTCCCATGTATTACCATCAAATTGAAGTAGGCCTTCTTGATTGGCGAAGTACATCAACCCTTTTTGATCTTGGGTAATGTCCCATGTTTCGGCACCAGCTGCATACGCTGTACGGTCATAATGCCTCACAAATGGAAGTCCAAAGACAGCAGCTTTTGCATTAACTCCTAGCGCGTGATTAACGAAATATGCTAAGAATAATAGAAGTGTCAGGATGATCTTCATCTATTTGTTCATGGAGATTAACGTAGCTATGCAAACGTTTTTAATTCTAAATTAAGTAGTTCTGACGTAATTAAGTAGTGGTACTAATAATACGTTGACGTAGTTAAAGCGTGGTGCTAAATATCACTAATGGTCAACTGGAAAATAATTTTGATCCGGTAAAGGATCATGCTCACTGTAAGACAGATCATGTAAGGTACAGGAAGTACTTAGTGAGACTTTACACATGTACTCGAACCTTAAAAACTGTATTATGAAGAAGACTACTATAATTCGATTATTTTTTGCTATTTCGGTGCAGCCACTGTTTTTTCTATTATCCTGCGGAGAGGATGATGATGGCCCTGCCGCATCAGTACCTGATGCAAGATTTGTGGCCATTCCTGATGAGGCGGACCCGTTTACTTTCAATTTTCAGAACGAATCGGAAAATGCGACCTCATATTCCTGGGATTTTGGTGACGGTGGTTCATCCTCTGAAGAGAACCCTTCTCATACGTATTCTGCCGAAGGTACATTTACGGTGACGTTAGTTGCCACAAGTGAAGGTGGTCAAGATACACGCACAAGAGAAGTAGAAGTAATAGACATTTTTAAAGAACTGAGGAAACTCACAGGAACTACCAGTAAAAGTTGGAAGGTGGTACGTGAGGGAGAGGCTTTTAGAGTAGGCCCTATAGATGACGAGAGCACTACCTGGTGGGCTTTTGGTACCAATGAGCCATTTGCGAATCGGCCATGCGTTTTGACCGATGAATACATTTTCAGTTTCGACGGCACTTTTGAGTACAAGACTAATGGTGAGTTTTTTGCTGATGGTGAATGGGATGATGACGTACAGTTTCAATGCCAAAGTGAAGATGCTGCCGGTGTATGGATCAATGATGCCGGTGAAGACATCAGTGCCTGGGGATCAGGTGTACACTCATTTGAATTGAACGTATCAGCAAATACCCTAGACCTTACCGGAGACGGAGTATTCATAGGTTTACAAAAAGTAGCCGATACCGAGGAGGTACTATCACCGCAAGCCTCCAATTCTTATCATATACTAAAGCTCGAAGATGTCGAGAACGGTGTGGATACGCTACGCTTGCGTGTAACACATCCGGGAGAGCGTATTTGGGATTTTACGCTAGTGCATTATGACAACCCTGGCGATGAGCCTCCTTTACCAATTGAGCCACCAACTGCCGGTTTTGAGTCTACATCCACAGGGTTGAGTGTTGCCTTTGCTAATAGTAGCACAACTGCTGATGAGTACGCATGGGACTTTGGTGATGGTACTACGAGTACCGAGGCGAGCCCTACCCATGCTTATTCCGAAGGTGGTATATATGACGTTGTGCTAAAAGCCATTAATAGCGGTGGTGAAAGTGAGTCTAAAATGCGACTTGTGGTTGGTGGTTCCACTCCGACGGCTAATGATTTACACGGTGATGGTGCGAAGACCTGGACTTTAAGGCCCGGCAGTGGCGCCTTGGCGGTAGCTCCTGATAGGGCTGGTATTACCTGGTGGACCAACGATCAGGCATGGGCAGATAACGCTAGTTGTATGTTTGCAGATCAATTTACACTCAACAGCGATGGCTCATTTGTTTATAATGCTAATGGCGAAGTTTGGACTGAAGGCCGAATGGAAGGAATAGAAGCTGACGGGTGTCTCTCAGAAGACGCACTTCCTGCAGAGGTTGCAGAATGGGCTTCAGGAAACTACACCTTCTCTTTCACAGATGCCGCCGGAGATGAAGATGCACTTGTCACCGTTACTGGTCATGGAGCTTTCCTTGGACACTACAAAGGTGCGAACGGATCGGAACCAACCGCTCCTTTTGATGGCTCTATCACCTATGAAATTGCAGGATATGTAGAGGGTGCGAATTCAGATATGCTGATGGTGACCGTGGACTATAGTGCGGCTGAAGATGGTTCCCAATGGTGGACTTTTGTGTTGATTTCTCAATAATCATGGGTTGAGAGTTTGTCTCGAAAGCTTTTTGTTCAGTTGAGTGTCACATTGAGCCTACCTCATGGCTAGGCTCGTCGAAATGTATCCTCGAGATGAGTGGGATGCATTTCGACTGGCCAACCTGACAAATCAGATTTTTTTGAGACAGACTTATTTCTCCTTTCGTGAGATATGAGGCATTTGATGTTAATAGTGCTGTTCTGCTATTCCTTTCTGGGATTGTCGCAAGAAGGCGACTTGAGACTGATCTGGAGCGATGAGTTTGACTATACCGGTCCACCTGATGAAAGCAAATGGAGTTACGATCACGGTGATGGCTGCCCTTCTCTCAGTGGATGGGGTAACAATGAACTGCAGACTTACACGAGCAGACCTGTCAATGTGGAAGTCAGGGGTGGGTCCATGATCATCACTGCCCGAAGAGAAGAGTTTGCTGGTCGAAATTATACTTCTGCCAGGGTGGTTTCACGTCGCAAAGGTGACTGGACTTATGGTAGGATTGAGGTACGAGCTTTACTTCCTAAAGGGATAGGTACATGGCCTGCGATTTGGATGCTGCCGACTGATTGGTGGTACGGTAGCTGGCCTGATAGTGGAGAAATCGATATCATGGAGCATGTCGGATTTGATCCCGGCAATGTTCATGCTTCGATTCACACAAGAGCTTACAACCACCTCAAAGGGACGCAGCGAACATCAAGTAGGAAAGTAGAAGATTTTTATAGTGAATTTCATGTATATGCTCTCGAATGGAGGCCCGATGAGCTACGCTTCTTTATCGATGATACAGAGGTGATGGTCTTCAGAAATGATGGTTCCCGTGACTTTGCTACCTGGCCGTTTGACCAGCGCTTTCATCTGATTGCAAACATTGCGGTCGGAGGGAATTGGGGAGGTATCCAGGGAGTAGATATCAGCGCTTTTCCCGCGAGTCTGGAAATCGACTATGTGAGAGTCTATGAACCTTCCTCAGTGGTTACAAGTGTTAATCATGCAAGCAAAGAGGTTTCTGCATGGTATCGCGGGCGAGATAATTCTTTTATACTAAACGTACCAGTGCAAAATCCCGAAGCGCTGTATCTGACCGATCTACAAGGCAGGACTTATCCCTTTACGATAGTAAGAACGGAAGCTAAATCAACGCAGCTTCACGTAGATGCTATACTCGAAGAAGGACTTTACTTTATATCTTCTACTGTAGAATCGTTAGCCCTTAAGCTGTATAAATCCTCATGAAACATGCCCTTTTATCCATAATAACCCTGCTTTTATTTACGGCTGTTTTTGCCCAGGAAGGCAAAACCTGGGAATTGGTGTGGTCGGATGAGTTTGAAAGGAATGGCTTGCCTGATAACAATAAGTGGAATTATGATGTGGGGGACGGGTGCCCAAGAATATGTGGATGGGGTAACCAGGAATTGCAATACTACTTTTCAAAAAATACAAGAAACAGTCGGGTAGAGGATGGCAAGCTCATTATTGAGGCTCATAAAGAAGTCGGTAAGGACTATGGGTACTCCTCTGCCAGGTTGGTAACGAAGGGAAAGGGTGATTGGACTTATGGTAAGGTTGAGGTAAGGGCTAAGCTACCGAAGGGACGGGGAACCTGGCCTGCCATCTGGATGCTGCCGTCACGAGACCCGATGCACTGGCCTAATGACGGGGAGATAGACATCATGGAACATGTTGGTCATGACCCTGGCAATGTACATGGATCAATCCATACTGAGAAGTACAACCACATGAAAGGAACCCAAAAAACAGACAGCATAATGACAGAAAATGTATCGGACGAATTTCATACCTATCAAATCATATGGAATAACACTGGAATCGAATGGTCTGTAGATGGCACTACCTATTTGACGGTAGCCAATCCCAAAGAAGGTAAAGCTGGCTGGCCTTTTGACAATGATTTTCATTTGATCCTCAATGTTGCGGTCGGCGGTTTTTGGGGTGGTATCAAAGGTGTGGATGATTCCATTTGGCCACAACGTATGGAGGTTGAGTATGTACGGGTCTATCGGAAAATATAGTGAGATGAGGAAGTGGATGTCAATATTAACTCTTTTGATAGCCTCCGCCTGTGGAGACAATAACGGTGTGGCCGATATAGATAACACTCCCATAGACCCTGCAGAAGGTGAGGTAGAGGTGTGGGTGACAATTCCGGCGGTAAACAGTCGATTACAGAGTGCCGGAAAGCTTCCTATCGGTCAAGCGCCTACTCATAGCAATGTGCTTACGATAGATGATGAAGAACTACAGCCTATCGAGGGTTTAGGAGCTGCAGTTACCGGATCATCGGCCTATGTACTGATGACCTATTTGTCATCGGATGATCGCACGACAATTCTTGAAGAGCTGTTTGGTGAAGAGGGGCTTGGTTTTTCATTTATTCGAGTGACTATAGGAGCTTCGGATTTCTCACTTGAGGATTTTACCTATAGTGACTTACCTACCGGAAACGAAGACTTAGCGCTATCAGGTTTTTCCATCGATATGGAGCGAGAGCACCTTATACCTGTGCTTAAGGAAATACTTGAGATTAACCCTGACATCAAGGTCATGGCAAGCCCGTGGAGTGCACCTGCATGGATGAAAGACTCTGGGCAATTGGGAGGAGGTCAACTGCTTGAGAAGTACTTTGACGTGTACGCGAGGTATTTGGCGAAATACATCAAGGAGATGGAGGTTGAGGGCATAAGCATCAAATACATCAGTGTTCAAAACGAGCCGCTTCATGAATCCGCCTACCCAACCATGTACATGAGCGCTGAAGATCAGCGTCGATTCATTGGTGGATACCTCGGCCCTGAGTTGCAATCGGAGGGGCTTGATACGCGCATTCTTGCTTATGATCATAACTGGGACCGACCTGACTACCCAATGATGATATTGGAAGATGATGCCACGGCTACTTACGTATATGGCTCGGCTTTTCACTGCTATGATGGACAAGTATCTGCTATGTCTACGGTGCACGACGCTTTTCCTGATAAGGCCCTCTATATGACAGAGTGCTCTGGTGGGGAATGGTCTACTGACTTTACTCAAAATATGATCTGGATGACGCGTAACCTCTTGATCGGTGCTATCAATAACTGGTCAAGAGGAGTGCTCTTATGGAATTTGGCATTGGATGAAAATCATGGACCGACTAACAACGGATGCAGGAATTGTCGTGGTGTTGTGACTGTCAATTCCCAGTCGGGCGCAGTAGAGCGAAATGAAGAGTATTATTTGCTGGGACACTTGAGCAAGTTCATATCTGATGGAGCTTTACGCATAAGGACTTCTATGTCTGAGCCAAATACCGGCCTGGAACATGTAGCCGTAAAGAACACAGATGGATCAAGGGTGCTACTTGTACTTAATCCACTTAATCAGGACCGAGATATAAGTGTCTCGACCGGTAGCGATTTTTTCGATTTTAAGGTGAGGGCGCAATCGCTCGTCACATTCACATGGAACTAAGACTTTTTTAAAGAGAAGACTATGAAGAGAATACTACCAGCTTTAAAACTATTCCTTTTAGCATGGCAGACGACCATAGCACAGGATGCTTTAGTCTCAGGAAGAGTAACAGGCGGAGACGATGGTGAGCCATTGATCGGGGCGACAGTTACTATTAAAGGTACTACTACAGGAGTGATTAGCGGTATAGAAGGCGATTTTGAGATATCCGCCAGTAAAAAAGATATCCTGGTTTTCTCCTATGTAGGTTATGCTTCTGAGGAGGTCGCGGTGGGAGCTCAGAGTATCATCAATGTGAGCTTACCGCTTGATATTCAAAACCTGGAAGAGATCATGGTCATCGGATACGGAGAAGTGCAGAAAAAAGACCTTACCATGGCTGTCTCTTCCATTGACCTTGGAGAGGTGAAGAGGAAGCCCATTACCTCTGTAGAACAAGCGATGCAGGGTAAGGCGGCTGGTGTGGTGGTCACTCAGCCCTCGGGTAAGCCTGGGTCAAGGTTGTCGGTAAGAGTGCGTGGCTCCACTTCTATCAGGGCAAGAAACGAACCACTCTACGTAGTAGATGGGATCCCTTTGAGCAATGAAGTCAATGCTGCTACCGGTGATAATACTGAAACGGTCAATCTAAACCCCTTAGCAGGAATAAATCCCGCTGATATCGAATCCATTGAGGTATTGAAAGATGCGTCTGCTGCTGCTATCTATGGTGCGCGAGCCGCCAATGGCGTGGTGATCATCACCACTAAGCGTGGTACACGCGGTACATCAAGTATTAGCTTCAATGCCAGCAGTGGTTTTAGTGAAGCTATCACTAAACTAGATGTGCTGGATGGGGAGCAATATGCTAACCTGATCAACGAACAATTCGCTAACAATAACCAGGCGCCAAGGTTAGACGCGGATAGTATCAAAACATTGACGGACTGGCAGGAGGAGATATTCCGGCGGGCCAGTATCCGCAATTATCAACTGTCCGCCTCAGGAGGATCGGACCGAACCAAATACTATGTCTCCGGCTCCTACACCCTCAATGAAGGTATTATCGAAACCTCAGAGTTCGAGCGGTACGCTTTTAAACTCAACCTTGACCAGACAGTAAACGACTGGATCAATCTTGGTACCAGCATCAACTACAGTAGGTCCAACGAGGTAGATGTGAATGACAATCAGCGGATCAATCAGGGAGGGGTGATACTAGGAGCGTTAAATACACCGGAGTTTCTTGAAACCTTTAACCCCGATGGTACCTTCACACAAAACCCTTTACAGGCTTGGGAAAACCCAATGGCCAGTCTTTTGGGTGCAGAGAATAACACGGTATCTAATCGACTTTTGAGTAATTTCTTTGTTGATTTCGAAATACTCGAGAACCTGTCGTTCAAGTCTTCTTTTGGCTTGGAGGTCAATAGTAACAGGTTCAACTCTTTCACCGATCCCTTTCTTACTCAGTTTGCAAGAAGCCAGGGAGGATTTGCAGAGAGTCGATCATGGGAAGACTTGATCTGGCTCAATGAAAACATAGTGACTTACCAGAAAAACATTGACAAGCATTTCTTTACCATCACCGCAGGCCAGAGTTGGCAGTCGGCACGTAGCGAGTGGTTTGGCTCTCAGGTAAGAGGTTTTGAAGACAGCAAGGTCAAAGAGCTGGATGCTGCCGCTCAAGTCAACTGGGTGGGAACTGATGTAGCCGAGTGGTCGATCTCATCCTATCTCGCCAGAGGTTCTTACAATTTTGACGATAAGTACCTGGTCACCATCAACGGGCGTGTTGATGGCTCTTCCAAGTTTGGCCCCAATAATCGCTACGCCTTTTTCCCTTCTGCCTCTTTAGGTTGGAGGATCTCCGAGGAAAGCTTTTTTAACAATGTCTCCTTTGTCCAGGACCTTAAACTCAGGGTGGGCTATGGCCAGACAGGTAACCAGGATATCCCGCCGTACTCTTACATAGGTCTAATAGATATAGGTCAGAACAATTATCCCATTGATCAAATCCAGGGCGGAGCAGTGATCAGCAGCATACCCAACTTTGACCTGAGATGGGAAACCACCACGCAGACGAATATTGGTATCGATGCGGTGCTACTGGACTCCAGGATCAGCTTTACCGGTGAGTTGTATTTCAAAAACACCAGCGACCTGCTTATCGACAAAGAATTGCCTGAGAGTTCCGGCTTTCGTTTTGGTACGGTCAATGCCGGTAGTATCAAAAACCATGGAGTAGAATTAACCTTTAATACGGTCAATGTTGCCAAAAAGGACTTTACCTGGGAATCTGACCTTAACTTCTCCATCAATCGCAATGAAGTTGTGGATATTGGTGGCACGCCATTCTTTGTAGGTCAGATACCAGAACGTGGATTCGCTTCTATTGTACAAGAAGGAGAGACCCTGGGTTCTTTTTATGGATTTGTGGTTGATCGTATTTACGATAGTGAAGAGGAGATACAAGCGGACAATGCCAGGGCGCAGGAGCTATTCCTGCAGGGCAGTGTGGATAAGCAGTTTTATCAAAACAGCGCCACCAGCCCCGGAGACATACGCTTCAAGGATTTGAACGGTGATGGTATAGTGACTGAAGATGACCGACAGGTAATAGGTTCAGCACAGCCTGATTTTAGCTATGGCTTTACTAACGTACTGAGCTATAAGGATTTTACATTGGATATCTTCTTTCAGGGTGTTTCTGGCAATGAGATCTTTAATGGATCGCGTATCGAGACGGAAGGTATGTTTGACGTGAAGAACGCCCTGACCACTACGCTCAACCGATGGCAGCAGCCAGGAGATGAGACAGACATGCCAAGGGCGATATTTGGTGATGTACCACAGAACTCGCGTATCTCTGATCGATTCATTGAAGACGGGTCCTTCCTAAGATTAAAGCGAGTGACACTTACCTACAATCTGCCCAGAAAGATCCTGGAGAAGATCAGAGTGAGTAACCTTTCAGTTTATGCCAGTGGACAGAACCTCGCCACCTGGACCAATTATTCCGGGTACGACCCTGAAGTGAGTCGCGACGGTCTGAGCGCCACCTCACTTGGTATTGACTATGGTACTTTTCCCCAGACAAGGACGATAATACTTGGATTGAACTTAGAATTTTAAACCATGAAAACGATAAAAGAAGCGCGGATTATTGGAGTATTGATACTGAGCATCCTATACGCCACCGGATGCGATGACTTCCTTGAAAAGGAACCGCAGGGGCAGGTAAGTTCTGAGAATTTTTTTCAATCTCAGATTGATGCAGAGTCAGCTTTGATTGGAGCATACGATATGTTCCATTCGGAATACTACATCTTTGATATGTTTATCAATAGTGATGTTACCTCTGATAACTGCTATGCCGGAGGTGATAATCCTAACAACTTTCAGATAGATAATCTAAGTGTTGCACCCACCAACGTCAACATAGAGCGCGACTGGCGCTACCTTTACCAGGGAGTGGCAAGAGCCAATACTGTACTCAACAAAGTACCTGAGATACCTGAGGAGAACTTCAATGATCCCGGACGAAAACAACAGATCCTTGGAGAAGCTTCATTTTTAAGGGCCTTCCATTATTTTCAGTTGGTCAATCTTTGGGGGCCTGTGCCACTCGTACTCGACCTGGTCACCTCAACAGACCCTGAGGATATTAACCTCCCTAACAACCCAACAGAAGCTGTTTATGAGCAGATCATATTTGATCTGGAATTTGCCTTAGATGTCTTGCCTCAAAGTTTTGGTAACAACATTATTGATAAGTCTCGGGTAACCCAAGGAGCAGCACATGCAATGTTGGCCAGGGCATATGCTTTCAGGCCTTCTCCCGACTGGGAAAAAGTACGTGAGCACTCCGAAATGGTCATCAGTAGCGGGCAATACAGCCTTTTGACAGACTTTGACAACCTTTTTGATGAACAAAATGAGAACAGCGAGGAGTCTATCCTTGAAATACAATTCACCGATGTGCCTGAGGCAAGCTGGGGGCCCCAGATGTGGTTGACGCCCTCACTTACGGGAGATAGCTGGAGGAAGTTCAATACACCTTCCAACGATCTCATTGCCGCCTTTGAGTCTGAAAATGATGAGGTAAGACTTAACTCTTCTCTGATCATTGAGGGAGGTGTACCATGGACAGATGAGTTTTACCCCAGCGGAGATATCCCATTTCCTTGGAAGTGGCGCACTGCCAATGGTTGGGCAAGTCAGAACAATACTATACTGCTAAGATTGGCTGAAGTGATACTCTGGCATGCCGAAGCTCTCAATGAACTCGGTAATACGGCCGGCGCTATTGCTGATATCAATCAGATCAGAAACCGGGCAGAACTACCCAATACTAGCGCTTCGTCTGTTGAGGAGATTCGACAGGCGATCTACAAGGAACGCAGGTTAGAACTGGCTTTCGAAGGCTTACGTTGGTTTGACCTGAAACGCACCGGTCAAGCCATCAATGTCATGAATAATATACGGCATCCAATAACGGGTGTTAACCTTTACAATATGTCAGAGCGTGATCTGCTCTGGCCGATCCCTCAAATCGAGATGGATAAAAATACAAACCTCGTGCAGAATCAGGGCTATTGATCTTCGACTTGAAGGGCGCAACCCTATGCACTTCTTCATAAGTAACAAGGGTTGTTGCCTTTGGTTATAGCATAAATCAGCGAGGAGTGCTGTGGTTTGGTTACCTTACGTTACCCATCAAGCGGCGCATGATCGGACTAACTACGAGCATGACCACACCGACCCCTACCGTGAATTGTGTAATGGACCAGAACAATTCCGGTAGGGCGCTGGAAGACATCTCTGATTCGCCCATTTCGCCAGCGACAAGTCCTGCAATAAGGTTACCCAAGGCAATAGACATAAACCAGACACCCATCATTTGCCCCACCAATTTTTTCGGAGCAAGTTTAGTGACTGCACTCATTCCGATAGGTGAGAAGCTCAATTCGCCTGCAGTGTGGAAGAAATAGGTAAATATCAACCAGGTTGGAAGTACAAGATCTCCTTGAGCTACATACTCAGATGCAATGGCCATAATACCAAAACCAGTGCCAAGCAGGATGATACCTAAAGAGAATTTGATTGGGGTAGCGGGTTCTAGTTGTTTCTTCGCAAGGCTTACCCAGAGCCATCCGAAGACGGGTGAAAGAAGAATGATGAAGATTGGGTTGACGGATTGTAACCAACTTGCTGGCATCTCCCAGGGACCGATCATGCGATCGGTATAGTCATAAGCGAAAAGATTGAGGGATGAACCCGCTTGCTCAAAGCCTGACCAGAATACGGCAGAGAAAAGAAAAAGAACAGCTATTGCACCAATTTTCTTCCTCTCATCCGAATCTAACTCTTCACCAGTGAATACATATATGAAATACAGCAATACTGCTCCCAAAATGATATAGCTTGAGTAACTGGCGAATGATACAGGATCGATGGTGATGGTGCCGGTAAACAATAGCCCAAGGAGAATAGCTGTCAGCACGCCAACGACATAAAGTACTTTGGTGATTATTGATCTACGCTTGGCATCTGACTCTTGCGAGCCGGTTGACTCAGGTACTACTCCAACATCGCCAAGATATTTTTCAGTCATTTTGTATTGAATGACTCCAATCACCATACCTATACCTGCAGCTCCAAAACCGTAGTGCCAGCTGAACCCTTCGCCTAGCCATCCTGTAACTAACGGTGCGATGAAAGCTCCAATATTGATGCCCATATAGTAAATGGAGTACCCTGCATCACGTCTTGCAGGTTCATCTTTCGAATAGAGACCTCCAACAACACTGGATACGTTGGGCTTTAGCATGCCTGTACCTACTACGATCAGGAACAGACCAAAAAAGAAGGTCTCAAGAGCTGGTACCGCCATTGAAAAGTGACCCGCTGCAATGATGATACCTCCGTAGTAGATCGAGTTTCTTAACCCAAAATACTTGTCAGCTAACCATCCACCAGGCAATGCCAATAGGTATACGAACATGGTGTAGAGCCCATAGATCGCTGAGCCTTCTCTTACGTCGAAACCAAGTCCTCCTTTACTCGCCTCTTCTACCATGAATAGTAGGAGCAAAGCGCGCATGCCATAGTAGCTAAAGCGCTCCCACATTTCCGTAAAGAAAAGTGTCGCTAAGCCACGTGGGTGACCAAAGAAAGAGTGTGAGTTGGAGTCAGAAGACATAGGTGTTGGGTTAGTGCTTGTTCAAAATTAAAGTAGCAACAATAATAATGAATAAGCACTAAACCGTGTATCACCCATTATTCGGTGCGAAGGCCCTGACTTGGGTTGGCTGTGACTGGCCTAAAAGCCGCCAGGCTGATGAACAGAATCGCCACGGCAACAACCACCATACCTATTCCAATAGACTCTAACAAGGAACCAGTTTTGTAGAATGAATAGATCATCTCCAACACCGCTTCACTTAATAGCATGCCTACGGCTACACCGACTATCAGTGCTACTCCGAGCAAAATTAAGAAGGACTTGTTAATGACTAACATGATTTGCCGTATCGTGGCACCTAGTACTTTTCTTATGCTGATCTCTTTTGTTCTTTTTGATACGTTCAGGGAGGCTAGAGAGAATATTCCAATGAGACTTAACATACTACCCAAAATGGCAATACTCGTGAATATGACCTTCAGGTTTCTTGCGTCTCGACTGGCGTAAAAAGAAGAGACCATGGCCTGCGGTTTACCTCGGTAGGGGGTATCAAACATATTGGCCCACACAGCTTGCAGTTCCCTTTCGAGCTGATCTGTTTGGCCATTAGTTGTTTTGGCCAATATGATATCGTATTCGTTGACTGGTGTTGGTATGTAAACCATGGGCGTAGGTTTGTAGTCTTGGTAGATCTCGTGAATAATGTCATCGCATACGCCTACTATATTTCGCTTTTGCTCGTTGACGCTAATTTGATAGTTGATCACACCGACTTCTGATAGGTATCGTTTGGCAAATTCTTTATTTACAATAATGGACTTGTCGAATTCAGCCTGAGAATTATTGATAAAGTCTCGTCCTTCAACAACATCAATTTCCATTGTCGATAGATACTCCGGACTGATATGAAAACTCACTACCTCTATATCGGTAGTATCTGTATTAAAGGCCTCTCTTTCCCAAGTGGTGCCGTGATGTCCTGTCGTGCCGATGACTTTTTCAATTAATGACAATTGATTTAGCTCATTTTTGACTACCTCATAGTCGTCAGTTTCATCAAGTGGTAACATGACAATGTCCTTATAATTATAGTGAAGGTCAATGCTTCCGAAATAGTCACTGTTTTGTGAGAAGATCCAAGCAGACACCATCAGACAGATTGAGACCGCATATTGACCTACTGTTAATGTCTTTTGAAGTGGTGTAACCCCTTTAAGCGACTTATTAGATTTTAGCATGCTTGATGGGGAAAAGCGCCATGCATATAAGGCGGGTAGTATACCTGCAAGGAAAGTGCAAAACAGCAAGAAGGCTACAAGGAAGGGAATAAAGCGCGTAATGCTGATGTCCTTGAGAAAGAACGAAGCTCCAAAAAGCCCCCAAATCTGCTCACCTATGCTATCCGCTAATGATATGGCGACTACAAAGGCTGAAAAAGAGGTCACAAGCGTCTCAAATATGAACTGAATGAACAGTTGCGTTTTGCTTGTACCTAAGGTTTTCCTGATACCAATTTCCTTGACTCTTCGCGCCATCAAGGCCATAGTGGTATTGGCGAGGTTGAAGCAAGCAACGCCTAAAATTAAAATAGCCAATACCGTAAAAACTATAACCGCGGTTTTTGTGACGCGCTCATTGGCAGGTCCGTATTCTACATTGTCCTCGGTATACCTGGGGTCCATAAAAGACCATGCATCAAATCTTGAGATTTTCCAATTCGGCTGGTTAGCGTTTTGATCTTCGATCGTCTGATTCAAAGCGTCAACGACCGATTTTGGATTTTGAGATCGGAAGTAGATCGCCAGATTGCTTTGTTGCTCCCAAGAATTCTCATTGGTCTTGAAGGCTTTCATCACAGCTTCATGATTAACCAATAGATTGAAATCAAAGCTATTGTTGAGAGGGATGGATTCGAAAACTCCTGCGACCTGTAGTTCTACACCTTCCTCCGTGCCGAAGAACATTGTCAACCTTTTTCCGATAGGAGATTCAGAACCGTAGTATTTCTCAGCAGTCTCTTCTGTGAGGTAAACAGATGAAGGATTATCAAACCCTGCTAGACTTCCATACTTCAGTTCAATTGGAAATAGCTCAAAAAAGTTATTCCGAGCTGAAGCGATGTATTCGCTGAAATACTCCTGGTCCCTTTGTATAGTGCCGCGATTAGCTTCATAGTAGGTAACTTCTTGTATGTCAGCAAATTCATTTTCCAATTTGCTGGTGTAGGGGATAGGTGCGAGTTCATATCGATGTTCTTCATCGTTGAAGAAACGGATGCTATGAAGTCGGTAAACATCATCAACATTTTCTTTATCCGTATCAAATTCAATGTTGAAGGCGTGAAGGGTATAAACTGTAATACAGAAGCCCAGGGAAAGACCCAGACCGATGATGTTGAAAGCTACTGGTCCCAGGTTTTTCCTGGAGTTCCTAATAGCTACTTTGAGATAAGAGCGATAAAGTGATAGATTCATTCCTAATTGAGTTTTTTTTACTGAATACATTTTGAAACAGCGAACCACGTCCCACCAAAAGCGGAGTTGAAGGCTGAGTTTTGAGATTTGTTGTTGTTGTCGTTTGTCATGCATCTCCCAGAGATCACCTTCCAGTTCTTCGAGCCTATCAGGTCTACAGTACCACCTAAAAAATCGTAGTGCTCTACGAGGCGGGTCTATGAAATTAGTTTCGCTCATGAGAGGTTTTGAAGGGCGAGTTTTGGGATTTGATAACGGAGCTGGTCTCTTAGGCTTTGGATTTCCTCCAGTGCCTTGGCACCATAAGCCGTGAGAAAGAATAGCCTTTTACGTTTTCCTCCTCTTGAAGCTTGAGACTCGCCAAGCTTGGAAGAAAGAAAACCTTTTTCTTCCAGGCGATAAAGGACCGTATGGATTGCACTGATATTGATGCTCTTGCCAGTTTGCTTTTTATACTCCTCGACAATCGCTACAGAATAGGCTTGATCATAGAGTACACCTACCAAGAGTAGAACCAGTTCTTCGAAGTTGCCTAGCTTGAGATTCTGCATATTTATTTCACAATTGTAAGTTTTATACTCAAAGGAAAATATAAAGTTTCACTTTTGTAAGTAAAATATGTCTGATCGCTACTTTAAGAGCTTTGTTGGTGTTGTCACCAACGAGTACTGCTGGATCGTAAAAGCCTAAGCGCTCAGCAAAAATACTTTGAGTTGCAACTGCAGGCACTAATAGCCAATCAACCCTCCAAGGGTTGTGATACTCGCTGTAGTAGAGATTCAGATACACGTGTCTACGTCGGATAAACCCTTGGAGGGTTTGATTCGAAACGCCATAGGGCGCTTCAGTTAGGATTTAGAACAACACCGAGCGATATTTCTACTCCTTCTAAGACGATACGGACATCTTTGAATTCTGCCGGCGTGGTAATAATGTTACCGTCTTCATCTGGACCACCGGAGTAGGGCCCGGACAAAGGTGCATCTGCATAGCCTTGTAGATAGTGGGCTTCAGCCGTTAACGCGAACTGATCATTGACCTGGTACTCTAGTCCTCCACCAGCTAGCCACCCCCAGCCAATTTTAGCGTCTATTTCCATATCGGCATTGGCTACTTCCCAGCCTTCCCATTCACGGATCGCCCTGTCCAGCTCGCCATAGTTGATGCGAGGATTGATATGCCAATGACCAAAACCTCCACCGAGTACCGAAATCCCGAGTCGGCCAATTGCTACCGAAAAAACTAACTCTGCCGGCACCATCAAAGTGAAATGAGGTCCGGTCAACGGGCGGTCCCAAGTAAAAGGTAGTCCTTCCATAGCAAGCCCAGACATGCTGTACAAAGAAAACCCGGATTCTACCCTGGTATATCGAGCCACAGAGAAGCCGACTCCCCGGATTGAGAACGGACTTACCGGTGCGGATAGATATCCATTCTTTGGAATAAGATAGGAGAAGGAGATGCCTTGTGCCTGCACTGAGTTTTGGACAACAAACAAAACGAGGGTCATTACTATCAATATTGTTCTAATCTTTGAGATCATGTATTCTCCGTTTTATAGAATTATGGCTTAACTATTACGCTGATCATTGAAGTTAGTGCTTTGATAGCACTCTCTCGTCAGAAACGATAAGACATCTATTTGTATTGAAATGCTTTAATTTGAATCCATGACTGCTGGTGATCAACTATTGATACAAGGGCTCAAATCAGGAGATGAGAGGTCGTTTCAGCTGTTGTTTGATCAATATTATGAATTACTCATCTCTTACGCCGCTAAGTACCTCGACTCTATTGATGAGCGAAGAGAGGTGATCCAGCGTGTGTTTATCCGACTTTTTGAGCGACGCGACACATTGGATATTCAATCGCTGAAATCATACTTGCTCAAGTCTACTTACAATGGTTGTATTGAGGAGCTTAGACGTCAAAAACCATTTTTAGACAATCGGGAGACTGACAGAATAGAAGATACTGATTTTATTGAGCAAGCAGAGCGAGAAGCAGAGATATGGAAGGCTATTGATGAGCTACCGCAAAAATGCCATCAGATCTTTGTGATGAACAGGTTTGAAGGTTTGAAGAACCAGCAGATTGCTGATAAACTGGGTATTTCCAAGCGGACCGTGGAAACCCAGATAAGCATCGCTTTGAAGACCCTCAGAGAGAAACTATTGAGCCTTCTTTGGTTTTTTGGATAAAAAACTCTTGTGTAAGTATCAGATATTCAAGTAGATAGCTACTACACAAGAAACACCTCGATTTTTTTTGCTTCTGGCTTACGTGTTTTAACGGACCTATCCATCTACCTAATAGAAACTAACTGATGGTACGATGGATAAAGCAATACTCGAACTCATAGTTGCGGAACAGACAGGCGAACTGACTGCAGGCCAACAATCTGAGTTGAAAAGCTGGAGGCTCATAGATCATAATAACGAAGAAGCGTACCAGGCAACTGTCAAGCTATGGGAGGATGCCGGAGATGTTGCGTACCAGTCACAGGAAATGAAAGCCGAGGATTGGAAGGTGATAAGCACATCTATCCACAGGTCAAAACAAGCTAATACCAATTGGATAATGAAAGTTGCAGCAGTAATGACATTGATGATAGCAGCCAGCATATTAGTCTACCGATTCTATTTAAGTCCTTACGCGGGATACTCTGCCTATGAAGCGAATGGTAGTATTAAGGAAGTTAGTTTGGCTGATGGCTCGGTTGTCACATTGAACAGAGGAAGTGAGCTCTGGGTCTCTGATGACTTCAATAGTGAAGATAGAGCGATTAAGCTCAGTGGTGAGGCCTATTTCGAAGTGGCTGAGAACGATCAAATTCCCTTTGTGATTACCGGTGAAGAGAGTATTACTGAAGTCGTAGGTACCGCTTTTAATCTACTCGTTGAGGAAGCTTCTGTAGAACTAACTGTCTCGGAAGGCCTGGTCAGTTTCGGCAACAGCAGTGCAACCATTCCGGTAGGTGCCGGGCAATCTGCGGTGCTTTCTAAGGACATACCTCCAACGATAATGGCGCATAATCTCAACCGGCTTTCATGGAAGACAGGTATCCTAAGATTTGATGAAGTGCCTTTGGTCCTGGCCATAGAGGATATTGCGAAGCACTATAATATTGATGTTGAAGTGTCTGAGGGAGCCCGTAACCTTAGGCTTACATCGCAATACCAAAATACACCTTTCGAAGAGGTGCTGAACGAACTCGAATTAATACTAGGTCTTGATATACGGCTTAACAACACCACATATCAAGTCAATCTCAAATAACCTCAAGGTCAAAACTCAAAATTATGTTACGTCAAAAACTCAAACTTTTGCTGCTGGTAGGGTGGTGGCATACCGCCCTGCTAGCGCAAACGACAAAGCTGGACATGCCTATCCGGCTCGGCAATGTCGAATGGAAGGTGGATCAACTATTGAAGGAAATCGAGTCCCAGGCGGAAGTGAGCTTCGCGTATGGGGACTTGTCATTGGATAGACGAGTCATTTTAACAGTACCAGTATTGACACTTCAACAAGTGCTAAAAGAAATACTCCAGGGTAAGTCTTTTGACTTTAAACTGGTCGGTGACAAGGTCCTGATCTATCCCCGCAGTGCAGAACAAAGTACCAATACCACCATCAATGGATATGTCACTGATGTGACTTCCGGGGAGGCGCTGATTGGTGTAACGGTTTATGACACTTTGTTTCGTCGTGGAGCATCTACTAATGTCTACGGGTACTACAGCTACTCGCGCAACACTAATCTGGATATTCCACTGGTGTTTTCCTATGTCGGTTATCAGGACACTTTGGTCTGGTTCCGTCCGGGAGATGAGTCCAGGTTGGACATTGCGCTAGCGCCGACTGATCAACAATTGGAAGAAGTGATCATCGAGACGAGCAGACTCCAGGATACCCAAATGAGTGTGAATTCTTTTTCACCAAAAGACATTCAAAGACTACCCAGCTTGATGGGAGAGCCTGATCTGCTTAAGACCATTACCTTGACGCCTGGTATCAAATTCGGCGCTGACAATGCGAGTGGGTTCTATGTCAGAGGAGGCGGACCGGACCAGAATCTCATATTGCTGGATGGCGCTACGATCTATAATCCTACGCATGCCTTTGATCTCTTTTCAACCTTTAATACCAGCGCTATCAAACACATCGATGTGATCAAAGGAGGCTTCCCGGCAAGATATAGCGGCCGACTCTCGTCTGTGTTGGATGTAAGGATGAAGGAAGGTAACACTCAAAAGGTGACCGGAGAGCTGGGGCTTGGCTATCTGCTATCAAAGTTTACTATCGAAGGTCCCTTGGGTGGGGAGAATACATCATTCCTGGTTAGTGGGAGAAGAACATTTATGGACCTGATCTTTAAGGCAGTGGGGGACTTTGAACCGGCAGAAAATCGAGAACTGACCCAGGATATCATTTTTGGAGACCTGAGTGCTAAGATCAATCATCGATTTTCGAATAAAGACCAGTTTTTTTTGAGTTATTACGGTAGTGGCGATAGGATAGATGTCACAGAGAAAGAGATGAACCTGGATGATGTCTTTCCTTTTGAGAGTGAAATGGATGTCGAACTCGGATGGTCCAATCGCATAGTCGCCGCACGCTGGAATCACCTCTTTAGTGACAAGCTTTTTGCTAATACGACTGCTACCTACACCAAGTTTGATATCAACGTAGACCTTAATTCACGTGAGACTTACGGTCGTCCACCGAACAGCACAACGAATATTTACATCAACTCTTTCGACTCTGAGATCGAGGATTATGGGTTGAAGCTGCAATTCGATTATTTTCCAAATACGGCACATAACATCAAGTTTGGTATCAATGCCGTTCAGCATGAGTTCAGACCAGGTGTGAGTGGGATCCAGATAGAGACAAGTGATTTTGATGGTGATATTGATCTTGAGTTTGATGATCAGGCTACAAGCTCTCTTGAGGCATCAGTCTTTTTTGAAGATGAGCTGACCATCACAGACAGGTTGAAGACCAATATAGGTGTGCACGCTGCGCTGCTTGATGTCGAAGGGACGACTTACCATTCTTTTCAACCTCGCATTGCGATGAACTACCAACTGAACGATAGGGTTGGCCTGAGTGCTTCCTATACAGAGATGGCGCAGTTTATACACTTGCTGACCAACAGTACACTTGGAATACCCCTGGACCTGTGGGTCCCAGCTACTCCTGATGCTCCGCCCATGCAGTCGAAGCAAGTAGCGGCGGGTGTAAGCTATCGACCTTCCCGTCAATATCAGTTCACTTTTGAGACTTATTACAAGACCATGGATAATCTGATTGCCTATAAGGAAGGGGCGACTTTCACAGATGCACAAGAGCCCTGGCAATCCAAGATCGAGGTTGAAGGTGAAGGTGAGGCTTATGGTTTTGAGTTCTTTCTTCAAAAGAAAACGGGAAAAACAACCGGGTGGCTGGGGTATACACTCTCCTGGACCGATCGCCAATTTGAGAACCTCAATGAAGGACGCGTGTTTCCATATAAGTATGATCGTCGACATGATATTTCGCTTGTCGGTATGCACGAGGTGAGTGACAAGATCAACCTCTCCGCTTCCTGGGTTTTTGCTACCGGCAATGCTGTTTCGTTTCCTTATGGCAGAGCAACGGCATTGCCGGATATACCGGCATTAACACCCGAGTTTGACCCTGGTACACCCACCGCTATAAGTATGGATGTCTTCGAAGGGCGCAATACAGTACGCATGCCCAACTATCATCGGCTTGATATTGGGATCAACTTTGTGAAACAAAAGAAGCGCGGTATACGCACATGGAACCTGTCTGTTTACAATACCTACGTCAACCAAAATCCATTCATCATTTACACCAACGACCCTGAATCAGCCACTGCCAGTGGTGACAGGGAATTGATACAAATCAGCTCCTATTGGATCGTCCCTTCCATTACATACAACTTCAAATTCAACTGATTATGAAATATTCGTTTATCATATTGGCCCTGACTATCGTAATCTGTGGATGTGAAGGTGAGCTTAAGAGTGACCTTGGTCTGGGTGACTACTCCCCGGAGGTCGTAATAACGGGAGCCATCGCCCCAGGTATACAGCCGAGGGTTAGGTTAACGACCAGTCTACCAACACTCGATGGACGCGACTTTCCCACTATATCCAATGCATTTGTAGAGGTGACTGCAGGTGATCAGGTGTTTGACTTGCAGTATGAGGGAGACGGCTACTACTCATCAGAGGAGCTTATCCTACCAGGAATGGAATATGAATTAGTGGCTAATGTGCCACAATACGCACCGGTCAATGCAGTCACTAACACACCATCTTTAGTGCGAGTACACAGCTTTGAAAAGATCGATACTTTGTTCCTCAGTGATTTTGGGATGCCCACAGCGCGCTTATCTTTTGTGATCGATGATCCGACAGATGAGACCAACTACTATGAGTTTATTCTGTACCAAATCAGGGATGGAGCAGTAAGCATGCTACCTATCAGGACTGGCAATCCAAGTGTAGAAAATGCTGGCTCAACTGACATACTGGGCACAAGGTCGACAGACTATATTCAGAAGTTTTTGATGACCGACCGGTTTTTTGACGGACAGGCCTTCAAGCTGGAATTGGACTTTTTGGTGTTTGACGATACACTGCCCCTCGTGGCACATGTCAAATCAGTCTCTGAAGATTATTATCGCTACCTGGAGACACTCTATGATGCCAGCGAAGGAAAGGGAAATCCATTTATCGAACCTATCTCAGTAGTAGGTAATGTGGTAGGGGGCCAAGGTATTTTTGGAGGATATACACTTCATGAAGAAGTGTTGGAGTAGTTGCTTCAGTTGATAAGGTCAAAATGAAATTGTGACTTCATTAGCTCGAAATGCTTATCATATGAAAAAAGCAAGAGCCTTTGATCAATGACTTTTTGTTTTAGCCCCTGTTACAGCCATTGCTTCTTCAATTAACTCGGTAGGAATGTCGAGTGTCGTTCTCATGATTTTATACGCTTGTTTATACATAAACGTATGTAATCATATGATCTTGATCAAACTTTGTTCCACCAAATGATTTTCCTACATTCAGCGTTCACTATTAACCTAAAACGTAAACATTATGGACTTCTTAATTTGGTTGGCTATCGGAGCGGTAGCCGGATGGTTGGCTGGTAACATCATGAAAGGAGGAGGCTTTGGACTTCTCTGGAACATACTACTTGGCATTGTTGGAGCTTTTGTCGGAGGCTGGCTCTTCGGTGTATTGGGCATTTCACTGGGAAGTGGTATGATCAGTACACTGCTTACTGCCCTGGTTGGTGCACTGGTGATCCTGTTTGTTGCAGGTTTGATCAAGAAATGACTTCTTGATCAAGCTTATTGACTCGATAGCATTGTGTCTATCGGGTTTCAACCATGATCAATTTGTTACCAACATAACTAGTAAAATTATGGTAACGCTCAAGGGAGCTTAATCGGTAACTTAGTCGACTAGAGCCGTAGCGACTTCATCAACTCCACCCCGCGCCTTTCCTATAATGTATGATATCAACGAGGCGATAAGACCTGTCAAGAGACCTAACAGAATAAGGGTCATAATGACGGATTGTTTTTTGTGCTGATGCCCTTCCTCTACATCCTTGGTACGCACTTGCTCTCTGATGAAATCTTTGTCTTTCCAACTGATTTCGTTAAATGGGATGGAACTGATGCCATCAGCATTGTGAATGACGACCTTCTGTCGTTCTAGCTTCACGAACTCTCCGATAGCAATTCGCGAACCATCCACGCCATGCCATTCTCGTTCAACTAATTGAGCGGTACTTGAGTGGGTAGAAGTAGTGATAAATAAGACAGTAAGTAGAAGGTAAAGCAGCAGGTAGGTTGTCTTCATGGATGTCAATTTACGATTTTCAATGATTTGACACAAGACTTTGCCTACCTGTCCATTTTTACTGCTTCGCTCGCATACGATTGTTTCGCTTGTTATGTTCAACTTCGGCAAGACCGAGCTCCTCCATCAGTGGCGGGATATACATGCCAAACCTGCCTCGAAATCCTTTTTTTAATCCATACCATCCACCAACGGGATTTTCAGGAGACCGACCCCATGCTTCTACAGTATCAGGTTTCGCTTCCTTGTTCTCATCGGCACTGCCCAGTAGCACCCAGTCACCATGTGCTTTGAGCATTTCATGCAGATCATTGATACAGCGCGCATCGTAGTGGAGTATGGTCTTACCTACAGTACAGACGATAATTCCCCGTCCATCTTTTTCGTCTTTGTACATCTCATAACTAGAGCTAAGCGGTGGGGTTTGTAGTATCCAAGGGTTCTCTTTTGTTCCTTTTTCCATCATTATTGTTTTTGATTTGAGATTAGTTCTGCTTCATTTTTAAGGTCATTGGCAAATTGCTCAAAGACCTTGTCAAAAGGTGGAATAGAGCCGGCGGCCATTGGGAACATAAGCCCACCGATCTTTTCAGACATGGTGAAGTTTACTGTTCCGTTTTCATTTTCCGATAGGAGATAGGTGCGTGTACCTTTAAAGAAAGGGGCCGCACCACTGGCCCAGATCATACGACTGCCTGCAGTCATTTCTTTCACCTTCAGCTTAAAAACCCGGTCCGGGTCCAGGGTCGATTTGAGTTTGATAGTCTCTTTTATCGCAATATCGCCTTCCATAGAAGTGATAGTGCTATTCCATCTCGTGTAGTCAGCAGCATTGGTTAGCAAAGCCCAAATTATTTGAGAGCTTGCTTCAATATTTACGCCTACAGTGGTCTCCCGACTAAAGGTTTTCTTCTCGGTTTTGGCCTGGCCATTAGCCAGTAGTTGTGTTGTCATCATCATGATTGTTAAGAGTGTTCTCATTCGTTTTTTGCTTTTGACGCACAGGCGAATGAAAACGATAGGCAAGCGCCTATTTTTCTTTCAGATGACGATCCATAACTTCTTTGTTGTGCTTAAGATGCCTCAATTGCAACGCCGAAGCAGGTGAATCATAAGGATCGATACTCTTGATAATGTCAAGCCTCAGATCAAAAAGTTGCTCCTTGTCCTTATCTTTTGCCTTTTTGACCATATCAATTTTGACCAACTCTTCCTGCGCATCTTGCTTGGGATTGAATATGCCGTTGAGTTCCGTACACTGGTGACAGATACCTTTTTGGTTGATCAGAGAGCATCTGTGATCAAATATGTCGATCATCTTTTGCCGGGCGGTGTGCAGATAGTATTTGACCATTGCCTCGCTGTTATCAATGATCTCGGCGATCTCTTTGACTTTGAAGTCATGTACCTGCTTGAGTAAGAGTACAAGTTGTTGTTCCAAAGGGAGGGATTTGGATACGCAGGCAAAACAGAAGGTGATATGCTCTTTGATCTCAAAATTACCCTGAGGTGAATTCATGCGAATGCCCATCATCTCACCCAGAAAATCACGGTTGGAGAGGGCTGCTTCTCTACAGATGTCAGTTACATTTTCTGGCCAGCGCTTTTGGCTCCTGAGCAGGTCTCTTGCTAGGTTAGAAGCTATCGCGAAAAGCCAGGTTTTCAACGTAGACTTACCCTTAAAAGATGTTATGTTGGCATGTGCCTTTACATAAGTATCCTGAATGATGTCTTCCACATCCTCCACGCTGGCGGTCATACGAAGAAGGTAGGACTTGAGCTGGCCCTTACAGGCTTCAAAATCAGCATTGAGTTGATCAATAGTTGGCATAGAAAGGCTAGGTTTTAAGGGGAACAATCTTAGTGAAAGTTCCCCTAAATCACTACAGGTAGGTTAGACTCGAATGGTTGGGGTCAGGTTTCATACCTAATGTCATAATCAATGATCTGAAGACCATGATCGTAACTATGACTACTCAATAACTCCAGGCTGTAGTTCCCACATCCATTATGATGACTAAACAATGGAGTACCCTGACCAATAATGATAGGATTGACTTTGAGTTTTAATTTGTCGATCATCTTGTGCTTGAGCAACCAGCCAGCAAATGCTCCACCACCACAGAGGTAGATGTCTGATCCACGTTGATCTTTCAGCCCTTTGATAAAGTCGATACTTGGTGGTACGACTTTGACTTGTTCACTAGGGTTTTCCAGTGACAAAGAATTTGAAAACACATAGTGGTCCATATGAGGATAAGCAGGTTGTCCGGGTACAAGACCATAGCGATAACCAAACTCATAGGTCTTTCGTCCCATGATGACCGTGTCATATTCTTTGAGATCTGTCAAGTATTCTTCAACTCCAGAGCCCTCTTGTACAAAGCCGCTAATGTCTTCATTGAGACCGCAAATGAAGCCATCCAAAGAAGTTGCGACGTAGTATGTAATACTTCGCATATATAATAAATGGTAAAAATGAGAAATGTGCAGGTCGGAAAACGACCACTTTAACTAAATGACACAGAGTGTCTCGGAGGTGAGATTATACAATCATGCCTCAAAGAAAGCAAGTGCTATTATCAATTGCAAGCCTTGTGCCTCAAGTCTACCTCAAATGCTGCTATAACTCCGGGATTAAGCAATTCACAGTGCTATCTGATCTTTCAAATCTTTACCTGCAGTGTTAAATAGTAGTTTCTGGGCTCACTAGGGATGATGCCCGGACCTGGGTAGCCCGTGGCGCGACGCGTGAAATAGTTTGCATCTAACAAGTTGTTTATTCCAGTCTCAAGCTGAAAACGACGATAAGAGTAGGAGAGAGAAAAGTCCATGATCCGGTAAGAAGGGATCTCTCCGATAATGCCGTTTCGGTTATCTCCCGGACCTGGTATCGAAGAGTTCTCCACATCGGTAAATTGCTCACCAATATGGGTAAACTGAAGACTGGTCATCAGATTGCGATAGCCAAACTGAAGGCCCGTTTTCAGGTTGACAGCAGGTATGAATTCTACCTCCTTACCCTTAACATTGTTCTCTTCTGATTCGATATACTCTGATGTTGTAAATGCAGCATTAACGAACCAGTTTAACCGCAGATGCGGATTATCCACTTTTAATGTACTTAACAGGTTCCAATCTATGAAGGTCTCTACACCTCGGATGAATGCCTTGCCTATGTTCTTTCTGACCCTATTAGCTCGGTCATCAAGTATGATACCGATGCGGTTGTCATAGAGGAGTGCAAAAGCACTGATATCATACGAGAAAGTGTTTTTCCATTTTCCTCTGATACCCAGATCAGCCGTGTAACCGCTTTCATCTGAGATGTCAGGATCAATGATAAATGTAGGATTGACAACCCTGATATCGCTAAAGGTAACAGATCGGTAGTTTTCTGAAATGTTGGCATATAACTCTGTATTACCACCTAAACCGTAGCTACCACCAATTCCCAGCAACAAGAAATTGCGATCCAAAGTACGGTTATCGGTCACAGTCTCATTGGAGATCGGATTACCAGCAAGATTGGTGTTGACATCTTGATAAGTACCTTCGCTTTCGGTCTTGATATACTCGAATCTTACACCTGGAGTTATGGTCAATCTGTCATTGACAAAGAAAATATGCTCACCGAAGAGTGCCAGATTGCGGTTAGGGAATATAAAGTCAGCCTGATTGAGATAGTCTGGATACTGGTCAAATCGGAAGTTGAAATCTGCATCAGTACCAGTAGAAGCGGGTCCTTGAATTCCCGTGTTGTTTGCGTGATAATATTTGGCTCCAAGTAGCAGCACAGCATCCTTGCTGGCCATTTTGTATCTGTGCAATAGCCTTGGCTCAACGCCCCAGTTTTGAAACTCGCCAGAGATCAGATCACGAGGATGGACGTAGGTGCCATCTGACAATTGCTCATCGACTTGAGTGATGGGATTGTCATTGAGTTCAGCAGGGTTTCCCCTGAAACCCAGTGCATTGCGTTCTGCGTTCAGCCCAAAAAAGTTGATGCTCAATTCCGTCATAGGACTAAATTGATGTTCGAGCTTCAAGTTGTACAGCAGCCAATCCACTTCAAACCAGTTGCGGTCACGATTACTAAAAGTGGGGTCTTCTGAAAACAAAGGATCGGTCAAGCCTCCCGGTTGCTGCGCCAGGTAGTTCATGTAAGTGGTCTCCGCGGTTACGCTGGTTTGATCACTAATGGCATAATTGAACTGCCCAAAGAAATTGTGAGCATCAAATTGTGAATTGGGGCGGAAGCCGTCACCTTGCTTGTATTGGTAGTAGGTGTAGTAACTAAAGTCACCCACTGTGCCGCTAAGACTATTGAAACTAGAGAAAAGCCCAAACGAGCCAACAGATTGGCGGGAGGTCAGTTCGATTTTCTTGTCTTCAACGGGCTGCTTCATTTTGAAGTTGACGAGCCCACCAAACTGCGTGCCGTATTGCAAAGAGGCGGCTCCACGCACGACCTGGATCTCCCGCAGTG
>DIYH01000015.1 GCA_002435755.1 Flammeovirgaceae bacterium UBA6059
GGACTCACTGGAAATGCACTTCCAGTAAGCATTGCAAGCCTTGGCATTATTACTATCCGCAACGACGATGAAGCCAGTGTCACGATCGAAGATGTAAGCGCCAATGAAGATGATGGCCCCATTACACTTACTGCAATACTGGACAATGAAGTAGAAGGAGGCTTTGAAGTCGATGTGGTAAGCATAGATGGTACTGCTACCACAATGGACGGTGACTATTCAGCATTGTCTGCGCAAACGCTGGTGTTTGATGGTACAGCGGGTGAGCAAGTGAATTTTGAGCTTGTACCGACATCTGACAATATCGTAGAACCTACTGAAACGTTGACCATATCGCTGGTCAATCTCGATGAAACCAATCTGGACGTAGGTATTGAGGATCAGGCGTTGATCACGCTGGTCAATGACGACAGTGCTAAAGTCTCCATTACAGCAACAACTGAAGCACTGGAAGACGATACAAACGGGGCATTCACAATAAGAACGGACAAGCCGATCGAACAGGATGTAACCTTAAGTATAAGTATTGAAGGTGATGCTATACCAGAGATGGATTATGGAACCCTGTCACCGGAATATGTGCTTCCAAGGAGAACAACTGAACTTATCATACCAGTCAATGTCCTTGCAGATGACCTGGTAGAGCCAGACGAAGTGGTGACAGTCTCGCTGGACACTATAGAAGTAGCCTCGGTAAGCCGTGCCGTCGCAAGTGTAGCCTCAGTTGTGATCAGGGATGATGACCACCTACCTGTCATTACCCCTAACCAGGCATTCAGCATAGATGAAGATGCACCAGATGGAGCCGCGGTGGGTGGTGTGGTAGCAACGGATGAAGATACCGGTACTAGCTTTGGCAGATGGTCTATCCTATCAGGTAATGATGACGGTGTATTTACACTAGACGCTACTAGTGGTACTTTGACTGTTGCGAACAGTGCTTTGTTGGATTTCGAACTCCGTTCGGAGTACGTCCTTACCATATCCGTCTCCGATGGCACCAACACCAGTGAGCCTGAGACTATTGCCGTTGAAGTAACTGATGCTTCTGTGCCCACGCTGGTTTTGTCCACAGAGGTTGGAGAGATCACTAACCAGTCAACGATAAGCTTTACAATAGTATCTAGTGAGATGGTCACAGGCCTGTTAGCAACTGATATTGTGATCACCAATGGGCTAGTTTCGGATTTTGTTACTGTTGATGAGCTTACCTACACTTTTGCGGTAGTTCCACAAGACGATGGTATGGTCCAACTCTCTATTGCAGAGGGGGCAGCAGAAGACGCAGCTGGAAATACAAATCCAGTTTCAAATGAAGTGATGTTCTTTTATGACGGTACTGTACCGACAGCTACTCTAATGAGTACGGCCGTACCATTGTCAAATGAATCTTCTGCGACTGTTCAAATAGATTTTCCTGAGTTGGTTTCGGGACTTGAAAATGACGATTTTGATCTGACAGCTAATGCCCAGATCACCAGTCTGACTGGAAGTGAGGCGGCCTATATGCTTGACCTGACCTTAACGGAAGGTGAGGTAGAGGTGGTCCTTAAAGAAAGTGCAGTAATGGATCAGGCTGGTAATGTGAATCCTTCGGCAGTAATTAGCTGGGAGGTTGATCTCACCACAACTGAAGTAATAGATGTCACCGTGGAGGCCGAGGCAGTAAATACACTTAATGAAGAATCTCTGGACATCATAATTGATGCTGGCACAGAGGGTACTTTCACCTATGCAGTCACTGCGATGGACGGAAGCGCGATCCAGGGTACCGGTGAACTTATTGACGGAGAAGCAGTCATTTCTGATCTGAATGTTTCTGCACTACCGGACGGGCCACTGAACATTTCTTTGACTGTGACGGACGAGGCAGGCAATGTCAGTGATCCGGTGAATAGTACGATCATCAAAAACACAAAAGAGCAGATCCCTCAAGGCTTCAGCCCCAATGGTGATGGTACTGGTGATATGTGGGTGATTCCAGGCGTAGAAGACAATCCAAACAACATTGTTACCATTTTTAACCGGTATGGTACCAAGGTTTGGGAGATTGAAGGCTATGATAATCAGAACCGCGCATGGGACAGTCAATCCAATGTAGACGGCATCTTCGGAAGCTCTGCGCTTCCTGATGGTACCTACTTCTACGTCATCACATTTCCAGGATCTACTGATCCGACAATTTCCGGTTTTGTTATTCTCAAAAGATAAATGGTCAGTGAAATGAATTTAAGAAAACTAGCTCTTGTTGCCTTGGTGATGCTTGTGGCTATGTCTGCTAAGGCTCAGCAACAAGTAACTTTTACACAGTACATGTTCAACCCTATGGCCATCAACCCAGGCTATATAGGCAGCCAGGGCACCATGAATATTTCCGCATTAGGCCGATGGCAGTGGACGGGGATCGAAGGGGCTCCACGCACGCAGACCCTGGCTATGCACACAGGTGTACCAGACAAAAACATTGGTTTGGGGCTACAGATCACACATGATGAAATAGCCGTGACCAGCCAGACCAGCGTATTTCTTGGGTATTCTTACATGATCCCGGTAGGGCCAGGAGAACTGCGTATGGGTATTCAGGGAGGTTATCAACGTTTCAATTCGGACTTGGCCGACCTGTTTGTGATAGGTGCAGATCCAAGTTTCTCAGAGAGCATTTCAGCATCTCGACCCAACTTTGGTTTTGGGTTGTTCTATTCTACTGATCGTTATTACGGTGGATTGTCTGCCCCACTTTTACTCAATACGACAGTAGAAAGTGGTGGCCAGGCAATCATCACTCAACGGAGACATTATTTTCTTACGGGAGGGTACTTGTTTGATCTATCGGAGAATGTCAAGATCAAGCCTAACCTGCTTATCAAAGCTGTAGATGGGGCGCCTGTTTCTGTGGACTATAATGTCAACGTGTTGCTAAAAGAACTACTGTGGTTAGGTGTGTCTTACCGCCCGCCCGAGTCAATCAACTTTCTGGTCGAGTTCAACATTAATGATAACCTCAGTATTGGTTATGCCTATGATTACATCATCGATGCGACACTCTCAGATGCGACTACTTCCTCGCATGAGTTGTTGGTAAGCTACCGGTTCAACCTGTTTAAAGGAAAGGAAGAGATGGCACTCTTATCTAGCAGGAGGTACTTTTAACGGAGTGCTAAACACATGCCAGTAAGGAGGTACCCGATTAATTCTGGAAACTGAGCCTTAGCTCTTCTACTTTAGCCTGAAAAGCACCAAGTGACGGAATAGTGTCATTCCAGCCTACTGTGATAGAATTGAGTGCAGTCTCAGTCTTAATGTCATAGAACCTGTCACAGCCATCTGCACATCTCTCGCATGATGCTTCAAGCGCCAGGTCGTTATAAGCGGTGACATCAATAGTCGCAATCAGATTGTCCCACTCATCCTGGCTGAACTCTGCATTGCGGATGATCGTGTTCTCTCCATCGCTGGTATACTCTGTGCCTTTATAAAAGAGGAGCTCCGGAGTAATGATCAACGTGTCTGTACAAATCCCTGCACAAAGACCACATGTGACACCTGTACGAATGTGCGGCCCAAGGAAAGTAGGAACGTTGCTGAAGTCATCTTCGCTACCGCAACTCATCAACCAACTTAACAATGCCATTAATGCTATAAGCTTGAATAATGTCAACTGGACAGAAGTACGAAATAGCTTTGCCATAAATACCTGTTTTGCTCATATAGACACGAATAGTACAAAAGTGGTTGGATAGGTCTTCGCTAATTCCGAGTGAGACCTTAGTGTTCTGCGAATGGCATTATGCCCGCTTCATGTATTATTATTTTTATAATCGGTGATAGCTATCAGGCTATCAATTATAAATATGACAAAAATCATTGCTGAAAATTTTGAAAACAATTTTACTCCACATAAATTGGTCAACCAGTTGCTGGTAAACTAATTGAAGATGTCAAAAGAACTGCTTAATAATTTCAGAGAAATCAAGATTGAGAAGCCCGTTGATAAGATCATACATCAGATCAAGGAGCTTGTATCTTCTGGCCAACTTAGAGCAGGTGAGAAGCTGCCCTCAGAGCGCATGCTCAGTGAGCGCTTCGGAGTAGGGAGGACTTATGTAAGAGATGCTATTCGCAAGTTAGAGTTTTACGGTATACTCAAGACATTACCACAGAGCGGTACTGTTGTTGCAGGCCTTGGGATCACAGCACTGGAAGGCTTGATCTCAGATGTATTGAAGTTAGAAGGAACTGATTTTCGATCTTTAGTAGAGACCAGGGTCATACTGGAATCAAATACAGCCCACTTAGCAGCACAAAGGAGATCAGACGAGGATATAGAGTGCATAGCAAATGCTCTTTCCGCCTATGAGTATGCAGTGAAAAACAGTCAACCCTCAGTAGAAGAAGATCTCATCTTTCATTTAAAAATCGCAGAAGCAAGTAAAAACTCAGTACTTAACTCCCTCATGCTGATAGTAACACCGGACATCCTCAACTTCTTTAAAGAACACGATGTGTGCGCCGGAGATAAGCCATATAGTGCACTGGAAGAGCACCACATCATACTCAACCACATTATCAATCAAGAGGCTGATTTGGCCGAGGCGGCCATGTACAGTCATCTTCAGGATATACTGAACTTCTCAAATAAGAATGGAAACCTAACTAAACGTGCCGATGAAGAATAGTAGTACTAAATAAGAAATGGATTAGTGGTTAACTAATCCATTTGGCAGGAAACCTTGTGCATCAATCTCGCTAAAAACCAATTGCCCAAGAGTTCAACCCGGCTTTCACAAAGATAACTGTTTGAGCTTTTATTCAAAAGCACATCTGAGAAAGCCCATTTCGCCTGCCACACTGCAGTTATCAATAAATCTTTTAAACCTAATTGAAATGATTAATTTTTATCTAAAAAACCTCAGTAGGTGCTTTGGGCTGTGGGTGATCGTGGTATTTCTTACCACCCATGGCTTATATGCACAGAGTGATTTGAGGATCACCGGAACAGTCTTAGCTGACGATGGTGAGCCTATACCAGGAGCTACAATACTGGTAAAAGGTACTTCCAATGGTACTATTTCGGATATCGATGGTAAGTATACACTTACGGCTTCAGGCGCTGATGTCCTTATTTTCTCTTTCATTGGTTATGAAACTATAGAAGTACCAGTTAGCGGACGGTCTGTAGTTGATGTGTCAATGAGCTTTGACGTACAGCAACTGGAAGAGATAGTTGTGGTAGGTTATGGTACTCAAAGAAAATCTACTGTAACGGGATCTATATCAAAAGTGGTCAATAAAGACTTAGACCAACTGCCTGTATCAAGAGTTGATGATGCTCTGATAGGTCAGGTATCTGGTGTTAATATTCAGGCTACTAATGCAGAACCCGGTGCTGCTCCAACCATTACTGTTAGGGGCTTTGGTTCGATTACAGCAGATTCAGGACCGGCAATTATAGTCGACGGAGTTATCGTTGATGCTGATTTCCTTGGCGCCATGGACATGAATGATATAGAGTCCTTTGAGATTCTTAAAGACGCAGCTTCTGCTGCCATTTTTGGTAGCGAGGGTGCTAATGGAGTAATTATGATTACCACTAAAAGTGGTAAACCAGGAAAAACCCAGTTCAGCTACCAGACTTTCACGGGCTTCAAGGATGCTTTTGGAAGTGATGCTTACAAGAAGGACCTTTTTGCATGGGCTGAACTAGAGCAATCTGTAGAAGGATCACTCACTGACGGTACTCAGCAGGCTCTGGCACTTTCTGAGGCGCAGGGAGGTCTGAATAGAGACTGGCAGGATGTCTTCTTTGATGGGGGTATCATTACCAGCCATTCTTTTTCAGCGAGAGGAGGAAATGAGACTAGCGACTTTAGTGCTTCTATGAGATATCTTGATGATGAAGGTGTCGTAATATTCGACGACTACAAGCTCTACACCGGATCTGTTAAACTCAACACTAAATTAACAGATGACCTAAAATGGGGTATCAGTGCTACGCCTTCCTATAGAAGGAGGAGGACATTACCCACATCAGTGCATAACCCGATCAGACAATCACCTTGGCTACCAATATTTCATACCGAAGCTACACTTGCATTTGTGAATCAGGATGATCCGGATGATAACTTTTATTTTCCTGACCTCCGTCCAGGTGATTATTTCAGGGAGCAGCACCTAATGAACCAGGATTACGACGGTGATGGTACCCGGGGTAGGGCGAGAACTTCAGGTGACTCAAACCCATATGCACAATATGCTGAAAGAGAGCATTTTGAGTACCAGACCAATTTACTGGGCTCTACTTACCTGAGTTGGGAAATCATGGAAGGTCTAACTGCCAAGACGAATTTTGCTTACACAATAGAACATCGGAAAAGAACTAGATGGGATGGTACAAAACATCATGCGGCTGGAAACAGTAGGGCACAGTACAACCTTCAAAATAGGATTCGTACAAGACTGATTTCGGATAACACGCTAGTTTATACCAAGGGTTTTGGTGAACATGAGCTCAATGCAATGGCTGGTTTGACAATCCAGCGTAGGGCTACAGAGAATAGTGAGGTAACAGGCAATGGATATACCAATGATCTTCTTAAAAATTTGGAAGGAGCTACTGATATTGCCACGTTCGACGAGTTCAATATAGTAAGAAGGAAAGTCGGGTATTTCGCGAGGGTTAATTATGCCTATCAGGACAAGTATCTGTTTAATGCATCTTTTAGAAGAGACGGTAGTTCGGTATTTGGAGTAGATTCCAAATGGGGTAATTTTCCGGCGGTATCCGCTGGCTGGAATGCGCACAATGAGGATTTTTTCATAAACAGCATAGGGAATACTGTTAGCCTTTTCAAGGTAAGAGCGAGCTATGGTAGCACAGGAACAGAAAACTTTGATTTAGGAGATGATATAGTCAATGTATGGCCTTACCTGGCGTTGCTAAATACTTCGAACGCAATAATTGATGGTGCAGTAACTGGGGGTGTTTCCCCTAGAAATATTGCAAATACATTGTTGCAATGGGAAGCTTCTCAAGAACTCACTGCAGGAGTAGACTTTGGACTCTTTGAGAATAGATTGACCGGTTCCATTGACTATTATAAGAGAATAAGTGATAACCTGCTATTAGAAAATCCGGTCTCCTATGTTACAGGATTTACGAGTGGTATTGTAAACCTTGGCGAAGTAGAGAACACCGGACTCGAGTTTGAGCTGAGATCAAGAAACATAGTTAAAGACAAGTTCAAATGGTCTTCAACAGTGATTGCTTCGACAAATGAAAATGAATTAACTGCTTTTGGTGATTCAGATGGAGCGCTTTTAGAGGATTCTTACGGCAGAAACTCTCAATGGATCAACCAGGTTGGTCAGCCTATTTCATCGTTCTATGGTTTTGTGGTAGACAGATCCAGAGAGGTACCCAGAGAGTTTATCAATTCGCCATGGTTTCCTATCAACGGAGGAGCTGAAGATGCTATTGTTGTGGATTTGAATGGTGACGGGATCATAACAGACGCTGATAAGACCATACTCGGCGATCCTTATCCCGATTTGGTTTGGAGTATTACCAACGATTTCTCATACGGTCCCTGGGACCTATCAGTAATGATCCAGGGAGCCAATGGCTATGAGGTCAAGAACATTGGGGATCAATATTTCTTTACATGGTGGCAGGGTGCCACAACAAGTCCTACAGAGGCGGTCGAAGCTGGACTCGTTCCACACCCTTCATTCCTTCAGGAGAAAGTATTGACAGACGAGGTTGTGCAAGATGCCAGTTATTTCTCATTGCGTAATGTGACTGTTGGATACAATCTTCCTAAGTCACTCGCAACGAAAATAGGTCTAACAAGTGTTAGAGTGTATGCCTCTGGTCAAAACATCATCTATGTAACATCAGATGAGTACAACGGCTTCAATCCTGAGTTTGTAGACCTTAATCAGGACAACAATCCCAGAAAATTTGGAGAACAAAGAGCGGGTACACCGCTATTCAGAACGGTCACGTTTGGTCTGAACGTTAATTTTTAATTCTAAAGACATGCAAATTATGAGACATATATATGCAGTTGTAATTGTTTTTGGATTGACTTGTCTTTCCTGCAGCGATGATTTCTTAAACCCGCTACCCGATACTGCGATCACAGTTGAATCATTCTTTCAATCTGATGCTGATGTACTAGCTGGACTAGTGGGTATTTATGATGCCATACAAGGTGTTAACGAAAACACAAATACTAATAATACTGAGGTGAATAGAGGTGTTCAGTTTGAATATCTCCTAACGGAACATAGAACTGATAACACCAGAAGTGCAACTCTCGAAGGGTCAAAGGCGGATTTTCACAGATACTTGGTTAATCCTAACAATGTTCAATCTGAGGACTATTGGGCTTCCATGTACGAGGTGATTTTTAGAGCCAATAATGTATTAGACTTTGTAATGCAGGCTGATGAGGAGAATAGAGCAGCTTATGCAGCAGAGGCCAAGTTTTTGCGAGCCTATGCTTATTTGAACCTTGTAAGACTCTACGGTGACGTACCCTTGGTCACCACTGTAGTAGTGCCGGACGATAAGGAATCTCTGTTTACAAGAGTAGAAACAACTACGGTTTATGCTCAGATAGTTGAAGATTTGCAGGAAGCAGCCGCTAACCTGGATAACACCTCAAAATCCAGAGCGTCGAGAGCCGCGGCGCAGGGGCTACTTGCCAAGGCCTATTTGTCACAGCCTTCTCCTAATTATTCAGGAGCGCAGCAAATGTGCGAGGCGATCATCAATAGTGGTGAGTTTTCGTTAATGGCGGATTTCCATGACGTGTTCTATAGTGAATTGAACGATGAGATCATTTGGTCCATCCAGTACGAATCAGGAAATGCTCAAGAAAGCCAAAGTTTCTCGTCTGAGTTTACCTCAGCTGTGAGAGCAGGCCGAGAAGACGGATTGAATATCCTAAATGATAACTTAATCCAGGATTTTGCAGCCTATGGTGGAAATAGATCTGCTGTTTCTTATACGACAATTGGCACTTCGAATGAAGTGACCAAGTTTCTACCTGATGGTTTTGGTGTAGCAGATGAATATGGTCCAAATTCTCGAAATGCAGGTAATGACTGGATAATTCTTCGTTATGCAGATGTCCTGCTCATGCATGTAGAAGCTGTTATGGCTGGTGCTGGGTCTACAGGTAATACAGCAGCTTTAGGTTCATTCCAGGCAGTGAGAGATAGAGCCGGATTAACAACTCCGGTATCCACCATTACAAGTGATGATCTGTTAGTTGAGCGTAGAGTCGAGTTGGCTTTTGAAAACCAACGCTGGTATGATTTACAACGATTTGGCATAGCCAATGAAGTGCTAAGTGCGCACGCTGCTGAGATGGGATATGCCGACTATAGTGCGCGTGCATTGCTCTTGCCTATACCTTCAAGGGAGATTAATCTGAGTAGTGGTTTATTAACTCAAAACCCGGGGTATTGATACTATTAACTTGATTGAATTATGAAAAAATTAGCAAATATTTTTCTAATCAGAACAGCCCTAGTGATCATGAGCCTGGTACTTATAGGCTTTGTGAATAGCTGCGATGACCTGGAGCTTCCGGGTGAAGGTTCGATACCTGACCTTATACCACCTGAAGCTGCTTTTGCGTACGCTTCAGATCCTGATAGTGCTTTACTTGTACAGTTTACCAATCTGTCTGTAGAGGCCATAGCTTTCCAATGGGATTTTGGCAATGGAAATACTTCAACTGAACAGGATCCAGTTTTCTCCTTTAGCGAGCTTGGAACTCATCCGGTTTCATTAACCGCTACCGATGGGTTAGGAGTATCCAATACAATTACACAAGATGTAGTTGTAGAAGAAGGTCCATTTCAACCAACTATTCTTGAACCCGGTTTTGAGGATGGAATGTTAGAAGGTGGTGCCGGGGACGGAAGAGACTCCTGGAGAACTAGCCTTGGAGGAGTTATTCAGATTACAGGCTCACCCGTTGTTTCTGGTTCGCAGGGTGCTAAGCTTACTGGCGATCCAAATGATCAGCGCGTTGGTTATCAGGAGATCCAAGTAGGTCCCGATACCCAGTATGATGTAAGTTTTATTTATACTTTGGTTGCCGCTCCTGCAGGTTACTTAACGATGGATATCCTGGATGTTTCTGCCTGGGCAGCCGATCAGGGTATTGAACCTGATGGAGATTCCTTTGCCGATAATGGAGGCGACCATGACTCCACGAGAGATTATGTCATTGGATCAATTACTGTCAATGACCAGGACGATCCTCAAGAGTACCTTCCCGCAAGTTTCAGTTTCAACTCAGGTACCAGCTCAGTTGTAGCGATCTATTTTTACAATTTAGGATCAGTTGAAGGAAGACTTGACGATGTTGCCATTAATATTGGTTCTGGTGCGGCTATTCCTCCTGCCGTTTCATTTACCCCGGAACAAAGTGAAGAAAACTTCCTTGAGTATAGCTTTGTAAACAATACACAAAACGCGGATACTTATGAATGGGACTTTGGCGATGGAAATACCTCCACTGAAGCAAATCCGACTCATGTGTATGAAACTCATGATGTGTATGAAGTCACCCTGACGGCTACTGCAGCAAACGGGCTTAACTCGACTTTTACTACAAGTGTGGATATTCAGGCTCCTGTAACAGCAGATTTCACTTTTGCAGCGGACCCTAACGACTACCGCACCATTGTTTTTGCGGATTCGTCGCAGGGAGCTGTTTCATTACTCTGGGAGTTCGGTGATGGATTTCAGTTTGTTGGGGATGATCCATCTCATACCTATATGGATGGTACGTATGAAGTTGTGTTAACGGCGACTAGCATAACAGGTAGTACTGATGTGAAGACCGCTATGGTAACCATATCTAGTGTTTTTGTTCCTGTTGTTTTGGAGGCTGGCTTTGAAGACAATTCATTACCTGATGGTAGTGGCGATGGTCGAGATTCATGGAGAACACCTGAGGGATCAGATCTTGGTGGAGTGATCCAGATTACCAGTAGCCCGGTTGCAAGTGGTGGCCAGGCGGCTAAATTCCCTACATCTAACGATCGTGCGGCCTATCAAGAGGTGACCGTACTTGCCAACACTTATTATGCTCTCAACTACAGCTACACAATGAAGACAGATCCTGCTGGTTCATTGACTGTTTCCATTCTTGATGGTCCGGTTACAAGTACCACGGAAGTTGCCGCGGCTACTATTGCAACTCAAACAGTCAACGATCAGGCTGATGCTGAAGCATATGTTCAGGAGTCATTGACCTTCTTCTCAGGAAATAGTACCACTGTGGTTATCTACATTACCAACACTGATGTGGAAGCAAGAGTGGATGATGTATCAATTATGGAAACAGAAGCGCCTGCCCCAATAGTCACAAATGGTGATTTTGAGGATAGTCAGAATGATTGGAAGCATGAAACGTTTAGCGGGGGCAACACCAACCCATTCAACTCGAGTAGTGATGGTTCATGGTTTGACTATAACGGTGTAAACCAAGGAGCAAAAACACGTGGAGCTAAATGGACCCAATCTACATCAGCTGCTGAGTTCAAAAGTGCGGATACCAGATATGCTTATCAACCATTGACTCTGGATCCTAATACGACCTATGTATTCGAATTTGAATATGCAATCAAGTCTGATGACGCTACTGATCCTGTTGGAGGTAGAAGAGTGGTTGGAGAAATATTGCCAGGTCATTTTGCAGATGGCGCTGATGGTGCCGCAAGTTCTGAAGGAGGCAATGCTTTAGTTACACTTGTTGGAACGACAGCCGAAGGTAAGTTCTCGGATACGATTGGTAGCAAACTGGAAGGAGAGTTTACTACTGATGGATCAGGTCAGGTTTCTATCTGGCTCTGGGCAGTAACTCCGGTAGACGCTTACATTGATAACGTAAAAGTCTATCCTAAATAGAAAGTTAAACAGTAGAAAGAGAGTATTACTTAGGTGGTAACTCTCTTTCTGCAATATCAGATGACTCAAGTGATCGAATATTTCACAAAGAAACTATACTACCAGGGTGCTCACCTGGGTAGTGTTTCCTTAAGCCTTCTTTTAGCGTTACTCATCATCTCTGGATGTGGTGATAACTCAACAGATGCACCATTTGATCTGATTGAAGACATTGATGCTGTTGAAGACCCAGACCCTGAACCCGACCCTATCGATAAGGAATTAGTAGAGGGTGTAGACTACTTTTTACCTAATGTTGACCTCTCTAACTGGAAAGTGACTTTGCCCATCCCCAGAGCTGATGGTAAACCACTGGAAGTCGAACCACCGGAAATAATGGATTATGCCACTAATGAGGTGCTACGTCCTTTTATGTATAATGATTCAACGGATGGCTCACTGGTATTTCATACCTATCCAGGTTCCACAACTACTAACTCTTCCTATTCTCGTACAGAGTTGAGGGAACAGATGATCCCCGGGAGCAATAATACCAATTGGACTTTCGGAGATGGTGGGACGATGAGAGGAACTCTTTCTGTACCTGAAATTTCGACTGAGTCTGATGGTGATCCACACAGAACGATGATCATGCAGATCCATGGACGTCTTACCAATGAACAGCGAGACTTGATTGGTGAAGATGATAATAACGCTCCACCGATGCTGAAGATCTACTGGCAAAACAATAAAGTAAGGGTGGTCACCAAAAAACTCAAAGACCTTGATGTCAGCCTGGAGGAATCATTGAAGACTTCCGCATGGACTGATGATGAAAGCAAATATTTTTCAAGAGAAGTTGGAACGGAAAAGTTCACGCTTGAGGTAGTCACCTCTGAGGGTAAGATAGAGGTGACTATGGATGATGATGAGACCTTCATTTTTGATGGAGTCCATATGGAGAGATGGGGTGTTTTCGAAAATTATTTTAAAGCTGGAAATTATCTAGGGACCACAGATGATGGAGCATTTGCGACGGTCAAGTACTATGATCTGGCAGTTTCTCATCCGTAGACTTGTTGGTTTTAGGTATTGACCGGTCAAACAATATGTAATAATGAAAGTGATTATACACTTCTTCATGTTTTTCAGCCTCTTGTTTTGGTTTGCCTCTTGTTCGCAGGAGACAACCAACAAGACGGTTGATTCTGTCCTTGTCAACTCCATCGATGAGTTCAATCAAGCAGTTGCGAATGCCCAACCGGGAGATATCATTGCACTTGCTAATGGTACATGGACGGACGTAGAGCTGAGGTTTACTGCAAAAGGGGAGGTTGATGCGCCCATCAAGCTAATAGCTGAAACACCTGGAAAGGTCATTATTTCAGGACAATCTAATCTGGCATTTTCCGGGCAGTATCTGGAGATATCAGGACTGGTTTTCAAGGATGGGTATACACCTACCAGCGAAGTGATTTCCTTCAGAACAAGCAAAAATGCACTGGCCAATAATTCGAGAGTTACGAATTGTGTCATAGACGACTTTACCAATCCTGAGCGATTTGATGGGGATACCTGGGTGGCTATCTATGGCAAAAACAACGTTTTTGACTTCAATACCCTCATTGGTAAGGGTAATCGCGGTGTTACATTGGCGGTAAAGATGAATACAAAGGGCAGTCGCGAAAACAACCATATCATTGAAAATAACTATTTCGGTCCACGTGATATTTTGGGTTCCAATGGGGGAGAAACTTTAAGAATTGGTACCAGTCACTATTCGAGAATGTACTCGAATACCATTGTAAGGAAGAACTATTTTGATCGCGTAAATGGTGAGCATGAGATCATCTCCAACAAAGCTTGTGGAGATGAATTTAGAGACAATGTATTCTTTGAATGCCAGGGAACATTAACCATGCGCCATGGGCACCACACGCTTGTCGAGAACAATTATTTTCTTGGTAACAGAAAACCTAGTACCGGAGGTGTTCGAATCATCAATGAATATCAAACCGTGCGAAAAAACTATATGGCCGGGCTGACCGGGCACAGGTTCAGAGGAGCGCTCGTCATTATGAATGGTGTACCTGACTCACCTGTCAATCGGTATAATCAGGTCATTGACTCTTATATGGATAACAATATTGTTATTAATAGTGATTACATCCAGTTGTGTGCTGGAAGTGATGAGGAGCGGTCTGCTGTTCCGATAGGGTCGACATTTAAGAATAATTTGATCCTCGGCAACACCAATGCTGAACCATTTACGATCTATGATGACGTTTCAGGGATCGAGTTTTCCGGAAATGTAATGAATGAAGCAGCCAAAGCACCCTTCAATGATGGGTTTGAAAAAGTGCCGCTGGCTCTTAGCAGAAATGAAAATGGTTTGCTTGTTCCAAATCAGGAACTTATTGATCGTATCGAATTTGGAGAAGTAAAATTGCCCATAACCAAAGATGAAGTAGGTGCGAGCTACTACCCCAAAGGTGGAGCGGAGAGGACTTTTAATTCTGGTAAGACCATAAAAGTAGCGCCTGGGGAAAACACCATATTGGACGCTCTGTCCCAAAGCTCATCCGGAGATATTCTGGAGTTGGAAAACGGTGGTGAATATTTGATGACGAAGTATGCGTTTTTATATCATCCCATTTCTATTGTTACTCCAGAGGGCGAAAAAGCAAAGGTCCTTTCAGAAAAGCAGAGCTTCTTTAAAATTGAAAATGGGGGTGCTTTTCTGGCAGAAAATGTCCTGTTTCATGGAGCGGAATCACCTGATCAGGCAGGTAATAATGTGATCAGTACAAGCAAATACTCGATGAATAAGAATTATGCAGTGCATGTAGAAAATTGTAAGGTGGAAGACATGGACAAAAACCATTCCTTCGATTTCCTAAAGTCATACAAGCACACCTTCGCCGATTCTATCAATATCATCAATACTCAAATGACCAATGTGACGGGAGCTGTGATGACCCTGGATATGGAAGACGAAGATCTGGGTATTTACAATGTTGAAAATGTCAAGATCATCAACTCCACATTCACGGATGTGAAACATGAAATAGCTAATGTTTACCGTGGCGGAACAGACGAAAGCACCTTTGGACCTATCATGACGATCAAGGATGTGGAGATCATCAATTCTGGTAAGGGTGCAAGAAACAAGACAGATGCTGTACTCAGATTTCATGGTGTCCAGAAACTGAATGTAGACAATGTGAACATCAGTGATAGCAAAGGAATGGATCTCTTTATGACAAACGGTGAACCTATCATACAACTCTCCAACATTACATTCACCAATTCGGATGGTCTTAGAACTAATGACGAACCATATTCATCAACCAATATTGTGAATAAATGAGGGTGCTTAAAGTCATATTGATTCTGCTTGTTTCTTTTGGGCTTCAGGCCCAAGAGCACCCTAACCTTGTTCTTACAGTTGAGGGAGTAGAGTCTATGAGATCAAGCCTCGGTTCAGCCCCATTTTTTGATCAAACCGTTGCAGATGTTAGGCAACAGGTAGACGCTGAGGTCAAGTCAGGGATCGATGTGCCAATCCCCAAGGACCTTGCTGGCGGATACACCCATGAACGACACAAGGCCAATTTTTTTACAATGCAGAAGGCAGGTGTTCTCTTCCAGATCACCGGAGAAGAGAAGTATGCGAGGTATATAAGGGACATGCTACTACAATATGCTGAGATGTATCCAACACTTGATAAACATCCAGCTACTAGGTCCTATGCTCGTGGCAAGTTTTTTTGGCAGTGTCTGAATGATGCCAATTGGTTGGTCTACACTAGTCAGGCTTACGACTGTATCTATGATTGGCTGGATAAGAAAATAGTAAAAAAGCTCAATGAAGAACTCTTCCGACCGTATGCGGAGTACATCTCTATAGAGAACCCACAGTTCTTCAATCGAATCCATAATCATAGTACCTGGGGCAATGCTGGTGTAGGCATGATTGGACTGGTAATGGAAGATGAGGAGCTTTTGCAATGGGCGCTTTATGGTTTGGATATGCAGGTTCCCGGAGATTACGTAAAAGACAATGACGGTGGAGCAATACAGTTAGAAGGACAAAAGGAGGCCGGTTTTCTAGCGCAGATCAATCATGCGTTTTCACCGGATGGTTACTATACCGAAGGGCCCTACTATCAGCGATATGCCTTGTATCCTTTTTTGATTTTTGCACAGGGCCTGACAAACAAGAAACCCGAATTGAGGATACTTAACTATCGTAATGACTTGCTCATAAAGGCGGTCTATGCTCTGATCAACCAGACAAATACTGCCGGAGAATTTTTCCCAATCAATGATGCTCAAAAGGGAATGTCATTGGCTTCACGCGAACTGGTCAATGCTGTAAGCATGGCATATCACTATGGGGGAAATGATCCTCAATTGCTCTCCCTTATTGAAAAACAAGGACGTGTACCCTTGAATGATTCCGGTCTTTCAGCGGCCATTGGCATAACTGAAGGCAAAAGCCAACCTTATGAGTTCAATAGCCTAGAGCTTACTGATGGAGCGAATGGTGACGAAGGGGCCATCGGAGTTTTACGATCTAATGACCTAACGCTAATGATGAAATATGCTAAGCATGGCATGGGGCATGGACATTTCGATCGATTGGGATTTTTGCTTTATGATGGAGCAGAGGAGGTCATCCAGGACTATGGGTCAGCTCGCTGGGTAAACATTGAGCATAAGGATGGTGGTGGATACCTTAAGGAAAACACTTCTTGGGCAAAGCAAACCATTGCTCACAATACATTGGTCGTTGATAAGGATTCCCACTTTGACGGTAAGGTAGATGACGCTGAAAAATCTTCTGGCGATCCCTACTTCTTTTCAACATCTGATAAAGTTGGAATAGTAAGTGCCAGAGAGTTGAATGCTTACAAGAACGTAGAGATGCACCGCACTATGGCTGTGTTAGAGATTGATGAATTAGAGAAGCCCTTGGTCCTTGATCTTTTTTCAGTACAGGCACCTCCCGGGACCCGGTATGACTTACCACTTTACTACATGGGTGAGCTGATGTCGACGAATCAAAAGGTCAAGACCAACAGTGACCTATTGCCCATGGGAAGAGAGTCAGGTTACCAACATCTATGGTTGGAGGGGCAAGCCGATGCGGCCGGCGATCTGTTCAGGATGACTTGGTTTGATAACATGAATTTTTATACAGTGACTAGTGTAGTCTCGCCTGATGACAAGCTACTATTCACCCGGATAGGTGCTAATGACCCTAGCTTTAACTTGAGACGTGATCCGGGTCTCATTCATAGGCGCACTTCTGGAAGCACACTGTTTGCAAGTCTTTACGAGATGCACGGCAGATACAGCTATGCCGATGAAATTCCAATTAACTCGTTTTCGTCTATCAATAATGTGGAGGTAGTCGATGCATCAGAAAAATATATGGCTTTACAGTTTGAGTTAAAGTCAGGAGAACAGTATCAATTCGTTTTTTCTTTGAAGGATGACAGATCATCAAGCCAGCATGCTATTGGATCTGGTGACGCGCGATTGACTTGGACAGGAGTTTATGATTTTAGAAAATTAGATAAATAAGAAATGGATAGAAGCAGCGAAAAATACATTTTGACAGAGGGTATGGAATGGGAAGAGCTTGGTGGTGGCGTATCTCGCAAAATGCTTGGCTATGATAACCAAATAATGATGGTGCTTGTCAAGTTTGAAAAAGGAGCGGTCGGTTCACCACACAGTCATTTTCATACTCAGGCTACCTATTGTGCATCGGGCAAGTTCGAATTCGAAATTGATGGAGTGAAGCAAGTAGTCAACGGTGGAGATGGGGTTTATATCGAACCTAACTTGTTGCATAGCGCTGTTTGCTTAGAAGCGGGAATGCTTATCGACACTTTTAGCCCCGTACGAGAGGATTTTCTCAGTGGAGGAGCAGTGTCCTATTTTGGAAATAAAGATTAACCATTAAATCCCAGCCTAATGAAGATAAAAGGACTCAGATGGTGGGTGATTGGCTTGATTGCGTTAGCCACTATCATCAATTACATCGATAGACAATCTATCAATGTTTTGTGGCCGGAGATTTCCGAGCAGCTTTATCCTGATAAGACTTTAGATGAACGCAAAGAGATCTACTCGCTGATCTCAGTGATTTTCGTTTTCTCATATGCGTTTGGTCAGGCTATTTTCGGTAGAATTTTCGATTGGATTGGTACACGTCTGGGTTTTGCACTATCGATTTCAGTATGGTCAGTGGCCACTGCGTTGCATGCCCTTGCGAGATCGTTCGCCTCTTTCGCCATTTTCAGATCGATTTTAGGAATAGCCGAAGCTGGTAACTGGCCCGGAGCGGCTAAAGGAAATGCCGAATGGTTTCCCACAAAGGAACGTGCCTTTGCTCAAGGGCTGTTCAATTCAGGTGCTGCCATAGGTGGAATCGTCTCTATTCCGATGATCGCTTTTTTATCGATTTATTTCAATTGGCAAATGATCTTCGTCCTTGTAGGTGTCACTGGTTTGCTATGGCTTCTGCCTTGGATGTATCTTGTGAAATCACCTCCCAAGAATCATCCCTGGATCACAGAAGAGGAGCGAAAGTACATCTTAGAAGGCCAAAAAAATGAACAGCCCGATTCAGAGGAAAGTGACGATAATGCACCACCAGAAAACGTATTGAAACACAAACAGAGCTGGGGGGTAATTATCTCTTCTGCTGCTATTGATCCTATTTGGTGGCTTTTTGTCTTCTGGATCCCGATCTATTTATCTGAGGTCTATAACATGGATGTCAAAGGAATAGGCATTTATGGCTGGGTGCCATATGTCGGAGCGATGCTGGGAGCATGGTTTGGAGGTTTGTTTGCCCAAAACCGAATGAAGGCAGGCTGGAACGTCAATAAAACCAGAAAAGCTGTTATTACATTGGGTTGCCTGATCATGCTGCCAGCGTTGATAGCTATGGCAAATCCGGGTGAGCCGATCATTGCAGTGCTTATCATGGCAGTGATCCTCTTTGGTTTCCAAACAGCCATTGGTAATGTACAGACCTTACCGAGCGATTTTTTCAGTGGTAAGTCTGTCGGAACATTATCAGGATTTGCAGGGATGGCAGCCAAGCTGACGGCAGCTGGATTGACTTACCTGGTCCCATGGCTGACCATGGGAGGAAACTATACTCCTGCGTTTGTAATTGGAGCTGCGTTGGCATTGATAGCGCTTGCAAGCGTTTGGATCCTCTGTGGAAAAATTGAAGCGTTAAAATCGAATACCTAGATCAACTATAAACATTTTTTGAATCAAGTCTAACAACAAATAAAAATGAAACTAAAAGGAAAAGTAGCAGTAGTCACAGGAGGAGCAAGAGATATAGGAAGAGCCGTATGTGTGAAACTTGCCAAAGAAGGCGCCAAAGTGGTAGTCAACTATTTTGATAGTGATGCTGATAAAGATCATACACTAGCAGCTATCAAAGAAGTAGGTGGAGAGGCAATTGCCGTATATGGTGATGTTACCAAGCAGGAGGACATTGATAACATGGTTGCGAAAACCAAAGAGGCTTTCGGAGACCGAGTTGATATATTAGTGAACGTTGCTGGTGGACTTTTTGCACGCAAGACCATCGAAGAGATAGACGAAAAGTTCTACAACCTTGTAATGGATGTCAACTTCAAGGGTACGGTCTTCGTAACACAAGCTTTCAAACCGCTGATGACAGAAGGATCATCGATCGTCAATTTTGCCTCTCAGGCGGGACGTGATGGCGGTGGACCGGGTGCTTCCATTTATGCTGCATCTAAGGGGGCTGTATCGACATTTACAAGAGCCTTGGCTAAGGAGCTTGGACCACAAGGAATCAGGGTGAATGCCCTTAACCCGGGTATGATCGCTACTAAGTTCCATGATGATTTTACAAAAGATCAGGTTCGCCAAAATGTTGCCAATGCTACACCACTCAGAAGAGAAGGGAGAGCAGAAGAGGTTGCTGATTTGGTAGCTTATTTGGCTAATTGTGAGTCTTCTTTCCTAACTGGCAATAATGTAGATATCAATGGGGGGCTAGCGTTCTCATAGCATGTACTCAATTCCAAGCTTATGCCACTAGCTGCCGGAGATTAGAGACGTTAAGGTCAGCTGATCAGTGGCTAGTGAGTCAACCTCTTCAAACACTGCAATGACGACAAATGTCAAGTTGAAAAGATGAACCAACAACACCAGACCAAATGAAGAGGGTTCTCAAATTTCTACTATCATTCGGGCCAGGTATTTTTGCCATTGGCTATACTATCGGGACTGGTAGTGTTACCTCAATGATTGTTGCCGGGAACTCTTTTGGAATGGATTTGCTGTGGGTGCTATTTTTCAGCTGCCTTTTCTCAGGAGTGCTGATCTATGTTTCCGGGCACTACTACTTAGTAACAGGAGAAACGGCACTCTTTGCAGTTCGCAATCGCCTACCGCTTGGTAAGCTCATGGCCATTGCCATTATCATAGCAGTGGGCATAGGCCAATGGAATTCTCTGATTGGCATACTGGGGATCACTTCTAACGTCATTTTTGAGATCCTGGTGATTAATTTTTCTGGTCTGGAGAGTCATAAGTATGAGACAGTATTATGTCTGGCCATAGCGATCATTGGTATTTTTTATGCACTTCTGATCAAGGGCGAGTACTCCATTTTTGAGAAAGTGCTTGCGCTTTTCGTTTCTCTGATGGGACTGTCATTTGTATTTACGCTCTTTTTCGTTTTTCCTCTTCCAGCAGAGATCATCAGAGGTTTGATCCCTAAGATCCCTAAAGTTGAAGGGGCCGGTATATTGATAGCAGCTTTTGTTGGGACCACTATGGCCTCTGCCACTTTTTTGTCACGGCCATTGTTTATTCAAGGTAAGCATTGGACTAAAGAGGATTTTGTTGCCCAGAAAAATGATTCTATAGTAGCTTCCATTCTAATTTTTACAATCAGTGGATCTATTATGGCTGTAGCTAGTGGAAGTCTTTATGGTACAGGAAAGGAAATCACTCATGTACTGGATATGTCAGGAGCTTTGGAACCTTCGGTCGGGAAATTCGCCGTGAGTATATTCTTTGCCGGAACATTGAGTGCAGGTTTATCATCGATATTCCCATGCCTTATGATAGTGCCTCTAATGTTGGGGGATTTCAATTCTGGTAAGCTTGATGTCAGATCACTAAGATTTAAGTTGATTACGGGGGTGGCGAGTGTACTGGCCTTGAGTGTTCCGGTATTTGGATTCAACCCTATCCAAGGTCAGATATTCACACAGGTGTTTAATGTTTTCGCTTTACCTCTTGTGATTTTGAGTTTCCTGGTTTTATGGAACAGGAGCCACAGCGGATTACCGTCCGGAAGGATCATGACGAATACAATAATGGTCGCAGCGTTTGTTTTTTCTTTGATCATTATGGTCAATGGGCTTAAAGACATTTTTTGATAGAAATTGCAGGTATGGTCTATATAGTTTGTGGAGTTTCGGGAACAGGTAAAACAACAGTTGGAAAAATCCTGGCTAATCATTTAGGACTACCCTTCTTTGATGCTGATGATTTCCATTCGGAAGCCAATGTTCAAAAAATGGCGAAGGGAACTCCGCTGAATGATGCAGACAGGGTAGAATGGCTGAGCGACCTGTCTTCAGAAATTCTCAAATGGGAAAAACAAGGAGGGGCGGTTTTGGCTTGCTCGGCCTTAAAAGAACAGTATCGACAGCAGCTGGTAGTTGATACTCACTCAAACGTCAAATGGATTGTTTTAGAAGGAGATAGGGAGTTAATTCTCAGCAGAATGAAACAAAGAAAGGGTCATTTTTTTAGTGCCGAAATGTTGGATTCGCAATTTGAAATATACGAGCGACCTGGTTATGGACAGATTTATGATATTAAATCTACTCCCGATCAAATCGTAGCAGAAGTTATCAAAAGTGTGAGCTAGTCGACTACTACTGATTGAGAACTGGAGAATACGGTACAAGCGTTAGGCTTGGTGGTAGGGCTGTGAAGCCTGAAAAATCAATAAGCGAATGTTAAATCTAAAGGATAGGTCATGAGAAACTCTGTACTCCTATTTTGTATCTTGATATCAAGTTGGGCATTTGCCCAATCAATTCCAGCAAGTCATGTCTTGAACAATGAGGAGCTGGTCGACCTACTTCGAAGTGACATCCAAGAAGAGGTTAGCGGCCGAAATGAAACAACAGAAGATGTCTTGGCCGAGTACTTCCGCGAAAAGTTTTCAGAGAGGTTTTTCTATGATTTCAACACCTTCTATGATCGCTTGCCTCATTACAATAGCGTTTTTGATAACAAGTATGATCATGAGACGAGAGCTCTGGACCATTTGAGCAAATATCAGGACTCAACACAATGGGTACTCCCGTTCAATTACCGTAATGGGGAACCTGTCAATGCCTATGCCCTTCGTCACCTGGCGCGTCAACACAAAATGGTAGACATTGCCTTTCACTACTTCAATGGAAACAAGGACCCGAAACTCATCCAATACTTCGAGAATCAAATGCGCTCTTTGAATACTGCGCTGGATGCCAATGCGTATGAAAAGATTGAAGATGGCAATGGTGTTTATGAAGCTTTCAGATCCGGCTACAGAGTTTTGAACTGGCTTTGGATACACAATATGTTTTTAAATGAAACAGAGTACTCTGATAAGGACCAACTAGTTACTATAGCGACACTTCTACAGCACGGACAGCACCTATATGAAAGAAACAATCAATTCCGTTCAGGAAACCATCAAACCAAGGGTGTATCAGCACTCGCCATGTTGGCGATTTTATTTCGAGATTTTGTAGGGACCGACCTATGGTTGGACCGGGCCATGCTTAGACTCAGTGAGCACCTGGATAGGGAAATAAACAGCGATGGTTTCCAATTCGAAAGGTCAGTTCACTATCACATGAGTGACATTAATAACTATTTCTATGTCTACCAATTGGCTAAGCTAAATAGGATATCTGTAGATAAGGCCTGGGAAGAAAAACTAAGAGGGCTTTTCACCACATTGATAAAAGTAGCTTACCCAGACCGATCAGCACCGGTACTCCAGGATGACACGGAAATTCCCTGGGCTGAAACCAACGATATCTCTGGTGCGATGACACTTGGTTATTTGCTTTTTGAAGACCCTAGGTTTGGTTATTTCGCCTCTGACAAAGTGGATGACCGGGTGTACTGGTTTTTAAGCAACGAACAGATAGAGTTGCTTGAAAATATAAGCCAGCAAAAACCTGACTATGGGTCTTTGGCTTTTGAAGAAACTGGCTACTATATCATGAGGGAAGGTTGGGAACCTAACGATATGATGATGGTTGTTACCGCTGGTCTGGATGCTAAGAAACCGGATCATCAACATGGAGATATGTTAGGGATCCAGGCCATGGTCAATGGGCGAGCCATTCTTCCAAATTATCAAGTGAGATACTCGCTGACGGATTTTGATTTCTTCAAAAACTCTCTCGTCAAGAATGTTGCGCTGGTAGATAATGAACTGCAGGGAAAGCAATGGACATCAAACAAAGGGGGTAGTGGATTTGGGAAGTTTCTTGAGTTACCGAACCCGGAAGTTATTGCCTGGGAGATCAATGAAGACTTTGATTTTTTCGTTGGTAAGCACGATGGGTTTAACAATGTTGATGTAGACTACACTCGGCAGGTGATCTTTATCAAGAATGAGTTTTGGATCGTAAAAGATGCGTTCAATGCGGACGATGCGCATACATACAAACAAGTTTGGCAAGGACATTATACTACTGAAAATGGACCTGATCTGCTGAGAGCTACAGCTCCTGATGCCTCTGGCCATGATATCCTGCAATTAATAAAAACCGATTCCGTAATTAATGCTGGTACAAGAGGTAAGCAATGGAGTATTGTCTCCAAAACTGATCAAAGGGATTTCTCATTCTTGACTGTTATTTACCCGTATAGAGGTTACCACAATCGTCTGAATGAAGAGTCACAAGATCTAAAGGTCAATGACTGGGAAGTAAATGAGACCGAATGGAAGCTAGAGGGTGCTGATCCAGTCAGCCTGGTGTCAGATTCTAAACTATTAGCGTTTAATGTAAAGGTGTTGAAAAGTAGAAACCTGACCATTGAGGCTTCAGATGAAACAGACCTGTTTGTTAAAACTGAGGACAACCAAACGATCATTTACTCTATCGACTCTCAAAAGAAGACGATTGATATAACAAATCATTATCAGAACAAGAAATTGACAAAGGTGATAGAACCCGGACAATCATGGATTCTTGATTTATAGGATCAGTAAAAAAATAATTTCTAAAAAGAACTTCTAATATCTCTGGCTGATGAGTCATTTCAAAAGAATACTATTGATATACTGCCTGTTTTGTGTACAACTGCTACAAGCTCAGATACGTTATGACGTTTCCTCAGAATCTGAATTTCGAAATGCACATGATCAGGCTAACCCGGGTGATCTGATAATCTGGCAGGTAGGAACTTATTCAGATGTCTTCATGGATATCACCAGGGATGGATTGACCATCGTAGCGCAGAGGAATGGTGAGGTTATTTTTAATGGAGCGTCCAAAGTAGAGATCCATTCTGATGAGATTACTGTTTCAGGTCTGCAATTTAAGGGAGGTGATATCGGTACAGACCATGTCATAAGGATTTGGGGCAGTGACGTACTCATTACCCAGATCAATATCCAGGATTATACGAGCTATAAATACCTGATAATTGATGAAGATTCCAGAAGGACAACAGTAAGCTACTGCAACTTTGAGAATCGTATTAACCTGGATGATCAAAACATTCTTTCCATCTTGGTTGACAATGAACCAGGGTATCACAAAATCCAATATTGCTCATTTAAGAACTTCGAGGGTACCGGAAACGACTTGGGAATAGAGCCAGTGAGAATAGGCGTTAGTACGCAAGCACATCTCAATTCCCGGTCAATAGTGGAATACTGTTATTTCACCAATTGCGATGGGGACGGGGAGCTGATTTCATATAAGGCTGCTCAGAATGTAATCCGATACAATACATTTAGGGATAACTCAAAAGCTGAATTAGTGCTGCGTCATGGCAATGATGCCATCGTTTACGGTAACTTTTTTATCAACAATATGGGTGGAGTACGTGTACGTGAAGGAGCGGGACACTTTATCTACAACAACTACTTTGAAGGGTTGGACAAGCGGGCTATTTACTTGCAAAATGAACCGTCTGATCCGCTTTCGGACATTCATATTTACCATAATACTATCATTAATTCACAGGAGTTTATTCTTGGAGGAGATGGGACTAGCCCACCTCAGAATGTGACGATTACCAACAACTTATTCATCGACCCCCAAGATGATTTGTTTGAAGATGCGACAGGCAATGAAACCTGGATTGCTAACCTGTCATCCGGTTCTTTAGGTATTAACCGACCTTCCGGTCTTTTAGATGAGGACGTCAAGCTATCACAGAATGATGCGGGTTTTTTTCAGCCCGATGATGACAGTCCGGCCATCGGAGCGGCAGAGGAAGGGTATCCTGTGATCCCTTTATTTGCTGGACTCGATTATGACAGTGAGTTGTCGCTCGATCTGATGAAAGAAGACAGGCCATCGAACAAAATGGATCGAACCATTGGCGCCTTGGAGTATTCATCATCTGTCAATGTCCAACCCCATGCTACAGAGCAAAACACGGGCCCTGACTATTTTAGGGAACCAGGAGTGGTCACGCAGATTCCGAATCTTAAAAAGTCGTCTCTGATATACCCTAATCCTGCAAATGACCAGCTCAGGATTGAGCTTTCAAAGCCAAACCCTGGTAGAATTGAGTGCAGGATCATTGGGATGGATGGTGGCATAAAATGGGCACAAGATTCGATCTTTTCTCAGGAGTTTGAACTAGATGTTTCTCATCTGATGAATGGAACTTATGTACTTGAGTTGATCAGATTTAATGTCGATGGTCAGGCAGTGAAGAGGGAGTTTCATAACTTCATAAAGAACGACCGCTGATTTTTTTGACATTTATTTTGTTCTACTTTCGCGAAGAATTCTATTCTCATGCAGAAGTTGGGCCCACTTGATACAGCCGTTTCACAAGATTCCTACGAATGTACAATTGCCGTGGAGTGTTGTGTATTTGGGTTTCAGGAAAATGTATTAAAAATCCTTTTAGTGAAGCGTTCTATCGAACCATTTAAGGGTCACTGGATGCTGCCCGGAGGGGCTATGGGTAAAGGAAGAACCCTACCACAATCTGTCAATGATGTACTGAACAACCTTACGGGTATCAAACGAATCTCTCTTGAACAAGTGGCTTGCTATAGTGAAGTAGATAGACACCCGATAAAGAGAGTAGTATCAGTATCCTTCTATGCTTTGATCAAGCCAGAAAACTATCCAGTCATTCCCAAAAACTACATTTCTGATATTAGCTGGTATGCGCTTGATGAACTTCCAAGACTTGGTTTCGATCATGATCGACTTCTTAAGGATGCCCTTCAAAAACTTCGGCAAAACCTACGTGACAACCTTGTCTTTGGAGAACTATTACCAGACAGGTTTACAATCACCGAACTTCAGGACCTTTACGAAAGCATACTCGGTGAATCCTTAGATCGGAGAAACTTCAGAAAGAAGGTCCTTCAGATGAACGTGTTAGAAGCTACCAGCGAGAAAAAAAAGGGCGTAAAGGGAGGACCTGTCCTATACAAACTAAGATAAGGAGATGAGATTTTGGCCAGGAAACTTGCAAATAAATTATTCTGCGTATAAATTACGCAGTAATACAGCATAACCTTTTAAACATCATATAGTTATGGATCAAAAAGTAGTAACCTTTGGAGAGATAATGCTCCGTTTAGCCCCACAGGGATTTCTTCGTTTTTCGCAAGCAAATAATTTTGATGTTGTCTACGGTGGAGGTGAGTCCAACGTAGCGGTTTCATTGGCCAACTATGGAGTCCCGGTGGATTTTGTGACCCGTTTGCCAAAAAATGATATTGGTGAGTGTGCACTCATGGAAATGCGTAAACGTGGAGTTAATACCCAAAACGTCATATTTGGTGGAGATCGGCTAGGTATTTACTTTCTGGAGACTGGAGCTGTAAGTCGGGGAAGTAAAGTGGTTTATGATAGGGCACATTCTGCTATGGCTGAGATAGAAGCCGGGATGGTAGATTGGAATGAAGTATTTGAAGGTGCGTCGTGGTTTCATTGGACGGGTATCACACCGGCTATATCACAAGGTGCCGCTGATGCTTGTTTGGAGGCAGTAAAGGCAGCTTCGGAAAAAGGGATCACTATTTCTACTGACTTGAACTACAGGGCGAAGCTTTGGAAGTACTGTGATGCTACTAAGCGTGAAGAGATAATGACAGAATTGACCTCCTATTGTGATATAGTGCTGGGTAATGAAGAAGATGCAGAAATGCATTTTGGTATCAAACCTGAAGGTATTAGTGTTCAAACGGAAGGGCATAATGTAAAAGCTGAAGCCTTCCTTTCCGTATGTCAGCAAATGATGGAAAAATTCCCCAGGGCTAAAAAGGTCATTACGACCTTGAGAGGTTCCATTTCTGCTTCGCATAACACTTGGGCGGGAGTGCTCTATGATGGGGAAAAGCTTTACGAAACAAGGCAATATCAGATTACAGATATTGTAGATCGTGTAGGCGGTGGAGATTCCTTCATGGGAGGCCTGATCTATGGTCTGCTCAACTATCCCGAAGATGATCAAAATGCCCTTGACTTTGCGGTAGCTGCATCCTGCCTGAAACATACGATCAAAGGTGATGCAAACCTTGTCACAGTAGCGGAAGTACAAAAACTGATGGGAGGTGATGCTTCGGGCCGTGTAGCCAGATAAAATACTTAAAAGGGCGGTTTTGGTCTTGAAAATATGAGTTGAATCGTAATTTTTCCCGCCCTTTTTTAACATTTCAAAGTTGAAAAAGAGCGTTGTAATCATATGCGGGGGCGGACCTGCCCCAGGTATCAATACGGTTATTGCTACTGTAGCCAAGGCATTCCTTGCTGATGGCTATCGTGTGTTAGGTGTTCATCACGGATATCTAGGGTTGTTTTCAGAAAACCCTGATATTAAAGAGTTTGATTTTGATCATGCTGATCGGATTTTTAGCCGTGGCGGATCTACACTTATCATGAGTCGTTTCAAACCTAAAGACACGGATTTCAACACTCGGATATTCGAAAAGGAGAATGTGAAATTACTAGTCACTATAGGCGGTGATGATACAGCCTCGACAGCTAACAGGGTCACCAAATACCTTTCTTCCCAAAGCATTGAGATCAGCAATATCCACGTTCCCAAAACGATAGACAATGACTTGCCATTACCAGACAGGAATCCAACGTTTGGCTTTCACTCGGCAAAGGATGAAGGTGTAAGGATCGGTAATACCGTATATGAAGACGCTCGCACCTCGCGACAGTGGTTTGTGATGTCAGCGATGGGTAGATCAGCAGGTCACCTGGCGTTTGGGATTGCTACCGGTTGCCATTTCCCTATGATGATCATTCCGGAGATGTTTAATAGAACCAGTCCTACATTGGATAAGATCATTAGGCTGGTGATCTCCTCGATTATCAAGAGAAAACTCATGGGCATAGATTACGGAGTAGCAGTGATCAGCGAAGGGGTCTTTCATGTTTTGGATGAACAAGAGATCAAAGATAGTGGTGTCAGTATGACCTACGATGCTCACGGACATCCTGAGCTAGGTAATGTGAGTAAGGCGCACATCTTCAATGTTCTTCTCCAAAAAGAACTCCAATCCCTTTGGCTGGATGTAAAAAGCAGGCCGGTTGAATTGGGCTATGAACTACGCTGTACGCGTCCCATTGGATTGGATTTGACGTTATGTTCATTATTGGGGCTTGGCGTAAAGAAACTTTTTAATGAAGGAATAAGTGGGTGTATCGTAAGCGCGAATTCCGTTGGTGATATTACCCCAATCTTCTTGTCTGATTTTGAAGAAGGAGGTAAGATACCTCCAAGATTGGTAGACATAGATTCACAAATAGCTAGGTTGTTCTTTGATGAGCTTCATTATTTGACACCTGATGATTTTGATCACGCGGAGGATTACGTGACAAATCCTGAAGCCTATGAATTCAAAAAAATATTGAACTGGGTATGACTAAGAAAGTGGTCACATTTGGCGAGGTGATGATGCGTTTGTCGCCCCCTGCGTATGCAAAGTTTTCTCAGGCCACATCGCTGGAGTTAGCTTTTGGAGGAGGAGAGGCTAATGTCGCCATTTCGCTTGCTTATATGGGTTTGAATGCCGCTCATGTTACCTGCTTTCCGGACAATCTCATTGGTCGATCGGCAACCCAATTTCTGCGACATCATTGGCTAGATACCAGTTCCGTGGCGTATGGGGAGGGTATCATGGGTAAGTACTTTTTGGAAAAGGGTGCTGTTCATCGTCCGAGCGAAGTTGTATACGAAAGAGAAGATTCGGCTTTTGCCCTTATTGATGAAAACACTTTTGACTGGGGTCACATATTGCATGACGCTGATTGGCTACACTGGACCGGAATAACACCTGGAATATCAGCAGGCGCAGCAGCTAGCTGTCGACTCGCTATCAGCAAAGCCAATGAGCTGGGCATCAAGGTGTCTGCAGATATTCACTCTAGAAAGAGCCTTTGGTCCTACGGTAAGTCCAAAAAAGAGATCATGCCAGAGTTGATTGCTGGCTGTGATTACGTTATTGCGGGCAGCAAAGATATCTCCGAGATCTTTGATATTGCCCTACCCACAGGCAGTGGAAGGTTTAAGTCTGCCGCTCGGCAATTGATGCAACTGTATCCAAGAATTGAGACGGTTTTTGACAAAAACAGAGCAGCCGTTAGCGCTTCGCACAACCGGATACAAGGCAAAATGTGGAATGGAGAAACGGTGATCAAAACACCGGAGCTCGATGTTACGCATATAGTAGATCGGGTAGGTACAGGTGATGCATATGCAGCAGGAGTCATTTATGGACTATTGCACTATGATGAATTAAGACAAGCCCTGAAATTTGCAACGGCAGCTTGCGCCCTGAAACATACTGTGGAGGGTGATGCCAATATGGTTTCGGTAAGTAATGTAAAAGCACTAATGGAAGGTAATACCTCTGGCAATATCATTAGATAAAGGTGTTTTAGGCTAGAATTGAATAGAAACAAGGAAGATAACATAAGATTGATCATGGCACGATTTAGAAGAATATCAGTAGTACAAACGATGAAGTCCACCGGCATAGTCCCGGTCTTTTACCATAAGGATATTGAGATATGTAAGTCTGTACTTAAGGCTTGTTATGATGGTGGCGTCCGTGTATTTGAGTTTACGAATAGGGGTGATTTTGCCCATGAGGTATTTGCTGAGCTCAATAAATGGTCTGCAGATGAAACCCCGGAGATGATGTTGGGCGTAGGTTCAATTATCGATGCAGGCACTACCTCCCTGTACCTTCAGTTAGGGGCCAACTTCATTGTGAGCCCAGTACTCAACCCTGAGATGGCTAAGGTTTGTAATCGCAGAAAGGTGGCATGGTCTCCTGGTTGTGGTTCTGTTACCGAGATTTCTTATGCAGAGGAATTAGGGGCTGAAGTAGTCAAGATATTCCCGGGAAGCCAGGTAGGTGGGCCCTCATTTGTCAAAGGAGTACGTGGACCACTGCCATGGTGTAGTATTATGCCGACCGGAGGCGTTACCCCAACTGAGGATAATCTTAAGGCTTGGTTTGAGGCGGGTGTACACTGCGTAGGCATGGGATCGCAGCTCATCTCAAAACAGATGATCCAGCAAAAAGACTTTCAACAGTTGACGACCATTTGCAAGTCTGCTATTGCCATTGCACAGAAGTATATGATTGCTTGAGCTAATTAGGCTAAGACCCTTGTGACTGGCACTATCGAGACCAGTGTTGTGATCTAATACTGTTGTCGGTTAGCTCTTTTGATAAGCTATCGCAATGAGTATAGATGTGGTAACATCTATTCTTGCTGCTATTGACAGGTGCTGTTGACGATCACTTAATGTTCACGATAGGATCGTACCCTTTATGATTAGGCAGACTCTACCTGAGTGAGAGGGACATTTGAGATGATGTGAATAGCTCACGTCACCATCGCATGCGAGTGATTGTGCACAGACAGTAACAAACCGCGATGCAATTGCTTTAAGCGTCTTCTATTTCTGTTCAGAAATAGGAATACAACGTTAAATCATGTTACTGCTATTGTGATTCGGATTTCCATAGTAACACCGAATATTCTAAGGCGTTAATCGAAAAGAGGCATCATCGATTCGCGATTTATGAGAAAATGAAACTATTTGTCTAAAATATGATTTATACTTAATCCAAACCTACCTAACCCTATTACCAAACTTCGTTGCTTCTAATGATTAGATCATTTCTGAACATCAGTTTTCTCGATCGAGACAAATGGTTTCTTATTATTTTGGTCAGTGTTACGCTAACTGCGTGTTCCACTTCTGAGTATGTGGTAGAATCCGATTATAGCTACTCTGGCACTTTTCACAAATACAAGTCTTTTGCTTTTGGTACAAATGAAGGGTTTGATGGATCAGAAGAAGAAAAGGAACTTGTAGAGAAGTACATCGGGAATGTATTAACAGCTTGGGGATACCAAGTTGATGATCGACGGCCTGATATTTACGTTTTCTACTCTATTTACTATGATGATTTCAGATATAAGGGATATCATCAGCCTGAACTACAGCACTGGATCTATCACAACCACCCGGAATACATAGAGGTACTGATGGAGAATGAATCTGAGACAGATAGTCTGGAGATACTAAACAAGAAATCTTCGCGAATGTCGATGAGGGAGCAATACGAGTCCGTGACCTACGACCTTCGGGAAGGTACCATGTTAATTGCTCTGATGGATAGGAAGAAGAAGAAAACGATCTGGCAAGGTTATGCTTCCGGTATATTAGGACCGGATCAAGCCAAGAATCAAAGAGTGCTTCGATCAGCCATCATTCGTATTTTGGACGAGTTCAAACTGCTTTCATATAGCTCTTAAAAAGCTTGATAAGTTCATTCCTTTAATGGAAAAGGCCTTAGCAGATCTCTTTATTCTACGTCTTCCAATTGGTCTATTACTGAGGTAAGCAAAGAAATCTTACCTTAGGGCGGGATGGAAAGACTATTACCGGATCAAGTCGAAATCGATAGCCTGATTGACAAGCTCTATAGACAAGAGGCGGGGAAGCTGATTGCAGTATTAACCAGGTTTTTCGGAGCGGAACATATTGAGCTCTCTGAAGATGTAGTTCAGGACGCACTTACTGAAGCCCTCAGTAATTGGAAAGTCAATGGTGTACCTGAAAACCCTTCCGGCTGGCTATACACCGTTGCAAAAAACAAAGCGCTTAATGTAATACGCAAGGAAAAGAACCGAAAAGCCGGTACCTCTGACATAGCACATTTTCTTGATTCTATATGGACCACTCAGCCAGCCCTGGACTACTTCTTTTCAGAAAGAGAGATACAAGACGACCAGTTGCGCATGATATTCATGTGCTGCCATCCGGCTATTTCTGCTGATTCCCAGATTGCATTAGCGCTGAAGACGCTTTGTGGTTTTAGTATTAAAGAAATTGCCAGTGCTTTCGTCACGTGTCCGGAGAATATCCATAAGCGACTAGTACGCGCCAGGAAAACCATACGGGACCATCAGATACAATTTGAAGTTCCGGTAGGTAACGAACTCGAAAAGCGTCTCAAAGCAGTACAAGAGACAATCTACCTGTTGTTTAATGAAGGGTACAACGCTTCGGGAGGAGATATGCTTATCAGGAATCATTTTTCAGACGAAGCGATCAGGCTGACTAGTATTGCAGTTTCGCATGTGGCTATCAAAAGTAAAGAGACGACACATGCACTTTTGGCATTGATGCTTTTTAACTCTGCGCGATTTGCTGCACGCACAGACGAGTATGGGAACATCATCACGCTAGAGCATCAGAACAGATTACTTTGGGATAGGGCAAGGATCAGAGAGGGTTTTATTCATCTTCAGAAGTCCCATCCTCATCAGTTTGTCTCCAAGTATCATATCCTGGCAATTATCTCTTCCTACCACTGTGCCGCTAGCAGCTTCGAGTCTACCAATTGGATAGGAATACTTCACGAGTACGATCGATTGTTAGAGATCGATGATACCAGTATTGTGAGGCTCAACAGAGCTGTGGTTGTTGCCAAAGTGGAAGGTGCTGGTCAGGCACTTGCTCAACTTGAAGAGATTGATGACCTGAACGACTATCATCTATATCATTCGGTGAAGGCAGACCTGCAAACCCAGCTTATGCAGTATTTGGCCGCTATTGACTCACTCCAATGTGCCTATAAACTCGCAATCATTCCAGCCGAGAAAGTGCTTATAAAAAAAAGAATGGCCAATTGTAAAAAGAAAATTCAAAACTAATGTCCCTGCCTACTGTCTTTGTGTGTCTTGGCTCTTTAATCATTTAAAACAAGTAACATGAAAGATTTTTTATTGATCATCAAAACCGAAGGCAGTGTATGGTCTGACTTATCACCAGACGCTTTACAGCGACATATGCAGCAAGGCGGCCAGTACATTAGTAAACTCATGGAAGAGGGTAAGTTGAAAAATGCCAACCCAATCGATAAGGGCAGCCGGATCATTACCGAGGAAAAAGGAACTATCAAAGACGGTCCGTTCAATGAAGGTAAAGAACTTGTTGCTGGCTACTTCCATATTGTTGCCACAGATATTGACGAGGCTGTAGCTATCGCAAAAGGCAATCCGATCTTCGAAGACATTCCTACGCAGATTGAAGTACATCCACTGATGCCGGTAGGTGGGGAGTAAGATTTCCCCTAACTGACGAACTGACTCAAAAGTAATTGTTTCCATCTTGCTGTCTCACATTGCACCTATCGAAACGTGTCGATTATAACAATAAGTGAGGTCTCGACAAGCTTATCACTTTTGAGTCAGTCCCTTGATTTCTATTCTTTTACAGTGGTATTCTTTACTATTCCAAGGCAGCAACGCCTGGAAGTACCTTCCCTTCCATATACTCCAATAGGGCACCACCGCCGGTAGAGACATAGCTCACTTTGTCACCGTATCCGAGTTGGTTGACAGCTGCAGCTGAGTCACCTCCACCGATAAGCGAGAAGCCCCCATTCTCTGTAGCTGCCACCACAGCGTTAGCCACACTTTTTGTCCCCTCAGCAAAGTTGCTCATTTCAAATACACCCATCGGGCCATTCCACAATACAGTTTTGGATGAACTTATTGCCTTGGAGAATACTTCTCTCGCTTCCGGTCCGATATCCAGACCCATCCAGCCGTCTTCGATAGCATGGTTATTAGCAATCTTGGTGTTAGCACTATTATCAAAGGCATCTGCCACTACCGAGTCTATAGGTAAGAGTAGCTCAACCCCAAGGTCTTTTGCTTTTTGGATCAGTGACTTTGCCAGGTCTAGCTTGTCCTCCTCAACGAGTGAGTTGCCGATTTGACCACCCATCGCTTTAAAGAAAGTATAAGACATACCACCGCCAATGATCAGGTTGTCTACTTTGTCCAGTAGCCTTTCGATGATCAATATCTTATCAGAAATTTTTGCTCCGCCCATGATGGCAGTATATGGCTTAGCTGCTTGGTCCAGCACTTTTTGAGCATTCTCGATCTCTGCTTGCATCACATAGCCGCAGACCTTATCAGTAAAGAACTTAGCAGCGATAGTAGTTGATGCATGGGCCCTGTGTGCAGTACCAAAAGCATCGTTGACATAAACATCACCCAAACTCGCCAGCTTCTCAGCAAAAGCTTCATCACCCTTAGTCTCTTCTTTATAGAATCGAGTGTTTTCCAACAGTAATACTTCTCCAGAACGCAGAGAAGCGGCCTTTTCTTTAGCTTGCTCTCCTACACAGTCGTCTGCAAACTTGACATCCGTTCCAAACCTGTCAGAGAGTTCTTTGACGAGATGTTGTAGTGAAAACTTGTGCTCTGGTCCGGTCTTAGGTCGGCCCAAATGGCTCATCAGTATGGCAGATCCTCCGTCATCAAGTATCTTCTTGATGGTGGGCACAGCAGCCTTGATGCGTGTGAAGTCTGTGATCTCAAAATCGGCATTTAAGGGGACATTGAAATCCACTCTTACCAATGCTTTTTTACCTGCGAAATTGTAGCTATCAACTGTTTTCATATCCTTCGATTTAGGTGCCGAAAATCGGACAAGAAGAGAGTAATTACAAAGGAAAAACGAATTTATTTAGCTGATAACGATTGCGTTATCAATGGGCTGAAGCTCTTGTCAACCTGTCGTTGATAGCTTTGCCCAAACCCTCGTCAGGGAAGTGCTCCGTCAGTATAATATCGACCGGCAGATCATCGAGTTTGCGTAGTGCACTGAAGAGGTTTCTAGCTGCTTCGTTGAGGTCCCTGTTTTGCGATAGCGCCATCTGACGTGCCGGATCAACTCCAGGAAAATGATCAATATAACTGATGACACCAATGTGCTGGTCACTATGCTCTTTGATCAGTTCAGGTATGTTACCAATCAAAACAGGTTTCTTTGGTGCATAATGGGACTTCAGCATGCCTGGTGCGGTAGGGTTAGAGCTTTGATTGAGATGAACTTTGACAGGTCCGATCAAAGCCTCTATCTCTTCAATTCGCTTGCCCCCAAGCCGGTACACTGTGGGTTGTCCATTGACAAAACCAATGATGGTTGACTCGATCCCCACCTCACAATCCCCACCATCCAGTATGTAAGGTACCTGATCCCTAAGCTGGTCTTGTACATGCTTGGCTGTGGTGGGTGAGATGTAGCCAAAGGGGTTCGCGCTAGGTGCTGCCAGGGGAAAATCCAATGTTGACAATAGCTCTAGGGTAAGTTGATGATTGGGTATTCTAAAGGCTACTTCATCCAACCCTGAAGTTGTCAAAGACGGTATGAGAGGCTTCTTAGGCAGTAGTACGGTCAACGGCCCTGGCCAGAAAGCGCTAGCTAAAGTTTCGACCTCCGAAGGTATGTCAAGTACATATTGAGCCATCTTTTCCAGACTACTGATATGGCATATAAGCGGATCGAATGCAGGCCTGTTCTTGGCTTTAAAGATCTTAACGACTATGTCATCTCGAAGGGCATTTCCTGCCAATCCATACACTGTCTCCGTAGGTATGGCGACAATATTACCCGACTTGAGGAGTTTACTTGCCTTGAGGATATCCTTACCAATGGATGCCATAGTTGCAGCGAATGTACGATCTTTTGCTTGACAAACTCAATGCAAAATATATATTTGCTCAAACGAGAAAACTATGAGCAGTAGAACTAAATCCACCCTCAAAATCATCTCTATTTTGATCGTTGTAGTGGTATTGCTGGGCAGGTTCGGCATTGTAGTAATACCAGCCTTGGCACCTTATATTTTCTGGCTACTGATCATTGCCTTTATTCTGCTTTTCCTTTCGACACTTTAGCTACCACAAGGATTAGACTACTGATACACCTGACGCACTTTTTGACCATGCATGAAGGTAGCTGAATTTGATATCAATCAAGGGATATACAAGTTTGAGCTAGATGGTTTCGATAGCCAGCTACATACCCATCCTGCACTGGAGATAGTCATAGCCACGCATGGAGAATTCTCTTTACAAACCTTGAATGGAAGCTCGGCTGGATTGAAGCTTGCCATCATAGATCGCAACATTGTACATAGTATCAGATCAGTAGGCTGTAAGCTACAGTTGGCAATGCTGGAGTTGACTACAAGAAGTGTACAATCCATGATCTCTGAGTATGATATACATCTCGAAAATGGGGTGTACATGACCACCCAGAGTTTGGGAGCAAAAGAGTTGTATGACAGTCTTGTTGACAGGATGACCCGGCAGGCATTTGAGCTTCAGTACGATGAGCGGGTCTTAGAGTGCTTAAGACTCCTTGGAGATAGTGATATCACCTATCAAGTTATGATACAAACCTTGAAATCACAGACCCAACTATCGGAGGGTAGAATATCACATTTGTTTACCCAGGAAGTTGGTGTTTCGCTTAAGAAATACCTGGTATGGTCGCGCCTTAAGAGGACCATCAGGTCAGTTTTGGATAATAAGGAAAGCCTCTTTTCTGCTTCAGTGAGATGTGGCTTTCATGATCAGGCTCATTTGAGCAAGGCCTTCAAGGAAATGCTCGGCATCAGCCCATCACAGGTCTACAACAGCAGAATCATACAAGAATAGTATTTTAAGAATCTTGACCTTTGTCTCTCGAAAGTCAGTAAAGAGATGGATACAAACGTTCGAAAGGTTGAACAGGCAGATATAGCCACACTTAAACTTGTCATTGATTCAAGTGAGCTATTCCCTTCGAAAATGCTTGATAATATGATTTCAAGCTACTTCAATGACCCTCAAAGTCAGGACATCTGGCTTACCAGGGATGATCAGAGTGGTAAACCTGTGGCGATCGTTTTCTGCGCGCCTGAGAAAATGACCGATGGTACTTACAACCTATACCTCATAGCTGTAGATGGCAAACAAAGAGGTCGGGGGATTGGAGCGGAATTGATGGGATACTTAGAAGATAAGCTAAACAAGGATGGTGTTAGGGTATTGATTGTAGAGACTTCAGGACTTCCGGAATTCGAGCAAACAAGACGTTTTTATGCTAAGCTTGATTATCAACAAGAAGCAGTTATAAGAGATTTCTATTCAGAAGGGGAGGACAAGGTGGTTTTCTGGAAGAAGCTGAATTGATAGCAGAAAGATCAGTTTCCACAGTTTTCTTCGATGGCGTCCTTGGCGTCACCATGGCCCATGCGTTGGGCGGTTTGAAGGGTCAGACAACCCTCTTCTCGATTGTCGACCTGGAGTTGGGCCAGTCCTAGCCAAAAGAAGGCAGGGGCGTAGTTGCTGTTAAACTGGATAGAAGTTTTGAGATTAGCGATAGCCTCTTCGAATTTGTCTAGTAAAAACTGTGTTTTGGCCAGATTGAAATAGGTAAATGCATTTTTATCATCTAGTTGTAGTGCATACCTGAAATCAGCTGCGGCCTGCTCATATTGTTCTACTCTGTAAAACACATTGCCACGGTTGATGTATAGATCAGTCACGTCAGCCTTGAGCAGTATGGCTTCATCGTAGTCGTTGAGTGCGCCTTGTAGGTCGGACATTTCTAATAGAGCATTGCCACGGTTATAGAAGTAGCGATAGTCCCGACTATTAGCATTCAGCGCAGCGGTGAAGTCTTTAGCAGCCTGCCCATATTGACCTTTTTCTAGCTTCGATACACCTCTCATGTTCAGGGCTTCTTCATCCTGCTGATCATTAGCGATAGCCTGATCGAGATAGCTGATGGCCTTATCAAAATCACTACTACCCATGGCTTCCCTTGCTGCAGTTTTCAACTCCTGATTTGAAGGCTGACAGCCGAGTATTAGGCAGACAAGACTGATCGTTAGTAGCAAGTGACTGTTCATGCCACAAATATAGTTGGCGGCTAACCATATAGGCCGGTAGGCGTGTAATAGTTTATGTATAAGATAGCTCTGACCTTGTTCTTTTGTGCTGCACAGACATTTGCGGTAGTAGCGCAAAACATCTACAGCGAATCAAAGTGGGCTGAGCGCGACAAGTGGCAGCAGCCTGAGCGCATCATTGGTCTTCTGAAGATAGGAAAGGGTAGCTCTGTGGCTGATATAGGCTCACACCAGGGATATATGACGGTGAAGTTGGCTGCTGCTGTGGGTGCTGTAGGCAAAGTGTACGCAGTGGATGTGGACCAGTACCAACTTGACAATCTGAAAGAGAATCTGGCTAGTCGCGAAATCACTAATGTGGAGGTGATAAAGGGGGACTATGACAATCCACACCTACCGGAAAATGAATTGGATGCCGTGTTGATACTGGATACGTATCATGAGATAGATGACTACATGACGGTGCTAGAGCACATCAGTAAGGCGCTCAGGAATGGTGGATTATTGGTGATAGCCGAGCCTGTATCTGATGAAAGGAGAGGGTTGCCCAGGGACCAGCAAACAGCCAGGCATGAAATAGACTACAAGTGGGTGGAGGAGGAGTTGATGGAAGCCGGCTTTGAGATCAAGTATTCAAAAGATCCATTTATCGACAGGACTGAGCCGAAAGGAGATAAACTTTGGGCAGTGGTGGCCCAGAAGGCAATTAACTAGAGTGATTTGTTGGACAACTTTTCAAAGCTGTAATGCTGACAATATCGATACATCTTTGAAAAGCCGTCCGACGAATGATCCCTCTTATTTTAGAGGTCATTCGACTAAAGGAATAAGTGAATTACAGCAATAGGATCAAAAGAAGGATGATAATGATGATCGCTCCAGTGGATAGATAAATGCCACTACTTGCCATTGCTTTATTTTCTTTTTTGATGTCACGAAGCTCCTTTTTCACGTCCTTCTTCTCAGCCTTGCTCATACTTGACATGTCCATAGCGTTGAGTTCTTGCACCCTCGCTTCGAGTTGTTCGACACGTTCTGCAATCTCTGTTTCCGACATTGACTTTATTTGCTGAGCACTGAGCGGCTCAATTTTATCTGCCTTAGCAGTGATGACGAGTGAGCCAACAAAGAACATGGCCATGACGAATCTGATAGTGTAGTTTTTCATTTGCTTTAATTGATTTAGATGAATTAGCTCGTGATTAAATATCGTCAAGTTACTTGAAATACCCGCCATACTGCCTGATGATTTGATCACGAGTGTCAGGACATTGAAAAAGGTCATCTGTTTGTACAGATGACCTTCAAAGTGTTTGTGATAAGTGAGCTTAGGTCAATAAGATCAATAACAAGATGATGATGATGATGGCACCCACAGAGAGGTAAACTCCTCCCGATAGGAACTCATTTTGTTTTTTGATCTCACGAAGCTCCTTTTTGATATCGCGCTTTTCCGCTTTAGTCAATGATGATAAGTCCATTGCATTGATCTCTTGTACACGAGACTCTAACAGTTCCAGCCTTTCAGCCACCTCTGTTTCTGACAATGCCTGCAGTTGCTTTTTGTTCATAGGTGTGACCTCAGCAGCCGAGCTTTGATGACCTAGAGTTGTCGCTACTGCAAATAAGGCTATGGCGAAAAATTTCGAAAAGTAATGCTTCATCTTAGAATGTAGTTTTATTGATAATGAGTTTATTCCTGACGCAAGGTTGCTATATCAAGTGAAAAATACCAAACCCCTATGTGATTATTCGTAGTTGTACCCTCCGGGATCGTCTTCAAGTGTCACTCCGAGCGATAATACTATCCGATTCACAAAATTGAAGTAGGCAATGACCAATGTGGCATCAAGGATCGCTCTATCCGAAAACCCATGTACCTTTAGAGGTGCGATGAGCGATTCATCATTAGCTCGCTCAGGATGTCGAGTGACTATATCGGCATAGTCGCACATGGCTAATTCGACTTCACTCAAGCCGGCATGGTGATAATCGCTACGAAGTTGTTCAACTCTTTGAGCTTCCTGCCAGTAACTTTTGACTGCCTCCATGTGATGGACCTGGCAGTACTCGCATTGATTGGCCTTCGAGACAATCACAGCCATCATCTCTCTATGTACTCGCTTGATGGGAGACTCACCAAACATGATGGTCATGTAGAGGTCCATATGTCTGGTGATCGATTCAGGATTGAGACTTTGGATCATATGTACATCGGCAATCTTGCCACGACTTTTGATCAAGCCGTCATAGATCTCCCTAAGCTCACCTTTAGCTGATTCCGGAAGTATCGTTTCAATTAATGCCATACTGCAAGGTTAGAACTTTAAAACTGCTTGCAAAAGCTTGATTGTCTGAAAGGATCGTAGTGGCCTGTGTAAACCAGGATGATCATGTACGAAGGTTTAAGAATTGCGCGATATATTCTTTCTAATGGTTGGGATGATGAAAAGAAAAATCAGTGAAGGCAAAAAACATCTCTCGTCTTCACTGATCAGCTAGGTTTCTAATCTTAGTGATTTTTATGCGTGTGGTGATGCCCGGGTTCCCAGATCAATCTTAGAAAAGAGCTTAGTCTTTCATTCTCCCGGCTCACAGGGACACCTGCTACAATTCCAATCAATAAGTTATCAGCGATACCGACTCGCATCTGAGGTCGTAAGGTCATGTCAAAGGCATTATTACCAAATATTTTATTCAACTCTACACCGATGAAGTTTCTTGTGCCTGAGATCATATAATGGAAGCTTGTATTCATCTCATACGAGAAGTGAAACTCATTGGTACGGAAGTGCTGCTCGATCATGGGCCCTGTATAGATTAACGAATGAAAATTGTTTCCCCACCGTTTGGCCACTACCAAAAAAGGATTGTAAGTATTACCCTTGATCAGAGGATCTCGAAAACTTTGGAAATCAGAAAGCTCGAACTCATTGATGTACCCCAGGGCCATTGATGTCGCCATGCGTTCGTTGACGAAAAATGACCACTGTGCTGCCACTTTCAGACTATTGAGTCGATCAGATGGAATAGAGTCTCTTTCAGTAGTGGTCGTCGGCGAATAGAAAGTAAAAGGCAATTCGACTTCCAGCCCTAGCCTGTCAATAGGAGCCCATTCGTACTCTATGAGTGCTTCATAGGAGTCATAATCCAGATTGTCAGTTAGCCCTAAGCCAACGTTCCATTCCTTTTCTCCCTTTCTTGCACCCAGATCCCGGATCAGGTCAATGTACAATGGTTCGGCATGCAGGACCTTGTCAGGCTCTTTGTGATCCTCTACTTGTTGAATGTAAATGCTGTCCTTAACAGCATCTGTAATTTGGGCAATAGTATATGTTGAAGATGCCAATAGGATGATCAGCATCATTGTCTTTTTGATGTTCATTTTTGATTTGTTTTTGTTAGAATATTCTGTTAACCAGTTGGTTAACAGGGATTATCACGTTGAAAACAAATCAGATTTTAGGTGGAGGGGTATCTAGTCGCTGGAAGCCGTTCGTTAGTCGGTCTTGATAGCAATAGAGATTTTGATTGGCCTTTTCAAAGTATAGCTGATTAGCGTTAGTACCGACCTGAGATTGAGCTATGAGGTCTATTTTGAGATGATTTTTCTGATTGTGATCTTCAGTGTCATAGTCGTCATATTCTTCTATGATGTTCTCAAAGCCTAGGACCTTTTCAAGTACAATTTCGATGATGCTTTCCTGATCGTTGAATGATAAGTCCTCAGGAATGTGTTCAGGGTTAGGGTCTGCAGTGTCTACACTTATGTTGAGTAGATAGAGCCCCATAAGTCCCCACAAGGCCTTTACAGCAACACTATTTCTTATTTGACCGATCACAACTCGAAAGTAGCTTCCTTTTACCTTTTTTCATACAATCCATCTACAATTGGAGTTCATCTTGTGCTTTGTAACTCGACATCTATTACATATAAGTACACTGATCAACCTAGGGCTCTCGGCCTGTCCACCATGGCTCTATCTCTTCCGATAGGCGGTTTCTTCTTGATGTCCTACCGGAAATCTTACTGCATTCCATTCACTTTGACACCACATTTAGGCTAGAAGTGTTAAATGATGTTGTTATCCAATTTAAGAGAGATTTGGTACTGCTGGGATATCGTATTCCAAAAATCGGGTGAAACGTACCAAATATCTAAAAATCACGCCGTAACACTCCTAGGTCAGGTTTCTTTGAGTAAAAATTATTCCATGAAGAAGCCATCGATCATTCTATTCGCATTTATCCTGCTTTTCTCCTCCTGCGGACCAGAGCTTGAGGAACTCCAGGTAGAACCTGCTCAAGATGAGCAGGAAACATTCAGCTTTCCTGAGACTTTTGAGTTTTCAACCAGTAAGACAATCGATATTCAGATTGTTGGTAGCGGCCTTGGTGTCGTGGAAGTCCTCCTCAATCATGAGGAACCTGTACTATTAGGTAAGTTTTCCAGTCAGAACCATACCCAGCAGTTTACGGTAGCAACTATCGAACAGGAGTTGCTATTGAGATATACCGACGGCATTAATCGAGATTCTGCGGTGTTCTCAATGATAGGACCATCTACTATTACCTGGGATTTAAGTAGTTACGGTACTCCTTCAAACGGGCGACTGAGTAGTGAAGGATGTGTAGACCGGCTTTATGCTGTCAATGGTAACGCTGATTTTTTTAAGATAGACGTAACCGATGATGAGTTCAACCTTACGGACCTACCCCAGTTGCCGGGCGGATCTATCGCCAATGCGCTGGACCAGGAAAACGGTATTGTCTATATCAATGTCAACCGAAATCTATACGCCTATCATGTGGACTCAGAAGAATTTGAGTTAGTATTTACTAGTAATCCATACAACGGCTCCTATCCACGCTTTGAGTATCGGGCTGACACCTTCTACATGGGGAATAGCAAGACTATGTATACTGTTAACGCGAGAACCAACGAGGTTATCCAGAAATACGATATTGATGGATTTGTGAACAGCAGTGGAGGAGGAGATCTGGCATTCGCATCTGATGGAACCTTGTATCTAGCCTGCTTTTCCGGTCTTTACAAATTCGTTGATATGGACCATGATCAGGGTGTTGCTACAGTAGAGAGGATTAGTGCCGAGAACTTCCCATATCAGCTGACCTCTATGGCGATTGATAGGGAAGATCGAATATTTGTGGGTACTAATAATAGCAATTCGCATCTTATTGAAATCAGTAAGGAAGATGGTGCTTATGAGATAGTGCGTACTTATGACCGAAAAATCAATGACTTGACGGCATGGCGCTGTGCTACAGACGAACTCACCCAGCAGGATTCTGATAATGATGGTATCATCGATGAGTTGGATGATCACCCTAATGATCCTGATGCTGCTTTTGATGTCTATACACCCTCAGAAATCGGTTATGGTACTTTGGCTTTTGAAGATATGTGGCCGGCTCAGGGAGATTTTGATTTCAATGATATGGTGGTCAATTATCGTTTCGTAAACGTGCTGAATACAAGTAATAAGTCTGTCCGGCTCAAAATGGAACTGAAGGTGGTAGCTGCCGGAGCTACATTTAAAAATGGCTTTGGGATCGAACTACCCATAGGCGCTGATTTAATCACGCATGTTGAAGGAGATCAGCGTACGGATAATCTAATTGCGATAGATGAAAAGGGGCTCGAGGTAGGGCAGTCAAATGCAGTGATCATCCCATTCGACAATGCATTGAGTTTGTTTGGTGGACACTCAATAGTGAATACACGTCCAACTCACGCAAGATTTGATCCTGTTACACTGAGTGTTACTGTACATTTCCAGAACCCTGTAGACGCTGCTCTACTCAGCGCTCCACCATACAATCCTTTTGTGTTTGTCAATGGTGACAGGGGACGGGAAATCCATCTTAAGAATAAGTTGCCTACTGACCTTGCTAATCCGGAGTACTTCAAGTCAGAAGATGATCTCACAGACTTGTCCATTAACAAGACTTACACCAATGAAGAAAACATTCCATGGGCGATCAACCTGATACACAATTTCAGGTTTCCGACAGAACAGACACGTATCGACAAAGGGTATAATTATTTCGTGACATGGGGTAAGTCAAATGGTGTGAGCTACCAGGACTGGTATAAGGACAACTCCGGCTATCGCAATGTTCAGAAGCTCATCTATTTGGACTGAGACACTTTTAACGACAACTGATTTTCCTTAATAGCTAGTTGATTGTAAGTGAGTGAAGCTAAAAGTGGTTTTTAACGACCACTTTTAGTCTTCCTCAAGACTTAACACTTCTCAATTCGGTAGAATAAAGTCGGCTTACCATTCTTAGTGCGTGTCTCAAACAACCTCATGCCCAAACTGAGTGCTACATTCTGAGAAGCCTGATGGGCCTCATCGGTAGCCGCGATTAGATAGTTGAAGTCAAGCCGTTCAAAGGCATAATCTATTATTGACTTGGCAGCTTCTAACGCAAATCCTCTCTTTGTGTATGGCTCAAGTAGCGCATAGATAAGTTGCGGTTGTGGTTCATCGAAAAAGTACCATAATCCAACATAACCGATGACCTGATCATCGTTTTTCAGATTGATTTTCCATAAGCCGTATTGGTCTTCCTGGAAATGCTTTTGATTCTGTACGAGGATTTCGGTTGCTGCACGCTTATCGATGATCTCGTCATCCCAGAGGTACTTCCTTACATATGGGTCTATATTCATATTCAGGAACAAGACCTTATCTTCAAGTACGAAAGGTGTGAGCTGCAAACGGGTTGTAGTAAGAGAATAACTCATTTTTTTGATGATTCCTTTGTTTGACTTTCAACAATGACCCGATCAAAAGTACTAACGTTGAAATTACACACTAACATTCACCAACCCTGACCCACCTGCCTGGTTCTTGAATATGATTTATAAGATCTGCTCTCAACATTATAGAGCCCTCAATCAAGTCATCAATTAGCCTATACTGATCATCTTTTCATCAGTTCCTTCACCATAGGTAATGGTCAATATAAGTTCAGCCCTCTCTTTTAAATAAGGATTGAGCTCTAGATAGGCTTTAAAGAAAGCTCCAAGGGTGCGGACATAATGAGACTGCTGTAGAAACCTACGCATGGACTGCATGCTATCCTCTATTTCTCCTTGGTAGTGGGTATTGTTCTTAATGCCCTTGCTCAGATCGCTCATGCCTAGAACAAAAGCTGTCAGGTCTCCGAAGGTATTAGGGTTCATCTTTAGTAAGGGGGAGATGCCGTTAGACTCTTCTAGCAGTTCAGCGCGATTGCCAATACCAAATTCCTTTTTGATATGATCGATTGCGCCATTTCTAAAGACTTTTCTCTTCTTTTTGGGATGATTGAGAAAGTACATCCAGATCGGTGCATAGGCCCTAACTCTGTTAGGTACAGTTGACAGCTCCGCAAAATCCTCGTGATAGTCCATGGCGCCAGCGAGCGATGCTGACAGGAGCTCACGATTGGTGTTATTCAAACCATTTGATCCTATTTGATGGATAAAGGCCTGAAAAACTGTATCCGACAAAATCATTTTGGCCTCAAGACTTACATCTTGTTGCCCCTTGAGCAGACCATAATATTTAAGAAACAATCGGTCCACCTCATTAGCCTCAATTGCTCCCCATAGAACACCTAAATCAAGAAAATACATAAGATGGCTTTCCTGTCTAATGTCCCGAATGGTTTGAAGTTGCAGCGCCAAGCTATACTGAAACTCGCGCATCGTTGGTGTCTCAGTTTTTGAGAAGGAAGGCATTTCTGCAGCCAGATTTCCTTGCCAGCGTTCCTGCACTCCCAGCTCACTTTTGTAGCCTCTGATCGTATCAAGCGCTACTTGCTGTTTTCCTTCAATGTTCTTTCGAACAACTTCATTGTTGTTGACATAATCTTTGCCGCTGAACAAGGCCTTTTTCCCGAGGGAAAACCCAAAGCCCCAGGACTGCTTCACGGTAACCTTTTTTTCATTGATGTAAGACAGCACATTGACATCATCCTCTGTATATACGGAATAATCGTCCACAAAATCCCCAAGCTTGAATTTAAGGAATTTATTGTGGTACCGCTCAAGAGTTGTCTTTGAGAAGCTGGCCCTTAGCAATTCTTTTTGAGAGGATAGCCGTTGGTATTCATAGGAGAAAGAGAGCTTTACACTGGCCTTAGCCACTTCTCCAATGATCTCTTTTGCTTTTTCTTCCAGTTGGTCGATGTATTCCTTTAAGGCTTCACCTGGATTGGCCTTCTCTTCCAGGTCTAGTCGCTCAATGATCTCGGAAATGAGCTCATTTTCACCCTCATTAGTGATCCCATCTATGGCTTTTTCGATCAATTCTTCGATTTTGTCCTGAGCACAGCCGGTGGCAGATTCGATGACCTCACCTAGCAACTGACCTAGTACCTCTTCTACCGCATCAGGGTCTGAAAAACCTGCCCCGATAGATGCTTTGAGCTTGGCGGTTTGATCTGTACTGATGGCTTTGGTCAACTTTACTTCGTAGCGTTCATCATTCCGGCAAATAGCATATAAAAAATCATCCTCAACAGAAAGGCTGTAAGAAGCCGAAAGTGATGGCGTAAGATCGATATCCAGGGTTATACCTTCAGGAAGGTTCAAAAGAGAACCAATAGTGTTCAAGGATTTGGATATCACATCTGACCAACTGACCGACACCTTGGCCGACAGCTTGCCTCGTGTGGTGAGATAGAGAACATTTTTATCCTCAAGGTTTTCAATGTCCTCCCACTTAAATACTGTTTTAAAACTGGTTAGGTCCCTTACCACTGATGACCTTATATCAGCGGTGTTGTCATGAAGCGAATAAAGACCCGATTCGATGACTTGGTCCGTATCCAATTCGAAACCTATGTCTTTTAAAGAAGCTGAACCCTTGACCTTTGGGTGTACAAAAAGAGAATATTTGAGAAAAGCCAAAGAATCGTAATCGATTGAGACAAGTTCCTTATCAACGTTGATGAGCTTTTCGTCATCTTTATCATCCTGATCATTGAAGAGTTGGACAATGAGTCCAGTATCTGCACCGATCGAAAAAGTAACTTCATCATGTTCTATGGGGTGAGACCTGTCAGCGCTCAATGTTTTGGGTTCTACCAACAGGTCTTTATCCTTCAGCGCTTTATTACTAGCGAGTTCTGGATACTGATCTGATTGAAATATTTGACTTAGATTTTCCATAGCGTCGTTTTTGTGTTGAGCATTTAAGGTAACCTGACTTTAATTATTATGAAATAATATTTTGAGATATTAACAAAAAGATAATTGAGGTAGTAGACGACTTGTGCTTCTTAGGGAACAAGAGTTTTGTTACTCAGAGTACAGATCAATGCCTCTTTAACGTTCCTTAACCTTTTTTAACCAGCCTTTAACATGACCACTTAGATCAGCCGCCTACATTTGATGAAACTCAAAAACTCAAATCTTTATGTTTCATCTATTCTTTCAATCCACTATCAGGCAGTTCAAGAAGAACGCCTCCTATACACTTATCAATATTATTGGCCTTGCTGTCGGGATTGCTTTTGCCCTGTTGACTTATAGCGTTGTGTCTTATGAACTTAGTTTTGATAGGCATCATGATGATCCCGACAGGATATATAGGATCAATACGGTATCAGTGCGACAGTCAGAACGCCGTGAGCTTCCAGCAACACCATTCCCGCTAGGGCCAGCGCTATTGGAGAGTGTGCCAGAGGTGAGCCAGGCCACAAGAGTGTGGTACAATGATGCATTATCCATAAAACTGACCGACGAAGAAGTGCCAAGGGAGTTCACCGAGGAGGGCAACACCGCGATAGTAGATAGGGCTTTCCTTGAGATATTTAACATACCTCTTGTCGATGGAAACCCCGAAGTGTTAAACGAACCTAACACAGGTTTGATCAGTGAACGCCTTGCTACAAAGTACTACGATACCTCCGACCCCAGTGAGGTGATAGGGCGTACACTCACGCTCAACGATCAAGAAGAAGTGTCGATCAGAGGTATTATGAAAGACCCACCGAATAGTACTGACTTTCCTTTTGATTTTATCTACAGTACTGCCACGCTGGCCGACGATCCTAATGTCAATATCTGGCACAGGCTAGATTTTGGTCTGCAGACCTTTGTGAAACTACAAGAGCACGCTGATCCTCAGGTACTCAATGATAAGCTTCCTGAGATTGTCAGCCAGCAGGCAGGTGAGCGATTTGCACAGTTTATGCAAAACGACATCCAGCCCCTCGAGGAATTGCATTTTGATACGGAAGTAGGGGGTGTGAATCGTACCATTTCTAAAAACACTATCTACATGCTGGCGATGATCGGGCTGGCTATGCTGCTTACTGCGTGCATCAATTTTGTGAATATGGCCAGCGCACAGGCCGTGCAGCGTGCTAAAGAAGTAGGTATCAAAAAGGTGCTAGGCAGTTCCAAGTCAGGTCTTATCGTTCACTACCTGGGTGAAACAATCGTGATCACACTGATTTCGACTGGACTGGCTTGCATCATAGCTTACCTCAGTTATCCGTTGATGACAGACGTGCTTGGTTATGAGCCACCGTTCACGCTACTCAGTCCTGCATTGATAAGCTTTATGGGTATGGTTGGATTATCTACTGTATTGTTATCTGGGCTTTATCCTGCCTTGTTGATGGCTGGCTTCCGTCCTTTGGATGCTATTCGTAGTGGCCTTAGCAGGAAAATAGGTGGTGGCCTCTGGCTGAGAAGGGTACTTGTCATACTTCAATTCGGCGTTTCTCAAGTATTGATTGTTTGTACCCTTGTGGTCAATAGTCAGCTGAGTTACTTCTTATCCAAAGACCTTGGCTTTGACAGGGATGCCCTGATCACCATAGCCCTACCGGAAAATCAAAATGATAAGTACGAGCGCTTCACCAATGAACTGGGTACAATAAGGGGGATATCCAAGTTTAGTGTAGGAAACTCAGCAGCAAGTTCTTCAAACATCTGGATGCAAGGCTACAGTTTCGACGGAGCATTAGAGGATGAGCGGTTTGTCAGTCACTCCAAATATGGAGATGAAAACTATATAGGGACTTTTGGGATGGAGCTACTTGCCGGTCGCAGCTATCGCCAAAGTGATACCATCAGGGAGGTGGTCATCAATGAGATGATGATGAATGAGATGGGTATTACCGATCCTTTGGATGCGATTGAAAAAACAGTGAGTCTGGGACGCATCGAAGTACCTATTGTCGGTGTGGTACGGGACTTTAATTTGGTATCACTACGAGAGCCTATTCAGGCCTGCTTTATCGGAATGGACAAGTCCAACTTTTATGAGGTGTTTGTTAAGGTTGAAGCTGATGACAGGGAAACCACACTAGCTGGCATTGAAGCCTCATGGAACCAGTCTTTTCCTAACGAGCCCTTCCAATATGAATACCTGGATGAAAGTCTGGCTCAGTTCTATGAAGCCGAAGAGCGATTGTCACAATTGTTTACCATCTTCAGCGTCATTGCTATCTTCATCGGGTGCCTTGGACTATTTGGTATGATCTCCTACATGGTGAACCAAAAACTGAAAGAGATAGGCATTCGTAAAGTGCTGGGAGCCAGCGTCACCAATGTAATTAAACTATTCTCTATGGAGTTTGTAAAGCTGCTGCTGGTAGCTTTTATGGTAGCCGCGCCAGTAGCCCATTATTATATGGATGAGTGGCTGGCGGAATTTTCATTTCGTATAGATCTGGGTGCCGATATTTTTGCTATAGCGTTACTCACTTCTCTGGTCATAGCATTGATGACAGTTAGTTTTCGCTCATTCAGAGCTGCCACCATCAACCCTGTTAATACTTTGCGTGATGAATGACCTGCACGATCATATGTTAGTCGTATTAAGGTAAAATTCTATGAATGGATGCCTCCTTGACGAGGCATTCATCGTTGTTTTAGGACTTTTTATAGAATTATTTGGGTGCTGGGTTAAAAAATGAAAGCCAATATTGCTATATTCATATTTTTGCAACTTGTATGGAACTAGCACAACGAGCCCATCTTAGTCTTTTGGTCCACCTTGCTAAAGTCGATGATGACTTTGCGGTGGTCGAAGAAGACATGATCCGCAACATTGCGCAAGACTATGGGGTAACCAATGAAGTCATCGATGAGCTGATCGATGAACCAGATGAAATAGAGGACCTAGAGGCTATTGTCAAGGATATTGATCTGAAGTTTCGCTCGATCTATGACTGCATTCAGATGATGCTCATTGATGGTATAGTTCATCAGAAAGAGATTTCGTTTTGCAATATGATAGCGGAAAAGTTTGGATACTCAAGAGACCTCATCCAATACCTGACAGACCATCGCTACGACTCTAGCGAACAGGTCAAGCGCTCCGCCTACGAAATGGGTATTATTTAGAATTGCTCTCTTCTGTCGTAACCGGAGTGGTACGCATCCACTTCGCCATCCACGCACTCAACAATACTGACTGTAGTGCTATTTCAAAAAAAACTCTAAAATGACCATCAGGACTATATTGCGGTAGCATGTAAACCATACCCTCAAGTGTACCAGGTCCGATAGCCGGGCCTGCAAGGAAACCGACCAGGAAGTAGAAGCCCATGAACATGATGAACCTACGTCGTAGACTCATGCGCTTGAGATGTTTAGAGAGACTATAAAAAACCATGCCCAGGAGAAGCCCACGGATGAGTTGTATGGGCAGCATTCTGGTAAGCATAGCACTCCAAAGTTCAGGGTCAGCGGGTGTTACTAAAAAAGTAGCAAACAAAGCATCAGGGCCTGTGTAAAGCTCCTTCATGAAGGTACTGAAGGCGATCACACCTGTGAGAATATAAGTCACCAGGTGTACAATAATGAACTTGACAATAAAGCGTGCGCTTGGTCTCATGACCGGCAAATTTCGCTAATAATCCCGAGGAAACTACGACCCGGACTGCATTTCATTTTGTTCGGAAGCGACAGTTGATTTGATATGAATGTCACGTTGCGGAAACGGAATTTCAACGCCAGCTTCGGCAAACCTTCGAAAGATCTCAAAATACAAATGACTCTTCAATATTCTGGGGCGGTCGATGTAAGTACTTGTCCAAACAGCGAGTTCAAAGTCGAGCGAACTGTCCCCAAAACCTTCAAAAAGTACCATAGGCGAGGGGTTTTTGAGAACGTCTTTATTATCATGAGCTACAGAAAGCAATATCTCTTTCACCTCTTCAGGATTCTCGTTGTAGCTGACACCTACGGGAATGCGGAAACGGATATTTCGATCGTTGTGACTCCAGTTAATGACCTGCTTGGAAATGAACTCCGAATTGGGAACGATGATCGAAATGTTGTCATTGGTAAGTATGGTAGTAGCCCTTACCGATATGTTGAGTACGTCACCATTGACATTGCCTACTTCGATGCGATCACCTACTTTGATGGGCTTTTCAAAGAGAATGATAAGACCTGATATGCTATTGTCAGTGATGTTTTGAAGACCGAAACCTATACCAACACCCAGTGCACCAGCTAGCAAGCTTAGAGCGCTAAGGTCAACACCTGCCGATTGGATGATGATAATGGTACCGATAACGATAATAACCAGTCGGGTCCCACTACCAATCGTCTCTCTAAGGCCAACCTCAATGTTGGCCCTGGACAATAACCTAGTAGTAAGGAGACGTCTAACTCTGGCTGATAGAAAAAAGAGCAACCAGAACGATATGATAAAGTAGATAATGGTGCCTAAACTGATGTCACTTTCCCCGAGGCTGAATAAGGAACTAGAAAAGACCGAACGCGCCTTTTCGAAATATTCTATGAGAAACGAGAAAAATGCTTTGATGGCCTCCAATTCACTAAGTTATCAAAGTAAGTGTTCTAACCACGATATTGATCAAAGTTGATAATGAAGTAATGTTACACCGCTAGCGTAGCTTTTGCTTTGTATCAACTTCAATGGCTTTGTCTGTTTTACGCCTGGAAAAAGTGGCAGACCTGCACCAAGTACGACAGGCATTTGGAAAAGCATGACCTCATCGATCAAGTCAGCATTGAGTGCCAAAGTATTGACCTGACCACCTCCAACAAGCCATATGTTTGGCCCAGCAGCAGCTTTAAGATCTTTAATACACTGGACATGATCATCGGTAACAAACCGAACATGCTCATAAGCTTTTTGCTCACTACGAGAAAAAACAAAGCTTTCCTTACCCATGTATGGCCACTCTCCAAAACTTCGGATCTGCTGATAGGTCTTGTTACCCATGATCAAACTTGAAACTGAACCATAGAATTCCGTGTAACCATAGTCGGACTGCTCCGGATTGGGTACTTCGTCTAGCCAACCTACTGATCCATCTTTGGCAGCAATGTAGCCATCAGCACTAACTGCGATATAGAGGATGAGTTTTCTCACTCTTCTGAAAGTGGTACCTGCAAGCTAACGAATCGACCGTTGTTATCTACCCCTTCTACTTCGATAACATAACCTAAATCTGGTAAGTCGTTCATATAAAAGGGTAGATAGAGACTACCGTAATCGTCAGTTGGGACACTTGGATCCCAAAACAACGTACGTCGATAATCGGGCCTCACATGCTCAAGTCGCTTGATACTATAGTCTGGCATTTCCGGTAGGTCTTGTGGATGATAGCCCTCTACCGAGAATGTGAAAGCGGTAGGGTTGATTTCGCGTTGCATGAGCTTGTTGGGCTCGGCCGCAAAGGTATATACGGCTATCATACCGTTTGATCCACGTCCACCAAACATAGCCATGGCCTTAGGAGAAACGTCGATAGAGCTAATGAGTTGTACAGGAATGTTTGCCAGACTGGCGCAATCTGTAGGAGCCCCATTGAGAAGACAAAGTGGTACTGCCGATGACGTGCTACTCACCCTTGCGAACGTGCCAGCTGGACCGCCTCTTGGCGGAGGTATGTAAGAAGATACCCTGCCAGCAACTATTTGGAAAACGTTGGCATAGATACCACTGTTGAAATTGACAGTGTTTTCATCGATGGTGATCTCAGTTTTTCCATACAGCCGTACCACACCCTTTTTTATGTCCTCCCTTTCTTTCCTTGCCTCAATTTCAATTGCCTCAAGAATGATATCATCTGCCTGCAACTTAAAAGCATCATCCACATTGACTGCTATATTGCTAGACTCAGCTAATGTCTTGGGTTGTAAGGTTAGATCATAGCTGCGAGAGTCGACTTTTGCTGGCTTAGGCCATAGCGGATACACTGTAAAATCCAACGCCTTGTTTTTTGATTCGGACAAGACAATATCCGCTTCATTTTCAAAATACAGGTTGTCCATCACAAAGAGGCCCTCATTGTTTGTCTTGGTTTGTTTGTAGAACGGCACCTTAGCATTGACAAACATATTGAGTACTGTAGATACGCTGGGCTTACCATTAGCCCTGTTGGCAACTCCTCCAAGTGCCATGCTCGTCTCCATCAGCTTATAATTCTCTAGCTTACCAAGGTTAAATCTTTCCGATAGGTCAAGCCAGGCTATATCTGCAGTAACTCCTTTTTTGTCAAGGTTTTGGTACCGTTTTCCAAAGTAATCTTGCATGCTCCATCGGTGGATATCCGCTCCTTCCTTGTGCCTGATGGCTACAGAAAACTCTCCTTCGATAGGGGCACCCTGCTGATCGTAGATGGTGAGAAGTCCATACTGCTTTTCTCTTTTTTCCAGCGAAACGTCTGTCACATCCAGCTCATAGTCCAGATGTTGATAGTCGTTCATAGATACTACTTGGTCTACCACTTGCAGGTCAGCATTGAGAATGGCCAACCTGAAATGGCCTCCCGGGATTTTCGCTTTTTGAATAGCAGCCTCTCCCTTACCATCCTTAGTAGGCATTATCGCGGAGTAGACGATATGATTCTGCGATTCAATGATCAATAACAGCTCCTGGTCCTTTGGTAGTGGACGGCTTAGCTGAAGTTGGAACCAGTCAGGATTAGACGTTTCTAGGTTAATGTATTCTGAAGTAACAGTCTGGCCAGGTTCAGACTTGGGCTTTTCAAGATAGGCAGACATATCTGGATCAATGATTGCAAATGGCTGCTCATAATAAGCCAGCGCACCAAAGTTGCGCATCCAATTGGTATAAGACCTTAGTCTGTAGTCCGTATTCTGTTTAAGAGAGTCCAGAGAAAGTGTGCCGTGAGCTCTGCCCGATTCCAATCTAAGTGCTTTACGATTGACAATGCTATCCTGGTTATCAATGATTTCGAGGTAAGCGGTGATGCTCATAGACGAATCATATTGATTGGTCATTCCATTAAGAGCATGTATTGAAAAGTACATCTGCTCTCCCGGGTAGTAAGAAGTCTGATCAATATGGACATAAAGCTTTTCAAGCGGCATCAGCTCACGGTAAGCTTCATAATGCTCCATCCATTTTGTGAACACATCGTTGTTGTCACCCCCTGATGACGACATGAGCATTGTTGACAGTATTGATAATAGCTGCAGCATACGTTTTAATCCATAGGGTCAGTATCTTTCTATTAATCTCAACTCATCAAGGTAAGCAGTACCGCTGGTTTCAGATAGGATAACAAAAAAGATAAGTACTTTATCTACCACCGGGGTATAAGGCTCTACAGTGAGTCTTACATTTTGGAAGTCAAAATCGCTCTGGTCTACTATTGGCTCACCTCTAAAGAAAATACCTCTATCACCGTCGCTATCATCTCCTCGAATGCTGATCGTAATACCTTGACCCTCTAGGTTTTCTCCTCTGATTCTTGCTGTCAGTTCCAATTGAGAATTCGGGTCAATATTAGGATTGTTAAGTTCGAGTCGCCAGTAGTGAGAAGTCTCCGCATCGATATTGCTACTCGATATATACAAAGAAGACGGTGGTGATGTAAACTGGGTAGAGTCAACCCCAAAGCTGATATACTCTTCTGGCGTTTCACTGGCAAACGACCGGATCGTCCAATCACCTATCTCATCGAAATCACTTTCATAGATCACTCGCTCATTTGTTTTGGCGTGAGCCCATATAGGAGTGCTACCGTCGTGTGCACCAAATAGTTCATCTAGGTAGTAGTCCTTTCTGTCCAGAGTCCACTCAGCGTATACATCAAAGGGATTACTATGCATTAGACTGATTTTATGACCACTTTCGAATTCCGTATCCAAATGAGGACGAAATAGCAGCGCATGGCCTAACTCGTGAAACATAATTATCTCCTTTTCACGGTTGTCAAACCCATCCCAGCAGGTTTGACTCATTTCAATAAGAGCATTAGGTGAAGTTGAGGTAGCACGTCCGCAGATAGCATTTCCATCGGAAGTCTCTAGTTCACCTTTGAACTCAACTCTCAAGCCACTAAGATCAAGCTCTACATTTCTGGTTTCAGCCTCTTGGATAAACAGATCAACCAGATCCTGAACCTGTGGATCAATGACTATGGGTGTTTGAGACTCATCATCCGAACAACTGATCACAAGCACAGTAGAGAAGTATAGGAGAGCGGCATTGTAGTATTTCCAAACTGGGTGAGGTGTTATTTTCATCTTTATAATTATTAAACCTAACATTGGCTTGTTTTTGCCTGATCATACAAATAAGCCTATCAATAGCATTCTAGTCAATCACCCTGTTTGGGGGTAATCCGACATTATTACGTTGATTAGCGCTCAAAAACTCAACGTTTGGATCATCGATGAATATGAGAACACATAAAAAAGTAGAGAGGTACCCTAGGAAGGAAGAAAAATAGATAAGAGGACGATGATTTTTCCTAACGATTATATTATGAGTACGTTACAAAAGGGGTTTTGGTTATCATTAGCTATGACTCGGTATCAACAGTGAGCTGTCTCCGTAGCTCAAAAATCGAAAATCATTATTCAAAGCATAATCATATACTTGCTTCCAATCCTTGCCAATAAATGCCGCAATCAACAATATGAGTGTTGATCCTGGCTGATGAAAATTAGTGATCAAAGCATCACAAACTTTGAAATCATAACCTGGAAATATAAAGATCTCTGTTTCACCAATAAGCTCTTGTTTATTCGTTGATTGCATTTGTTTTTGTACTGCCTTGAGTGCCTCTCGTCGGTTAGGTAAAGAGGCATGTTCCTGATAAGGTGTAAGCTTGGCTATGGCAAATGCAGTGTCACCACTTTCCAGTAGTTTCACTCCGTACCAGTAGAGCGACTCGAGGGTGCGCATACTGGTAGTACCTACCGGGATGATTTTGTCTGCCTTGATTAGATTTTTCAGGTTGGTCTGACTAATGACGACCTGCTCTGAGTGCATCGGGTGGAGTGTAACATCATCTACTTTGATGGGTTGAAAAGTACCGGCACTGACGTGGAGGGTGAGAAATTCCTCGTTGATACCTTTGTCTTTAATGGCTGATAGTACCTCTGGTGTAAAGTGGAGGCCTGCTGTAGGTGCTGCTACAGCCCCTTCTTTTTCAGAATAGACCGTCTGGTACCTTGGCTTGTCGTCAGCGTTGGCCTCACGATTGAGATAAGGGGGTAGGGGTACCTGACCGGCCGCTTCGACAATGTCTACAAACCTGATTTGATCACCGTCCCATGAAAGTGAGACCTGATTATCCTTGTCATTGTGTTGGGCCCTTAAACTGACTTCCTGTCCATTGATGGTGAGTTGACGCGTGAGCAGTTGATCAGTTTTCCAACGCTTCTTATTACCGATCATGCAGTCCCAGATGGAACTGCCGGTAGCCTCCATAGCTAATGGAACCAGTGGAGACGGCTCCACTGGATGAAGTAGGAATATCTCAATCTTAGCACCCGTATTTTTTTCAAAATACAATCTTGCGGGAATCACCTTTGTATTGTTAAACACCAGGGTACTACCTTCCGTAAGCTGGTCACTCAAATTCCGAAAAATGTCAGTTTCAATCTCGCCTCTTCTATAAACGAGCAGTTTTGAAGCATCCCGCTGGGCTAATGGGAACTTGGCGATCCGTGATTCCGGTAGGTCATAGCAGTAGTCGGCCAATTCGATGGTAGGGGTAAGATTTTCAGGCATGTTATCACAATTATATCATTGATAAGCATTGGTCCATGGGCCTGAAAATATACCCTTTTGGAGAAGGTGAATGCTTACCTTTGGCAAAGGTAGTTTAAGACAATCAACAATGGCATTGGTACTCAGGTATAAGGCGCATACGCTAAAGTTTAAGTTCAAGGCAGGAACATCCAGAGGGGTGCTTACTGAAAAGAAAACATGGCTGCTCAATGTTCATGAGTCGCACCATCCTGAGGTCTACGGTTTGGGAGAGTGTGGACCGCTGGAAGGGCTAAGTATCGATGATCATCCAGAGTATGAGCCTTTTATTGAGCGTGTAGCACAGGGGCTTAGACAGGAAGCCATGCCCGGCTCGGAAGGTGAAGTTTACAGTTTGGTAAAGCAAGTGGTACCTAAAGAGTTGCCAGCTTTACGGTTTGGTTTAGAGAGCGCATTGCTTGACCTACTCAATGAAGGCCAGCGAATGATCTTCAAAAACAGGTTGGTAGCTTCTGGAGACAGATTGCCGATCAATGGTTTGATCTGGATGGGCGATATCGAATGGATGAGAGACCAAATAGCAGAAAAACTTGAGGCTGGTTATAGTTGTATCAAGCTTAAGATCGGAGCGCTCGACTTTGAGAAGGAATGTGAACTGATCGAGGGTATAAGAAAGAGATACTCGGCTGACCAGATCACTTTGAGAGTAGATGCTAATGGAGCATTCCGTACCAATGAAGCATTAGCAAAGCTTAAGCGCCTTGGCGAATACGATCTACACAGTATAGAACAGCCCATTATGCCACATCAGCCTGAAGCGATGCAGATGGTTTGCAAGCACTCTAAAGTGCCTGTGGCGCTTGATGAAGAGCTCATCGGTGTACACGGGGAGGAGGAAAAAAGGGAGTTGCTGAGGTTCATACAACCGCAATACTTGGTGCTGAAGCCTACGCTTTTGGGCGGTATGGCCTATACTAAAGATTGGATAGGACTTGCACAGGAAAAAGGGATTGGGTGGTGGATCACTTCGGCCCTGGAGTCCAACATCGGCCTCAATGCCATTACTCAGTTCACAGCATCATTTCCGGTAGGAATGCCGCAGGGACTCGGTACCGGACAGCTCTATGAGAACAATTTTGACTCACCTCTGAGGGTGTCAAGGGGTTGTATCTCTTATGATCAGGATACCCCTTGGAGATTAGACGGACTTCAGTTCCATTGATAGTGGAGATTTATCTATCTTCTTACCATGAATGAAGAAACTCTTCATGGCAGCCAGTCCATTTCTGTTTTCAGCAAAGATTATATAGGCGAGTTTGTCTACGGAGGCATAGATGGTGCTATCACTACTTTTGCCGTGGTAGCCGGGGCGGCTGGGGCCAAGGCAGGTTTAGAATGGGTATTGATCTTTGGCTTTGCCAATCTCATTGCAGATGGATTTTCCATGTCGGTAGGCAACTATTTTGCGACTAAGTCGGAGCGAGATACTTTCGAAAAGCATAAAGCCATTGAATACTGGGAAGTTGACAACCTGAGAGATAGGGAAGTCGAAGAGATAAGGGAGATCTATGAAGCCAAGGGTTTTAAAGGAGAGCTTCTTGAGCAAGTTGTGGAGGTCATCACAAGTAACAAAGATGTGTGGGTCGACACCATGATGAAGGAGGAGCTGGAAATGACCAAAGATAGCCGGTCACCCTTGAGCACAGCAGTTGCCACTTTCTTATCATTCAATGTGGTTGGGTTGATTCCACTACTCGTCTATATCGCAGCGGTTTTTGTTGATCTGGATCGAGCGATGCTCTTTCCAATTTCATGTATAGGTACTGGGTTGGCGTTAGCTGTAGTGGGATATCTGAGAGGTGTAGTCACTCAGATCAATCCTTGGAAGAGCATTTTCCAAACCCTGCTCTTAGGAGGTTTGGCGGCTTTTCTGGCGTTCTATGTTGGAGAGCTACTGGCACTATATTTTCTTTAATCCAGTCAACCGGAATTAGTTCATTTGCGATAGCCACATTTCTCTCTATTTCGTAGAACATTCATATACAACATGAGTTCTATCGACATGGAAAAAGCCGCAAAAGCGAAAAAAGCAACTACCAAAAAAGACCAAGGTGAGGCAATACGAAAAGCCTACATCGAATACATACTGACCCATGGTCATGAGCCACCGTCTATATTTCAGTTTGCTAAAGAGCTGAAACTTGCTGAAGAGGATATTTATGGATACTACAATTCGTTTTCGAGTATTGAGAAGGATATCTGGCACCAGTATTTTAATACTACAATTCATGCATTGGAGTCAGAGTCAGTTTATGCGGAGTATAGCATCCGCGAAAAGCTATTGGCCTTCTATTTTACGCTTTTCGAAGTACTTCAGAAAAACCGAAGCTATGTATTGGTCAGCTTAAAACATCTCAGGAAAGGTGATGTGAATCCTCGTTTCCTTAAAGTTTTCAAGCTGGATTTTGAGCATTATATCAAGGAGTTGATGCAAGAGGGTATAGAAACCGGAGAGGTAATATCACGTCCATACGTGTCTGACAGGTACCACAAAGGCTTCTGGGTGCAGATGATGTTTTTAATGCAGTTTTGGCTCAACGATGAAACCACAGGTTTTGAGAAGACGGATGCTGCTGTTGAAAAGTCTGTCAATTTATCTCTAGACCTCATTGCAAAAGGGCCATTGGATTCGCTGCTTGACTTTGCAAAGTTTGTCGCACAGAATAGGTAGAAGGGAAAGCTAGATCAATGAAGGAATTATCAAAGATACCAGTCAGTAAAGTAGAGCGCGCATCTAAGTTTATCACAACCGGTGCAAAGGTGGGTCGCAATTATCTTAAGCATTACGGCAGGAAGATCGTCGACAAAAACGCTACTCGAGAGCAGTTAGATCAGGATAATGCCACTGACATCTATGGGTCACTCAGCGAACTCAAAGGAAGTGCACTGAAGGTAGCCCAAATGCTGGCCATGGATAAGAACCTGCTACCTGGAGCATACCAGGACCAGTTTGCCATGGGGCAGTATTCTGCGCCACCATTATCTTATCCACTGGTGGTGAAGACGTTCCAAAAGTACTTTAGTCAAACACCGAACCAGATGTTTGACACTTTTTCGAAGAATGCTGTCAATGCTGCTTCGATTGGACAGGTACACAAGGCGACTAAGGATGACAAGACTTATGCAGTAAAGATCCAATATCCGGGAGTAGCTGAGTCGATCAGTTCCGATTTGAAGTTGGTCAGACCATTCGCTTTGCGACTCTTCAACCTCAATGAAGTGGAGTTGGACCATTATATGGAGGAGGTAGAAGGTAAGCTACTCGAAGAGACAGACTATGGTCTGGAGCTGGACCGCTCGATGAGTATCACAAAGAATACCGGACATATTGAGAACATCTTTTTCCCAGAATATTATCCTGAGTATTCGTCAGAGCGGGTCATTACGATGGACTGGTTAGAAGGGAAGCACCTCAAGGAGTTTTTGAAAACCGAGCCAAGCCAGGAAGTAAGAAATAATATTGGACAAGCGCTTTGGAACTTCTACCATCACCAGATCCATAACCTGAAGGAAGTCCACGCTGACCCACACCCAGGCAACTTCATGATGCGGGAAGATGGTACTTTAGGGATCATTGATTTTGGTTGTGTCAAGGTGATCCCTGAAGACTTTTATGATGCTTACTTTAGATTGATCAGCAAGGACCTTGTGACGAATGATGATGAGTTGTTACCTATACTCTATGGACTGAACTTCATCTATGACGATGACAGTGAGCACGAAAAGAAGGTATTTGTGGATACATTCAAGACCATGACCAAGCTGCTTGGTCGCCCATTCCACTATGATAGCTTCGACTTCTCTAATGAAGCTTACTTTAATGAGATCTATGAGCTAAGCGAACGGCTTTCAAAGATGAAGGAGTTTCGAAACTCAAGACATCCAAGAGGCTCAAGACATGGGTTATATGTCAATAGGACCTATTTCGGGTTGTACAACTTATTACATGACCTGAAGGCAGAGGTCATTACTACTAAGCCGGATTGGATTAGTTGATGCTCGCAAATTGCTAATTATAAGCCAGTTCTGTTAACAATATAGAACTGGCTTTTTTTATTGTATGAGAGGCACCTGACTTCCTTACTCCTTATATACCGGTATGGAATGGTCAGCTTATGCTCATTAGGAGGAGACCTCATTAATTCATATATTTTAAAATGACCTAAATGTTAAACACTAAGGAGTTGGAGCCCTTAGGACTTCTCCACCACCGGTCAATTTTAGCTTTTGACAAGAATAACACTAAATCAACTATGATGAGACTACTACATTTCTACAGCATTAGGAGTTTGTTCCTATGTCTTATGATTGCTCTTTCGACAGTATCTTTTGCACAGAAACTACCCTTTCAGGGGAAGCTGCTGGAGAACGATGAGCTTATAAATGGCACAAAGACGTTTGTATTTAGCATCGAGGCACGTGCTTGGACTGAGGAACATCCGGCGGTATCCATCCTTGACGGGTACTACAGCGTCGTGCTAGGTGATATTACACCATTGCCGATAGACCTCTTTCAAGGTACTGATAGTGAGAGTATGACGATCACTGTTGATGGAGAATCACTTGGCCAAGTACTCCTGTATAAGCCGGTAGGTACTTCAAGTGCGTTTCGAGATCAGGATAGCCAAGCCAGTGAAACCATAGCTGCCTTTGAAGGAGAGATCACAGGAACGGGTGTATGGGGAGATGAAAACACACAGTATGCCGGAGTACTTGGTAAAGGTAATGCATTGAATGGCGGTAACTCGGGTGTGAGAGGTGAAGCTACCGTAAATCCAGGAAACACCGGATTTAACTATGGCGTCTATGGGATCTCTAATTCCTTCAGCGGTGCAACAACTGGCATTGGTTATGGTCTCCGTGGTGAAGTGAATGGCACTTATTCTTTTGCTGTGGGCGTAAGAGGTTTTGGTAGTAACACACAGAGTCCGGTCACTCCGGAGAATCCTATTCCAGATATTAATAACTATGGCGGTAACTTTTCTGCTTCTGGTAATCCTTATGGCAACATGGGTGTCTATGGAAGGGCGGAAGATGGCAACAGCCCCGGAGCTATCAACTTTGGTGTCTATGGGGAGGCAATAGGATCAGACCCGGACAACAACTGGGCTGGGTGGTTTCAGGGCAATGTCAATGTAACTGGAGACCTTAGTGTGGATGGAAATTTTGATTTTGCTCCTACTTCGATAAAGATCAACAATCTGAATGGAGATCTACGAGCTGATCTGAGCAATTTCGAAAACAATGATAATGGCTCCCTTGTGTTGTATGGAGCAAACAATACACGGACGATGATCCTGGGATCGCATGAAGCTTCACCTAGCAATGGTCTCTTGCTATTGTATGATAGCCTGGATATTGCCAGGGCAGGTTTCACTAATGATGGTAGCATTCGTATGACCCTTGATGACCCGAATGGGGCTGCTGATGGTCTAAGGGGGATCATCGCCCAGGGTGACTTTGGATTAACTATCAATGGTGTTGATGGTGAAGTTAACACCATCCTGAGTAGAAACTTCGATAACGATAATTTTGGTGCATTGTACCTGTATGGAGACGTGGCAAACAGAGACCTGAATGGAGGTGTTGACGTCAGAAGAGTAGATCTGAAAGTGGAGGATGATGGTTTCGGTAAAGATGTTGGAAGGTTTTATGTTGGAGGCCCTGAGTTTGGAGATGGTGCTACACCCTATAGATCATTTGTCGAGGCAGGTGCCTACAGTGATGATGGCCTGCAGTATTATGGACTCTTAAGTCTAAGACATACAATTGGTGGGGAAGCAAACCTTGCTGAACTCAAGTCAGAAGCCAACAACGATGGGTCTGCCAGTGGAAGTATCTTCCTCAATTCTACGCAACTCAATACGGGACTTAGACTGTATGGTGGTTCGGATCTTGATAATGATCTAAATGCAATAAATAGTCACATTGCACTTGATGGGGATCTTGATAACTATGTGTACCTGTGGGGAGATGGTAGTATTGAGGCTACCGGTACGATAGCTGCTAACATCATTCAATCAGCTGACGGGTTAGTCCAGGTTTCCGATAGGAGACTTAAACGAAACATCCTTCCACTTAATCAAGTATTGACAAAGGTCGACGAACTCCAAGGGGTCTCTTACTATTGGAAGGACGAAAATAAATCCCAGGGTTTACAGATAGGCCTCATTGCGCAGGAAGTAGAAGAGGTTTTTCCAGAGTTTGTGATCACGGATGAGGACGGGATGAAGGCTGTGAATTATGCTCAAATGGTAGCCGTGTTGGTAGAAGCTATCAAAGAAATGAATGGCACAATAGAAGGTCTTGAAGTTAAAGTTGCTACGTTGGAAGCCAACATAGCGGACCTGGAAAGAGAGAAGGTTGATCTCGATCAAGTGTGGTCGGAGATTGCCAGTCTCAAAAAACTATTGAATAGCACATCCTCCGGAAATAGTCAAAAATAATTGATCGGATGATGGAGGTCATATCAACTAAAAGGCTGTTTGTCTTTTGCAGTTTGTTTGTACTTGTACAACAGCTACACGGGCAAATAGTCCAAACGGGATATACCACTTCCAGTATGACTGGAAACTATGTGGTTGGTGCTTATGACAATACAGTTATCGCCGGTGAGTACGGGAGTGGACAGGTGCTCACTTCTGAAAATCTGTATTCAGCAACTGGATTTCTTGCGGGGCAGGTAGTTACATTTAGTTTTGGTCTGCGACGTGATAGTGTGGTGTTAGCTACCATCTACCAACAGATGGGAGGTACGAATTGGGTTAGCGGCTCGGATACATGGTTGGTAAACCCGAATGTAGGTCAATGGTTTGGTGTAGGGCTGAACTCCAATTTGCGTATAGACAAGTTGAGTCTACCGTCTAATGGTCTGATCGGGGATTTGCCGTCAACGATTGTCGAATTGACCAAGCTGGACTCTTTGGATCTTAGTGATAACGAGATAAGATCACTACCTGACTTATCTAACCTACCGGAAATCGATCATGTGGATGCTTCTGAGAATAAGCTTGGATTTGCATCGATCATCAGGAATCTGGATCTGCCTAGCTTTGAATATGATCCTCAGAAAGCAATAGGAGATGCCCTTCAAGATACGGTACCTGCTGGAGAGGACTACAGACTTGAAGTGGATATCTCAGGTGAAGGCAATGAGTATCAATGGTCTTTTGAAGGTGTTGAATTACCAGGAGATACGAGTTCGTCATTTGTGGTGTCGACCATCAACTTTGATAATATGGGCGCATACACTGTCAGTGCTTCCAATGATCAGATTCCTGGTTTTACGTTGACCTCTGAAACACAAACTGTTCTTGCTTCCGCGAATATTGCGGGTGTCGCCGAACTACTGGATGGAGGAGTATTAGAGACTGGTGGAGCGTCGCTATTCAAAATCCAGGAAGGACCATTTGATAGTGTCAGAACAGACGTGGTTGATGAAGGACTTTATGAACTGAATAAAGTGGTACTTGGAGACTATGTATTGAGAGTACAAGATGAACAGGTAGGAACTTACCTACAGACCTATTTTCGAAGTGCTGAAACATGGAGCCTTGGTGATACTATACAACTTAGAGACAATGTTGACAGCCTCAATACCTTAATGATAAATGTTCCAACCCCGCTCGTTCCTAATCCCGATAACACCAATGAGGTCAATGGGTTTCTAGAGATTGATACTGACCTCTTTCCGGAGTTGTTTGCCGATGATCCGGAAGGAGGAAGACAAAATGCGAGAAGAAGGGTCAGAAGAGCTGGTTGCGGCTTTAATCGAGCACGTTTCGTTAATAGAGGAGAGGATGAGGAGTTTGAGTTGATAGCCTACCGTGAAACAGATGAAAATGGTGAATTCTCGATAGAGAATATACCTGATGGACTCTATCGGATAAATTTTGATTTTCCAGGTATACCAACCGATCCTAATAGCTTTGTTGAATTTGAGCTTGGGGCTGGAGGTGAGCTGACGAACAATGTATTGACACTGGCAGCAGATATCACACCTGAGGGTATTGTGGTAACGAAAGTTGAGGAGACTGGTGTATTGAGCCCTGTCATAGGTGAGTTCAGGGTCTACCCTGTACCTTATGACCAGGAACTAAAAGTACAGTTCGACTTGAGAAGGTATAATACACGCTCAGTCAGCTTGGAGATCATGACCATTGACGGCAAGTTGCTCAGCTATCAAGAGCTAAGAGCTACGCGAGGTACTAATCGGGCTATTATTGAGGATCCACCTCAAAATGGAGGTATCTATATTGTACTCCTAAAAGATGCTTCCGATCAGGTATTGGCATTGAGTCGCATTATGAGAAGATGATTTTGAAGTCTGTTTATGTGGGGCTCAATCATACTAAGTTCATCATTCACTACTGAGAATAGGCTTTAGCATAACAAATTGGTTTCGTTCGCCTTAACTTTAGCTTGTTCAATTTTGATAGGTTGTTTTAATGAAAACATGGATGAAAAGGACCTTACTGTTTTTTGTCTTTGTCTTACTCTCGGTGTTGGGTGTACTTGCCCAGGACTCTGATAATGATGGTCTTCCAGATGAAGAAGAAATCAATATATACGAGACTGACCCAAATGATCCCGATACTGATGATGATGGGTTGACTGATGGATTCGAGGTGGAGAATCTGGAAGCCGGAGATCCAGGCGATGATGCAACCGGCTATGATCCCCTTGACCCGGATGTAGATGGAGACGGATTGCTTGATGGACAAGAAACTGAGTCAGCCTCCAACTCAATTCTAAATGACCTGATCAACCCAACAGTGTTGAGTCCCTTTATTACCGATTCTGATGGGGACGGTATTGATGATGGTGATGAATTCAATAATGAAACCCAGCCATCGGACCCTACCGTGATTGATACTGATGAGGATGGATTGGATGATATAGATGAATTGGCTAACGGAACAGACCCCAGTGATCCGGATTCTGATGATGATGGTCTGGATGATGGAGAAGAAGCAAATGAGGTCTCAGGAATAGGAACGGACCCAAATGATGCTGATACTGATGATGATGGCCTGACAGACCTTGAGGAAGTTCAGAATGGTACCGATCCATTGGTAGCGGATTCCGATAGTGACGGTCTAAGCGATTTTGAAGAAATTGATACATACGGCACTTTGCCAAACGATCCTGACTCTGATGATGATGGTGTTACTGATGGTGATGAGGTGAACGTTTACGGCACAGAACCTTTTATTACCGATACAGACAGTGATGGTTGTACTGATGGGGAAGAGGTGTCTGCTGGCCTTGATCCTACTGATGATGCTGAAAGTCAGGCCACCTACTATGCTGATACGGATGGCGATGGTTTCGGAGACCCCAATGGTACAACACGTGTAGAATGCAGTGCACCGGAAGGTTTTGTCCTGGACAATACAGACTGTAATGATGGTAGTGCTACCATTAATCCCAATACGGTATGGTATAGGGATGCTGATGGTGATGGTTTTGGTGACAATGCCAATATGCTCACTTCCTGCTCTCAGCCTTCAGGTTACGTGGCTGATGCCACCGACTGTGATGATACCGATAGCGATGTTTTTCCTGGAGCTCCAGCAAAGGCAGACGGCAAGGACAATGACTGTGATGGTGAAATAGACAGATTAACCCAGGATATCTCATTTGAAGTTCTTACTGACAAAGTCTTCACTGATAGTACGTTTTCTCTGATCGCTACTTCCAGTGCTGGACTCGAAGTAACATTCACAGCATCTGGTGATGTTAGTATTGATGGCACTACGGCAATGATCACTGGTGCGGGCTCAGCAACTATTACGGCAGTCCAGGAAGGTAATAATGCTTACCTGCCTGCGGAATCAGTGAGCCAAACGATTGTGATAGCTAAAGGTGAGCAAACAATCACTTTCGAGCCTCTTTCAGATGCTGTATTTGGGAGTCAGGATATTGTGCTAGTCGCAAACGCTACTACTGGCTTACCCATCGGTTTTACTATTGAAGGTCCGGGTGAACTCAATGCTGATAGTACAGCGATCCTAGTCACAGGAGCAGGTACAATTGAGATCGCTGCACGGCAGCCAGGTAATGATAATTTCAATTCGGCCGAAGTGGTGAGTCAGACTATTGAGATCAGCAAGGCAGACCAGGTGATTGTACTCACCTCAGAAGACAACTTTGAAAGCGGGACTTTCCAGGGGCAGGCTTTTGATTTGTTTGGGGAGGCCTCTTCAGGTTTGATCTTGACTATAGAGGTGCTAGGACCGGCTTCTTATGAAGATAGTACCTTGACGGTTACAGGTGCAGGTATGATAGAAATAGTCATTTCACAAGCGGGGGATGACAATTACAATGCGGCAGAGCCAATTATCATATCATTTGAGATCACAGAGGCTGACCAGCTCATCACTTTTGAAACAATAGATGACAGGACTTTTGGAGATGAACCGATTGTGCTCACTGCTACGTCTAGCTCAGGACTGCCAGTTGCTTATGAAGTGGTCGGTCCAGCTACCTTATCTGGCAGTACACTCTCCTTTCTAGGCCCTGGCCAGGTGACCATAACTGCTCTACAAGAAGGATCTGAAGGTATAGACGCGGCTCCCTCCGTAACTCATACCTTCTGCGTTAACCCACCTCAGCCCACCATTAGCGTTTCAGCTAGCAATGGTAGTCAGGTTTTGACATTTACCTCTAGTGCAGAGCAGGGGAATATCTGGTTTGATCAAGGGGATACATTGGTTGATGTCACAGGCAGTAGCTTTACTTTGGAAGAACCGGGTGAGTACAACATCCAGGTGCAAGTACAGATGGATGGCTGTATTTCGGAGCTGTCAGAAGTATCCGATGTAGAAGTAGTGACCGGTATTGAGGAGCTGATTCAGCAAGGCCTTGTGAAGATGTATCCTAATCCCATTAAGGAGTGGTTAACATTGGATATAAGCAGGGATGTTTTTACTCTTCAACCCACCTGTCAGGTGTATAGCATCAACGGTCGGTTGGTGGCAAGTACAATGCTCAATGGTCATATGGGACTATGGCAACAACGGCTAAATTTAGCCTCTCTTATTCCAGGTATTTATCTTATTCAATTGACTGATGGAAACAAGACTATTTCTGGTAAGTTGATCAAGCGATAAGCAAAAGAGAACACATCACAAAAACAAAAGGGTGTCTGCCAGACACCCTTTTTGCTTTATGAAAAGTGCAGATCCTAGTTGGTCATATATACTTTCACAGAGCCGTCATCTTCACTGCTCACCACTAACAGGCTTCTACCATTAGAGGTTTCTTCTTTGGGGATGAACAAGATACCTTCAGGGGCGTCACCAGCAGTTAGCATTGTCAAAAACTCAGGAGAAGAAGGATCTGCAACATTGTATACTGCCACAGCATCTACTCGCTCTAACCCAATGAAGGCAATAGGATCTCCATTGACCATGCCTACAGCTACGCCCTCAGGCTCGATACTCTTATCATCGCTTCGACCATCAGCATAGATCCCTGCAGCTTCGGCTTCTCTATCCAATTCATTGCCACTGTCGTACACAAGGTCACCAGCGCCTGACCAGATAGAGAATGATCTTGCACCATAGGAGTGAATGAGATCATAGTCACCATCTCCGTCCGTATCACCTTCACTCAGCATCATCTTGAGCCTTCCCAGATTAGCGTCTTGCTGCAACTCACTGGCATTTGGATAAGCAGTAGGGTCAAGGTCCACGTCCGCCACACGCTCTTCACCTACATAGCCATCATACTCTCTGGAATCACCTTCGTTGGCTGAGATAATGTATCCTGAACCATTAGTAGTGAAGTAAGCGATCGCATCAGGCTGAAATACACCTACGGCAGGTACTGATCTAAATTCAACTTTACCATCTTCATCGCTGGGGTCTATCTCGTTTCCTGCTAAGGAGTAGTCTTTAGTACCTAACGGAATGATATCTGTAACAGAAGCGGAAGCTATGTCAACCACGGCAAGACCATTGTTTTCTTGCAATGCGACATACGCGGTTTTAGAATCGTCGGATACGGTAATGAACTCTGGCTCCACGTCTTGAGCTAGTGTCGCACCAGGCCCAAATACTCTAAAACCGTCTTTTTCTAGTTCTGCTTCCTGACTATTGAAACCTCCAAACCCTGCAGTTTGAACAGAGAAGTCAGTTGCAGAGATAACGGAAACAGATCCTTCCGGATCGTCGGTGTATGCATCATTTGGTTCACCTTCATTGGCAACAAGGATGTAACTGCCGTCAGGAGTGAAAGTCACCATATCAGGAAGAGCACCTACATTGATGACTGCTTCTTCCGTAAGACCAATTGTATTGAAAACAACGACTACACCATTGTCTTGTTTGTTGTTGGCTTCTACGGCTACTGCCAATAGCCCATTGCTAACAGCTACACTATTCACTCCGGCACCATAGCTAGACATGCTGATAGAAGATCCAAGTGTGGGTGCGCTAGGGTCTAGGAGGCCGATCACATCAATTCGAGTGTCACCTTCATTATTTACAACATAAAGCTGCTGTGTAACAGCGTCCCAAGCAGATATCTCAGCTGCACCTTCACCTCCAATAGTCAATGAAGCAATTTCTGTGAATGTAGAGGGGTCTTCATCAGGTACTACAGCAATGGTGTGTGTATAAACATCTTGCTCTTCACCCTTGGTCACTGTTACGGTCACCTCATAGTTTCCGGGGACCGGGTAATAGTGAGTCGGGTTTTGCTCAGTAGATGTGGTACCGTCACCCAAATCCCAGCTGTAGGATTCAGCGTCTGGGTCGCCGAGTGCCGTGAAGGTCACATTACGGTAATCAACTGCTCCTGTGCTGAATTCAAACAGTGCCCATGTATTCCTGGGCTCAGGTGAATTATCGTTATCACAAGAGTACAATATGACTGACATTATCGCCAGTACGAGTAATTTTCTTATCATGATGTTAAGGTTTAATCTTTCCGCAATCATAGTTCTGAGGGTTCACCTGGATGTTAGCTTTGGGTTAAGCCTGCTTCATGTTTGAGTGATTTGATACAGCTTGTTTTAAGAAAATGTGATCCATTTCATAAGATTCTTAATCATTTGATAAGCTCTGACGGGAACAAATTTGATTACCATTTATAGGCCCTGAGTTGTAGAAAGCACCTTACTTTTAGGCGAGTTAAAAATCCAAGCTAGCTTGAGCGAACCATCACTGATTTACCCCCATTTTGCGGTACCTACCGGAATATTGCAGTTTATCAAGTTGCTCGTTTCGAGAGTAGTGTTTGTTATTCTGCTAAGTGCTTTAAGTGTCGGGATGATATATGCTCAATCACCGACTGTTCGAGATACATTGCTGATACCTGAAAGGTCAATGGTAGAAATGAGTGACACGCTTTTTATCACTACCTCTGATACAGTTGTTTATGTCTTAGAAACCGATTCTGTGAGCATTATTGATCTTGATGAGGAAAGAAGTAAGGCCTTTTACGACTCGTTGAAGAATAAAGCAGACCGTCATAAGGTTACCGGTTTACTCTATGACCTGGTGGTTCGGGAGCAACAACGTGTGGAAAATGATACCTCTAATTTTGTAGATAGTAAAGCGCCATATTACCCGTTTGAGGGGCAACAGATCAGATCGGTAAGGTTCAAAAAGGTGCCTGTGCTTGATGGGTCTGTATTGGATACAGCTTTGCTCAAGTCGACAACTGTAGGCAAGGCCGCTAATGCTATTCATGTTAATACCAGAACCAATGTGCTGCGCAAGCTGCTGATGTTCGAAGAGCGTGATGTGGTATCACCTAACGAGATGGCCGACTCAGAACGATTGATTCGTCAATTGCCGTATATTCAAGATGCATTGATTGTGGTTATACCTATCGAAGGAGTGATAGGTGAGGTAGATGTTGTAGTCATCACTCAAGATCGGTTTTCAATCATTGTAGGTGGCTCACCCAGAGGTTTTTCCAAATTTGATCTTCGTGTAGGTGATCGCAACTTTCTTGGTTCCGGTAGGAAACTACAAACCACTTACATCTATGATGGATCACGAGACCCTGCTTCCGGGATCGACCTGGAGTTTAATGACCCCAGCCTATATGGTAAGTATATTAACAGTACGCTGCGCTGGCGCAATAACTATGATCAAAAAGGTTGGGAGTTGATCATGACCCGTGACCTTTATGCTCCGGGAGTTAAGTGGATTGGTGGAGTCGAATGGCGGCACATTAATGTGAACAGGTTTCGAACCACTGAAGAGGACCGGGATAATGAGATATATCCCTATGAAATAGCTTCTCAAGACCTTTGGGCAGGTCGCTCATTTCAGCTGGGTGATGAAGACAACAGAAACAACCTTACCATTACGCAACGCTACTATCGCCAACAGCATGATCTACGTCCTTTTGTATCTAGCGATAGCAATGTGGTCTTTCAAAATGCATCACTCTATGTTGGTGGTATTGCATTTACAAAACAATTTTTTCAAAAGAGTTCTAAGATCCTGAGTTTCGGTATTACTGAAGATGTGCCGAGTGGAATGATCTTCGAGTTTAATCCAGGTTATGTGTTTGGGGAGTTTAACAGTGGCCCTTATTTAGGGTATCGGATCAGTGCTGCTCGTTATTTTCCGAAGATTGGCTTTGTTTCTGCTACAAATCGTTTCGGTGGTATAGTAGACCGGAGAGGGGTACGAGATGGTGTTATTGATTTTGGGCTGAGGTATTTTTCACCGCTCAAGTCCTTTCCCAAAAGAGAGTTCAGGCAGTTTGTCAACTTGAGGTTGATCCGTCAGATCAATCTGAATGAAGGCCTGCAAGTAAGCTATGGTGATAATGATCGGAACATTGATCTTAGAGAAGTGGAGGGAGATCGCGTGATCAACGTAGATTTGGAGTCAGTGGTATTTCATCCGCGCAAATGGTATGGGTTTCAACTGGCTAGTTACCTTTTTACAAGCTTTGGATGGCTGGCGGATAGATCGAGTTTGATCCGGGCCAGTAATTTTTATGGTGCCGTTGGGCTCGGTTTTCGGATACGTAATGAGAGTTTAGCGATACAGACGCTTCAGATCAGTGCGGGCTATTTCCTAGAAACCATTGACAATGTTGACAGTTTCTTTTATGACTTTAATGTGGACGACCCGTTGCTCTTTGATGACTTCCGTGGATTGAAGCCTGAAGTCCTTAGATTTGAATAATTGTAAACCATTACCCGATTGTTTATTGCCTGTAACAAACCTCAGACCATGAGTAGATCATTGAAATCAATCCTTGCTTTAATCATAGCATTTTGTAGTGGAAACTTGTGGGCTCAGGATAGGGTAGACCCTAACAAAGCTTATAAGTCAGGAGAAACCTTGAATGCGCCGCTTTTCGGGATCAGTATGGACATTCCAGAGGGTTGGGTGGGCTACTTAGCACGGGAAGCTGAAATATTCGTACTCAATAAGGCTAACAATGAGGGTGCCGAGGTGTTTACATTTGCCAGAGAAAATACTCTTGAGCAGATCAAAAAGAACCTAAAAACAGGCTTAAACCTAAGTCCTACTGTTCGACTTAAGGTAGACGCTGAGATCGAAGAGAAAGATGGTATTTTGTCAGCTCCTGTGAGCTATACTGGTACTACGGGTGGTCAGAGAAAAGCCTACACTTTTGCCAGGTGCAGTAACTATGGTGTATGTGCTACATTGCTTCTGGCGTCACCGATCAGTTCACTGGATGACAATCGAATAGCTATTGAGGCAATGATCAGGTCTATAGCTTTCGAAGAGCCTACTCCTGTAGAGCAGCTTGAGCAGAGTATAGATTGGAACAGCTTCCTAGAAAATAAGTACCTCTACTCGAAGACTGGTACTGGCGGACAAAAAGGAGTCGTACAGTTATGGTTGAATGCTGACCATAGTTTTAGCAGTAAATCTTTACCTAACGCATGGGCGACAACACCGAGTAAGAAGTATAGTGGTAGACAAAAAGGTAACTGGTTAGTCACCAGAAAGGGTGACAAGGACCTGTTGATCCTGAATTACAACAAACTTGATCAGGTGACGATAGTACTTAATCAGGATGGTAACAGTCACTTCCTGAATGAACTAGTTTTTTTTGTGATCTATCAGTAGCTGGTCAGTGTACAACTCAGTCTAAAATGAATCTCCTGGATCAGGCTGCATTACTTATTTACGGATTCAGTTCACAATGTCACAGAGGTATCATATATTCAAACACTGCTCAAAAACAAGTCAGAAAGCACTCCTTCGACGTAAACCTGATATATTGAGCAATGTGTGAAGTGGCATCAAAATGATTTTCCTGAGGCAGACAGACACTGACAGGACTGTAGTTTCTGTTTTTTGATTTGAAGAATTGATTAATTTCCAGTGATGGAAAGATCAAGTATTCAAAATGTTGCGGCCTGGTTGATTACGATCAGTCTTACTGTATTTATTCTCATTGAATACAAGTCTCTGCTACAGCCATTGGTTGTGGCTTTGATCATTTGGTATTTGGTTAGGGTACTTCGTCAACGCATCCAAAAAATCAAAGTTTTTAAGCGCACAATTCCTTCCTGGTTGTCGTCACTGATCTCGTTTCTATTGATTCTAGGAGGTTTGCTAGGGCTTTCGGAGCTGCTATTGATGAACATCGAAATGATCAGTGAGAAACTTCCAGCCTATCAGGAGCGCTGGAGAGAAATACTTGAGAGGGAAATCAATCTGGACTGGATTCAACAGTTTAGGACGGAGATAGAGTCACAGGCTTCAAACTTTGATTATCAGTCGTTGGTAGGGGCCATTGTTACTTCCCTGTCCAATGTGATAGGCAATGCTTTTTTGATCATTCTGTATGTGGGCTTTCTCTTGGCTGAAGAAGCCATTTTTGCAAAAAAGATTGACCACCTTTTTAAGAACGAGGAACGTCAGCGCAAGCTTACGGAAACACTTGGCCGGATCAATTCATCTATCAGAAAATATCTCAGTCTGAAGACCCAGGTAAGTTTGTTAACAGGCTTCCTGAGTTATTTTGTCATGCTCATCTTTGGGCTGGATTTCGCCTTCCTTTGGGCCTTCTTGATTTTTATATTGAACTATATTCCTTACGTAGGATCTTTTGTAGCAACTTTCCTCCCTGCTGCCTTTGCGATACTCCAGTTTGGTTCGATATATACTGGCCTTTTCGTGTTTGGTGCCGTAGAGGCAGTTCAGCTTTTCGTTGGTAACTATCTCGAACCTAAGATCATGGGTAAAGGGCTTAATCTCAGCCCAATAGTGGTCATCCTGGCCCTATCATTCTGGGGATCAGTTTGGGGCGTTCTCGGTATGATGTTGTCAGTGCCCATTATGTCGATGATCGCTATCGTCCTTGCCAATTTCGAAAGTTCCAGAAACATCGCTGTGTTCTTGTCCAGTGATGGCAAGCTGGTCGATGGCTCATAGGACGAATATATGTGCCAATTACATGCCGCTAAGGATGATCTTGCCCTTGTTAAGATTGGCTTCCATGTAGTAATGGGCCGCCTCAGCTTCTTTCCAATCAAACACCTTATCAATTGTTGGATGCAAGCTACGATCTCCAAAGTGATCGAGGTGTCTTTTTGAGAAATCTTCTATGAGCTTAGACTTGTACTCGATAGTTCTCGCCCTTAATGTAGAACCTTTGAGTTGGATGCGCTTCATGAGCACTTTTGTCAGGTCAATCTCTGCTTTAGCACCTCCCATGAATGCTAGAAGTATCCATCTTCCGTCTGCTGCTATGACCTTGCCATTGGTTCTTGCATAAGGGGCACCTATAAAATCCAGGATGATGTCAAAACCCTGCGGAGGCACCAGGGACATAAGTTCAGCGGTCATGTCCTGGCTTGTTTTGTAATTGACTCCACCCATTGCTCCGAGGGATTGACAGTAGTCAATCTTCTCCGGGCTGCCAGCTGTAACGTAGGCATTAGCTTCTGCGAGTTGTGCAAGTTGGATGGCTGCTGTACCAACTCCACTAGCCACGGCGTGGATAAGGACATTATCTCCATTACGCATATCTCCCAACCAGTTGAGTGCCTGATGGGCTGTGAGGAACACTTCCGCTATACCTGCTCCCTCTTCGAAGGTGAGGTTTTCCGGTAGGGGCATCACTACACCCTCATGAGCGGCAACATACTCGGCATACCCTCCTCCAGCGAGCAACGCAAAAACACGATCACCTTTGCTGAACTTAGAAACTTTAGTGCCTACTTCCCCTACCACTCCTGCTACCTCAAGCCCTAGTATTTCAGACTCACCCGGGGGCGGTGGATACTTGCCTTCTTTTTGAAGAAGGTCGGCACGGTTGATACCGGCTGCTTTGACCTTGATGAGCACATGGTGCGGCTGTATGTCGGGTATATCTGATTCCGAAATGTGGAGCCGTATTTGCTGATTGTCCTGATTATGTTTGATGGCCTTCATACCAAAAATATAAGTATAAGCTTGGGATATTAGGCTTCAATGATCAAGGTTTCATCCTCTCAGCACGGCAGGGTCTTTAAAAGCAAGATATTGGAACTGGTAAGCCGAATTGCTAGGCTTGACTTGATCTCAAATCTTTTGTTAGCATGCTTTTCAATCAGGCAACTGCTCCACCAGGTTAAAGATTGCTTTATGTAGATAATAATAATATGGAATGGGCTCTGCTGCTTGCTTCAGCGGGATGGAAAAGCTTCCTGCTTGAAGACTTTCGGTTGTGATGAGCAGCTTTTCCATATGCCGATATCGGCCTCTAAATTTGCCAGTTGACTTACCATCACCACCAGCAAAATGTAACGTAACATCCACTTGCGGTAGTAGATTGACCTCACTGTAGCCTTCACTTATGCTGATGTCATCCACGAGCAATATGTCCTCACTGGTCTCCCTAGTGGTTCGTTTTGCACCTGAAACCAGGATGTCAACCTTCACAAACTGGTCAAAGTCGGAGTTCTTGGCTGCCTTCTTTAATCTGGCCACTGGGTAGCCCAAACGGGAATATGTGACCTTATCCTTGAGTGTTTGATGAGGCAGGATTTCAAGTCCGGTTTCTGATGCGATAATGTCTCTGATCAACTCAAAAGACTCGTACATGATCATTTCTGCTTCTATATCAGGCTGATGTAATGATAGAGCCATCACTGTCTTCGGTTCTACATCCATGGTGAGGTACAGGTCTTCCTCAAAAGAGATGGTCATCCATGTTAGTGCTGTTGGTACAGATGGCGTTGGTTGCGCCTGGGTCACTAAATGATTACCTAACCACCCTATGATTAGAAATAGACCCGTTGCGATTTTGCATACTGCTTTCATATGACTACCGATTAGTACGGCTTTTTTACTCAGCGTACAAGGTAAGAAGTATTCCAGCTTTGTCGTAGAGTTGGCACCTATTACATAATCGTCAAACCATCAGACCTTTGAGATTAATTGCTAAACCGGTCTTTCATCAAGAAGTATGGCTTGGTGAGATCTGCTTAACCCAGATTATCTGGCTAGATGATCTTTTTACTGGTATTAAACTACTTTTTTGGCCTTAATCCACCTCTCCATCTTTTGAGACCAGCTAGCTAAAATATTCATTGAGCAATAGGCGGGTCTCTCTACATCTGAAATTCTTTATTTTCGCTTACTGTTCGACTACAATCGATAGAGCTTCTGCGATAGCACTCGATTGACAACTAACTGGAATAGATGAGTTTTCGCCTTTTGTATAGTGTGTTGATAGCTGTTCTTGGATGGAGTTGGTTCGCTAGTTGCGGCCAGAGAAGCGACTCAACGGGTCAAAAAAGAGCCGAACCGCAGATCCTGGAAAATAAGAGCCCCACGCCATCCAATGGACCTCCGGGCATGGTGTGGATTCCAGGTGGGGAGTTTGTGATGGGTGCTGTTGAAGGAGATGATCAGGCACGCCCTGATGAATACCCTGCTCATAAAGTAAGGGTGTCTGGTTTCTGGATGGACGCTACTGAAGTAACCAATGAGCAGTTTACCGAATTCGTGGAGGCAACAGGATATATAACGGTAGCTGAAAAGAAGCCCGATTGGGAAGTACTCAAACAGCAAGTGCCTCCTGGTACACCCAAACCACATGATAGTGTACTTGTAGCTGCCTCTATAGTCTTTACACCCGTCCAGACAGACAATCTGGCTGACTGGTCACAATGGTGGAGTTGGGTGAAAGACGCTCATTGGAGGCAACCACAAGGCCCTGCTAGCTCTGTAGTAGATAAAATGGATCACCCTGTGGTACAGGTGTCTTGGGAAGATGCTCAAGCTTATTTAGAATGGGCCGGTAAGCGATTTCCTTCTGAAGCAGAATGGGAATTTGCAGCCCGAGGTGGTCTGATGAATAAGCTATATCCCTGGGGGGAAGGTAAAGACATTACAGTCTGCGGTAATACCTGGCAAGGTAAGTTTCCTGAACACAATACTGAGGATGATGGCTATTTCGCGACTGCTCCTGTCAAATCTTACCCTCCTAATGGCTATGGACTTTATGATATGGCAGGTAACGTTTGGGAATGGACTGGTGATTGGTATAATGTCAATTACTATCAGGAATGTGCAGATAAGGGCATAGTTGTTGATCCTCAGGGTGCAGATGTATCTTACGATCCGAGATATCCTTACATGCCTCTACGTACACAACGCGGAGGTTCATTTTTGTGCAATGAAAGTTACTGTAGCAGCTATCGTGCTAGCGCCAGAATGCAGTCAAGCCCAGATAGTGGTCAGGACCATGCGGGCTTCAGAGGGGTGATGACCCAGGAGATGTGGGAGGCGATTAAGGGTTCTGGTAAGAATTAGTATACTTAGCTTAGACCAAGACTGAAATTTTCAGTTTGATTTAGAATTTATAAAATTGGTAAAGTTGCTTTGATCGATCCAATGAAAAGTGGCACTTGGATAAGTTTTAGCAAAGGCCGGCGGAATTTTTTTCTTTCCAGCTGACCATTTGAATTCATAAGCTGATAACGATCCATCACTCTCTTCCAAATAATCTATCTCCTGTTGGTCGTGCGTTCTCCAGAAATATTGCTTAGGGCTTCTTTGTTGGCTGCCGAGTAGTTTCATCCTTTCGACAATGAGGAAGTTTTCCCACAAAGCTCCTCTATCATTTCTTAGTTCAATAGGTTGGTATTGTTGAACAATACTATTTCTAATCCCAACATCATAAAAGTAGATTTTCTTTTTCTTCGCTATTTCCTTTCGCAGGTTTCCACTAAGAGATGAAAGACTAAAAATGACAAATGCTTTTTCAAGCAGATCTATATAACGGGCAGTGGTGCGTTCATTGATCTTCAATGACTTGGACAGCTCATGAGTTGAGACTTCTGATCCTACTTGGTGGGCGAGCAGCTGTAGTAGTTTGTGAAGCACGTCTGCTCTTCGTAGATTTTCAAACATAAGTACGTCTTTGTATAAATATCTAGCTGCCAGGTCATCAAGGAGTATTCTGGCTTCCTCAGCTGATGCATTCACAAGCTCCGGATAGCTTCCAAACCGGAGCATCGAACCCAGTTTTGTTTTCAGCTCTACCGGGCGATGTTTTTGGAGTAGTTCTCCATAGGAAAGGGGATATAATAAGAAGGTAAGTGCTCGACCTGTGAGTGGCTCACTTGTTTTTTGGGCCAAGTCAAAACTGGAAGAACCTGTGGCGATGACCTGTAGATCAGGTAGTTCATCTGATATTATCTTAAGCTTGCGTCCTATGTCTTGTACAAACTGTGCTTCATCTAGTACGATAAGCTTATGTTGTCCGAATTCCTGTTTGAGTATTGAGGGTTCTTCAGTGAGCAATTGTGCAATGGACGGCAACTCACAGTTATAGTAACCGTGTTGGGTGCCATGCTTCTCAAGAAGTGATTTGGCCAGTGTAGTTTTCCCTACCTGTCTTGCACCGTAGATAAGTAGGATTTTCTTCCGAAAAATCCACTTTTCTATTGTTGCTTGTAGATATCTCTGTATCATCCAACTCAGCCTGACTGGATAAAAATTGATACTAAACTACAAAAATTTATATGAAAATTTGTAGTTTAATACGAGTATTCGGATGTATTGAAAGGCTTGAGTATGGTGAAGACCTACGAAGCTTCTAATACTTCGTGGGTCTTTATCAATCTGACAGAAGTCGGGGGGTGCGTTAAATCAACATCCCGAATAACTCAGGCTTGTTATTGAGCAACTGATAATTCACACCGTATTTGTCCATGCGCTCTATCAACGCATCATAATCCTCTTTGTCCTCAAGCTCAATTCCTATCAGTGCAGGACCGTTCTCACGAGCGGTTTTTTTGGTGTACTCAAATAGTACAATATCATCTTTCGGACCCAGCACTTCGACAAGGAACTCTCTCAATGCACCTGCACGCTGGGGAAACTTAACAATGAAATACTGCTTGCGACCTTCGTAAAGCATAGATCGTTCCCTGATCTCTGTCATTCTGACGATATCATTGTTACCTCCACTTACTACGCATACCACAGTCTTACCTTTGATTTCGTCTTTGACAAGATCCAATGCAGCTGTAGTCAAGGCACCTGCTGGCTCTACGATGATACCTTCTTGGTTGTAAAGGTCCAGCACTGTTGAACAGACTTTTCCTTCAGGTATAAGCAGTACATCATCAAATACCTCCTGACAGATATCAAAATTCATTTTACCGACCGCCTTTACTGCAGCGCCATCCACGAACTTATCGATCTTATCCAGCATGGTCCATTCGCCTTTGGCGCGGCTAGTGTACATAGCCGGCGCGCCTTCTGGTTCTGTGCCTATGATTTTAGTCTTGGGACTGAGTGTCTTGATATAGCTGCCAACTCCAGCCGAAAGCCCACCGCCTCCGATAGGTAAGATGAGGTAATCAATGGGATCACTCATCTGGTCTATAATTTCAGCACCTACAGTTCCCTGGCCCTCCATCACTTTCTCATCTTCGAACGGGTTGATGAAAGACTTCCCGTTTTCTTCACAGTCCTTCATAGCTGCAGCATAGGCATCATCATATGTGTCACCTACAAGTACTACCTCCACCATGTCCTTACCGAAGAATTTCACCTTGTTGACCTTTTGCTCTGTAGTAGGGGTGGGCATGTAGATCTTACCATGTACATTCAGCAGCTTGCAAGAGAGTGCAGCACCTTGTGCATGATTGCCGGCACTGGCACATACGATCCCTTTGCCTTTCTCCTCATCAGTCAGGCTGGCCATTTTGTTGTACGCTCCTCTAATTTTATAGGAACGTACAATCTGAAGATCCTCTCGCTTGAGATAAATATTAGCTCTGTATCGTTCTGATAAACCCTCATTGTACTCTGTCGCTGTATTGCGCACGACATTTTTAAGCCTCGCACGAGCCTGTAGTACCTTTTCTATACTGATGAGTTTTGACTTCACTGCTGTAGTCATCAATTGTTACTTTATTAATCTAGAGCTTAACTAATAAGAATCTGATTTCTTTTGAGTTAGAAGATTCCTTCACTACACTCTGTTCGTTCGGAATGACGGTCAGGAGTTTGTTCTAGTAAGGCCTCTGCCAAGGCTTACAAAGTTCGAAAAAACGCAGTTACTATCGTAAATGAGTATTTTTTGGACGAGCGTAACGCAGGCAGAGGACTTAATAGACAGACTTATTTATTCTCGGGACGAAGCTTGCGCACCGTAGCTCCGGTTCTCCACATTTCAGATTCCTGGAGTTCTTTCAGTTCTTCCTCAAGCTTTTCACGGTAATCAGACTTGGAGTTCGAATCAATTGAGATCTTAGCTTCATTTCCAGTCGCTACACTATCGTAAAGGTCTTCGAATACAGGCGCAACGGCATCCCTGAACTTCTTCCACCAGTCCAGTGCACCACGCTGAGCAGTAGTTGAGCAGTTGGCATACATCCAATCCATTCCATTTTCAGCAACCAATGGGTAAAGCGACTGGGTAGCTTCTTCTACGGTTTCATTGAATGCCTCAGAAGGAGAGTGTCCTCTTTTTCTTAACAGGTCGTATTGAGCAGCAAATAGGCCCTGGATGGCTCCCATCAAGCTACCTCGCTCACCTGTCAGGTCACTGTATACTTCTTTTTTGAAATTAGTCTCAAAAAGGTAACCAGAGCCCACTCCGATACCTAAAGCGATCACACGATCACGGGCTTTACCTGTAGCGTCCTGGTGAATGGCGAAAGAAGAATTCAGACCTTTGCCAGCAACGAAAAGTCTTCTCAAGCTTGTGCCAGAGCCCTTTGGAGCAACTAAGATTACGTCGACATCATCCGGTGGTACTATGCCGGTCTGATCATTATAGGTGATACCAAAGCCATGCGAGAAGTAAAGTGCTTTACCGGGAGTCAGGTGTTTTTTTACGGTAGGCCAAAGTGAGATCTGGCCTGCATCTGAAAGCAAGAACTGAAGGATTGTGCCTTTTTCACAGGCCTCTTCTAGTTCAAAAAGTGTCTCACCAGGTACCCATCCGTCAGCAACAGCCTTGTCCCAAGAGTTGGAATTTTTACGCTGACCGACGATGACGTTAAAGCCATTATCTCTTAGGTTGAGTGCCTGACCCGGACCTTGAACACCATAGCCTAATATTGCAATGGTTTCGTCTTTTAGGGTCTCATTTGCTTTTGATAGAGGGAACTCTTCACGGGTCACCACCTCTTCCTCTGTTCCTCCAAAGTTGATTTTTGCCATTTCAGTAATTATTAAAATGTTGATTACGAGTTTAGGATTAGTTTATTGGATTTGGTTTCCTCAAGTTCTTTGAGGAAGGTTTCAGTTTTCCTTTTTGATTGTGAGATTGCCACTCTGCCAGACCTCACGAACTCCAGAATACCATATGGTTCCAGTTCTTTGTACAGGTTATGGGTCTCTTCTTTATGACCGGTCTTTTCGATCACGATATGGTCCTCTTCTATGGCCAGTATTCTGGCCCCATGACTTCTCACAAGGTTTTCAATTTTGAGGCCACCTAAGAATATGTTGGTAGGTAGCTTGTAAAGTGCTATCTCCTGGTAGTAGATCTGATGCTCTTCATAAACAAAGGCGCCAAGCACATCAATCAGTTTACGGATCTGCTTGACCACCTTCTCGATTGTTTCTCGAGTGGTGGTGAGCACTATCGTAAATCGGCTCACACCTTTCACCTCTGTAGTAGAGACATTGAGGCTGGTGATATTCATTTTGCGCCTGTTAAATATGATCGTGATATGGTTGAGCAACCCCGCTTTGTCCTCGGTAAGAACGGAAAGAGTAAACTCCTTTTCTTCCTTATCAGAATGATCTTCGCTATATATTGAATTCGGCATAGTGCTAGTTATCTAGAGTGAAATAGATTCGGTCAGTTGGTTTTACAATGTTTCAAGAGCTCTACTCCAATCTGATATCTGATACAGATGCACCAGAAGGAACCATTGGAAACACATTTTCCTCTTGCTCGACGATCACTTCTAACATGGAAGGCCCATCATAGTCCAACCAGGTCTTAAGCGCGACATCAAGATCTTTTCGCTCCTCCGTCTTCTGTGTGTGAATGCCATAACCCTGAGCAATTAGTTGAAAATTAGGATTGGTGAGTTCAGTGAACGAATAGCGCTTGTCAAAGAACAGTTGCTGCCATTGTCGCACCATTCCCAGGAAGTTATTATTCAAAACGAGGATCTTAACAGCAATTTCGCTCTGGAATATGGTGCCCAACTCTTGAATTGTCATCTGAAAGCCTCCATCTCCGATGACAGCTATCACATGTCGGTCAGGTTGCCCCATTTTAGCGCCCATAGCCGCAGGCAGTGCAAAGCCCATTGTTCCTAAGCCACCTGATGTTACATTGCTGTCGGTATCGGCAAACTCATAATATCGGGTAGCTACCATCTGATGCTGGCCAACATCCGTTACCACAATCGCCTTACCCTCAGTCATATCAGAGATGCGCTTGATCACTTCGGCCATGGTGATACCACCTTGGCTTGGAGTGATCTCCTTCTCAATAACCTTTTCGAATTCGATCTTATCGCATGCGCGAAACTCACTCATCCATGATTCATGTGAGTTCTCGTTGATCTGTTCATTGAGCAACAGCAATGCCTGTTTAGCATCGGCGTTCACGGCTACCGTAGTTTTTACATTTTTATCGATTTCGGCAGGGTCAATTTCTATATGAATGACTTTAGCCTGTTTAGCATACTTATTCAGGTCCCCTGTCACCCGGTCATCAAAGCGCATACCGATAGCGATCAATACATCGCACTCATTGGTTTTGATATTGGGACCATAGTTGCCATGCATGCCCAGGTAACCAACATAGTTCGGGTGACTGGTCGGTACTGCTGACAGTCCAAGCAAGGTAGAAGCCATGGGTATACCTGCCTTTTCCGATAGGGCCAGTAGCTCTGATTGCGCCTCAGAGATCAGCACACCATGACCTACCAGAATGAATGGTTTCTTAGCTTCATTGATGAGTTCTGCAGCTTCCCGTACTTTGTTTTCATCGATGATCGGGTAGGGGTGGTAGCTACGGATCTTATGGCATTTCTGATATTGGTAATCGAACTCACCAAATTGAGCGTCTTTGGTGATATCGATCAATACTGGCCCGGGTCTGCCACTATTGGCGATGTAAAAGGCCCTGGCAATGGCTTCAGGAATCTCTTCAGCCCGTGTGACCTGGTAGTTCCACTTAGTGACAGGCATAGAGATACCGATTACATCTGTCTCCTGAAATGCATCTGAACCCAATAGATGAGAGGGTACCTGACCTGTAATACACAATATTGGTGTAGAGTCTATCTGGGCATCAGCAATGCCCGTGATCAGATTAGTAGCTCCAGGACCTGACGTAGCAAAGCATACGCCTGTACGCCCTGTCACTCGTGCATAGCCTTGCGCCGCGTGAGAGGCACCCTGCTCGTGTCTTACCAGAATGTGGTGAAGTTCCTCAGCATAATGATAAAGCTTATCATAAATGGGCATGATAGCGCCCCCAGGATAACCAAAGATAGTATCCACACCTTCCTCAATCAGACAATGTAGCACGGCCTCTGATCCTGTTAGTCGCTTTGTAGTTCCTTTGATTTTTTCCAGTTCCAAAGTAGAAGTATTCATAGGTACAGTTGATTAGGCATCTGTCACACAGCCCTCTGAGGCAGTGGCAACTGATTTGATGTATTTTCTTAAAATGCCGGTTTTGCCTCGATAGGCTGGTTTCTGCCATTCGGCTTTTCGCTTAACAAGCTCTTCATCTGAGATTTTGACTTCAAGCGTATTCTTTCTCGCATCTATGGCAATGATGTCTCCATTTTTGACCAAAGCCAGTGGACCACCTTCTTGTGACTCGGGAGTAATATGCCCTACTACAAATCCGTGCGAACCTCCTGAGAACCTGCCGTCTGTGATCAAGGCTACATCTTTACCTAGCCCTGCTCCCATCACGGCACCCGTTGGCTTGAGCATTTCTGGCATACCGGGGGCACCTTTAGGGCCAGACTGTCGGATCACGATCACTTCGCCTTTCTGCACTTCTTCTCCGATACCTTTGATTGCATCAAATTCATCGTCGTATACTCTCGCTGGTCCTTCGAAGTACTCTCCTTCTTTACCTGTGATCTTGGCGACAGCTCCTTCAGGAGCCAGATTTCCATACAGTATCTGCAAGTGACCAGTTGACTTAATAGGGTCGCTGAACGGTCGGATGACTTTTTGACCTGACTTTAATGATACGACCTTTTCCAGGTTTTCCGATAGGGTCTTACCAGTAACGGTAAGACAATCGCCATGTAAATAGCCTTCCTCGAGCATCAACTTCATAACAGCAGGGATGCCGCCTACATCATGTAAGTGCTGCATAAGGTATTCTCCGCTAGGCTTAAGATCGGCAATGAAGGGTGTACTATCACTAATACGTTGGAAATCATCCAATGTCAACGGCACGTCTACAGCTCTGGCCATCGCAATCATATGCAGTACAGCGTTGGTTGATCCACCTAGTACCATGATCAAGGTTAGGGCATTTTCAAAGGCTTCCTTTGTCATGATATCACGGGGACGAATATCTTCCTGAAGCAGGTGTTTGATCGCCGCTCCAATCTTTTGTGTTTCAGTTTGCTTATCACCGCTCTCAGCCGGATTGGATGACGAAAACGGCAGACTCATACCCAATGCTTCGATTCCTGATGACATGGTGTTGGCAGTGTACATGCCGCCACATGCTCCAGGGCCTGGGATGGAGTTTTTGATGATGCCTTTATAGTCTTCATCGCTGATGTTGCCCTGCTGTTTTGCACCATATGCTTCAAAAGCTGATACGATGTTAAGATCCTGACCTTTCCAGCGGCCTGGCTTGATTGTGCCTCCGTAGACCATGATGCCAGGTCTGTTGAGTCTGCCCATAGCAATTAATGCACCAGGCATATTTTTGTCACAACCAACGACAGGAACCACAGCATCGTAGAACTGAGCGTTGACGACTGTTTCTATAGAGTCTGCTATGATATCCCTGGAAATCAATGAGTACTTCATGCCCTCTGTTCCATTAGAAATGCCGTCACTAACTCCAATGGTATGGAAAATGAGGCCCATCATATCGTTTTCCATCACACCCTTTTTTACCTGGTGGGCCAGGATGTTGAGATGCATGTTGCATGGGTTACCTTCAAAACCGGTGCTGACAATACCTACCTGGGCTTTATCCATGTCTTCTTCCTGGAAGCCAACAGCATAGAGCATTGCTTGTGAAGCAGGTTGTGAGTCATCTTGAGTGATGACCTGACTATATTTGTTGAGCTGTTTTTCTTTAGTATTCATCCTGAAATCAAAAAAGCCACTCTTGCTGTCAAGAATGGCTTCTGTATCTTAGCTGTGTCATACCATTCTCACCCCCGCCACTGGACAATGACGATAATGACTATAATAGTAATGACCACAAGTATTGGCATAATTAAGTTTTAAACGGCAACAAACCTAAAATCGATTATTTTCTAATACAACAAAAGAATGAAATTTAATTCTGTGACCTTTTGTGATACATGTGGTTTAGAGTTTCATGATTAATGCAATTAAGAAAATAGTGCTAATTATTAGTAAATCTTTAAAATGAGATATCTGAAAAGGTCAGTTATTGAGCGATTGGCAATAAGTATTGTATTGATCTCCTTAGCAGGAATAATTGGATGTAGTTCCGAAGAGGCAGATAAACAACGTTTTCTAATAAAGGGTAATGATCAATTGGCTCGTAAGGAGTATCGAGAGGCAATGCGCTATTATGATGAGGCGCTGAAAATTGACCCTAAATATGTTGATGCATACCTCAATAGAGGTGTAGCAAAACTCGAGACTGCTGATGCAATTGGCGCACTCGGTGACTATAACAAGGCAATAGAATTTAGCCAAGCTTATACCGAAGCTTATTTAAATCGCGCTTATGCCTACACGGAGTTAAAGCAATATCAACTAGCGTTGAATGACCTTGCAAAAGTAGAAGAGGTCATGCCTGATACGGTTGTGCTACATTTTGCAAGAGGTTTGGTGTATTCTAAAATGAAAGACTATCCAGCATCACTGGAAGCATTCAACAAGTCAATCATTCTTGATGACGCAAACCCTGAGAGCTATGTCAACAGAGGAACCATCTATTACTACTTACAGGATTATGAGCAGGCGGAAGAAGACCTTAATGCAGCATTGCGCTTGAATCCGAAAGAATCAAATGCTTTCAACGCATTGGCCTTGCTGTATCATGATAAGGAACTATATGATCAAGCCTTGACAGCAGTAAATGAGGCACTTGAGTTCGAACCTCAAGAAGCTTACTATCTGAATAATAAAGGGTACATCCTTATGAGCATTGATAGTCTAGAATTAGCAGAAGAGTATATCAACCAGAGTTTGTTAGTAGATCCTTACAATGGCTGGGCCTATCGTAATAAGGGACTGTACTACTTGAAAAAAGATGAGGTCACTGATGCAATAAGATTGCTAGGGCAAGCGCTTGAAATGGATGATGAAGTAGATCGAATTCATGAATACCTCGGACGAGCCTACATTCAAAATGGGGATAAAGAGAAGGCCTGTAGTACATGGAAGAATGCTTTCCTGAAAACTGAAGATTTAGATCAATTGATTGAAGAAAACTGTCTCTAATTGAGCTTTTCGTATGAACGCAGGATCAACTTAATCCAATCCCGCCTGTTTTAAAATTGCATAAAAGGTTCCTTTTGGAAGGTCTTTCTTAGGGTAGGCACCACAATCCTCTTTCCTTGATCATTTTTAAAAATATGATGACTACCCTTTATCCTGTGAAGTTGATATCCCGATTTTGTGAGTCGTCTGATTATTTCTTTCGAACTGAATTCACCCATTACTTACCTCAAGGTTCATCTCGAGTCGATTCTTATCTGTTGGGATTGGAAGGTTGTCTTCCTTGAGAGACTCAATATAAAATTCTATGGCTTCTTTAGCGTTGCTCTTGGCCGTTTCGATATTCTCTCCGTAGGTGATACATCCATCCAAACTAGGTACCAATACTGTGTAGCCACCTTCTGGTTCTTCACGAAACAATACTTTGTAATTAGAAGAGCCCATTTTTGAAACTTTTGTGATTTCGACTACAAAGTTAATCCATATGTCGTCACAATTTTTTCAAAAGCTCTTTCCTCTTCTTGAGCTTTTGATTCTCCTTCCAAACGGATGCTTCCTCAGCTCTATACTTACAGTTTTGAGCGGGACATCTTTCACAAGTATTGTGGACCAACCTTTCCTTGATCGAAGGGTCCTTAGTGAATGCTATTTTTACCCTGGACCTGGAATCTAGTTTAATGCCAAGGGTAAGGCTACTGTTGACATGTAGAGTAGGGAATAGTGGTCTTGCAATAGAGAATACAAGGTAAGTGTCCTTACTATCGAAGTAAGTCGCGATCTGCCCACCTCCCATTACTTCATTGCGATAGGTACCGCTACTCTGTCGCTCTGTCATTTGCTTGAGAATATCGATGAACATCCACCTACGACAATAGTGCTCATGCAGTACTGTACCTCTTGGATCTCTAATCCCACCCAGGTGCATTTCTTTACTGAGCTCATACTCCTGTGTGCCGGGTACATTGGTGAAGCGTAGAAAGAATAACTCCTTTAATCCGAAGTACTTCGGAAGCAGGTTAGTGAGACGTTGAAGGAGCATTTCCGGCGTGCAGTTGTACCTTGAAAGCGTTGTGAACAATATGTCTTCATTCCAATCGGGATTGCTTAAGAATGCTTTAAGGTCTTTGAGGAATTGGGACTTGTGAAGGACAATGGCGTTGGAGAAATAAGACGCTCTAAAGTTGTTGAGAACCTCATCAAAAGAACCGATCTCCACCCAGGTGCTTGTATATGAGCGTGTTTCAAGACTCATATAGCAATAGCCGATTTCCCTACCGTAAATGAAGGTCTTCTGGCTTTCGCTCAGGTCTTTGTTTAAGAAGAGTGTGGCACGCTTGCGACCTCTTTTGGTATATGATCTGAGGTCGGCGAGCTGTTGATCACCACTGAAGCCATCCTTCACGATCCTGTAGTCAAAATCTCGTTTCAGTATCCTGGCGAGCATATCGGAAGAGATGGGTTTACTCAGATCGAACTTGTGTTTTCTGATGAACCGTTCCGCATGTGCTTCCAGACTTTCGAAGTAGTTGTCATGGATTTCCTGGTAAGAACGCATCACCGAGAAGTAGAAGGTCTCAACACGTAGATCGTAATTACGTGTGATCTCTATCAATGTGCGGATAAAGGCATTGAGCTTAGAAGGTGTGTTGGAGAGTAACTCTAACAACTTTGGCAACTCAAGACCGAGCATCTTTAGTGGGAGCTCTTTGAGAATACCTGAGTCCAGTAAGTCACTGACTGGCGCCAGCTTTTTGTCAAGCTTTTGGGACAGCAACCATTCCTTATCGACTGCCAATTGTTCTGATAGGCTTGTGATTTTTTCGATAGAAGGATACTTCTTACCCTTCTCTATTTCATTGAGGTAGCTAGGTGAGATGCCGCTGAGGTCGCCCAGCTTTTGGAGTGAATAACCAGCCTGCTCTCGTGCCTCTCTAAGCTTGATGCCTAGAATGATCCTTTGGTTTTCGTCAGATCTTGACATCAATGATCGCTCGCAGGTGACAGCAGCTTAACCAACGAAACCAGGTGAGCAAAGAGTACCGCTGGCACTACAAAACCCGGGAGCCAAATGTAAGGCAAATAGAACACTCCTACATTCGGCTGGTCAAGTCCGAATTGTTGGAATGGAAAGGGGGCAGAAAGTATGGCGTGATAAACAATTGCTGCCAACAGTAGGAGCGCAGCGATGTTCCACGCGATGGCGCTTTTGCGATGAAAAGACTTTTGACTTACCAAAAAAATAGCTGCAAATGGGGCGGTGATGCCTGATACGATATCAAAATTGAGCCCTTCGAAAGACATTACCCTGGGCATTTGGCCTTCCAGATACAACCACCAAATGACCAACTCCACGGGCACCCTAATGATATGAATGTAGGTGAGTGTAGCGAATGGAATATTTTTGAGTAATCGTCTGGTTTTAGGTAGAATGAGCAGAATGATCGTTACAAGATTGGGCGGAAGTATTACCATCAGAAACCTGGGAGGTAAGGCTTCAAAGTCTCTGATAAAACCGGAGGTGGCCATGTAGGCCGTAGCAAATAGCCAGGCGACTCCAATCACTGCAAAAAGAAAATGGCTGTTGTTGTCTTCGGTACTCCGGGTCCGATCAAATCCGTAGTAGAGAAACCCAAAAGTGGCTACCACGACCGCCGAAAAAATGAGTGGCACGTGGATCGGAATGTGGTCCATGTGACGATTATTTGATGTACTAAAGATAACGGATCGACTGCACGGTTAACAGTAAATGAACTATATTTCTAATCATATGCTATTGGATTTTGTGGACAGGTTGGAGCGGCGATTGAAGGGGCCTTTACCAGGTGAAAGTGCCCAAAGATTGATGGCCCCAAGACCTGTGGACGAGCAGAGATTTGACTTCAAGCAACGAGAAGATGCAAAGCTGGGTAGCGTGATGGTGCTCTTCTATCCAATTGGAGATCAAATACACGTACCTTTCATTTTGAGGCCGACTTACCAGGGTGCACATAGCGGACAAGTGTCTTTTCCGGGTGGTAAGTTTGAGCCTGATGATCATGATTTGATGCAGACTGCCCGACGAGAAACTCAGGAGGAGATAGGTGTTGATCGAGAGCACATCAAGCTTATTGGCACCCTATCGGAAATGTACATTGTGGTGAGCAATTTCAAGGTGCTGCCTGTGGTAGGTTATGTCAACCATAAGCCTGAGTTTATACCTGAGACGAAAGAAGTAGAGCGTGTAATAGAATCTCCCCTTGATCATCTGCTGGATGAGAAGCGCCGAAAGGAAAAGGACATTGTAGTCGGGGACAACTATGTAATAAGATCACCCTATTTCGATATCGACGGTGAAGTCATTTGGGGTGCTACTGCGATGATGTTGAGTGAACTAATTACCTTGATTGAGGAAATAAAGTGATGACATGGACCAACCTTTGATTACCAACGATGCTATCGTCTTCGGACTCTTGATGGCTTTACTCGGTATTGTATTCTATACTTCGAGTAGCGGGAGTTCCTTTTGGAAGAAGTTCTATGGTATAGTGCCTACTGTTTTGGTCTGCTATTTTCTACCATCTGTATTCAACTCGGCTGGCATCATTTCCGGGGAGGTGTCAAGATTGTACTTCGTAGCATCTCGTTACTTGTTACCTGCTTCTCTGGTATTGCTAACGATCAGTGTTGATTTGCGTGAGGTAGTTAAGCTGGGTAGTAAAGCGTTAGCTATGTTCTTTGCAGGAACTATGGGGATTGTACTAGGAGGTCCTCTGGCTTTGATCATATTGATGTTTGTTGCTCCCTCTATCGTCGCGGGGGAGCCGCCCAATGAAGTATGGCGAGGGATGACGACCATAGCGGGTAGTTGGATAGGTGGAGGTGCTAATCAGGCAGCTATGAAGGAAGTCTTCCAGGTAGGTGGTGAGCTCTTTTCAAAAATGGTGACGGTAGATATACTAATTGGAAATTCTTGGTTGGCCGTACTACTGATAGGTGTGGGTAGGGCCGCCAAAATCGATAAGTTCTTAAAAGCCGATAGCTCGGCTATTGAAGAGCTTAAGGATAAAGTGGAAGCTTATCAGGCGAGTATTATGAAAATTCCCAGCCTTTCTGACATAGTGCTGATCCTGGCGGTAGGCTTTGGTGTGACTGGTCTGTCACATTTGTTGGCTGATCAGATCGCCCCCTACTTAGCAGAAAACTATCCTGGATTGGAGAAATACAGCCTGACATCAAGTTTCTTCTGGTTGGTGGTGATAGCCACTACTGTGGGGGTAGGGTTGTCCTTTACCAAACTAAGACATCTTGAAGGTGCTGGTGCATCCAAAATCGGCGGTTTATTCATCTATGTGCTTGTAGCTACCATCGGGATGCAGATGGACCTGATGGCCATCTTTGAGAATCCCGGATTGTTCCTGCTAGGAATACTTTGGATATCACTCCATGTGATCTTTCTTTTCGTTGTTGCGAAGCTGATCAAGGCTCCTTACTTCTTTGTAGCAGTAGGTAGTCAGGCTAATGTAGGAGGTGCGGCCTCTGCACCTATTGTTGCTGCCGCTTTTCATCCCGCACTTGCACCTGTAGGGGTATTGCTTGCTGTCCTTGGCTATGCGGTGGGCACTTATGGTGCCTGGCTTTGCGGGATATTAATGCAGGCAGTTGCTTCTCCCTAGAACCCCAGAATGAAATCTGTGAGATTGACCGATCGGTCCAGTCCTAGCTTCTTTCTAAGTCTGTAACGGCTGAGCTCAACTCCTCTCACTGTGATGTTGAGCATGTTAGCAATCTCTTTAGTCGTCATGTTGAGCTTAAGATAGGCGCAGAGCTTCATGTCCTGATTAGTCAGATGTGGATAAGCTGCCTTTAGTCTTCTAGAGAAATCTCCGTGCACCTGATCAAAGTGAATCTCGAATTGTTTCCAGTCATCATCGAAAGAGATATTCTTATCTATTTCTTTTGAGATTTTCTTTAGCTCTTTACCTGTAGCTATGCTACTTGTGTTCGCGAGATTGTTGAGCTGGGTCTTGATCTTAGAGATGAATTCATTTTTACTGATGAGATGCATTGTGGAGTTGGCAAGCTCTCTATTTTTGTAATTGATCTCTGATCGTAATTTTTCATTTCTGAGTGCTATGATCTCCTCTTCACTTTTCTTTGCCTGAGCATTGAACTCTGTTTCCTTTTGCACAAACTTGTTTTGCTCCTCTTCTACAGCCCTGCGCTGATCTCTTTTGTATTTCCTTCTAAGAGATAGTATCAAAGAGGTTAGGCTGAGCACAAATGCAAGAAAGTAGATGGAATAGGCCAGAATGGTTCGATAAAAAGGAGGCTTGATCTTAAAAGAGTAGCTTAGTTCATTGCTCAGGACTTCCCACTGGTTACGTGCTTGAATTTTAAGCGTATAACTGCCCTCGTAGAGATTAGTAAATCCTAATTCATTTTGAGTGCTCCATTCTGACCACTCATTCTCTAATCCTTCCATCATATATCTGTATTCTGCAGGCTCTTCACTATCGAAATCTGTGGTCGTGAAAGAGAATAACATCGAATTGTTCTCATAATCGAGCACCGGTCGTAATGATTTGGGCTGGCTGATCGTCACAGAACTGTCAAGAACAAAACTTCCGGTGAATAACACAGAGTCCTCTGAGGAGGTGATCTCAACACTTCTAAGCAATAGATTTAACTCATTATCACGAGCTATTTGCTTTGTCGGATTGTAATGGATAAATCCTTCTTTTCCTCCGATGAGTATGTTCTCAACGTCAATGACAGTGATATTCTCTAACTCATCGTTGAACGATCTTTTCACATTGCTGAAAAGCTTATGGTCTAATTCGTAGGTGCCTGTATTACTTCTGGTAAGTCTTCCTGAGAATAAGTCACCAATAAAATAGATGTTTCCATTACTGTCTTCTGACATCTCCTTAATAAGGATTTGGTCTCCGAGTAACGCTGTAAATTCTTTATCTAAATCAAATCGGCTTGTAGCTTCATTGAAGCTGTAGATACCTTTTTCAGTGGTGAATATAAGTCTATTGTTCACCTTAAAAACATTGATCAGAATGTTGGAGGGAAACCCATCATTGCTGTCGTAAAAGCGAAGACTGGTAATGCTATCCATGGATGCGTTCAATCTGAATCTAAACACACCTTTATAGCCGTGACTCATCCATATATCACCGTTAGCATCTTCCTCCATTACCCTCGAGGATTCATTCAGGCCTGCAATTTTTGATACGATAGTCCATAGGCCATTCAATTTTTTAAGTAGAAACAGACCATTATATGTACCTCCTATGAGTGCGTTTGGGTGATCATTTAATTCTAAAAACTTCCACCAACCAATGACGTTAGCATCGGACAATCTGTTGATGCGCTTGCTATTCGATATTAATGTATAGGCACCATAGTGGTGGGCCATGAAAAGTTGACCATCAATGTTTTGCAAACAGTATACTTTATCCTGAGTACCCGGAATTGGGATCAAATAGTTCTTATCATCAATATATGGCCCATTGAGGCCCTCATAGGCAAAGAGGCCATTATTCGTTCCTAGCAGAAGTTGATTGTCGAATAGGAGTGAGGCGTAACCAGTACCTGGCAGACCAACTCGTTCATCAATAGAAGTAAAAGGGCTGCTATACTTGATGTGCGTTATGCCATTGTAAAGTCCTGCCCAAAGGTTGTCTGAATTGTCTTGAAATAGCGTAAGTACAGATCTGTTATTCAGACCGCTACCTTTGGTAATGTGATCAAGAAACTGACCATTGTTATCCAGTATAAACACTCCACCAGTTTCTGTTCCAAATGCGAAGGTCCCATTACGTAATCTTAGCGCAGTACTGATCTTGGCCGATTTAAGTGTTTCCTGGTAAGGTGATCCCCATGGCTTAAACTCGACATCATCATATAAATAGATGCCATTCTCTACGGTACAGATCATGCTGATATCCTCGGTGTATGGAATGATGTCTGAAATCACTACATGGTTAAACAGGTTATTGTCGCTTACTAAGCGAATTTCATCCTTATCAATTTCAGACAATCCAGCTTCCCATTGTTGAAACCTTACTTTTCGATTGATGTAAAAGCTTTCACCAATAGGTGTACTCTCGGCTATTACGGTTAGCTCGTCTTGATAGTACTTGTAGATACCAGAGAATGTCAAGAAGTAAATACCGCCAGGAGTATTGAAGATATTAGATACTTCCCCAAAGTTGACCTCTTCATTGGATAGTTGCCCTGAGAGACTGGTATATGAAAGCTTACCGTTAGTGCCAGGAAAAAAGTAACCGAATTCGTTTTGCGCTCCTACAAAAATTCTTCCGTGTGCATCAACAACTACCGACCTAACCTTGGTGCGATTGGGTACTGGGTAGAGATTCCAATCAGTGCCATCATACTCCAGTAATCCCAAATGATTACCTACATACAAGATACCTCTATTGTCTTGAGTAATCATGTAGTTCTGAATGCCTGCGTGATAGTCTTCTGAACTGAAGCTATTTACAAAGGGCAGGCCGTAGTAAGGCCTAGCTGTAGCAACACTCTGATGACACAGAATGATCAAGAATAGTAAATAGAAACCCTTTACAATCGTTTTCATTTAGCCTGTCTCAATTGGCTACAGCAAGTTGACACTAATAGAATCAGTATAAAAGGGTTTTGTTCAAGCACAAATTTGATGAAAATCAAAAAGTGCCCTGAGTGGCTTCAATCGATGTTTCTACTTGGGTATGATGTAGTAATGATGTAGTGAATTCCTCCCCTTTTGAAAGGATTGATGTAGCATGATAGTCAAGCTATCACTCTTGTTAAGTCTAAGTTAGGCTTACACAATTCGTAAAAAGTGACCCTATGAACACGTTTGCAGATGTAAAGTTTCTAACAGGTCTGCTCAGTTTTTTGAAAGATTTCAAATCTCTAGTTAACGGTGCTCAGGGGCATAACTACTTAAATGCTCAATCTATGAAAGCACGCTACTACTGCTTATTACTTATTAGTCTTTGTTGTTTCGGAACACAAGCCCAAACTCCTGATATTGGAGATGCCCATCCTGTTTCGACTGACTACAAATTGGTTTGGTCGGATGAATTTGATGGTACTACAGTAAATGGCAACAACTGGCACTTCCAAACACAGTGTATCCCGGGACAAACGTTTTGTTGGGCTAACAGTGAGGTCCAACATTACACTGATCGGACTACAGGTGTTAATGCCAACTCGATTGTTGGTGATGGAAGTTTGAAAATTGTTGCTCGGAGAGAGGACTATTTAGATCAGAGTCTCGATCTGGATTACACCAGTGCAAGGCTTAATTCTAAATATGCTTTCACATATGGTCGAGTGGATGTGCGTGCCAAGCTACCTGCGTCGCTAGGCACATGGCCGGCTATCTGGATGCTTGGACGTGAGATCAATGAACCTGGCAACTTTTGGTATGATACTTATGGGACAACTAACTGGCCTAACATTGGCGAGATCGATATTATGGAGCAGAAAGGGACCAGTGCAGCAGAAAAGGAGAAAATCATTGGTACTGTACATACAGGTGCCAATAGTGGAGGAGCGTCTATAGGAGGTTCTTTTGATTTGGTCAATGAAGAAATAGAATTCAAGACATACTCTATCATTTGGACTGAAGAAGAAATTCAATTTCTGGTAGATGGTAACAACTACTTTACTTACAACCCCGAGACTAATCCAGCTACTTCTGCGACAGGTAGAACTGAAGCAACATGGCCATTTGATAGCCCACAATATTTGTTGCTTAATGTAGCGATGGGAGGAGATCTAGGAGGAGCTATTCCTAGTGGCTTTATCTCAGATCAAATGGAGATTGATTATGTGAGGGTCTATCAGCAAGATGTATCAATATTAAACTTTGAGAATAGTTTGACAGGGGTTACTGCTGAGCATTTTGAAACTGGAGGTTCTCTGATTACCAATCCTGTTTCTGGGACTATAAACACGAGCGCTAACGTATACGAGGTGACCTACACAGATGCAAACGACTGGTGGGGCGGTGTAGGATTCAAATTTGCGGATGGTGTATTGGATGATCAGGCTACTGTTTACAGGGCGAAGCTTTACTCCACTGTAGCCCCCACGAATGTACTGTTTGAGGCAGAAGTTCAGGGAGGAACCCCTGTAGGCAATGTACAGACGATTGATAATGCGAATGAGTGGACAGAAGTGACTTTTACATTGGCTAATGTGCCTTCGGGGATAAATCGAATCTTGGTACGACCCGATGTGGGTAATCAAACCCCCGAAAGTAATAAGCCTAATACTGGTACTTTATATGTGGATGATATTGTGTGTGAGAATTGCGCACTTAGTGGTGATACTGGTAGTGGAGGGGCTCCCACCGTAGATGTGTATTGTGATGAAGCGGTTCGTCACTTTGGTGACAATGCGGACTCAGAGATATTGTTGAGCATCGCGAATGTAGATGCTCAATCGATGAAGGTAACAGCCAAGTCGAATACCGGCACAGCTTTAGACGACCTGATTGTGAATAATCCGAC
>DIYH01000014.1 GCA_002435755.1 Flammeovirgaceae bacterium UBA6059
GCGGCTGTTAAGAATGGTTTCACGGGAACCGAGGCACAATGGTTAGCTTCTCTGGAAGGGGCGGATGGAACTAATGGGACTGATGGAGAATCTGCGTTTCAAGCGGCCGTTAATAATGGTTTCATAGGAACCGAAGCCCAATGGTTGGCTTCTCTAGAAGGGGTGGATGGAACTAATGGGACTGACGGAGAATCTGCCTATCAAGTGGCCGTTAACAATGGTTTTACAGGAACCGAAGCCCAATGGTTGGCTTCTCTAGAAGGGGTGGATGGAACTCATGGGACTGATGGAGAATCTGCTTACCAAGTGGCCGTTAACAATGGTTTCACCGGAACTGAAACAGAATGGTTGGCTTCACTTGAAGGATCTGACGGAGCAACTGGGTTGATTGGAGAATCTGCTTATCAAGTGGCCGTTAATAATGGCTTTACAGGAACTGAAACAGAATGGTTAGCATCATTGATAGGAAATCAAGGAATTCAAGGTGATGCCCCAATGCATGAATGGAATGGGACTAATTTAAGATTTCAAAATTCAGATGGAACTTGGGGTGTTTACTCTGATTTGCAAGGAGCACCTGGAATGGTTGGAAGTTCACCTGGACATGAGTGGAATGGTACAAATCTTCGTTTTCAAAATGCGAACGGTAGTTGGGGTTCTTATGTTAACTTAAGAGGTAATGCACCGGATCATCAGTGGAATGGAACTAGTATTCGTTTTCAAAACGCTGACGGCAGTTGGGGACCTTATAGCAACTTACAGGGTGCACCTGGACCACCAACAAACTCTGTAGCCGTCTGCGCTCAAAATGTGAACCAATCTTCTAAGTGTAGCGATTTTTGTAACGGCTCTGTAGTAGTTTCAACCAAGCCTGTCAGATGGTTACGTACAAGAAGAGATGGAATCTGGCGTACCACTTGCGGAACTTGTAATGTCACTTCAGATACAGGTAGTTGTAGCCAGAGTTCTTGTTCAGATGATGGTTATGTAATCTGTTGTGTTTGTGCCAATTAAGTATATGAGAAAACAACTTCTACTATTTTGCTTTTTATTCTGCTCGCTGAAAGCGTATAGCCAACAAGACCTTACCTCTCCGCAATATGAACTAAAAATCAGATCGGAAGAGTATCCCGTTTTTAGTCAAGCCGTTTTCAATGGTATTTATAGATATAATAGTGAAACCGCATATAAAACTAAAGTCTCTAGAAATGAAGATGGTTCTTTGATTTGTGAAATATCCATTGAGAATAAAGGAACCGTAAATACCATAAAGTACTTTCTTTCAGAGTATGTTATGAATTTGATTCCAGCTGGACAGTCAGGAAATATAGGAAACGACATCCGTTGGAAAATATCAGTGGCCAAATCTATAAGCAACAAGTTGGATCAGTCGTTAATAGATCCTATTAGAGCGACAATTACCTTGAATGGATATATTCAAACTGATGGTGAGGATTTCTATTTAACTTCTCCTACAAGAGGCAACCTGCTTTTGACTGATTTTGACGATTTAGATATAACTAATTATATAGATCAGGAAGTTACCTTAATGGGATGGATCAATGAGGATCAATCTATATCAATTAATGAGATATATCTAATTGACGACAATACTCTAGAAGTCTATATTATGTCACTCTGCCCTTATGGGTTGAATTCGGTTTCTTCAATTTTTAGTCATCTAGACTATACCGGGAATCAGGATGTCAGCTTGGAGGTAAAGTACATATTCGATCTTAAAGATGGGCAATACGCAAGTCTGCACGGAGAACAAGAAATCATAGAGAACTTGGTTCAAATGATTATCCGAGACCAATACAAAAGCTTTTATGCAGAGTATATGATTCTGCGTTCAAATGAGTTGAGATCAGATTGGAACATTTTAGCCAAGAAATGCGGATTATCAGAAAAACAGATAAAGAGTATTACGAAAATGATCAATGATGATCGTGATTTCTTAATCAATGCTGAGTACGATAACAATCGCAAGTTTGATGCCAGTCCTTCCTTTGTATGGAAAGGAGAGGAAGTTTTGTTCCTTCAGCATATACAAGACTTTAGCGATTTACAATTTAAACAAGACGGCTCTTGTCAGTAGGCTACAGCAAAAGCTCATCGCCTTTTATGCGGTAACAGACGGCTATTCCTTGACAATCCGACTAATTCCGATTTTTATGTCAATTACTTTGGCACTCTTACCACTGGTTGTTAAATACTACAGCAAGATTTATCTAATATGTGTATCCTATTTATGATGAATCCTTATGAATTGTTTGAGCATCGTCGATATTAACGTTTTGCCGTTAACAATCAGTCTTACTCTATTTCTTCTAATTTGAAATTACGCTTCACGCTTTCAAGATTGATCTGTTTTCTGTTGGTGAGGTCAGGAAAAAAATCAATACCAGTCAAATCTTCTATGTCATCTACTGTTTTGACATAGTCAAAGAAATCTTCTGATTCTGGGTGTTGTGGCATTAAAAAAGCAACAGCCTTAACAGTACCTCTGTAGCCACGTTTATAGGCAAAGATCTTGTAGCTATGAGAAGGGACAACAACACCATCACCAATTTTATCTAAATCTTCAATAAAAGCTGGGCCAGTAATCACAAATAGATCATTGATTTCTTTTCCATCTGTATCATCTTGAGATAGTTTCTCTCTTGCATGTTCTTCAAGTTCCCTCCAGATGCCTCCGTTTAAGTCTCCGTGTTGTGGTATGATATTCGACATTAGATAGGTCTCAAGCAAAGCTCCCTGACCATATTGTGCTTGAATTGCAGCATCAGGTGCCATGTGGCCACGCTGATAGCCGGACCTCACATAATCATCATGCGAAACTCTAGCCGAGGTCCTATTATCAATGCGAAAGGAGGGAGGTCGTTCCCATTTGGTCAAAGACTCATCCTCAGCATTCTGATAACTTCCTTTTGTATTACCCAGTCGATAGCAAACCCAAAGTGGATTCTTCTTTTCATTTGAGTAGCCAATCACAAATGCCTCATTATAAAGGATCTTTACATCATCGATCTCTGGGAGGCCTCCATAAGTAAATAACGGTGCTCGATGAGCCTGACTCAATACCACGCTACTCAAGAGCATAATTGAGGTTAATGCTACAGCTTTTTTCATTGCAAAGGTTTTTGGTTTATTGAGAATTAGATAGGACTTGAATTAATCCGTTGATTAACGTGAGTATAAGTTATGAAACGATATGTAAAAATATCATTATGATGTAGAAAGAGTTTTTTGACCTTAAAAAATTCTCTTATTGTCTTAAGTGATTGTTTAAAGCTTTTTTTTTGGATTAGTCCTTCGAAGGTCATATTCGCGTTGCAGATTAAGCCAAAATTCTGCGGTAGTGCCAAAGAAGAGAGAAAGCCTAATGGCCGTGTCTGCGCTAATAGATCGCTTCTCGTTAACGATCTGGCTAATTCTGGTCTGTTGCACGCCAATGGCTTTGGCAAGCTTATAGGCGGTTAAATCCATCGGTTTTAGAAAATCCTCTAGCAAGATTTCTCCGGGGTGTATGTTCTTTTTTAGCATCAGTGATAATCGGTAATATCAACCTAACTGGCACTACTAGTATGTCTTTTAATAATAATCCTATATCGACATCGAAATGTAGCATTTCATATTTTGAAAATACTAAAACTACTACTTTGTTTTTAAAGCTCACGGACAAACACTGTTAGCCAAAAAAGCGAGAGAATTGAGCAACAAGCAATGAGAAACGTAATTAGACAACCTCCGAAGTGCCTTCGAGCAGAAATTTGTCTTTAAATCAAATATTGGCTAATTTATTTATTTGACAATTACCGTGACAGGAGGTCATTCACCATATTACTTTACTTCAAATAAGAAGCTTTTCGTTCGTAAAGATGCTTTCGTTGCTGTTTTAGCAAGTACGCTAGGCAACAACAAAAGAAGGGCTAGGAATCTCACTCTAATTCAAAAAGTCCCAGTAACATCGTTTAAAGAAGGTGAATTTTTATTGTGGCAAGATGTCCCACAATCTATCATTCAGTCTTTGAAATTGAGTGAGGTGAATATATTACGAGCACTCAAAGTCTATGACTTAGAACTTCAAAATAAGAAAGTTTCAAAGCGAGATTTGATATACACGATAATCTCCAACTCTATAGAAGAAAATTGGATTCAGTATCTGCCTAGGTATTCTGAGTATCAATCTGATAGATCGATATCTTACTCGCGATTACATGCTCTCCTCAATGAGTACTTAACCCTCCCTTATTCTATTAAAGACATATACACCGCGTCGAAATCCCTCTTTTGTGAGCAAGAAAACTGGAATTACAACTATTTAACCGAAAAACTCAAAAGAATCAGGACAGGTGAATCATCTATCGAGAATGAGCTAAAACCAAAAAAGGGTAAGGTGAGGAATCTAAAATTCACACGTGAATTGAAGGATAAAGCCGAGGCGGAATACGAGAAAGAATTTTCTAGTTATGATGATATCCTAATCGAGGTCAACTTATCAGCAAGGAAACTAGGTCTAAGAGAAATTACTAAGAGCACGCTAAAGTCACATTTAAAACTTAAAGAGGTACAAAATAGGCTCAGGCTTAAAAGGAACGGTGATCAATGGTATAAGGCCAATATTGAAGCACCCATTCATTTAAATAAGCCTGAACTTAAAGATGAACTTTATGAAGCAGACGGATCGCGCATTCAAATCCCATATTATAATCGAGAACTTAACGAAGTTGATTTTTTATCTGTATTTGTGATACTGGATGTAGCTACAGGGAATGTAGTGGGATATAGCTGTGATCAGTATGAAAATCATGAAATGGTATTAATGGCATTTGAAAGACTTCTCGTTATTAATGGCCGAATGCCAAGGTGTATAACGACTGATAAGGCTAGACATTACAAAGCTAAAAGATTTAAAGATTTTAAGTCAGAAAGTAAGCGTATGGGCGTTACGTGGAGAGAGACCAGCAACCCAAGTGGTAAGCCGTATGTTGAGTCTTTCTTTAGACTTTTTGGACAGAAGATAAGCAAGTCATCTCCTGGATATTATGGCTTGGGTATAACTTGTATGAACCCTGATTCAAGATCTGAAAAAAGAAGAATAGCAAAGATTCTAAAAATGAAAAGTACGCTATTCTCAAGAGAAGAATTGATAATACATGTGGACAGTTTGATTGAATATTATAGGACTACACCACGCGGAGATAGTTTAATTTCTCCTGCCGAATTGTACAAACTACAGAAAAAGAGTGGTGGAATAGCCACTAGTGATTTGGATCTCATCAAGCTGACCTGGAAGTCGAAAATAGTAACAGTTTCAAAATCTGAAATTACGATAAAGAGAAGTCGTAAGTTTTATTATTTCCAGCTTAGTCATGAGAATGGATTAGCTTATTCAAGATCAAAAATCAAAGTATATTTTAAAGACAACTTAGAAGAAGTTTACTGCTTTGATGAAAAAGGAAATTTTGTTGAACAAGTCAAGGCATTTAAGAGAATTAATCCATCTCCCGCCATTTCCTGTGAAAACGATAAAAAAATACTTAACAAGCTTTTAGCTGAACGAATTAAGAGAAAGAACAACACAATAAATGATAGCATTAATAGAAAGAAACGTATCAAAGAGAACGAATCCAAAATAATTCCAATTGATCTGCGTAAAACAGTTACCAACAATAAATCCGAAGAATATGAGGTACACAAGGAGTTTACCCGTCAGTTGCTAGACCCAAAGAATGGCAAGAGAGTTTCCATCAGGTCGATTGAAAGTACCTTAGAACTCAATATTGACACAAGCAGGTTGTACAAAAAAATCGACCCTTGAAAAAGTTCACTTTTCAACATATAATTACTCCAAATTACTTGAAGCTTGAAGCAGCTGTCAAGGAAGCAATGGAGCATAGGTTGTTTCTCCTAGTTTTTGGGAATTCGGGGTTCGGCAAGTCTTTTACATATTCAGATCTGGCAAGAAAGAGTAATAATAATATAGTTCATCTTGAGATTGAAAGAACAGATCGACCTGTAGAACTTTACAATAAAGTGATTGCTACATTTCCAAACTACAGTAGCTACAAAAGTACATCCATCAGATGGACGATTGAAAAAGCAGCCGATTTGTACAATCAAAGACAACATCCCTCTGTTTTAATTATAGATGAGGCAAATCAGTTTAAGCCGAACATGCTAAGTTTTATAAGGCAATTTCGCGATAAGACTCAGTATTCAACTGGTTTGATAATTTCAGGCCCGGAAGAATTTCATGACGAACTTCTTGAATGGAAAGACGCTCGCGTTAAAGGCATCAATGAATTTTGGACGAGAAAAGATGATATTGTTATTATTGATGAGCCAGACAGAGACGATTTAAGGAATGTTTGCCTTGCTAATGAGATTACAGATGCTGAGACAATCAATGACTTAATCGATAAATCAGAAATGAATTTCAGAGGCCTTAGAAAACAGATTGAGAAGTACTACAGGAAGTTGGGTTATAATATTATCCATGAGGCAGCATAGTCCATCTATCACCTGAGATAAGGAATTAGATTGAGCTTCATTAGCAGTTCTAAGCGGCTTTTGCATCGAAACAATCGAATTAAAAAAAGGGAAGTAGAAAATGAAGTGCCTGATTTCCAGTATTGTAATCGACCAAAATCTTTAAGGAATTCTCCTTCAGTAATCCAAGAATAACCAAAATACACAGAAAGAGTATTGATGTACCGTTTCAGGAACAACTCTATGCTTGACTTAGAACAGACCTTCAATACCTCTTTAAATATTTTTGTATCGCTGCCTTGACAGTTAAATTTGGAATATTCGACTAGCCTGTCAGAATAGGCCACGATAGTGCCACCTACAGTTTGATATCCCTTGTTTATTTGACTAGATGAAAGTAATAGGCAATTTTTTAAAGGTATACCGTTGACAAATAGACAATAGATTAAGAGGGTAACCTCTGACAAGAATTGGTCTTTATAATCATTGTTCAGTTTATCAAGCCCGTAGAAAAAGTCTCCGAAGTCCTTCAAACGAATAGGGGTGTCCAGGGTATGCACATCGTATAGAGTATTTACTAGAACGTTCTTTAATTTGTGCACATCCAATACTTTTTTTGCGTTAATTCTTGCTGAAGAGTCGTCTTCGATCAAACTAAAGCCCCATTGACTGAATAGGTCTTTATAGAACGCTGTCCAAAACTCAACCTTGTCGGACTCTACTGTATCTAGGATGTTAATATCGACTCTGTACTCACCGATCCATTCATTAAACGTTTGATTATTCACTAACCATGCAGGTTCTTTACCAAACTTCTCAGATCCAACATATCTAATCGACTGATCTATCGGGTGAGAATAGAAGTATATATCGACCCATTTATGATGAGGTTTTGTCATGTTTGATCCGCCTATTCCTTAAGTTTTCTGATCATATCATTTTTAATTTCATAGTCATTCTCATCCTTCCAAGCGCTCAAAATATTCGTGATTATTGTCGACATATTCACGTTGTAATGTGCCGCCACTTTCTTGTAGTAGCTGTGAAGATTATCTTCAATATTGATGGTTCGGTTTCTTCCTTTTGGCCGCTTTTCACTTTCAATTAAAAATCTATCTAAACTCATTAGCCGCGATTCCTTTATTGAGCAAAATCTAAGCTATTTATTTTACACTTAGACTATAGTCTATGGACTTAAGTTTTGCCTCAGGATAGCTTGTCCAGCAATGGATGAACTTCCTATAGCGATCAGGTTTGGAAATCAACTTCGAAGTGTCAGGAGATTAAAAGGTATGTCACAAGAAAGGTTGGCTTTAAATTCAGGATATCATCCAACTTACATTTCTCATTTAGAAACTGGCAAAAAAAACCCAACCCTTGAGACAATAATCAAGTTATCCGATTCTTTGGATTGTAGTTTAACGACTCTGTTGAAACCATTTATCTGAAGAAATGAATGTAAAATAGTTTAGATAGGTTTAACGCGTTTATGTCGTTAAAATCCTCTTTACGCCCGGTTGCTGTTAACTACAATGGAAAGCAAGAAAAAGGGTATTTCCATCGATTCGTATACTCATTTTCAAAGTATCATAGTGAAACTCAAGTTCTAATTGAACATGAGGATGGCCGACTAAGGTTTTATGACCCTTACTTCGTTCGATTTCTTGACAGGATTTCAAGTTCTTCTAATGAAAAGGAATTTCCCACAAAGGAATAGTATTATCTCACTAAATGAGATAATACTATTCTATTTATCTATCTTAATCGTTGTTGGATTCGACAGTCTAGATGAATAGAATTAAAGAAGTAATCGATAATAAGGGAGTTACGCAAACCTGGCTTTCCAAAGAATTGAATAAGAGTTACAATATGGTGAATTCGTATGCTCAGAATAGAAGGCAGCCGAGCTTAGAGGACTTGTATAGGATAGCAGATCTGTTAGACGTGGACGTAAAAGATTTAATCGTAAGTAATCGAAAATGAATGCAGTAGAGATTGAAGAGGCTGTATCATTACTTGCAGAGCGAGTTTTTGATCCAGGAGAATTTCCTTATGAATTTTTAGAAGCATTTGGCAATAAGCCAACAACCATTAAGCGCCTTAGAACTGGAAATAGCAATAAGTCTGATGTTAAAGGCGGGGTACTGCAGCACAACAACATTCACATTGCAGTTGCGTTAGGTGGAAGAGTTGCAGATACACTTATAGAGCTTAAGGAAAGTCCTGGAACATCCAAGGCAAAAGCAAAATTCATACTAGCAACAGATGGGAATGAGTTTCAAGCCGAAGACCTAAATAGTGGAGAAACGGTCGCTTGTGATTATAAGAGTTTCCACGATCATTTTGGATTCTTCCTTCCCCTTGCAGGCATTAGCACTGTTAAGCAGATTCGAGAAAATGCCTTCGATATTAAGGCCACTAGCAGACTGAATAAGCTATATATCGAGTTACTTCGACATAACCCTAATTGGGCAACAGCAGAGAAGCGACACGATATGAATCACTTCCTTGCTCGATTAATATTCTGCTTTTTTGCCGAGGATACGGATATATTCAGTGGCGATGATCTCTTCACCAGCACAGTTCAACAAATGGGTGCGGGTGATGCTTCAGATACTCATGAAATCATAAGTGAGATATTCCGAGCTATGGACATCAAGCAGGATGAACGTTCTTCTAAAGCGGTAAAAAACTGGGCTAATAAATTCCCTTATGTCAATGGTGACTTGTTTTCAGGCTCTACGGATACACCAAAGTTCACCAAAATTGCCAGATCCTATTTGCTTCATGTAGGTAGGCTTGATTGGAAAAAAATAAACCCAGATATTTTCGGATCAATGATTCAAGCGGTGGCTGATGAAGACGAGCGTGGGGCATTAGGTATGCATTACACATCAGTACCTAATATTCTTAAAGTATTAAATCCATTGTTTCTTGATGATCTAAGAGATCAATTGGAGGAAGCTGGTGATAATACTCGTAAGTTGCTGAATCTAAGAAATCGTATTTCAAGAATACGTGTATTTGATCCAGCTTGCGGTTCAGGAAACTTTTTGGTCATTGCTTACAAAGAACTTCGAAAAGTCGAACATGAAATCAACAAAAGGAGAGGAGAGGCTGATCGATTAACTGAAATTCATATTACTAACTTTAGAGGAATTGAATTGCGAGATTTCTCCGCAGAAATTGCAAGGCTTGCATTGATCATCGCGGAATATCAATGTGATGTCATTTATCGGGGACAGAAACTCGCTCTTGCTGAATTCCTACCGCTCGATGCGAAAAATTGGATAACTCATGGGAACGCACTTCAATTAAACTGGCTTTCAGTTTGCCCACCAACAGGTACAGGAGTAAAGTTGTTCAGGGAGAATTTATTCAGCACTCCTATGGATCAGGCAGAGATAGATTTTGAAAACGAAGGTGGAGAAACCTATATCTGTGGCAATCCACCTTACCTAGGCAGTCAATGGCAATCAAATGAACAAAAGAGTGATTTGCAGTCTATTTTCAAGGATATTACGAAAACGTGGAAATCCTTGGATTATGTGGCTGGTTGGTTCATGAAAGCTGCAAATTATGGTAAGCATACCAGTGCTGCTACTGCTTTTGTATCAACCAATTCTATCTGTCAAGGGAGACAAGTTTCGACGCTTTGGCCTTTAATTTTTAAAACAGGTCACGAAATACATTTCGCTCATACAAATTTTAAATGGGCGAACTTGGCAAGTTATAATGCAGGTGTTACTGTAAGTATTGTTGGTATTTCCCGAACCTCAGGAGGAGTAAGAAAACTATATAGTTTAGATAAGAAGGGTAAAACGATATTAAAAGAGTCCAAATTCATCAATGCCTACCTTATTGCAGGTGATAACGTTATAGTTAAATCATTTACAAACCCATTATTTGAATTGCCCGAAATGAGTTTTGGAAATATGCCTAACGATGAAGGCCACCTTCTCTTGAACAAAACACAAGCTAAAGATGCTGTAGAAAATCATGAAGTATCCAATGATTACATCAGACCGTTTTATGGTTCTCAAGAATTTATAAAAGGTGCACCCAGATATTGCATTTGGGTTGAAGAGAATGAAAGCGATAATGCATCTAAAAACAGTTGGTTGTTGGAACGTTTTGAAAAAACCAAATCATCTCGTCTGAATAGTAGAAGACCAACGACTCAATTATTAGCGAATAAGCCTTACAAATTTGGAGAAGTACGTCAAAAAGGTAATGAATCACTAATTGTGATCCCTTCAATTAGTTCTGAAAATAGACCATACCTGCCATGCGGAATACTGGAAAAAGGCACAATAATTAGTAACAAAAATTTCGCGCTTTTTGATGCGCCTTTGTGGAATATGGCTCTAATAGCTTCCCGCATACATTGGGTATGGATAGGAACAGTTTGTGTTAGGATGCGAACAGATTTTTCTTACTCCAACACACTAGGTTGGAATACTTTTCCCATTCCGCATTTAACAGGGAAAAACAAAGAAGACCTAACACATAGTGCAGAAGAGATCCTAATTGCGCGCGAAAGACATTTTCCAGCTACGATAGCGGACTTATACAATCCTGATAAAATGCCTGAAGATTTACGACAGGCACATGAACGAAATGATGAAGTGTTGGAGCGCATTTACATAGGCAGACGTTTTAAAAATGATACAGAACGTCTAGAGAAACTTTTTGAACTTTATACTAAAATGACCACTAAAGGCAAAGTTGCATGAGCAAAAAGAAATCCATACCCTCGGTTACGGTAAACTATAAAAGCACAGGAAGTTCTATCAAGTCCAATGAACTGGGAATGCGCGCAATGCAAGAACGGGCATATGACAAGCGAGGAGAGCAATACCTTTTGATTAAATCGCCTCCTGCATCTGGTAAGAGTAGGGCATTGATGTTTATCGCTTTGGATAAACTAAATAATCAAGGAATCAAGCAAGCGATCATTGCAGTACCTGAAAAGTCCATCGGGTCAAGTTTTGCGAATGAGCCTCTTTCAAAATATGGCTTTTACCATGATTGGTATATGGAGCCTAAATGGAACTTATGTAATTCACCTGGAGAAGATGGTAGTAAAGTAAAATCCGTCAAGTCATTCTTGGAAAGTGATGATAAGATTTTGGTTTGTACTCATTCCACTTTCCGGTTTGCCGTTGAGCAATTTGGAATAGAAGTATTTGATGATCGATTGATCGCTATAGACGAATTTCATCATGTAAGCGCTGACGAGGATAATGTGCTTGGGTCTCAGCTAAAGCAATTTGTAGCAAGGGATAAAGTGCACATTGTGGCCATGACAGGTTCTTATTTCAGAGGTGATGCAAATCCTGTCTTGATGCCAGAAGATGAAGCTAAGTTTGATACGGTTACTTATACGTATTATGAGCAACTAAACGGATACGAATACCTGAAGACACTTAACCTTGGTTACTATTTCTACAGTGGTGCTTATGCAGAAGACATCTTAGAAGTGCTAAATCCAAACGAAAAAACGATCATCCATATACCTAATGTCAACTCGCGTGAAAGCATGGGTGATAAAATCAAAGAGGTTAACCACATCATGGATGAGCTGGGAGATTGGCAAGGAATCGACCCTAATACAGGTTTTCATTTGATTAAAACCTCGGAAGGAAAGATTTTAAAAATCGCAGATCTTGTAGATGATGATCCAACAAAACGCAACAAGGTTTCATTGGCATTGAAACAGCCAGAAGCAAAGAGCAATCCTGATCACGTAGACATCATTATTGCATTGGGCATGGCCAAAGAGGGATTTGATTGGATTTGGTGCGAACATGCACTTACCGTGGGTTATCGTTCTAGTTTGACTGAGATTGTCCAGATTATTGGACGTGCAACAAGGGATGCACCCAACAAAACATATTCACGATTTACCAATCTGATCGCAGAACCTGATGCATCAGAAGAGGCAGTCACAGATGCTGTGAATGATACACTCAAAGCAATATCAGCGAGTTTATTGATGGAACAAGTACTCGCTCCAAGATTCAACTTTGTCCCTAAAAGACCCCAAAATGAGGCCGATCCGAAGTTCTACTACGGAGAAGAAGGATATGATCCGGATAAGTGTAATATTGGCGTCAACGAAGAAACAGGACAATATCAGATTGAAATTAAAGGGTTGACTGAACCAAAAAGTGAGGATGCACAACGCATTTGTAAGGAAGATTTGAATGAGGTTATTGCCGCTTTTGCTCAAGACAAACAAACCATTGAAAGAGGGTTGTTCGATGAAGAAACAGTACCTGAGGAATTGACCCAGGTCAGGATGGGTAAAATCATTAAAGACAAATACCCTGATCTTGATGAAGAAGATCAAGAAACTGTCCGTCAACATGCTATTGCAGCATTAAACTTGACTCAAAAGGCCAAAGAAGTATTGAACAACGATCCAGAATTAGAAGCGAGAGGAAGTACTGCATTAATCGAAGGTGTAAGGAAATTCACGATGGACGTTAGGGATTTAGATGTCGATTGGATTGATAGTATCAACCCATTTAGTGAAGCTTATTCCATACTATCCAAAGCCATGACTGAGCAAAGTCTGAAAACAATGGCTCAAGTGATTGCAGGCCGCAAACCAAATCTTTCTTTGGATGAAGCACGGGAGTTGGCCAAAAGAGCTTTAAAATTTAAGAAGGAGAGAGGTAGGCTACCAGATATAAAATCACCTGACCCATGGGAACAAAGAATGGCAGAAGGAATTGCTTATCTAGCTAGACTGAAATCGGAGCAAGCAAATGGCTAAAGACAAGAAATTAACGGAAGAAGATGATGCATTATTAGCCGAGCTTGGTATCGAAGTTGAAGCAAAAAAAATAGTAAAGCATACAGCCCGTGAAGAACGAATAATCACTGGCTTTGAAGAGATTCAACAGTTCGTAGAGGAGCATGGAAAGCATCCAGAGCATGGAGAGGATAAAGATATCTTCGAAAGAAGATATGCAATAAGGCTTGAACAAATTCGAAAGCAGGAAGAATGTATAAATCTCTTGAAGGATTTAGATCATCAGAATCTTTTAGACGGAGCTTCAGCAGATGAATATTCAGAAGTTCAAGAGGATATAGATGATGATGAATTGCTCGCCCAACTTGGTGTTGGCGAAGAGAGCAATTCTATTATCAACTTAAAACATGTAAAAACAAGAGCTGAAAAGCGAGCTGCCGAAGAAATTGCCAACCGTCAGCCTTGTGAAGACTTTGACAAGTTCAAGCCCTTTTTTGAGACTGTTAAAAAGGACATTGATAATGGCCTAAGATCAACAGTTCGATTTAGAAAAGATGCTGGATTTACTAAGACCAATTATAGAGTAGCCCAGTTTATCATAATTGGTGGACAAATAGGCTACATAGCAGAAATGGGTGAGACTCTCAAAGCTCCGAATGGGGAAGAAGATAGACGCCTTAGGCTTATCTATGCAAATGGTACAGAAAGCAATATTCTGTTACGATCTCTTATCCGTGCCATGTATAGGGATGAAACAAGTCGATTTATTACTGATGCTGATGATGGTCCATTATTCTCAGATGAGATGAGTGAGGATGATCTTGAGAGTGGAACCATTTACGTGCTTCGCAGCAAATCTGATCTTGATACCGTGAGGGATAGAAGAGATGTGGTTCATAAAATTGGTGTAACTGGCGGGGAAGTTGAAAAGCGTATAGTTAACGCTAAGAACGACCCCACATTCCTTTTATCCGATGTACAAATAGTGGCAACTTATAAGCTTGCCAACATCAATCGTATCAAACTTGAAAATCTTATTCACAAATTCCTGAGTCCTGCAAGACTTGATATTGAGATCAAAGATCGATTTGGAAAACCGGTCAGGGCCAGAGAATGGTTTTTGGTTCCTTTCTTCATAATAGACGAAATGGTCGAAAAGATCAAAGAGGGAAACCTAAGTGGTTACTATTATGACCCTAACACAGCAAGACTAATAAAAGATTGAAAGTCTAGCGCTTTGAATGTCGTCAGAGCAACGACTGACCTTACATAATATGAAATTAGATCCAATCAGTGTAGACCATATAAGTGAGGCCGCTTTAAGAATAGATGAACAAGGTGTTCCAAAAGATCACGTTTGGAGTCAGTATTATGTAGTAGTAAATGGTCAAGAGTATAGATTTAAGCAACTGCTTAGACAGGCTTATAGCATTGCAACTGGGAACTTGCTTAATTTTCAAACTTCAGTTTCATACAAGAACTATGTGCAAGAAATACTCGGGTTCAAGTTGACCTATTATGAAGGTGGTTATAATTTCTTTACGAGTAAAGAACTTGAACATTTTCATTCTATTGTTGGTGCTGAATATAGAAAAGACAATCCATCGCATCAGTATTATGGCCAGAAACTATATCCAATTATTGCCAAAGCAAATTATTGGGCAAACCAACTTTTAACCGAGGCTTATAAGTTGAGGGTTGATAGTAATTGGTTGTCTGGGTATGAGTCAAAAATTGCTCCTTACTTCTGGCCACGGATCTATAAAGGAGAGGACAAGGATATTTTTTTTAATGTTGAAGTTAATGGATCAAATAGATGGATAGGTTATAAGCTTGATGGATATCAAGCAACCAAGAAGAAGCTTCCAGGCGACAAGCTAGAGATATTGGAAGAATTCAAAAATAGTGGAAAATGGGACTGGCCGAAGATAAGTTTCGATGATATCAACTCTTACAGTTGGGAAAGGCTATTAACGGAATCAAGAGCTTATGTAAGTAGACTAGACAGTAGCTATGATCACTTAAAAGAAATTCTCAATAAGGAATCTAAAATATCTCGTCTAACTTGGAATACATACAATTGGATTAAACCCTCAGGCAGATCAGGAAAATCAAATAATAAAACTCATGAGTCCGAAAATGGATTTGGGCATGAAGAGTGGCTTTTTGATGGAGATACCATAATAGAGGGTTATAAATATGGTTTTCTTGAACCGATCCATAAAGCTAGAGACAAGCACTCAAATCGTATTTATGATATAACATTATTCACAAGAGACGCAGATACTCAAACTAGTTATTGGGTAGCAAGGCTTAAGAATGTTGAGGTTCTAGATAAGTTGGAATCAACTCGCATACTTGGTGAGTACAAAAAAAGAGGTTGGTTTAATCAAATGAAGCAAGATCTGAAATTAGTAGGCCTGTCACAAACTGCCCTCGATGAATGGGTAATGGATGATCCTTGGAAACTTTTCAATATTAGGTTTTCTGCAGATCAACTTTCTAAGGTATCCGGAGATCTATTAGAAATTGAACCCCACGATGAGCCTTCAAAGCGTTACGTGCTTTTGCCAATGGCTGAATATATCAACAAAAAAATTTCTGATAGACTCAACTCAAACTTCTCATTCGAAGATAGTGGGAGTGAGGAAGCGGAACTTCTAGTGAAAGGTATAAGAAAGGGTGGACTCAAGAGAGCGGTGGAACTTACTTTCCAACATAATGAAATCCAGAAGAAGCTTTTGGCTTATCTCCAAGTTAAATACGGCAAAGGAAATGTAAAAAGAGAATGCTTTGCATACGGTACAAAAAGAATCGACCTAGTAAGAAAGACTAGCGATGGTTATATTTTCTATGAGATTAAAACATACAATAACTTCGTTTCGTCACTCAGAGAATCCGTTGGACAGCTTCTCGAGTACTCTTTGTATCCAGACAAAAGAAAGGCAACTCAAATAGTTTTAGTTTCTCATGTAGAACCTAGCGATGAAGAACGAGAATACTTTATTCATCTTAGATCCTTCATAAGTATTCCATTTAGGTATATTCAGTTTGATCATAAAACTGCCAAGGTCATTACGGAAATAGAATAATTGAAATTAGCGATGTGCTATCGCGCCTAGTGGCCAAAAATTCAATTCTGACGATTCAATAGTTTAACTGTCGGTGGATCCAATTTTTACTTTTCGCAAGCGTAAGTATTTATACAAAGTAGGCTTAGATATGCTCAACTTGGAACATATTTCTGAAATTGATAAGAAACCCTCTTTATAGAGTAGTTCTGCAGCCATAGCAGTCTTCTCCTTGTCTTCGCTTAATCCTGGTTTTCTTCCTCCAGTTCTACCGCGAGCTCTAGCTGCTTTAAGACCAGCTATAGTCCGTTCTCTAATCAGCTCCCTCTCAAACTCGGCAAGTGATGCAAAAATGTTAAAAATCAATCTTCCTTGCGACGAGCTGGTATCTATTGGATCATTTAAACTTTTTAATCCAATTCCTTTTTCATTGAGTTCTTTTACCAGTGAAACTAGATGGGGGAGAGACCTGCCAAGCCTGTCGAGCTTCCAGATAATGATTTCGTCACCTGCTCGGACGTGATCTAGCATTTTCGCAAGCTCTTTCCTTTCAGATTTACTTCCACTCACCTTTTCTTTGAATATCTTCTCACAACCTTCGGCTCGAAGCGCGTCTAGTTGAAGTCCGTAGCTCTGCTCAGCAGTACTCACACGTGCATATCCAATTCTCATCCGAATAAGTTAATTAAACTGCTCCTGTACTCAAAAAATTAACTTTGAATTAGTTAACCAGTTTTTTTAACTTCTACTGATAAAAAAAAACCAAAAGCAGTCTAATCGTAAGAGTTAAATAAAACGAAGGTTTTGTTTAACTCAGCTGCTAATGGTAATGGTCAGAGCTTTAGCATTAACAGAGTGTGAGAAAAGATATATGTCTAGTTATCTGTCCTGTGACAAAGCAACCAGTGTTGGTATTGGCTGATTTATTAAATGGGCTAGAATTTAGAACCTTACAATATACAGAGTGGGAGGCGGAATACCAGTTTTGGTTCATTTGTCATAAATCCATGCTAGATGAGGTCGATTTTGAAATCATTGATACTGTGGATGAAAAAGACCTGAGTTTGATGACGATTTTTTATGCTGATCTATTTGTAACCTGGGGATTCAACATTATCAACTCAAGCAAACATTCATATTTAGAGACTTATATGAATCGGACAAAGCGGATACTGAAAGGACTATTATCTCCACACTTCAGAAACTCAAGCGTAAAGGTCATGCCAAGTTTAGAAACACGGTACCGTCAATTTGATTGGGAATTAAGAAAATTGGTCAAAGTATTTTACAACATTGCAAGATCACAGTGCTTCACAGAGGAAATAAGATATTTCGCTGCTGCGATAGTCACTCAAATCAATCAAAAGTATTATTACAACTCTGTGAACAACTTCCAGACAGACAAACAGATATATAATATAGATATTTCCACATCATTAGAATTAAATGAAATTGTCGGAGCTTCAATTCTAAAAAATCACCGTATTGAACTTAAATTATTAAGAAAAATTGGTTTGGTTGTTTCTTCAATTGACAAGGTTATAAGCAGATTATCGCAAGACTTGGATTTAGAGCTCTTGAGAAAAGAGTTTCCTGTAAATGGAAGGTTTTTCTTGCATAGTGTCTTTAGACGAGTGGATAATTGTTACACCGTCAGTAAATCTCGCATGCATTATTACTATGTAATGCAATTCATTTTTTCTCAAAATGGATTGAGCAACTACCAAGAGTTCCATAGTCTTCTTCTTAAAACATTCCCAATTCACAATGTAGAAGACATCGGCTATAAGTTCAGTATACGCCAGTTAGTGAAAATTCATGCTACACTATTAACCAACTCCAAATATTGGAATACTAAACCTTTGGATCACCCAGCTTCAATATCCGCTCATACTTTTTTAAGTGAGACTCAATTATTAGATAGTAATCAGATAAATAGTGATTACCAACAACTAGAATTGTACTCTAGAGAAGTTGTATAAGTCTTGTAATCATAAACTACGATACCATGAACAGGGAAGAAACATTAACTGAGATAGAAAATCTTAATAAAGATTTAAATAGATTCTTGCTAAAGCATATGAAAGTGATTTCACAATTAGAAATTCAACCTGGTAAAACAAATACTAAAAAGGAAGCGGCTATCAGTAGTTTTAAGACTTTAGAGAAATTGATTCAGGATCGGATTCAAGATCTAAAAAGTAAGATTTAATAATTCAGTTCGAAAGAAATCGAATAGTTGATTATGGCGATTTATCCTAACTCAGATTTTGGAATAGGTTCTTTATGTTTTGAAAACTCAGGTTTAAGAATATCCAAACTCAGAATTAAGAATAACTTCATCAGACGGCTAGTTATAGCCTTAGTTGTGCCACTGGTTGAACGAACTAAATTTCGTTTATCACCCGAATTGTTATATAATTTATATTATGTTAAATAGATATACTGAAACACTCTCCCATAATTCAGATTCTCGTTTCTATTAATGACTAAACAAACTACTACGCTTAAGTAAACACTGATCTTTCTATTACCTTTAGATCAATGGATCAGCTTACCCAATGGCTTAATGAGAATCCTTACATCTCTCCCGAAGTAATGTGGAAGTTGATGATCTCTTTGATTATTATACTTGTACTATTTGCGATCCGGTTCATTGCGATCAACATCGTCTTCAGGAGTATCGATGATGATCATGTCCAGTCGCGCTACTACTGGAAAAATGGAATTAAGAATACCTACTACGTACTGGTCGTATTAATCCTGGGAATCTACTGGCTAGAGAATATCGGTTCTATCGCTACGTTCCTGGGCTTGTTCTCCGCGGGTCTGGCGATTGCTCTAAAAGATCCATTGGTCAACTTCGCTGGCTGGTTGTTCATTATCATCAGAAAGCCGCTAGCGCTCGGTGATCGTATTGAAATCGGTGAATACGCTGGAGATGTGATTGATATTAGATTCTTTCAGTTCAGCATCAATGAGATTAACAACTGGGTCGATGCTGATCAAAGTACTGGTCGTATCATCCACATCCCTAATGGTCAGGTGTTTGTTCATCCTCAGGCCAACTACAGTCAGGGATTCAGTCATATCTGGAACGAGATCAATGTGATGATCACCTTTGAGAGTAATTGGGAAAAAGCTCGAACTTTGCTTGAAAAGGTATTAGAAGCACATGCTGAGCAGTTCAGCTTCAGCGCTCGTAAGAAGCTAATTGAAGCGTCTAAGAAGTACATGATTTTCTATAGGACCCTCACTCCTTTTGTATATGTGTCTGTGAAGGAGAACGGTGTACAATTGACCATGCGCTATCTTACTGATCCCAGAAAGCGCAGAACATCGGAGCATGATATCTGGATGGATGTGCTGCAGTCTTTCGATACCGAAGATGATATTCAGTTTGCTTATCCTACACAGCGTATATTTTATAATCAGCAAGAAGGTAAATCCGGTACAGCTAAACCGCCTAATTTTCCTGCTGGTGGTGTATAATGCCTACTTTATTACACGATTGAGATTGCTGAGCTAGCCTGCAGCAGGCAGGTATTTTGCTTTGTTCTAGAAATATGCAAAGAAAAACTCTGCAACGACGATTGTATCGCTTGATAACAAAAAAAAGACCACTCGATCTGAGTGGTCTCTCTCCTGAAAACAGTAAACTTAAATTACTATTGGGCTCTACAAACGGACGACTAGTGTCCTCCTTCTATAGCCTCTATCTTATTGTACGTTTCTTCGGCCTTTTCGTTCATTTTTAGTTGTTGGTACACCTGGTACATCGCCCGTAGTACATCAGCATCCTGTGGCTCCACCTCATGTGCTTTTTCCAGGTAGGGTAAGCCTTTCTTCAATTCTTCTTGCGCTTTCTCAACTAAAGCAGGACCCTTTTCCTGATAGGTCTTAAGGTCCATATCCCGTGCTTGATCAAGGTAGATCTTGCCTAAGTTGACGTAAACCACACCGTAGTTGTAAAGGCCAATAAAATTGCCTGCTTCTATCTCAACAGCCTTACCATATGCGCTAAGCGCTTTTTGGTATGCATCTCTACCTTCGTCTATTTTGCCATCAGATATCAATGACGAGCCAAGGTTGTCATACATAATACCCAGATTCAACCTCAGGCTTATGTTATTCGGATCACGTTCGATCTCGGCTTCCAATTTTGTGCGAGCATCCTCCACCTTGTCCATTGCTATCAACAAGTTGATTTCCTCTTTTGCAAACTTATCATCATCAGGATAGAGTTCTCTAGCCATCTGTACCACTTCAAGAGCTTTTTCATTGTTATTCATTTCAGCACGTTCAAGGTATGCTACCGTACTCAGCACATCGTTGCTACCATCACCATTTTCGATCATCTCATAGTATCGATCCAATGCGTTTTGGAACTCACCCTGCTGCTGTGCAGCTGCAGCTGCATAATAGGTGGTCAACGAATCGCCCGGCTTTACCCTTAGAGCAGTGACGAATTGATCATAAGCAGTTGCAAAATCTTCATTAGAGTAGGCATCCCCACCTACGTTAATAAAGCTGCCCCAGAGGTCATCTATATTCTGTTCAGCCAGGTAATAGGTTGGTGATCCCTCTTTTTCAAGACTCTTGGTTTTCTGGTAGGCTTCTGCTGCTTTCTCAATAGCCTGATCATCCAAAGCGGTTACAGAAGCATTGTTGCTCGTTGCAATAGCCTGATAGATTTTTCCCATTGTAAACCATGTGCGGCTCTTGGTAGCATTCTTCTCTATCGCTACAGCAGCATCTATCTCACCCTTAGCTGCTTCCAGATTTCCTTTAGCCAGGTTCGATTCTGCTTTACCAACTGATCCTTTGTATTGGGCATGCGCCAATTGAATACTTAGCGCGCATACCATGAATAAAAACACTTTTTTCATGACTCTTAGGTTTTTTAAACAGGTCTTTTACAATTTTTAAGCCAGACTGCTTTTTAGGTTTTGATTAAACTTCAATATTAAAAAATTCTTATTGATTATCAGGCGCATCACTGTCATTTTGGTCTTCGCCAGATGGTGCATCATCAGCGGTAGTTTCCTCATTTTCGACGTTCTCATCATCACCGATATGTTCTATTTGGGTCACCGATGAAATACTGTCGTTATCATTGAGTCGGATAAGCTTTACACCCTGTGTAGCTCGACCCATCACGCGCAAGTCTCCTACCGAAATGCGGATCGTTATACCCGATTTATTTACTATCATGAGGTCATCAGAGTCCACGACTTCTTTGATGGCCACCAGCGAGCCGGTCTTATCGGTGACTTTAAGGGTCACTACTCCCTTGCCTCCACGTTTCGTGATACGATAATCATCAATACTGCTACGCTTGCCATAGCCATTTTCGGAGACGACCAATAGATCAGCAGCATCTCTCGAAATGCATACCATACCTACTACTCTGTCCTCATTACCTTCGAGACTCACTCCCCTCACTCCTGCTGCTGTTCGACCCATGGGCCTTACATCGGACTCATGAAAGTGTATGGCCTTTCCAGATTTTTTAGCAATCACAATATGATTGTCTCCGTTAGTCAGGCTCACGTTAAGAAGCTGGTCACCTTCATTGATCGTGATCGCATTGATCCCGTTCTGTCTCGGACGTGAGTACGCTTCCAATGTGGTTTTCTTGATCGTGCCCATCTCTGTGCACATCATGAGGTAGGTATTGTTGATATAGTCCTCATCAGTAAGGTTCACCACATTGATGACCGCCCGTACCGAGTCATCACTTTCTATATTAATGAGATTTTGTATCGCTCTACCTTTTGAGCTCTTGCTTCCTTCGGGTATCTCCCAGACCTTTTTCCAAAAGACTTTGCCTTGCTTAGTGAAGATCAAGAGATAGTTGTGCGTAGTGGCCACAAACAAGTGCTCAGTAAAATCATCTTGCTTAGTGCTCACTCCTTTTGAGCCAACCCCACCCCTGCCTTGTGTTCTGTATTCGGTGAGTGGAGTGCGCTTGATATAACCTTCATGAGAAATGGTTATCACCATCTCTTCATCAGGTATCATATCTTCAGCTGTAAAATCATCTGCCGCATGCTCAATATCAGTCCTACGATCATCACCGTATCTGTCGTTCATTTCGGTGAGCTCATCCTTGATGATGCCCATACGGATATCTCTATTAGCCAGGATCTCATTGAGTCTCTCGATCAATTCCTTGATCTCCTGATACTCCTTGACGATCTTGTCACGTTCAAGTCCTGTGAGTCGTTGTAGCCTCATCTCCAGGATCGCCTTGGCCTGTATTTCGGACAGTTCAAAACGTTCGATCAATCCATTTTTGGCAATTTCCGGATCTCGAGACTCTCTGATAAGCTTAATTACCTCATCCAGGTTATCAAGGGCTATTAGGTAACCTTCGAGTATGTGGGCCCTTTTCTCGGCCTCCGCTAATTCATATTCGGTTCTTCTGACCACTACCTCGTGCCGATGATCAACAAAGTGCTTGATCATGTCCTTGAGGTTTAGGGTGACTGGCCGTCCTTTTACAAGTGCGACGTTATTCACCCCAAATGAACTCTGGAGCTGTGTGTATTTATAGAGATTATTGAGTACTACATTAGGGATAGCATCACGTTTGAGGTCATAGACCACTCGTAAGCCATCTCGGTCTGATTCATCTCGAATATCGCTTATACCTTCAATTTTCTTCTCATTTATCAATGCGGCCGTTTTCTCAATCATTGAGGCCTTATTGACCAGATAAGGTATTTCTGTAACAATGATCTGCTCTTTACCAGAACTGGTAGCATCGAAACTTGCCTTAGCTCTAAGTACTACACGCCCCCTACCCGTTTGAAAAGCCGCTCGCACTCCTTGATATCCATAAATAGTGCCACCAGTCGGAAAATCAGGAGCAGTGATGTGCTCCATTAACTCATCGACTGAAACATCGTTGTTATCGATATACGCATGTATACCATTGACCACCTCAGTTATGTTATGTGGTGGCATATTAGTAGCCATACCCACGGCAATACCACTTGCTCCATTGAGTAGTAGATTCGGTATTTTTCCCGGTAGGACAGATGGCTCTTGAAGACTATCATCAAAGTTGGGCTGGAAGTCAACTGTATTCTTATTGATATCTGTCAATAACTCCTCGGCTATTCGCTTTAAGCGGGCCTCAGTATAGCGCATTGCAGCTGGCGAATCACCGTCGATAGAGCCAAAGTTTCCCTGACCATCTACAAGCGGATAACGCAACGACCACTCCTGGGCCATACGCACCATAGTGTCATAGACCGAGCTGTCACCATGCGGATGATACTTACCAAGCACCTCTCCTACAATCCTGGCCGATTTCTTATATGCTTTGTTGTAATTGACACCCAGCTCCTGCATGCCGTAGAGCACCCTGCGATGTACAGGCTTAAGTCCGTCGCGGACATCAGGAAGGGCTCTGGAGATAATGACGCTCATCGAATAATCGATGTAGGCACCACGCATTTCATCCTCTATATTTATTGGGATGATGTTTTCATTCGCTCCCTCTGCCATCTAGTAATTTTATGGTAAGAAATAGTTGATTTTTTGCAGTCGCAAGATAGTCAAAATTGAGCAGGATAGGAACGATCAGTCAAAGTCAGAAATAGCACTAATAGGGGTACATCTTTCGCTTATTCTTATTCTTATATCGCCACAGTTTTCTATGATTTTGGCCCACTTTTGGGTTCTGCCATTTCCAGATAGACTGTCCTCTGACCTCTATCCGCTGACCTGTCTCAGGATGTGTAATGATGTGCTCCAGTTGGATATGATCACTCTTGATGGGTGATCGAGGTAACCTAGGCCATTTGATACTTAGCCCTACCTGAAAGAAAAACGTCGGGTTATTGGTCCGAATGGTGCGCTGCGCTTCTGGAATAAATGTATTGAAGCTTTTGATATCATAGGAAGGTCGGAAAGTGATGCTGACATATTCTGATATGTGCTTTTCAATATTTAAGCCAATATTGACAAACATACTTCTGGTAGTCAGCTCTTTGTTGAACTTCTTTCCGGCGTTGATGCCGCCGAACATAAGTTCAGCCACGAAGCTATAATTCCACCAATCATAGAAGTTATACCCAAACTTGGCAATCCAACGCTTATAGAGAATAGATTTGAATTCTGGAACGTACGGTCTAATTTGATCTTGAAGTACCGTAGGATTCAGATTTCTTAATATCTGATACTCGATCATATAGCCTAAACCTGCTCGAAATCTCTGGTAGTCATAGTGCACTGTAAACATCAGGGGAATGGAGTGTCCGGTAGCTTCAAAACCTAGTCCGGCTGTATCTGCATCTACCAACAAGTTGGTTTCCTGAAGTCTTGGATTGTTCACAGGATTGTTGAGTCCGGCATACGGGATTTCGAAAGGATCACGCAAATTGAGCGTATCCCCAAGCATCGGGTTGGTGAACCAGTTGAAAGTACCCGCCACTTCTTCAGGAACTTCTCCGTTCTCGTTGCTTAAGAGATACTGATCATCCGCTGTTTGCAGCAAATAGAAGCCTGTAAGGTCCTGGTTGTAGTTACTCAGGCCGTACCCAGTGCTTAGACTAAATGTAAACTTATTGAGGATTTGAGCGAGTGGGTTGTAATAAAGGTCTTCCTCTTCATCACCTTGAGCCAACAATGCCGTGGAAGTCCATCCATAAACCAGAACGATTAGAAAAAATCTTGGCAGAACTCTCAAATTGGCCTTTGTTTCCCCCTTCAAAATAGATGAATAATCGTTACAATATCAAATTACGGTACCAAGGTGAGATCAAAAACTAGGGGTTCAAATGGACCTATCGTGGCTGCATAGGTAGGGATTATTCGTCTACTGACCAATTCTTCTCTAATCAGAGGAGGCATTACTTGTACACTACCGGTGTAGGCTAATTCAGAAGGCATGATAATAATTGCACTTTCACCAAAGAAAAGCTCGCCTACTCCCAAATCTAGTCCGGGTACTACTTCGCCTGAACCAAACTCAAAAGAAAACACTTCACTTCCAAAAGTTCCATCAAAGCCTTCTCCATTTAGAAAAGTGCCCAGATATGTGATATTGACCTCCTCACCTATAGCCGCCAACCTACCGGAATCAAGTTTGTCAGTTTTTTTGATGAATATGCCACCTGTAGTAAGCCTTACCGTATCGATACTCAGGAGTGCATCGTTGAGATTATCATTGGCTACTTCGAGTTGTGCTTCTAAAGCTGCGATCTCTGCAGGATCACCACCGCTTAGCCTGAGTTGTGCAATTTCGCCCTCCAAGGCAGCTATTTGATTTTCAAGTGTTGAAATTACCGAATTGAATTCGTCGTTGAGGCCATTATCGAGAACGTATTGATTAATATCCCCCTCTTCTATCGCAAGTTGTTCCTGATCTGAAAGTACATTGAGCACTTCAATGGTAATATCGAGGACCTCATTTGACATAAACAGTCCTGTGATTGCTATATCTCCATAGCCAGTAGTTGAGGGAACCAGGAACCTGGAAGTCTCACCAACCACCATAGTAGCCAATGCCTGATCAAATCCTACCGGGAAAATGGCATCTTCTCCAAAGCGCATTTTGGCAGCACCACGAATCGAATCTCTGATGTCAATCACCACTCCTGTTTGCAAAGACTTGATCTCATAGTAAGCTTCGACTATAGCACCTGATGATAAGGAGCTGCCAGCTACATTTTCTTCTAACACGATCCGATGGATGCCCGTGCTTTCATCAAACACAGCTTGAATAGTACTGTCAGACGCCAGATATTTGGAGATGATACCCTGATCTATTGTTGTCTGATCAACCGTCTGTTCACCTGTATCATCGTCGCTACAAGAATATAGCATCAGGAATACGGGTAGTAGACCCAGTAAAAATAGTTTAGACCTCATTAACACTGTCTTATCATATCACCTGTCATTTGCAACGAATAACCTTACAGCTTATTCTATGATCTAAAAAATAAAAGCTTTAGATATTCATACCTAAAGCTTTTGTAATCAATGAATTAAGCCTTTTATTTTACGTTAAAGGTTTTGCAGAACATATGGAAGACTGGTACTTGATCTAGCTCTAGTTTTCTGCCAATATCCAACAATCGTTCGTACTCCACTTTTGCAATACTCCTGTTATTGATAATGTCTTCATCTTGCTCCAAAAAGAAACTTGAGATGAACCTGATTAAAATATAAGGAGTTCCAAGTACTTCCCTTTTATACACAGAACTCGTTACTTCAGCGCCAGAGTCGAATTGATGCATCAAGGCTGACTTATCGAAAGTTTTGCTCATCGCAAGTCTCAGCACGACAAAAAACTTCTCTTCCCACTGATCATACTTCTTGATCAGGAATTTCATGGCATAGACCACAGGGTCTTTCTTCATGAAATAACCGCCTTTAGACAGTTTACGGGCCTTCTTATTAAGTGCCAGCTCTTCAAAGAGACTCACGCTTCCGTTAGCAAGTGCGATACCTACAATGGGAGCCATCATCACCAATGAGAAAAAATCATGGTCACTGATTTCAAGATAAGGTGCCTCATTGCGAATAAAGTCCTTCTTGAGTTCAACGGTAGCATCAAGAATCTCTTGATCTTCTACCATGGTTTCAACTTCATACTCAGTAAACATGTCTGGTTCGTCTTGATGAATTTATGAGTAATATATCAATCATTTAATTCACATTCAACTTACTCCCTTTACGTATCTGAAAAGTTTTCTAAATCAACTGCGATGCATTTCAAACAGCTCTCAAATTAGAAACTCCTACCCAGATAGGTTGGTGAAACCTCCAGTGAGTGAAAGGTATGAAAGTGAGTCTGGCCCTTCCGAACGTCGAATTGAAAGTTATGCTCTTGATCGAACTCCTGATCAAGACCAGACATGGTCTTGAACGTCAGTTCATTACTCCCCACCTCAAGTGGTACTCGTGCGTAGTAGATGCTATGAGGGATGGTTTGCCAGTTGCGTGTATCCGCTTTCTCTGTCACCGCATTGAGTATGCCTAGCGCAGCTCCAAGACCTTCGTCTTCTTTACGCAGACTTTCCTCGGCTGCTTTCTTGATGGCAAACCTCAAAAGCGAATTTGCAAACTCCTTGATCATACGCTGCTCTAATTCCTTGAAAGCAATGTTGTTGACGTTTTCAGCGAGTTGCATCGGATAAACAGACGACCCTGACCCTATAGTGATCAATGCTTCATCAAACATCAAAGGACGCTCAACATACTTTGGAAATGTCACTCTGAAGAACTCTAAATCACCAAGTCCCCCGTCTGCATCATCGTCATCGTTCAACCAAAAGGGAAAACTGAAATCATACTCTTCATTGACGAAAGTAACGGCACCACCCGACCCCTTCACTACTGTAAAGTTAATGGACCACTCGCTTTTCACAGGTCCCAAACCGTTGTTCCAAAACATGACTAGCTCTGGCCTGTCCCCATTGACAGGCACATACTCTATATCAAACTGCTTTTCATATTTTCGCTTATCATTTTCAAACCCCATCAACGCTGCTGTTCTAATCAGGTCTTTCTTGAGTTGATCAGGTGCTGACAGACCGAACATCTTGGTATAGGAGTCCTGATAGATATTAAGGGCGTTGCGGTAGGCAATGAAAGCGTTGTTGTAGTCGCCATCCGCATCATAAATGATACCCATCAAGTTATGGATAAATGCATCTTGCTTGTATTTGAAGTCTGACTGATAACGGTCACTTAGCTGAAGCAGTTTATTATTTAACCGTCTGCACTCGACTAGGGCCAATTCTCTATCACCAAGCATCAGGTAATTGATCGCTTTGTAGTAAAGCACCATTAAATGCTCATGGTCTTCTCCTTTATACTCAATTACGTTTGGATTCGAAACCATGCTCAACGCCACATTGAGGTAGTTTTTGTGGTAGTCTTCGCCTAACAAATATGCTTTTTCAAGATGTTCGTTGCTGCGTTCATACTCTCCGAGCAGTGAGCTCACTACCCCGTTATTCATATAATACAGGAGGCGTGCCTTGCTCTTTTCGGCCTTTTTGTTGGCTTCCAGTACGCGCTGTGCTTCAAGAAGTTGTCCCGTTTCAAAATTTCGGCTGAACTCGTAGTTAAGCTGATAATAGGTGGAACACCCCACAAAAAACACAAGGACTACAAAGGCGATTGACGACCTGACTGAGTTCATCAGTTCTATTTCATTGGTGATTAAGACCTACTCGGAATAGATATGCGTGACGAGGGTCTCTTAGTTTCTGATGGCTTTTTTGATCTCTTTGTCACCGATCCAAACCTTCTCATTGGTTTCAAGATTGGCCAGTTCCAAGTTTACCTTGTAAGATACCACTTTGTCCTTACCATAACTATCGGTAATGGAGGTCATCACACCAAAAAGCATGAAGTCTGCTCCAAGCTCTCGCCCCCAACGAGATTGTGTTTCCGGTGAGGCAAATTCCCCCTGGTTGGCACGCTCCTCTCTAAGTTTCTCACGGAAAACTGAGTTTTGAACGATCCGTACCATTCCGGAGTTGATCATTTCTTTTTCTATGTCCTTGATGAATGTTTCAGACTCAATGTGCTCACTTGTCTTATTGGCGATCATGCCTACAATCATAACAGGTTTTTCGCCGGATGCTCTATAGAAGTCATCTCGCCAGGGGCGACTAAGTACATCCTTGATCATTTCTTCAGCTACCAGCTTACTATCAATGTCATTCCATCGACCACTGAGGTCAATCTGTTGATCCGGGCTTACCCTGGTCACTGTGCGCTGACTACACGCTGATATTAAGACTGTTGCAGCTATGAATAATAGTCCGGATAATGCTAGCTTTCTCATTTGCATAAAGTGTTTTTGTTGATCATTTCAAATTGGTTCTACACCATAATCTATTTGTGGTTCTTAGATCAATGAGCGTGCCAATTATTGTATATGTTGACCTATCAATGGTTTAAAAATCTGTTTGAATGCGCAAGTTCAAAAACCTTGCCGATAGTGCATTGGGCACTGCGAATTGGTTGTTGATCACATCTTGTACCCACGTGTAGGAAATAGTGTTTTGAGCTCCAAATAGGTTTAATACTTCGATTCCAACTCTTAGGTTGTCCATTCCCCACTTTTTTTGACTGTATTTTTCTCTGAAGTCGAACACCTTCAAAAAACCAAGGTCTGCGCGATAGTATTCGTCCCCGCTAAAGGCATTGCGAAGTTCATCATTATCAGGTGGTCCAAATGGTAATCCACTACCGTAAAACAGCGTCAATGCTACTCTTAAACTTGGATCATTAGGCATGTGGTCCTGGAAATACATGGCTAAGTTGATCCGCTGATCAGATGGACGTCTGAATGATGCTATTTCATCTGTCAGAATATCCTCCTCAGTTTTGAGTATTCCCAGACTAAACCAAGACTCTGTTCCAGGAATGAACTCTCCATGTACTCTAAAGTCAATACCTGCTGCATAACCGTCTGCATCATTGTTGGCAAAATACCTGAGCCGTACATTTTCTATGTCATAAAGGTTGAGGTTGTAGAGATGTTTGTAGTAGGCTTCACTAAAAAAGACAAATGGCCTACCCCATAAATTAAAGTTGTACTCTGTACCCAAAATAAAATGTGTTGACGACTGAGCTTGCACTTCCGAGTTGATCTGACCTACACGATCTCTCAATTCTCGGTAAAATGGTGGTTGTTGATAGGAACCAATAGCAAGTCTAATACTCAATGGCCTGGACCAATCAGGCAAGTAGGCATATTGCATTCTTGGGCTTAGTAGTAATTGACCATTATAATCCCAATAATTGAATCTCGCGCCATAAGTAAGCGTATGCTTGTTGTTAGTAGCGATAAATGTATGTTGCAGGTAGCCGGTGAATTGGTTAGAGTTGATTTTCACCTGGTTAAATATTCTGTCATCTACTGATACAAAGTCAGCGGAATCGACAAACGTAAATTCCCTGATTTCATCATCTATATCGTAGGCAGCCCAGCCAACACCAAACTCTACCAGGTTGTGATCATTGATGAAAACTCTGTTTCGGCTTTCAGTATTTAAGATATTTCCGGCCAGACTATTTCGACCACTTTGATAATTGGTGCCAATGCCTCGTGTGATGGCACATTCGTTAAAGTTGGAAGATGAAGGATCAGTATTGAGGTCGCAAAGCCGATAACCTCCTTCTACTTCAAATCGCTCTCGCTCCTGTGTACGCACACCACTTACAATGAGGTCTGCTACCCAATTGGAGAACCTTTTTGACCATTTGAATCCGGTCTGATAGGTATCATATCTCATCTGCTCTACACCCTCAAAGGCCACAAAAAGTCTAAAATTGGCACTTAGCGTCCCAAAATCTGTCTGCCTTGATTCTGGCAGGGTCTCATACCTGTTTCTTGCATAGGACATGAGCACTGTCAGTTGGCTGCTTTTGTCTTTATCCCGGCTAAGGTCGATCGTCGTAAAGCCCTGAATATCGGTGAAGGTGGGAAAGTATTGCCCATCCACTTCGAGTGAGTTAAGTAGGTACCTAGAATCTTTATGTCTCAAACCGACGATATAGCTGACCCGGTCATTGTTGGTGATACCTTCATAATGCACTGACCCTCCGAGAAGACCTACGTCCAATGATCCCTGGTTACTCGTCGGTCGCTTGTAACTGACATTGAGGCTACTTGAAAGCTTATCACCATACTTTGGCTGCCAACCACCGGCATGAAAGTCAATGTTTGATACCAGATCAGTGTTGATGAAGCCAAGGCCCTCTTGTTGACCTGCCCTTATCAGAAAGGGCCGATAAATAGGGATATCGTTAACGTAAATGAGATTTTCCTCATAGTTGCCACCTCTTACATTGTAGGTGCTGCTTAGCTCATTATTAGCAGTAACCCCTGGAAGGGTGGCCAGTACCCTTGAAATATCCTGAAATGGTGATGGTACATTGTCCACATCTTTGTTGCTCAGGCGGATAGCTCCTGCCTGCACCTCTGTATTTTCTATATTGTCCGAGACTTCTACTCCATCGAGTACCGTAACCTTCGATTTTAGCTGAATTTGAAGATAAAGGCTATCGGAATAAGTATCATCAATTGCTATAGTCTGTGACACATAGTTCAGATGTTGAAAACTGATGCCTGAAGCTTTTCTTTTCTTGCTGATGATCCTAAAGTTGCCGTCACTTCCAGTAGTTGTTCCCTTTCGACCTTGCAGGGTAACCGCCACGTCCGGTATCCCCTGACCCGTACTATCTGTCACCGTTCCCGATATGGTAAGTACAGTAGACTGTGCATTTGCGATAGCCGGACCCATCAGAGTCAGGACGGGAAGTAAGAGAATGAATAGCTGCTTTTGCATTGATGGTCTCAGAGTGCCTTAAACTCCCGAATGGTAGTCAGAGGATCGTTAGACCCAAAGACTGAGCTGCCAGCGACAAGCATATCAGCACCATGTTCAATTAACGCAGGAGCATTCTGAATATTGACTCCTCCATCGATCTCTAATATGGCATCTGGCTTGAAGTTGTCAATCATGGCACGTGCTTCAGCTGTCTTATTCAGGGTATGGGTGATGAACTTTTGACCACCAAAACCGGGATTGACTGACATTAACAATACCAAATCGACCTCTTTGATTATTTCTACCAATACATTTACAGGTGTATGTGGGTTCAATACAACTCCTGCCTTACAACCTAAATCTTTGATTTGCTGAACCACCCTATGCAAATGGGTACACCCTTCATAATGTACGGATATGATCTCAGCACCTGCTTCTTTGCATTGTGTCAAATAGTCGCTGGGTTGTTCGATCATTAAGTGGAAATCTAGCGGTTTTTTACTATGTCGTTGAATGGCTTCCGCTACCGGAAAACCAAAACTAATATTGGGTACAAATATCCCATCCATGATGTCGATATGGATGTAGTCAGCTTCGCTACTATTGAGCAATTCTACCTCAGACTGTAGGTTGGCAAAGTCTGCGGCAAGTATAGAAGGCGAAAGGATAGTTGATGTCATAAGATGGGTAAGGCTTACTCGTTATTCTAGCCAAGGTAATTGATTTAGATCAATGATCTTTAGCTCAATAGCGCTATAGTTTTCTGAGCTTTTTTTGCTACTGACTTTCGCTTGTCGTGAGCATAGGTATCAAGATATGGCATAAGCCAGTTTTTCAAGTATTCATCCGATTTTGACCATTGACCAAGTGTCTCCATCGTCATATTCAATACTATCCAGTCTGTACTTTCGGTTAGATTATTTTTCATAATGTCAGCTGCTTTGGTACGCTGCTGAACGGTCATATCGTCTTGTAGTATGAGAAAAAGTTGCGAGAGGGTCCATTGGGCTGATGCCTGATCGATTTGTGATATTTCATTGAGTAGCCTGTCCAAATAAGGCGCAACCAATAGCTTATTGGCTAGCGCTACACGTTTTACTCCATTAGAAGTGCGAAGGCGAACAAGCTCATCCTCACTCTGATAACAATTGAAGAGCTCTTCAAAAAACTCAGGGTTGGCCAACACCTGTTCTACAACTTCAACGGTATTGCCTAGAGAGTTGGGGTGACCTCCTTTCAGTCGAATCTCAAAATTGTCAGACTGACTCATATTCCTACAAATCGGATGACTATATTTTAAGGAGTTTGACCGTTTTATTCATTTTCTGGCTAGAGAAAGTTAGTATATAAGTCCCTGGAGACACATCTCCAGTGATATATTCAAAGCGCTCATTTTTTGTAGGAATGATTGTTTCTTCTCTTACTTTTCTCCCTTGACTATCTCTAAGTCCAATAATCATTGGCGTACCTCCCAGCGACTTGTCAATTTCAATGATCACTCGGTCTCCACTAAATGGATTTGGGAATACATTGACCTTACCCGCTATGATATCACTGATAGAGAGGATTGTACCATTAAGCGCTCTGTCAAAGTTAGGTAGACCGTAACCGTATTCATTGTCCGGAAGGCTTGCTCGATCACCGGATGCTTTGATATCAGCGATAATCTCCAGGTTAGTAGAGTTGGGCTTGGCTTGCCAGAGTGCCGCCGCAAAGCCGGCGATTTGTGGAGAAGAATAGCTCGTGCCTCCACCAACACTGATTTCACCGATACTATTCACGATAGTGACTTGAGAGCCCATGGCCACCACATCGGGTTTCATCCTACCATCTGAAGTTGGACCAAGGCTGCTAAAAGACGACAGGTTTTGGTTGCTTTTAACCGAACCTACTGCAAGTATATTTTCAGCGTCTGCAGGAGCAGTCACAAACTGCCAGGGGTCGTTTCCTTCGTTACCCGCACTACACACTACTAAGATTCCTTTAGCGGTTGCCATATTAGCAGCACGAGTAATCACTGTAGTAAAACCATCCAGATCCTCATACTCATAGTCCATGCTTTCGATAGAAAACCCTGTACTATAACCAACGGATGTATTGATGATATCTACACCCAAGCTATCTGCTCTTTCCGCAGCAAATAACCAGTTATATTCTTCTATGCGGTTTTCGCTTCCAGCTTCTTCAGTCACAAAGAGTACATAATTAGCTTCATGCGCTGTACCTATGTACTGATCCCCCAGCAAACCGCCTGTTGTAGAAAAGACACTTGTGCCATGATCATCATAAGTAAACACATCTTTACCGTAGCTTACATAGTCGTGATAATCCAATAACTGTTCGTTTTCGAAGATATGTTGGAATACCGAAGAGAGATTTGTGCCTTGAAAGCCTCCATCAAACACGGCCATCATTATGTTTTGTCCCTTATAACCTGCTGCATGCATCTCTTCCACTCCTAGTAGTCCGTTTTGATCTTCTGTGGTACGATTGGAGCTTGGTGTTGTAAAAGATGTTGGCCAGATGAAATCCGACATCACATTGGTAAGCCTCTCACCCTCTGCGACCAATGCAACACTATCTATGTACGACTCCTGGACCAATCGTTCTGCCAGACTCGGTGGCACTTGTACCAGACCAAGGTTAAACCAATTAGAAGTGTACCAGACCCTAACACCCAGAGCGTTCACCCCTTCGATATATGCAGGCACTACTGGTAAATCAGATTCCGTGACCTCAAGATTCTGTTTGATCCTTCTCTCTATTGCTCTTTCTGACAAGAATTCTTCGGGTCTGTCGATGGAATAAGGTGTCCCTTCCTTGTCTGTGAAAAATAGGATGTACCGATTGTCCTGAGCATTCAACCTGGAAACCAGTAAAAGGAAGAAGAAAGCTAAGTAACTATTCCGCATCATAAGATATCAATGACTGCCTCAACACCCGGCCTCCTTCTATAATGAAATCGTCCGTACAGTCACGAGTACAGAACTTCAAAGTAGTGTAATCTTTGGCTACCAATCCAACATCAGGCACATAATATTCATGTCGCTGATCAATACCTGTAAGGTTTTGAGGGACATCTGCTAACGTAACCCGAAGCAAATCACTATATGTTTGATCATTGATGATGCTATCAGAAGTCAACAACGACATGTTGAAACGCTGCTCTCGTTGGCCATTGAAGCTATTACCGTCCCATTCTATTCCATCAATCACAGGGAATACAAGCTTCAAAAGAGCAAGATTGTTCTCACTCACCACAACATGTTGATTGGTTTTTACAACAGTCCAAACAGAATCAAATTGAAAACCAGCCCCATCCAGAAAATCCTTCTCACGCTCAAGTCTATAAGTTACCTGATTGGACTGGTTGATGAAACTATCGGTCATTGTCTCTCTCAACAGGTAGTGCACCGTATCAAAACCTGCCAAATTGATACTGATCTCTTCTACTTCATAAGTCCAGTTATGATTGAGCCCTACCGGAAAATAACCTGTGCCTGCCTCTATAGGTGACGGCTGCAGGGCCTCTTCTCCACAAGATACCAGAACTAACGCCATGAAAATAATGCTACACCAACGCATGTACTTCTTGTCTGAAACTTGATTGGATCCATCCACCTCCTATTACATCATCACCTTCGTAAAATACAGCTGCCTGACCAGGAGCAATGGCGTTCACACCTTTTCCAAAAAACACTTTCATCGTATCTCCAGCCTGTTCAATAACGGCTGGTGTACCCTCGTCATTGTAGCGCACCTTTGTCATAGTATCTGTTTTTTGACCATTGAGATCCGTGTACTTCATCATGTTGAGCTGCTTAACGTACATGCCATCTCTGGCCAGCTCATCGAAAGTACCTAGCACGACTCTATTCTTATCTTTTTGAATTTCAGTTACATATACTGGAAAACCTAAAGCAATCCCAAGTCCTTTTCGTTGGCCTACTGTATAAAATGGATAGCCTTCGTGTTCACCTACAACCGTACCATCCTCAAGAACAAATTCTCCCCCAGCTACCCGTTCTTCCAGACCATCTACACGTCTTCTGAGGAATCCACGGTAGTCGTTATCAGGGACAAAGCAGATCTCATAAGACTCTGACTTATTGACCAGGTCATAAAAACCCCGTTCAATAGCCATCTCTCTGATTTGCGGTTTAGTGAGTTGCCCTAGCGGCAATATAGTACGTGAGAGGCTTTCTTGTGACACACCCCACAATGCATAAGACTGATCCTTGTTTGTATCGATACCTCGACTGATTACATATCGGCCTTCCACTTCTCTGATGTTCGCATAATGACCAGTTGCGATGTAATCGCATCCAAGCTTATCGGCGCGTCGGAGCAGTGCATCCCATTTGATATGGGTATTGCACAACACACATGGGTTTGGTGTTCTACCAGCTAAATATTCGTTAGTGAAATGATCGATGACATAATCACCGAATTCATCTCTTATGTCCAGTATGTAATGAGGAAATCCAAGATCTACCGAAATATTCCTGGCATCATTGATACTATCCAGGCTGCAACAGCCTGTCTCCTTTTTGCTACCCCCGGAATTGTTGTAATCCCAGGTCTTCATCGTCATGCCAATCACTTCATAGCCTTGCTCATGAAGTAGTACGGCTGCAAGACTGCTGTCAATACCGCCGCTCATGGCTACTAATACTCTTCCTCTTGTACTCATCTGCTTTTCGCCAGGTTCACAGCCTGGTTTTTCACATCTATAAAATCAAAAAGAACGAAACATCTTCGTTCTTTCTGCAAATTTAAACTAATAATGTAAGAAGTCGCTCGCTTCGAAATGCTGAGGTCTTCCTAGTTAAGCCTGTTAATCAAGTCGATCACTAATTCTTCCTTGTTCGCTGAAACGCCTTCTACCAACTCTCCATCTTTGAAAATGGCGAAATATGGTAATGTGGTAAGCTTTGCCAATTCCCTTGATTCAGGGTTATGATCCGAGTTGATATCTAAAAATGCGATATCATCGTACTTCTTGTCTTTTGAAAGTGACTCATATTTTGGCGCTAATAGTCTGCAACTTCCGCACCAGTCCGCTGAGTACTTGACAACCACTTTATTATGGTCACTCAGCTTCTCTCTAAAATCTTTATCTGTAGTTAATTCAACCGCCATGTTATTCTAATTCTTATGAAATCAACGCTAATAGACTTTATTTTGTTCACGTTTAAAATTGTCCCACTTCAGGAAGGCAATAACCACATCTTTTAGACTAAAAATGGCATTAAAGACTTTTGTAATTGTAAGCAATATCAGCGGCCTTAGTGACGCCCGCTATTGCGCTGGAATGGGTGTAAATGTCCTTGGGTTTGATCTTGATGGTGATCAGGCTGTCCCGCTTGACAAACTTAGCGATATAACTGAGTGGATCGCCGGTGTAGACCTCTGTGGTCGGTTTATTGAAAGTAATACTGACGACATTAAGCAGACTGTGACTCAAGCAACGCTCTCCTATCTGCAAGTGGATGATCCTCACATAGCCTCAGAGATCCAATTATTGGGCTATGAAGTACAGTTGGTCTACAATATTATCTCTGCCAATGAGATTCCTAGTATGGAAAGCTTCTTTCGAGACAATGCTGATCTTGTTAACAGTTTTGTTGTTGAATGCGAGCACGATGATCTAATTGAGGAGGCCAAAGCAGAAGCCGTCAGATTATCTTCAGGCTATCCCGTCATACTGGGATTTGGATTTGATGCAACTACCGTGAATGATCTTGTTTCAGGATCGAATCTCAAGGGCGTGACGCTGAAAGGAAGTGAAGAAACCCAACCTGGTTTCAAGGACTATGGCGAGATCATGGACATCCTTGAAGCCCTCGAAGAAGAGGATTAAGGCTTTTCCGATAGGAAGGCACCTATCAAACTGACTAAAGCTGTAATCAAGAAAAACAGCAGACTGAAGGCTACCGCAACATTCTGGTCTATGCCTAGATACTGATGGCTCAGCACGAAAGTCAATTCGCGGGCACCTACACCGCCAATCGTGAATGGAAATACGGCTACAATTGAGGAAATCAGGAAAACGAACTGGTAGCTAACATAACCCTGATCTACAGAAAGTGACAACAAGATGAAATAAGCACAGATCACTTGAAGTATTTGTACTAGTAGACTGTAAAGTGTGGTAATAGTAGTGTCGCCCAAGAAGGTCGGAAAAAGCAGCTTAACCAATAAATAATAGCCGGGAGCTCCGACCAACAACAGGAACGAAACTCCATAATATTGAAACTCCCAGTATTCTGGTAAGAAAAGGGTAAGCAGTAAAGCCAAGATGAGAAGTGCAAAAAGGCCGTTGATCCTATCCAGCAAGGTTGCACTGACCAAGGTCTTCAATTTCACATCTTCATTTTGCTTGTTCAGTAAGTAGACTTTGTATCCATCTCCTCCGATACCTCCCGGAAGAAAAAGGTTGTAGTACATCCCGATCACATATAGCCGTAGGTTATACTTTTCTGAAATTTGTAATCCGGCTGTTCGGAAATAGTAGTTGAGCCGGTAAGCAGAAGCCAGTTTGGAAAGTGCGAAGAATAAAGTGGCCGGAACGAGCCAAATGAGATTCAAGGTCTGAGCCAGTTGGCTAACCTCATCAATATCTATCTTAGAAAATACATAATAGAGGGCTGCTGAAGAGATGGCAATCTTGAGAAGCAGCTTCAGCCAACTGCTATACGAGCTCTTTGGCTTCTCCAACGATTACTTCTTTTACCCTGTAGGTCTTCTTGCTCTGGGACTCAAAATACGTGCGGACGATCAATTCGGCAATCAAACCTATCGTAATTAATTGAACTCCTCCCAGCACCAACGTAATACCTAGAATCAATAATGGTCTACCCCAAATATCTTCTCCAAAAATCTTGAGCACCAATAGATAGAAATTAATGGCTAGCCCTATCAGGAAAGTAATAATGCCAGCAGTTCCAAAAAGGTGCATAGGACGCTGCAGATACTTTTGAAAAAAGACCATCAACATCAAATCACTCAATACTTTGAAAGTTCTTCCTAAGCCATACTTGGACTGTCCATGAATGCGAGGGTGATGTTTTACGTTCATCTCCGTAAGCCTGGCACCTTGCAACTGAGCTAATACCGGAATAAAACGGTGTAGCTCACCATATAAGCCTAAGTTCTTGGCTATGTCTTTTTTGAAGAGCTTGAGTGTACATCCGTAATCGTGAAGGTGCACGCCTGTTAATTTCCTGATCATAGCATTGGCAATACCACTTGGAATTTTCCTGAGTAACATGCCATCCTTGCGGTTAGCTCTAACCCCCGCTACTACATCCCAGTCCTCCTTTTCGAGCTTTTGGATCATTCCGGGTACGTCAGATGGATCATTTTGCAAATCACCATCAAGCGTGGCAATGTATTTGCCCTCCGCATAATCAATACCTGCGGCCATGGCAGTGGTCTGCCCGTAATTCTTATTAAAAATGACCAGCTTGGTATGCTCGTCTCCGAATTCTTTCACTTTCCTGACGGTAGCATCTGTACTGCCATCATCGACAAGTACTACTTCATAATCACCCTGAAAATCACTTAAAGAAGTACTGATCTGCTCCAACAGCGGCTCAATATTGTCCTCTTCATTGTATACCGTTATGACAAGTGAAAGATCCATACTTTTTGATGTGGAGCGAAGTTCACGAGTTATACCGAGAACTGAAACTTCATATATTTAATTTTCTCTCCCTTTTCAGTAAAGATGCCTTCATATTTGGTTTTCAAGCCAAAGTGCTCATCCTGATATTCAGACGTATATAGATCGTGTGTATAGGACAAGTTTTTGACATTGATTTGACCTTCATCGATCATCTCAAGGGTATAGTTGAAGAGATCGGTGTTGTCGGTTTTGAACTTTACCCACCCATCAGTCTTCAATAGTGATTGATAGATCAACATCAATCCAGGATAAGTCAATCGCCGTTTTTCGTCGCGATCTCTGGGACGCGGATCAGGAAATGTAATCCAAATTTCGCTGACCTCATCAGGGGCGAAAAAAGCATCAATCTGTTGGACTTTAGTTCGTAGGAATGCCGCATTGTCGAGCCCTTCATATTTTGCGTAAGTACTTCCCACCCAAATTCTTGCGCCTTTGATATCTACTCCTATAAAGTTCTTCTCAGGATATCGCTCCGCCAATCCAACGGTATACTCTCCCCTGCCACAACCTAATTCTACAACGAGCGGATAATCATTCTTGAAGTGCTCATTCCATCTTCCCTTGATGGTCTCATAACTAGGTTTGCCAAGTTCAATCACATTGTAACTGGCCGCATTATCAGCGAAACGCTGAAGCTTTTTTCTCACTTTACAGGTCGTTTATTTCCGCGACCACAAAGGTACTTCCTCCAATGAAAATCACGTCTTTTTCTGATGCTTGTGATTTCGCTACCGCAATGGCTTCATTGACATCCTCTTTAATCGTGTGGTTAAGCTCATGCTTTTTGAAGTGTTGGGCAAGATCCGCTACCGCAATGGCCCTGGGAATGTTAGGTTGACACAAAACATAATTGGCTTCTTTTGGAAGGAGTGGTAATAGATCATCCCAAGGTTTATCATTGACTCCTCCGAACACTATGAAGAGTTTATCAAATTCAAGTTCTTTGAGTTGCCTGACAATACTTTCAAGACCATCTTCATTGTGTCCAACATCGCAGATTGTAAGTGGTTTGTCGCCGAGTATTTGCCATCTTCCTTTAAGCCCAGTCAGCTCCGTTACATTGGATAGGCCTCTGATGATATAATCATCCCCAATGTCATATCCTAGGTGCTGAAGCTGGTCAATTACACCGAGGGTTCCCGCTAGGTTGTTTTTATAGTAAGCGCCTTTTATGTCAGGATCAAAGGTGACTTCAATAGTTCCTGACGTTACGCTAACCTTATTATTTAGGGCACTTACTTGGTAACTATCACTGGCAAACTCAATAGGGCTATTGATCGAGTCTGCCTTGCGCTGAAAGAGACCCCTCAGCTCATCATGATTATCCCCAATTACTACTGGAATACCCTTTTTTATGATACCTGCTTTTTCACTTGCGATTTGTTCCAAGGTATCTCCGAGTAGCTCCTGATGATCAAAACCTATCTGGGTAATCAGACTGACCAATGGTGTAATAACATTGGTGGAGTCTAGCGTTCCCCCTAATCCAACTTCTACCACCGCAATATCCACTTGTTGCTCATGGAAGCATTGAAAGGCCATAGCCACTGTCACTTCGAAAAAGCTCGGCTGGACGGTTTCAATGAGCGACTTATTTTCGTTGACAAACCTCACTACAAAGCCCTCAGAAGCTGGCTGGCCATTGATCCTCATTCGCTCTGTGAAGTGCTTCAAATGTGGCGAGGTGTATAACCCAGCCTTGTATCCAGCTGCTTGTAAGACAGCAGCAATAGAATGAGCACTCGTTCCTTTGCCGTTGGTGCCAGCAATGTGAACGCACTTGAGCTTCTCATGTGGGTTTCCTAGACCTTTCAATAAGGCATAGGTATTGGTTAGATCTTTTTTAATAGCCTTACTGCCTGATCTCTGATACATTGGAAGTTTTCGGTAAAGAAAATCCAGTGTCTCTCCGTAGTTCAATGCTAGTTGGTCTTGATGATAAATGTGATGCGACCTGTTGAAGTAGGCGCAGGTCGTGAATTATCTGATGTCGGGCTAAAAGTCAGCCGCAGCACCTCATCACGATAGATTTTTTCAACTGCGGGCGTCACAGTCTTTTCAAGGGTCTTGATCCCAATAATATAGCCAGCATCATCGATTGTTATTTGAAATACTATTCTACCATTCTCATCCGAAGTATCATTTGGCTTTGGCAAATAGTCCCAATCCCAACCAGATAACTCGAGTGCTGCGCCATCAGCGGCTCCAGGAGTGCCATAGAGTGCCCTGGCATCAATATCACCCTCAGGATCTCCTTCATCTCCTACTTCGTCTTCCTCAGTTCCTTGATTGGTGGAAGAAGGATCAACTGAATCAATGGCATCACCTTCTAGATTCGACTCTTCTGAAGTTGGTGCCTCTACCTCTTGATTATTCGTTTCTTCTTCGGGTTCCTCGATAATTTCTTCGGTCACGGGTTCTTCTGCAATAACTTCTTCAGGTTCTTCCACTGGAAACTCTTCTACTACTTCAGGGGCAGTTTCTTCTGTCGGTTCTGGTTCTTGGAAATCGGGACTTTCAGGTTCAAAGGTTTCGATATTTTCAACGGGCTCTTCGACCGGTTCTTCAATCACCTCTTCAACAGGATCCTCTACTATTTCTTCTGGAGTCTCTTCAACTGGCTCGTCGGAAACCTCAGCTTCAGAATCTTCGGTATTCGTTTCTGACTCTATTTCCTCAATTTGATCTGTAGATTCTGTAGTTGACGTTTCCATAGCTTCGGTAGACGTTTCGTCAATAGGTTCATCTGGAGTAGGTTTGTCAACTTGCGCCGGTGGAGTTTCTCGCTGTATACTTCCACTTCCTGGATCAAGGACGCCTAGGTTTAATTCGATTCCGTATTCGGGAATTGGAGGATCAGGTTCTCTCCAGGCCAGAATGAAAATAAACAGAATAGCCAGCACACCATGCACCACTAAGGAGATGGTCATCGCTTTTCTATCCCGTTTACTGTTATCGCTCATCGTGCAGGTTTGGTCGCAATAGATACTTTGGCTTCCAAGGCTGTCGCTATACCTGCCACGTGCACCAAATGCTCCACAGGTACGGTTTCATCACAATGCAGCACAACCAATCCCTCCTTACCTTCAAAAGCACTTCTTAAAGTCATTTCAAGATTGTTTTTGCTCACCTTTTTGTCATTGACATAATACTGAAGGTTCTTCGTGATAGTCACACTCACCTTCTGCATGATGATGCTCGAGCTTTTACTAGATGGTAAATTAACAGGTAGACCCGATGGAGTAATAAAGGATGAGGTCAGCATGAAAAAAATCAGTAGCAAAAAAATCACATCTGTCATTGAAGACATGCTAAATGCCGCATCTACTTTGTGTTTTGACTCTATTTTCATGTCGGTTCTTGTAGGAGGTCAACGAATTCTATTGCACCGTATTCCATTTTATGTACAAGCTTTTGAACCCTCGTAACCAGATAGTTATAGGCCAGGTAAGCCAAGATACCCACAACCAACCCTGCGGCAGTAGTGATCATAGCCTCATATATGCCACTGGAAAGCAGCTTAGGACTCACCGCTCCTTCTTCTTGCGCTATCGCAATGAATGCCTGTATCATACCTGTTACAGTTCCAAGGAAACCGATCATAGGAGCTGCTCCAGATATTGTCGCCAGGAAGCTTAGGTTCTTTTCAAGTTTATAGACTTCAATCTTGCCAACATTCTCGATAGAGACCTCAATATTCTTCAACGGGCTACCGATCCTGCTTAGTCCTTTTTCGATCATTCTGGCTACAGGTGTATCGGTCTCCTTACAGAAGACCCGGGCCCCATTGATATCTCCTGAGATGACTTTTGATCTGATAGTATCCGTAAAACCATTTGGGGTCTTGGCTTCTCGATTAATGGTCATGATCCGCTCAATAAATATGTAGAGAGCAGTGATTGACAACAAAACTAAAGGCAGCATCATATAGCCGCCTTTAGTTAGAAGTTCTAGTACAGTAATTGCCTCTGTACCTTCAGCACCCACGATTTCGGTGGTGCCAACCTGAAGTAATATCATAAAATTCTCTAATACCTTAATGCCCAAACATCATCGCCATAAGTGCCTTTGAACTGACCAAGCGCGCTAGCGGCATCTCCGTAGGTCGCAAACTCAGCCACTGCCACCCTATAGAATTTTGAATCCTTAAACGGTGGAATAATGGAGGTGCTCACACCATTTGCTGCGAGCTCTTCGCTGTAGTCAGTAGCCATGTCTTCATCAAAGAAACTTGCTATAATGACATAGGAACGTCCAGTTCGCTCCGGTAGTACAGCGAACTCTCCAGGATCTCCTGAAAAGGTCGATGTAGATGCAGTTTGTTTAGGCTGAGCTGTTTGAGGTTTTGGTTTCGGCTCAGGCTTTGGAGTATTCTGTGCCGTACCTGTGTTACTTTCGGTAGCTGCTGGTTTTTCTTCAGTAGTAGCGGGTTTTGGTTTCGGTTCAGGTCTCCTTTCTGGTCGACTCTCCGCTTTCTCAACTTTTACAACTTCTTGGTTAGCATCAGGTTCTCCAGTGAAACTATCAAAGAATAGTAGTGCTGCAGCTATGATAAAGAAAGACACCACGCCTATGACAATAATCTTTGTGAACTTACCTGCACCCTCTTCACTTGACACGGTTCGATAACTACCTGGTAATTCCGCATCTTCTGAAGGAGGTTCAAAGTCGCTTAAGTCATCAGCATCAAAATCAGAAAGATCTGTCTCATCATCGTCATCTTCAAAAATGTTGCTGCGACTGAGCTCTTCATCACTCATGAAGTCTTTCTCGTCAAAATCTTTATCATCGATATCGCCAATATCCAGATCGTCATCATCATCGATATCAAAAGATGCAGGCTCAAAAGTGTCATCATCAATATCACTCTCGTCTATATCCAAACCGGCATCAAGATCACTTTCAATATCAGAAATATCAGCTGATACAGGTTCTTCCTCAACTTCGGGAGTCTCATCAGGTACCTCTACCTCTTCTACTATTTCCTCCTTCTCTTCTTCCAGGACCTCTTCTTCTGTATCATCCTCCAATTCTTCATATTCTAAATCTGGAAGACCAAAATCCTCATCAGAGTCATCAATCGGCTGATTTGATTTGTTCTCCTCATCGGGATCTTCATTTGGATTCTTCTTAGCCATATGCGTTGATTGTTCGATTAGATTCGATAGGTAATTTAACAAAAAGATGATTTGAACCTAAACTGTCAGGTAAAATTCAGCTTGTCTCAAAAGGAGTAGATAACTCCAATTTTGGCCATGATCTGGCGATTGGGATAGCGCCAATATCTAGAGTAATCTGTGTTCAAGACATTGTCAGCACACAAAAAGCTACCCCACTTTCCATTGATCTGATATGCTAATTCTACCGATAGGTCAAGAAAAGCATCGAGATCGAAATCGGAGTGCTCAGAAAGATCCGTCGCTATAATACCCCCCATGAACTGTCCCCCTACCACTAATGACCACTGCTCTGTCAGTTGGCTTCTGATATTCACAAAAGCTTCTACTTCAGGTAAATGATAAGCTGCTGGTTGCAGATCAGTCGAATAACTATAATATGAGACTCCAAGTTCAGCATAAAAGTGTTCGTTAATAGTATATGACATGCTTGTACCTAATGACAATACGCCTGTAGACCCTTCGTCATAAACCAAATCAAATTCGCTGGGGTTATCAGGTCTATTCACAAAGAAGCCCATATTCTCTGTTTGGCTATACCTGGCAAAAAAATCCGCTGAAAAACGTGGGCCATAGGTTGACAAGCCAATAGTACCACGATAGGTCTCGCTGGCATGTTGGATATTGGCAGAGTCTGTAATGTGGAAATTCTCGTTAGAACGACTAGCGTAAAAATGCTTTCTCAAACCACCTTCAATGATGGCATAGGCGCGTAAGTTATCAGAAAGCCCATAATTGAGGTGGACGTCTGGGTAAACATTGAAGTTTTCATTCAAGCTGCTGTCTTCACTGATCAGCGCCAGCTTGACCCCTGCTCTTACCGACAGGTTATCATTACTGTATATTACTGAAGGGTCTATCTCATACACATTCCTGCTGTATTCTGCGATAGCGTTGGTATACTGGCTAAAGTTTGCATTAGCCGTAAGCCTCAGGCTCAGAAGGTCCGATACAGGCAGATCAGCAGTCCCTCCAAGTGTGATAAGATTTTCACTTACCCCATATTCGTCGTTGGTCAAATTGAGATCTGCCAACAACTTGAAAGCACCTTCATTGGTCAACTGAGCGGACCAATCCATAGCAGCATTAAACTCATTGATCACTTGTTTTATAGAATCTCTATCACTTACGATAGCTTCATCAGGATACCCATAGAAGAACCCGGTCCGGGACCTATAACCCAACCTACCATTAAAAGAAGACCCTTCCTTTAAACTACTTGCTATCAAATTGAGACTGCTACGTCCAGCGGCACTGTTTTCATCATCGACGACCCCACTTCCAAAGGACAAATGGTCAAGGTCTGCGCCAAGAAGCCATGCGTTGTTTGTAGTTGTATAAATATCGGCTTGCACTAAGGGCGAAGCATAGTTACCGTAACCTAACTTCAGTCTGCTTTGATCACCATTTGACACATCTGTTGCTTCATAAGTAGCTGGAGTAAACGTGACATCTATCCTTCCCGGGTCAAATGATCGCTCCTTGAAGTTAAACTCAAGCTCATCCGGTTTAACCTGGTTCTGCTCAAGGTTGATTTTCTCAAAGTATCGATTGGCCAGAGGTAGTATAATCTCTCGATCTTTTTCAATGATCACCTGGGCCTCTTCTATAGCACCGTCCGGTGCAGGGGGTGCCTCCTGACCATAAGCGCTGACTGCAACTACTAGAAATATCAATATAATAGCCTGGGTTTTCATTTGATCGAATCTTGACTCAGTTGTGTTGTGTCACTGATTAGTTTCTTTTCAAGGTCTTCAAGTGTCGCAAGCCGCTCTCTTGCTCGCTGACGGATCCCTTCTGATGGGGATTTGTCAAGCACAGAGTTCAAGGTTGCCTCTGCCTGAAATAGTTCCTCAAGAGCAATGAAGTTTTCTGCGATAAGTAAGAAACTCTCTCCTAACCAGCCTTCATAGGACGAGAAGTTACTGTTTAGATTGTATAGGGATTGAATCGACTGTCTATGGTCTTTTTGCTTAAACTGGATCAGCGCAATGTTATACTGAGCCTCTGCCCCATTTTCGTCCTTGGCCAAATTCAGAACATTCAAATAATGATCGATAGCTGTTTGGTTCTCACCCAAAGCTTGCGCCGACTTACCTAAGTAGAGATAAGCCAGGCTTTCTACTCCAAAACCGATCTTTTCCTGATCTACCAGTTTATTGGCATAGTAGATAGTAGAGTCATGATTGGCTAGCGCAAAATGACTCTCCATCAGGCCCTTGATCCCATCATTCTGTTCACGTCCTGATCTCGCTCCTTGTAAGAGTAACCGATAATTGTCAACAGCTGCCTGATAGTCACTCAAAGTGAATTGTATCAACGCTCCCCGACCTACCGATCTTCTATAATAGTTGTTAGATGGGTTCTCCATTAATATTCTGAAGACATTCAAAGACTCATTCAAATTACCATTTCGATAGTAGGAATCACCCAGATAGTACTGAGCTTCATCTATATAAGAGCTACTTGGGTGAGTTTCAATGAAATCTCTTAATCTTGAACTGGCTTCTTCATAACTCTGACTAAAATACAATGACTTGGCTGATTCGAATTCTACAGATTCCAAATTCGTGCTTTCGGGGTTTTGCTGCTTATATTCAGAAAGAAAATCTCCGAATTCCTCTGACTTGCCTGTGTTGCTCATCACCTCTTGTAAGCCTAGAATAGCGTTTTCGGCCATCGGATGTCGTGGATAGTCAGTCAATACAAGCTTATAGTCGTTTTCGGCATTCTGCGCACTTCCCAAATTTGAATTACTGATCGCCCGGCGCACGAGTGCATATGGGAGCAGGTTGCTTTGAGGAAAAGTAGCAATCAACTCACTGTATCCAGCAATAGCCTCATTATAGCTTCCTGTTTCGAAACTGATCTGAGCCTTTAGGAAATAGGCATCATCAGCGTAAGTTGATTGACTATAATCTTTGAAAAACCTATTCAACTGGATGTTGGCTTCATTCACTCGATCATCAAGCCATAAGGACATGGCCAGCTGGTATCTTGCATAATCTCTTAAGGCAAACTGACTATTAGCTACCCTGCTGTAATGAGTTATGGCCTGGTCATATTGCTTAGTTGCATAGTATCCATCTGCTAGTCGCAAACGAGCGTCAATGAAAGTACTGGCATTAATGGCTGCTTGACCTTCTTTGTTGAGATAGTCATTGAAGTACTTGATGGAGGGTTGATACTGCCTCTGGTTGTAAAGTGCATAGCCAGAAGCGTACAAAGCTTTGGTATCAAAAATGGTCCTGGTGCTATTGTTGAAAACGCTCCTATAGGCGCTCAGCGCATCGTCATACTTCTTGCCGATGCTGTAAGCCTCCCCTTTCCAATAGTAAGCTTCGTCGATCAGTTCTTTGTCTTCTGGTACCCCAATTGACTTATTGAAAAACTGTATTGCTTCGTAAAACTGTGACTTGTTGAAAAGCTGTGCTCCTTTACTCAAAGTGACACGTTGGTAAGTTGCGTTGATACTTGACGAGCGTTGGTCAAGTTGTTCGATGTAGTTGATAGCCAGGTCATAATCATTGGTATTGAGCAAAGCCTTCGAAACAAGTTCTTCAGCTTCAGAACGGTCCGGGTGATCAGAATAGGTGCTGCTGAACTCCATAAGGGCATCAACAGCTTCCTTAAACTGACCTTGTTGGTAGGATACTTTGCCGAATTGAAACAGAGCTGAAGCCTGAAGGTCTCTGTCAAACTCGATACGAGAAGCATTGTAAAAGGCACTTGAGGCGTAAGCAAGATTACCTTGAGCTACATAGGCTTCACCCAAATAGTAGGCCGCTTGATGTCCCATAGTCGTCTTACTCAATGCAACTTCTTTAAAATTATCAATCGCCTTATCCATGTTGCCGATCTGGTAATAGGCATAGCCTATCTTGTACTTCAAGGATAGCTGATTCCCTTTTGTTGACTTCTTGCCTTTTTCAAAGTATTCAATGGCTTCAGCATAGTTCTTCGATGAGTGCTGTACTTCACCAGCAAGCAGATAGACAGGCGCGGCGTTCGGGTCCCTTGCATTGATATCTTCGGTCAATGCTATCAGTTTATCAGAATTACCAGATTGGTAATAGATACTCGCTAATAGTATCCTGGTTTTCGAGGTGTAGAGATCACTTCTTTCAGCTTTCTCAAGATATTCTCTAGCTTCAATGTATTGTTCATTGTTATAGGCTATATAACCAGCATAGTAAGCCGCACTGTAGGCATACTGACTAAACCCATCACTGATTTGGCTAAAATCACGTAATGCGCTTTCATGTTGATTCTGTTGGTAAGCAGTATATCCACGTTTGAATATCACAGATTCATCGGAGGTGTGATTACTACTAATACTGAAGTACCTGGACGCTTCTTTATAGTCTCCCTGCTCGAAATAGTATAATGCGAGTTCTTCACTTAGTCCTGAAGACTCAGGTACAGTCCCGTACTTATCGAAGTAGGCATTCGCCAAACGCAAACCGTCCTGATCGCCAGCCTTGAGTGCTGCATAAGCTTGCAAATAGCTCACCTGCCGATTGGATGCACTATTGGGGTACCGGAATAATAGTCGGTCAAAATGGGCCCTTGCTGCACTATACTTTCTCGATAGCAACATCTCCTTACCCTGGTCGATCAGTGTTGCAGCTTCCGACTGACTCAGATTGAGTTGTGCTTTTGCAGCACCTACAAATACTAGTAGTAGTACAAAAAGTAATAAGTGTTTTGGCATATCTGATCTACGGAATCTAACGGCAAGTGCAGCCCACATAGTATTGACAGGAAAGCTATATAGATTAGTCAAGGTTTGAAACTAGCTCATAAGTTTGTACAACAACTCCTTGAGGATCTGACCATCGGTGATTGTTCCAGTGCCGATGGACTTAGAGGCCAAATCAGCCTGTCGAATATGTCCTATATTCTCTATAACCTTGTTAAGAGGGTAATTGCGAGCAGCAAGTAAATACTCTCCTGCAAAAAACCGATGTAAACCTAACACAGAGGCTATGTTGTTATCTGATTTGTTGGATTCTTTGTGAACGATCAATAGCCTGGAAAAGAGATTGAAGATCGTTGTGATCACCGGAAGTAGTGGATTGCTCTTAGGGTCAGCTTCAAAATAGTTGGCTATCCTGACGGCCATCGGCATATCCTGAGTGGCGATCGCCTTCTGTAACTCGAATACATTATAGTCCTTGCTGATACCAACATACTTCTGCACGTGACCTGATGATATACTGATAGGCTCTTTGAAGTTGATCAAGATCTTGTCGATCTCATGGGCCATTCGCTCAAGGTTAGTACCGATATACTGTGCGAGTAGCAAGGCCGCTTTATCTTCTATTGAGAATCCCTTTTCTTTCACGTACCCGAATATCCAGTCTGGCACTTGATTGTCATAAAGTTTCTTGGATTCCATGACTACCGTAAACTTGTCGAGTGATTTGGCAAGTTTGGTTCGCTTGTCAAGCGTCTTATGCTTGTAGTTGATTACTAGTATTGTTGATGGAAGTGGATTCTGAATGTACCCATCCAGCAATTTGATCCCGTCTTCTTTAGTAAGATCAGCGATAGCCTGGGCTTCTTTTACTATAACCACCTGTCTGTCCGACATCATGGGAAATCGACGCGCATGGTTGAGCATAGTAGCTACATCGACATCCTTTCCATACAGTATCGTTTGATTAAAGCCCTTATCAGAATCGCTAAGGGCATGTCCTTCAATATAGTCAGACACCTTGTCGATGTAGTAAGCTTCCTCTCCATGTAGGAAATATATCGGTGCATACTCACCGGCCTTTAGGTGATCGTAAATCTGCTGAAAGCTGCTAGCCATATTACTGATAGAGGTTCACAAGTTCTTCCCGGACTAGCTCCTGGACCAGGAAAAAGCCATCATTGCCGGAATCTTGATAAAGCGGCATAAATATTAGTCCTGTGGCCGGTGCGAAGATCGGACCGTACTTGTCTCTTGCGAGTAGTTCACCTTTTTCCACTTTTTGAAAATTGATATAGCCGGGTTTCATTACAAATTCATCTTCCCTCTCTACCCAATGACGATAAAACGCCTTGACTTTTGATGGTAGACTATCGGAAATGGCTCTCAGTTTCTTTTCGTAATGGTCGACTTCTTCATGGTCATGATGGCTTATCATGCCCGCAGTATCCAAGATCTCCCATATTCCCGATTCGTGAAGTTCAATCGCCTCACGACTACCGATCAATCCCCCTTCAAAAGCAAAGGAAATGACACCATGATATTGATAATAGTTTAAGAGTGTGCCTTCAAGGTATTTTTCCATATCTATCACCACGGGCAGATGTAGCGCTTTTACTATTGGATGATCGGCTTCTGCTTCTGGTATGATGATAAAATTGCCCTTATCAGAAGAAGTCGCATGAAGATCTACAAGTATTTTCTCCTCATGCTCGTCACTTGCCAATAACTCATCGATGGTAAGGTGAAGCTCTCTGAGTTCTCGATCTTCAGCGTGTACCAACTGGTCCGCTTTCTCTGCAACAAGGTTGACATAATCTTCTTTCCAGGCCCTGTTGAGGTCATATGCTAAAAAGCGTTTGTTGCTAGCTATGGCCTGAAGATTTCCTAATATGCAGATAAGACGACCGTCCAGGTGTACTTCTTTTTCTCTGATCTTTCTGAAAATGTCTTTAGCTGCCTCGATCCCTACAGTTTCATTGCCATGAATACCAGCCACAAGTATTACTAATGGTCCCTCTTTCTCTCCTGAAATGTCATCTAATATTCTATTCATTCTCTACTGAAGGTGCAATATCATTTTGAATGACCTTCTTATGTATAGATCGTAGTAAACTCGCTGTAATATTAATAAAATTTCCCTCTGATATGATTCCGATGAGTCGTCCATTTTTAATGACTGGAAGGCAATTGGTTGAATGTGTTTTCATCACATTCAATGCGTCGACAATGGAATCATCAGGATTAACTGTTGGGGGGGCCTTTAGCATTATATCCTTAATAGTCATACTACTCTCACCATTTCTCTTACCATGCTTTTTTGATAAGTAGTTGAGTATCTGATGATAATAAACTAACCCTTTGAGTATACCTTTATTATTTTCGATGGGCATGTACTTTAGTTTTCTCCAAGCCATAATATCGGCTACCAGCTCTGGTAAGTCATCGGGGCTAGCACTGAAAACGTCGGTTGTCATGAATTCCTCTACCAATAATGAGTCGGGACGCCAGTCTGCTTCGTAAGTTCCTTCAGCCAACGGCCATTGATGAACCGGCTTATTAGTCTTCTGATGCTTCATAATAGAAGATATCAGTGCCGGAGCAACTTGTTCTTTTCCGACCTTCTTTGTGAGTTGAGCATGAGAATTTAGGAGCCACTGCGCACCTGTTTTTCTGGTTTCGTTGCGCTCTGAGATCACATCGAGGTATTTGTCAATTTCCTTCTTACTGACATTATTGAGTTCAAGACCATGACGTGCCAGAGGTAGCAATTCTTCAGCGATCAACCGATTAACGCTTATTTTCTTACCGTTAACCCAATGGAAACTTGTATTAAGACCGTCACGAGATGCTGAGAAAAAATTCCCTTTGGCATGATCAAACTCCATAAAATCCCGGATGTCCTTATACTCGGCATCCATACCTTTCATCATACCAATCCAGAAGGCAGCATTGGCTACTTCATCGATTATAGTAGGTCCTGAGGGAAAAACACGATTTTCGATACGCAGATGAGGTTTTCCGCTAGGACTTACGCCATAGCACGCCCTATTCCACCTATAAACCGTAGAATTGTGGATCATCAGGGCGCGTAGCTTTGGGGTGATCCCTTCATCAAGCAGCAGATGATTGTTGGGCTCACAATCCGTTTGGAGCATAATTCTGAACCGCACAATATCATCCTTGTATATCTCGGAAATACTCTCGTTGAGCCAATGCTTACCGAAAGTCACTCTAGGGCTCCTGTCACGGAGATGCTCCGAGGTGATCCTTGTATCAATCGACTGCTGAAAGAGGGCAATCCGGGTCTCAGCCCAAAGCCGCTTACCAAACAGCAGCGGTGAATTCACAGAAATAGCTAATGCAGGTCCGGCCAGAACCTGTGAGATATTGTACATTTTGACAAACTCTTCCGGTTTGATCTGAAGGTGGACTTGAAAACTCGAGTTACATGATTCGAGCATAGCCGTAGTGCGCTTTAAATGCAGTTCATCTACACCGACTATCCTTAGCTCCTGGTTTTTTCCTTTGAATGCGTCGATGGCCTTAAGCAACGCCTCGTATCGCGGCAAAGGCGTCATGTTATTCGCACCAAGATCATATTTTCGTATGGTAGGAAGTATACCTGTCAGCGCATAATCAATCCCCAGGGCCTGGCAAATCTCATTGAGCGTGGCAAGTCGTTCATCAATTTGTTGATGAAGCCTATTGAAACACCCGGCTCCCAGGGGTTGCGGGCTGAGATTAGTTTCGAGATTAAATCGAGCCAGTTCAGTAACAAAGCTATCATCATGGATCCTGCTCAACACATTCATTGCCACTGGAGCAGGTTTCAAATGCTTATCCACAAGGCAAAGCTCTTGTTCAGCACCAATATGTATTACTTCACTTTCAAACCAATCTTCCTCCAACATTCGCTCCAAAGCGTGGATATCGTTTAGTAGGTGTTTTGTGAATTCGTTGAGTTCAGTTCGGTTCGTCACCAAACGCACATTCAAATCGCCCATACCTCAGTAGTTTGTTCGGCTGAAAAATAGGGCAATCGTCATGTGTAATTCATCGAATTGATCAGTGATTTATGGGACTTTGATCATCTTTTGAGCGAAGCAGGTATTCCACTAGCCTAGGTTATATTTGCCGCTTCGAACTCAACATATACAATGAAGGACTTTGTAGAAGAATTGAAATGGCGTGGAATGGTCCACGATATCATGCCTGGCACCCGGGATTTGCTCAATAGAGAAATGACATCAGCCTATATAGGTTTTGACCCCACAGCCGACTCACTGCATATCGGCAACCTGGTTCAAATCATGATTCTAGTGCACCTGCAGCGATGTGGTCACAAACCTTTTGCACTTGTAGGTGGTGCGACAGGCATGGTGGGTGACCCTAGCGGAAAATCGCAGGAGCGCAACCTGCTTTCTGAAGAAGTACTGCGCCATAATCAGGAATGTGTGAGGGCCCAACTAGAAAAGTTTCTTGATTTCGACTGTGGTGCCAACAGTGCCGAAATGGTCAACAACTATGATTGGTTCAAGGAATTCACCTTCCTTGACTTCATACGTGATGTAGGCAAGCACATTACAGTCAACTATATGATGGCCAAAGATTCGGTCCAAAAGCGGCTGGACACTGGAATGAGCTTTACGGAGTTTACCTACCAGCTCGTACAGGGTTATGACTTCTATTGGTTATGGAAGAATAATGGCATCAAAGTGCAGGTAGGTGGATCGGATCAATGGGGTAATATCGTAACTGGAACAGAATTGATCAGACGCAAAGGTCAGGGAGAGGCATTTGCCATAACTACTCCCCTTCTAACGCGCTCTGATGGTGCCAAATTCGGAAAGTCAGAGGGTGGAAACATCTGGTTGGATGCGGATAAAACCAGCCCTTACAAATTTTATCAGTATTGGTTGAACGTATCTGATGAGGATGCTGCCAAGTTCATTAAGATATTCTCTACCAGCGAAGAAGAAGAGCTAGATGCAATTATCGCTGAGCATCAGCATGCCCCTCACCAACGACAACTACAAAAGGCATTGGCCAAAGAGGTTACTGTGCGAGTTCATTCAGAACAGGATTATGAAGTTGCCGTTTCCGCATCCAATATTTTGTTTGGTAAATCGACTACAGAAGAGTTGAGTCAATTGGATGAAAGAACATTGCTATCAGTTTTTGAAGGTGTGCCACAACGTGAGATCAACAAGTCAGCCTTAGCGTCTACCGCCAATGTCACTGACTTGCTTTCTGAAACGACTGATGGGTTAGTGTTTGGTTCAAAGGGTGAAGCCAGACGGATGATCAGCAATGGAGGTGTCAGTATCAACAAGGCTAAAATTGCTGACCCGAGTGCAGCAGTGGATTTTGAACTGCTTCAAGACAAATACTTATTGGCCCAAAAAGGAAAGAAGAACTATTACCTTATTAAGGTAGTTGATTAAGTATAGGTTCGAAGGATTAATAAGTGCATTACTATTGTTTATGATAGTAAAACTTATTCCGTAAAATTCAGTTAAGCATTATAACTTGAGAGAAATTAAACTAACCAAATGAATAACAGTAAATTATTACCCCTGTTGGTATTTGCCTTGATCGGGCTGATTGCCATTTTTTCGCTCTCATCCAGCATCTTTTTTACTATTGAAGCAGGTGAAAGGGCCGTGATCTTCTACAAGTTTGGAGGTGGTCTCGATAAAGAAGATATCAAAACACCCGGCTTTCATATTAAGGCTCCCTGGAATACCGCATACGTATATGATGTAAGGGAAAACACCAGGGAAGAACAGATGGACGTACTGGACAAAAACGGCTTGTCTATTGCGGTAGACATTACCGTTCGTTTCCATCCTACTTATAATCGTGTAGGCTACTTACATGAGAATTTTGGTGAAGCTTACATCACTACTTTGGTCATACCTGAAGTACGCTCAGCAGTTCGTCAGGTAATGGGGCGATTTACCGCAGAGGAAATTTACTCTACCAAGCGCTCTGAGGTTGAAACAGCTATCACGCTCGAAACTGAAACTTCACTAGCAGATAACAACATGGAGTTGAGAGCACTTTTGATCAGGTCTATTAACCTACCGGAACAAATCAAAGCGGCTATCGAGAACAAGCTTCAGCAAGAGCAAGAGGCTTTGGCTTATCAGTTTAGACTGGATAAAGAAAAAAGTGAGGCTGAGCGTAAACGCATTGCTGCAGAGGGTGAGGCAAAAGCCAACCAAATCATTAACAGTAGCTTAACTGATGAATTGCTGAAAATGAGAGGTATTGAGGCCACTATGGGACTAGCGAATTCACCCAATAGTAAGGTAGTCGTAATAGGCAGTGGAAAGGATGGATTACCACTGATATTAGGAAATAATTGATCTTTCTTCTGAAGGAAATATTATCTATTTTAATCACAAATTGAATCACAACAAGAAAACGTTTAATTGAGCATGTCAGAATTTGCAGAGTTAAAGGTAGACGGCAACACCTACCAACTCCCCATTATTGAAGGTACTGAAAATGAGAAAGCCATAGATATCAGCAAGTTGCGCGCTGAGTCAGGTTTGATCACGATAGACCCGGGTTTTAAAAACACCGGTTCTACTAAGAGCTCAATTACGTTTTTGGATGGTGAGAAGGGTATTCTGCATCACAGGGGTTATTCTATTGAAGACCTTGCAGAAAAATCGAGCTTTCTAGAAGTCGCTTATTTGCTCATATATGGCCGCCTTCCAACCGCTGAGGAATTCAAGGCTTATAAAGAGGAAGTCACTTTACATACCCTGATCCATGAAGATTTTCATAAGATACTTGATGGATTTCCTTCAGCAGCGCATCCTATGGGTGTTCTTTCTTCATTGGTAACGGCTATGACAGCTTTTTACCCTAAGTCATTGGACCCAAACAGAAGCTGGGATGAAGTGAACCTATCTATTATCAGGATCATTGCGAAAATGCCGACAATGGCAGCATTCGCATATAAAAATAAGATTGGACACCCTCTGGTTTATCCGGATAACCGGTTGGATTACACTTCCAATTTCTTACACATGATGTTTGGCTTGCCAAGTCAACCTTATGATGTCAATCCTGCAGTATCTGCAGCGCTCGACAAGTTATTGATTCTACACGCTGATCATGAGCAGAACTGCTCTACTTCTACTGTTCGGGTTGTTGGTTCTTCTCAAGCGAGTCTTTATTCTTCTATTTCTGCTGGTATCAATGCACTCTGGGGACCTCTTCATGGTGGTGCTAACCAGGCTGTGATCGAGATGTTGGAGAACATCAAAGCTGATGGTGGTGACACAAAGAAGTGGATGGCTAAGGCGAAAGACAAAGATGATCCTTTCCGATTGATGGGATTTGGACATAGGGTATACAAGAACTTTGATCCTCGAGCGCGGATCATCAAAAAAGCTGCTGATGATGTATTAGACTCACTTGGTGTAACGGATCCGGTATTGGATATTGCAAAAGGACTAGAACATGAGGCACTCAATGACCAGTATTTTGTAGATAGAAAACTCTACCCTAATGTAGACTTCTACTCAGGCATCATTTACAGAGCGTTGGGTATCCCTACCGAAATGTTCACAGTAATGTTTGCAATGGGTCGACTGCCCGGTTGGATAGCTCAATGGAGAGAAATGAGAGAGAACAAGGAGCCTATAGGAAGACCAAGACAGGTTTACACTGGAGAGACCATTAGACCTTATCCAGGTAGCTAAGATAATTTCAACCACTCGTAAACGAACCCGGTCATTGATGATCGGGTTTTTTTGTATCAAGTTTTCTCTTTCAATTGTCGCTAGTTTTGTGAACGCTTAACCAAGAACTCTATTAACACTCCACAAGTTATAAACGTAGTATGCTAGTAGCCTCACAAATAGCAGGTCTAAAGGAAGAGCTAAACTACACGACAGCTCGCGGTAGCGGTCCAGGTGGCCAACATGTCAACAAAGTAGAGACCAAAGTTGTGCTTCGATGGTCAGTTGCTAATTCGGATCACATATCAGAAAAGCAGAGATCACAACTGCTCCGAAAGCTGTCAGCAAAGCTCACCAAAGATCAAGAACTCATCATTGCAACAGACGCCTGCCGCTCTCAATTAAGAAATAAGGAGCTAGCTTTCAAAAAGCTCGTGACACTTATCAATAAGAGCCTTAAAGAACACAAAACAAGGAAAGCAACTAAACCAAGCAAGTCAGCGGTAGAAAAACGGATCAAACAGAAGAAACAACTGTCGGATAAGAAAAAGTGGAGGCAAAAGCCAATTTGAGTTGCTATTGATCTTATAACTAATCAAAACCGTCTCAGAAGCCGATCAGCTTTTGGGACGACTTTTTTTCTAACGATTGACCTTTTCGTCATTGACATAAACCTCGTTGAATACAATATCAGAAGCAAACTCAATTTCACTGTCCATACCAGCCTCTCCAACCTTGATATCGTCCAGTAAGACTCGGCTTATCGGCTCATCTGAGACCCCTACGATTTTAAAGGGCTTTTCCTCCACTTTCTCACATGTAATTCCACTAACGAAGAAGTCATTGAATTTTGTAGGAAAGTGGTTACCTCTATACCCGTGATAGTCCATTCTAAAAATGAACATTGCTTCATCGCAGGACTCTATTTCAGTATTTCTTAAATATACTTTTTGGACTTGACCGCCACGATCCAAATTACACTTGAAGTTCAAGGCATGCTTACCACCTGCAATCCGGTTGTTCTCCGCAAACACATTCATCACCCCTCCTGACATTTCTGATCCTATACATAGTGCATTTACACCGCTAAGCAAGTCATTGTCCCGTATGATGATATTTTTTGATCCAGACCTATTCCATGCATCCTGATCACGACCCGCCTTGATTGAGATAGCATCATCATGGGTTACAACTGTGCAACCTTCGATCAACACATCCTCGCTACTGTCAGGATCTATACCATCATCGTTCAACACTTCTCCAAACACATTGATATTTCTGATTGTGACGTTCTTCGAAAACACTGGATGGACTGTCCAGAAAGGACTATTCTTAAAGCTGACTCCATCCAATAGAATGTTCTCACACTCATAAAACACCACAAGAGATGGTCTCAGATAGTGAAGTTTTCCATCACCATATCCATCATCCTCTCCGTCACCGTCCAAATCTAGAAAGCCATTTGCAAATACTCTCTGCTCTACAGGAATGGTATCGTTACCCATCTGCCTTAGCAGATCTTTTTCCGGCTTTTGAACTTTACGCCATTCTACCGACCAATCTTTAGCAGCACCATCAATTTCTCCTTCACCAGTTATGGCGATGTTAGTTTGTTGATAAGCGTATATGAGTGGGGAGAAATTATAACATACTGTCCCCTCCCATCTCACTTTCACTGCCGGAAGGTATTTGGTATGATCACTGGTAAAGAAAATACGTGAACCTTCTGACAAATAGATGTGCACATTACTCTTCATATGAATAGGGCCATCCATAAAAAATTGTCCAGGTGGCACCACTATTTTACCACCTCCAGCCTCATGACACATATCAATCGCCCGAGTTATTGCCGGTAGACTATTGGTCAGAGAGTCACCTACTGCACCAAAATCAGTAATGATGAATTCATTGTTTATAAAGGTTGGCGGAACAATACGCTCCAAAATTGCAGGTACTTTGGCCCAACCTTCAGCTTCTAGTAGCTTCGCCTTCTGGTAAGAGAAGTCAGGCTCTGATGGGACACTACATTGAAAAAACAAGAAAGCTAATATGGCAAAAACCTGTAAATGATATAAATGTCGTATGATCATATGATAGTGATTGCTGGTGTCACCTCTCCAACACGCACAGACGTGATATGTACTACTGAGTTGGAAGCTGAGGTAAGCTGCAGTCTATTGCTAGAGCAACTAAAGCTTATAGTTTCATTTCCCACCCAGGCTCGTACGTCCTGATCCACATTTTCATTGCTTCCGGGTTGTTCGAGACCCTTCCTGTAGCTGAGTCAATAGTCAACGGCTTGTTTACCCTATATCCAATATTGGCTAACAATGCCATGTGATTACTAATAGCTCCATCATGAATAGGTGCATTCAGCGTCTCCTTTCCTCTAATTGCTTCATAAAAATTGTTAACATGTTGAGTTGAAGTACTGCCTCCTCCGCCAAGTGCGGTACCACCTTCATTTGTCTCCTCGCTTTTTTCCAAAAGTGTTCCATTGCGATCATATAACTCATAGTATGACCGATCAACCCACACAGATCCTTCCGAACCGTAGATAATGGTGCCTCTACCTGCGCCATAAGTCTTCAGAGAATTTCTACTTTTCCCATCCCAAACGATTTCTTTGCCATCATCGAACAGAAACGAAGCGTACATAGTATCATACATTTCCCAACCATCATTGAGGAAGTGGTTCTTGCTGGCGCGTACAACTGACTCTTTTGGATACTTTACTTGTAAGGCCCATCTGGCAATATCGAGTTCGTGCACAGCGTTGTTCCCGGTTTCTGCAGTACCGTAATCCCATCCATGCCAATGCCAATTATAGTTCCATGTGTCATGGGTGTAATCCCTTCTCGGAGCAGGCCCTTGAAACAGTTCCCAATTCAGGTCTGCCGGGGGCACTTGCTTCTTTTGCAAAGGCACTTCACCTCTGCCGTTGGAGTAAAACGCCACCGCTTTATATGGGGTCCCTATTCTTCCTGCATGAATGTCTTTGATGATCTTGATCGTATGTGCAGAGGAACGTTGCTGATTACCCATTTGCACCATATTCCTTGTAGCCTTTTGTCTGGCCACCATTATCTCTGCCTCATTGGGATTATGGGCACATGGCTTCTCTACATATACGTGCTTACCCGCGTCCAGTGCCATTACGGTAGCAGGAGCATGCCAGTGATCTGGAGGTGCAACGAAAACAGCATCGACATCTTTGTCTTCTAGTATCCTACGAATGTCCTGCTCTTGTTTTGGTACGTAATCGATATACGATTTTAGGTTATTTAGTGCTTTGCCTACCTGACTTTGTTTAGGATCACACAGATATGAAAGTTGAGCATTGTACTGCTTATCTAAGCTTGGATAAAAAGCTGAAACTCTTCTGCCTAATCCCATAAAGCAGACATTGATTCGGTCATTTGCTCCGATAATATTGCCATAGCTACTGGCTGACAAAGCGTAAGACAAACCCAAGGTACCAGCAGCAGTTTTTTTGATAAAACTTCTTCGTGATTGATCGTTGCTCATAGTTGAGGGGTTATAGTTCTCTTATCTTAATGCTTCTGAAATGGACAGTGTCTCCATGATCCTGAAGGAGAATAGGTCCTTCGGCCCATCTACCGAAATTGGGCCAATCTTTGTACTTACTGTAATTCACCAAAGCCTCAAAAACTTGGGAAAAGCGATCATACTCGATGATTTTTTCATTATTCAACCAGTGTTCCACTTTCCCGTTTTTAGCTACAATCCTGGCTCGATTCCATTCATTGATTCCTTTAAAAAACTTCGCCATTGGGCGATCAGTGATTTCTAAATTCGTTGCAGCAATTAAGTCATATAGTGAACCAAGTTTGCGATTGCCCGCTACACCCTTTTTAGCATCAGGATGCCTTTTATCGTCAAGTATTTGAAATTCACAACCTATAGCTGAACCCGCTCCTTTATTGAGCTTAGGATCAACAAAATACTTTATCCCACTATTGGCGCCTTCTGTCAATTTGAAATCCAGTTCGAGTTCAAAATCACTGAAGTTTTCCACGGTAATGATGTCTCCTGGCCCAGTGGATTCTCTTCCGTCAGTCGCTAACACCGTCAATACTCCATCTTCAATTTGCCAGCCTGATTCAGGGAAATTGTTCAACTTGGCACCTCTCCATCCTTTGCTCGTTTTCCCATCCCATAGGAGACGAAAACCCTTTCTTTTTTCCCAATCAGAGAGTTCATTGATTAGGTAACTCACCTCTCGCACCTCCGGGTCGACTGGCCATTGCTCATTGGCTAGTTCGGTCGTTTTGATCCGAATGTTTCTCCATTGTACTGTAGCTCCTTCCTGAGACTCATCTTTGATGCTATGTACCTGTAGTGCAATGAACCCTTCAGCAGTCAGATCATCTACCAGATTTGTACACATCACCCCATTCACCCATGTCCTAATGTTGTTACCTACCGCTTCAATACGATATCTATTCCATTCTCCGGGACGAAAAGCAGCTCTGCCTTTCTCATTTATGGTCAATGGATAAAGCCATTTTCTCCTTGCTTCATCGTACAGGCCTCCAGAAAAGGCTCGTGCACTAGGATCAATCTCTACTTGGTACCCATGCACGCGACCGCCCATAACATCCTCTTTGCTCAAGCTCCTGATCTGAATACCTGAGTTCAGATTGTTATCTACTTTGACATCTAACTCCAGAATAAAGTCACCATACGTTTTTTTTGTGGCAAGAAAAGTATTCGGGGTACCTAATTGGGATGTTCCAATGATGGTGCCGTCTTCAATTTTGTAAGAGGCAGTTCCATTGAGTTTCTCAAAATTTTTGACATCCTTGCCATTAAATAGCGCTTCCCACCCTTCTTGAGAATAGGAAAAATGTGAAGCCAGGAATAAGCTAAGGATTAAGGTTATTTTCTTCATATGTCATTAAAAATTATAATCGTCCTTCCAGTACTCCACAACACTATTATCCATGGCGTTGAGTGCGAGCTGAACAGTAATAGAGACTTTAGCTCCACTCTCAGCGTTACTTTCTGGTTTCTTGTTTTTGAATATGCAATCCTTAAAATCAATCAGGGCCTGAACACTTGGGTCTTTATGGGTAATATCAATTGGTACTCCCTTTGAAGTACTCCAATCCTTCATAGTGGCGCCACTGACACCATCTACTACCCCAGCCTGTACATCTTTATTATTTTCTATGTAGGACCAAGCTTTATCTCTGGTAATAATGATACTTCCTGTCTTGCCTAGTATCCGAATCTGATAGTCGTCTTTGCTATTCGTCGTTAAACTAGTGTAGGTGGCCTTAGCACCATTTGCATATTCAGTAATCAGATGAACATTATCATACGTCTCTCGGCCATCCTTCCAGTAGTCTACACCTCCAAAACCAGAAACCTTAACAGGATGACTACCAAAAATCCAGTTTGAGAAATCAATCTGATGAGAGCAAAGCTCAGCAGTCAAACCACCTGAATACTCTCTGTACATTCTCCAGTTAATCATTCTTTCCCATTGGGGATCCGGTACAGGTCTTCTCCAATCTCCATTACGGTTCCATTTTCCCTCAATTAGGGATATTTCACCTAAGTGCCCTTGATTCACGAGATCATATACGTGATGATACAGTCTAGAACTATGGTATTGATGGCCCGTCTGGAATATTTTTTTAGAATTCCTCGCGGCATTAACAAGCTTTCGTGTGCTATCAAATCCATAAGCCATGGTTTTCTCACAATAAACGTGTTTGCCTGCATCTAGTGCCTCAACCGCCATATCTGCATGCATATTGAAAGGTGTACAAATAATAGCTGCATCAATTTCTTTTTCATCAAGTAGCTTTCGGTAGTCAGAGAAGTACTTTGTGCTGCTATCTCCGTAATCCTTAGCATTTTGCAATCTAAATGGAATGATATCACACATGGCACCAACCTCTAGTCCATCTGTGTTTTGTATTAGTCGTGCCAAACCTTTACCCCTATCTCCTGAACCGATAATGCCTACTTTCAAAGTGGGCTGTTTGTCGACTGGTACTGCCAAGCTAGAACCAACGGTTCCCAGGTAAATGGCCGCTGTGGATGATCTGGCAATAAAATGTCTACGTGTCAACGTCATACCTTGCTAATATGGTCTAGTAGAAAGATAGTCTTTATAACTAAGACGTCAATAACCAAGATCATATGTACGGAGAATTAGCATTTTATCAATTTTATTAAGTTGGGGACGATCATTGCAAATTGATATTTCCACCTTTATCTGTCGATTTTAACAATAGTAGGTTACTAGCAAAATGGTTAGAGCAGAGCATTCACGTATTTCCAATTTCTGAGGAACGCTTTTCAGATCTGCGATTGTTTTAGCCTTAACAAAGCTTCGATGAAATAATAGTCGGCATAGATAATGGGGATGCTGACTTCTTTGTTCTTCGGTTTGTTCCCCACACTTTGGTCCAGAAAAAAGAAGCTTTCACTAGCGGACTCGTATCTATAGTTTTCGCTTAGACTCACAAGCATTTCCATCGCATAATCGATGTATGCCTCACGCTCCTCTGGCACATAAGTGCTCAACTCAATTAACCCGGATGCCATAATCGCCGCAGCAGATACGTCTCTGGGTGCATTGGGTATATCAGGATCTTCTAAATCCCAATAGGGTACTTTATCGAGTGGCATTTGGCCATGGTTCATCAGAAATGTGGCAATTCTTCTTGCATGCTCTAAAAACATCACATCCTCTGTCTCACGATAAGCCATTGCAAACCCATACAATCCCCATGCCTGCCCTCTAGCCCATATTGATTCATCTGCTAATCCTTGATGAGTCCCTTTCCAAATAGGTTCGCCGGTAAGTGTATCATAGTCCACTACATGATAACAACTGACGTCTGCCCTGTAATGATCTCGTAGGGTACTAGTAGCATGGCTGAGGGCCATGGCATAGTAAGATGAATCTCCTGTTGCCCTGGTAGCCCAAAATAAATACTCCAGGTTCATCATATTATCGATGATGACCGGATACTGCCATTTACCCGGCCTGTCCCAGGATTTAACCATACCAACAAGCGAATCATATCTTGATGCCAGGGACTTAGCCCCATTGACCAATACTTGTTTATAAATATCACTATTTGAGGCAGTATATCCCCTACCGTAGCTGTTATACAACATAAATCCAAGATCATGATGAGAAGTGAGGTATTGTACTTCTTCAAGTTGCTTAGTATAAAGCTCTGCATACTGAGTCCAGTCTCTACTGTTATCGTAATCTGCTATCATCCAGAGCATGCCTGGCAAAAAACCACTGGTCCAGCCCTCAGAAGAGGTATATCTTACTTTACCATCTTCTACGGACCTGGGTAGTCTTGGAGAACTTGCACTCTGAACAGCTCCATAGAGTCGATCTGCAATTGAGCTTAATATCTCATCAGGGTCAAGCTGATTAGTTTTCCCTGACGTACTGTTTTCCTTGCACCCAAGGATCAACGTAGCACACATGAATAAATAAAAGCTAGTATTCATTATAGTTCTGATGCTCTTCATTTTCAACAGGCTTGTTTAGTGTTTCAAAACTTCAAGTGTTTTGAGTAATATATTTAGCCGTCGCTAAAGCTTGATGCTTTGGACAATAAGCTACTGATCACTAGTTATTACTGTTTTCTTTTTTGATCATAGTATTCTTGCAAAATGTAAAATGCTTTCTTCCGAATGCCGTTTTCTGAAATCAACCCTTTTCGGTTATAGTCTTTTTGAATATGCCGGAGATTCCTCCGCGGCGAACGAAAATCCATTAGAATCCAGGGAGATGCTCCAGCTAGAAAATCAATTTCATCTAGCATTTCAAGGTTGTATTTATAAACATCTGCCTGGTACTCTTCTGTCCATCGGTCATCAACTGTACCACGCATTCCTGCTAAGGCACCTCCTCCTATCTCACTCATGATCATTGGCTTATTGTATAGGTTTTCCCAAACCTTATCACTGCATTCGTAGGGACGACTACCATACCAGCCACAATAACTGTTGATACCAATCACATCGATGTACTCACCAAGGGGGTCATCAATGATGGTCTTATTGCCCTCACTTGATTGAGTGTTCAATGCTGCAGTGATGAGTCGCGTATCATCCAGCTCCTTGACCTTATCTACTAATCGACCGAGAAAACTCAACCTTGCCTCTGTGACTGGCGTCTCATTTGCCACAGACCAAAGTGCAATACCTACCCTATTTTTATCCCTACTGATCATGTCGAAAAGCTGTTGTTCGGCATTCTGATAAGTGGAAGGATTGTCATAGTCTATAGTCCAATAAACTGGTATCTCTGACCAAACAAGCAAGCCCATCTCCTCGGCCAACCTGATTGTGAACTCGTTGTGAGGATAGTGCGCAAGACGAATAAAGTTACAACCTAGCTCTTTTGCCCATGAGAGTAATACCCGAGCCTGCTCAGGAACTGTCACTCTCCCCCCCCAAAAAGGTGCTTCCTCATGAATACTGATACCTCTGAGAAATACGGGTTGATCATTCAGTAGGATTTGGGTGCCATCGGTTTGGATAGTCTTAAACCCGATACGATCCTCAACGAATAAACCGGCTAAGCCAAGTGACACTTCATAAAGCTTGGGGTTGTCAGGCGTCCAGAGTTCTGGCTTAGACCTAATACTGAATTCAGCATAACCGTTTTCATCAGTTCTTAGCTGCAAGTCAGCATTCAACTCATCAATTGTGAGAACAACTTCTCTATTCGCTATGTCATCACCTTTGAGTCTAAGCCAGCCTTCTGGTTGCCCACTTTCGCTGAGCCGGAAGGAATAGTCTTCGATAAATGTCTGGTCAAGAAAGAGAATGGAAACGGAGCGAGTGATGCCTCCATAGTTCCACCAGTCAAAATTGATTGTCGGAACGGCCTCTCTGAGACGCTTATTATCTACTTTCAGTATAAGGTCGTTTGTTTCTTGAAGCTTGTTGGTCACATCGAAAGAAAACGGAGAAAAGCCCCCAATATGGTCACCAAGCAGCTCACCATTCAGATAGACTTTGCACTTGTAGTTGACCCCTTCAAAATAAATGACCTTACGTCCCCCCCTTTCCGGTTTTTGGAAAGTCTTTTTATACCAGATGGTGCCTTCATAGTAGTAGAGCTTTTCCATCTGTGTATTCCAGTCACCGGGGACATTGAGCCTATAGCTATGATCAAAATCGTACTCGATCCTATCGTATGGATTCTTCATTTGCTCATTCATGAAGTACCCGTTCTTTCTCAGGCCTAAGCTATGATTATAGAGCCCGTTCTCTAGAGGGTCGACAATAGCTTCCCAAAGGCCATCAAGACTCATTTTATCTCTAGCTTGAATATTTTGAATCAACCCCTGGCCTTGAAGGTCATAGACCAGTTGCAGAAAAAAGGTTGTTATAATCGTAAGAATGTTAACCTTAAGCTTATTGTACATAATATTCGACATTGTAAAGATCGACTGTATCTACTTGTACAAGTTGTTGTGTTCTATCACTTGACTCTTGTTTACATTTTCCAAGATCACTCCCTTCGACACCTTCCGTAGATTGTTATTAAAGAGCACTACATCGCTGGTAACGGTACCTGAAAGGCTTAAAAAGGCAGCCTCTGATACTGGTGAATTAGAGGATAACTCTATGGTCGTCGACTCCTCGAAATGGATGATAGGTAGATTTGTTTTTACGACCGATCTATTTTTAAAGTTGGAGATATCGACTTGATGAATATCTTTTCCCCAGATCATGTGCTTCGGGTTGTTGGCTGTTTCATCCAGTTCATTGATGGTCAGTTCATTAACATCTAACCCATCAACGTGAACAAATGAAAAATAGGAATCAATATAAGCGTAATCGTTGGCGGCCTTATTCTTTAAGTTCCTTACACCACGTGGTTTCATCATGTCTTCATAAGGAAGTTGCTCCTCTATAGTAAAACTAATATTGGACAGTTTGATATTCTCTAGCCTGGAGTCAGGCTGGCCAAAGAACAGGCAATGGCCATATTTTGAATCGATAGTGATACCGTCAAACGAAATGTTTTTGATAGCCCCCAATTTTGAATCTGGTGTTCTTCTTTCCAGATCGACAAAGATGGGATAAATACCCCGAGGCTTGGTTGGATCTTCAGTTTCATTCAGCGCTGTTTCTATGTAAATGTTGCTAAAGCGAATATTTTCAAACGTACCACCATCTTTCGCAAAGAGAGCTATACCATAAATAGTGTTGCGGATGACTATGTTGCTAAATACAGCGTTGCGAATCGGATCTTCAGAACGAGTTCCAAGCTTGATCGCCGAATCATCGGATATAAGCACACAATTAGTGACTACCAGATTTTCGGTTGGTATTCCATTGCGCGATTTGGGACAGATAGCATCATCACCTGTCTCTATGTAGCAATTGGATATAAAAACATTTTTGGAAGAGACCGGGTCTATACCATCAGAGTTAGGTGAGCCTAATTCACTTATGATTGAAATACCATCAATCCATACCCCATCACAAAAGCTGACATCAATATTCCAATTGGGAGAGTTGATAATCCTAATGTCGTTGAAAAGTATATTGGTACTATACTTCAGCCAAATCAATTTATCAGGGCGATTGTAAGGACGAGATTTGCCCTTCCAAAACGCACTACCCTGTCCATCAATAGTGCCCTTGCCAAATATTCCAAAGTTGTCAGCTTTGTTAGAACTTATAAGGCTCTTTGAAGCTTCCTCAGTATAGTCCTCCATATTCTTACTCCCATATAGAGTAGCACCTGCAGATAAGTGAATGAACGTATTGCTCTTCATCATCAAGCTGCCGGTGAGGTAATCTCCAGGGGGAAAATAGATCGTGCCACCGCCTTCCTCACTACACCGATCAATTAACTGCTGGATTTCCTGAGTAATGAGGACTTCTCTGCCCGACTGCTCTATGTAATCAGTGATGTTGTAAATACCTTTCTGAGCAATAGAATACGCTGAAAACGAAACAAGACTGAAGACGAATACTAAAGCTTTCATTCGAATATTTTTTTGAGTTAGCGGTAGCCGGTAGGCATAAAGCCAATAGCAGAAGCACTTCTTTCTATATCGAAACAACTCACACCGGGTAAGAGGGACTGTCTGAGTGCAGTGTCCGCCCTTTTAATTAGTTAAAGTTATAGACGGAGGATACAAAAAAAGGGCTCTTTCGTGAATCACGATAAAGAGCCCAATATGAAGAATCAATTAACTATTAATTCTACTGCTTGGTAAGTGCGAAGACATAGGCTCCCACAAGTCCCTTTGTCCGGGCTCCCACTACCACATCATTGGCCGTAAAGCTCAAGGTAACTGTGCTATCATCCGCTCCGAATGCTGCTATCACAGCCACACCATCCAAATCTATGTTTACCGTAGACTCTGACGAGGAGGTAATTGTCCAGAACCCACCGGTATCTGTAAAGATTGGATCACCGTCTACCGTAATGTAGGAACCGTCATCATTAAATGTGATTCTGAAGTTCGAATACTCCGGATTGAGTACATCTACGTTATTTAAAGTAACGCTAGATGCTGTCCATGCTCCTACGAACCGCTCTTCTTCCGAAGGCTCCGAAGGATCATCATCATTACAGGACATCACCATGGTAAGTGAGCAAAACGCCATTACATAAAATATATTCTTATAAGCTTTCATATCTCAATTTTTTTAAAGTCTAAACATCAAACCGCGATTATTGCTTTAAGAGTCTAATAGTCTTAATGCTGTGATCCTTTTGAGTAATTCTAAGGATATAAGTCCCATTCAGCAATCCGGCAGTGGAAAGACGAGCGTTATCCTGTATTTTGCTTCGACCAACGAATCTTCCTGAGATTGACCACATCTCAAAACTAACCGAGTTCGGGTCTGGGAAAATAATGAAGTCAGTAGTAGGGTTAGGATATATCAAAAATTCATTGGTCAATTCACGTTCCACACTTGTAATTAAAGCAGCCATAAAGTTGTCTATGGCCTGATCCACATCCGCCTGTGCGCTTTCGAATACTTCGGGAGCATTACTAGGATCATCAGCCACCGTCTGCCCTGCTGCGATAGCTCCTGTCAAACCATCAATAGCTTCTTGCGAGTATTGTCCGATATTGCCACCGGCTTCTGCACTAGCCAACAAGCCTTCAGCCTCTTCCAGGCTCTGTCTAAGACCACCTATCCCTGACTGGATAACCTCCCACTGAGGTGAACCAAGAGCACCACCAGTAGATGAAGCAGTTGCAGACTCAAATGAGTCTTGATATCTAAAGCTGAATGGTTCACCCGAGAAATCCCACGGCTTGACAGATGCCTTGAAGTCCTCTGAATTCGGGTCGGACCAGAACTGATCTACTATTGTAGCTATATCATCAACTGGAGGAGCATTTTCAAAAGACACGAATTCTACAATATTAGTAGCCACCTGAGCCTCACCAGCCAAGGAATCACCAGGAGGCATCATCAAAGGTCTAGGTGCAATAGGCCAATCAGCAAAAGGATAACCTGTTGTGTCTTGAGGGTAGGCCGCAATAATCGCTGAATCTAAAAATATATTATTGTTGCTGAACGTAAAGGTTTGTTCTATATCCGGTAGTTCAGATTTTGACAGCTCACTTAAAAGAGCTATTTCTATCATATAGGCCTCATTGTCAGCAATCGTATCGAGTTCAGTGCCAAGGTATCCTGGATTTATGACAAGGTTGTTAGTAAAACTACATGTTTGACATTCTACAAAATCAATGATACGTTGACCTGTATGCGCTATTGTATTCTGATTGATTCTAGAGTATTTAATCCAGCCACCACGATCGTTTATTATGGTCGATGAGATATTGTAAATGGTACTATTTTCAATTATTACTGTATCAAGGTTGGACCCTCTATCATCAATTAGACGGCCGTTATTTGTGTTGTTTGGTCTTCCAATATTTGATATGATACTGTTATTAACAAATATCGAAATATTGTCGCTATCTGTTCTGAAACAGCTTTGTCCATCTTGATCTAAATGACAATCATCTATTCTTATGACCGCTCCTGTGGCCGAAATACGTATGATCCTTTGGCCAGTATTAAGAGCTCCCAGCTCATCCATTCCTGTTACATAAAGACCTTTAAGCGTTAGGTTATCTCTTGCTCTGAATGGTCTCGCAGATTCTCCACCGTCAGGAATACCGGGCACCAACCTTGGTCTTGGGCCATCACCCTCCTCCGCAACTATCGTAAGCGGAAACCTATTTTCAATAGATCCACTCAAAATGTAGGTTTGACCTCTCAAGAGACGGTAGACATCATGAGCGCGCTCACCAGTGTCAGTAGTGTCACCGGCAATCAGATCGTTTAGTAATCCGAATTCTGCATTATTGGAATCTACTGTAAGCGTATCCTGCGCTTGAGAAGTGACACATATGAACAGCAGGAAAATCCCACATGCCAACTGTTTTAAGTACTTGTTCCTCATAGTCATCTTTCTTTATTATTGTTTAAAATCTTAATTGAAAACCAAAATCTGCTGTTGCACCAAAGACGGTAGTATTAGTGAGTATATCTGTTGTCAATAATTCTGTCTCAGCTTGATTGGTGATATTGTTAAAATTTACATAAAGCTTAATGTTATCCGAAATGGCTTGCTTAAAGGTCAGATCCAATCGGGTTGTCTTACCTTCAAACTCATCTGTTTGAGGCTCACGGGCAATATCATCTATTACCAAGGCCTGATGTACTACTGAAAATCTCCCTGTAAATCCACCCTTTTCATACCCTAATGATAAGTTCCAAATAGAATTGGGCTGACCAACTAATGGCGCCTCTCTAACTTCCTCTACTAATCTGGTAGGATTTCTTAATGAAACTAGAAATGGGTAATTGGTGGCGGACTGAAGTAAAGTGAAATTTCCTGACAACAAAAGTCCATCAAATGGCCTTGGAAGAAATCTAAAATTGAGCTGTATATCTGTTTCGATTCCTTGTACCGTAGTGACATCCTCTACATTTCTAGGCTCGAATAGATTAAGAGTACTGCCAAATTCATCTTCAAATCGTGAATTACTCTGATAATCTATGTTTGTTAACTCTTTATAAAATCCTCCTACGGTCAACAAACCCCAATCATTATAAAATGAGAGGAATAGATCATAATTCCAAGCTGTAGTATGTTGAAGATCAAAATTTCCTCTATCAAGCCTTTTTTCAAACTCGTTTCTTCTACTCCAAGGTACCAATTGTAGAAATTCAGGACGGGTAAGCGTTTTAGTAGCCGCTAACCGCACATCAAACCAATCAAGTGGTTGAATTTTAACATTGACTTGAGGAAACCACTCTAAATATGATCTTGTCCTAGTGGTATCCGCTAGCCCACCCCCTAAACCATCATCGTTGATATTAGCCGCAGTTCCAAAAAAACCAGTGTACCGCAGAGCTGTATTTTCGGCACGTACACCTCCTACCACCGTTACCAAATCATCGTAATTAAGTGTTGTCATCAAATATCCAGCACCGATTCTATCACGTACTATGTAATCTTCAAAATCCTGTTGGGGATCTATCTGGTATATTGAATCGCGGTATTGATTAAAGAAACTTCTGGCTTCACTTGCTGATATATGATACCCTGGAAGTTGCTCACGTGATCCAACACCAAATGGAAAAGATGATACGTTCCAATCGCTCTGCTCTAGAGGAGTTAAAAAGCTGTTGATAATCACATTGCCTCCAGGTGCACGTTCATATTTTTCAGCTTCTAACCAACTGTAGCCATAAGCTGCATTTTCCATTCCAACTTCCCTAAAACCAGTTTCGTTGGATTCCCTTGAGTCTTGCCTGAATTTAGCACCGAACTTTATCGAGCCGCCTATTTTATCAGTAATGTTAACCGGGATAGTCAAATCAAATTGTGACGTTATACTCTCTGTTTCTCTTACTCTAGGAATATTTTGCACTCGCGCCATTAAGGATTGCTCAAGAACATGTAGTGTGTCTACAGCCCTGATAAAAAAATCGCTTGGAGAAGTGTTGAATTTTCCATCCGAACCACCAATGTCCCAAAATCTCATGCTATGTTCTAGTGGTCTATCACCTTCATTCAGATTGTAGGAAGCCCTCCATTCTAAGTTCCAATTCTTAAAAAATGAATGGGTACCTGTAAGACTCGTTGATACCACGCGTTCAGTCTCTTCTGCCATGTTGTGGCGATATTCAGTTCTAGCTTGGGTATATTGACTGACATATTGATCTTCCTCATCTCTGCGGTATTGTAGTAAGGAATTCAATACAATTCGATTCTGTGGTCCAAACTCATAATCAACTGTGGCCGCACCCCCATAACGATACCGATTTCTGAATGTCCTGCGAAGACTAATGTTATCCAGATTGTAAGTTCTCTCATCGCCAATAAATTGAGCGCCTCCCCATCCAAGTAGTTCGGCATCCTGACTGCGGTTGGCTTTCTGATAGTTACCGGTTGCTAATAGACCGAGCTTTCCATTAAAAAATCGCTTACCTCCAGTTGCACTTGTTCTCACTTGTCCCCACTCATCGGCTAACGCATTATAACCATACTGGAAATAACCAGTAAATTCAGGTTCCTCGGAAGCTCGTTTGGTTTTGAAGTTTACAGTACCACCGATAGCATCAGCATCTTTATCTGGTGTCAATGCTTTAAACACTTCTATGCCTGCCAATACATCAGGTGACATCATACTAATATCAACGGATCTGTCATTTCCTGATGCCGGAATACGTTCTCCATTAATAGTAATTGAACTAAACCTAGGAGAAAGACCCCTCATGACTACTTGATTACCCTCGCCACCACTACGTCGGACGGATATACCTGGTAATCGACCTAGCGTCTCCGCAGCATTTTGGTCGGGTAATTCCCTGATTTTATCCTGAGAAACAATATTTACGATTGTGTTGGCATTTATTTGCTGATTGATTGCGGCCGCCTGGCCAACTGCCTGACCAGTAATCACAATTTCCTCGGCTATCAATGAATTCAAATCCAACTGCACGTCCAAGTCAAGTGTCTTAGTATCTGTAATAGTCACTTCACGTTCTACTGTACCATAGCCAATATATCTGATTTCAATGGTTGCACTGACGCTGGGTATGTATATGCTAAAGTTTCCGTAAAGATCAGTTACAACACCCTGAGTTGTTCCTTTAATTGATACAGTAGCACCAGGCAGAGGCTCATTAGTCATCTGATCAGTTACAGTGCCCGTAACTGTCCCGCCAGACTGGGCCGTTACGGAATAATTGAGCGTTAGAATTAATAATGTGAGCTTAACACCAATTCGTAGAAGTAGAATCATATATGCCTGTTTACGATTATCTGTTTCTTTCTCTACGACGAAAACGTTTGCAGCAAACCCTTACAAAAGGTTTTAGACTTGTTTCTATATTTTCCAGACTTATGATCACAATAAAAAATATCACTGAGTTTACGAGCCATTTCAGGTAAGGACTGTTAGGTCTTCCTCTTCGTATATCTTATCGCAGCATGGATTTGTATACCACTAAAGGTTAGCCTGACTCACTAGAGGGCTTTAAATGACGTTTTTAACAAGCTGATCTAAGATGCTCAAAGTGTCGCTCAATGCGAATTGCCAGGACAAATCTGATGACATTACAGGGTAATTCATTTTAAATCATGCAGCGATGTAAGAGTTGTGTCATAGAGTAACACAAAGAAGTACTTTGCGAAACTGTACCCTTTAAGTCACAACCCGCTCCTCAAAAACTCAACGTGTACTTGAGTACTGGTATCAATCCCGTCTGGGTTTGGGTTTCGAGGATGGGTTGGCCGTTTTCGAATTCTAGTTCCGGGCGGGCCTGGTTGAGGCGATTGGTGACGTTCTGTACATCGAAGCTGATGGCATGGGTGGACTTTACTAGGTTCCATTGGTAGCGCATGCCAATGTCAAATCGCATGTAGTTATCGATCTGCTCGGTAAAAGGAGTTGCTGCCAGGATGAGATCATCTTCCTGGGCAGAAGCATCCAGATCAGCTGCGGTATAGCGCTGACCACCAGAGAATGTCGCCTTGCCATTGAGACTGAAGGTATTGCGACCAGATGGGCCTAGGGTGAAGTCCTTACCTCCCAGAATGTTGAGGATATAGTTGCCATTGAAGCGAGTGCCGAAATAGTTGGAACCGTCTAAGCTGAACTCCGACTTGTAAAGTGACAAGGTCGACATGTAGTAGAACCCACGATTCAGGAACCGCTCCAGGGTCAGCTCCAATCCATAGTTGCGGCCTGTTCCTTCATTGACCAAGGTAGGCTCATCTGCTTCGAAGAAGTCATAAACATCCACAGTATTGAGGGCTGAGAAGTTGGCATTCGGATATGCAGAGATCGGTACATCGAATAGGTGCTGGTAGTAGGTCTCTATCTTCAACCGCGTATGAGGATTAAGGTTCCAGTCATAGCCTAGTACAGTATGATACGCCCGGGTCAAATCCAAGTCTCGATTGACCAGATTACCTTCCTCATTCCGCATCTGCGATCGCATCTGATAGACTAAGATATTCTCCGCACGAGAGTGCAGGCTCGCTCCAATGCTCAGCGATTGATTGTCTTTGAAGAACCATTTCAGTCCCAGTCGAGGCTCCAAAGCTGTTTTGCCGGTGTAGGCATAGTGGAGGCCATGAATGCCACTATTGAGTACCAATTGTTCGTTGAGGCGCCACTTCCATTGGCCGAATGCCTGTAGCTCTGAAGTACTTCCATCGACGTTGGTAACTTCATTGCCATCTTCCCAGGCGTAGGTGTCGTCCAATCGTTGCTCGATCTGACCGTAGATCACACCAGACTGGATGGTGTGCCTGGCATTGAACTTATGATTGATCGTGGTGCTCAACCGATAAGTGTAGTTAGAAGATTCCTCCTCGTAGGACTCCAACAGGTCCTGATCGAACAGGCTGGATTCCTTATAGCTGGCATCTACGAACGAGCCATTCAGACTTGTCTTCAACAATGTCTTATCGCTCAAGAAGTATTCATGTCCCAGGCCAACCATCAACGTTTTCGATAGATCATCGGTGTTCTCCACATAAGTACCCCCTCCCGCTGGTTCCGACTCGCTGAGGTTGACCCAGCTATTGCCGCCCAAGCCATATAGACTGAAGCGCCCGGCTTTTCCAGTAGGTACTGCCACATTGAAGCTGAGGTCTTGATAGTTGGGTAGGTAATCCCCGGCAACCTCTACCCCCAGGTTGTTTAGGATGGATAGGGTCGAGTAGCGATAGTTGAACAAATAAGACGCCTCCGATGATTTTCCGATAGGCCCCTCTGAGGCAACTTCTACGCCGAGGAAGCCTGCGCCGATGGTCGTTTCGTTGTTGTCGTTGTTGCCTTCCCTGAGCTTCAGGTCAAACACGCCGGCCGTGACATTGCCAAACTCCGCAGGAAATGCGGCGGTATAGAAATCAGAATTGGCCAGGACGTTGGAGCTGAGCATGCTGATCGCCCCGCCTGTGCCACCCAGGCTGCTGAAATGATTGGGATTGGGGATGACCAGGCCCTCCATGCGCCATAGCAAACCCAGCGGCGTGTTACCACGAATGACGATATCATTGTTGAGGTCATCACCATTACCGACGACACCTGCAAAGTTTTGTGCCTGCCGGGCAGGATCAGCAATGGACGCAGCATATCGGCTGGCATCATCGACATTAAGCGAACGCACACTCAGGGTCGCCAGCTGATTGGTAACCTCCCCAGGTGCGGGCGAACCCTCAATCACCACTTCTTCGAGCCGCGTCAGACTCTCCGTCATCTCCAGCTCCAGCATTACCTCCTTACCAGCTGTCACCTCTACATTGGGCACCAACTGAGGCTCGTACCCTACGAGGGTGAGCGCCAGATCATGACGCCCTAGCGGAACATTGTCGATGACAAAGCGACCCTCGGCATCCCCAATCGTCCATAGCGGTGGATCGGTATTCAGCACAGTGACAACTACTAACTCTAATGGCGAGCGGCTGTCGGTATCTACGACCCTACCTTTTACCTTTTGTTGGGCAATGAGTAGTGAGGGTAAGCAAATAAGAAAAATGACACTGAGTAAAAATCGCATACTGTTTTGGTGTGGTACAGTTAAGCTACAGTTGAAGGGGGATTTACCCTACCGGAATAAAGTCGTGATGCAGTAAAAGTCGGTTAGTCTAGATCGATATCTGATTGGCACTTCTAATCTCCCTTTTTAGGGGTGCCCGACAAGGTTTTTTTTGGTCATTAGTTTCCTTTTATTAGCTGTTATGAAATTCTCTGAATTTCCCCTGGATATCTACCTGCAAATGATATTCATTTGATCTCAACTTTGGTTTATAGCTGGTATTTACAGCATCAGAATTATATAAAAGTAAAATCAAATCATTGTCTTGTTGCTTTCCCCTCAACTTCCTTAATGATGAATGCTTTTTCCCTTGAAAAAATGATTTTGAAACGTTGAAAGCCTCTCCTTTTAATTCTTGACTACTATTTTTTGCGGTGATATCATGCGCATTTTGGTTTTCATTGCCATACTCTACTTCATAATAATCAAACATAAGTGCTTCAACTCTTCCTTCCAGAAGCTCTTTAATTCCATACAAAATTGTTAGATCCGTCATAATGCGATTCGCAGCTTCGAAGAAAGTAACATGGGGATACGGCCCAGTGTTAATTGGCTCTCTTTTCAACTTTAATAACAAAGACATTAAATCTGATTCTGTGAAATTCAAAGGAATTGATTTGATATACCCGTGATATGATTTTATTGCATTATCAATATTTGTGTCATTTAATATTTTGGGCACATTCCTCATATAGACATACTTTCACTGCTTATATATTCGGTATCAATATTTAGATTTCTCTTAATGTATGAAATGAAATCTCTTTCGTCATTTGATGGTTCATATGGTCCTACAACAACTATTTTTACCTTTTTTTCGGATTCAATTCGACTACAATAGGATAGTAACTGGCCTAAAGCTTCCCTCATGCAATCTTCTGCCCATGCATATGGTTTTACTTCATACAAAACAATCTCATTTTCATTCTCGCGTTTGATGTCAGCAAAGTCCTCTTCCATTAAAACAGTATCTTTTGGAAAACGTGCTTTTAGGATTTCATAGAATTGTTGTTGAATTTCATTGTGTTTAAGGTGCGCTACGTAGGGTTGTGAACCTCTCCTAGCCTCAAGACCCGTTTTTCGTTTGTTAGTCGATTTTCTTTTTGTGCGCCTAGATCTTACTTTTTCTCTGACCAAAGGTTGATCTGACGTTCTGTATTTATCGAATATTATTTCAATCCTGGCCGGGTCTGTTATTTCATAGATAGTTTCACCATACCCTCCGATTTTCTTGTCAATATTCAATCCCGTCTCTATGAATTCAACATTAATCAAATGCCCTAAATCTCCTGGATCATGAGAATAAATACGACCATCTCTTTCAACAACTATAGCATAACCTACAATTTCTAAAGAAGGTTGATTTCCCTTAGGCCAACCCTTAGATTTTAAAGCGATCATATCACCTGGTTTCAATTGAAGGAATTTCTTTGTTGCGGAATATTCTTTGGATGAGTGCCCCTTCTTTCTTAGAAAAGAAACAATTTCTTCCTGACTTTTTCCGTACAAATGATCAAGGTTCTCGTCCCAACAAAACCCCATTGCAACTACCTGATTATCAAGTAGCAATTCATAAATACTCTTATTTCTGTACGATGTGCCTATTAAGTAGTAGTTAGGCGCGGTGATATTACCATTAAAGCTTGTTAACCCAAACCTTCTTGGATTTTCTCCTTCTAATGTGAATATTCCTTCATTGTCCCTGTTTATACTCCAGTAAAGGTATGCGCCTATTGTTGCCCAAGGCGTTTTACCACTACTTACAAAACCTTCAACGGTCCCAATACGGCTAGCTTCTTCCCAAATTTCCTTTGTTGTTAATGGCCTTCCTACTTTTCGTAGGGTATTTTCAGCAATCTTCTTTAAGGTCAGCTTTGCCATGCCAGGAGAACATTACTTATCACCATTTACTAAATCTTTAGCCAACATCTTAGCCTGAGTAATCACCGTGTTTACGGCCTTTTCTTGTAAGTCCGGTGGATAGCCAAATTTTCTCAAGATTCTCCTAACATTTCTCCTCAGTGTGGCCTGAACGCTCTCTTTTATTGTCCAGTCGATGGTAGTACTATTTCTAACTGTCTTGAGAAGTTCCTGAGCAATGTGCTTTAATGTTTCATCACCAAGAATGGAAACAGCGCTATTATTCACTTCTAATGCCGTATAAAAGGCATACTCTCTGTAATCCAGACCTAATTGATCTCCTCTTTCATCCGCTTCTTTAATTTGCGCGGCAAAAGGAATAAGCACCTTTTCCAAGAACTCAACCGTATCAATCATTCCGTTATGATAGCGCTTGATTGCTTCTTCAAGCATCTCCGAAAATTTCTTACTCTCAACCAGATTGATTTTCGTTCTTTTCCTGATTTCTTCTTTTAATAGTTTCTTTAGCAGTTCCACTGCCAAGTTCTTTTGTGGAAGATCTTTTAGTTCTTGAAGGAATTGCTTATCGAGAATTTCAATGTTCGGCTTCTTCAAACCAGCCGCATCAAACACATCAATGACCTTATCTGCGGTAATGGCTTCAGACATTATCTGCTTAATTGCAGTTTCTATCTCCTCATCAGATTTCCTACCTTCATTTCTATCAGAAATCTTAACAAGCCTTGACTTAATTGCTTGAAAAAGAGCAACATCGTCTCTTATTGCTAAAGCCTTTTCATGCGGTACTGAAATGGCAAAAGTCTTTAAAAGGTTTCTTGTGTTTTCAACAAATGATTCTTCTCCGTTTTCCTGACTGAAAATGTAATCGACAATTAGAGGAATGTATTTCAATTTATCCTCAGATGTCAAAGTGAAGAACTTCTTCCAATCAAAGTGCCGCAACTGATATTCGATCGCTTCGTAGTATTCCAGCATTTTGGCAACAGCCAATTCCTGGTCTAGGGTTGGCTTGCCTTCTCCCCCACTGGTCGTATATTCTGCCAGCGCTACCTTTAACTCTTGTGCAATACCTAGATAATCGACTACCAATCCACCTTCTTTGTCTTCCTTAAAGACACGGTTTACTCTTGCTATGGCTTGCATTAGACTGTGGCCTCTCATCGGCTTATCCACGTAGAGTGTATGCAAACACGGAGCATCAAATCCGGTTAACCACATATCCCGGACGATTACCATCTTGAGAGGGTCATTAGGGTTTTTCAAGCGTTCGCCAATGGCTTTTCGTCTCGCTTTATTTCTAATATGTGGTTGCATATTCAGGTCATCACTAGACGATCCCGTCATGATCACTTTGATAGCTCCTTTGTCATCATCCTCTGAATGCCAGCCGGGACGAAGTTTGGTAATCGCTTCATACATTTCCACACAAATGCGCCTGCTCATGCAAACGACTAATGCTTTTCCTTCCAGAACAAGGCTTCTTTGCTCATAATGATAAGTCAAGTCCTCAGCTATCTTGCTGATTCTGTTAGCGTTACCAACAATGGCTTCAAGTCGACTCCATTTAGCTCGCAGTTGCTGTCGTTGAGTTAGTTCTTCTCCTTCTGTTAGTTCTTCGAACTCCTCATCAATGTTTAGTTTTTCGTCTTCCGTGAAGTTGATTTTTGCTAATCTACTTTCATAGAAAATTGGGACTGTAGCTTTATCCGTTACCGCTTGCTGGATGTCATAAACGTCTATGTAATTACCAAAAACAGCTTGAGTATTTCTGTCATTGCTTTCAATTGGGGTACCTGTAAACCCGATAAATGAAGCATTGGGTAATGCGTCTCGCATGTGTTTAGCAAAACCATCAATGAAATCATACTGACTTCTATGAGCTTCATCTGCAATTACTACTATGTTTTTTCGATCACTTAATGCTTTGATATCAGCTCCAATGTATTGCGGTGCAGGTTCTTGAACCACATTGTTTTCAGGTTCTACAATATCACCATCAATTGGCATAAACTTCTGAATAGTAGTGAAAACAATACCACCTGATGCAACACTCAGGAGATTTCTAAGATGTTGTCGGTCCTCAGCTTGCCTAGGTTCCTGCCTTAGTAGTTGGCGACAGTTGAAAAAAGTCTCGAAAAGCTGATCATCCAAATCGTTTCTATCTGTAAGTAAAACGATAGTTGGGTTATCCAGAGCAAGTACCAACTTGCCTGTGAAAAATACCATGCTGAGACTTTTACCACTTCCCTGTGTATGCCAAACCACTCCTGCTCGTCTGTCACCTGTTTCAGAAGTAGCAAATTGCGTAGATTCCAAAGCCTTATTTACTGCGTAGTATTGGTGATAAGCAGCTACCTTCTTTATGATTTTGTCTTCACTATTTTCGAATACAATGAAATGACGAATCGTATCCAGTAGCGCTTGTTTGTTCAACAAACCATTAAACATCACTTCCATTTCAGGAGTGAGTGTGTCTGCAGTAGTTTTTCCGTCTCTAGTTCTCCAAGTCATGAAACGATCCCAGCCACTGGTTACAGTACCATATCGAGCTTCCCACCCATCACTCACGATCATCAAAGCATTGTAATGAAAGATGGTCGGAATGGCTTCTTTGTATGTTTGGAGTTGCTTGAATGCAGATTTCGTAGTTGCATTTTCATCTACGGCATTCTTCAGTTCTATGATGCCTAATGGCAACCCGTTGATGAAAAGAAGAATGTCTGGACGTTTGTTTTGATTGCCTTCAATGATGGTGAACTGATCAATGGCCAGAAACTCATTTCTTTCGGGATTCTCAAAATCAATAAGTGTTACTTTCTCTCCTCGGATACCGTCTGGCGTATTGATTTCTATTTCGACACCATCTGTAAGCAGCTTATGGAATTGTTGGTTGTTAACAATTAGATTAGGGCTGTCTGCATGCAGCACTTTTTTGAGCGCATCTTCTTTGCCATCATAAGGAATGTCTGGGTTTAGCTTATCAATGGCATCTCGTAGGCGAGTAACCAAGACTACCTCGTTGTATTGTCTTTCTGGATGCTCTCCATCTGGTGAGATATTCGGGCCTTCCAAATGCTTATACCCCAGCGACTTTAAGTAGCCCAGTGCAATTTGCTCAATTTCGTTTTCGCTGATGGTATACATTTAGTTGATTTCTATTTTACCTGACATTAAGCGAGGGAGAAGTGAGTCTCTGATTTGGGCCAATCCGCGATTTTCATCTGAATTCGTTTTTATCCGATCAAAAAGCGGTTTAACAGTTTCATTAAATGTGATCATCTCATCCTCGGAAATGTCCCCAATCTCAAAATGATTAAGTCTATCTGTTTGAACTCTTTGCCTACCAGAAGTTCCGGTCATGCTTTGTATTGCGTATTCTCTAAATCTGCTATTTCGGGCTAGAGTGTAGACGAAATATGGACTGATTCCTTGTTTCGCTCTCATAACGATGAATTCTGTAGAACCAAACCCTACCTCATTTTCTTCTAAGAAATCAACGAACGCAGTTTTACCATTCTCTAAACACGGAGTAATCCTCGCTAGTAGAATGTCATGTAGTTCAAACTTGGTTCCTGAAGTAAACTCCCTATAAATGAACTCTCTTATCGACATTCCTTTTTCAGGAACTTCAGCCATTCCTAAATATTTAGCTTCTTCTCCTTTCTTAAGTGATACCCTTGGGTTCAGATCAATTAAATTAGAGAGGTTGACTTTGGATTCCTTGGAGTTTAACTCATTGAAGAGTTCCTGAGCCATTTTCTCTAATGTCTCATTCATTTGAAGGTTTAGCTCGATTTTGTTGTCAAGGCTGGAGAGGATTTGGGCTATTTCCTCTTGATCACTTCTCTTTTTAGGAACAGATACTTCAATTGGGTGAAGGTAATTTCTGTTTAAGCTTGGTACAGCGCTTCCTGAGTTATGTCCTCTGAAATTCAATGTTTTTAGCAAGTAATAAATAAACTTTGGATCGCAATTGTCAAAGGATTTGACGTAAAGAGTGGTATTATGTGCCCAGAAATCGTTTTTATAGAAAAATACATTTCCAATATTCCCACTTCTACCAATAGTAATTCCCGGCCCATTTGTCGTAAAGTCCTTATGATATCCAATGATACCATTTGACCCAGCTATAGGATAATTGCCTTGCTCCATCTCGGACCTTGTCAGATCATGTCCTCGCTGTAATTGAATTAAGTCCCCTAATTGACATATTTTTCTTTCTACAGCCATGTCAAAAAACATTAGGGTTAAACTCAGAGTCGTCAATAGCTAAAGTCTCAAAGTCAGCCAATGTTGTATGTACTATCAAATCAAGTACTTCCTTTTTTCTGTCTTTGGTTACATGAATCTTAACTACGCTTACAATTATTGGGCTCTCAAAATCACCTTCCTCATCGGCGGTTCTTTCTACTTCCGTGCAATAGCTTTCTACCCCATAGTTTTCAATGTCAAGTTCCTCTCCTTCCACATCGATCTTGCTCAAATTCTTCAAGATGTCATTTAGGTAATCTTTGAAGTATTCTTTATCCGCAAAGTCAAAGACTTTACGGTTATCAATGAAGTTGTCATAGTCCTTCTTCAACTCAGCTACTACATTTAGAGGTTCTCCAATTTTAGTTATGTGCCGCTCCCATCTTTCTTTAAATTCAGCCAAACAATGCTCATTGAAATCTCCATCTTTACTCATTAAGATGACTTTGTCATAGTTTTGGACTCTCTCATAATTCAGAATGCTTTCCCAAACAAGATTGTCCTTGAAACCTGCATCCTTGTGTTTCTTGTTACCGTGTTTTAGTTCGGAAAATGGTGACTTTTTTAACGGTTCCCTCATCACACGGGTCATCATGTTCTGAAGAATATCGCTAGCCATTTCCTTTTTTAGTTCTAGTAATTCTATTCCTTTATTGGTGATGAATTCTGATGCTTTTTCTTCAACATATTTTACACAATCAAACTCATCGTTTGGGAATATAATTTCCTTTGTGTGAGGTAACCCTGAAAGTCTCTTTGCAAGTTTCTGAAACTCTTCTACATCTAACTGGTACTGTTTTCTCTTCTGATCTTTGAGTTCTTCAACTGCCCATTCTGGAACGGCTAAATGAACATTCTCAGTGAGTCCATTTTCCTCAATAAATTCTTCTACAATTTGATATGGTTGACCAAAAGCAAAAAAGCTGTATGCGACTTTACCTTCCTCAGTGCTTCTCAGGGAATTGGTATCAAAAACGATCAAAGTTTTAAGGTTGTAGCTCATCTCCTTTTTGGTTTTCTCCTTCGAACAACAACCTTCTTGAAAGTGGATTCAAATTCATCGTAGTATTGTGATGCTTTGATCTTTTCACGCATCCATAAATACTTTACACGAACACTGATATCGTCATTATCTAAACTTCCCGCAGCTAAAGAACATAGCTTATTAAAATGATCTTCCTTTGAAATTCCGTTTTCTAGAAAATCTTCCACCTCGTTAAAGTAATCCACATAGTATGTTCCATCTGTCTCCATGTTAAAAACACCTTGTGGCAAAAAGCTTTTTAACCTTACCTTTTGATTTACTCCATTGGAACGGACATATTGCCACATGACCTTTGGGTCAATGATTATTCGTGGATGTAAAGCACATTTCGATTCAAGTTTATAGGCATTAATTATACCTGGCCCAACAACCAAATCTTCATTGTGGACTAGTAAGCCCTTCACTATTCCACCTCTTAATAGAAGGTTCTTATGAATCAAATTGATCTGAAGGTTTTTTAAATGCCTAAAAATGGAAATCATCTCAGCACTGTCCTTCATGGACACACTCATCACTAGTGTATCACTAAACTGCGTCAGTTGCAGAATCTTGGGGTCTTTGTAATTCTGTCTGACTCTTTGAAAATAGCCTTGAACATAGTTTAGTGTTGATACCAAATCGCTCAAGGCTGCATCTGAATGTATAGTACCCTTGATGATATTGGCAAAACCCAGGATATCGATAAATGCAACTATTCGGTCTTCATACTTCATATGCCATAACCGATTTTATCCAAACTCTCTTTTATTTTTTCATCCAATGTTCCGGCAGAATCCATTTGTTCCTTAAGTGTATTTGTCAATGACTTCATCTTTTCGTCAAACGTTTGATCATCATCTTCTTCATGATGAAAATCAATGTATCTACCTGGTGTTAGAATGTAGTTGTTCTTTCTTATTTCCTGGATATTGGCAGCTTTACAGAAACCAGGAATATCCTTGTACTTCGCGCTTTTGTCTTCCTTAGGATTTCTCCAATTGTGGTAAGTCTCTCCTATTCTGACTATTTCCTTCTCGGTGAGTTCTCTCTGTCTTCTGTTAATCATTTCACCAAGCTCACGAGCATCAATGAAAAGAACTTCGTTGCTTCTGTTTCTAAACTTGCCATTGGTCTTGTTTCTCGCTAAAAACCACAGGCAAGCAGGTATCTGAGTGTTGTAGAATAATTGAGATGGCAGGGCAACCATACAATCAATCAAATCATGTTCAATCAGTTCTTTACGGATCTGTCCTTCCGTAGCGATATCGCTACTCATACTTCCATTGGCCAAAACTATTCCAGCAGTCCCGCTTGGAGCTAGCTTGCTAATGAAGTGCTGTAACCATGCATAATTTGCATTTCCGGTTGGCGGAATACCGTATTTCCATTTGTGATCTTCTTTTTTATTGATCGAGTAGTCACTGATATTAAATGGCGGATTTGCAAGAATGTAGTCTACCTTAAGCTCTGGAAATCTGTCGTTTATGAGAGTATCACCCAGCTCAATTTGAGCATCAATGCCACGGATGGCAAGATTCATTTTAGCCAGCTTGTAAGTGGTAGGATTACTTTCTTGCCCGTAAATTGAAATCTTTCCCCTTCTATGTTCGTGCATCTCGATGAATCGCTCACTTTGTACGAACATGCCACCACTGCCACAACAACCATCGTACACTCGTTTCTCAGCTTCAGGAGCTAGTACCTCTACGAGCAGTTGCACTATACTTTGAGGTGTATAAAACTGTCCACCTTTCTTACCTTCAGCATCAGCAAACTGACCCAGGAAGTACTCAAAGACAAATCCTAGGACATCCTTTCCTTTTCCGTCACCATTATTATTGAGACTGATCGAACCAATCAAATCAATTAATTCTCCTAGCCTTTGTTTATCTAATGCCGGACGAGCATAATCCTTAGAAAGAACACCTTTCAAGCTAGGGTTGTCTTTTTCGATAGCTCCCATTGCATCGTCAATATCTCTCCCAATGCTTGGTAGTTTTGCCCGTTTTTGAAGGTATTTCCATCTGGCACTTGGAGGAACATAAAACACTCGTTCTGCCGTATACTCATCTTTATCTTCAGGATCAGCACCAGTTTCTTCTTTTTCTTCATCAAGCTTTTTATAAAGCTCTTCAAAAGCATCAGAGATGTATTTTAAAAAGATCAGCCCGAGCACCACATGCTTATATTCAGCCGCATCCATGTTGTTACGAAGCTTATCTGCTGCTTGCCAGAGTGTTTTTTCTAATTGTGCTTCAGACATCTATTTATTTTTACTTAGGTTAGATACTATTAAGTCCTTGACATCCATATGGAGAATGCATTTGATGTTCAATTTCTTTTGACAATCTCGACCAAGTTAATAATGAATCAAAATCAATTTATACATTCATAATGCAGAGTAGAATCTACTTGCTATTCGCATATAAGTAAAAGTTTTTTATACGAAGAAAGCCCACCGCATTGCAGTGAGCTTTATCAAATATTCATGTTAATTATTAACGCTATGGCGCTACTTCTTCTTCCTCAGTACCGCCTACCTTTTCGTAGCGGACACGGGAGAGTCGGTCATTGAGCAAGCGACTTAGTCTGAAGTTGATCTTTAAGTGCCCAATGGTATTACTGGTTACTTCTTTCGCAGAGTCTTCACTCTTGCTTCTCAGAGAAGGTGAAAAGCTACCCAGCTGTCCCATATCTATCGGTCTACCCTGTGACAGATGGCGCACCGATAGCTGCAAGAAGCTCTCCAGCACGGCAAAGACATCAGCAGTGTTGACCGTATTGAGTTCTGCGATCTCCTCGACAAAAGTGCGAAGATCCACTTTTTTACCTCTCACGATGTAGGCGTAGTATTTGATTTCTCCCCCACCTTCCACACCGGGTTGCGTACGAGGAATGGCTCTAAATGAAATAGACATAGTTGTAAAAATTTAAAAGATGAAACATAAACAGCTCAGGAAGGTCCTGACAATTGAAAGTGTACAGCCGGCAATACGCACTATCATAAGGGTAAGGTGGCTAGCCGATCGAAGAAAGCTTAAGAATTAGTCGATATAATTAACAACGTAAGTTATATGGATTGGGCTACTAAAAACAATATATTATTCTATTTATTTTGTATATATAAGTATTTTATTACTTCAATTAACTATCCACAGAATAAAATATCTAATCATGCGTTAAAGATCTTTTTCTAAGGTAAAAGTCAGCTGCCATAAATAACAAAAGCATCTTACGTTCAAAACAACAGCATCTTTTGACAAAAACTACAGCATCTTTCGACTAAAAGTACAGCATGTTTTGAGCGAGTTATGTGCATCTTTTGAGAAGAAGTACCGCATGTTTTGGTTTGAGGGATGGTGATACCTTCATTAATGTCGGTTTTTTGCAGAAATACGGATTGGTGATCAACCTTTCTGTCCTTATGATGTCGTGATTAATGAATGATAAAACACCTGGATTTTGGCAATTTTTGGTTTTGACTCCTGGTAACCAAGTAGCGGATATTAGAAGTATAAGAGACAAGAACTCGCTAAACTAATTATTAAGTGTTTCTAACACATCTATTGATGTTTTTCATCTGAAGGATCACCTACACTTGATATTGAATGCTATAAGGTTGCAAAATGCTCAAATTAAGTGATAAAACTTCATTGCTGTTGCTACTTATCTCAACTCACATCTTAGGCCTTCTCTTGGATACTCTTGACAGGTCAATAAGCGCCCATCAAATGAAGTGATTGTAAGAAGTTAACAATTACATCACTTAGTTACCATAAAAATGAGTTTGATTCTGGCTATATTATCTATGAAAAATCAAGTCAAATCATGAACAACTACGAGACCATTCAAAAAGAATGCAAGTTTGGGATTCCATCTGCAGACCAGATCCTATTCAATCGATATTACACAATAGGCTATTCCTATTTTTTGAGGCAGGCTAAATGGGCTTTAGAAATAGTTAATCCAGCTACAGTTTACGAATTTCTAGATCGACATGTCGAGCGTGAAGACACCTTTCGTCCTGACTTCCGCATACCTGTACACTTCAGAGCAGACCTAATTGATTTTAAGCGTTCGGGTTATGACAGAGGTCACCTGGTGCCGAGTGCCAATCAAAGGGATATCAAGATACAGAATAGTGAGACTTTTCTTCTTTCAAATATGTCACCACAATTGGGAGGGCTCAACAGGTATAAGTGGCGCGAATTAGAGGAAGAAGTAAGAAAATTGGATGAAAAAGAAGACGTATATGAGACTTATGTAGTTACCGGACCGATAATAGACCTCACGAAACCAACAAAATTCATTGGAGTACAAGAGGACGATAGGGAAAGATTCAGAGAGGATTATAATGATGTGGACGTAACAATACCCGTTCCTCACAAATACTTTAAGTCAATAATGGTGGAAAACAATCGTGGCAAGCACTTTATGTGGAGCTTTATCATGGAAAACAAAAAAGAAACTAAGCCGCTTGAAGATTATCTTGTGCCTACAAAAGAAGTCGAGTTATTGGCGGGTATTAGGCTTTGGGACCAGCTAAAAGGAGATCACATAGAGTGGGAAAAAAGCAATGTACGCAACATATGGTAGGCTTATACCTGCAGTCATTTACCCCGTGTAGCTCCGTGGTGTAGCTGAGAGGAGAGTTCTTACACTAAGGGCAGAGAAGCACAGGGTTCACAAAGCCATCTTTGTACTACGCTGTAAAAGAGACTGCTTCGTTGCTGCGCGCCTCGCACTGAGGTAGTGGGCTATATACCCCTCTGTCCTTTGGGTATCTTGGTTTTATCAAGAAGCCCTCTGCACGTAGGGCATCTTATGCTTTTGCAATCCCTCTGTCTCTTAGCGCCTTGGAATTATAAACCCCTCTGCCTTTCAGGCATCTCCCCTGTTCAGGGGAGAATTGGGTTAGCGTACAAAATGACGTTTGATTTCTTCGAGGACAGCTTCGGGATGTTTGAAGACTTCCTGATTTTCAAATCGGATGACACGGATATTTTGACTGTTGAGATAGACCGTGCGCTCCTGATCGTATGCGAAACCAGCGGTGGTATAATGGTCTGCGCCATCCAGTTCGATACAAAGTCGCTCTGATGTGCAGTAGAAATCGAGGATGTATTTATCAACGCTGTACTGACGTCTGAATTTTCTTCCCTCCAACTGTTTGTTATTGAGCATTGTCCAAAGTGTCGCTTCAGCGGCTGTGCCATTATTCCTGAGCTTCTTACGAAGCTCTTTCAGCCCAGGTTTATTGTACAGCTGTTCATGCTTCATATTTTAACCGTTTTATGCAGCAACCACTCCCCTCCTTTCTAAGGAGGGGTGCGAAGCGGGGTGGTCGAGATACAGAATTGTTAATCACCCCTCGATTGAAAATAGTGAAAAATCAACTGAAAAAAGGAGCAGTAAGAAATACAGTCCTATTGCAAAGGCAACCTGGCTCGTATACTTCCCTGCTTTTCAGGCATCTCGAGTGTAGTAATATCTCTCTGTCCAACGGACATCTCTGTAGGTTGACCACCCCTCTGCCCTTTTGGGCATCTCGTGCTCATACAATGCCTCCGTCCTTCGGACACCTCCCTTTGCAAAACGGAGGATTGGGTCGCGTATGAAATGGTGATTTGGGGTGTAAAGATTTTTTGGAGCGTGAGTGGGGAGGAATAATGAAGTAAAAACTGACCCATACTACTCATCCCGCAGAGCGTGCACCGGAGCACTGAGTGCCGCACCGATGACATACTTGCTCACCAGCAGTAGTACGATGATGATCACAGCCATTAGCGGTAGCAAAAACAAGCCAGGTGTCAAGTCAATCCTAAAGGCGAATGACTCTAGCCAGCTGTCCATCAGCCAGTAACCGATGGGCAAACTGATCAATCCGGCAAGGCCTACCAGGAGCACATATTCTTGCGATAGCAAAGTCAGCAAGTCCTTATAAGAAGCACCCAGCACTTTGCGCACAGCGATCTCCTTACCCCTGATCCGTATGGCAAATGACGCTAAGCTCACAATCCCTAACATACTGATAATTAGCGCGATAAGGGTAAATACCTGAAAGATACTTCCATACCGCTCCTCTTCTTTGTATTGCTCATTGTACCTGCTATCCAATACGAAGTACTCAAAAGGATCTGTGGGGAACAGCGCATGAAACTGCTGCTCCAGCTTCGCCAACTTGGGGCCAAGCGCGGCATTGGTCGCCAGGGATATGTAGGTGCCCTGCCCTGCAAGGTTGAGCTGCACACCTATAGGCAGGTAGCTCATCTTGAGCCCTTGCTGTGCAAAGTCCTCCACCACACCGATGATCTCCACCGTATCCCCTAGTGTAAAGGCCAATCGTTCGCCCAGCGCATCTTCCGGCATGGCAAAGCCAAAGTGTTCGGTGGCGGTTCGGTTGAGGAGTATATAGTTGCTGTTGGCACCTGACGACTCGTAGTATGGCCTACCGGCAATCACTTCAAGGCCGTAAAAATCGATGAAGCGTTCATCTATTGATAATCGGTTGAGGAAGACATCCTCCTGACGATCTACCAATCCTAGCCGCCTCGTTCCCGTCTGAAAGAGAATCTCCAGTCCAGGGACAAAATTGGAGATAGTCGCATCAATGATATCTGTCGACTGCAAGGCCTCATTCTTAAAGACCATCAGCTTACGGTTCGTTACAGAGTCATTGGCGATAGGCCGCTCGATGATGATATCCCTGCGCAAGTCAAATCCCAGGTCAGACTGTTTCATAAAGCAGACCTGACTATCCAGCGTGTAGAGAAAGACCATGAGCACGAGGCAAATGCCAAATTGGAAGATGACCAGTATTTTTCTTAGCAGAATGCCTTTGTTAGAGGTCTTGACGCTCCCCTTGAGCACGGAAGCCGGCGTGAATGAGGACAGCACCAATGCCGGGTAAACACTTGATACGATCATCCCTATGGCCACTATGACCATAAACTGTATCCAGTGAAGAGTACTTAGATCGAATGTCTCGAACACATTTTTACCGAGGAGTTCATGAAACTCAGGTACGATCAGTGGCACCATCAATACGGCCACCGCAAACGCACCCAGGTTGATCAACAACGACTCTGCAATAAACCGGATCGCCAGCTCAGCTCTCGAGGAACCTACGATTTTCGTGATACCTACTTCCTTCGCTCGGATCATGGACTTGGCGATGGTGAGGTTGACATAGTTGATCCAGGCGAGTACTAGTATCACTACTAGTATCACTTTGAGAAAGAGTACCATGTACGGATCGCCTTTCTCTTTGACTTCCCAGACTTTGGGCGCTCCCATGTGGATTTTCTGAAGTTGCTCGAGCCAAATCACATTTTTGACACCACGCGCACGATCTATCTCACCTCGGTTTCGCTCGAGGATTTGGTCAAGGCTTGGCTGTAATAGCTCAGGATCAGCACCGGACTTTAACCTTACATAATGTAGGAATCCACTCAACCGCCACTGCACATCATGTAGTGATCTTTGGCCAAAAGCATTCGTTTCAGCTATGAAACCCTCATAGTTCATGTTAGAGATCAGCGCGTCAATTTTGAGATGTGCATTTTCCGGTAGGTCAGCGTAAATGCCCCGGACTTCTAAGTTAAACTTCGCGCCTCCCTGGAGGGTCACGACGAGATTTTGCCCGATAGGATCTGTATTACCAAAGTACTTTTCAGCCGTTGATGCGGCTAGGAACACGGTGTTGATCTCGTCAAGATCTTGGCCGACACCCCGTAACAACTCCAGGCCGAATACATCAAAGAAGTTGCCATCACCATAGTACATGTCTTCCTCACTGAACATGTCCTCTCCACGCCGCATAAAGCCACTCAGCCGTAGTAGCCGTGTGGCCGACTCCACTTCTGGTACCTCTGCGGCCACTTCAGGAGCAGCGGCATAGAAGGTGCCGGCATATCTTCCACGAAGTGTATTGTCATCCAGGTTAAAGGACTCAGCGGATATCCGGTAGACCTGCTCATGTCCTGGCAGGCTGGTGTCATGACTCTCCTCAAACTGGATGTATTGGTTGATGAGTATCGCCGAGGCAAAAGCGACCGTCAAGCCTACGACATTGACTAAAAAGTCGACCTTTCGACGAAAGATAGAACGGACAGCAGATCTGATATTGAGAAAAAGCATTCCTAGTAAGTTGAATTGTAGTGCCTGTTCGGCGTGAGGAGAAAGTCTGGATCGTTGGTACTCTTGTGACAGTTGAGCATCAATATTGAAACTGTTGGCGGCTTCATCAAATGCGTCTTGCGGAGCTTTGCCCTGAAGGATCAGGTCGTCGTATTTGTCACGGAGATGAGAGATCAGCTCTGCCCTATCTCCCGACTCGATCCAAGCATGTGCGTCGAGCTGCTTTGCCCATTGTCGCAGGGCTAATTCCAGGTCAAATGGTGGATTAGTCATCGATCGACCACATTTGATCCAGCATGCCGACGATACGCGTCCATTCGGTCTTCTTCTGATGCAGCGCCTGCTTGCCCAGGTCAGTGATGTCGTAGTATTTGCGTTGGCGTCCTTCCTCCGACAATACCCAGGTCGACTTGATGAGACCATCTCGTTCGAGTCGCTTGAGTACTGGATAGAGCATTGCCTCGCTCCATTCCAGTTCACCTCCTGATATTTCCCTGACCCTCTTGATGATGAGATAACCATAACTGCGACCACCAGTCAGTATGCTGAGGATCATGGGTGTGGTGGAAGCAGCAACCAATTCTTTAGAATACATAATACCTAATACGACATAATACTCAATATGTTTAGGTATATATGTTTTTATTCTTCTCCCTGCGGAGCGTGGCGAGATTGTGTGATCGTTTGGACGATTCGAGAAATTCCTTGTGAAGCTTAGCTCAATTCAAGAGAAAGGACTGATACTGTACCACAGAGTTGCACAAAGCATCTCAGAGTAACACAAAGAAGTCCTTTGTGAAACTTCGTACTACTCTGTGAACTTTGTGTAATAACTCCGGTGCTGAATGTGATTAGAGGTTATGCTTACTACTGTGCTGCCGCCAAGGCGCGAATGCGGATGCGGACTTCATTACCAATAAACAGCTCGCCATTGTCCATCAACTTGCTGAAAGTTATACCATAGTCCTGTCGATCGATGACCAAGTCACCCGTCAAACCAATGGTCATAGCTCCAGGGCATTACTTCGGCCACAGCAATATTATTCCTGAGCTTCTTGGGAAGCTATTTCAGTTCTGATTTATGGCACATCTTCTCATTCTTCATGCTCCAAGCGTTCTGTGTAGAATCAACTCCCCTCCTTCTTTAGGAAGTAGGAGTTCAGAGGACGTAGTGGTTGATGTGTAAATTATACTACTCATCCATCATCTTCTCATCAAACACATAATCCTTGTAGTTGATCTTATACAGGATACTGAAGAAAGAGGGAATGAAGAGTAGGGTGATCACTGTACCAAAAAGCAATCCGATCATGATCGAAACCGCCATACCTTCCCACATCTCTCCGCCTGATAAATAGAGTGGTATAAGGCCGAGCACGGTCGTAAAAGTAGCAAGTAATATTGGCCGAAACCGTTGCAAGCAAGCCATGATCACCGCATCATTCACGGTACGGCCATTATCCTTTTGTTCGATCTCCATACGGTCGATGAGTACGATCGCATTGTTGATGACTATTCCTGCTAAGGAGATCACACCAAGAAAAGGCATAAAACCAAAGGGCTCCTGAAAGGTCAATAGGCCTATCACCACACCGATCACACCTAACGGAATGGTAGAGGTAACCATGATCATCTTGCGGAACGAGTTGAATTGGATGATCAGCAGCAGTACGATGATGAAACCGGAGAGCGGCAAATACTTGATCACAGCACCCATATTCTCAGCTGTATTTTCAGCATCACCTCCAAACTTATAGGTGTAACCAGCAGGCCATGAATTACTTTCTTCTTCCAGCCAAGGTGTAATTGCATTTGTAATGGCTGAAGCATTGCCGGTAGGTGTCAATTCACTCGATACATTGACAGTACGGTTAAGGTCGAGTCTTTTGATCTTAGAGTACTGCCATAGCGGAATGATCTCGGCTACTTGGCTCAAGGGTACACTTTTTTCACCTGACTGGGTGAAAACGCTTGTTGTTTCTAATGCCTCAAGTGTCTGTTGCTGGCTACCCTCACTGCGCATTACGATAGGTATGGATTTATCATCCTCTCGAAACTCACCGGTCTGAAAACCATCGAGAAAAGTACGTAAGGAGCTTGCAACATCCTGACTGGAGATACCCGCTGACTGGGCCCTGGCCTGATCGATGTTGATCACGAACTTCTTACTTTTCGGGCCCCAGTCATCCTTCACATTTTTCGTACCCGTAATGGAGGACAGTTGGATTTTTATTCTTTCCGAAATGCTCGCCAATACATCCGGTTCAGGACCAGATACTTTGATCTCAACAGGCGTACCGCCACCTCCACCAGCAAGCGTCGATACCTTAATGTCAGCATCCGGAAACTGATTGAAGCAAAATGCATCAAGTCGCTCCAGTACCGGCACATTCTGCTCAAATGACGTGGTGTTAACGAGCATATGCGCATAACTCGAATTAGCCTCATCAGGCGAATAACCCAGATCATACGACTCAGGCCCTTCGCCGATATAGGATGACCAATCAGCTACCCCTGATGTTCTCGTCTCATTGGCAACCAGTGAATCAGCAATAAACTGTTCTATCTCCGCCACCAACTCTGTTGTGCTTTCAATGCGCGTGCCTAGTGGCAGGTTGATGTCCACCGTGACAAGGTTCCGATCACTATCCGGGAAAAAGACAAAAGCAACTTTGGTAAAACCATAAAGCGACAGGAAGAAAGACAAAATGATCGAAAAGAGGACTATGTATTTGGATCTCAACGCAATAAGGATCAGGCTCTTGTATCGTACTTTCAACCAATTGATTGCCCTATCAATCAGCCCGGGCTTTGATTGTCCTTTCTTTTGAACTTTGATAAACAGATAGCAGAAGAGCGTAATGACACTTAACGATATGATCCAGGACGACAACAAGGCCAATGAGATCACAACGAAGATCGGCCCTACTATGTCACCCATGGTAGACTCGGCCATGTAAAAAGCGAGGAATGCTGCCGAGGTGGTCAAGGTCGATATGAGCAATGGTGTAAAAAGTTCTGAACACGCTTCTATAGCTGACTGTTTGGCCTCCTTACCATCCTCCATTTTGACCATGATGGTTTCTGCTACCACAATGGCATTATCCACCATCATACCCAAAGCCATGATCAAGGCTGCCAACGTAACCTGGTTGAGTCCTACTGAGATCAAGCCCATCAGCATTAGGGTCATGATCGTCACAATAGGGATCAAACTGGCAATGATACTACCTGTCCTTAGTCCTAGAAAAACCAGCATCACCGCAAAAACAATAGCAATAGCCTGGACGAGGTTATTGATAAAGTCACTGATCTTTACATCGATATAAGTATCTAAGGAAGCCAGTCGTTTCACTTCAAGCCCTATTGGCAATCTGCCTTGCCACTCTCGTACCACACGATCGACATCCACCCCCAACTGCAACACATTCGCACCTTCTTTCAGGTTGATCGAAAGTGCCAGAGCCGGTTTACCATCTACCGTAATGACTTGCTTCGGTGGATCAATGTAGCTTTTAGATATCTTGGTAATATCCTCCAGATTGATCAGCTGACTTCCATCACCTACCGGAATCAGCGTTCTTTCCAGATCTCTGACCGTATTGAAATTGCCGGTAGGCTCCAGGATGATCCTTTCACTCTCAAGGTTGATCTCTCCACCCGAGCTTAGTATGTTGAGCGTGCTGATGATACCTTGTAATCGCTGGGCCGTCAGACCGTATTCTTTTAAGACCGCATTGTCAAACTCGATGAAAACACGCTCTTCTTGTGCTCCACCAATCTCCACCTTAGCTGCATCCGGCAGCTTGATCAGTTCATCTCGCATATCATCAGCATACTCCTTAATCAGCGCATAGCTCAATTCATCACTATACAGCCCAAGCATGATGCCATATACATCCCCAATGCCATCATCATTAAGGTCAGGGATCACCCCATCCGGTAGCCCTTCTACATCATCAAGCTTTCTCCTAAGTCTATCCCAAACGTCTTGGAGACTTTCGGGTCTCACTTCATCCTTGAGGGTAACAGAAACAATGGAAATACCTGTTCTTGAAGTACTAGACACCTCTTTCAACTCTGGCAGTTCCTGGGCGATCTTCTCAATTTTATCCGTAACAAGTAGTTCAACGCGTTCCGGGCTCGCTCCAGGAAAAGAAGTGATAACATTGGCCACTCGTACCGTATAAGGCGGCATACTGTCCCTTGATAAAGTACTATAAAGTGACAATCCAAGGAGAATAATGGTGCCTAGCACCATCAAGGTGATTCGGTTTTTCTCTATCGAGAACTCTGCAATATTCATCAGACAGGTACTTAGTTAGATAGACTTACTTCCTGACCATCGAGCAAAGTCTGTAAGCCTGCAACGGCAATCCTCTGCCCTCTTTGAAGTCCTTCCAATACCTCAAAACCGTTAGAATAGAGTCTGCCAATTTTGACACGACGTTTCTCCACCTTGGCACTCTGTCCATTATCCACTACGAGAAATACAAATCTTCCTTCACTGTCTTCACCCACAGCCTTAGCAGGAACAAGCAGTGACTGTTTTTCTAGATCCGAAAAGCGAAACATGGCGGTAGCCGCCATACCAGCCTTCACATTTTCATCGGTTTCCATCAGGGTCACTTTGATCGGGTAAGTGGATGTGTTACGATCAAGGGCCGGAGATACTTCGGTGACCTTGCCGTTAAAAACCTGATCGGGTAGAGCTGAAAACCTAAGGTCAACATCCAAACCAATCTCTACACTGTTAATGATATTTTCAGGCATGCCAAGCTCAATTGTGATCTTATCTCCTGCATTAAGGACAGCTACTTGTTGTCCCGGAGAGGCATTCTCTCCTACTTCAGCATTGATATTAGAGATCACACCATCCTCCGGAGCGTAGATATACCCATAGTTGATCTGGTCTTGTTGGATGGCAACAGAACGCTGAGCAGATTCAAAGCTGTTCTCTGCATTCTGGTAAGCGTTTTTAGCGTTTTCAAAATCACTGAGCGAAGCACTTCCTTTCTCGTATAAGGAGCGGATACGATCATAGCTCAATTTTGATGTTTTCATCTGTGATTCTGCACTGCTCAATGAGGCAAGTGATTGCTCATAAGATAATCGGGCCGCTACATTGTCCAGCTGTGCAAGTAGTTCTCCTCTTTTCACCTGCTGACCTAAGCGCATATCGAACAGTGTAATGATACCACTGCTTCTGAAGCTAAGGTTGATCACCTTGTCTGACTGAGCAATACCGGTGTAAGTACGCTCGTTAAGGCTTTCGGCATAGTCAACCTGTTGTGAGAGAACAGGGCGAAGCGCCTTGGTCTCTTCTTGTACACCGCTCCCGCAAGCACATAAAACGGGGATCAGTACTAACCACGTGTAATGGTAGATAAAATTAGGAAAACGCATGTTATCTGTTTTGTAGGTAGTCATTGAATCGTTGGTTGAAATCATCATTTTGCTCTTGGGTATTGAGCAAGAAGTACATGCCGAGCGTGCGCTCCAGTTGCAGTACACTCAATAGGTAGTTGTATATGGCATTCGCGTTCGCAAGTTGAGCCTGGAAATAGTTGTCCTGTTCGTCAATAAGCTGAACACGGTTGACCGCACCCTGAGCGTAAGACTCTTGTGTCAGATCCAAACTCTCACGCGCAGCTTCTACTGACACTTTCGAAAGCTCTATGTTGGTCACCTGGTTCACAAGTTGGAGCACAGCGTTGTTTACTCCCTGTGCAATGCTCAGGTTGGTATTTTGCAGGTTGATACCCAGTTGTTCGAGTTGTATTTGGGCGGTCTGTTGGTTGATATTTTGCTGATTGGCCTGAAATATCGGGAGGCTGACACTCAAACCTGTAGTATAGTATCCATCCGGTATCTCGGGAAATCCGGTAGGAAACTCTGTACCTACACCAGTCCTGCTTAGTGTTCTGATATACTGCCCTTGTAGTGCAACCGAAGGCACAAAACGCCCCCTCTGTGCCAAACTATAACTCAAGTTGGTTGCATTGATATTATTGTTCAATGCTTTCAGCTCAGGCGCATTTTCTTTGGCTATTTGTACCAGGTAACCAACGAATGGTTTGGCTGTAACTGGATTGTCAAGCAACCTCATCACCTGATCATATTTGTACTCTTCAAAAAGGCCTTCACCGAGTTCCGGGTCCTCCACTCCCACTTTACGATCCAATGGATAATTCAGCAATTGATTTAAGGCGATAGTCGCCTGGTCCACACCATTGACCGCCTCAATCAGAGCTTGTGTATTCTGAGCCCGCTGACTAGTGAAACGTAAAATATCCGATTTGCCGGCTTCTCCGGCATCAAACCGCTGTTGTGCTAGCTCAAGGTTTCTCTTGGTCACGTCAAGGTTTCTTTCGTTGATGAGTAGATTAGACTTAGCCAAGAGTATATTGAAGTAAGCGTTGGCTACATTGAAGATGGCATCCAGTTTATCGGCATTGTAGCTTTGCTCCTGTGCTTCCTTGAGTTCTTTTTGAATTTTAAGGTTAGCGGATACGCTCGGTGAGTAAAGAGTTTGATTGAGAGTCAGGTTACCCGCAGTAGACATTTCCGGGTTTTGCCCGTTGGAGACCTCAGCCAAGGCTGGGTCCACATAGCTCCCTGATAATGCGGCATTGAGCTGTGGAAAATAGTTGCTTCGTGCAGTCTTTACATCTTGTTCAGCCAGTTCCACACTCTTCAGGCTTGACTGCAACCCGAGATTCTTATCTATGGCCTCCAGCATGGCTTCTCTAAGATTGTAGGTCTTGTCGATTTCTATTTTTGATCTGTCCCCAATGATATTCGTTTGCGCTAGCCTGCTATATCGCAACGAAAGTCCCATTCTGGCAGCAGTCTCAACATTAAGGCTGAGTTGCTGGTCACTGTTGAAAGTCGAGGAAAGTTCTGAAGGCGGAGCGTCGTTAACAATGGACTCTATAGTCAGTGCAATCCTCCGAAACAGTTGATCGAGGGTTGTGGCGGGTTGATTGCTGGCCAACAACCCCAACTCCACATCATGTGCATCGGTAGCAGTAAAAGACGGGATGCCACGGGTCACCAGTTCGTCAGCCAGCTTCTTTATCTCTGGATCAGTCAGTAAAAAACCGCCACCAAGATAAAAAGCTTCTTCTTCTCCGAGACCAGCAATAATATCATCTACTCCATCGAACGGAATTATCCTAAAGTTGATGTCACTATCCAATCTTTCTGATAGAATGGCTTCTATGTCAAAATTCTTAAGGAAATCCACCTCATGAGCAATGGCAACTGATTCATAGTCATAAATAAAGCGGAGGGCCTTGAGGTCATCAATGATGCTGTGTGTGTCTGAAAGCAACGTGAGGTTCTCTTTGGCAGAAAATTGCTCCTCGGAAAAATCACTGGGTGCTACTCCAAAAATGATGGTAGGTACGGGAAAGTCCTGACGCTGTGACAACACTACATAATCAACAATACCAAAAACCAAGATAATATCACATCCCTCTTCGACAAGAGTGTTGTAGTTAGCCTCTGATCTCTTAGCCATAGATTGACTGACCAACCTAAACTTTTCAGGAAAAGACATGATCGCATCTTCTCCAATCACCGCCCTGATCTCAGCTTCCAGCAGAGTAATCAGCCTTTGGGTCTCGGGAGTGGCACGATCGGCGAGGATACCCACTTCTACCGTTTCTTTTTGCTGAGCAATAAGCCAGAGGCTTGAACAGCACAATAGAAAAGTGAGCATCAAAAATCGAAGTAAATGCATCATCAGAATAAGTTCAGGTGTAGCGTCGAATATACGTCGGCTTTGCTTTAGAAAGCAATCTTTTTTTCGGATGAATTTCTATTGTTTGTTAGATATCCAATACTGGTAGCTTACTGAACGTCTCCCAATTGTGCCGATCATAAAATTGGAATTCTCTGAAATAGGGAAATGTATATCTTATGTTAGAAACCAACCTCTACGCCATGAATCGTATAGCGATTATATGCCTATGCCTGCTAAGTGCAAACCTGCTAGCGCAAAATACCAGTACCACTTCAGAAGTCTGGACTCCAAAGTTACAGATGCAATTCAGGTCGATCATGTCGACCAGTATTTCCCCTGACGGGTCACATGTGGCGTATGTAGTACGCTCACCTATCATGACAGAGGAGAAGTCTGAGTATAGCCAACAGATATGGGTGGCTGCTTCCAATAGTGACTGGAACGAACAGTATACCTATGACGAGTCAAATAACTACTCCCCTGCTTTCTCATCCTCCGGTGAAAATATTGCCTTTATCAGTACACGATCAGGAAAGCCTCAGATCTGGTTGATGCGTGTCAAGGGAGGTGAAGCACGCCAAATTACCGACGTGAAAGGAGGTGTTAGCAGGATTGCCTGGGATCCCAGTGTTGAGCGATTGGCATTTCTTCAGAAGGACCCTGAAACAGAAGAAGAAGCTGCTGCAAAGAAAGGCAAGACAGATGTAATCCTTGTGGATCAGAACTATAAGTATACACATCTGTATACTATTGGCATTGAGGAAAGTGACGAACCAAAGCAATTAACTTCAGGTGAAATGAACATACTGAGCTTTGAGTACTCACCAGATGGTAAGCAGATAGTCTTTGATTACAGCCCCACACCAAGTCTAAATGAGTCTTACTACCAAAACACCAACATTGCGATAGTGCCGACAGATAGCGGAAAGGTCGAAGTATTGGTCGACCGGCCAGGAATTGACGGCAGTCCAAAGTTCTCACCTGACGGCAAGTACGTAGCATTCAGGACTACAAACCGTCAATCTGATCCCATAGGCCTCAGTGATCTGGCTATAGTCAATATAACGGAGAAGGAGATCACTAAGCTCCCTGACACTTTTGATCGTCAGGCTAGTCTGGTGGATTGGGTTGGTAATGATCTCTATTACTCAGAAGACCAGGGTACTGCAAGGGTATTGAAAACGATGAGCGTGAATAGAGCATCAAGTAGTTCTGAGATGAACTTCACAATCAATGAAAACAGCCTCGGAGCAGCTACAGGTGTTAGCGCAAGGTATAGCGTTAGTCCCAATGGTGAGATAGCGATGACCTATCAATCATTAACTGATCCTGAAGAGGTGTATTTCATCAAGCATAAAGACATTGATCCTAAGCAGCTTAGCTATATCAACCAGGATGTGGAATACAAAGAATTGGCTAAAACAGAGATCATCCAGTGGAAATCTAAAGATGGCACAGCTGTGGAAGGCTTGATTACCTATCCGATTGGCTATGAAAAAGGTAAGCGCTACCCTGTCGTCATCAACGTACACGGAGGTCCAAATGGCGTGTTCAGTCAACGGTTTGCCGGTAGGCCCTCTATCTATATGCTGCAATACTTCGCCCAGCAAGGCTATGTCGTCGTGCAACCTAACCCCAGGGGCAGTAGTGGCTATGGCAAGGCATTCAGGTATGCTAACTTCAAGGACTGGGGCTATGGTGACTTTGAAGATGTAGTCTCAGGAGTAGATAAGGCTATCGCAATGGGAGTTGCAGATCCTAACAATCAATTCCTGATGGGTTGGAGCTATGGCGGTTATATGACGAGCTTTGCGGTCACTAAGACAGACCGATTCAATGCGGCGAGTATGGGGGCCGGATTACCCAATCTTGTGAGCATGACAACCACTACTGACATACCGGACTATCTTGTGGCACATATGGGTGGTGAGTACTGGAATGACTATGAGACCTACGAGAAGCATAGCGCCATGTACGGAATCAAAAATGTGATCACTCCCACCCAGGTGATACATGGACAAAATGATCTTCGTGTGCCTTTTACCCAGGGTCAGGAGTTTTACGTAGCACTTCAACGGCTAGGTATAGATACAGAAATGATCGTCTATCCGCGTACACCGCATGGCCCAAGAGAGCCTAAGTTCTTGATGGATGTTGCTCCACGGATCATTGCTTGGTTTGAGAAGTATAAGAAATAAGAAGTAGTTAGGATACCACAGAAGTGCGCAAAGATCAGAGAGTAATGAAGAGAATCTTTGATTAATAGATGTCAGAAGCTTTGTGAAACTTCATTATGCTTTGTGTTCTTTGTGCAACAGCTACTTTGTTATGAATTACTAAAATCGTTTTGTATGAATCGTTTTACAAAAACAGTATTTCTTCTCTTAATCCTTCTTGTGCAGGAGAAAGCCATTTCTCAAACCTCCGGACCTGAAAAAGGAACTTTGGTCATTGTTGGTGGAGGTAAGGTTGGACCAGAGATCACAGACAAGTTCATTGAGCTCGCTGGTGGAAAAGATGCTAAGATTGTAGTCATCCCCACTGCAGCCGGACGAAAGAAGTATGATGAATCCAATAACAGCTACCAGCTATTCCAAAAAGCGGGTGCTACTAATATCACACTTCTGCATACCGATGATCCGGAGGAAGCAAGTGACAAGGAGTTTACCAAGCCTTTAGAGGATGCTGATGGTATTTGGTTTGGCGGTGGCCGTCAGTGGCGGCTCGTTGATTCTTACGCCGGTACCTTAGCCGAAGAGTTGTTCTGGAAAGTACTCGACAGAGGTGGCGTGATCGGAGGATCTTCTGCTGGAGCAACCATTCAAGGTTCCTATCTAGCACGAGGCGATACGAAGAACAACCAAATCATGATCGGCGATCATGAAGAAGGTTTCGGGTTTGTTAAGAACATCGCCATCGATCAGCATGTGTTAGCCCGAAATCGTCAGTTCGATCTTTTTGAGATCATCAAGGCCAAACCAGAACTACTGGGCATTGGCATTGACGAAAGCACAGCCATTGTAGTCTCAAAAGATGAGTTTGAAGTGATTGGTGAAAGCTATGTGTTGATCTATGACAACACATTTTGGTCGAGGGAAGGAAGTGACCTCAAGAAGCTACCTGCGAAAGAGAGCTCGTTTTATATGTTAAGGTCCGGGGATCGCTATGATATGAAGGAGAGGAAAGTAATTGAATAGGATAACAAGAATGTGTAGCGAGTATCAATCACGGTTTAGCTATCTTGATTGCTATGAAAGCACCTTTTATACCTGACCTTACCCTCCCAGCTGTCGCAGCACCTATGTTTCTGATTTCTGGCCCAAAGCTGGTCATCGAATGTTGCAAGAACGGGATTGTCGGAACGTTCCCGGCCCTGAATCATCGTACCACAGAAGGCTTTGAGCAATGGGTGATTGAAATCAAAGCATCACTAGCTGATTGGGAAGCAGAAACTGGAAAGACAGCAGCACCCTTCGGAGTTAACCTGATCGTGCATAAGACCAACCCGAGACTTCAGGCTGATCTGGAGCTTGTGGTGAAACATAAAGTCCCCCTCATCATTACCTCATTGGGGGCGGTCAGTGAGTTGATTGATACGGTTCATGGTTATGGCGGTTTGGTTTTCCATGACGTGATCATGAAGCGCCACGCAAAGAAAGCTGCTCAAGCCGGTGTAGATGGATTGATCCTCGTGGCAGCTGGTGCAGGAGGTCATGCCGGCACCATTAACCCTATACCACTAGTAGATGAAGTCAGACAGTTCTTCGACAAGACCATACTATTATCAGGGTGTGTCTCAAATGGTCGAGATATCGCCTCCGCCATGCAAATAGGTGCCGACCTGGCCTATATGGGCACACGCTTCATCAATACTAAGGAAAGTCAGGCCCCAGAAGAATATAGGAAGATGATTATTGAGTCTGGAGCCAGTGACATAGTCTATACTGCTGCTGTATCTGGTGTTCATGCCAACTTCTTACGTCCTAGCCTTGAAGCAATGGGCATTACTGAAGAGGTCTGGAAGATATCTGGTAAAGTTGACTTTGGTGAGGAATTATCAGCAGATGAGGCCAAAGCCTGGAAAACGATATGGTCAGCCGGTCAGGGTGTTACCAAGATCAAGGATAATCCAAGTGTTGGTGAGTTGGTCGATCAACTTAAAACTGAATTTAAGGAGGCTATTGAGGAGCAGGCGAGTTTGTTGGAGAGGTATAAGTAGCTCAAAATCAACATTGTTGCCAGCTTGAAACTCACTACAACCTAAAGACTAAGCTGATCTGCTCAAGACTCTATCTGAAATAGATAATAGTGCACAGACTCAGTTGACAGAAGCTTAGATTTAGAAGTAGAGACAAAGACATCAAAACACGTAAGACAAGTATGATTGACGTTAGAATTGAGGTCATCATCTACTCCCTACACTAGCAAAAGCAATTTGATATTGTTCCTATCATCGCTTCAATTAAACCATACAGCATATCCCTTCCTACGCAATTCTAAAGCTAGCTTTTCCTCCATTTTCAATGCGGACGATCTGGTAACCAATGGCTCAATGTGATTGTAGAGACTAGGACGAAGGTAGGTGCCATACTTCCGGACAATGCTAGCCGCGAGATTGTACCCTTTTTTATTCTTAACTCCTTTTTTGTGCTGCTCAAACCGTTCTTTAGGTGTTTTGCTCGTCATTCCAACGTATATACACTCAAGCACGCCATTGAATTGGGGATTAGCAGCTCGAAATCGAGTGCTTTCGGTGAATACGCGCTTAGATAATTCTATGACGTATACTCTGTATTCAACTCGCTTCATATAAACACTATTTCGGGCCGGATAATCTGAGTTTGCCCTACCCTAGCTTTAATTATTATCTAACAATCACAACGACTCAAGCTTGAAGAGTTACTCCTTTGCTCCTTTCTCAAAACTCCAAATCTACTCATTAAACCACTTAGCCCTTTCCCCTTATATCCTATCTATCAATTCTCTATCTTCAATTATGAATCAATCAATCAACCATGAGACTATTCATCGCCATCCTTTTATTGGTAGCTGTAACAGCCTGCTCTCTTACCCAAGATAAACCATCAGGCCCACAATTCAGCATTGATTTTTCATTAGAGTTAACCGATCAGCCCATAGATGGGCGTATGCTATTGGTCATCTCCAACGATGACAGTCGAGAGCCTCGATTTCAAATCTCTAATGGACCGTCCACACAACTGCTGTTTGGAGTAGATGTGGATCAGATGAGGGCCGGAGAGACAGCTATCATCGATCCCACAGTACTGGGATACCCACTAAGGAGTCTCAACGAAATACCTTCTGGTGAATACACTGTCCAGGCAGTTCTTTACAAATACGAAACTTACAATCGTGCAGATGGCTTTTCACTCAAGCTACCGCCAATGGATAAAGGTGAGGGCATCAATTGGAGTCGTACTCCTGGTAATTTTATCTCTACCCCACAAAAGATCAACTTTGATCCGAATAAGAATAACACCATCTCAATTACACTAACCGAGGAAATTCCTCCTATTGAGCCTCCTAAAGACACTAAGTATATCAAGCATATCCAGATGAAGAGTGAGATGCTGTCAGAGTTCTGGGGTCGGGATGTTTATCTAGGGGCTAATATCCTCTTGCCAGAAGGATTTGATGAGCATCCAGAAGCACAGTACCCATTGGCAGTATTTCATGGGCACTTCCCCTACTCTTTTGGAGGATTTCGTGAGGATCCACCCGACCCAGATCTGGAACCCGATTATTCCGCTAGGTTCGGCATATCAGGCTACAACCGTATCATACAACAGGAAGCTCATGACTTCTATAAAAAGTGGACAGGACCTGACTTCCCTCGTATGTTGATCATCCAGATCCAGCACCCTACGCCTTATTTTGATGACTCTTATGCTGTCAACTCAGTGAATACCGGACCGTATGGAGATGCGATCACTTACGAGTTGATACCTTATATCGAAAAGCAATTCCGAGGTATCGGAGAAGGCTGGGCGAGGTTCCTTTATGGTGGCAGTACTGGCGGCTGGATTGCGTTAGCGAATCAGGTGCTCTACCCTGATGAGTACAATGGCTGCTTTGCCGCGTGCCCTGACCCTATTGACTTCCGTGCATTCACTTTGCTCAACCTCATGGAAGATGAAAATGCCTATTACGTTAAGAGTTCATGGAAAAAAACCGAAATACCAAGAAGCCGTGCCACAAACGGCTATGTCTCAGTTACCCTACGCGAAGTTCAGCATAAAGAACGCGTGATAGGTGCTAAGGGTCGCTCATGCGGCCAACGAGACGTATGGCTGACTACCTTCGGACCACAAGATAAAGACGGCTATCCAAAGCATCCCTGGGACAAGGAGACAGGGGAGATTGATCGGGAAGTTGTCCAATACATGATCGAGAACTATGACATGCGCTACATCATGGAGCGAGACTGGGCAACCCTGGGGTCCAAGCTCGAGGGCAAGATCAACATCTATGTAGGTGATATGGACAACTCCTACCTTAACAATGCAGTCGAGTACATGGAGGAGTTTCTCGAGAGTACTACCGATCCCTACTACGATGGCTTCATCGACTATGGAGATGGGTTTGGGCACTGCTGGAATGGGGATCACGAGAACCCCAACTATCTTACTCGCCTCCGGTATAATTGGATGTACGTACCGCAGATGCTAGCGCGAATGGAATCCTCCGCACCAGCTGGCGCAGACCTGAAGAGCTGGAGATACTAGTACCTAATGGGCAGGCCTACACCCTACCATGAGACACAAATCGGATGGCTTTTCCTGAGTCTCATGATTTTGACTTTGCTCTTCGTTGGATGGCGAGAAAGTTCACAATTGATAGATCAGCAGGAGATATCTACAGGTTTGATCATTATGTCTATTATCATATTTATCATATGTCTGTTATTCTATCAACTGGACACATCTATCACCTATCGGAAAATTAAGCTACGATATGGCATAGGGTTAATCAAAATCAATCCTAACATCGACGAACTCATTTCGGTAGAGATCACCCGAATACCATGGTGGTACGGTTTGGGCATTAAGATCACCTCAAAGGGTTGGATGTACAACATACAAGGCAGAGATGTAGTGATGCTTAAATATCAGAAGGGTGCGTCTAAAGAATCAATTATGATCGGTACAGCGCAACCCGAAGAGCTGAAGAAATCGCTCATGGAAAATTTTGAACTTAAGGAAAATCCGGTAGTTTAACGCCCATAGCCATCAACAAAACTCCTTACCATGGAAGTGTTAAGCCTCATTCAGTACAATACCGAATCTTATAGCTACAAAACAGATGTAGATATAAGCAAAGCTTCCGAATGGCTTAACCCCTCAATGGTCAACTGGATTGACGTAGAGTCCCAAGATGAAGACATTGTGGAGCGTATCTGTGATCAGTTCAACGTTCATCCACTCATCCTCGAGGATATTCTTAACATTGATCACCTTCCCAAGTTCGAGGCATTCGAAGATCATATATTCCTTTCGCTCAAGATGCTGCGCTATGATAATGACTCTGGTGAAATCAGCCAGGAGCATCTCAACATTGTACTTGGGAAGAACATTTTGATCACCTTTCAGGAGGGTCTTCCCGGAGATGTTTTCGACAGTCTACGTTTAAGACTCGAACAAGGCAAAGGTGTTATACGCAAAAACAGTGTAGAATACTTGCTCTACCACTGCCTTGACGCGGTAGTCGACAACTACATGAGCATCAGTGAGATCCTGCGCAAGCAAATGGAAGAAATGGAAATGCATCTCATCACGGATACCAACTTCGAGGCGCCAGAAGAGGTGATGCTATTAAAGAAGAAGGTCAACATCTTGCGAAGCTATACTGTACCACTTTGGGATGCATTCAATCAGATGCAAGCAGAGGGTGAGCATTTCTTTCATAAAGACTCTAAGGTCTATTTCCATGATATTAGTGACCACATCAAGTTCCTCCTCTCGTTCTTCGATACATCCAGGGAGATGCTACGCGATATCATGGACCTCTACCAAACCAATATCAACAACGAAATGAACAAGGTAATGAAGACCTTGACCGTGGTATCGGCCATCTTCATACCACTAACTTTTGTTGCAGGAGTATATGGGATGAACTTTGACTTTATGCCTGAGTTGCATTATGAATATGGCTATGTATATGTATGGGGCCTAATGGGCTTTACTACGGCGGTTATGGTCACCATTATGAGATACAAAAGGTGGCTCTAATCCTGACATGAGCTACTTTTACATGCTCGAGTAATTGCATTACCATGAATAATAATGACATCCTACGGCGATTGCGTTACACCTTTCAATTGAGTGATAGGCAAATGGTCAGTATATTCAGTATGGGTACCCTATCGGTAAATCAAGACCAGGTCGTGAATTGGCTTAAGAAAGAAGATGTCGAAGGGGCTGCACCTATTTATGATAAGGACCTAGCCGCATTTTTAGAGGGCTTCATCATAAAAAAACGAGGTGTGCGAGAAGGTATCTCGCCCAACCCAGAAAAGAAACTAAACAACAATGTCGTGCTGCGAAAGCTAAGAATAGCGTTAAGTATGAAAGATACTGATATGCTCGAGGCATTTGAGTTAGCCGACTTTAAGATCAGCAAGCACGAGTTAAGTGCCTTTTTCCGCAAGCCTGACCAGAGTCAGTACCGCACCTGCAAAGATCAAATACTCAGAAACTTTCTTCAGGGTTTACAGCTTAAGTATCGGCCTGGTGCTTCTGCTAAAATGGCCGATTAGCGGCCTGACAGCTACAGGATGAGATCACTTGAAGCTTATTAGTTTGCAGCAAGTACTATAACACTCATCTTACCACTCAATAGTTACTTTTCTTTCTCTAATTTTGCGGCTCGATGACAGTTCCAAACAAAAAAGTCGCATTTTACACGCTTGGGTGTAAGCTCAACTTCTCTGAGACATCTACTATGGGCCGGATGTTCGAAGATCGCGGCTACCAAAAAGTCAGCTTCACTGACAATCCTGACATTTTCGTAATTAATACCTGCTCAGTCACTGACAATGCTGATAAGAAGTGTCGTAAGATCATCAAGGAGGCCAAAAAGATATCTCCGGATTCGTTTGTGACGATTATTGGCTGTTATGCTCAGCTGAAACCAAAAGAAATCTCAGAAATTCCAGGAGTAGATGCAGTACTCGGCGCTGCTGAAAAGTTTCAGCTACTGGACTATCTGGATGGTTTTGAAAAGCACACCACCACTCAGGTTTATGCTTCAGAAATCACTGATGCTAAGACTTTTAACAACGCTTACTCATTTGGTGACAGAACCAGAACATTCCTTAAAGTGCAAGATGGCTGTAACTATGGATGTGCCTTCTGTACAATACCGCTAGCCCGCGGTAAGAGCAGATCTGATACAATCGAAAACATCCTGGATTCTGCTAAGGCTATAGCCAAAACAGACGTTAAGGAAGTAGTACTGACGGGAGTCAATATCGGAGACTTTGGAATACAGGAAGGTCGGCGAAAGGAGCGATTTGCTGACCTAGTTACTAGACTCGATAAAGTTGGAGGTATCGAGCGGTTTAGGATTTCCTCGATAGAGCCTAATCTGTTGAGTGAAGAGATCATTCAATTTGTAGCTCAGTCTGATCGGTTTGTGCCACATTTTCATATTCCGCTTCAGTCGGGTAGCAATAAGATACTCAAATCTATGAATCGCCGTTACTTGCGAGAACTGTATGTCGACCGAGTTAAGACCATTAAGAAATACATGCCGCATTGCTGTATCGGTGTTGATGTTATTGTCGGCTTCCCAGGAGAAACTGAGGAAGACTTTATGGAGACTTATCAATTCCTCAACGAACTGGACGTCAGCTACCTGCATGTGTTTACTTACTCGGAGCGTGCGAATACTGCAGCAGTAGATAAAGAAGGAGTCGTGCCTATGAAAGACCGGTCGAGGCGCTCAAAAATGCTGCGGAGTGTATCAGAAAAGAAAAAAAGATACTTCTATGAGCAGAACGTTGGTCAAAAGTCCAGGGTCCTGTTTGAAGAAGACATAGAAAATGGTAGAATGCACGGTTTCACGGAAAACTACATTCGGGTTACCGCCAAATACGATCCTCTACTCATCAATGAGATCAAGCCTGCGGTCCTTACCAAGGTCAATGAGTCGGGTCTTATGGAAGTGACTGAGGCAGAAGAGATTTTTGTGTAGCTTTTCTTTAACAGAATCGTTACATTTAATTAATGGCGTTTTTTATTCGACCACTACGTTCAGAGGAAATAGGTCGACTCCAAAATTTCCAATACTTGGCATTGCATGTACCTGATGGACATGCTCCTTATGAGCAGTCAATCGTGGAAACACCTGCAATAAGAAAATACTTTGCCCACTGGGGGCGTAAGGGAGATATAGCCTTGGTAGCTGAGTCAAACAATGGTGAATTGGTGGGCGCTATATGGTCTCGCTTACACATAACTGAGTATCCTGGCTATGGCTTTATAGATGAGGATACACCTGAGTTTTCTTTAGCTGTCTTACCAGAATATAGAGGGCGTGGGATCGGCACAAAGCTACTTCAACACTATTTGGAAGAAGTCAAACAACAAGGATTTAGAAAAGTATCGCTAAGCGTAGACGCTTCTAATCCAGCGAGTAAGCTTTACGAGCGATTAGGTTTTAAGGTCGTGAGTAAATCAGGAAACCCTACTATGCTGCTACAACTGCGCTAATCCAAGATATACTGGTAATCGCTATATATTCCTCAATCAGAAATTCTTGAGATTGTCTTGCAATGACTAGTTTCACCTAATGAAGCAAGTTCTCCTGATATTGATTATTGCATTAAGCGGCTCGTCGTTAAGTGGCCAAGTGATGTCACTGACGACAAACAGCGATTCTGCTAAGTATTACTACTACCAAGGATGGAATGAAGTGATGAACAATGGTAACTATTCCGCTTCTGAGATAGCATTTCGCAAAATGTACTCATTTGACAGCAGCTTCGTATTAGGCAAAGCACTACTCGGGCGTATTTCGGATCAGGCGGCAGAGCAAAGAGCCCTGATTCTATCCATTGAAGCAACTATGGATAGCGTTAGCAACGATGAGCAGTTAGTGATTGAGCTTTTTCTTGAGCTGATCAAAAGAAGAGTCAATGAAGGTACACTAGAGCGAGAGCAACTCTATGAGCTTGCATTGAATAACCTCGGTAGTATATCCTACAACTATGGCAAAGAAGACTACTACTTCGTAGAATACATTGAGTGGATCAATGCTGCAAGTGGTCCAAAGGTCGCACTAGATTCTATCAATAAATTAGCCAATGCTGAACATCACGTGATGCCATTTATGATAGGATACAAGGTATATCTTCATTCAGAGTTGGGTGAATTTGACCATGCCCAGATTTATTTAAACCAGTTGGAGAACCAGTTAAGAAAAAAATCGGTTCCTAAAACAGCAGCGGTGAAAGCTAGTCTATTAGTAAAGCAAAACAAGCTCCAACAAGCCCAGCTCTATATTGATCGAGCGCTAGCCATTGATCCGAAGAACCTCGATGTATTGAGACTGCAAAGTTCACTTAAGACGAAAAAGGAATAGGCCAACATGAAACATCTAACATTCAAAAACAATGATCAAATGCCCATATTGGGTCTAGGAACCTGGAAATCGGAACCGGGTGAAGTTTATGAAGCAGTAAGAACAGCCATTAAGATCGGATTTAGGCACATTGATTGTGCGGCGATCTATGCAAACGAAGATGAGATTGGGAAGGCTTTTCAAGATGCCTTCAAGGATGGTGATGTAAAGAGAGAGGAGCTATGGGTGACCTCTAAGTTATGGAACTCCTCTCACCTCGCAGATGATGTACGACCTGCGCTACAAAAGACACTAAAAGATCTACAGCTCGATTATTTAGATCTCTATCTCATGCATTGGCCATTAGCCTACAAGCCAGGGGTTGGTTTCGCTCAGACTCCTGATGGTTTTTTAACGCCGGAAGAAGCACCCATTACAGAGACATGGAAAGCCATGGAGTCTTGCGCTGAAGCCGGGCTTACAAAGCATATTGGTGTGAGTAATTATAACATAACAAAGCTCAAGGAGATACAGGGTATAGCCAGCATAGCCCCTGAAATGAACCAAGTTGAACTCCACCCCTTCCTTCCTCAGCAGAGATTGGTCGACTACTGCCAAGCTAATGATATTCATTTAACAGCATACTCTCCGTTTGGCTCACCGGATAGAAACAATAAAAAGGAGAGCGATCCGAACTTATTCCAAACACCGGAAGTGGTATCAATAGCACAAGCTCATGATGTCACTCCTGCCCAGGTACTTATTGGATTTGCAGTCAAGCGGGGCATAGCAGTAATACCTAAGTCAGTGAATGCCAATAGGCTGGAGCAGAACTTTAAAGCCAGTGAAGTCGAACTCTCTGATTCTGACATGGAAAGCTTAGCCTCACTCCCAACCTATCGATACATAGATGGTACGTTCTTCACATTTGAGGGTTCGCCGTATCGATTAAGTGACCTGTGGGAAGATGCTTGATCAGCAGCGTAGGTAATTTCAGTCTGCATATAAGTTATTCCATGGCCCAGGCCAGAGACCTGGGCTTCTTTCTATCAAGTTCAACGTTGTTAGCATCATCTTTCTGTATTCTGAGCCACTTTAGAATTTACTCTGAAGCCATCCGAATAGTTCCATGAGCCAAGCCACGCCTAGATGGATCATGATCCCTCCCCAAATGTTGCGGCTGTAAAGAGCAATAATCCCCAGGATACATCCTCCGAAAATAGAACCTATACTCTCACCCAACGGCTTACCAAAATGGAAAAAGCAGTATGTAGCTGCCATAGGGAGCACCACATACGGACCAAGAATTCTTGTAAACGCAAAAATCAGATAACCACGAAAAAACAGCTCTACAGTGAGAAAATCTGTACCATAGCATAGCTCGTAAACCGTAACAACCAGCCACCTCGGCCAGCCGCTCTCAGTTGTAAACGCTTCGATACCTGCTTTCTGAAATCTGGGATAGTGATCTTGGATATCTGGAGCAAAGGATGATATACCTATGATAACCGACATCAGAAGAAGCATAAAAAAATAAGGCTGCACATCGAACCTCTGAAAAGACATACCATACCAGTGCTTTGGTTGGTCATGTCTCTCCAGTAAATAATATACAACAAGTAGTGGAATCAGTGCAGTGACCAAACTTGCAGATAACCTGAGACATTTAGCAATGAAGTAAAACTCCCTTTCAGAAAAAAAACTGGATAGATACTCTGTTCCATAGAAAGATCTGTCAAATGCCAGAATGCTAAACCCAACTAATACACGTAACCAGAAATCACTACTCTTGGCCCAATTATCAACTTTACCAAAGACAAGAAGTATCGCACAGACAGCTAGATAAGGAAACAACTGAAAAAGGAACATCCAAAGCCATAAGATAGGCTGGCCATAGTATGTGTCGATGTAAGCGTCCTCAAAATCAATGGCATAATTAACCCCAATGCATATCACAAGGAATAAGGTTATCGCAAGATAAAGCTGCCACTCAAACCTTTCTTTTTGATAATCTACAAGATACCCAATTACCTTTCTCATTATCTACTTAGCCTCATACCTACAGCTTAAGAATGCTCCAGAGCCCGAAAGCTTAGCTACTCATTCAAGAGTAAAACCCAAAAAATGGTCTAGCCTGAATGTACCACACCTGCAATACTCTTGAATATACAGAACAACTGAAGACGTCATCAATAAATAAAGAAAGAAGAATAATCTTGTTGCCGGTCACTTCGTCAATCAACAGCTATTTAGCATCTATCAAATCTCATAGTTAACAACTGAAGGAGATACTTCCGTACTTGGTTTTAAGTCAGGCTCAGGTACGGGTGTTAGCTTCTCCATTTTGAGCGGCAACACCCCGGCCCATACATCCAGCTCATGGTCTTCAGGCTCATCGTTCACCCCTTCTGCCCTTACCTTGGCCGACGCTTCTTCTACGTCAAGGGCTATGACCAATGTCCGCTTAAGCTCCACTTCATTGGGTACTCTAGCCTCATTCCACCTACCGGGAATGATATTTTCTGTAATGACCTGCAATGCTTCATTCTTTTCAGAAGGCTCTGCTATTAACCTGGGTTTACCAAAAACTACAACAGAACGATAATTGAAAGAATGGTGAAAAACAGAACGCGCCAGCACCAACCCATCCATATGAGTAATCGTTAAACTCACCCTATTCTGAGCAAGTAAAGACTTTAGCATTCTGTTGCTCATAGCTCCGTGTAGGTAAATGGTTTCACCTGATCTGCCGTATCCTGTCGGTATCGAAATAGCCACACCCTCATAGACATACGCTATATGGCATATGAAATGACTATCGATGATTGTGTTGATCGTAGCTTTGTCGTAATCGGCCCTTTTCGCGCCACGGACTACTTTATTATAGTTTGATTTACTGTATGATCCCATTTGAGTTATTCTTTACATCAAAGCTATTATTTTAGTGGACTACACTAATCATCCAGTTATCATAAAATGAATAGTCCGGTCTTTCCATTTGATTCATCGATAACCCTGGATAAAAAGGCCCTCGTACCTGTTTATATACAGCTTGCCAATGGACTAATAGAGCTCATTGAAAAAGGTCAGCTAAAAACGGAAGTAAGACTACCCGGTAGTCGAGATATGGCTGAGATCATGGGACTCCATCGGAAGACCGTTATTGCCGCTTATAATGAACTAATCAGTCAAGGTTGGGCAGTAGCTAAACCCTCTAAAGGCACGTTCGTTATCAACAAACTACCGCTGGACAACCCCATTGAAATTGGAACACCAATTCCTGGTGTTCGCAATATCGTGAGCTTCCAGTATCGGAAAAGAGAGCATCTGGTTCACGATGAAACCATCTATTCGCATCATCTGATAGTGGATGAAGGCACTCCAGATGTACGATTGGCACCCGTTGATATCATCAATAGGGCTTATCGAAATGTCGTCCGACACAGTTACCAGTACAAACATCTTTCCTATGCCAATCCCAAGGGAGACAATGAGTTGAGGGCCCATCTCCAGTCGTACCTACAAGCTACCAGGGGATTGAATATGTCATCAGAGCAAATACTCATCACACGTGGAAGCCAGATGGGCATCTACCTGGCTAGTCAGACATTGATATGTCCGGGTAACACGGTGGTAGTTGGTGAAACAAACTATATTAATACTAATCTGACTTTTGAAGACGCAGGTGCTTCCCTGGTTAACTGTGCTGTTGATGAGGATGGCCTTGACACTGAATCACTAGAGCAAATCTGCTTGGAGAAAAAGGTAAAGCTGGTTTACGTTACCCCGCATCACCATCATCCCACTACTGCAACCTTATCCGCCACTCGCCGACTACATTTATTGAGATTAGCAGAGAAGTATGACTTTGTCATTTTGGAGGATGATTACGATTATGACTTCCATTACGCAAGGTCTCCCATACTGCCTCTGGCCAGCGCGGATGTACAAGGTAGGGTCATTTACCTCGGTGGGGTTTCAAAGCTTGTGGCTCCCGTGTACAGGATTGGCTTCATGATCGGTCCAGCTGCTTACATAGACGCTACTGCACGCTATCGCAGGATCATTGACAGACAGGGTGATACACTATTAGAGCGTGCCTTCGCACAACTCTTCCAATTCGGAGACATTCAGCGCCATTCAAAAAAAGCACTTCAGATTTATCGCCATCGATGGCAGGAATTTGGAAATAAACTGGACAATCTATCCAGTGGGATATTGACCTATGAGCGTCCTTCCGGTGGAATGGCCTACTGGGTAGGACTCAACACGGTTTTTCATTGGGATACCGTACACAAAAGATTACTTGAGCATAAGGTCGTCATACCCAGCTACTCCAAGTACGATCAACATCAACTCGGACACAATCACATTCGGCTTGGATTTGCTAGCCTGAACGATGATGAGCTAGAAACATTCTTCAGCAGGTTCTCAAAAGTTCTGAATGAACTTTAGGAAGCAAGTAACAATCTTCGTTCTGCTGTCGTTTTTTGCCATATGTTTAGATCGATACTTACCCTCTGCTTTTTGATATGGGCCTTGTTTTTAAGGGCCCAGGACCTACCGGAGTTAAATCAGCAGATACTCACTTTCGTAGAAGCTAACATAGGTCAGCAGGTCCAACGTGGAGAGTGCTGGGATCTGGTTGCTGTTCCTCTCAAGGCATATGGTGCGAAATGGGATTTGGCTTACGAGTATGGTCGCCATTATGATCCTAAAAATGAAACTGTCTTAAAGGGTGACATTATCCAGTTTGAAAATGTCAAACTTGAATATAAAGAAGGTAACATGACTTATACGGAAGTGATGGACCATCATACTGCAGTGGTCTATGAGGTGATCAATAATGAAACCTTTAAGATCGCCCACCAGAACAATGGATTTTCCGGTAGGAAAGTAGGCATAAGTGAGCTGGACCTCACTACCGTGAAAAAAGGTGAACTGCTATTCTACAGACCAGTAAAGATGTAGTCATTAGTTACGCATCATCTCATCAAATGAGAACGTGATGTAGTACAAACCACCTACGCTTGAGCTACCAAAGCTTGTCGTATAAAAATCGTTCAGTGCATTTGAAGCTCCCACCTTTACCATGCTCTTGAAATCGGGTAGCTTGAAACTCACCTGAGCATCAAGCGTACCAAAAGCAGGTATTTCACCGACCCCAAAAGAAGATTCCCAGATGAAACTATCCTGCCAGCGATAGTTAACATTGAAACCCAACCTTTCTGTGAGCTTTCTATTACCAAAGCTGAGGTTATACCTGTACTCCGGTGTATTGAACCTCACCTGAAACCCTGGTCGATCAATGGCGTCAGTTTCGATGGCATTATGGCTGATGTTAGCCCCCATATAGTAGTCCTTAGGTAGCTTATAATCAACACCCATAGCCCAGCCATAGGCATTAACAGGGTCATCTATGCTGATGGTCGTCTGAAAACGTCTTTCGTTTTCAATGTCATTTGGGTTTTGTACGAGGTTCTGTGCTGCTATAAAGCCATTGTAGATATTGTAGTAGATATAGCCATCAAACATCAACTTTCGATCGAAATACAATCCCTTGTAGCCTAGTTCGTACGCGGTTACTTTTTCAGGCGTGAACTCTGGGACGACAAACGCACCTTCACTCAGGTCAGGTTCTGAGAATATAGGGTCACTCCCACTCAAGGGGTACACAGGATTAGTTTGGAAATTGTACGTATTCTGCACTTCAGGATGACCTCCAACTACCGTAATAGGCCCCACCATAAGGTTGACCCATTGGTCAGTCACGGAAGGGAAACGAAAAGCTGTCTGTGCCGAACCTCTCACGAATCTTTCGCGTGTATTATCCACAGCATAGGAGAAAGAAAACCTTGGAGTTACGCGACCTTCAAAAAATTCATGCTTATCATACCTTACTGACAAAGTGGGCTTGAATCTTTTATTGATCCATTCATCTGTCAGTTGTACGTAGGCTCCTAATGTATACATGGTAATAGGATCGCCTGGTTCGTCAAAGTAAATGCTACCCTCACTATTGACCACATTGAGCCTGAACTGACCACCTACCATCAAACCGAAGTTTTTTATCTGATTTCTGAAGTCATACATTCCTTCAACCTGGTACATAGAGCTTTTGTCAAACACCATAGCTCCACCATCTCCAATATTGAGAGCGGTCAGACTGTCTTTGATCTGATCGAATCCCTCAGTACCTGGTTGGGGTAAAAATGGGCGGTCAGGAAACAGGACATTATCGAATTCATCAAAGTTATCAGCATTGGCCCGGGCAAGGTTATGAGCATCTTGATCACTCAGGCCAAAACCTAGTTTTCCGTTGAGGAATCCTCCTATATAATCTTCAAACCATGCTTCACTTGGCTTCCATGACTCATTCATTTGTGCAGCAAGTCCTCCCGCATCATAAGACTCACCTGACCATTCGTTGACGCCCCAGGCCCTGGCAAAAAAGTTGGAACCTTTGACTTCAGCCTTATAGTTGACGATAGAAAAATCATTGAGCGAGAACCTGTTTTGAGCGCTGTAGACTGCTGTACCGAGTCCAAAGTTGGATTGTAATATGGCCTCTACATCATCGTTTAGCTTGTAGTGAAGGCCAAGCCCCGCCCTAATATTCTGAGTGTTGTAGTTGACCAGATTCCTCTCCTCCCAGCCAGTCCGAGTCACATCATCTTCTGGTATGGCATTGCGAATAAACTCAAACTGCTCTTCATATTCAGTAGTACCGGGAGTCAGGCCTTGAGATTCGACGAAACCCTCAGCCACCTGATCTTTGAACAGACCAAGATTAACGGCTGTCTCATCTCCATAGATATTAACACCATCGAACCCGGAACTCGACCAGCGATTAGCTTCGGCATCCTCTAGGTTATTCTTGTCACGATAGTCGTTAGCATGCCAATCCTCAGCTTGCAACAAGCTTGCTGTCAGTTTAAAAGCAAAACGATCATTGAAAGATTGTGCATAACGGATGCTTACATCGTGCATGGGCTGAGGGTTATCAAGGTAATCTACCCCAACGTGCATCAGCCCAGCCTGCACGGACGCTGATAACCCGGTATATTCAAAAGGGCTCTTGCTGGTCATAAGCAAAGTTCCGTTCATACCTCCCGGACCATACAAAGCCGAAGATGCGCCAACCAATAACTCCACACTCTCAATATCAATTGGTGAGAGTCCAAAAATATTGCCTGCTGAAAAGCTCAAACCTGGACTGGCATTATCTACACCATCTATAAACTGATTGACCCGGTAATTGGTATTATCATTGAACCCTCTACTATTAGGGTTGCGAAAGGTCAGACTCTGTACCACCATGTCAACTCCTTTGATCTTATATAGTTCGTCATAAAAGTTAGCAGCAGCAGCTTGCTGAATACCAATGATATCTACTTTCTCTATGCTTGCAGCAGTCGATAAAATACTCTCTTCATATCTGGATGCTGAAACCACGACTTCATTACCAAACAATGTCGCTTCGGGCAGCACCATGTTCATTTCATAGTTGCCATATTTAGTCACTTCGAAGAACTTGCTCTCAAAGCCGACGCTGGAGAACCTTACTGTGTAGGGAGGTTCCAGAGTAACCTCCAACCGGTAATTGCCATCCGTATCACTGATTGTGCCAATGGTCTTATTCTCTATCGCAATATTGATCCCAAAAAGTGGGGTTTCGTTTTGATCAGTGATTTTTCCAAAGATGGTAGAGGTCTGTCCAAGAGCATATTCGGATATAACAAGCAATGCCACGGACAGGAATAAAAAATTTCTCAAGATGCTATTTGGGTTAGTTCAGCCAATGAAAAATTAAATATACGCCTTCTGGTATTGATGGAGCGAGCCCGATGACACTTTTTGACTAGCGAGACGGATACTTTGAATAGTATGAAATAATTGTTCACTTTACACCTCAACGTTAAAAACTTACAGATGAAAAATTTTTTAAAAGGAAGAACTATACAGCTTTTGACAGGTATGCTGATCGCTACAATGACCTTCATCTCAGCTTGCGGTGATGATGACGATGAGCCTGCAGTAGAACCTTTGCTAGGAAGATGGGTGATATCCTCTGTGACCGTAGCTGAAGAAGTTGAAGCGACTAACACGCTAGGTGAAACGCTTTTATTATCTACAGGGACAGACATAACAGCCATAATCTCCGGTGCATTCTTGGCCAATATCGACTGTGCCAACCAGACGGCAAAGGCGATTGAGCTAGCCGAAGGCAATGACATTCTATATGCATGTACTGAAGAGGACAAATCATTGGAGGCTGGTTCATGGAGCTTAAACTCGGACCGGTCAGGCCTAGACCTGAGAATCACCATTGATGATCAGCCCGCATCCCTTAATTTGGTGAACCTTCAAGAAACAAGCACATCTATGAGTGGATTAGTCAATTCTGTTCCTCTTCCTCCAGGCTTGCTCGTACCTATAGATTCAGCTTTTGGACTTGTAACCGAACCAGCAGCAATCCGTATGGCCCTGAATATGAGTTTTCGTAGGCTTTAAATAAGAGTTTGTAATTAACGCTAAAGTCCGATCTGCAAAAGATCGGACTTTTTTATTCTGCTCAATCCAATACCTCCACTCCTTTGGGCAACCGATAGCCAAACTCCTCCATGCAGAATGCCCATCTGTCAAGGATGATATCGAGCTCACGTCTCCTTATAGCATGTCTGTTTTTTTGATAGCTCTGTTGCTTATTGAGATAGGCCTCAAAATGAGGCCAAACAGTCTCGAAATCTCCTAGCGGAAACTGCTTATACATTTGGCCTAAGACTGCCTTTGGGGACTGCTCTAACTTTTCGAACGAAAACTCATAATACCGAGCTTCAGGAATACTCGAGCGTTCCTTCAATAGTGCATGCATCAACCAGTCATAGACGTCTATGATCATTTCCTCAATCTGGGGCTGATCAAAATTTTGCAATTGAAGTGTCGGCATAAGCTTGGTGAAAAAGTTTTTAGTCGACAGATACACAATTACAGGATTACGATGAATATGGATGAAGTTGGCCTTGGGAAACATCTCCAATAAGGTGCTGATCCTACCTGTGTTGACCGGGTTCTTTATAATTGGGTAGCTGCCTCCTGTATCCCAACTCGCCTTGTAGACAAGTCTGCGGTAGTCTTTCTTCCATTGGTCCTTTGCTTTGGGGTTTATGTTGAACCTTACTGCTTCATCAAAGTGCCTGGCGTACTCCCGAGGGAAATAGAAGAAGTTATAATAAGCATGGGGGTTCATGTTCCCAAGTGCAAACTCATCTTCTTGCGGTAGGTTGATTCCAAGTTTGACATTATCCCCCGGCCGTTTATCCGGCATGTTGGCATGCATGAATGTTTTGAAAATGGACTTAGTCTTCAGGTTATTGGGGAATACACTTTGGTAAGTTGTCAAAAAGCTCGCACTGGGATCCTGGCAAAGGATATTATGCAGATGAGTGGTACCGCTGCGCCAATGACCAAGAATAAACAAAGGGGGCTTACCTATATGCCCAGATGAAAACAGTCGATCAAAGTACCATCGTTCATACCAATGAAATGGAGAAAAAAGCAGGGTCAGGAAAGCCGTGCTATAAGTTTTTAATGCATACTTGAGATCTACGTCATTTCTGCTAAGGAGTGTGACGTTATTGGCAAAAGTGCCTCCAATGATGGTTGAGATTGGCGGTATTTTAAATTCCGACATGGTCAAGAGTACTACACTTTCATTTAAATTAGCAGTGTTCGATAAGCAATATTTTCAAACCTGAGGATTTTATGAGAAGCAATCGGCTATTCTCTTTCATTATTGTATTCATCACCTATGTATTGGCCTATTACGCTGCTGTTTACAGCTTAGACATGGGTGTAATAGCCGATCCTTTGTGGAACACCCTGTTTGCCGATATGATCGCTACTTTGGTGGTCTTTGCAATGAGTATGATCTTTCGAAACTCCAGTCTTTATGATCCATATTGGAGCGTTGCACCCGTACCTATCGTCTATTTCTTTTTGCATCTTGGGCCTGAGGGCGACCAGATGAGACACGTTCTGATGCTTGTAGTGACGTGGTTGTGGGCCATCCGACTGACACTCAACTGGGCAAGGGGATGGCCGGGGCTTGTTCACGAAGATTGGCGATATGGTGATCTGGCAAAAAAAACAGGAATCTTCTATCCATTGGTGAGTTTATCAGGCATTCATTTGATGCCCACAGGACTAGTATTCCTTGGTTGCATACCGGTATATTATGCGGCCAAGTCAAACGTACCAGTCAATTTCCTTGACTATCTGGCGACATTTGTTGCCATACTCGGCACAGCCTTAGAACTTGTGGCCGACGAACAGCTTAAGGCCTTTGTCAAACACAATAAAGACAAAACGGCAGTCATGACCAAAGGCATCTGGGCTTACTCCAGACATCCGAACTACTTGGGAGAAATCACTTTCTGGCTAGGGCTATTCATTTTTGCGCTGGCGGTAGACCCATCGGCCTACTGGTGGACAGGTATAGGCTTCCTGTCCATGGTCATCCTGTTCGTTGGTATTAGCACGCCCATGATGGACAAGCATCATCTTGAGAAACGTCCGAGATACCAGGAAGTGATAGACCAGATTCCTGGCCTGCTCCCCTTGCCCGGCAAAAAATTCAAGGCTACAATTATTATTCTGATAAGTCTGACAAGCGTATCTCTTGCACAAGGTAAGGTCTACGATCTGGATGCCTGTCTGAGGACTGCACTCGAAAACAATGCTGAGATCCGAAAATTAGAACTGACACACAGAAGTAGGCTGCTTGAAGTAGACCATTCAAAAAAAAAACTCCTACCGGAAGTAAACTCTCGCATTAACTACTTCTGGTATTGGAATGACCTGCCTACTTACTATTTTTCCTCAACCCAGGGTGACATACTCTCTGGTGGATCGTCAAATGGAGCATTCCCAGTAGGCCTGGGACTACCACAAAACCTGTTTGTTGGTTTTGATGTCAGAAAGCGCTTGTATGATCAGAAAATGTGGCTAGGACGCGAAGCGCTCTCGACTGTGAACAGGACAAATACGCTGGAAGCTGCAAAGTTGAGAGATGAAATGGTTTATGGAGTCGCGAAAGAGTATTATAAGGCTATTGCATTAAAAAAAAACACCGTTCTGGTTTTGGCCAACCAGCACAGACTTGAGCAGCTATCCGGGACACTTAAGGTACAGGTGGAGCAGGGGTTTGCTCCCGAAACAGCATTGACAGAGGTCGAACTCAAAAAAAAAGAACTGTCGCTCCATCTCATAGAACTTGAGAACGGTTATGACCAACTACTCAGATATCTACGTCTACAAATGGGGCTACCACAATCAGAGACATTGGACTTGGAAGAGACTAATGTGACGTGGCTCGAGCGGCTAGATACACTAAGAACTTCAGCCGCTAATACGTCATCAGACCTTATTACACAAAAAAAACGATTCAATGAACTGACTTACAAAAGTCAGTCGGCACAGTATCTTCCTACGGTAGACCTCAATGCAGATTTTCAATGGCAGGCTCAGAGAGAAAACTTCGGTTTCTTTGATGGTAATGAGTGGCAGAACATTAATCTTGTTGGCCTGGATATCAATGTGCCTATCTATTCTGGTGGAAACAAGTCAATCGCAAGGCAACAAATGATGATTGAAAACCAACAACTGGAAATAGATCAGAACCAACTTAACTCCTATCTCGACATGTCTTTATCAAAAGCTATCGAGGATTACAGAAGTGAAGATCAACGGGTTGAGGTCACCAAAGAGTATGCGGAATTGCGCGAGCAAATGCTAACGATGACTCAACTAAAATACGACCAGGAAGTGGCGACTCTTGACGAATTACTAAAGGCTCAGGTCGCCCTCCAGGAAGCTCAGATGGCTTATGAGACTGCAAAGAGTGAATTGATCAATGCCGGCCTTGAGCTCCTAAGAGCCTATAACCGTATGGATATCTTACTACCGTGAAAGGCCTAACTAACTATATTATTATCATCCTTCTGCTGGTATTGATAGGACTGACCCTTCGAAACAATAAGAAGGAGCTAGACCTCAATACAGCTTTGGCCGAACAAAGGCTGGATACCATACCAGTGCGCACAGCTAAAGTAGAGCAACGACGGGTAGAACGATCCCTTGAGTTGGCAGGCATGATCACGGCAGAACAAAATCTTCTGCTCATGGCTCAAGCTCAGGGCCGTGTGACTCGCACTTTGGTCAGTGAAGGGGAGCCACTTGATATTGGCGACATAATTGTCGTTTTGGATGATAGCTATTTGCAATCCGAGCAAAAAAAGCTCAGCACAAGTCTTAATAAGCTTTCAAAAGACCTTAGACGATTCAAGATACTTGCCGAGAGTAAGGCCATAACGAACCAGCAATTGGAAGGAGCACAGCTGCAGTATGATAATGCAAAAACTCAAAACGATATATTGCTTCAACGTATATCCGATACGCGGGTCAAGTCTCCCATCTCAGGAGTGTTGAGCAAGCTTTTAGTAGAAGATGGATCAATGGTAGGCCCAGGAATACCGGTAGCCCAGATACTTAGTCAGTCTAATTTCAGCATTCGCTTTGCGGTCAATGACAGAGACATAATTAAAATAAGAGCTGGGCAATTGTTGACCCTAACGGAAATTGGTTTCCAGGGTGTATCCGGATTGATCACACAAGTGGGTATCTCTAAAAACAGAATGGGCAAGTATGATGTGGAAGCTACCTTGTCAGATTATGATAATGCTCCTATCAAAACAGACATGATCCGCAACGCACGAATAATCATCTCAGACTCAACAGAGCAACTGGTGGTACCCTTGGGTGCACTCCTCTATCGAGAGGATCAACGTGGAGTTTACAAAACAAAAGGATCAAGTGTTGAATTCATCCCCCTGGAGGTGCTGGAATCCTTGAGTGACAAGGCAATTGTCAAAGGAGATCTGGTTCCGAATGATCGAGTGGTCATCGAAGGGCAGTATCGCATCAATGAAGCAACTGAAGTGAAAGTGGTGCAGTAGCCATGAATCTCACAAAGATCTCCATAGAGCGACCTACCCTACTGGCAGTATTGTTCTCCATACTATTGGTCTTTGGAGCTATCAGCTACGCTTTTCTGAGTTATGAACTCGTTCCTAAGTTCACGCCTCCAGTAATTACGGTAGTCACAATCTACCCTGGCGCAACACCTCAAGAAGTGGAAGAAGATGTATCCATCATTATAGAAGATGCTTTTTCATCACTGGCCAATGTCGAAACGATCCAATCTACTTCCAGAGAAAGTTTTTCACTGGTCAGGCTAGAGCTTCAGGCTGGTACTGATCCGGATGTTACGTTACAGGAGGCCAACCGAAAACTACTTGCTATCCTAGGTGAACTGCCTACAGAAGTTGGTAATCCTACACTGACACGGTTTGACTTTGACGATCTACCTATCATGCGCCTTGGCTTGAAGAGTTCTCTGGATGAAGTGGCCTTCACGAGGTTCATTGATGATCAGATCATACCTGAAATCAACAAGATCAATGGTGTGGCTCAGGTAAAGCTATTGGGTGCCGTCACCGAAGAAGTAACCGTCAATGTTGATCCGTTACGTCTTGAAGCTCTTGGAGTCTCGCTACTTCAGGTTGTTGGAGCCATCAATAGTGCTAATGTGAGCATTCCTTCAGGCACGATAGAAAGTCTGAGCAACCGTCAAGGGGTTCGGTTTAGCAGTCGCTTTTACAGTCTACCGGAAATTGAAAATATTATCATATTTGAAAATCCTCTTCTCGGTCGCTCAGTAAAGCTCAATGAGGTAGCAACAGTAGTACTCGGTCGTTCGGCACAACAGGTTATTACCCGGATCGAAGGGACTCCTTCCCTTGGTCTTGAGATCAAAAAACAGGGTGATGCTAATGCCGTGGACATTGCTGAAGCAGTTGCTTCAAACATAGCTCTAATGCAAGATGCGCACTCTGACTTTGGCCTGGAAATAGATATCGCACAAGACACCAGCGAGTTCACATTGGCAGCCGCCAGTGCCGTACGTGATGACCTCATCATTGCCATCATTCTTGTATCCCTGGTGATGCTGATATTCCTACATAGTGTTAGGTCATCCTTCATTGTTTTCGTCTCAATCCCTACCTCCATCATAGCCACATTCTCTATCATGTATCTATTGGGTTACACCCTTAACTTACTGACGCTATTGGGGTTATCACTCGCTATCGGAATATTGGTTGACGATTCGATTGTGGTGCTTGAGAATATATATCGACACCTCGAGATGGGTAAGCATCGTGTGAGGGCGGCTTATGACGGCCGCATGGAAATTGGCTATACGGCCATATCCATTACACTAATTGATGTGGTAGTCTTCCTTCCTATTATCTTTTCCGAAGGCATGGTAGCAGATCTGCTAAGGCAGTTTTCTGTGGTCATTGTGACCTCAACATTGTTGAGCTTACTGGTATCATTTACGATAGTACCCTACCTCGCTTCCAGGATTGGCAAACTTGAGCTGGCTGATCGCAAGGATTTTCTTACTCGTCTCTCCTCCAATATAGACAGGGCGTTAGAGGGGTGGATAGACAAATTAGAGGCACTGCTAAAGTGGTCATTTGCTCATCAGAAAACAGTACTTGCACTTGCCCTTCTACTGTTGATCTCCTCTTCCATACTCATTGCCTTTGGCTTTATAGGTATAGAGTTTACAAAGGCTGGAGATCGTGGTGAGTTGTTGTTTGAGCTGGAGCTACCGCAAAACTCACCTTTACAAAGCACCAGTGCTAAGGCATTGCAAGTGGAGCAATACTTGAGATCGCTACCGTACGTGACCTCAGTCTTCACTACCATAGGTACGACGAGTAGTGGACGCATCACCTCCAATGCCAGCTACATGGCAGAGTTTAATGTCAAACTCACTCCCAAGGAAGAAAGAGAGATATCCACTGCACAACTATCAAGATTGATCAAGTTCAACCTTGAATCTCAAGTACCGGGGATTAAGCTTAAACCTGTCGAAATCAATATTATAGGACTTAGAGATGATGATGCTGTTCAGGTCACCTTGCTGAGCAATGATGAGGAGTTACTTGCGCAAAAACATGACGAAACACTGGAAGTACTAAGAGCCACTCCTGGTACAATTGAAGAAACCTCTTCGTCCGGTGAACGCAGCTCTGAGATTGATATCAGCATTGATCGGAACAAAGCTGACGTACTTGGTATCAACCCTGCCATGGTAGGTATAACTCTGCGCACGGCCATCAACGGGAATACTGATTCCAGGTTTGCCACAGGAAGCGAAGAAATACCTATTAACGTGACACTATCGTCGTGGAATAGCCGGTACGTAGCTGACCTTGAGCGAATATCAGTCCTAAGTAATCGAGGAACCGCCATACCCATCACAGAATTTACAGATATAGGTGAGGCCAGAAGCCCGGGCACACTTGAACGGACTAACAGGACCCGCTCGGTCACACTAAAGTCCCAGATCATCGGTAAACCTGCCGGAAGTGTCAGCCGAGACTTTGCCAGTAGACTGGATCTTGAAAATCAACCTGATGGCATTGATTTCTTGTTTGGTGGACAAAGTAAAAGAACCACTGATGGCTTCAAGACAATGGGCATAGCACTCGCAATCTCCATCCTGTTGGTCTATCTCGTATTGGTCGGATTATATGACTCTTACTTCTACCCTTTTGTCGTCCTGTTCTCCATTCCCCTCGCGGTGATCGGAGCATTTCTAGCACTGGCTCTGGCAAAACAATCACTAAGTATTTTCTCGATTCTTGGGCTAGTGATGTTAGTTGGACTAGTAGGTAAGAATGCCATATTGGTGGTAGACTTTGCCAATGCTTTAAGGGCAGAGGGTTTAGCCATCCGGGATGCACTTCTCAAAGCGACCCGGCTGAGGTTTCGCCCCATCCTGATGACCAATCTCACTATGGTATTTGGCTTAATGCCTATCGCACTAGCGCAAGGCGCAGGAAGCGAATGGAAGAATGGATTGGCATGGGCACTCATAGGAGGACTGATCAGCTCAATGTTGTTGACCCTGGTAGTAGTGCCAGTAGTTTATAACGTTACAGAAAACTTGCTGAGTCGATTAGGGGTTGATCTCAATAAGCCAAAAGTGAGGGTCGAAAAACATATCTAACAAAAATACTCAAAATCGCTAACCATGACTTACTGGTCATGGAACCATTGAATAACCCTTTCTTGTAGTTCTAAACTACCAGTAAAGGATTCATCAGGCTCAATCCCAGCAGCATATTGTCTCTTGGATCGATCTGCCATCACCGCGGTTGTTAAAAAAAATGCATTACCATTATCAAGTTCGAATCGCTGATTAGCAGTTGATACGCCACAGGTGGGTTCACCAAAGAACCTAGTATTGGTTCTACCAATTAACGAAATAGCTACAGCTTCACCAGAACTTGCCGTATTGCCACTAATAATCACAGCCAGCTTGGCGTCTTTGTTTATTAACTCATAGGGGTCACTAACCTCAGTGACAGCTACAGTTCCAAAAGCATCCCCTGTACCTGTTGAGGAGAAGCCATCATACCCCATGACACTGTCACATCATCAGGGTCAATAAAATGACCAATAACTTCTTCTTTGTAAAAAGGGCCGAGTCCTGCTATCATTGGCCACATATTACCACCACCATTGAACGTAAAATCTACAACCCATCCAATTTTCTCTGGAGTATCCTGGTCCCTGATCATTTGTTGAATACTTTCGGCGTAGGTGGTAGGATCAGTATTCGCACAACAGCCAGTCAACTTGATGTATCCGATTTCATCAGGCCAACTGGGTATATTAAGAGTGATTGAACAACTAAGTAGTCCAGAGTTGATAATTCTGCCATCGCTCTGCTGATAATAACTATGCCTGTCACCCAGCGTGCGAAGCAGTTGCCTAATTGCTTTATCTCGTCCATCTTCTTGTAGTGCATCGTTTACTCGAATTCTGGCATCAGTCCAATCAATACTATATCGATTGATTGAAAACTCTTCAGCAAGTGTGAACATTTGATCAATCTCAGCGCTGACAATGTCGTCCTCACAGGCCGACAATAAAGGCAAAATGGATAAGGCTAATAAGTTGAAAAGGATATACTTCATAACGTCTAGGCTTTTATTCCTATTCAACTCAACAATCATACATGGGTCATTCCCTAATAAATATGGCAAAAATGCTTTAAATATCTAGTCTTCCACAGTAACATACTCATACCATGTTCGTCCTTGGCCTAGTTGAAGTCTTCACAGCAGTTTCGAACTTAAGAATGGTCTCCCCCTCTTCTTAGATGCTGTAATTAAATAATTACTTGGTTCTTATTCTCTGCCCTTAGCTAGCCATCACTCATATAAGGAGTTTACTTTAGCAGCTGAAATTGTATTGACCTTAGATTTTCCTAGCAGGGGTGATTTCAGTGGGGAGGTTGTTAAGAAAAGATGTACAACACTCATAGTCTGAGATATCACAACCCTGACCAAGTCATCTGCTGCTTCCCTTTTGCTTTCTCTACTTTCACTGGTATGCCGGTCAGATGTGCCATTCCGGATACACGTTCGAGATTATCAGAGCCATCAGCGGCGAGAATATTGACATTGACACCTGTAGCTTTCTTTGCCACATTGAGACCAGAGTGCTGGTGCCCCCAACCATGTGGCAGGGCTACTGTACCAGGCATAAGATCATCCAATAGTCGCAGGGGGATCCGAACCGTAGCTGTATCACTGGTCACATCGACCATATCCTGATCTGACAGCCCGTACTCCGCCGCATCAGTAGAGTGCATGTACAAGTAGTTCGTAGCACCGTCACGATGACCAAAGCGCTCAATGTTGTGCGTCCATGAGTTGTGCGTAGTAACTGCACGTTTGGTGATCAGCTTAAGTGAGTCTTTGAGCAATCTTTCCTTCTCAAAATCCGCCTTGAGTTTCTCAGCTTGCTTCAGTAAAGCCTTCGGTGCAAGATTGACCTTACCAGAATCAGTATGTACCCGATTACCCAGGAAGCTTTTTGGCTTATGATCAGGTCGTAACCAACCATGTTTGTTTTTTAGCAGTTTCTTAAAACTCGGCTGTTTCGTCAACTTCAAGATAAGGTTAAGCATAAACTCTTGCGGCATACCTCTCTTACCCTTTCTTAGTTTCTGGGTCCACATCAAAAACTCAAAGAACTTTTGAGCAACGGCAGAGCCAAATATGTTGATGCCCGAGTGCTTCGCCAGGTCAATGTAAATAGAGGCTTCATCACGCTGTTCTCCTTGTGGCTTAACCATTGGCCTGGTCGCCTGGAGGTATGGCTTTGACTGTAAGCCCAGCATTAAAGGGAAGATGAAAGGCAGGTCCGGCCGCTGTAGTGGATCGGTACATGGAAGCACATGTGTTGCTACCGAGCAGGTCTCTCCTGGCTGGATGTCAAGACAGATCAACAGCTCTAAAGACTGGAAGGCTTTCTTCAGTTTTTCAGAGTTGGGCATGGTGATTAGGGGGTTTCCACCCGTAACAACCAGGGCTTTTATCTGATTTTCTCCTGGTGTGAGGATTTCATCAGCCAATATGCCTCCGGGGAATGCATCGTTCACGGAACCAAAATCACCAACCCTTGATCTATCCTCTCGCATCAAGATCCCGTTCTTTACGCCAAACTTGATGAAGTCCATCACACCATGACCGACCAGGGTCCCTCCTTTCTTATCCAGATTACCAGAGATCATATTGATCGCCTCCTGGATCCAAAAACAAAGGGTGCCATTGGTACCCATATTGACCCCTGTGGAGCAGTAGATCGAGGCACCATTCGCGGTAGTGTAGGCACTAACTAGTGATTGCATACTCTCAACGCTCACGCCAGTGATATCAGACGTCCGCTTCGGTGACCAATCTGCCGCCAGTGACTTCAATTCCTCAAAACCTTGAGCATGTTGATCAATCACGCTTTGATCGTAACCTTTCTGATGGATGAGCTCATTGAGAAAGGATAAGTAAAAGAAAACATCAGTGTTGGGGCGTATGTAGATGTGCTCGCCAGCAGCCTTTGCTGTTTCCGTTTTCCTAGGATCGACAACAAAGATCTTCACACCTCTCCGTTCCATATCCTTTAAAGTCTGGGCAGGATTCGGTACCTGGAGGAACGACCATTTTGAAACGACAGGGTTGGCACCAACAATGATCAGGCACTCAGTGTGGTCAAGGTCCGGGAACGGCTGAGTAAATGGAAAGCCGTAAAGATGCCTTGCTGCTGAGAACTTGCTTGCACAGTCCTGTGTAGATGACGAGTACATGTTGTTAGAACCAACTGCTGTCATGAAGCCTTGCGCGAAGATCGGGTGCAACACGCCAAAGCCAGCCGCAGTGCCGACATACATCGCTACACTATTGTTACCATACTTAGATCGAATACTTTTCATCTTAGCACCGATATCTTTAAAAGTCTCATCCCAAGTTGCTTCCGTAAGGAAATCATTTTTTCGAATCAGTGGCTGCTTCAATCGGTCAGGTGACCGGTACATTTCGTGCTGCTTCAATCCCTTCACACAGCTAAAACCCTTGGTCGCCACATGGTCATTATCCGGCATAATGTCCACGATCTTTCCATTCTCCTTGGTCACTTCCAACCCGCAGAGTGATTCACAAATTCTACAAAAGGTTTGCTGTATCTCTACCATCTCATGCTACACTTCAAATTCGTATTGGATCATTCCATGAGAAAATTAAGTCATAAACTCAACTCAACGAAAATGATAAGGATTATTCTGGTAAGGAGATGAAAATCTGCTGATCTCTACTCTTTGTTTAAACAATGACATATAAATAATTGACTAACAAATGTTTAATCGTATCAAACGTACTATGATAACTTTTTCTTATATAGTCTAAAATCGCTGTAAAAGGCATTTATGACATTCTTGGCAAGCCCGGAAGAGCTATGTTCCAGCCCCCTACCTGACAGCATTACGTGTTCGAAAACAAAGCTTCGTTAGACTTTGTCTGGCTACATTTGCACACCACGTCATCAACTTTATGAAAGCAGATTACTCATTGTGCAATGAGTCGGTTTACAACTCTGTCTATCGAGAGCAAGCTGAGAAGTTGCGCAATCTAATGTACTACAAATGCGGAGACCTTGCCCAGGCAGAAGATCTGGTACACGACTCCTTCGTAAAGCTTTGGAACAAATGTGCCGAAGTTATCTATGACAAGGTTGGAGGGTTTCTCTACACTTTAGCCAACAACCTGTTCCTTGACCAGATCAGATCAAAAAAAGTAAGTATGAACTTTGAGAAAACGCTCAGTCCTCAGAACAATACTGAAGACCCGTATTATCAATTGCGTTCTGATGAATTCAAAAAGACATTAGAAGATGCCATTGCCGGACTACCGGAAGGTCAACGTGAAGCCTTCCTAATGAACAGAATTGATAAGTTGACCTACAAAGAAATTGCTGCCCAATTGGGTATTAGTCAAACAGCGGTAGAGAAGAGAATATCAAAAGCTCTTGGCAGGCTTCAAGGGTTAATCAAGGAGTTTGAAAGTTTTAATATCTAGGGGTTGGGTAAAGCCAATCACTCCTCGTAAATAAGGCGAAATGGAAAACGACCCCAACAAAGAAACTCTACTTGCCAGATGGCTCTCAGGTGACCTCTCATCTGAAGAACAAAAAGAACTGGCGGAAGATAAGAGTCTGGATGCGCTCAAAGTTGTGACTGACGATATTAGCAATTGGCAACTCCCTCCTATGGATCTTAACAATGGGTTAAAGAAGTTGAAGGCTGAGTTGTCTGATGAGGAGACAAAGACCGTCAGTATTCAACCATTCGGCTATGTGATGAGGATCGCAGCGGCAGTTACTTTACTGGTGGTTGGATACATTGGTTGGCAATACTATTTTGATGGTGCGCAGAAGTTCAGGACAGGAATTGCCGAACGTCTGGATGTAACACTGCCTGATCAGTCTCTGGCAATGCTGGACGCGCGTAGCGTTATCTCATATGATGAGTCAAGTTGGGAAAAAGAACGCAAATTGAATTTAAAAGGTCAGGCTTACTTTGATGTAACAAAGGGCAGCACATTTACCGTCGAGACTAATGCTGGCTCAGTCACAGTACTGGGTACGGAGTTCAATGTTAAACATTATAGAGGCACCCTCGCCGTTACCTGCTATGAAGGTAGCGTCAGGGTTGAGTCGGGAAATGATCAGGTGATTCTGGAACCTTCCGAAGGGGTATCATTTATTGATGGTGAAATGAACAGGTATGAGACCGATGATACTCAGCCTGACTGGCAACAAGGATACACCCGCTTTTCAGGTGCACTTTTGATCCGTGTTGTTGCAGAACTCAAACGACGATTCGAAGCTGAGATCAAGCTTCCTGAGAAATATCATGGTCTCAAGTACACCGGGGCAGTACCATTTACCTCACTTGAAGAGGCGCTCCAATCTGTGTTCGTTCCCATGGAACTTGACTATGAGATTGGTGATAATGGAATTGTAACAGTACATTAGCCAAAGCTAATCACCAGCTTATGGTTTTTAAGAGATTATGGCAGTTGGTCATACTTGGTTTACTATGGTTTCCTTCGCAAGCACAGACCAGCCAAACTTTGATCAATCTGGTAGACTACCTAGTGTCTATAGAAGCACGCTATGACGTTAGTTTTGCTTACAACTATGGTCTTTTTGAAGGGTTGAAGGTCCCGGTTTCCGCAACTAACTGCACAAGTATTGAGGACTGTCTCGATAACCTGAAGACAGTCTTACCCATAGAGATAAAATCTTCTTCATCTGATCGATATGCCTTACTGCCGATTAGGGCTACCGCCAATATCAACGTACTTGATGAGTCTGATAAGACGCTGCTCGACCTGATCACTGTAAGTGTCAATGAAAAGGACGGCACAATCATTCTGCCAACCGAAGACCATTTTGAGATCAAAGGTCTCTTCCCTACTGATTCCGTTCTTATTCAATCACGTTTTTACTTACCTGTCAAAGTTTCTGCACAGACGTTACTATCAAACCAAAATCCTATCCTTGTTAAAGCTGATACCATCTACCTCGATGAATTAGTCATTGAAGACTATCTCACGAAAGGTGTAAGTGCTAACCTGAGCGACCAGGGCATGACTGTAAAAATGAACGCACTTGGACCGCTAGCCGGAGATACCGATAGCGATATCCTTACTGTATTGGGTACGCTTCCTGGTGTTCGCACACCTAGCGGGAAACCTGGAGGTGTCAACTTTAGAGGCACCACTTTCGACCAGACGATGATCTACTTTGATGATATTCCCATTTATCATACAGGGCACTTCTTCGGTACGATCTCACCCTACAACGCTTCTGTAGTCGATGAGATTGACATCTATCGCGGCACACTACCGGCACAATGGGGAGGTCGACTCGGTGGTCTCATCGATATAGCCACTTATAATGGCGTACTCGATGAAGCATCTGGTGGTATCAATATCAATACTGTCTATGCCGGTGCTAATTTCTCCGCACCTATCATCAAGGACAAGTGGGGTGTATCAATTGCTGGGAGAACTAGCTACCCTTTTGATGGTCTGCCACCGAAGCTCGAAGCACTCTACAATCAGAATTTCACTGGTACCAGGATCATCAACAGTCAAACTAATCCGAATACCAATGTGCTCGACGAAATACACTTCGGTGATATCAATGGCAAAACGGTCTTTAAGATCAATGAAAGAAACAGCATATCAGCGAGTGGCATCTACATCGATAATGGTTATAAATACACCTGGACTGGAATTGCCGTAGGTGTAGAGAATGAAACCGAAGATGTCGAGCTTGATAATTGGGGCTTAACTTCAAAGTGGAATAGTCAGCTCACAGACAAGCTAACTCTGGATATGGGCATCTCTTTTTCTAGTCTTGACGTGGTTGATGGAGAATTTATTGACAGGTCTGTTACAGAACCTGTCATGCAACCTGATACGACCACAGGACCAGGAACGGGTATGGGACCTGGCATGGGTCCAGGAATGGGGCCCGGTATGGGACCGGGAATGGGACCTGGCATGGGGCCCGGAGCAGGAGCCGACACTGTCATGACACCTAACACCATCACTGAGAGTTCAAGTCGCATAGTTACTAACAGTCTTGACGAGCGACGCGTTTTCTTAGACTTGGTTTACAAATCAGATCCCAAAAATGAGTGGAGATTTGGCTATAGTCTTACCAGTCAAAGGATACTATTCGATGAGGAAAGTGATCGGGATGAACGTCCTCCAGGTCAGCGCATCACAGCGCTAACGCACTCAGGCTATGCCTCATTAAAGCGAATATGGAATGATAAACTAATCACAAATATTGGTGTTCACTCTGACTACTATGAGCCTTTGACCAATTGGGTGCTTGATCCAAGGTTGTCAATAAGCTATGTGTTAACCGACAATTTCTTTCTTAAAGCTTCCGCGAGCCAGGCACATCAATACATCCGACAAGTTTGGGAAGATGACTTCAATGATTTAAGAATCTCCAATGAGTTCTGGACTGTGGCGGATGACAGAATTCCAATTATGAGAGGTAGAAAGGCAATGCTCGGTGCGAGCTTTGAAAAAGGAAGGTGGTTACTGGATATTGAGGGTTACTACTCTATTTCAGAAGACATTGGTTATCGTATACCAGAGATAATGCGTATTGAACAAGGTGATCTTGAAACGCAGGGAATTGACGTACTGCTTAAGCGCAGGTCTAACCTTGTGGAGTTTTGGGTGAGTTATACTTTGAGTCAGTCCAAGACCTATTTCCCCGATGAAGAACTTGCCTTCTACGATCAGCCACACATTTTTAATGCCATGTCCATACTGACGTTGGACAGGTGGAGATTTTCACTATCATGGGCGATCATGTCTGGCATGCCTGTTAGGATTCCTATACTAACACCTGACAATCCTTTTGTTTTAGAGCCAGACGATCAGCTTAACATCCCCTATTCCGGTCGCTTTCCGACAATGCATCAGATGGATATGTCTGCTTCCTATAGGATCATTAAAGGAAAAGATGGCTATCGAGGAACTGTGGGCTTGAGCATTCTCAATGTTTACGATCAAGAGAATATCATCAACATACTGCAGACAGACACCAACCCAAGAACTCCCTATCGATTTGGTGTCGGTTTCGCTCCTAACTTAAGCCTTAGCATTAACTTCTGACAAGGCTATTAGGCACCCATTTTCTGTAGCGTTTTTATATCCGCAATAAGCTGATTGACAGATGTCTTATTAAGGCCGTTATAAATACCTCGTATGTATCGATGCTTATCTACAAGAATGAAATTTTCAGTATGAAGAAAATCGTCCAAATCCTTTTGCACGCCAAGGTCTTCTTCAACAAAATAGTGGTTTCGACCTAAGTCATAAATCACATCTCTTTCGCCGGTGAGCAAATGCCACTTACTGTCTATCACTCCTTTTTGCTCGGCATAACGCCGAAGCATTTCTACATCGTCATACTCGGGTGTCACCGAATGTGATAGCAACAGCACATCCTTGTCTTCTAGAAAAGCCTCTTGTACTAAAGCCATATTACTGGTCATTTTAGGGCAAATACCGGGACAAGATGTAAAAAAGAAATCGACGACAAAAAGCTTGTCTTCCACATCGCTATCCGTAAACTCCTGACCTTGTTGATTGACCAAACTAAACTCAGGTATTTGGTGAAAACCACCTGGAACAGACGCAAGGTCATCAAACCAATGTGGTGTAAAAGTGGCCTCATTGTAGTAAGGCAACTTTATTTCACTGACAGCTTCCTCTTTGACTTTCTCCTGGCAACTCATCGCGATGATGGTTAGGAAATAGAATACTATTCGCTTGTTAATCATTAGATACGAGTTTTTCTTCAGACAATTCAAAACACAACCCAGCACGCTTGAGCCCATAAATACGTCCATCTCGTGCTTCATAATTGATATAGAGCTTACCATTATTGCGCCATGCCCGCTGCAACCCTTCTTCCCTCCCATTATTGAGGTGTCCTTCCTTGAAAATATTACCATCGATATACCACTGTCGTTGTATACCATCGGCAATACCATTGCTAAAGTTGGATAGCGAACGCAACGTCCCATTACGCCACCAAGTGCTTACTTGCCCTTCCAGTCTATTGTTCCGGTAGGTGGCTTTATAGCTAAGACTGCCATCTTCAAACCACATGAGTCGTACGCCCTGCCTCTTACCTTCTACATAAGTGACCCGTTCAGAAGTGGTACCATTGTGATAACTACTAAGTGCTACACCGGTAAATTTCGAACCATTGTGTAGTATAATTCCTAAGTCAGCGTTAATGGTGAGCTCACGACTACTCACCACTAAATAATCATCGCTTTGCGAAACATGGGCAGAGCCTGTCAATAACGGCCCTACTGCTGTAGTAGCATAGAGCAACCAGAGCCAAAGTAGATTAGTTAATAGCATTGGGTGTACCTTGATAATCTCCCGGAAATAGTATGTAGTACTGATTTAAGTAAAGCTCATTCTGTATATGGTAATGATACTCTCCATCAGGATTATGCGGCGTTGGTCCAAAATGTCCTCCAGACTCATCCAGGTCAGATGGATAGCTTCCATCATAATCTCGTCTTCCGTATAAGAAGAAACCATCTGACATAATACCTATAAGATTACCATCATCTTCTGACCATGCGATAGGTTCCAGATGGTAATGATAGCTCTGTGGCCCAGTATGAGCACCGTTGTAATCCAGGGATGGCGCAGCATCGTCGAGAGGTACATTGGGACCTTCTTCATCGTTATAGATCATGGCACCACTCACTGCAATACCAATTGGTCCCAGACCTGTAGAGCTACTTGTTGAAGCCTGTGCTGGCACAGCTGCAACGGTCAATGAATATGAGCCGTTAAAGTTGTCTATATTCCCTGGTGCCATTTGCTCGAAAGAAGTGGCAATGGGTTCGGAAAAAAGCGGATGATTTGTAGCAGCTGCTTCTGTTACTAAAGTGTTTCCCATTGGGTCTACGGCAGATCGACCAGTCGTATTCGACCAGTAAGGTGAAGTATGATTGGGCATTCCATTGGACTCTATGATGATCTGATCACCATCGAGCATGACCATAACATTGTCAGAGTCAAATTCTGCAAAAGCAGCTGGCAACTCTGTAATCATATCGTCAGTAACGATATCAGTGTCTCCTCCTACCGAGCTATCATCACTACCGCAGGACACCCAGGCAAGGGTTGTTCCTAGAGTGATCAATAAATTAAGTTTTATCGTATTCATGTTAAAAAGTATTTGCTTGTTGATCCTTAGACGCGACTTGCACGTCTATCCCTCGGCAACAGCAGAAAAGTTTATTTCAAAGAACTTAATTGGTCTAGGGACAATAATTTCAGTATCTAATCAACCTGCACTTTGCTGAATAATTGACGCTTGATTTTATCACCTACTCACCATGTTTTCTTCCGAAAGTTCATAGCATAGATCTGCACGCTTTAGCCCAAAACTTCGACCTTCTCGAGCTTCATAGTTAGCATACATCGCTCCATTTTTGCGATATGCGTGCTGCAGACCATGTTCCTTTCCTTCCTTGAAGTACATCTTCATAAACAGTTCTCCTGTCGGATACCATTTCTTCTGTTCTCCATCCAACTTACCAGCATTATAGTTGTAGTGCGCCAGTAATGTATGTGCAGAGTCGGAAGACCATGTCTTCTTCTCACCATGGAGCTTTCCATTACGGTAACTCATAGAAAATTTAACTTGCCCATTGCTATACCAATATGTGGCTTGGCTTTCCTTTCTACCGTCCAAAAGGCCGAAACGCTCCTTTATAGAACCATCGCTATAATAGCTAACTGCAAAACCTGTAAACAATTGGCTATCCAAGATCCAGAGTGATTTATTCCTGTCGTAACGCAGTTCAGCTTTATCAATTGTTGGGCCATTAACACTCAGAGCAGTTCCATCTGATATCTCCAAAGATTGGACAGTGGAAATCCTTTTTTCTGAACATCCGAGTAGGAATGCTCCGATAATTAGGGCGAATGAAATATTCCAATTCATACTATGTCTTCATAAGAATCTGAAAACTTACAAGCCTTATTTCTTAGTTAGATTATCAAGACCAAAAGAAGACAGTTCGACTACAAAATATTGTTTGGGGTACCTCGCAAATCTCCGCCAAAGAGCACGACTATCGAACCGAGATAGTATTCATTGATGATATGATAATGATAGATTTTTTCTCCATTGCTGTGTATGGTCTCTCCATAATGCCCGCCTGATCCGTCCAGATCAGTCGGGTAAGACCCATCCATCTCCCTTCTTCCGTATAGTAAAAACCCGTCGGCCATGATTCCTACTAATTTCTCATCGTCATGAGAAAGCGCAGTGTTCTCAGGAACGTCCGTTGATTCGACATGATAGTGATAGCCTGAAGGTCCATTGTGGGCACCAGCATAGTCAAATGTTTCTGCTATTTGTTCTTCCAAAGGTCTATTGGGGCCTTCTGTATCATTAAAAATAGGTACACCAGTAACAGATATTCCGATAGGGCCTAGTCCAGTAGCTGAGCTAGTAGTTGCTAATTCTGGTGCAGCGGGAACCGTCAAAGTAAAACTTCGATCACCGCCTATTCGACCAGGAGTTAAATGAGCAGCAACGACTGGTTCAATGTATAAAGGATTGGTCTCCTCCCAGTAGGGGGATGTATGGTTAGGTAGTCCGTTAGATTCGATAGTGATTTCATCACCGTCAAAAGATACCAGGACTGCATCTATGTTAAACTCATCAAAAGCTGCTAGCGGTGTGGGGTTGACAACTGAAGAATCATCGGCATCAGGGTTGTCTTCATCCCCACCACAAGAAGGGAAGAAAAGAACCAACCCAAACAATGCAATTAATAAAAATCTTGAGTTTTCCATTTTTGTAAGATTGAGTAAAAAAGTAGTCAGGTGGTTAGACGTATCATCTAGTTCTACCCCTCGGTGGTGGCTGTGAATTTTTACTTCTTATTAAAATTGAACCTAAAACTTCATCAACTATATCTTCGAAATTCTTTAGCTGATAATTGCTACAGAGGCTCTTGAGCTCTTTAAAATGATCATAAGTGATTTTTAGTTTTTCAGTTTCCAATTCGGAATACCGAGAGACGAGAAGACTAAGACTATCTGGTTTGGTATTTACTTCCTTGAGTGTTTGTAAGTATTCCTCTGCCGTTCTTCGCTGTAGTCGCTCGATAGATTCTATTTCAGTCCGATGACGTTCAGCAGATTCAAGGTACAATACGCGCTGTTCCCCACTTAATCTTAATCGATCAGATATTTCTGCTCGGCGATCACCAGGTCTAGGTCTATCATGAGGCCGATCGAGCAAGATATATGCTAATACACTCATATTGAGGGCGAGCATTACAAAGAAGCCAATTTTGAAAACATTGTGACTATTCATAATCATAGATATTAAGGCTGGTCATCAAGTCGGGATAGTCGTTATTGTGATTTAAAAAAGCCGTGTCGTCTGATTTATCTATCAATAGAACCACATTAGCACTGATCATAATGAGCACTGCTGCAGCTACTCCAATCCATGTTTTATTTGCCACTTTGAGGTCTTTGCTGTCAGCTATTTTCTCTTGAATTCTACCGAAAGCATTAGCGGGTGCCTTGGCACGTGTCATTCCGTGAGTACTGTTCATTATTTCGTCTTTCCAGGCTTCCATATTTCTCTTGACGGATTTTACAAGCGCATCCCTCGCTCAGGGTAGAATTTCTCTAGTTTCTTTCTCATGTTACATTTGGCTCGAGCCAGCAAAGACTCCACTGCCTTTGTCGTTACCAGTATGATATCTGCTACCTCTTGTTGTGACAATCCTTCTATCTGAGTCAGAATGAATACCGTTTTCTGTTTATCAGGCAGTTCACTTAAAGCAGCAAACAGAAACCGGGCATTTTCAACATTTTCCATCCTTATGCCGGGATGGTCAAAAGTGGTCTGATCAAACTGGAGTTCGCCAGAATCTTTCTTGTATAAGGAACTAAAGATTCCCTTTCTCTTACTGGCATTTCTTTTCCTAAGAAAATCCAGTGCTTTGTTTACAGCAATTCGATAAATCCATGTACTTAGTTTTGAATCAGACCTGAACCGACTTGCAGTTTCGTAAATTGTCACAAATACGTCCTGAAGCAGCTCTTCTGCGTCTTCTTCATTCTTGGTATAGCTTAAGAGCGTATTGTACACAACATCCGAATAATGGTCATAGAGCACTCTGAGTGCTTGCTGATCACCCTCCTTCAGACCTTGAACAATCCTGTATTCATTAATCATTACGGTGGATGTTGTCTTCAAATGACTCGTAGGAATTGACTTCATCGCATCGTTCAGTGATCAAAAAAATATTCCAAGTGGTGGTTGGGTAACCGTTATGCAGGATCGTATTATCAGCGTAAACCACGAAGGACATGAAAAATATCATTGCTGCTTTCATATTGCTACTACTCGCTGAGACCTCATTTGCCCAACCCGCTACAAACTATTCTTTAGGCACGCTTGAACCTAGAGAATGGCATTTAGTAGATAATTCTCTTTTGGTGACTGGTACTTTAGCGTTAGTCAAGGAAGGTATCGTCCTTATTGAGAGTGCCCAAGGACAGTGGGCAGTTGAGCTTAGCCAACTGCACTGGACGGATCGTAGTTACATCATACAAGTACTACCGTCACTTAAAGGAAAAGAAGGCTTAACACCAAAAATGTCGGTTAGCATCATGTTTCGGCTGCTCGCGTTCATATTGCTCGCTCTGTTTTCAGCAATAATTATGATCACAACCGGAGACGGAGGACTGAAAATATCAACGCTACTTTTTATCTCTACCATGATTTTTTGCCTTGCGCTTACGGCATGAAGCTCATTTGATATAAAAGTCACGATACGACTAGATCAATCCCTCACAAATACCTGATATTTAGTTAGTGCACTTAGTCTTGTAAGGACCTCCCATAAGGTGTATAACATGCAAGTAGCTTGAAAGAAGCTGCACTATCCAAGGTTGGTTATTCTTTTCTAACCTTTGTCAGATCACTGCGAGTGATCAAGAGCCTATATATTCGCAATAAAAGTGCATTCAAGCCACTAATGTGTTTTTTTACGGTAGGCATGTTAATCATCATATTATATCTTTCTGACATTGGCCATCCTCCTTTTTGAGTAAAAAATGAAGTACCACTATCTCCTAATAGTTTTTATAATCGGCATATTGGTTTTTTGTAATGAAGCCGAAAGTCAATCTCAAGCGATAGAGCATAGGGTCTATCTACTTAGCAATACAGCTGACCTAAGGGAAGATTCACATTTCTTCGACCGCTTAGAAAGCTTATTCCCAGAGAATGGACCATTCACAGTTATTCTCAATGGTGATCTTATCGATACACACGACCTACCATCAAAACAGGATATTGCAAAAGTCAAAAGGTTGTTAAACACAATCTCGAGTTTTGGGCCGAGCAAGATCGTTATTCTACCAGGTGATCGCGACTGGGCAAATTCTGGAAAATCTGGTTTAGAAAGTATTCGGCTTCTGAAAAAAGAGATTAATGGTATGGAAGTCCAACAAGTGGTTTGGCCAATACCTAAGGGATGTCCTGGTCCTAATAGTATCGAACTATCTGAAAACCTGGTTTTGGTCACAGTGGATACCCAATGGTGGAACCACCCTTTCTACAAGCCACAGGCAGCTGATGCAGATTGCAAAATCGTGACAAGTACAGATTTTCTGAACGAGCTTAAGGAAGAGCTTGATGATGCCAACGGAAAAAATCTTCTTATTGCAGGTCATCATCCATTAGTATCTGTAGGAGAATACGGTGGACGAAGATCAGCCAAACAACATATTCAGCCTCCAATCTATGGAAGTTTTAAAGTAGCCTATCATCAAAATATAGGTTCCTCTAAGGATATCGTAAACCGATATTTCGACCCCATGAGACATAAAGTAGAGAGCATGATCTCTGACAAAAGCTCTGCCATATATGTCTCTGGTCATGACTTTGATCTACAGGTACTACAGGAATACAATAGCTTCTTCGTCAATAGTGGTTCGATAGCTGAAGCCAGGTTTGTAGGTAAAGACAAGACAAAAGTAAAATTTGCAGAATCCACTACTGGTCTAATTGAATTGGCTTATTACGGCAATGGAAGAGTCGATTTTTTAGTACACGAGAGTATAGAAAATGATGATTTTCGCATAAAAAAGAGAGAAACACTTTTGGGTTCTCCTTGCAACGGATCTAATGATGATCTTACCAATACTGCCTATGTACCTTGTCAATTGTTGAACCAAACAGCAAGACAGTCATTAAGCGTTGATACAACTTTAAAGACCCATAAAGTAACTGCTGGCCATTATCCAGCGCGTGGAATGAAAAAACTCCTTTTTGGTACCCATTATCGTACCAGCTGGAATCAGCCCATAGAAGTGCCGTCACTTGCCCTGACCAGGGAAAAGCAAGGACTAAATGTGTATGAAAAAGGTGGGGGTCGTCAAACCACCTCGCTTAAAATGAAGGGTGGAGATGGAAGAGAATATGCATTCAGGTCAGTAGACAAAGACCCAACCTCTGTTCTTGGAAGAGAATTTAGAGGGACCGTGGTATCTGAGACCTTTAAAGACGTCACTTCAATGCAGCACCCTTATGGTGCCATGGTTGCAGCATCTATGCTGGATGCTACAGATATTCTACATGTTAACCCTAAAGTGTATATCCTTCCCGATGATCCCGCACTTGGACCTTTCCGTGAAAAATATGCTCATCTGCTGGGTATGCTCGAAGAAAAACCGATTAACACAAAGAAAGTAAAGGTGCCGTTCGCTGAAGCTGAGGAAGTGCTCCAGACCTACAAAATGTTCAGAAAACTCTACAAGGATAATGACAACATCATAGACAAAAAGGAGTACGCCCAAGCCAGAATGTTTGATATTCTGGTAGGTGATTGGGGAAGGCACGAAGACAATTGGAAATGGGCAGGGTATAGTAACGATGAGGGTGGTATGACATATCGACCAATACCTCGCGACCGAGATCATGTTTTTTCCTTGTGGGATGGCTTCATCATATGGATGGCCGATAGAGAATGGGCCAAATCAAGTGGAGAGAACTTTGGTTATACCATCAAAGACATAAAAAGTCTTACCTGGCAGTCAAGACATTTTGATCGTTTTCTAATGAGTGAACTTTCCCAGCAAGATTGGGAAGAAGCAGCTTATCACATCCAATCAAAAATCACAGATGAAGTCATAGAAAATGCAGTAAAACAAATGCCTGTAGAGGTATACCCTCTCTCCGGCCCTGAGATCGAGAGCAAGTTAAAGCAGCGTATCAAAGACCTTGATCAGTACGCCAGGCAGTACTATCTATTGCTCTCAACAGAGGTAGATGTGGTAGGGTCCAACAAAAACGAAAGTTTCGGAGTGACACGAGAGGCAGACGGGAGTGTTAGTGTTATCGTACGAAACATTAAAAAAGATGGTTCGGAAGGAAGGAGGTTATACAAGCGAGTTTTTTATCCAGACGAGACAAAGGAAATCAGACTATTTGGTTTAGATGGAGCAGACGTTTTTTCTATTGCAGGTGAAGCTAAGAAATCGATCAAAATAAGAGTCATTGGCGGACCCGATCCTGATACTATCAGTGATCAGTCTATAGTCAAATCAGGTGGCAAGAAAACCTTGATCTACGAAAGAGATGAAAGTGCCAGCCTGGATTTAGGGACCGAAAGTCGAAGGATGAACCATTGGGACAATAGCCTATACAACTATGACAGAACTCGATTTGCTTACAACAAGTACTTCCCAATAATCTCTGTTGGTTCTAACTCTACTGCTGGCTTTGGGACAATTATGGGTGTGCGCTTCACCAGGCAGAAGTTCGGAAAGCCAGATTTCAGTACTGTACATGCCATAAAGGGAGGTTTCACAACACAGAACATACTCATTTTCAGCTATGAAGGAAGGTATAGGCATGTCTTTGGAAAGTGGGATGGGCAAATCAGAGCACTCTTCGCTGATGACAATATTTTCAATAAGTTCTTCGGACTTGGCAATGGGAGTATGAACGATGACGAATTAGATGATGTCGGCTTTTATGAGACTCGATACAAAACAATCAGCGCTGGTCTGGGAGTGGTTAGGGATTTTTGGAAAAAGAGCAACTTCAGGATTGGAGTTTCCTTTGAAGAGAACCGACCAGTTTTGAATTCAGGCACTATACTATCACCATTCGATACTTTAGGATCTGATCTTTTGGGTACACGCAGGTTGAATATCTTGGAAACGTCCGCTCAACTAAATCTGGATTTCAGAGATAGAAAAGACCTACCGGAACAGGGAATGCAGCTTTACTTAGAGTACCAGAATGGTTTTCTTACTAATCAAAACAATGACAACTACGGAGTGTTTCAGGGCTACATCGAGAAGTATGCCACTTGGCGCAAAAAGAACCCACTGACATTGGGTCTAAGAATAGGTGGATCAACAAGTCATGCTCAGGAAACGATCCCCTTTTATAAACGAGCATATCTCGGTCAGCAAAATAACCTTAGAGGTTACGAACAACATCGGTTTACAGGTAAGTCTAACATTTTTGTCAATTCGGAACTACGGATACAGCTTACCACTATACCAACGGCACTGGTCCCTTTAAAATTTGGGATCAAAGGTTTTTATGATACGGGACGTGTCTATTCAGATTTCGACACATCAAACCAGTTCCATACTGGTTATGGGGCTGGGGTGTACTTTGTACCTGTCAAAGAGAGTTTTTCTCTGAATGTAGCTGTTGGGTTTTCTGAAGAAGAATCAGGGCTTATCCTCATAAGGCTTGGAGGCGCAATCAACTAACTCCTCACGAAAGACCGTTTAACCGCTACGCTCTCATTTTGTCTCGAAAGTATCAGCTTCAGCAAGATTTGAACTTTTGATGTCTTGCAAACCACTGTCTATCTCAAACGGATTGCATCGACTATTTACTTGGATTCATTCCGTACAAGCCTCGCATTTAATTAACTTCAAACACTAAATCCTACCCATGAAATACACATTCCTGGTTATACCGTTTTTGCTTTCATCCATGATGAGTTGCACTCCGAACAAATCGATAACTGAAGTAGACAATCAAAATGATCCACAGTCTGAAACCGTGAAAAGCAACTTGTTGGATGTCTATATCGGCACCTATACAACTGAGGAAGGAAGTAAAGGCATCTACAAAGTGCCGCTTGATACTTCTATTGGAGAATTTGGGGAAATACAATTGGTAGCACAAACGGTCAGTCCTTCGTTTATTGCACTGAGCAAAGACAAGTCCCGACTCTATGCGGTCAATGAAATCGTACCTGATGGTTACATATCTACATTCGTCCAAAACTCCGGAAACTGGGAGGAAACATCAAAATTGACGAGCCTTGGAGATGCACCGTGTCACATCATTCTAAATAAAGATCAGTCGATCATTGCGGTAGCGAACTACGTGACAGGCAATGTCACCACATACCCACTTGATGAAGCAGGCAATTTTGTAGACAAAGCCTCCACAGGACAACATACTGGTAAGGGACCCAATGAAGCACGCCAGGAAGCCCCACATGCGCATTTCGTTCAGTTCAGCAAAAACCAGAAGTTTCTCTACGCAGTGGATCTGGGTATTGACGAGATAAAAACTTATTCAGTCTCTGAAAATGGTATTAGTGAAGCCAAAACCGCGATAAAGCTTAATCCCGGAGATGGCCCCAGGCATTTCGTATTTCACCCGACTTTAGACATTGCCTATGTTATCAACGAATTGAGTAATACAGTATCAGCAGTACAAGTCGATCCGATCTCAGGAGGCATGCGAGAGTTTGATCGTGTCACTACCCTACCGGAAGACTTTACAGAGCACAGTCAATGTGCCGATATTCACATTAGCTCCGACGGTAAGTTTTTGTATGCCTCCAACAGAGGGCACAATAGTATTGCCGTTTATGAAATTAGCGATGATGGCAAACTCACTTTGAAGGATATCACCTCAGTTGACGGTAATTGGCCAAGGAATTTCATGCTTACACCTAGTGAAACCCATCTATTGGTGGCTAATGAGAGGTCTGACAACATTGTGCTTTTCGATCGAGATCCCAATACCGGATTGATCAGCTATTCTGGTAAGCAGGTGTCTGTATCTAAACCTGTATGTCTGGTCAACTAGCAATGTTCTATCCTGATCAGGTCAACCTAAATGTTCTCAAACAGCGTGCCTACAATCACCGATGGGCTGAGGTACCTGATGGAGTAATACCCCTCACAGCGGCAGATCCTGACCTGCCATGCGCACCTGCGATATCAGAGGCCATCATACGATACACTAAAGACAGGTATTTTAGCTACGGGCCTCCCCAGGGACTGCCCTTCTTTCGGGAAGCAGTGGCCAGCCAATATGAAGAGAAACGTAAGGTGCGTGTAGACCCTTCATTGGTTATGGCCGTAGACACTGCGGCTTATGGCATTTATCTCACCTGTCAGACATTGCTCAACAAAAATGATGAAGCGATCATTTTCAATCCCGTCGATTTCCTTTTCAGGTATGGCATAGAAGCAGTCGGGGCTAAAGCAATCCCATACTCGATACCGCAATCACCCGGTAACATCGATATGGAATCGCTTGAACAACTTGTCTCTCCTAATTGCAAGCTCCTTTGCCTTTGTAACCCTCTCAACCCTACCGGGAAAGTATTCACACCAGCAGAACTTCAGGTCTTCGTAGACTTAGCAGAAAAGTATGATCTACATATACTCTCAGATGAAATATGGAGCGATATAGTGTTTGCCCCGGCCAGTTATACGAGCATTGCTTCTATAAGTGAAGCCGCATACCGCAGAACCATTATTGTCAATGGATTTAGTAAATCTTATGGCTTGGCAGGGCTGAGAATAGGCTCAATCATAGCACCAAGTCAGGACATTTATGAAAGATTACTGGCTATATCCAGGCATGAATCCACTGTCCACGGAGCAAATACATTGGGGCAGGTGGCTGCCACCGCAGCACTTAATGAAGGACAAGATTGGTTAAGAGAATTCATCGACCACTTACATGAAATGCGTGGACTGACAGTGGATCGACTCAATGCACTACCAGGGATCACTTGTCTACCTCCAGATGGTTGTTATTTGGCATTTGCCAATGTTTCGGGTACCGGAATGACATCTGAGGCGTTGCAAGTCAGAATCCTTGAAGAAGCTAAAGTAATGATAGTACCAGGTCTGGATCGATGGTTTGGAGATGGTGCCAAAGATCATGTAAGGATTAGTTTTGCAACATCTTCTGAAGTATTAAATGAGGCCTTCAACAGAATAGCATCTATACTATGAAATACGATTCTTTTCTAGTACTCATCGTACTATTGTTGCTATCTGGTAAGATCAATGGCCAGGCCTTAGGAGATTCACTGATCACGATCAGTGAAGAAGTGAGCCTGGTTAAAATTACAGACAAAGTGTATGTACATCGGTCGCAACTTGATATTCCTAACTATGGGAAATTTGGATGCAACGGCATGTTATTTATCAACAATGGTGAAGCAACTGTGGTTGACACTCCTGCAGACATACCACAAACTGAACTATTGCTCGCGTGGCTAGAAAAACAACATGTTCAGGTCACTTCTGTCATCGTCAATCATTTTCATGATGGCTGCTTGGCTGGCCTTCCTTCTTTTCATAGCAGAAATATTCCCAGCTTTAGTAACGTTCTGACCCAGAAGCTCGCTATAGAAGATAGTCTCGTTGCACCTCTCCACACATTTAGTGATAGCCTGACAATAATGACAGGTGGACAGGACATCATTACAAAATTTCCCGGTCAGGCACATACTGTAGACAATACAGTCACCTATGTGCCCTCAGAAAAGGTGCTCTTCGGAGGATGCATGATGAAGTCACTTAAATTCGGAGAAGGCAATTTGGAAGATGCTAATACTCAAGATTGGTCTGAAACGATCGCAAATGTGAGAGCACTATTCCCATTCGCCCTGCACGTCATACCCGGACATGGCAGGCATGGTGGCCAAGAGCTGCTGGACCATACAATTAAGATGTTCGGAGAATACTAGTCTTTCCGATAAGTCCCCTGGAGCACACTCACATTACCATCAAAAGGATTTCCTGCTAAGCGACGCATCATGACCACTTGACCTGTATGCCAAATAGCATCTTCAATCGGTCCATTGATCAGATTCCAAAATGGATAGGTCGTACTACTTCCGTCAGGACGGGCAAAGATCATTTCATAAGCATCAAAGTCAGCTTCAGTGCTCTTCGCAAGTATAATACTTGAATCTTCTATGTTATCCAGAATCACCGCCCGCTTTTGATTAAAGTCCAGTCCCTCAAGGTCAACGGGAAAAGTCGTGGGGCGCTTCATTACGGCATTCTTGAGAATAGTAGTAAGACCAACAATATGATCAATAGTTTCTTCAATGGATCGGGTTTCTTCACTATTACGGTAGGCTACATTCTCCTCAGTAAGACCTTCAGTAGCCCAATAAAAGCGAAAGCCTAGTCCATCTACCATTCTGGAAGCGAAAGTGCCAATTGTATATTCCGATGGAGTCTCTGTGATATCAGAGTACGGGAGTCCTTTGTCTTGTGCAGAAAGGACCGTTGATACGGTCATTGATAATAAAAGAATGAGGTATTTCATGTTGTCTTATTTGAGTTTGGAGTAAGGTAGCCAAAAAGACAACAGAAACGGAACCACAGGCTGTGACAAGATCGTTCATTTGAAATCAAAGGTTCGTGTCCCCACGAACCTTTTGATGTTTTGGTTTGTGAGTACATAAACCACTACCCTGCAACTAACCTAGTGAGGAAGTGGTCGGACGGGCAAAGTGGATGAGTGCTGCAATAAACACTCTTGCATAGAATATAATTAAACTCGTCAGACCACTAAATCCAAGTCTTATTTCACTTGATATCTAAGGATGGTTTTCTTCTTCTCCTCTTCTACTCGCATCGGATTTGAGATGTAGATTTCTTTATGATAGCCTGTGATTTGAAGACCTTCTTCAGCTACGAACCTCATGATTTTCTCAATAGAAGGACCTTCCATGTCCCATGATCCAATGTGCATGATTTGTACGCATTTACCTTCGTTGATTAGCTCGTACTTGAGCTGCTCAAGTGACTTCAAGCCTTTGTCTACGACAGCCTTGCGCAATGCCTGATCAAAATGCTCACGCTCAACCACATCTGGCATGCGCATTTGGATCTTCCATATCCATTGATCCATCGGGGTGTTGGGAAACTCATGCTGCACTTCCGGACCACCCTCTATGTACCAGTAGCATTCCATCTTTGGTACCACAAAATCATTATCCTGACCCTTGCATAAGAATTTGATACCATAGGCCACTGAATATAGCGCTTGAATAGCTTCATTGAATTTCGCTTCCAAAGGTGATCCCTTACCAGCAATGGTTAGATAGTTGTAAGTGTCCAGGTCTCTGAGCACAGGTTTACTGCCAGCCTTGTAGTAGTCAGTGTCGCTTTTCTGAAGATTGATTTTTTGTGTCATTGTTTCCATGATTCTATTGTGTTTTAAGGTTTACAGAATCAAAGAAACAGGCCTGAGTGACAGCCCTATGTCACTCCTATTAATAGAACCAGAAAATATTATAAAAAAGACTAAACACTACGATTTGGTACTTAAACGAGGTTCACATCCGTCATAATCTCTAATAAGGCAGGGCCCTCCTGAGAGAATAGTTCCTTCATTCCATCATGTACATCCTCTTTCGATTCAACCCTTTTGGACCAGGCGCCACACGACTTTGCATATTCAGAGAAATTAGGATTGCTCAGGCTTGTCTGCCAAACATCGAACTCTCCTGCCCGTTGTTCTTTGGAGATTTTGCCTAACTCATTATTATTCAAGAGCACAATCTTCACAGGCATCTGATATTTAACCAGTGTAGTGATTTCTGCTAAATACTGACAAAGTCCTCCGTCCCCAGCTACCGCAACAACAGGCCGGTCATGCCCTACTGCCGCAAAAGCACCCATAGAAGCGGGCAATGCAAAGCCAATCGATCCTAAGTAGCCAGACATAAGGAAATCATGCTTGTGTGTCTCAAAATATCGTCCGAATGAATAGGCGTTATTACCAACATCTACACACATGACGGCATCTTTAGGGGCCAGCTCATTCATCGCGTTGAATACGGCAATAGAGCTGACACCATTGCCATGATCTTCTTCCAATCGTTTAGCTTTTTCCACTTTCCATATCTTCCAACGTTCCGCAATTTCAGGTCGTTGATCGACAGCACTCATTTGTCCTGTCAGTTCCTTCTCAAAGATTTTCATCGTGGCGGATATCTCCCCCCATACAGGCACGTCAATCTTATGAAACTTACTCAAGGCTAAAGGATCAAAGTCAACTTGAATCGTAGGCTTATGGTCAGTAATGCCGGTATGGTTTGAAAAGGAAGCACCAAGTACCAAAAGCAAATCACATTCATTCATGAACCATGATGCTATTGGGGTACCACTCCTACCCAGCACACCACAGCCCAGCTCGTGCTGGTCGCTGATCAAGCCTTTGCCCTTGAAAGTGGTCATCACCGGCGCATTACAGCTTTCTGCAAATGCAATGATTTGCTCCATATGGAATCTCGCACCATGTCCTACAATGACTACAGGTCGTTTTGCATCCTTGAGCAGTTTGATCGCTTCATTGATACTTTCCTCAGGAGGACTAATTTGAAGTTTAGCCATTCTACCGTTCGGGCTAGCAGGCCGAGCATTAACTGGCGCAGGAGTCTCTTGCACTTCATCAGGAAAAGTGAGATGGGAAACATCTCTATTCAGTATAGCATGCTTTACTGCCAATGACATCAACTCTGAGTGCTTGGAGTCTTTTTGCACACGATGGTTAAACTCTGCCACACTATTGAATGCCTGCACTAGATCCACCTCCTGGAAGTTACCTGTACCCACTACCTGAGTGGCCACTTGTCCTGTCAATGCAAGAACAGGTGCTCGATCTACCTTAGCATCCCAGAGACCAGTATACAGGTTAGTTGCCCCAGGACCAGCTATGGTGAAACAAGCGGCAGGTTTACCAGTAAGCTTTCCATAAGCAGAACAGGCGAATGATGCTGCACCTTCATGGCGAATTCCATAGTATGTGAGGTTACCTTTTTCTTCTTGTCTTCGCATGGCATCTGCAAACCCAAGATTAGAGTGTCCTACCATCCCAAAGACCTTCGTCACACCCCAGTTGATCATGGTTTCTACCATTACATCGGAGATGGTAGTTTCATGAGGCACTTCCTCCTCCAGACCAACGAAAATGGCATTGCCTTCTTCCTTCAGTTGATAAACAGGTACTCCTCCATCTTCAAAACCAGGTGCCAAGCCTGTGCAAGGATGGTAATCCCAACCATGCCAAGGGCACCTAAGTGTACCATTCTCGATAGAGCCCTCACCCAACGGGCCTCCCTGGTGGGGACATTTGTTATCCAGCGCACTGTACTTACCTTCAAAATGCGTGAGGCAAATACCCTTATGGCCGGCAGTCACCGTCATTACCCTGCCCTCAGGCAATTCATTTTTATCATCGAGTACCTTGTACCATACTGTTTTCATAAGATCGTCGATCTGAAGTTGTTGAATACTTTATCTGATTAACCAATACCTGCATAATTCACTCCTGTCAGTTTGTGGATCTCCCAATCGTGAGTGGTGAGATCATCATGATTAAACTGGTTGATGTCATTGTAACCGCAGGCTCTGGCCACTACCTTGATGAGATCATTACTGGCTCTGAAGAAGTTGTTGAGTCGATGGGCAGATTTTTCAACCAGTAACCTTGAGCGCAAGTGATCTTTCTGCGTCGCGATACCTACTGGACAGTTGTTGGTATGGCAAGCGCGCATTCCAAGACAACCGATCGCTTGCAACGCTGAATTAGAAACTGCAATTGCATCTGCCCCAAGCATCATCGCCTTTGCAAAATCTTCTGCTACCCTCAAACCTCCGGTGATGATCAGGCTTACTCCTTCAATCCCATTTTCATCCAGGTACTTGCGGGCTCTTGCTAAAGCAGGAATAGTCGGTACATTGATATTGTCACGAAGGACCAAAGGTGCAGCGCCAGTGCCACCACCACGACCATCGAGAATGATGTAATCAGCACCTGCTTCTACCGCAAATGCTATGTCTTCTTCCACATGGCTGGCTGCTATTTTAAATCCTACCGGAATACCTCCGGTCACTTTTCTTACTTCTTCTGAGAAAGATCTAAAATCTTCAACACCATCAAAATCGGGAAAAGTAGCCGGGCTAATGGCCGATTGACCAGGCTCCAAACCTCGCACTTCGGCAATTTCTCCTTTCACCTTATTTCCCGGTAGGTGACCTCCAGTACCAGTCTTGGCTCCCTGTCCACCCTTGAAATGGAAAGCCTGAACTTTTTCTAGTTTATCCCAGGAGAAGCCAAATTTGGCAGAAGCTAATTCGTACAAATACCTCGAGTTATTGGCCTGCTCATCTGGTAACATTCCCCCTTCTCCCGAGCAAATACCCGTACCAGCCATCTCTGCACCTTTTGACAAAGCCAGCTTCGCTTCTCTGCTCAAAGCACCAAAGCTCATATCTGAAACGAACATGGGCATGTCTAGCTCGAGTGGCCGATTGGCATTTGGCCCAATGACCACTTTCGTCAAAACTTCCTCATCATCCAGAAGTGGCCTTCGATGTAACTGGGCAGGTAGAAACTGTATTGATTCCCATTTGGGTAAAGTATTCCTATCAACACCCATCGCAGATGTAAAGCCATGATGACCTAGCTTGGTAAGGCCGTCTCTTGCCAATTCACTAATTTGACGTGTATAAGGTTCAGTAGATTCAGGGTGCGTATCTGAATAGGTACCCTGATATTCGTTGCGTTGAAATGGTTGTGGGCTGTCCTTCTCAAATGCTAAGATCTCATCACGCTCAACATAAACAATACCATCTTTGGTGATCTCATGAAACTTATGAAGTCGCTCCGAATTGTTATAGGCACTTATACCTGTGTCATACCTGTAATCCCAGTTATGTAGCCCACAAATAAGGTTCTCCCCATCAACCACCCCATCTGACAATAAAGCTCCTCTATGCAAGCATCTGCCATATAGTACAGACACATTATCTCCATACCTGATCAATACCAAATCAGTATTTTCTGCTAAGGCGTAAGTTGGGGTCTTTTCTTTGAGATCATCAAACTTGGCAAGTGCAATCATGAGACAATTGAAGAGTTAAGTCATACAAGCTAGTCGGTACCAACTATAGAACTCTGAGCTCCTGGCAGTACACTAATTCAATGTAGGTACTTATATTGACACTTTCAAAAAACCGTCCATTGGCAGAGGTAGTTCTCTGTATGAGTCCTTACTCGAAGTATTGTCGATGATGCTCAAAGAGTTCTTTTGAAAACGTGGCTACCATGCCTTGCAGTTCACTTGGTGATTCTACTGTCACAAAGTCTCCATACGACATTAACCATCTTGCCAAGAACTCATAAGACGGTGTTGCAAACTTCATTTCTACTATGTCTCCTAGCTTTCGCTCTTCTATGTAGCCATGTAGATACTTCTGATCCCCAACGAACCGGGCAACTCCTTTTAGAAAATGAACCGTGGCTTCCTTGGCATCAGATCCATCAAGCATTCCACTTGCGAAATCTGCATAATCCGGATAGCCAGAAGGATCAAAAGTCTCATTTACTATTTCTACCTGAGTAATGCGATCCGTTCTAAAATCTCTCATATCATTTCTCAGTCGACAGTGGCCTATCAAGTGCCAGCGACTTGAATAATAGACAAGGCCCAACGGTAGTACTTCTCGCCGGGTGGCTTCATCTTTGTAGTTGGAGTGGTAGGCGATCTTGAGCACGCGCTGCGTCGCAAGAGCCGTTTGAACAGTATTGAGGTTGGAGTCGGGGAAGCCTTCTTTTGCAATCGATGGAGAAGAACGCACAATCACTTTTTGATCCAACTGCTCCAAAAAATCCTTATCGGCATATCTAAGTACAGCTTTTACTTTGATCAATGCTTCATTGAATACGTCGGCTGTGGATTGATCAGCGTTTTGCTCGATAAACTTGCCGGCCATTAGTATAGCTGCCGCTTCTTCCTTGTTAAACACCACTGGTGGGAGGTGATAACCATCCACGATGAAGTAGCCTTCTCCAGCATCTCCCCCTATCGGAATACCCGCCTCAATCAAACTGCGTACGTCCCGAAATAGCGTACGGCGACTTAGCTCAAAACGCTCCTCCAACTCGTCAAGAGTGACCTTGGGTTTACTTTGGAGGTGTACTACAATGGCATTGAGGCGATCAATTCTATTCATTGGGGTTTATTTCTTTATCCCAAAATTGAGAATCTTAAACTTAGAAGCTTCTTCCGTACTCATTGGAGTTTTATACTGGCCCGGCACTTCATCCCAGGAGTCATACTTCTTGCCATCAATGTAGTAACTATGATTACCAAAACCTTTGGGTTGGGTGCCACTTGGACCAAAAACACTGTAGCCGCCGATCGGTGCATTGCTCCCAGCCTTGTTACCACTCATGATCATTTCAAGTTTACCATCTCCATCGATATCGGCTCGGATATAGTTAAGTTCAAGTACCTTGTTGAAGGTACCGTCCATCATCATGCGAATGATCTCCTTGTTAAACCTGGTCATGATACTTTCAGCATTAGTCACATTTTTCCTTATCGCAAAATGTAGCGATTTACTAAGTAGAGGCCATTTACCAATAGCCAAATAGCTTTTCACCTCTTCTTCCTGGTATGATAAGAGGTATTCAACCAATAGTGCATCCACTAATATATAATCTACTTCATCTTTGATCAGACGTTCTAAGTTTTCCTGATCGCTTGAGCCACTGACCACTTCAAGCCCATCTATTTGGTTCAGTTCTTCACCATAAGCATAGGTCCCTACTACTCCAAGCTTGTAACCTTTCAATGCTGAGAAAGACCGAGCAGAAACCTCAGCTCCTTTCCTACCCACCAAAATCAACTGATTGTGCAGATAAGGTGCTGAAAAAACCATGTCTTTTTCTCTGCTCTCACTTTTCCAAAGTGCTGAACTTCCATCAAAGTTTTCCGCTCTTATTTCATTTACAACATCACCAAACGCTCCAGCCTGATTAATAGCTGTTACACCAACTCTTCTTAAAGCGAGGTTGACAAGGTCACTAGCTACTGATTTCTGTCCTTTCACATTGGTAAAGGGTGGCCAAATGTCACTGGCTAGTTTAAGGGTGTCCGTTTGAGCTTGAACGCCAGCAGATAGAAAAACTAAGAGTAGAATGGAAACAACGATTCTCATGATATTCATTTTGAGGTGCAATGCAATTTATTGAGATATGTCTGAACAATCCATCCAGTGTAATTCGTTTATGAAAAAATGATTGAAATGTTGAAGATAGCAGCACTGCAAGTCATGATCATCTTGAGCCTCATATTTATCCCAATTGTCAAGTTGTATGCTCAGACTGGAAAACTCCACCTTAAGATCACCGATATCCAGGAATCGCGAGGTAGAATGCAAATCGGTATCTACAACGACCCTGATGATTTTCCGATCGAAGGAAAAGAGTACAAGATCATTTACTTAGAAGTATATGGGAACGAGCTTGATCATACCATCAAAGAACTGCCTCAAGGAGATTATGCAGTAGCATTCTATCATGACCTTAATATGGATAGCATCTGTAATCTCAACTTTTTGGGAATACCTAAAGAGGGTTATGGTTTTTCAAGGAACTATCGTCCCAAATTAAGAGCACCGGTATTCGAAGAAACGGTTATCAAAGTCACTGACTCTACATATGTAGAGATGACGCCTATCTACTGAACAACAGGATCGGTTCCTATCCTACCAATACCCGGCAGTTCTACCGCTAAATCAAAGAGGTCAATCTCGTAGCTTAAGCCCAGCAGGTTTAGCTCTAGTCCTTCCTCCCATCCTACGCTCATTCCGAGTAATCCCCATAGAGAGGTTTGCAGGCCGGTACCACTGGCAGACAAGCCAACTACTTCATTGATAGGTCGCCAGTCTTTGCCGATCGCGGTAGCAGGTAGATCAAGCCCTAACTCTGGCACTTCCTTGCCTATCCAGGAAGTAAAAGTATTACTGTTAGGGCCCGGCCAGACTGTATATTCATGCTTGTAGGGGTAATCAGCAATGGCCTGCTCAATTTCCGGGATCAACTGCTCAGCTTGCTCGCCACGAATATCGAGTAGCAACTCTGGTGGATTACCATACCAACCCTTGTCCGGTACATCAACCGTCTGTCGAAGGGCAGTTCCATTCCGTCTTAGTCGCCAGCCAAAAATTTCACTGGTCACATAGTGAGATTTTGATTTGGCCTTGGTCGCTATCCATGTATGTACCGCTAAGATCTGCTTGCTTCCTCGAGTACGTGCGGCGTATACCTGGACTACAGCATCGTCTTCTTCTAAAGGATGAGGTGCAAATCCGTAGCTCTTTCCGGACCATCCCGGAAACCCATGTTTTATTCGCTGGTTCATGCTGGGATTATACTCCCGCCATAGCTTACCCGAAAAAGCACTTACAACCGCTAACAGGAATAAAAAACCAATACCCTGAAACAGGAAGACCCTCATCTTCCGACTCCTTTTTTTCCGATAAACTTTGTCCATTCTTAGGAGATTACGATCTTTTTAAGATAAGGTGACAATGAAGCTTAATATAATGAGCAAGCACCATAATAATCCTGATGATCTTCAGATGTGTCAAGGATGGTAGGTGCTATTTTAGCAGCACTTGGGCTTACGCTATAGATTTAACAGGTAATGCGATTAACAATGATGAAAACATCACTATGCATTCTATTGTTTTTCATCTCACTTGCTGCCTACGGGCAAACGGAGAAGGTCATCTATGATAATCCTCAGTTTTGGTGGAGTGTTAATACTACAGCAAGGATGACAGACAGATGGGGAGCAATTGCTGATTTTCATATTCGTCGTGACAACTTTATGAGTTCGTCCAATTTCTATTTCGCACGGATCGGAGCTGCCTATTGGGCTACCGACAAACTAACGTTAGTAGGAGGATTTGCACACTTGTGGCTAGCGCGAGACCTGGAGGGTGCTGAAACAGTTTATCAAAATGAAAATCGTGTATATCAGCAGGCACAGTGGCGAACCAAAGAAGGAAGGGTCACTTTCGTATCAAGGGTACGCAATGAGCAGCGCTGGCATGAGGTACTCAACCCCAATGGCACAGTCAATCGGGTAAGGTTTTCAAACCGCGTTAGGTTCTTGTTCTCTGTCAATATTCCGGTTTTCGAAAACCCATATCTTCCTTCAATATCTGTGGCCGATGAAATGCTCATCCATTTTGGTAAGGAGATTGTATACAATTCACTAGACCAAAACAGGACTTTCCTGGGTATCAAGCAAAGACTAACAGACAATCTTAGTTTCGACCTTGGCTACATGCTCGTCTATCAACAGCGTTATTCAGGTTTTGAGTACGATATGAACCATACCCTGCGCTTCTTCTTCTACTTCTCTCCGGACTTCAGAAAGAATAAGGACAGAATTCATTACAGTATTCCTGGTGACGAATAGTTGATGGTGCGAAATCTACTCCTTTAGCATCTCTCTAAATATCTCGTAATCCTCCGTGACCCTGTCCGCATATCGCAAAGCAACAGAGGAGACCAACGCCTTGAATTCACGTTCACGTCCTTCAACGAGAGACTTGAATGTTTCAGGCATTTCATGGGCGGTATCATTGAGCACGTAGCTGGCACGCTTATGCCTGGAGGCCAGGAGCTTACCCCATACTTTGGCCATGAAGTAGAGCTGCTTGGGCTTCTTTAGGTTTTCTGTTGGGAAATCGCATTTGAATGGAGAGCGCTCCTTGAGCGAAAAGCTAGTGTCGCCTATTGTCGTCCAACCAAGGTAGCGATCAGCATGCTCAGCCAATGCCGTAAAAGCCATCGCATGACGCTCTCCTTCTATCGGATAAACCTGATCGTATTCTTTCTTCTCAGCTTCATTCATGTGTCGATGAAGGGGTGGTTTTCCCTGCTCTTTCATATCAAGGATCACATCATCATCATGTGCGTCACTGTCGGCTTCTAACAGTACATAATACCGTGACGATCCTAATGAGCCAGTACCAGCTTTTACCCGCTTGGCAATGTCTTTGACTTTGAAGTGGTTATTAATGTTATCGAAATTGGCAGTAATCGTTTTTTTATAGCTATCCAGTGCGCCTTCAGCCTGCTTTTGCTCAGTAGATGATAGAGCCTCCAGCTTCTCATTGTCTAGGTCAAAATGTCGCCTACCGTTTTCCACGGTAGTCCACTTGTCAAGCATTTTGAGCCTGTTCTTCTTTTTTTCAACCTTTTTAAGAAACTTCCTGAGCAACCCCTTGGCAGTCTTTCTGGTAAGGTGAACTTCATTGTCAGGATCGTCATCATGGTGTGCTGACATTTCTTCGAGATAGGCTTTCGCGAAAGCATTCAGCGCTTTTTTCTGAGGGATATCTCCAAACACACCATTATCACGGCAATCGAGCAGTATGCTGATTGCCATTCTCCAGAGGTCAAACTGATAGTCAGCAACAACAGCATCATCAAAGTCATCCATGCAAAAGATGGCTTCACCATAGTGATTGGCGTATGCGCCATAGTTGTAGATGTGAGCATCACCATTGATCCAGGTAAGTGTAGAAGCGCTACCGCCAAAGAAGCTGATCCTCCAGTCGTTGTAAAAGTCTTCCCAGTATAGATGATTAGAGCCCCGATAGAAGGCATATGGAGAAACAGCCATTTTGCTGAACTTCTCTTCCCGATAGTGCTCTGCTATATCATCATTGTTCAGTCTGAGTTCATCCCTGATCTTTTGGGTGCGGTTGTGGAGTAGTAGTTTTTTGGTTGGTGACATGGCGTCTTAAATAAGCTTTAACGGTTAAGTCTATTGATCTTCAACAATTATTCAGTCTTCAAACTAAGCAGAATAATCAATGTTCTCAAGATGTATAATCCAGGATATTTTTCTAAACTGTTATCATACTACCTAAAAAACGATAAAAGTATACCAATACTGTACACGCTCAGAAGGCAAGAATTGAGGATATTTTTAATGAGTTGAACTGATAGAGATTAGAATGATCACTCAACATTCACTATATCACTATCGCATATAGATGCTCTGAACCACAAAGGAAAAACAGAGAAAGTTGAAGTGGTGACGCTTTAGTAGCATAGCTCGCCATGCGTCAAACCCAAGAAGCTCTATTAGTACTCCAAACCCACTCTTATATTCAGGCTTAATATGGTCACTCAAGACTCTACCGATAGTCTAGTCACTTCTTGAACTAATGCTGATATCTCAGCCTGTATCGCCAGCCCTTTATTCTTATTGTACCACTGCTGCATGGTAATCTGAAACTCTGAGTATGGAACATGATCGGGATCATTTCGCCAATCATCATAGAGCATCTGCGCTTCCGCAGGTCTAGGTCCCCAGGTGAAGAGTACATTGAGCTGATCATCCAGTGCGATGAGCTTGGGTATAGACCTTCCACCCCTGGTGAGAAAAGTATCTATCAACTCGGTATCTTCATCTCTCAATGCAACCTTGAGGTCTATTAACTTATTTTGATTAGCCATTTTGGCCATGATCGGAAGACCATTTGCCGCATCACCACACCAGCTTTCGCTGATCACCAGCCAAGTCTGTGGTATCTCTACATCCCTGATGAGATCGATTGTCTCTTCCAGCAATTGCACGGTTTTCGTAATCCGTTTTGTACGTTGTGCATTGAGCTTTGTATAATTGATCAGGTCTTCTTTTTGATCGCCTGTGGTTCCGCCATATGCTGCAAGTTGCATCATTTTTTCGGCGTATTCCTGGTAAGAAATGGAGCGATCTAAACCTCGTTGAATTATCTCTTTCATTCTTCTATCGATACTTTACCACTTAAACACCCAGCAGTAAAAATGGTGCGGCGAATCAAAAGATTTTCGACGATTGTCCAATGAGAAATACCTCATTCGTCATCTAGCAAACAAAACGTGAAAATCATGAAACGATTAACTTTTACTTTAGTCCTAATTTTTTGCACTAGCCTCACCACACTGTTTGCTCAGGTCTCGGAAGCAGATAGAGCATCACTCTTACAAAATCTGCAGACATCCACGGACCAGCTCAATGCCTCGATCAAGGGTCTTACGGAAGAGCAGTGGCTTTACAAATCATCTGCAGACGCATGGTCAATCGCCGAGTGCGTCGAACACCTTGCTAAATCTGAGCAAAACATCTTCGGGATGGCACAGATGTCCTTGCAGCAGGAACCACCAGCTAATATCAAAGAAAAGCACAACTTCACTGATGAAATGATCATGGCTTTAATCACCAGCCGTGAGAAAAAAGTAAAGACACGTACAGAGTTTGAACCCACACAGCAGTTTGACGATTATAAAGGATCGTTGAAAGCTTTTAAAGACAAGCGAAAGGACAATATCAAGTATGTCAAAAGCACTCAAGACGGCCTAAGAAATTCCTATGCCGAGTTCCCATTTGGATGGGTAGACACCTATCAGGTAATATTATTTATGAGCGGACATACTCAACGGCATATCGCCCAGATTGAAGAGATAAAAAGATCGACCGAATATCCACTGTAAACGGTGATCATTAGCGAATGGAACATGAGTTGATGTATGCATGAGCTGATGTATGCATGAGTTTTAGCGTAAGATTTGGCGCTGTTTGAAAAGGCTTACTTCAAACAACTTCAGTAGTTTTTTGAAGTAAGCCTTTTGTCTTGATCTATTTTCTGTTCAATCAGTAAAAAGCTTGTCATTTAAACTACAATCAAGGTAAATATGCAACCTTCAGGTAGATTGTGCGTCTATTAAAACTACAATCAAGGTAAATATTATGGGGAAGACCTATTTGGGTGAATTTGAAGAGATAGTAATGCTGACCGTAGCAATACTTAAAGGTGATGCCTACGGGATTGCTATCATCAATGAAATGGAAGAACGGCTTGGACGAAGTGTAAGTATCGGTTCATTACAGACCGTACTTCGCAGATTGGAAGAAAAGGGCTACCTCACATCAGCACTCGGAGAAGCAACTAAAGTTCGGGGCGGCAAAAGAAAACGCTATTATGAAGTGACCGTAGCTGGGCAAAGAATACTTGATGAGACAAAAGATCAACGACTCAGTCTTTGGAACGCAATACCCAGACTTAATCCCCGAAGTAGTTCATGAAGTCAAGTCAAACTATGCCTTCACCCCCATTGGTGTGGCTCAAGTTCTTCAGATGGTTCTGTCGACGAGATTGTGTCGAAGACGTGGAAGGCGACCTGTTAGAGCGATATGAGGTTCGTCTGAATATCGAAGGTAAGCATGCTGCTGACCGATACTTCATTCGGGATGTCGTGAAACTCTTCCGTCCTGGTATGATCAAAAGCTTTGAAGGAAATCAAAAACTCAACTATTACGGTATGTTAAAACACAATCTCCTCGTCAGCTTCAGAAGCTTTAGACGATACAAAACTGCATTTCTAATAAACCTTATTGGACTCTCGACTGGTCTGGCTTGTGCCCTCTTTATCTATTTATGGGTAGAAGATGAATATGCTGTTGATAAATTTCATGCCCATGACCGTCAACTCTATCAGGTCCTCCTCCATCATGAGGAATCCGGCACACTCAATACAGGTACGGACACCCCTGGCCTTTTGGCGGCAGCACTCGAGGAAGAAATCCCTGAAATAGTCGCTGCTATTCACTCTACGCCATCATTTTGGTTTGGCAGGATGCCGCTTACACACAAAGAAAATACGATCAAGGCAAGTGGCCAGTTTGTCGGACCAAGGTACTTCGAGCTTTTCAGTTTCCCACTTATTCATGGTAGTGCCGCTGAGGTATTGCAAGAGAAATACTCTATTGTCTTATCAGAATCTCTTGCTACCAACTTATTCGGAAGTGCTGAAGCTGCCGTTGGGCAAACGTTAGATTGGTCTGCGCGTCATTTTGCTGATAGGTTTCAGGTCTCAGGAGTATTCGAAGACCTGCCGAACAACACTACGGAAGACTTTGACTTTGTCCTGCCTTTCGAATACTTCGCAGACATGCTTGGGGAAGGCGTTAACTGGGGTAACTATAACTCCCTAACCTACATCATGGTAAGTGAGAACACAGAGCTCACGGACCTCAATGATAAACTGTCCGGATTTATCAAAGCCAAAAGGGAGGATAGTAACGTTATAGCATTCGCACGCCCATATTCTGAAGGCTACCTATATTCAAAATATGAAAACGGACATCAAGCTGGTGGCCGAATTGAATATGTGCATCTCTTCACAGCAATATCCATTTTCATACTGCTCGTAGCTTGTATCAACTTTATGAACCTTTCTACTGCCAAGGCCTCAAGAAAGACGAAGGAAGTGGGAGTCAAGAAAGCCATAGGGGCAAGTCGCTCGGCTTTAATTGCTCAGTTTATGTCTGAGTCATTCGTTATGACCCTCATATCTATCCTCATGGCCCTGGGTATGGTAGCACTTCTTCTGCCCCAATTCAATACAGTGACCACCAAGGAAATCCAACTGGTGTTTGACGGCCCTCTACTCCTCAATCTGACCATCATTCTATTCTTAACAGCGCTGGTAGCCGGGAGCTATCCTGCATTATACCTCTCTAAATTCCACGCAGCTCAAGTATTAAAGGGTCAGTTGAGGTCTTCTATTGTCGAGTTCTGGGTGAGGAAAGGACTGGTCGTATTCCAGTTCTCTCTGTCTATAATTCTAATTGTAGCTGTACTTGTAGTTCACCAACAGATTGAGTTTGTTCAAAACAAGAATCTGGGTTACAGTAAAGAAAATGTGATCTTGTTTCCTAATGAAGGCAAAATTGCGGAGAAACAGGCTGACTTTCTTTCACAACTTCGCAATACTGTGGGAGTCATAGATGCCTCTGCCACAACACATACCATAGTGAATGGAGGCGGGTATACTACAGGTGTTTCCTGGGAAGGAAAAAATCCGGACGTTCAAACTCGGTTTGGCAATATGAGCGTCGACTTCAATTTTCTCTCGACTTTAGGGATGGAACTCATCAAAGGAAGGACTTTTTCACAGGACTTTAGCAGTGAACATGAAAAACTAATCTTCAATGAAACAGCCATCCAGTTGATGGGTATTGATGACCCTATCGGTAAAAAGGTCAACCTTTGGGGTCAAGACAGGGAGATCATCGGAGTGGCAAAGGACTTTCATTTTGAGTCGCTACACGAGCCAATTACCCCAATGTTCTTCAAGATGCTTTCCGGGCCGGCACAAACGATTGTGGTAAAAATTGCCCCACAAAATCAGTTTGAAACAATAGAACGTATTGAAAGGCTTTTTCAAGAGTTCAATCCTAGCTTTAGCTTCAACTTTCAATTTCTGGATGGTGAATATCAAAAGCAATATGCGGCCGAAAACGTAGTAGCGATACTATCAAGGTATTTTGCGGGCATTACTATCCTTATATCATGTCTTGGTCTTTTTGGGCTTGTATCTTTTACGGCCGAGCGGAGATATCGCGAGATTGGTATTCGAAAAGCACTTGGTGCTACAAGTGCTTCCATCGTTAGGCTACTCAGCGTTGATTTCAATCGGATGATCCTGGTCGCAGTGTTCATCGCCATTCCTTTGAGTTACTACCTCGTAGATATGTGGCTGGCTGGTTTTGCTTACACCATCGATCTATCTTGGCATTACTTCGTATTGGCAGGATTGGCTTCTTTATTGATCGCATGGGTAACGGTAGCTGTTCAGACCATGAAAGCAGCTAGCGTCAATCCTGTGAAGAGCTTAAGAAGTGACTAGACAGCTACTCAGGACTAAAAATCCCACTCGTCATTGAGTCTGGTGATGGCGTGATGAGCCGTTAGATCAAACTGACAGGGGACAATGGAGACAAAGTTATTCGCGATAGCCCACTCGTCATTGTCCTCTCCTTTGTCATGATTCACAAAGTTGCCACGCATCCAGAAGTAATCACGCCCATTAGGGTCCAGACGTTGGTCAAAGTCTTCTTCCCAGCGAGCATTGGCCTGGCGGCAAACCTTTATTCCGCGTATGGACTCATTCTGCTTGTGAGGGATATTCACATTTAATGCAGTAGCCTTAGGCAGTCCCTTAATCAGAGCCTCTGAAGCGATCTTCTCTACATACTCGTCTATATGAGACATATCTGCTTTTGTGTTGAAGTCGCAGAGCGAATAGCCAATCGCAGGAGTGCCTTCGATGGCGCCTTCGATGGCCGCAGACATAGTCCCGGAATAAAGGACACTGATCGAAGTATTGCTACCATGATTAACTCCACTTACAACCAGATCTATGTTGCGATCCTTAAGCACATGATGTTTTCCAAGCTTCACACAATCTGCGGGTGTACCACTGCATTTGTAGGCCTCTACTCCTGGAAATATATCTGACTCTATCAATCGTAAGGTATCCCCTACAGTAATAGCATGTCCCATTCCGGATTGAGGGCTGTCGGGTGCTACCACCACCACTTCTCCCAAGCGCTGCATTACTCCTACCAATTTCCTAATACCAAGGGAATCTATACCATCGTCATTAGAGACGAGAATTAAAGGTTTGCTCATAAATTAGAGTGAATTATAAAATGCCGTGATACGCACCAGGTCACGCATCCTATCGGTTTTGAGTTTATTGTCCTTAATGAATTCTCTGACACTTCCGATCTTGTTGCCCATAAGCGCTGTAAGCTCCCCTTTCTTGCCGTTGAATAGTGTGATGTTACCTTTTCGGTCCAGAAAATAGTAGGTGTAAGCCAATCTCTGTCGGGTATTGTAGCCCCCCATGGCAAAGGCTTGCATTTGGGGTACTGTCTCTTCCACAATTGCTTCCCGGACGAGTAGGGTCAATGGCCCTTCATACAATACTTCGAATAGTATTGGCACTTTATAGTCATAGTTAACCTCATAAGCTAGCGAGTAGAATTGACGGTAGTTATCAACCGACTGGTCAAATATCTCAAAGAAAAGCATCTTTCGGCTGCTATAAGTCTTTAACACGCCTTCAGATTGTACCTGCACAGCATCAGCAGCCATATCATATTTGATAGTTCCCTTAAGCGTATCTTGCTCCGAGGTAACCATCCATCCATCATGCCACATTTGCGAAGGAAAGCTCTGTGATAGAAGGGATTGTATCGTACAACTAAAAAGTAATATCAGCGCGAGCCGTAGTATCATGTTATTCTTTCAATATGGTGTGTCCCATCTTGTCCCTCTTCGTCTCCAGGTACTTCTGGTTGTGCTCATTGGGACTTATCTCTATAGGTACATTCTCCACAATTTCCAGGCCATAACCCATCAATCCGACACGTTTTTTTGGATTATTTGTGAGTAACCTTAATTTGGTCACTCCCAGGTCACGTAATATCTGAGCTCCTACACCGTAATCACGGTGGTCCATTTCAAATCCAAGCTTAAGATTTGCTTCGACTGTATCATAACCCTGCTCCTGGAGTTTATAGGCTTTAAGTTTGTTCACAAGTCCTATTCCCCGACCTTCCTGGTTCATGTATAGCACTACTCCTTTCCCTTCACGTTCTACTTGTTGCATCGCAGCATGCAGCTGACCTCCACAGTCACAACGGCAAGAGCCGAAAATATCTCCGGTCACACAGCTCGAATGTACCCTGACCAATACCGGATCACCTTCTTCCCAATTACCCTTTACCAATGCCAAATGATTTTCTCCGGTACTCTTTTGCCTATAGGCATACAACTCGAAATTGCCGTAATCAGTAGGCATCTGAACATCTATCTGACGCTCAATCAAACTTTCTTTCTCCAATCTATACTCTATTAAATCTTTAATCGACACTAATTTCAGGTTGAACTTATCCGCGACCTTCCGCAAATCAGGTAACCTCGCCATCGACCCGTCTTCATTGAGAATTTCTACCAATACTCCTGCTGACCGGAGGCCTGCCAGCCTTGCAAAGTCTATAGCTGCTTCAGTGTGCCCTGCTCGTCTAAGCACCCCACCTTTCTTTGCTTTGAGCGGGAAAATATGACCTGGCTTTCCGAGATCTTCTGTTTTGGTAGCTGGGTCTACTAAAGCTTTGATCGTCTTGTAGCGGTCACTCGCGGAAATACCAGTAGTAGTTCCATGACCGATCAAGTCAACAGATACTGTAAATGGCGTTTCATATGCCGCTGTGTTTTTACCAACCATAAGATCAAGCCCGAGTTCTTCACAACGCTCTTCCACCAGCGATGCACAAATGAGCCCTCTCCCCTCTTTGGCCATAAAATTGACGATCTCAGGGGTAATCTTTTCAGCGGCACAGATAAAATCACCTTCATTCTCACGGTCTTCATCATCCACTACAATAATGATCTCCCCATTTCTAGTAGCCTCTATCGCTTCTTCAATGGTGTCCAGCATGCTTTTCTCGCTCATTTCAGGTTTGGGTTTATGCTCGCAAAACTAGTTCTACTTTACCAACTTATCCAGATGATTGTTTTTAGCCTATCTGACATTAAGAGCATCTTTTTTCAATATGCTCCCTGTTTGCATTCAACTTAATAGGCAACTGCTATCTTTTGTTGATCAGGCCGAGTAAACGTTTATATAATTAACCAAGGGGCAGATTAGTTTCACGAAAGTCAAATTATCTAGCCGTCACATTGCCCAGTTCACTTGCAATTGATATTTCTAGTTTTTTCAGCTCATTGTGCATACGCAGGATTTCCTCTTCATTCTTCTCAGCACTGTTCTCGGTCAGCTTATCCATGTTTGCTTTGATCATCTTCTGTACCAACCTGAACTTGAGTCTCAAGACACTGGTGAAAGCAGATTGCTTGAGTCGGTCTGATTCCTTTGGTACTATTATTTTGTACTTGTCGTGCCACCAGGAGGATATCTCATAACGATCAGCCAGTATATCAATGATACTCTTCTGGGCTTCTGCAGATGATTCGGATAACAATGTCTGTTGGTCCACCAGCCTTCCCTCTTTCAAATGATCTACAAAATGCGTTAGTATTTCTTGATAGATAGGTGTCTCAAACTCCACATCTTCCAGTTCATGAAGGAAGTAGCTGACAAAAAGCTCATCATTATCTTCCTCATCTTTCACTTGCTGGTCTGCATAGTTGAGGAGCATGCGTATGCACTCGCGCTCCTGGACGGCTATCGCATCGTCTAGCGGTACTTTTCCTGAAGTGATCTTTTCTTCAGGTACTGGTAGTACATTCTGCTCAGCAGCCTGTTGATCTTTGAACTGAGCGTTGCGCTGCTCCCTTACCAGGATTTTGTTCTGCTCAGTAACCAATACAGACTCGTCAATATCGAGAAGGTCGCTACACTCCTTGATATAGACTGTTCGCTTGATTGGATCAGGTATCTTGGTGATACTTGTGACAATATCACGAATCGTTTCTGCTTTCTTAACAGGATCATGCTTGGCGTCTCCAACAAGAAGATTAGCCTTAAAAACGATAAAATCAACTGCTTCGTCCTTCAGGTAATTCTGAAATGCCGAGGTACTTAACTGGCGCGCATAGCTATCAGGGTCTTCACCTTCAGGAAAAGATACCGCCTTCACGTTCAGGTCTCCTGCTAATAGCATATCAATACCTCTAAGAGAGGCTTTGATTCCTGCCTTATCGCCATCGAACAATACAGTTACATTAGAGGTATACCGACTGATCAACTTGATCTGGTCTTCTGTCAAAGACGTACCCGAAGAAGCCACTACATTTTTGACCCCATTCTGATACATGCTGATCACATCGGTGTAGCCCTCGACTAGATAACAGTTGTCAGCGATCCTGATTTCCTGCTTGGCTTGTGATATGCCGTAGAGTATTTTGCTCTTTTGGTAAAGCTCCGTCTCAGGAGAGTTGATATACTTCGGCTGGTTTTCAGCCTTCTTGAGGATTCGAGCACCAAAGGCAATAACCTTTCCTGTCACATTGTGAATAGGAAAGATAACCCTACCTCGAAAACGATCATAGCTCCGGTCTTCTTTGACTATCTTTAATCCGGCTTTCTCAAGTAGCTCTTCATTGTACTGTTTCTCTTTGGTTGCTTTGATCAGCCCATCCCAAGTATCAAGGCTATAGCCAAGATCAAAAGCTTTGATTGTCTCATCCGTAAATCCACGCTCTTTGAAATAGCTCAGGCCGATGGCCTTACCATCTTCATTTTCCCAGAGTAGATCTCTGTAGTAGTCTTTAGCAAAGTTGAGAATGATAAAAAGACTTTCTCGTTCGTTGTACCTCTGTTGGTCCTCATCACTTGTTTGCTCTTCCTCGATCTCTACATTATACTTTTTCGCGAGGTATTTCAGAGCCTCCACGTAGCTAAGGCCATCAACCTCCATAATAAAGCTGATCGCATCCCCTCCCTTACCAGTAGAGAAACATTTGTAAATCTGCTTTGATGGAGAAACGAAAAAGGAAGGTGTTTTCTCCTGTGTGAAAGGGCTAAGTGCCTTGTAGTTCGAGCCGGACTTCTTTAGCTGCACGAAATCAGATACCACTTCTACCACATCCATGCGGTTCTTTATTTCATCAATGGTACCAGGAGTGATCATAAAAATAGGGGGCTTCAGCAACTACCGTTGAGGTAATTTATAAAGGCAAAACAACTTAAATGAATCTTTCTTTGTTCAATCGTTGTTGTAACTGCTAAATTGCATCTTAGCTCTGAAATAGCACGAATATAATATATGAATTTCGGCAAAGAAGACATTCTAAAAGCGCTCAGGACGGTAGACGATCCTGATTTGAAAAAGGATTTGGTCACACTAGGGATGATCAAAAACCTGGAGGTAGAAGGAAATAGAGTGAGCTTCCAGGTGGAGTTAACTACACCTGCGTGCCCTTTAAAGGAATTGATCAAAAATGATTGCTTAAAGGCCATTGCCAAAATAAGTGAAGACATTGATGTCAATATAGAAATGACATCTAATGTTACGACTACTCGTGACAATGCACCTCTATTGCCTGGCGTTAAGAATATCATTGCGGTAGCATCCGGCAAAGGTGGTGTCGGCAAGTCGACTGTTTCTTCTAACCTGGCAGTGGCATTGGCTAAAACAGGCGCTAAAGTCGGACTGATAGACGCGGATATATTCGGACCATCGGTCCCTACAATGTTCAACTGTGAGTTTGAGCAACCTGGCATCAAGCAGCAAGATGGTAAGAACCTGATCATACCCATTGAACAGTATGGTGTCAAGCTGTTGTCCATAGGTTTTTTAACCCCTGCTGAAAATGCAGTGGTATGGAGAGGGCCCATGGCAAGTTCGGCACTCAAACAATTTTTAGGTGACGCAGAGTGGGGAGAGCTGGATTATTTACTCATAGATATGCCACCAGGCACAAGCGACATTCATTTGACTCTCGTACAGACTGTCCCAGTGACTGGTGCGATCATCGTAACCACTCCACAGAAAGTAGCGATTGCTGATGCTCAAAAGGGATTGGGAATGTTCAAGCAACCTCAGATCAATGTACCAGTATTGGGTATTGTAGAGAATATGGCCTACTTCACTCCTGCTGAGCTACCTAATAACAAGTATTATATCTTCGGTCAGGAAGGTGGCAAGAAGCTAGCTGAAAAACATGATGTAGAGTTTCTTGGTGAGATTCCGATCGTACAGTCTATTCGCGAAAGTGGTGACTCTGGATACCCGGCTGTATTGAAAGATGATGTGACGGCAGGTGCCTTTCATGAGCTAGCCAAGTCCATAGCTCGACAAGTTGCCATACGGAATGCGAATCAGGAAAAAACCCAAAAAGTAGAAATTAAAGTCTGAAACTATGGAATCTTTGACCTCTCAAAACAATGAATTGATTGATAAGGTAGAACAGGCGCTTCAGACGATCCGTCCTTACCTGGAAGCAGATGGCGGTGACGTTAAGATCGTTGAAATAGACGATGAGAAAGTGGTCCACCTGGAGTTGCTAGGAGCTTGCGGCTCCTGCCCTATGTCGACCATGACGATGAAAGCAGGAGTTGAAGAAGCCATCAAACGTCGCGTACCCGAGGTTACAGGGGTTTTGGCGATAAATATGACCGTGTAACATAAGGTCTAAGGCTCGCAGACGTTAACTTCAAGATCAACGCTCGCACCCCCTGCATGAAGGTTATCCTGCTCTACGTTTGTTTATCAGTACAAGTCGTCCATAGCATCTTCGCTCAGGAAAAATGCGGTACAATGATGCTACTGCAAAACAAGCATTATCATGGCGAAGAGGCTATTGCCTTTGAGTCTTGGTTAGCCCAAAAAAGAAATGAAAGAAGGCTAACAAGATCTAATCACCGTACTAGTGCTGTGGTTACCATTCCAGTTGTTGTTCATATTATTCACAACGGTGAAAGCCTGGGAAATGGTGCGAACATACCTACGGAGCAAGTGCTAAGTCAGATTGAGATACTCAACGCAGACTACCGCAGAGCCAACGCAGACGCTTCCGAAACATTTCCTGAATTTGTATCCGAAGCTGCTGATACAGAGATCAATTTTCAGTTAGCAGTACGGGACCCTGAAGGGCTTCCAACGACTGGCATCATTCGATTAGAAGGGAATCGTCCAAGCTATTCCCTAACTAGTGGTCAGTTGCTGAGTGACCTAAGCTATTGGCCAGCAGAAGATTACCTTAACATTTGGGTTACCAACCTGGGTGCCGGGCTGCTTGGTTATGCGCAGTTCCCGGTTTCTAACCTTGAAGGATTGGATGTAGACAGAGTGAGTAATGCTAAGACAGATGGAGCAGTGATTGACTATGAATACTTTGGCAAAGGTTTTAATGCTGATGATTTCAGTCAAGGTAGAACTGCGACTCATGAGATCGGACATTACCTTGGCCTGAGACACATCTGGGGTGATGGGGGTTGTGGAGCTACGGACTACTGTGACGATACTCCGGATCAACTGAGAAGCACAAGTGGATGCCCTCCCAGCCCTGAGGAAAGCTGTGGTACACTTGATATGGCCCAAAACTTTATGGACTATACAGATGATATCTGCATGAATTTGTTCACTAATTGTCAACGTGAACGTATGCACGTGATCCTGGAAAACAGCCCTCGCAGAGTCTCCCTCTCTAACTCTCCTGCACTTACACCTGTAGTAACTGTAGGCAATGATATAGGCGTACGCCAATGGGCAGGTCTGTACAACAGTAGCTGCAGCGAGGTTTTGAGTCCTGTGATAGAGTTACGCAACCACGGAAGCAATCTTGTAACTACACTCGAAACTAGCCTATCTATCAATGGAGAATTAGTAGAGACTGTATCATTAAGCGATCTCAACCTGCCTTTTCGAGACTTGCAGCTGGTTCAGTTTAGCGACGTATCAATCTCTCAAAGTGGCACTTATGATCTTGAGGTCAATATAACCGAAATCAACGGTGTTCCTGACGCCAATCCATCTAACAATCAGCTGACTCAGACCATTCACCATACCATGCCGGCAACAGGGGACTTCATGACTGATTTTGAGTCGTCTAATGAGTGGGTACTCCAGGAAAACTCTCGACTTTCTTTAGCAGTAGCACCCAATCAATCGCTTGATAATAATGCAGTAGTCTTCAACTTCTTCGATTCCGATGAGCCATTAGGAACGAGAAGTACACTTCAAAGCCCGGTAATCAAAATCAACCCTTCCTCTAGCCCCAGATTGGAATTTAAGTATGCTTACAATCATCCACCTGATAATCTGGCAGAAGCTTTTTTCGTGATGGTATCTACGGATTGCGGTCTCACCTATCATCCTTCCAACACTGTGTTTCAGAGTTATGGTTCGGGGCTCAACAGTAGCAGCCAACCTTCAGACGAGTTTTTTACACCTTCAGGCTCGTCGGAGTGGCAGTCAGCGAATGTTGACCTAAGCCGTTTTACTGAAGAGGGCTTCATCAGGCTGGCTTTTATTGGACAAAACGGACAGGGCAACAATCTTTATCTGGATGACATTCTCATAAGTGTTGGGCCTAATTCGGATTATGATGTTTCAATCGATGCGATACAGGATTTTCCCAAGGTCACCTGCGAACCAGAAATAACACCTACGGTAACCGTGATCAATAATGGCAATGAATCCATTGATTCATTCGAATTGCAATACAGCATCAATGGTGTTAGCTCAGGCAGTCAGCTGTTTGAAGGCTTCAGGATCGATCCATTCGAGCGTAGGACTGTTGTTTTATCAGTTGAAGGGTTGGCTCCTGGCACCAACTCTGCACTGGATATATCAGTATCGATTGTAGGGCAAGAAGACCAGGTTCCCGACAATAATCAGGCGACCATGCATACATATTTTGATCAAACCGACCTGTCCTTCCCATATCGTCTCGATCCGGAGCAACCCGATTGGTTTGAGTACCAGGCTTCTGGTAAGACTGGATGGAGATTCGGTACAGAACATGTGAGTATTCAGTTTGACCAGAGCACAGATTCCGGGGAGGAGTTTTGGCTGGTAAGCCCGCGCATCTATCCGAGTGAGCTACAGGGATTATCCATGGCATATGAGGTCGCCTACCCTAATCTTTCCGGTAGAAATGATCGATTGATAGTAGCAATCGACTGGAACTGCGATGGGATTTTCGATCAGGAAGAGGTAAACAGATCAGGAGAGCAATTGGCTACTTCAGAGTATATCGCAGGTTGGGAACCTGTTGAGAGCGATGATTGGCGAAGAGAGATAATAGACTTGAGTGATTATCTTATTTTTGACGAGATCAGGATAGCAGTGAAGGCAGTCAGTCAACAAGGTACAGCCTTGTACTTGAGAAACCTTGAGGTCTACCCTTCTAGTCGCCCATCTATAAATATAACCAACGAATGGCAGGTCTATCCGAACCCTGCTACAGAACTAATTCTGGTAAGGTTTAACCTACCACAAATAGAGCCTGCTACAATTCGGCTTATTGATATGAAAGGTCAGGTGCTCTTTGATAAGACTTTTGAAAATACGCTCAATCAAACCTACGAACTACTCACCGCTAACGAGAACAATGGGATGTACCTGATGCAGGTCGTTACTCCCAGTTTTAATTCAACTGAAAGGGTCATCATTTGGCGTTAATTGCCTTAAATTTGATCGAACCACTAGATTTATGAGAGTAGGGATTTTTTTTGGCGGTCAGTCAAGAGAGAGAGAAATATCATTTGCAGGAGGACGTACCGTTTACGATAATCTGGACAAATCCATATTCGAACCCGTTCTCATCTTTGTAGATAGCCTAGGCAATTTCATTGAACTAGACTGGAAGTATATCTACCAAGGCACTATTCGTGATTTCTACCCCCCTGTCGACTTCACTCCATCTTCTCCTAACGGATTTCAGATCTATATAGAGTCTTTAGGTCAACATGATCGGGCCTACATGGATGCGCTTATTGGTCAAGTCGGTAAGCGACTTGAGCCTTCCGAGCTTAGCAGCAAAATGGATATTGCGTTTTTAGCACTTCATGGCCCCTATGGTGAAGATGGTAATTTGCAGGGACTTCTGGAGTGGTACAACATTCCCTATACCGGCGCGGGCATTCTACCATCGGCCATTGGCATCAGTAAATCTGTACAGAAAGAACTATTAAAGGCCAACCACTTCAGTACGCCTGACTATGATATCATAAGTCGGGATCAATGGAATGGTGGAGATCGATCAAAATTGATCAAAGCATGGGTTGATCGACTTGGCCTGCCACTTGTGATCAAAGCGCCTAACCAGGGTTCTTCGATTGGTGTGAGCATTGTCAAAGAGATAAGCGATGTAAAGGAGGCCGTCAATCGGGCATTCTTCAATAAGGTAATTGATCTCTCGTCCTGGTCTAATCTTTCTATCATCCAGAAAAAACATCAGATCGCCGATCTGGTAGATATCCGCCAGGGGATAGGAATGCCGGTATATTTCAATGATCAGGTCATCTTGCATCCCGAAGACCTTTGGGAGCATCTTGATAAGGCCGCATTGTCCGGAGCAAAAGAGGCTACACTACAAAGCCTCAATGCAGAAGAATATGTTCTGATCGAGCGCTACATTGATGGCAAGGAGTTTTCGTGTATCGTCATACAGGGTGAAAAAACAGCACCAATCGCCTTACCTCCAACCGAGATAGTGAAACGTCAGGAGATGTTTGATTACCGCTCTAAGTACCTACCGGGAATGAGTAGGAAAATCACGCCTATAGAGCTACCTGATGATCAAATCATGGCAATACGCAAGGAATGTGTAAGGCTGTTTAAAGCACTGCAATTTGATGTATATGCACGACTAGATGGTTTTATTACCTCAGCTGGTGAGATATTTCTGAATGATCCTAACACCACCTCGGGTATGCTGCCTTCATCATTCTTTTTCCATCAGGCGGCAGAGATCGGTCTCAATCCATCTCAGTTTCTTACCTATATCATACGGACTTCACTCCTTTCAAGAATAAAAACCGGCAAGCAGAATACAGTTTTCAAAACAAAGCTCAAGGAGTTAGATCAACTGATCAATGAAAGTTCTGCACATTCAGGTCAGAAAAAAAAGGTAGCGGTCATTTTAGGTGGGTACTCATCAGAAAGGCATATTTCAGTTGAAAGTGGGCGCAACATCTATGAGAAACTGGCTTCAAGTATTAAGTACGCTCCAACGCCGATATTCCTTACTGGTGATACGGATCGGCACTTGCTCTATCGCCTTCCGGTAAACGTCATGTTAAAAGACAATGCTGACGACATCAAACAGAAGGTGGACCATGCCAAAAGGCATCCACTCCTGGACCAGATCGTCACAGAGGCTAAAAATGTCACCAATAAATATGGTGGAGAATCAGATTTTGGTATTCGCCAACTTAGTTACAGAGAACTCGCTGATGAGTTTGACTTTGCATTCATAGCTCTACATGGACGCCCGGGTGAAGACGGTGCTGTTCAGGAGCAATTGGATGAATTGGGGCTTCCCTACAATGGATCAGGTCCGGATAGCAGCAGAACGACCATCAACAAGTACGAAACCAACCAACGACTAAGGAACCATGGTGTCATGGTTGCAGATCATCGATTGGTGTTTAAAAGAAACTATGAGGCTAATCCTCAAAAGGTGTTAGCTGAGATCGAGCAAGACTTTTCGTATCCGTTTATTGCCAAACCAGCTGATGATGGGTGTAGTTCAGCTGTCAAGAAGATCGACCATCGTGAAGAGTTAGAGGCTTTTGCCGCCCAAATATTCAGAACGTCGGAGGAATTGATACCAACAGCTGCTGAAGTCCTGGAGCTCCAGGAGAATGAAGAGTTTCCCAACAAGTATCATTTTTTAGTGGAAACCCTGGTGGCCAAAGATGAGGCGGAACATTTCCTGGAAATCACAGGAGGTTTGTTGACGAGTCTTGACACTGATGGTGAAATCCAGTTTGAAATGTTTCATCCTTCAGAGGCACTTGCTTCCGGTGAGATACTGTCGTTAGAGGAGAAATTCCTGGCTGGAGAAGGTCAGAATATTACCCCCCCACGCTATTCGAAAGATCAAAATCGTCAAGCCGAGATTTCGGATATAGTAAAGCAAGAACTCGAAAAAGTTGCTCGCATCCTCAACATTGAGGGTTACTGTCGTATAGATGCATTTGTAAGAATTTTTCCTGATAAGGTAGAGACCATCATTATAGAAGTCAACTCCCTACCGGGAATGACGCCAGCAACTGCCATTTTTCACCAGACAGCCCTAAATGGATACAAGCCTTATGAGTTCATCGATGGCATCATAGAGTATGGATTTAGTCGTAAACTAAAGACAGCATAAAATTATTATCTTCACCCGCAACGTGCTTGGATAACCTATGAAGCTTGGCAGAAGAACATATAAAGACCTGATCTTTCACCTAATCATTATGGTACTCATAGGTGTTGGGTTGATTCTTTTTTTCTTCTATGTCTATTTACCCATGTCTACTAATCATGGTGAGACGATCACAGTACCTAACTTAGAAGGTGTCACGATTGAGGAACTTGATGATTATCTGATCAAACGAAACTTGCGATTTGAGGTGACAGAAGACTCGGGCTATTCAGCCAACTATCCTCCTTTTGCTGTACTCAAGCAATTCCCCTTGGCTAATGCCAAAGTGAAAGAAAATAGAAAGGTCTACGTAACACTGAATGCACAGAGTCCACCTCTAGTGCGAATGCCCCGACTGATTGATGGGTCGGTCAAAAACGCACAACTTGTACTAAGAACTTACGATCTTTTATTAGGTGATATCACCTATGTCCCCGATATAGCGGCCAATGCAGTACTTGAACAGTTTTACAAGTCCAAACCTGTAGTCGAAGGTGAGTATGTGCCTAAAGGCGCTAAAATTGACCTTGAAGTGGGCGATGGACTCGGTAATCAGATATTCGAGTCTCCTTTCTTAATTGGACAAAACCTGGAAGACGCCCAATTCGCGATCATTGGAAGCGGACTAAAAGTCGGTGATGTCTACTACCAAAAAGATGGTAAGGCTGAACTAGAAGTTGAGGACGATGAAGGAAATATTACTATTGAAGAAAAAGAAATCGCAGCTGGAAGCGTTTTCAAACAACGACCCGAGGCTGGCACTAAAGTAAAACTTGGACAGGCCATAGACCTTTGGGTAGTAGAACAAGACACTGTGTCTGCACTAGATATGATCCAGGCCAATCAATGAGCATAAAGAAACTTTTTTTATGGATGATGTTGACTGTGGCACTGGCTGCAATAGCCCAGGCACAGCTGACTGTCAGACCACTGGCTTCTGCAAGTAATCAGCGTACCCTGGCAGAAAACGATACCATCAACTTACCCTTCTGGGATGATTTTTCAGCGAATACTCCTTTACCGGATTCTGCTAGGTGGCAAGGCATAGATACACGTCTCAGCCGAACTTTGGGTATAAGACCTCCAAGCATTGGTGTAGCCGTGTTTGATGGCATTACATTTTCCGGAGCTCCTCATAATCCAAGCACGCAATTCGTCGGACCTGCTGATAGTCTCACATCTAAGTACATTGACTTGAGCAATATCGCCGAAAGCCAAAAAGCTTCGACCTGGATCAGCTTCTTTTGGCAAATTGAAGGTAACGGTGAAATCCCGGAAACAGAAGATTCGTTGAGACTACAGTTTTATGATGCGGAGGGCAATTGGTCGACTGTTTGGAGCATAATTGGTGGGTTGGACAATCAGAAAGATGATTTTGAGCAAGTCTTGATCCAGCTCAACCGGCAGGAGTATTTTCACTCAGGTTTTAGGTTCAGGTTTCAAAGTTTCAATCGCTTGACTGGTCCATTCGATACCTTTCTGATAGATTATGTCTATCTCAACCAAGGTCGGAGTATCCTGGATAATATCTATTTCGACAGAGCACTGACGAGTCTCCCCTCCTACACACTAGACGGGTATTCAGGTATCCCTATGAAGCAATTCAGAAGTAACCCTCAGAGTTTTGTTACTACGCCGTTCGTTGGTTTTTTCAACCTTGACAATCAGATCCAACCAATTGAATACAATGCTTTCATAAGCAACGCTTCGAATGGTGAAATAATCGACGTACTGAATAGTCAGACCGTGGTTAATCCTGTACCCGAAGGTTTGGAACGGAGAGTGTTTGTTGCAAATCCCCCATCTATAAGTAGTTGGCCATTGGAGCAGGATTCTTTGTTTCTCAATACGACTTTTTTCATTACTAGTGGAGATGATATCATCAATGGCATCAACTATCGTGTAAATGATACTATTCACACATCACTAGCTCTTCATGACTACTACGCCTATGATGACGGCACAGCAGAGTTCGCGGCGGGGATCAATCAGTCCAGGGGGCAATTAGCACTCCAATATTTTGCACCTGAGCGAGACTTTCTAACGGGAATTGATATCTACTTCCCTCAAATATTTCCACTGTCTAATGGTCAGGCGATTGAACTACAAGTTATGACAGACCTTACCGGGGAAGTGGGAACCATATTGGCCAAGCAGTCTTTTTCAGTTCAGAACAGTGGAGCGGTTGATGAGTTTGTCAGCTATCGCTTTGAAGCTCCAGTATTGGTGCAAGACACCTTCTTCATCTCTATGGTGCAGTTTACGGACAATTTCATTGGTATCGGTCTTGATAAAAACACTGATACCGGAGATAGGATTTATGCAAATGTAATCGGCGAATGGGAACAGAATACTCGCGTATCTGGTAGTCTGATGATGCGACCAAAGTTTGAAGTGACCACTCCTACAGTTACAGGCCTACCACTCGAAGTATTGGAGAGCATTAATATTTATCCTAACCCTACTCATGATCTGATCACCATACAATCACAGGGTTTTGAAAATATCACTTTGCTCAACATCACAGGACAAGAAATCTTCAAGATAGAATCACCCTCATATCTTGAGACCTTCTCTTTATCTGGTCTGCCTACCGGAATGTACCTGGTTAAGCTTAGCTTGAATCAACATGTGACTACTCATAAAATATTATTGCGGTAGCTGCTAGTCCACACCAAAGGGGCTCGGGCTAAAGCATAGAATAAATACGATCAACGTAATCCAACCAAGGACCTTTCTACCTGTTGATAACGGTGCATCATCACGTACCGGAGGATGGTGCACTCCCAAAAAGCGGCCAATCAGAAAAGCAAATACAAGCCACCCCGTATATCCTTTGACATCAGGCCAGAAAAAGGAGATAAAGAACTGAACTGTTAAGACTATCGCAGCATACATTAGTCTGTCACGCTTGTTGGGTGTCATGGAATAAAACAGGTAATAGAGAACCGCCATGTATCCGACCAGGTATAATCCGAAAGTATCGCCAATCTGATGTGGGTTAATGATACCGATACCTGCATAGGTTACGAAAAGTACAAATAGTCCTGAGGCAATACGCCCATGCCATTTGGCACCTACCAATCCATAAAGAATATGCCCCCCATCTAACTGACCTATTGGAAGCAGATTAAGCGCTGTGAAGAAAAAAGCCAGAAATGATGCCAACAGCAAGGGATAATGCATGACTTCTCTAGCACTTGGAGCGTAGCGATCGTCAGGTGCAAAATAATTTCTCCCGATGATCATTAGTAAGTTATCCCCGAAATAAATAGAACCTGGGCGATTCGTTCTTATCGTATCATCCAGAGCCTTAAACCCCATACGCCTCACATTAAGGTCTCTCTTGAGGATGGTAGTGTCAAGACCAAGCATCTTTTCTTCAAAGTTCTCACCAAAGACCTCATACTCGGGATGAAACTCATAAATGTATTCTGTCTCGGGAAGTGTACGATACCCTATAACCAAGAGAACAAACGCCACTACAAAACCCGCCAAAGGCCCTGCGATACCTATATCAAAATATTCTTTCCGGCTATGTATCTTATCCTTTATTTGAATAAATGCACCCATGGTGCCTATTGAAGGTCCAACACCCAAAAACCACATTGGTATGTAGTACGGAAGTGTCACTTTGACCTTATAGTATTGTGCTGTCAGGTAGTGTCCAAACTCATGTACGGTCAGGATCAATAAAAAAGGCAGAGAAAACGCAAAACCATCAATTATCTCGGACCACTGAAAGTCCTCCATCCAAACTGATCGACCCAACCACTCCAGTCCTGCCATGGTAGTCGTAAAAATCGTTATCAGAAATAGACTAACCTGTATGATTAACTGTTTGTGCTCCTTTAACATTTGATCAAAATAAGGTTAGGATCTCATTGGGATAGGTCACCCGATGAGTCATCCAGCCCTCTCCCTCTGCTCCTTTGAGATTGTCTAACCTGTCGTCGAGAAAAAGAGTTTCTTCCGGTCTTAAATCATTTTCAGCTATCACCAATTGATAGATCTCAGCATCCGGCTTTCTCATCTTTACATCGTGACTGAAATACACCTTATGCGCAAACTCATTGAGATGAGTCTTACCGCTAACATCCTGAAGAATGCGATTAAATGCTTTTTCATGTATCTCATTGGTATTGCTCAACACCATAACGTTATGCTGCTTCTGTAGGTCTAGCATCAATTCCAATCGTGGCATTTCTATGGCACCTAGCATGGCATTCCATGCCTTATCAATGGTCTCATCTGAGATATCTACCAAAAGCAGATTACGTAGTTCCTCTCTGAAGTTGTCTGAGGAAATCAATCCTTTTTCATAGTCAACAAAAAGATGATTGGTTTGGAATACTTCAAGCATTTCAGCTTTAACCTGACCAGACAAGTGTGCGAATGCATCAATCGTAGCTGACGTGTCCAAATCTATAATAACACCCCCCAGGTCAAAGACGATTGTTTCGATGTTTTGTAGTTCCAAAGGCTTGTTTAATGAGCGGCAAATATCTAATATTGCACTCCGATTTCAAAGGACTTATGAAGCTCATTAGGGAGCGTCATTCATCTATTGAAAGGGCCTATAACTCAGTTGGTTAGAGTAACTGACTCATAATCAGTAAGTCCCTGGTTCGAGCCCAGGTGGGCCCACAAAAACTTCTAACACTGCGTTTAAACGTACTTTTTGAAGAGAGAGTGTCCAAGTTTAGCACTTCTTACCGAAACCTTGAGTTAGATAGCCTTCCTGCAATGAGTCCTGGCTTTTGACACATTAATTATTATGAATTGAACCCTAAATTTGGAATACCAGAATCGGGTTGCATTAAGTCATAACAATGAATGCGGGATACTTCTCCTATTCTAGTAATGTCTTTCTTTCAATTTCTTTTCTCCAACGGCGATAACAATTGTCTAAGCTGGTTAGTTTGATACGTTGAACTAATTTCCAAAATGTCAATCGAAAGCCCAATTCAAACATGTCTTTAAATTGATAATAGGATTAATAAGATTTCATTTACCGGTTGGATCATAACAGAAGCGTTTCGAAGTAACTGTTCACTTCGAAAAGATTTTGACACTAGCCAACAAGCATTTCTTCAACGCTGAGAGCTAGCAGTCGTCATCGATGATTCTAACAGCATCTATCCTTATGCCAAACGAGACCAGAACCTGAGCCTTAAGTTGATAGAAAAAGGCATAAGTACGGTGGGCTGTGGCAACAAGCCTTCAAGTGGGAATAGTGGTAGATTACCTTGACCTTCGGCCCCTATCTCAAATAGCCGATATGGGTGATGCGTACGGAGCGGAAAACTGTCTACGAACAGAGTAAGGTATGCTTAGCAAGGACCATATTAAAAGGATGATAAGTCATTAAGAATCCTTAGTTTTCAAATTATCGATAGCTATCTTATTGCAAACATCGGTCTCTTCCTAATTAAGAATTCCAAAGTATATCTGAGTAGGCCTTGTAATTTGATGAACAAGTATTTCACTTATGGTAGTGAGAATATTTCCTTAATATTAGTTTGAGTAGTAAAATCTATAATTTTAAATGTCCTTCAATTCACAATTTCCCTGCTTAGCACTTTAGTCTTTTGATATAGAAGTCCTCTCTTGAGCCATGATTCTTACTTTCAAGATTAAGAAAATACTGAATCGGTGAACCGAATTTGGTTCGCATTTTTTTGAGGACTCCTTTGTGCACGCTTCAACTTAGTCAATCGAAGCGAATTAAGACCATATCAATTGGGAACTACTTTTTAGTAAAGGAATAACTCCTATTTCTCCTGATTCTGATACTCCTTTTCGTGCTTTGCTATATGTTCCTTTAAGTGCCCCATTTCACGGCTTAAGAAGAAATCAAGAATGGTCCTGATAACCACAATTAAGCCGAGTTTATAAAGCTGTTCCATCGTGGTATGAAGTACAGTCTCGATTATATCCTGCCCTACCATAAATTCAAGACCAATAAGGATATAAGTACCAAGAGTAAGTCTTACATGATCAGTGGTGTACTTATTATCGAAGCGACTAACAACATACTGGATGATGGCCAGGATTACGCCCAGAGTAATAAAGGCCATACCGACATAGCCAATGGTCGTCGCTACGATTTCAACTATGTGTTCAAGTTTCTCCATATCAAATCATTGTTTTCTAACAAACAAGAAGAGAATGAAGTTAAAGGCCAATATTTAAAGACCAAAGTGAGTTGATATGAGATTCATCATGTTGCGATGGTGATTAATAAATTAACTCACCAGAATTGACTTATTGAACTGTTGTACTAATTGAGTTATGATTGCGGATATCAAGAAAAATGATGATCAGCTATTTCTAGTTAGTTCTAAATCCCTGGCGTCTGCTATTTTAGGTTAATCTAAATTCTAGATTACTCATGATTTAGATAAATAGAATGCTACTCTTCATTATTCAACCCCTTTCTGAATTCGACAAGATCATTGAGCAGCCATATGCCTTCTTTATCCAGAAATTCCCGGGCATATTGGGCGGAGGGGTGGCTGGGATGCGCAAAAAAGAAGTGCTTAGTAGGATCATTATGCCAGACATGGGCATAGCTAATATTGGCGGATACTTTCGAATCAGCTAAGACCGCACCCAACTTGCTCATGTACCAGGTTACATCAGGCAGTTTATATTCTCCACTTTCCGTAAGTGCGGAGATCTTCCCCTTTTCATTAGCGATATCGATCACAAAATGAAGTTTTCGGATCGCGTCATCTATTGAACCATTCACAGAAAGGTCATGGTAGTTGTCCATCCCTATAATATCTACATATTCATCTCCCGGATAATAAATAAGGTACTCTTCAGGCGTTTCGACTATCCGGTCAGGTGAATAAGCTACCAACATATGGTCTACTCCTTTTTCAAGCTTCAGGTAGTCAATGGTGAATCTGAACAACTCCTGAAACTCACTAGGACTAGTAACGGTACGACCCCACCAGAACCAGGTGCCGTCCATTTCATGCCAGGGCCTGAAAATGAATGGGACCTTTATTCCTTCTGGGGTCTTGAGGTCATTGAGGAAATCGGCCAAAGCATCTAAGTCACGCTTGAAATACTGATGGTACTTTCCTCCTGGAATAATATGTTTTACCACCTCTCTCTTTGTGTTCCAGGAGTTTGTTCTGTCCAGTACAGAAAAAGGATGCCAACTGATCGTATTGACTCCACCCTGCCAATAAACCTTGAGTATATAGCGTTTGATGTCATCAAACAAGATGGAATCGAGGTTTTGAACTCCTCCCATTTCTATTGCTCCCAATTCCCAACCATACATGGCAGGATAGTCTCCGGTAACACGTTTTACATCAGAATTTCCATCTACATTTTTCCATGTATAGCCGTATGCATAGGTATCCTGGTGACCAAAAAGAATGCCTTTCCCTTTGACGGTTCGTAGCAAATCTCGTAGTTCTTTAGTGCTATTGATACGTCCCTCAACTCCAGCTTCCACCACCACACTTTCAATACCTTGAAGCTGCAACATCTTCATGGCATACCTGGCGCCAAGTATGCGATAGCCGTCAGAACTGAAATGCAAACTGTCCTCTAATGCCAGCACATCACTGGATGAAACCACATGGGCGGTACTAATCGCTCTGGGCAATCTAGCAATGATTTCATTCATCGGAGCGCAAACCCCACCTTGATCTTCGTTTACTACTTCTCCGGCCAACAAAGGAACTGATTTTGCACTCAGGGAAAGGTCCTGAATCAGGTTGTCGTACACCCGTGCTACATACTTAGGCCACTTTTTATCTCCCATATTAGTCTCTCCCTGGTGTAGCAATATTCCTTTAATAACACCACTTTCCTGGGCTTGCTTAGCTAATGTTATCAGATGCTGGTAAGGATTCCCGCTGTAAGCTTTGATCTTAGTGGTAAACCACGGTTCTTTGTGCGTCGCATCATAGTCTTGGTACAGCTCTCTATCAAATAGACGGATGTCACATCCACCGACAGCTACATTGATCACACCTACCGTAATACTATCCGGTAGGTTATCGACCATCGTCCTGCCAAAGTAGTCAGCGGGCGAAAGCCCGGAATTGCAGTTAGCAAGAGGCGGTACTGCCGTCCTCCATTCCTCCTGCTGAGACACACCATCACAATCAAGAGATTGCATCACCTTAAACCTGGGATTAACGACATGGTCCATTTCCTCGATAGGCGCAGAACCTTCCATATTGGATTGACCAAAACACAAGTAGATATGAAAGTTGGGATCTTGTGCAGAAACCAATCTCGCGCACATCAACGCGCTTAGAACTAATGCTTTTATTTTCATTTTTAGGAGTTGATCATTTTTAAGTACTCATATAATCAGGCCAAATTGGGTGATTACAGTTGAGATTGCAATGACATCTTTTCACTAGTTTAAATGATAATCGTTGGTTTTACCCAACCAGTGAGAAGTTAAGTGAATACTCTCCTTAACTATACCGGCAATACCATTTAGCGGTTATTTATCCGCCCTGGGCTCCCATCAGGCCATTGATCAATATGATTGCAATTACGATAGGGATCAATACTTTAAGAAATATCTTCCAGGCATGAGTGACACGCACCTTACCCACGACACCATCATTGGTATCAGACTTGAACTGATCAAAGCCCCATTTGTAAGCCACAAACAAAGAAATCAACAAGCCACCTAAAGGCAGCATGATAGATCCGGACAAATAGTCTGTGAAATTGAAGAAGTCTTTGCCCATGATGGTGAAGTCAGCCCATGGACCGAAGCTGAGTATACTTGGAATACTCAAAACAAAAGTCAGGGCTACTGCATATACCACAGCTGTCCTACGACCAATTTTAAAGCTATCCATAAAACTGGAAGCAACGGCCTCCACCAAGCCTAATATGGAGGTGAGCCCAGCGATAAATACAAGGAGGAAAAAGAAAGTACCTACTGCATCACCAAATGGTACTTTGGTGAACAAAGAAGCCATAGTTACGAAGAGCAAACCCGGACCGGAATCAGGTGCCATACCAAAGGCGAACAGTGCAGGGAAGATCACAAGTCCAGAGACTATGGCGATGGCGGTATCAAAAGCAACAACAAGCGCGACACTTCCCGGCACATCACTTTTCTTAGGATCAAGATAGCTTCCGAAGACAAATCCACCAGCCAGGCCTACTCCTATCGAGAAGAAGACCTGTCCCAAAGCAGCGAGTATCACTTCACCATTGATCTTAGAAAAGTCAGGAGACAAATACCATTTCAGCCCTTCAAAACTCCCTTCGAAAGTATTGGACCCGATAGCCAGCACTACAAAGAAAATTAGTAGCATAGGCATGAATATCTTCGATATACGCTCTACTCCACCTTGCAGACCTTGCGTTAGGATCACACCCATCAACACGGCTATACCTAGTGCATAAGAGACCACCGTGCCTGGTTGAGCAACCAGGTTGTCAAAATTCGACAATACCTGCTCTGAACTCATAGCACTAAATTTCCCCGTTAGGTACTCCACAACATATACCCCTACCCACGCCATGATCATCAGATAGTAGGCCATGATCAGGATCGCAGCAATTACCTCAACCCAACCGATGGAGATCCAGAATTTCGAATCACCAGCCAACTTCTTCATACCAGCGATGGGTGTCAACTGGGCCTTGCGTCCAAGACTAATCTCAGCGGTAAGTAACGGCACCCCTATGAGAACAGTAAAAATCAGATAGATGAGAATGAAAGCTCCACCACCACTCTCGCCTGTGATATATGGAAACCTCCAGATATTGCCCATACCAATGGCGAAACCAGCGGTTGCCATTATAAATCCAAATCTACTACCCCAGTTCTCTCTAGTCATATGTTTAGCTTTTCTCTAGCCCTTAAATATAGGTCATTGAAAAAAGCTGACAAGAAATGATACGCTAATGGACAACCGTACCTCTACTCGGTCCTGAGTAGTTGAGTTGGGTTCAGTCGGCTAGCTGCGATTAACTTGATAATAATGGACAGTAAAGTGACGGCAACAGAAATGCCAATAGCACCAAAAATGAACCAGAATGAAAAATCAATTCGGTAAACAAAAGAATCCAGCCATGATTGACCAAAATAGTACCCTACCGGAATAGCAATCAAAGCTCCCAATCCAAGCAATAGAGCAAACTCTTGACTAAACAAAAAGCTGATATTCAAAGCATTGGCCCCAAGAACTCTACGCACTCCCACCTCCTTAGTACGTTGCAGGATCATAAACGAGATCAATCCAAATAAGCCCAAACTTGAGATTACAATGGCCACTACCGTAAAAAGTCTAAGCGACTTGGCGGTGTTAATTTCATTCTGATAAGCTGCTCTAATGACATCATCTAAAATACGTGCTTCAAAGTGGTCATTCGGAAAGTTGCTTTTCCAAATATTCTCAATTGAGGAGATAGCAGTAGTAAGATCAGCAGCATTGAATTGATCTCTAAGTTGTAGATCTACGATTCCTTCATAATAGTGTTTGTTCCAGGTCGATATCACCAAAGGCTTGAGCTCCGAATGTAAAGACTGCATATGAAAGTCTTCAATGACCCCTGATATTTTGATCCGATCACCAAAAACGCTAAAAGACTGACCAATTGCGTCTTGAGGATGACTAAACCCTTGCGAGTACATCATTTGTTCGTTGATGAGTATCTGATCACTTGTATCAGAATCTAAGAATTGGCCTGCCAGCAGATTCAAATTGAATACTTCAGGGAATCCTGGATCGGCGAGTACTACTTCAGTAAGGTTGTCATGTGACTCTTGAGCATTACCGATACCGTAAAGTGTTGTAAATATGGATCCTGAATGAGGCGAACCGAGTGCAAAAGTTACATTCTCAATTTCTGGCTTAGCCTGTAGTTGCAACCGCATTCGTTGTAGTTTCTTGAGGTCGTTATCCGGTAAGCTGAATGTAATCTTAGTGTCCTGACTGAAACCTAAAGGCCGTTTCAGGAAATGATCCAGTTGAAAACTGACAACTAATGTGATGATGACCAGTGACTGACTGATAGCATATTGTATTACGATTAAAGACTTTCGAAAATTGATCCCTCCTGCACCTTTAGAGTTTGAAGTTTTCAGACTATCGATAATTCTAAATCTTGAAAGAACTACCGCGGGATAGTATCCGGATAGTATCGTGACGCTGACTAAGAAAAGAACAAATAGCCCAATAGCTGGTGCTGACGTCAAAGCACTGAAATCAGCAGGAAAATTTAGCACATCGTTGAAATTCAGAAAACACAACTCTACTAAGACAAGTGCTAAAAAAAGACTGACTAGGGTAATCAGAAAAGATTCAGACATGAACTGGCCAAGTAGGTCAATCCTTCGACTACCCATTACCTTCCGTATACCTACTTCTTTCGATCTTGCTGTAGCATGTGCCGTTGCGAGATTGACATAATTGATTACTGCCAAGATGATCAATATGAATCCAACGGTAATCATGGCATAGATGCTATCAATGGACTCAATATTGTAGGTGAAGTTCGAGTAGTCAGCATTGAAGTGGATATCCGATAATGGCTGAATTAGAATATCCTTGGAGGCCGCCGCATCTTCGCTGAGGTATTTGTGCTTAAGCTGATCTAGTCCCACCAAGAACTGAGCCTCATCAAAATTCTCAGATGCCAGAAAATAGCAGTTAACTTCATTACTGGCAGCTCCCCAACCATTGAGCATTGCGCCTTCCCTACGGAGTGTTTGAAATGATGCAATCACATCAAAAGGGTAATCCGTAGGCCGGTCATAGTCTGATATAATACCCTCTACAACATAGGGTTCGTTATCAATCAGCAAGACATTGCCAATTGCTTCATTGGCCTTATCACGACTCAGTCCATAAATATTTGTAGCCTGATCCACAGAAATAACAGCCCTGTTCGGATCCCTTAGCAACTTACCTTGATCTCCAGCCAATACCTCAAAGGACAAAATATCAAAAAGCTCATTTTCTGCATGGGCAACATTAGACCTGAGCGTAGTTTCAGAACCATCTATTCGTAGAGTCCGCTCTTCAAACTGTACCATAGATACTGCTTTAGCCGCTGGTAATTCAGCTCGAATGGCATCAGCCAGGGGGTAATTTGCCGATGATACTTTTTGCAAGGCATCTCCTCGCTTGATGTGTTGTATTGTGCGATATACGTTATCGTAGTTGACATGATGGTTGTCTGTGGTCAGTGCAAAATATGCTTTGATCAGTAGCACCATGGCACACGCCAAGGCGATAGAAAACCCAATGATCGAGATAGCTGTATTAAGGCGATACCTGTAAAGTGTTCTAAAAAGAATCGAGAGTTTCAGTTTCAGCATCTTACTCGTCTTTAAGTGACACTGAAGGATTGACAATAGCCGCCGACCATGCTCTAAAGACTATAGCTCCCATACCAATGATAAGTGTCCCGATCAGAGTAGCAAGGAATACCGCTGGCGATAGTGTAACCTTATAGGGAAAACTGTCCAACCAGTTGCCTGCCAGGTAAGCTGCCAGAGGGACAGCTATCGCAAATGCAATAACAATGAGCTTAATAAACTGACTTGAGAATAGCCATATCACCTGTGCAATCGATGCTCCGAGTACTTTTCGTACACCTATCTCTTTTACTTTTTGATTAGCTATAAACGCGATTAAGCCATATAATCCGAGGCAACCGATGATGATCGCCATTACTGCAAGGATCTTTAAGAGATCAGCTGTTTGCTGTTCTTCTTCATAACCCTCAGCCAGCCAGTCTTGATACACGTCATAGTCAAAAGTATTGGATGGAAACACGGTTCTCCAATTGTCCTCCAGTGCCGCAATAACTTCTTTATCATAGACCAGTTCAGGATTTTTAAGGCGTATACCAGCTGAGTAGATAAACATATCGGCGTTGATCAATACCACCGGCTCAACCGGCTCATGTAGCGTTTGAGTATGGAAGTCAGCAATTAATCCTCTAATGTTTCTAACATCTCCAAAGGCAAATATCTTGTCGCCTATGGCCTCTATGGGATCATTATGTCCTATCAATCTGGCGGTAGCCTCATTGATCAGGATATCGTTATTCTCAGTGCCATAGAGTAAATCGTTACCGCCAATAAGGTTGAGACCATAAGCATCCAGATAGTCTTGGTCAATGACCCTGATTTGTGCCTGGTAGTTCCTCTCCTTTGCTGTGGATGGATATCCAAATCTTGAATTAATATTAAGACTTCCGGTAGGTGAAGCGCTACCTAATGCCACCGTCTCTACAAAGGCGTGCTCGCTCCATAACTGATCTATCAATGCAAGTTTGGCACTATCAGCCTCAGGGAGGTTGACTTTGATAATAGAATCTCGCTGAAAGCCGAGGGGCTTGCTTCTGAAAAACTCCATCTGCTGAATGGTGACGATCGTGCCAACGATCATGATCTGTGTGATCGCAAATTGGAATACGACAAGCCCATTGCGAAAACCAGCTCTGCCACCCGTTCCTGCTTTAGCGTTCCGCTTCATTGCATTGATTGGTTTGAATTGTGTCATGATCACAGCCGGGTAAAACCCTCCAAGCACGGTCAATAAGACTAGAAGTGAACCGACAAAGGGTATCAGGGAAGATGTGTTCAATACCCCGATACCTTCAGGAAACTCAATGATCGTCCCGAAATTGATGATCATCAACTCAGCCAGTACCAAAGAGAATAGTACAGATATTATGACAATGACCAGGGTTTCTGAGAGAAACTGCATCATTAGCGATGACCGGGAGCTGCCCATTACTTTCCTTACCCCTACTTCTTTAGCTCGATTGACAGACTGGGCTGTTGCTAGGTTGATGAAGTTGACACAAGCGATAATGAGGATGAGCAATGCGATAGTTGATCTGGCCCAAAGAGATGCTTTGGATACAGGCTTTCCTTCGAACGCATCATAGCGTTCATCAAAATGCATATCTGTAAAGGGCTGTAGTTCCAACTGAACATTCTTTTCGCCTCCGTCAGTGAGGTACTTCTCGGTAAAGCCTGACAGCTGGTCTTCCCAAATCGACAAATTGAAGTCTTCGGAGACTAGGACAAAAGTTTGTGACTCGGACATCACATTGCCAAAGTCATCTTCAGTATAGAAAGGATTCAGATGCTTTTGGATATCTGTGCTGATCATAACTTCCCACGGAATGACTGTGTTCTTCGGAGCATCTTCTGTAATACCTATCACCTGTAGTGTCTGGCCTCCAAGGCTAAACTCCTGTCCCATCATCTGATCAAAGGAGACATCTCCAAAGAGTCTTTTTCCTGCGGCAACATTCAAAATGGCATCATTAGGAGACTTGAGCGCTTCATTAGGGTTTCCTCTTAGCCATTCAACCTGAAACATTTTGAGCATCTGTGGTTCAGTGAAGAGAATGTGCTCTTGCTCGTAAGCGCTGCTCTCATTTCCTGGTAAGTGTATGTCCAAACCACCAAAATGAACGATCTGGGCTACATTTTCAAGCTCAGGATACTCCTCTCTTAGGGTACGGGCCATAGGGAATGGTGTACCAGGATCATATTCTGTCAGGTTCTCATGAAATGTAACCATATTGACCCGATAGATCCGATCCCTTTTCGGATGAAAATCATCGTACGACAGGTCATAACTTACCTGTAAGAACATGACAATTGCACATGCAATACCCAGGGATAAACCTATGACATTCAAAGTACTGTATACCTTGTATTTCAGAAGGCTTCTTATTGCTGTTTTGAGAAAGTTTCTAATCATCGTCTTACTTTTATTCGTCCTTAAGAGACTCAACGGGATTGGCGATAGCCGCTCTTATCGATTGATAGCTCATGGTAAGTAGCGCTATCACTATCGTGAAAAATATGGCTACAGCGAACTCTACTATCGTAATATCTATACTGTAAGCAAAGTCCGACAACCACCCATCCATTACCCAGTAGCCTAATGGGGCAGCTACTAGAAATGCTACAACTAATAGTATCAGTAGTTCTTTGGAAAAAATTCCCAATACACTTAAGATACTGGCGCCAAGCACCTTACGTATGCCTATTTCTTTTGATTTTTGAGTAGAGATGAATGAGATAAGTCCATAGAGCCCGAGACAACCTATAAATATGGCTATACCTGAAAAGAGTGTGAGCAATTGAGCGGTGGCTTGCTCGTCCTCGTACTCACTTGCAAGGTCCTCATCATAAAACTCGTAATCATATATGTAGTCCGGGAAACTGGCTTGCCAGGACTCCTCGATATTCGAGAGCGCTCCTTCCAGATCGTTGATCAGGCCGTTTGTTGTTGCCAGTTTGACGGATACATTGTAGTTGAACTCCGGTAGTTTGAAGAAGATCACATAGTCCATTTCGCTATGCAATGAATAGACATTGAAGTTTTCAACAACACCTATGATCGTCTTATCTCCACCATAACCGGTCTTAAGCTTTTTGCCAATGGCTTCTTCAGGAGAAGAAAGACCCATCCATTCTGTGAGATAGCGATTAACAATGGCGACCGTATCATTATCACTTTTTCTGAGGTTACGACCTGCAAGCAACTCAAGTCCAAACAGTTCCAGGTAGTTTTCATCGATAGGCTTAAAATTACCCGTATACTCCGCATCAGTATCCATTGGTGCATAGCTAATGTTAGAGTGTGCATTGTTGGTTGCACTGGGTGTACCTAAGCTGAAAGCGACATTCTCGATATTCGGATGCTGCATTAAAGAAGTGCGCAAACGATCAACAGCCGTCTCATCACCAGGCTCAGGTACGAACGCGTTGATGATCGCATCCTTATTGAATCCCAGGTCGGCGTTTCTGACATAATCCATCTGGCTGGTGACGACTATCGTACCTATGATCAACACCTGCGAAATAGCAAACTGGACGATCACCAATAATCTTCTCAGCGACATTCCGCCAGTATGGTGCTGAGAGCTGATTTTGTTTTTGATCGCCAGTACCGGATTCATTCGCGATAGCAATACTGACGGATAAAACCCCGCCAGAAATGTCACAACCGCTGCAATGATCAATAGGAAACCAATGGTAGCGGGATTGTCAAGTATATCAATACTCAAGGCTGTACCTATTACCTCTTCAAGGTTGATAAGCAATACTTCTGCAAATACAAGACTTATAAGAAGTGCTACCAAAGTGATAATGAAGGTCTCACTTAGAAACTGGAGGACCAACCTTGTTTTACCACTTCCCAGCACTTTCCTCACCCCTATCTCTTTGGACCTCTTAACAGCCTGTGCGGTAGCCAGGTTGATAAAATTGATACAGCCAGCCACCAACAAAATAGCTGCAAGAGCAACCAACGCCCATTTCTCTGATGGAGGGAGTGCAGTGCCGGAGTATTTTTGGTATTCTGGGTGACTATGCATTTCTTGAAGTGACATGAGTGACATTGTGAATGTCTCTACCTCATCCTCTCCGAAGTATTTGCCAACAAAATCTGTCAACCTGCTATCGTAATTCTCAGGGTTATCTGATACTCCCAGCAGCACATAGCAGTTGGTAGCGCTACTTGTACTGTTAAATTTGGTACCATCATCGTAATATGGATTGGTCTCTTTTTGAGAATCATAGGAGATCAATACGGTAAAGGGGAAATCTGTAGTTTCGGGTCGGTCTGCAATGACTCCTACTACTGTCAAGTCGATAGCACTAGAAAAGTTGATCTTACGGCCAATAGCGTCCGCCAGTGCATTTTCTGATAAGTCAAAGTACTTTTGAGCTAGTGAAGAGGTGATCACTGCCGTATTGACATCCTTGAGAGATACTGAAGGAGTACCTACCAGGACATTGAAATCGAATATGTCAAATATTGATGGTTCTACGAACACAACACCATCTTCCTCATATTTAGAAGTGTTACCGTCCTCTTCTCTAATGTTGATTTGACCACCATACTCAAAATGCGTTTGAGCTACCGCAACCATCTCGGGAAAATCATTCCGAAGGGACTTTCCGACCGGATGAGGTAGTCCGTCATTAAAATCTATTCCGGTAGGCGTAGACTCCTGTGATACAACACGGTAGATACGCTCATATGCAGGCTGATCCTTGTCGAAGCTAGTATGATGCGAGATGTATCGATAGATAACCAGCACACAGCCAAGTCCCATAGCCAGACCGAAAATATTAAGGAAAGTGTAGGCCTTGTTCCTTTTGAGGTTTCTGTAAGCGGTGAGAAGATAATTACGCAGCATAGTTCCAATTTTCGAAACAAGTATACGATTCTTGTGCCATTATCATAAATACCTAATTATGTGGCACTTATGACTGTGGAATTGTGTGTGTTACCCATATTTCGTATAGATAGCGCACAGCTTACTGTTTGTTTTTGATACACTATCCCAAGTATCTTTAGTGGGTGGAGAAAGTCAAAGCAGGCATACTGATAGTAGATGATGATAAGGATATATTAGCTACTGCTAAAATGTTTCTAAAACAGCGATTTGACCAGGTACAAACCGAATCAAATCCGACCGAAATCGAAGCAAGATTAAAGGAGTACGAATATGATGTGGTCCTGCTTGATATGAATTTTAAAAAAGGTGAGCAGGATGGTGCAGCAGGTCTCAATGCGCTTTCCGGGATCGTGAAACAAGCTCCAGGTACCACGGTCATCATGATGACGGCCTACGGTGAGGTGAATCTAGCCGTAGAAGCCATGAAAAATGGTGCAGCCGACTTTATCACCAAACCATGGAGAAATGAAAAGCTCTTTTCGACTATTACCAATGCACTAAAGCTCAAAAAGTCAAGCGAACAAGTAGAAGGTCTCAAAGCATTGCAACGAGGTGATTCAGCCTTTGCTGAATTGAAAGGGTCATCACAATCGATGCTGGATGTGCTTAACATTATCAGGAAAGTCGGACCCACAGATGCCAGTATATTGATCAGAGGTGAAAATGGTACAGGTAAGGAACTGGCGGCAAGAGCTATTCATGAAAGTTCTGACAGAAAGGACGAGATCTTCGTGGCTGTGGATCTAGGATCTTTGACCTCTTCCCTATTTGAGAGCGAACTCTTTGGTCATGTTAAGGGGGCGTTTACAGATGCCAAAACCGATAAGGTAGGCAGATTTGAATTAGCTAATGGCGGCACCCTATTTCTGGATGAGGTGGGTAATCTACCAATGCCTTTACAAGCCAAACTCCTGACGGCTTTGCAAAGCAGAACGATTCAGCGTGTGGGGTCCTCTAAGTCGATATCCGTCGATATTCGATTGGTATGTGCTACAAATTCGCCCCTACCGGAAATGGTTGCGAACGGAGAATTCAGGCAAGATCTTCTCTATCGCATCAACACAATAGAATTGGAGATGCCTCCATTGAGAGAAAGGAAAGGTGACGTAGCGGTGTTGGCGAATCATTTCTTGTCCCTTTACAGCAAAAAGTACCAGCGCAAAGGGAAAGTGTTAGACAGGCATATTCTGAAGCACCTAGATGCCTATCACTGGCCTGGTAATGTACGAGAGTTGCAGCAGACCATTGAGAGGGCCATTATCATGAGCGAAGACCAGGCGATACAGCTGTCAGATGTTGGTTTACCCGGAACGAGAGTAGAAGGAGAAGAAACTAATCTTGATCTTAAGTCCAATGAAAAGCGCTTGATCTTGAAAGCACTAGAAAAGAATGGAGGCAATGTGACACATGCTGCTAAAGATCTGGGTATCGACCGATTAGCCCTTTACCGTAGAATGGAGAAGTATGGTATTTAATCGTTTTGCTCTCCTACTCTTATTAAGAATTATTGCGCTTTTGGTCGTTATCGCTGGACTAGCGTTCATTTTTGGTAGAGAGGAGCTTTTCTTCACCCAAGCGCTACTAGGAGTTGTGATCATAGGCCTCTCTTATGAGCTACTATGGTTCGTAAACCGTACCAATCGACACCTCAACCGATTCCTGATGGCGGTAATCGATCAGGATATGACAGCTAAGTTTTCTGAGAAAGACCTATCAAGAAGTTTCAATCAGCTCAATCAAGGTTTTATCAGGGTTATCAACGAAATCAAGACGGCTAAGCTCGAGCGAGAGGCTCAATATCAATACTTAAAGAATATCATCGATCATATTGATCTTGGTATCATTTCACTCAACGACCAGGACGAGATCGAATTGATCAATGCTAAAGCTGCCGAGTTGCTGAGCATACCTGAAGTAAGGTCCTGGCAACTACTGAAAAATCAAAATACAGTCTTCTTCGATGCAATTCAGGAGTTTGATCAGGTAAGTAACAAACTCCTGGAAATCAATATCGATGGTGCTTTCAAGCAATTATCCGTCACTACAAGTAAGTTGCAGTTACTTGGTAAGATGTACCGCATCATAACTTTCAAGGACATTAAAACTGAAATTGCACAGAAGGAAATTGAGGCATGGCATAAGCTGATCCGAATTCTTACCCATGAGATAATGAACTCAGTCACTCCAATTGCCTCGATGACCGAGACGGTCCAGATGATGCTTAAAGAAGAGGGTAAAGTGAAATCTAACTCCGCTTTATCTAATGAAGAATTAGAGGACGTATCATTCTCCGTTGACACCATAAACAACCGTGCCGAAGGTCTACTTCATTTTGTATCGGACTACCGAAAACTAACAAAAATCCCGTCACCAGTTCCAGAGTCAATTGATGTGGAGTTGTTGTTCAAACAAGTACTTCAGCTGGAGCAGAAAGCCATGGAAGCCAATGATATCAATTCAGAAGTAATCATCGGTCAACCGAGAATTAAAGCTGATCCGGTTCTGATTTCACAGGTATTGATCAATCTTGTAAAAAATGCTATCGAAGCTTTTGATGAATCAAGCGCATCTGACACTAGAAAGATTCTGTTAATGTCAGAGCAAGAAGAGGAATATGATGTCATCATTGTCAAAGACAATGGTTGCGGTATCAGTGAAGATAAAATGGAAAAAGTCTTCATCCCATTTTTCTCTACCAAGGAAGAAGGTTCAGGTATCGGCTTGAGCCTCTCCAGGCAAATCCTTAACCTACATGGCGGCTATCTGGAGATGCAAAGTGAAGAAGGTAAGGGGACTGAGTTTAAGCTATTACTACCAGGAAATGGTCTATCTATTTGAGTCGTCACATATCTAAAAGCTGTCCTATGGAATATTGAACATTGAGTTATAGTGATAGTCGCACATCATCTCACTCTAAAACCTCTACATCCAAAACCGATCTTATATTGATGTTCGAGCCAATCGAGCATTTCATCTCTATCCAAAACGTAAATCTTCCAGTATTCATCGTCAAAAATCTCTAGATGTTCTTCGACCAGCCTGTAGCTATTTACTAATCCTAAATCATCAAAATAATTATTCAAGGTTGGCCAATAAATAGGACTTCTTCTATGAAAGGATTCACTGACATCAAGGGTTACCATAGGCTCAAGAAGAAAGTTCTTATGAATCAATCTATAATAGCTCTCTTTCCATTCGCCATGAAGATGTGATATTTCAGATTTTATCATTTCAAGGTTAGAACGCCTACAAGTGTGGGACTCATCTAGTTGATCAAACAGGCTATAAATCTTCTGTTCAATATTCTCAGGAGTCCAGTATACCGTGATGCCATATTTAGACTCCATCCAGGTGTTGAAGTCTTTTTGAATTAGTCCAAGAGGCATATCGAATAACATTTCTACAATAGCTACATCCTGCTCAAATTCATAATATTTATTGTGAATTGGGGTGCGCCGATTCTTAAATAGTTCAACTATATCAAACATCTTACCTTTTGCATTCAAAAAGTAAGCGAAGTGCTCTGCAATCGCATAGTTTACAGATAAATCACAAACATCCATGTTATCTCCTGCTCTAAACATAGTCCAATTTCCTTCTATTAATTCTCTTAAAGTTGGTATTCTCTCGAAGCGCTTATTGGCATCTTTTAAAGTCTGAGTTCTCCATGAGTAACTATCAGTTACTAGGCTATCACCTTGCCAATGAGATTCGGCAAAATAACTAGCTATACCTTCATCGAGCCATCCGGGAATGTCCCCAACGTCTGTTCTGATCATCAAATGAAAGAGTTCATGTTTAAGAGTTCCTATTGCGTCTTTTCTTGAGTTTCCCAAGATACTTAAGTCACCTAGGTTTGAATATCCAATATTGTCTTCTGACAACTTTAGTCCATGCGTATCCAAGGCGGCTTTCCTCAATTTCTGACGATCTTCCATGAAATACACTGTGATCAATTTGTCTGGCGCCCGAACATTAAATACGTTGTAGTAATAATTATATACCCTTTCCAGACGCTCAGCGGCAGCATCAATTTGACTCTGCAGAACCATTTTCGAAGATGGTGTAATTAAGACAAAGCGCCCTGAAGCATTTATGTTATACTCGCCTTCGGGTAAGAAATCCTCATAATACCTGATAGCATCCACGGCTTGGTCAAGCTTAAATAAACGCTTCTGAATTTCAGATTGATCAAATGAGTCAACAAAATCAAAAGGCCGAGAGTGCTCAGTGCATTTGAGAACTCTTCCGAATTTACCGGCATTAACACTTTCAGGAATAGTGTTGAATGAGGCGAAAATACTTGCAAACAACGAGGAAAACCGAGTGTTGAAATTCAGTTCAGGTCGAACACATCGTTCTTTTTGTTCACGAACAAATTCTTTTTGTTCTCTTGATAAGTTGAAATGATCTGACAGCAAATAACTCCAAATGCTTTGCCCTTCAGAATATTGGTTATTAGCGCAATATGTGAGAGCTAAATAAGTGGCGACTCGCCATTCCTCACAATATTCATCATTCACATAAAGACTGGTTAGTTCGTCCAACAATAGCGCATATTCTTCATCCTCCAAAAGTCGTTGGAAGTAATCATCATCGAACTCACATTGAGCTATCAGCTCAATTGGAAGCAGTAGTGCCAGTAGAATCAGCCTTAGTGGATTTAATATCATTTTGATTCTTGTCTTTGAGTATAAGATCCCTCAATTCATTAGCTTTTTTTGAAACCTCAGGATCTGAATACTCTTTACTCAATAAATTAATTAGTTCCATTGAGGCAATCGAGTTGGCGTTTAAATAAAGTGGTTGGTCCTTTACGGTAATCTCATTGTGAGTAAGAATTGTCGCGATCATCAGCACAGTACCTAGAAAACCAAATATCACTCCGGGTGAACTTGAGAGTACACTTGCTTTCCATGATCCTGAGGCACTAAACTCTAGTTTGGAACTACCTTCCTTTAGTTTTCCGATGATGAAAACAGCTCCAACTATTGCCAAAATCATACCTGTGAAAAATCCTAAATATTTTGTGAAAATGCGCGACATAAGAAGCGCACCTGCTTGTTTATATCTTAGGTTATAGCTCTCTTGCTCCAACTTTGTCAATGTAAGCCACTGAATGTATGCCTTATCATGTATGTTGACTTCATTCAAAGCTGATGAACTAAGACTTGGAATAACTGTTCCAATTACATCAAATTTCTCACGATCGTTTAATGTTTGGTTAAATCGAATGAGCTGAGTTGTTGCTAAGCCTATAAACACCGCAACTAGTAACGTAGGCATGGCGATCATCCATGGCATTAAACTCGTTTGCCAACTCCATATCCGACCTTGGTCCTCAGAAAAAGATTGATTATCATCCAAAACTTATATCTCTCTAAATAACCTTTGGAATATATAAAAAATAACCAATAAGCAGACCATAAGAAGTCTTTCACATCATAAATTTTGGAAGACGCGGTTCAATCAACAATACCGATAAACTTTTTTCAGGGTTTATCTAAACTGAAATGTCAAAAATTTTCTTTAGGATATTCTCTCGAGTCCTACCCACTAATCAAATATCAAAATCCTCAAGGCATTAGAATGTAATAAAAGTTCCTTCTGGATTATGGCATAAAAGTCTACCCAAACAAGTCCGAGCTCAAATACCGATCCCCCCGATCACAGTTGATAAAGACAATGGTACCTGCGTCGATTTCTTGAGCTACTTGCATCGCGGCAGTGAGAGCACCACCTGTACTCATGCCAGCAAGGATTCCTTCTTCTTTGGCCAAGCGTCTGGTCATTTCAGTGGCTTCCTCCTGACTTACATCGATTACGCGATCCACCCTCTCTGGTTCGAAGATCTTTGGTAGGAACTCAGGTGACCACCTTCGTATACCTGGGATTTTAGATCCGTCCGTTGGTTGGGTACCAACGATCTGTACATTAGGGTTTTGTTCCTTGAGATAGCGACTGACACCCATGATCGTACCAGTCGTGCCCATAGCAGATACAAAATGAGTCACCTCGCCATTCGTATCGCACCATATCTCTGGCCCGGTCGTTTTGTAGTGCATCTTGTAGTTATCAGCGTTACCAAACTGATTGAGCTGATAGTAGTCTTCCTCCTTGGCCATTCGCTCTGCCAACTCGCGCGAATACTCAATCGTTTGAGCCGCAGGTGTTAAGATAACCCTAGCCCCATAAGCTTCCATAGATAACACTCGTTCTCGAGTAGAATTATCCGGCATGATGAGCGTCATTTCCACCCCCATTACCTTAGCAATCATAGCTAAGGCAATTCCAGTATTGCCACTTGTAGCTTCTACCAGCTTGTCTCCTATTTGAATGTCGCCTCGATCAAGCGCACTTTTGATCATGTTGAGCGCGGCACGATCCTTTACACTTCCACCAGGATTTTGCCCTTCCATCTTGGCGAGCAGTTTCACATTGGGATTTTCAGATATGACCTGCAACTCCACCAAAGGGGTGTTACCAATTAAATCAAATAGCTTCATGGGTTACGGAAATTATGATTGCTTTAGCAGGTAGAGGTCTGTCTGCTCAGTATCGTCATTATACATTTTAACCTGATAGTAGACTTTGCTCTTAGGCGCCAGGCTTTTAGTAATCCATACGTTACCACCTACTATCGAACCTTCACCGATCACCGTATCACCGCCGAGTATGGTTGCGCCTGCATAGATGACCACATCATCTTCAATGGTTGGGTGCCGTTTTATCTCTGCATCTCTTTTATCGACACTCAATGCTCCCAGCGTAACGCCCTGATAGACTTTGACGCGATCGCCAATTACGGTAGTCTCTCCTATCACAACACCAGTGCCATGATCGATGCAGAAGTGCTGTCCGATGGTCGCTCCAGGGTGAATATCTATGCCGGTCTGTCCATGTGCATGCTCAGTGATGATTCGGGGGATGATTTTTACGCCCATTCGATGCAAAGCATTCGCAATACGATAAGCTGAAATCGCATAAAATCCCGGATAGGTTCTAACGATCTCGCTGATGCTCTTGGCAGCCGGGTCACCCTCATAGGTAGCCCGTATGTCTTGCCAAATGGTCTCATGGATTTGCGGTAGCCCTTGAAAGAATTCCTTCGCGATATCCACCAGATCGGGCTTAGAGCCCATCGGGTTCCTGGTAAGCAACTCATCTAAAGTCAGTTCTAACTTTTGCAGATGGATAGAAAGCTCTTTCTTAGAATTGAACCTTTTGATACCCACTTCAGGAAACAAAGTCTCCAAAAGATCATCGAAAAACTGCGTGATCAACTTGGGTGATGGGCATGATGGGCACTCCTGATGCTGTATATAGAGCTTATCTAAAAATGACTGATCCATGACGGATTAAACTGACTTCAATGATTAAGGTTCGGAATAGTTAATAGACGGTCATATGGAATACAATGGACCTGCAACCTAAGTTCCTGGTTAATGGAATAATAGCATAAAAAAGCCTCTCCATATCATGAAGAGGCTTAATTCAGCATTTGCGTTAATGTTTAATCTACCGTAATTCTTTCTTTTCTGCTAAGTCCCTTATTAAGGCTTTTCAAAGTGACATTGACTAGCTGTGCTCGCTCTTTGCTCAGTGTCTCGGACATTTGTGTGTAGTAGTCAAGCTGCATTTGTTGATCTTCAGTCATATCGCCCGTCCATGATGATACTTCACGATAAAGTGTTGAAATCCTACTCAATAGCTCATCGACACGATCATCTGTTTTCTTCACTTGTGCCATCGCAGCGCTATTTAAGCTCTTACCGCCCTTCTTCAATGCTTCAGCTTGCCATTGAATTGGACTAACCACTTCAACATCTTTCATCACTTTGTTATACAATCCACTTATGGTCAATAAGTTATCCGTCCAATTGGCTCGTTCTTCGGCTGATACTTTAAGTCTAGGATCAGGCTTTACTTCAAAATTCTTATCGTAATTGACACCATTGACCGTTAAGCGAGCAGTGTAGGTTCCTGGAGCCACTTTGGGGCCTTTGAGTGCCCTATCCCACCAGTTAGATTGCTTGTTGGTATCAGCAGGATTCTTTGGCTTCTTAGCTAGGTCAGCGTACTTGTAATCCCAAATCACCCTATTAACTCCAGCAGCAGTATCAGCCTTCAAGGTTCTAATTTCAGCACCACTCTGATTTAATATTGAAATAGAAACATTCCCATTTACGGTAGCCGTCTTGAGGTAGTAGTCGATAATTGCACCCTTAGGTGGATTTTCTCCTTTGAAGATCATATCACCGACATGTGCCCCATCTCTGCTGTAGTTGATCATCTCTGCAGTTGGAATCTCAAAAATACCTGCTTCAGCGTTGGCAATCTCTGACATGCCTTGAAGCGCATTTAGATTATCTAATATCCAAACACCCCTGCCATGTGTACCCAAAATGAGATCGTTATCTCGAGGATGAATCACTAAGTCATTAAAAGGAAGTGTAGGCATGTTGTTTTTCAACTCTACCCAGTTCGTTCCACCATTGAATGAGACGAACAGCCCGAATTCCGTTCCTAAGTATAGAAGGTTAGAATTCTTTGGGTCTTCCCTCACTACGCGGACCACACGATCTGCGGGTAAGTCTCCTGCGATTGAGGCCCAGGTCTGTCCAGCGTCTGTGGTTTTGTAGACGTAGTTGGCATAGTCATCATTTCGATAGTTATTGATGGCGTAGTAAGCAGTATTAGCGTCATGCTGAGATACCTCAATGGTGTTGATCCAGGTTGATTCCGGTAGGCCAGGTAACTTATCAGAAACCTCTGTCCATGTCTTACCGTCATCATTAGATACTTGCACATTGCCGTCATCTGTGCCCACATACAGTAAACCTTGCTTGAGTGGTGACTCAGCAACTGCAGTTAAAGTCGGCCAATATGGAATACCGTCATCCAACGAGTTGGTGAGACTATCAGGGTATTGATCCATGATCTCCAACTCTCTCCTATTGACCTTATTCGTCAAATCACCTAGACCAGTCCAAGACTGGCCAAGGTCAGTGCTTTTCCAAAGCACGTTAGTGCCAGCATAGATCGTATTGTTGTCATGCTTTGAGAGATAGAAGGGACCATCCCAGTTGGCAGGCACCATGGCATTGCCAAGTTCTGGTTCTGGCTCATTCGGACCCCAGGCATCCCAGTTCCTTCTGGGGCTAATGTGTCCTTTCGGATCACCAGGGCGAATGGTCTGAGCCTGACGGGTATCCATGTCCATCTTATATAAGCCAAGATATTGACTCTCTCCAAAGACAATGCTCTGGTCCTCATTGTGCACAAGGTTGAGGAATCCATCACCACCACCACTACGTTTCCAGTCTTGGTTTAGGATACCTTCAGTTCGATAGGTCTGATTAGGTCCGTACCAGCTACCATTGTCCTGCAAACCGCCATAGACATGATAAGGATGCTTCATATCAACACTTACTCGGTAAAACTGGCTAATTGGCAATGCAGTCTGAAAAAGGAAGGTCTTGCCTCGATCATAGCTGATACCTAGACCACCATCGTCCGCCTTCATCACGTGTCTTGAGTCTTCAGGATTGACCCAGAAAAAGCGGTCGTCACCATGGAGAGATTGACGCGGAGAAGTAAATGTCTTGCCACCATCATCAGACCAGCTGTAGCGATTCATCATGTAGATACGTTGGTCGTCACTTGGGTCAACTAATATCTGACTGGCATACATTGGCCGAGGGTTCCAGTCACTCATAAAAGTCCATGAAGCGCCTTTGTCTTCTGACCTGTAGATACCTGCACGACGCTCACCATAGGCGGTGGAAGCATTGTATTGGAAACCTTGCTCCACACAGATATAGACGATCTCAGGATTTGAACGATAGATCGAGATACCAATGCGGCCTTTATCTCCTTCCGGTAGGTCTGCCGTAATCTCAGTCCAGGTCTCTCCACCATCTGTAGACTTGTGAAGACCACTACCGGGTCCACCACCATCAAATCCAAAAGGCTTCCTCATGCGCTGATAAGTAGCAGCATACATAAGGTTCGGATCTTCCGGATCGATAGCCACATCGACTACACCGGTAATCTCGTTGACATAGATTTTTCGCTCCCAGGTTTCACCACCATCTGTTGACTTGTAGAGTCCTCTTTCTTCATTTGGGCCCCACAGGTGACCCATAGCAGCTACAAATACCACATCACTATTTTCCGGATGTATAACAATGCGACCGATATGTCTCGAGTCCTTCAGACCCATATTGGTCCAGCTCTGACCACCGTCAGTAGACTTGTAAACACCATCGCCCCAGGACGAGCTCTGTCGATTGGCCCGTTCACCAGTACCTACCCAGATCGTCTCAGGGTTTTGTTGATCGATGACGATATCACCAACGGAGTGCGTAGCTTCTCTCTCAAATACCGGTTTGAAGACGATACCATTATTGGTCGTCTTCCAAACACCACCCGTTGCGGTAGCGATATAGAATGTATAAGGATCACTCTCCACTACATCAAGGTCTACAATTCGGCCACTCATATTCGCCGGGCCAATATTGCGAAGTGTAAGGCCAGAAAGGTGCGCCGAGGTAATATCCTGCGCTTGCAGTGTAAAGCCACTCATCACCATGACAAGTGAAAGCATATAAATCTTAAATTTCATCTGAATGTCTCGATTAATTGTCCGCTGAATTTCATCTGGATTGCACTAAATTCCAATGCATAGATTTCCAACGGTAGAATGACCAAAGTAATGGTTAAAGAACCCCCAGTCCATCCATGAGTACATGCACTAAGTACATCCTACTCTACTTTTTTTTCCCTATCGGAATGACTCTAATAGCAGCCGCTCAGCAGGGAAGTAATGAGGAAATCAAGTCAGTAGCCAAGTCTATTATGGTGGCAACTCGATTTGCAGGATTGACGACTATCGACAGTCTCGGGTATCCCAATACAAGAACTATGGACGCCTTAACGCCAGAAGATGATTTCATCGTTTGGTTGGCAACTAATCCCAAAAGTCGAAAGGTCAGGCAAATTGAGGCTAATCAGAAAGTAACACTCTATTACGCCCAACATGACAAAGGCAACTATGTTACCATCGTAGGAAATGCCTCCTTGATCGATGATCCAGAAACAAAACAAGCCAAATGGCAAGACGAGTGGGCCGAATTTTACCCTTCGCAAGATGAAATGATATTAATTAAGGTTACACCTACCTCTCTCGAACTGGTGAGCTATGAAAATGATATTATTAGTGAACGTATTGACTGGCAAGCTCCTTCCATTCAATTAAAGCAGAATTAAATCGTGACAGAAATACCAGTCATAAGTAGCAAAGGCATATTCGGAGATCTTAAGAACTATACCAAAGATCCGATTGCCTACCTCAGTCTCAATTTTGAAAAGCATGGTGATATATTCAGATTCCGAGTATTGCATCGAACGCTTGTTACCACGAATAATCCTGATCACGTACAGCGCATACTGCAAGAAAACAATCGTAACTATCAAAAGAGCCTTGCTTATAAAAGACTCGGAGTTGTACTAGGCAATGGTCTATTGACTAGTGAAGGAGAATTCTGGTTACGTCAAAGACGCATGAGTGCTCCTGCTTTCCATAAAGGTGAAATTGCATCCTACCGGGAAATCATGTTGGATGAAACGGTGAAAATGATGGAGTCGTTCCATACGAATCGTCCAGTGAATCTGACAGCTGCCATGACACAACTGACGTTGAAGATCATTGCAAGGACACTGTTAGGATTATCACTAGAAGATGAAGTTGGTCAGAGAGTTGAGAGTATTCTCCCGCCAGGTTTGAAGTTTATGATCAAACGAATAACCTCTCCAATTAACAGTCCTTTATGGTTACCTACCCGTAACAACCGTGAGTTTACAGACTCTATGAAGGTGTTGCATCAAATTATTGAAGACTTAATATCATTCAAGGAGAAACAACCTGGAGAAGACCTAATTAGTGTGTTGATCAATGCAAGAGACGAGGATGGTCAAAGAATGACCCCTCAACAACTGCATGATGAAGTGCTTACATTTTTCCTGGCTGGTCACGAGACCACTGCCGTTTCAGCAAGTTGGACTATTTGGTTATTGAAAACTCACCCGGAGATTGAACAGAAGATGCGATCGCTGTTTGGTACACCTGATGAAATCGCTTATCTCCATGCCATTATTCAAGAGTCGATGCGACTCTACTCCCCTGCCTGGATTGTTGGAAGACAAGCTACAGGTAATGATCAACTCGGGGATTATCAAGTGAAGAAGGGTGACAGTGTAATATTTAGCTCCTACCTTATTCAAAGAAGAAAGGATCTCTGGGAAGATGCGGAGCAATTCCGACCGGAACGCTGGCTTGAAAGCAAGCCCGTTCATAAATATGCCTATTTCCCTTTTGGAGGTGGGCCTAGGCTATGTATCGGGAATCACTTTGCCTTACAAGAATTGGAAATCATTCTTAAAGAGCTGTTCTCTAGATATCAGTTTGACTTACAAGACGATACTTTCCCTGGAGAGGACTACACACTGACACTAAGACCAAGGCGTCAATTGATTGCGGATATGACTGAAGTGGCAGTCAAAGTATAACCAGTTCTTCACCAGAATCTACTGTAACTATGAGCTTGCTGGGAATTTAACATCTTGAAGGGGTCTATTCCGAATCGAGATAACTACCATGATCAATCGAATACACTTCTCCTTCTACCTCCTATTTATACTGTTTCTCTCTCTTGAGGCTCGATCACAAGAAAAGAGACCCAACATCATCCTTATCGTAGTGGACGATATGCGCCATGACGAATGGAGCGGCGGAGGTCACACTTTTCTCAAAACACCCAGCATTGATCGTCTGGCGAGCGAGGGCACCACGTTCACTCGTGCTTATCATACTGTGCCGCTCTGTTCTCCTAACAGAGCCAGCATACTGACTGGGCAATATCCTTCTCGTCACGGTATCATTGACAACACTTCTCGAAATCAGGCGAGCTTCATGCTTGACTTATTCCCAAAGTATCTTCAAGCTGAAGGTTATACCACCGCGCATGTAGGCAAATGGCATATGGGCAACAGTCCAAAACCCAGGCCTGGATATGACTATTGGTTATGCATGGAAGGTCAAGGCAAGACTTATAATCCCCCACTCTATGAGGGCGAAGAACGCATTCAATTCGAAGGTTATATCACTGACATATTCACGGATAAGGCGATTGAATTCATCAAACGATCCGCGGATCAACCTTTCTTCCTTTATATAGGTCATAAGGCGATCCACCCGGAAGCCATCCAGAGAGATGATGGCACAACGGATCTTTCAGTCCCGAAAAAGTTCATCGCCGCTGATCGGCATAAAGGAGCATATAGCACGGCAGATCCCTATCAGCGCAGTGAGACTTACTCTCCCAATGGCATTGTGGAGGACGGGAAACCGGTGATTGCGAATGCATTTAAAATTCGTCAAGAAACCATGGAGCGTGATGAAAGATGGGTGGCTGAAATTGACCTTGGAGTCTCTGAAAAAACTATTCAGGATCGTGCCGAGATGATGCTCGGTATTGACGAGAGCACGGAGCGCATCATGACTACCCTATCGGAATTGAACATTGATGATAATACCACCATCATCTTCACCAGCGACAATGGGTATTTCTATGGAGAGCACGGCTTCTCCCTAGAAAGGAGAATGCCATATGAAGAATCCGTCAAGACACCCTTGATTATCAAATCACCAGGTATCACGCAACCAGAGATGGTCGACGCACTGACATTGTCTATTGACTTATCAGCAACTGTATTGGATTTGGCAGGTATTGATCCGCCCCAAACAATACAAGGAACCTCTCTCTTGCCTCTTCTAAACTCTTCTGAAGGTGATATCCGAGATGCTGCTTTGATTGAGTACTACAGTAATGAGAATCCATTTCCCTGGACAGCTCAGCTAGATTATCGTGTTGTGGTAACGAATGAATACAAATACATCAAATGGCTAAGATTCGATGAAGCTGAACTGTACAATCTAGCAGAAGACCCTACCGAAAAAACCAATCTCATCGATAATCCAGAGTATGAGAGTGTAGCTAAAGAACTTCATAATCAAATGGAAGATCTACAGCTTAAAGCACTTGGGTTGAGGTAGTTATAGCCCTACTCTTTCTTTGCTGCATTCTTCACCGTATTGTAGAGGTAGAACAAGATAAGTCCTAATAAAGCTAATCCAAGAAGACTTCCGCCAAGAGGCTCATCGGAGATAGCAATGTTCAAGCCTAGAGTTGCTAGTAAAGCAATAAGAATACCCATCAGCGCTTCTCCAGTAATCAAGCCTGAGGCGATTAGGAGACCTGCATTAGAAGCCTTGTCGATGCTTGCCTGATTCTTGATTTGTTTGTAGCCTTGCTCAAGGGCCCAGGCAATTACACCACCTACAAAAATGGCTGAATCCAGCTCAAAAGGCAAGTACAGTCCAACCGCAACAGCCAGCACCGGCATTCTAAAATTGGAATTGATGCTCTTGAGATATTGATCTGCAATTATGATGGCAACACCAATACCCGCACCGATTGAAATGATGGTCCAGGGTAGCTTACCGCCGAATATGCCTGTCGCCACACTCATCATTAAAGTTGCTTGAGGTGCAGTGAGTGGGTTTGGATGTTCAGGAGTTGGGCTACCAATACCTTTTGATTCAAGAAGAAGGTTGAGAACAGGTGCAATTAACAATGCCCCGGCAATTACACCGATCATCTGCATCACTTGTTGATTACGAGGAGTAGCGCCTAAGACATGCCCAGCTTTGAGGTCCTGCATGTTATCACCCGCAATAGCCGCCGCACAGCAAACGACTGCACCTACCAGAATAGCACCAGCAGCTCCCCTGCTTGGATCACTGGTACCCATAAGCAATAACAGTAACAAGGCCGTTGACAGTATGGTGGCTATGGTAACACCGGATATAGGATTATTAGAGCTACCTACAAGTCCAGCCATATATCCCGCCACAGCAGAAAAGAGGAATCCAGCCAAGACCATCACCAATGCCATGAACAGCGTAATGGGTACATTCTCAATGATCGATAAATAGATAAAGAAGATGGGAACGATTAGAATGCCAATGCCCATTAAGACCCAAGACATTGGGGTATCTAGTTCGGTTCTCAAAGTATCCTCAAGCTTCTGGGCGCCTTCTTTGAAGGCCTTGATGCCACTAGAAAAAGCTGTGCCTAGAGCCGATCTCAGACTTAGTAACGCCCATAGTCCACCCACTATCATTGCCCCTACACCGAGGTATCTGATCTGCGCACTCCAAATGGCACCACCAATAGCTTCCGCACTTCCTACTTCTGGAGCCCCATTGATTAAGATATAAATTGGGATACCTAGATACCAGCTGATCGCCCCTCCTAAGAATACTAAAAAGGCGATGTTCAAACCAACGATATAGCCCACGGCTACCAATGCTGGCGAGAGATTTAAACTGAAATAGAGATAGTATTTCTCTTGCAACAAAGCTGCCTTCTCAAACAGACCATCCCACAATCGAAGTGCTTCATTACCAAACTTAAAGATGGCCCCAATCAAACTACCGAAGACAAGATACTTCACAGAGTCTCCACCCTTCTCTCCGGTCTTCAATACTTCCGCCGTAGCAACGCCCTCAGGGAACATCAGCTTTTCTTTTACGATCAAAGCACTTCGCAGCGGTATTGTAAACAACACTCCAAGCACTCCACCACATATGGAGATCAATGTTGTTTCCAGGTAATTAAACTCTTGCCAATAACCCATAATAACAAGCGCTGGTATCGTGAAGATAACCCCAGCGGCCAAAGACTCACCAGCTGAAGCAGCAGTCTGTACCATATTATTCTCTAGGATATTCGAGTCTTTGAAAGCCTTCAAGATCGCCATCGATATCACAGCCGCTGGTATGGATGCTGATACCGTCAAACCAGAGAACAAACCGAAATAGGCATTGGCGGCACCAAGTACTACCGAGAGTAGAGCGCCGATAATGATGGAGCGAAAAGTTAGTTCGGTGAGCTTGGTAGTCGGGCTGATGTAAGGTTGATCCATGACTTGCTTGATTAATTAAGGTCGTTAAAATAACCAATAATCTGAATTAGCCGAGCTGAATTGATAAGCTCTTCGACTTCAATTCTGGTAACCATTAATCAGAAATTGAATTGATACTTTAATCAAGTCATCTAATCATTGATACAATCTTACGACTGGAATCACCGCTTTAAATATCTATCCTTATACTTATTGATTATCAATAAGTTATTTCATTTATACATTCGTTTTTTAGGTAAGCCTAAAATGGAAATAATCATACTTAGACCTATCCTATCTCATTATTGAAGTCAAGAATGGATCACTTATCATAATTCCTAATCCATAATTTTATATGCACTAGAAATTAGAGATATTGGAATCTATTAATTAGATCAAAATGAAATACATCCCCTACCTACTCGTCCTTCTGACCACTGCATCATTAGCCCAATCTGACAAACCTTCTGCCTATCATGATGGTATGAAATGGCGATCTGTTGGGCCTTCAAGAGGCGGACGAGCTACTGCCATCACCGGTATTCCGCACAATCCATTTACCTTTTTTATGGGTACTACAGGAGGAGGTGTCTGGAAGACTGAGGATGCCGGACTGACTTGGGATAATGTGAGTGACGGACAAATTCCGGTAGGCTCAATCGGTGCAATAGAGGTCGCACCAAGTGATGATCAAGTCGTCTATGTCGGTACGGGATCCGCAGCGCCAAGAGGAAATATCAGTACTGGAATTGGGGTCTTCAAATCGGAAGATGGTGGTGCCAACTGGAAAAAGATCGGTCTCGATAATGCCGGTCAGATCAGTAAAGTCATTGTTCATCCAGATGATCCCAACGTGCTATGGGTAGCTGCATTGGGTAATGTATTTGGTCCCACCTCGGAACGCGGGATTTTCAAGTCTATAGATGGGGGTAACTCATGGAACAAAACACTATTTATCAATGACAGCACAGGAGCTGCTGATCTGGTTATTCATCCTGAGAATCCAAGAATCTTATTCGCTGGTATGTGGCAAGTGGAACGCAAACCATGGACGCTCATCGACGGAGGCTACAACGGAGGCATATGGAAATCGACAGACGGAGGTGAGAACTGGTCTAAAATAGAAGGCGGCCTGCCTACTGGATTGCTAGGCAAAATTGGTTTGGCGATCTCCCCCGCTAACCCAAACAGAATGTGGGCGCTTATCCAAACAGCAGTCGAAGAAGATGGTGGTCTGTATAGATCGGGGGATGGTGGCAAGAGTTGGAAGCGTGTAAGCGGTGATCACCGGGTTCGTCAGCGTGGATGGTATTATACACACATTACAGCCCACCCGACAGATGAGAATACATTATACTCAAATAACACTCGACTGTATAAATCGATAGATGGTGGAAATACTGTAGGCGAGACTATCTCAACTCCGCACGGTGACAATCATGGAATTTGGATCAATCCTAATCATCCTGACATCATGATCAACTGCAATGATGGCGGGGCTAACGTAAGTATCAATGGTGGCAAGAGCTGGAGTGCTCAGCACAACCAACCCACATCTGAGTTTTATCGCGTGACAGTAGACAACCAATTCCCCTACCGCTTGTATGCTGGTCAGCAAGATAACTCTACAATCAGCGTTCCTTCTCAGCGACTCTCATCTCTATCCGACACTGAGCACTGGATGGCCATTGGTGGTGGTGAGTCAGCGGATGTTGCTGTCGATCCAAGAGATCCTAATATTGTTTATGCCAATACCTACAGCGGTGAATTGACTTACACCAATTTGGCCACTGGCGAGGAGCGTCAGATCACAGCTTACCCACACTACACCGAAGGTACCGAGATGCGTGATCTCAAGTATCGCTTCCAGTGGAACTACCCTATCTTCCTTTCGAAGTACAATCCAGATCATATTTATCAGGGCTCACAATATGTAATGCGCTCTTCAAACAAAGGTCAATCTTGGGAAATCATCAGCCCTGACCTTACCAGGAATATTGAGAAGTACCAAGACATACCTGGCGGTCCTATTCAGCATGACGCAACTGGCGTAGAAGTATACTCGAGCATATTCGCGCTAGAAGAGTCGCCTATAGAAGAAGGGGTGATTTGGGCCGGTTCTGATGATGGGCTCATCCATGTTACCACGAATGGTGGTCAGGATTGGAAAAATGTTACACCTAAGGGCATTCCTTTTGAGGCGACCATCAACAAGATCGAAGTATCGCTGCATCAAAAGGGACGAGCCATTGTCGCAGCTTATCACTATCGCTATAATGATTTTAAACCCTATATCTTATTGACCAATGATTATGGGAATACCTGGAAGTCGTTGACCAATGGACAAAACGGTATCCCAAATAATCATTTCGTTCGTGCCGTAGCTGAAGACACTAAGGTCAAAGGGTTGCTTTATGCCGGAACGGAATTCGGCGCTTATGTGAGCTACAACGAAGGTGGCCAATGGGAGCCATTGCAGATGAACTTACCAGTAACTCCTATCACAGACATGGAAGCACATATGAATGATCTTGCGATTAGCACGCAAGGCAGATCATTCTGGATACTAGATGATCTGACGCCACTTCAGGAAAAGGCTGAAGCTGAGAGTGCCAGTGCTTACCTCTACTCACCTATGCCAGCTTATCGTACCTCGGTTGGTGGATGGTCTGGGCTACCAGCCAATATCAGGTTCTACTTGTCTGAGGAACCTGGTGATGATCATGATTTGAGTTTGTTCATTCTAGATAGCAAACAAGACACTGTCAAGACTTGGTCATCTAAAGACTTGAAGGACTTGTCTAAAGGAATTAATGACATTAAATGGAATCTTCAATATGAAGCTCCAGAAATGGCTGAGAACTTCGTTGCAATGGTCTTTAGCGCAAAATCGGCCAGAGGACCGAGAGCCGTACCCGGAAACTACACAGTCGGGTTATCAAAGGGCAGTGAAGTTCAAACCAAAACTTTAGAAGTGAAAATAGACCCAAGATGGACTGGCATAACTACAGCTGATTTTCGGGCACAGTTTGATATGGCCGTCAAAGTCAGAGATCTCATTGATGAGTCTCAAGATAATATTAGAAACATCAGATCGGTAAGGACACAATTGAATGATATCAGCGATAGAGCGATCAAAGCTGGTTACAGCTCATCGATTAAAGAAAGCAGTGATGCTATCATTGAGAAACTAGATGCATTGGAAGAAGATCTCTTTCAAAACAAGATCGAAACATCTCAGGACGAGATCAACTATCCACGTAAGTGGACCAATAATATTGCGAGGCTTTATCAAGTGTTAATAGGTGATGACAACAGACCGACAGGTGGCATGATCGAACGTTGGGAGGACTTATCGAAGGCATACGAAGGATACATCGCCCCTTTAAATGATATCATGGAAAATGACCTCAAGGCGTTTAATGACCTGTTGGGTCAGGAAAATGTTTCAAGGATAATTGTCAACGGAAGAGACTGAACAAAGCCGTTAAAGGGTCTAGAGATACTAGTTGTTAGATTGGCTCATGTAGCCTTGGAGATTTCCTTTTTGATCGTAGACTACCTCTATTCCGTTAGGCTTACCAAGGTTGGGTTTCTCTTCAAGCTGGTGCCCCATGTAAGTAAGGTTTTCAATGACGGCTTCAGGTAGTCCTGGCTCGTGATAAACGATTCCGTTAGGGTCAAAAGCCACACTGGGTTGACTGAGTGCTACAGATAGTGGTTGACGAAAATCCGTCATGTTCAACACGACTTGTGCCATCACTTGTGGCATCAGACCACCACCGGGGGTTCCAATTCCAGCTAAGGGCCGACCATTTTTGAAAAGCATGATAGGGCTGTCCATTACTACTCTCTCCCGACCGGGGTTCGCATCACGTGGGGTATTATCCTGTTCAAAGTTGGCAAACTTGGCACCATTGTTCATCCAAAAACCTGTTCCTGCCGGCATGAACTTACTGCCAAATACATCACCAAGCGATAAAGTAGCGCTCACCATATTTCCAGCTGCATCCGCCACTACAAAATGAGTCGTGTTGCTTGCGTCAGAAATGTACTCAAAGTCAAATGGAGGATGAAAAACAGAAGCACTATCTGGACGAATATTCTGTGCCATCCATTGCCAGTAGTCTTTGGATAACACTATCCCAGTGTTAGGCAATATGGTATCAATGGAGCCTCCATATCTCAGGTAGGTCCAATAAGCATGCTTGGATACCTCGGCAAACAAATGGATGTAAGCACTGGTATTCAATCCAATAGAAGGTAGATTGTAGAGGCCCATCTCACCTACTCCATGCAAAGCAGAAAAACCAGCCGTCGGTGCGCCAGTTGTCACCACTTCATAGCCGTTGTAGCTGATGCTGATAGGATCATACCAATTGGCTTCCATAGCACTTAATTCGTCCAGACTTAAGTATCCACCTGCCTGGTTAATACCTTCAGCAACCGCTTGAACGATATCACCCTCGCCCCAAACAGCCGCTCCTTGCTTAGCTATTACTTGTAAGCTTCGACCAAGGTCCGCTTGCAGCAAGCGATCACCTGCTTTCAAGCTAGATCCATCACGACCATAAATCGATTTGGCATAGTCGGAGAACTGCTCAAAACTCTCTTCTATATCATTGCCTAGTACGCCATCTACTTCGACACCTTCTTTGGCGTATGAAATAGCTGGAGAAAGTAATTCTGGCCAAGCCATTGACCCGTATTCTGAGTGTAACGCTACAAGACCAGAAAGCAAGTTGGGTGTGGTTGTTGCTCTAGGACCATTTCTGTTGTCGACAGCATTTGGGTTTGAAGGCTTTAAGACCGATTTGTCTAAGTCAGAAGGATACTTACCCGAAAAACTCAGAAAACGAGCTTTACCTGTACCCGCATCGAATATGAGCATACTTCCATAGCCCCCCAATCCAGAATGTTGAGGTTCAACAACACCTAGGGTAGTAGCAACGGTAACGACAGCATCGAATGCGTTTCCACCTTTCTCAAGAACCAACAACCCTGCTTCAATTGCTAAAGGGTGACTACTGGACACTGCTGCTTTACTAAGCTCTTTCGGAGCAGATTGAGCTGGTGAATCACCACTTTGTTGTTCTTGGCTTTGATCGCCACAACTAGTAGTTAGGAATAAGAGCAAAAAGAATATTGAAGTGAGCCTCATCTCAAGAAATTTGGCGCAATGTTAAAGTAAAAAGGCTGTCGACCGGCACTGATCTTGATAAATCAATACTGATTGACAGCCTCTAAATATGAGTTCTTGAACTCTAGTTTCTGAAAGTAATGTCTCCGGAGGTACTTTTCAAATAAACATCTTCACCTCCTGGATTTCTGATGACCATCCTGTCTTCACCTCTTTCTCTACCAATAGTGATGTCTCCAGAGCTCGATCTCGCTTCGAAGCTGAGTTGATCAAGATCCTGATCTGCATAAATAGTAATATCTCCACTTGTCGCTACGAATGACGAACCTCCTTTTACAACAAGATTACGACCTTCAATATCTCCAGAACTGGCACTCACATCGAACACACCCTGTACGTCCACCATATCTATTTCTCCAGATGAAGTTCTGCCTCTAAGGTTTCCGGCGATATCCTGGAAACGTACATCACCAGAAGAAGCGTCGAAACGGACATTTCCTCCTATATCATAGACACGCTGATCACCTGAGCTTGTCTCCACCTCCAGGTCTCCATCGATACCGTCTATTTTGATATCACCGGAAGACGCTCTGGCAATCACGTCTCCTTTTACTCTTATGAGTTCAATGTCTCCTGAGCTAGCTTCTATCTTGTGATTAGAAGCGGAGATTCCAGAGATAGAAACGTCCCCACTGCTATTATCCACCCTAACCATCACATTTGATGGTACTTTAAAGTCTAATCTGGCTTCCATGTCATTCCAGCCCCAATTCCAGCTATTGTTGCGTGGAGAAACTACCCATACTCTTACGTGGCTGCCTGACTGCTCATACCTGATTTCATAGTCAAGCTCTTTAGAGGCTCTGATCAGTCCATCGAAATCCAGGGTATTGCCGGAAGTGCCTTCCATATTGATGTCGCAGAAACTACCGTCGACTTCAAGTGATTCAATATTCTTTAATGAGAAATCGGCTTCAACTAGCGTTCGCTGTGCGTGTGCTTTGACTGCCAATAAACATATTAGGATAAATGCAGTGATTCTAAACATAGATTTGAGTTTTTGATACTCTTAACTAGACTACATATAGAAGGGTCAGGTTGCAAACTGGGGGACAAAAAACAAAAAAGGGTCAAGATTTTCATCTTCACCCTTTTCATACTAGCCTCACCTTGATGATGCTAGCACGCCAAGATACCGTTCAAAGTCCTTTAAAGTTTTCGCATAGCGAGCTATGTTTCCGCTTCAAGAGCCCCCTTCAGCTTTGCTTTCCAGCACCGTGGTGTTTGGTAAACTTCCCCCGTCAGAGACCGAACTTTCGTTCAACTGTGTTTCTCTCCCTTGGTGATTCTAAAGTAGATCTAACCCATTGAAAAACAAACTATTCAGGCCTGAAGTAACCCACAAGATATCCACCAAGTAATACCATGCTTATCCACATACAATTGTGGATTGCTATTTAGTATTCTTGATGAGGTTGACAATCAAGCTTGTCATCAAGTCGGGTTTATCTTCTTGAATAAAGTGACCACCACCTGCGACGATTGGATGATACATTCCCTTACATCCAGGTATTAGCTTTTGTATGACTTTCTCTCCTCCCCTTGTGATTGGATCAGAATCACCAAAGGCAGTTAGGAACGGCTTATCAAATGACCCAAGCTCTTTCCATGCTTCTCTATTCGTCGCAGCTTCAGGATCATCAAAATCAATTGGAACGATGGAAGGGAAAACCCTAGCCCCAACCTTATATGACTCATCAGGAAATGGTGCATTGTAGGCAGCAATTATCTCTTCACTGAGTTCTGACGCTGAACCCATTTGGATCACACGGCCAATGTCAAACTCTTTGGAGGTCTTCGAAAATTCTCTCCACTTAAGAAAAGCTTCTGAAGGTGCTGGTTGCCCTATCGGTAAAAAAGTATTGGAAGCCACGACTCTTGCAAATAGCTGCGGTTCAAAAGCTACCATTCTAAGACCAAGTAATCCTCCCCAATCCTGACAGAACAAATTGATTTCCGATAAGCCAAGTTGCTCAATAAATGATTTGAGCCAATTATAGTGATTCTGGTAAGTATAAACTGTCTCGTCAGTGGGCTTGTCAGATTTGCCAAATCCGATCAAATCAGGAGCGATCACTCTAATCCCAGCCCTGGTGATTCTCTTGATCATTCGTCGATAGAGAAAAGACCAACTAGGTTCGCCGTGAAGTAACAAGACAACCTGTTCACTTTCCCCATAATCGACATAATGCATCCTCATCTCGTCAATCTCCACATAATTCTCCTTGAATTCATAATCAGGAAGATTTTGAAATTGCTCTTCTGGGGTCTGCAGTATGTCCATGGTTCGAGAGTTAGATTTGGCTGGTTCTAATTTAAGATGATCAGATCAATTTACCATCCCATTCAGCCTCAGCATTGACGACTGGTCAAGGTATTGGTTCCTAGCTAGCCTACAGCAATTGGATGAAGCTGTTCATACTGAATTTTTAGGCTTACGAATTCTCCTAAACTGAGGTCTTGGTCATGGTAAAAGTAGAGCATTAACTCATCCAACTCAGCAGTTAGCAAGTATTGCTGACCAGTATATGCAGAACCAGTGATCTTTACCGCAGGCCCATCATTAGCAATTGTTATATGCTCGGGTCTGAAGCCCATATACTGAGCATCTTCCTTGAGTTTCCAGTGTTTCAAAAGAAATTTAGCACTTACTATGTTGTATGGCCCGAATAACTGAGCAACGTAGCTGTTGAGCGGCTGGAGATAGTGCTGCCGAGGAGAAGCAATGGAAAGCAATGCCCCGTCTTTCATTACAACTATCCTATCGGAAATCGATAACGCATCAATGGGATCATGCGTCACTATCAAGGCACTCGTGTTAGATGTACTCAGGATATGCTTCAGCTCGCTTTTCAAGGATAACTTGATCGTGTGATCAAGCTGATTGAAAGGCTCGTCCATCAAAATAAGACTTGGATTATCGGCTAAAGATCGCGCTATCGCAACCCTCTGCTTTTGACCACCCGAAAGGTCCATGGTGATCTTATCCTCTAGCCTATTGAGATTACAAAGTGCTATTAACTCTGCCACTCTTTCTTCTTGATAATCCTTATTGTATCGTCTTAGCGGATGTTTAATAGTTTTAAAAACCGTACTCCGAGGTGATAATTGAAAATCTTGTTTGACGATCTCGACATCTTCGAACCCCTTGACCAAGAGATGTTTAGGGTCAATCATCAACTCACCATTGACATGAACTTGACCTTTAGTGGGAGAAAGATGGCCTGCGATGAGATTGAGTAATGTGCTTTTCCCGCTACCGCTTGACCCAACAAGGGTAACGATTTCCTGACCCCCTAATTCAAAGGAGACATCTTTTACTGCGGATTGACGCTCTCCGGGATATTCAAAGGAGAGCTCATTAGCCTTTAGAACGCTTGAAGACAATACTAATTCTGCTACTAGCCTACCCCATTGTACTTGACCATCTCCGCCAGCAGTTTGAGTCCTTCTTTGAGGTAAGGGTCGTTCTTAATCTTCTCAATGGTATCCTCATTGTCCACTGGGAAGATTTCAGAATAGTCAATAGTTGTCTCTAGCTCATCTCGGTCAGATTTGTTGGCCTCACGTTCTGCCTTTCTAGTGTCATAGTTGAGAGAAACCAAGGTCTTGTTTCGATTTTCTTTAGACTTTTCTATTCTGCCAACAAGGTCAATGAGATCGGGATCTGTCTTTAAATCTTCTGCGTAGAGTAAGCTCAAATGTTTGATAAGCTCTTCCGAGATTCTATTTCGTGAAGAGAATCGAGCATTATTGATCTGATCCCAGGGAAGTGAGTTTGCCTCAGAGCTTTCTCCAAACTCATCCGCATCATATGGGCTTGGAAACTGTATATCCGGACCTACACCAATGTTCTGGGTGCTGCTGCCGGACACGCGGTAGTACTGCGCCAATGTCAGCTTCAATTGACCTAAGGGCTCTTCAGAACTTGGCAGGAATTGTCCTAACCCAACGAGGTTCTGTACGGAACCCTTTCCAAAGGTAGTCTCTCCAATGATGATTCCTCTTTGATAATCTTGTATGGCGCCAGAAAAGATCTCACTTGCCGAAGCACTGAATCTATTTGTCATCACCGCTAATGGCCCGTCGTAGAACACGTCGCTCCCCGCAGCTCTTTCAATATCTATCAGTCCATTAGATTTCTTCACTTGTACAACAGGGCCACCAGGAATGAAAAGGCTGGTTAAATCAACAGCCTCTTGTAGTGCTCCACCTCCATTGTTTCTAAGGTCAATCATTAGACCATCCATGCCCTGCTCTTCAAGTTCCCCAATGAGTTTTTTAACATCGCGGCTCACACTTTTATAGTCCGGAAGTCCTTTTTGAGCATCTTCGAAGTTGATATAAAAACTTGGAATGGTAATAACTCCTAAATTGAAGGTAGTTAGACCATCAGAGATAGGTATGATCTCAGCTTTTGCATCATCTTCTGCAAGTTTGATCTTGTCCCTCACCAACCTAAGCGTATCCGGTAAAGCGTTAACTGCTGCATCCTTTCGCTGTAATAAAAGCTGTACTACTGTCCCCTTTGGGCCTTTGATCTTCGCTACAACATCATCAAGTCTCCAACCTACGACATCTTCAAACTTACCTTCATCACCTTGGGCTACACCCACGATCAAGTCATCTTTGAAAATATCCTTGCTCCTGGCAGCAGGACCACCTGGTACCACTTCATAGACTTTTGTAAAGTCAATTTCCTGGACCAATCGAGCTCCAATGCCTTCCAAGGAATGACTCATGTTCTGCTGAAAACGATCTGATGATACTGGCGAAAAATAGCTTGTGTGTGGGTCAAACGCTTCCGTGAAGGCATTCATATACAGTTCGTAGACATCTTCAGGCTTTTGTTGTGTGAGCCCCTTCTGAAAATTGCGATAGCGCTTAACAAGTATTTCTTTACTATCCTCCCACTCTTTACCTGAAAGTTTCCAGCTGAGCGTAGTACTTTTGATCTTCTTCCTCCAGAAGTCGTTGACCTCTTCAACAGATTCTCTCCACACCATCTTATCCCTGTCAAAATCCATTTCTTCCTCGAGAGAATAATTTGGTTCGTTTTCTAGTAGCTCAAGTGCATAGGCCACTCGATCCGTCGCTCTTTCTCGATAGATTCTAAAAATCTGAAATGGCACATCGAGATTGCCTTTCTTAATATCATCATCTAGCTGTAAACGATACTTCTCAAAGTAATCAATATCAGCCCTTAAGAAATACTCCTTATTGGGGTCAATCGAATTGATAAACTTGTCATAGATCACTGAAGACAGAGAATCATTAACAGCAACCTTACGATAGTGGTGCTGATTGAGAAGGCTTGAGATAAGAAGTGTGGATCGAAAATGCTTCTGCTCCGGGCTAAGAATACCAGTGGTATCAGGTTCCCATTCGTTAGATTCAATCTCGTCCAGGGCTCCAGTTACGGTACTTTCTATGATGGGTTCAGGGGTGGCATTTAGTGGAGTTCTAACATCCGTAAACCCCCAAACAAACAAAAAGCCAACGACTAAAACAGATATAAACTTCATGCAATAATTTGAATAAGCCAGTAAATACGTCCTTACTTAACGGTCAAACCGAATAATTGATCAAGATAATGCGAAATAATTGATCTGTGGGCTTAGAGTGATATAAAAAGAAGAAGCCCTTATCGTTATCGAGAGGGCTTCATGATTAGTATAATATATTCAGGTGATATCAGGACCTACGCACGCTTCCACTACTGCTGCTTTTGGTGATTTGCTTGTCTGGATCACCTTTGTATCGTATAGAACCACTACTACTAGCATTGGCCCTCAACTCCTTGCTTACTGATATACGTGCATTCCCGCTGCTACTCGCTCTTGCCTCGCAGATCTCACTGTCCAGGTCATAGGCGTGATAGCTGCCCGAACTGCTTACACTCACATCCTGTTTTACGGTAGTACCTGACAAGGACAATCGTCCGGAACTAGAAACTTCTACCTCAAGCTCTCTTACGTCTACCGTCAATGTGGCATTACCACTACTACTTGCCCGACATTCAAAATACTCAGATTTTATTGTCCCTTCATTGTAAACTTCTGCCGATGAGCTTACGCTTACACCCTCTAATTGTCGGTACGTCAGGCGAACCGTGACATCAGTATTGCGCCACCACCTGCCATTATTTTTGATCTCCACAACCAGTTTATCACCACTGAGCCTTGTCACAACATCATCAGCGTCCATCCCATCTGCTTCGATAACTGCCTCATTTCTATTTCCTTCAATAAGAATTAGTTCGATAGACTCCCCAACAGAAACACGTCGAAAATCATTTAAAGAGCGCGTGTCACGAGATTGGGCTATGGCTAAACTTGCACTCAACAGGGCAACAATAAGAAATATACTTTTTAGTTTCATGTGCGTTAAATTGATTTTTAGCAATCACATGGAATCTTTGAATAATAATTCATCCTCAGTTGGTGTAAAATAGAGTTTGAATTTTTAATGTCGATTTCATGTGTTTTTATTTTCTACTATTAGACTCTGGAAACAAAACAAAGTTGCACACAATAGAAGAACATGTCAGATAAAAATCTCCCTGTGATCATCATAACTGGCGCTGCTTCAGGCATTGGACAACACATGGCCCAGGTTTTCTCTAAGCGTCCTTATCGACTGGTAGTCACAGATCGCAATTTCGACCAGTTGTCCATGATCTTTTCTGCCAGTGACCATCGACTTGTACTGGCTCATGATATCTCCCTACCGGAAAAATGGCAACAAGTACTTGATCATACGTTGGAGCAATTTGGTCGGGTGGACTATCTCTTCAACATCGCGGCAATCATAGAGCCCGGTTTCATATTTAATACTAATGTTGGAAGTATAGACCAACATATGGATATTAATGCCAAGGGAACATTCTATGGTATGAAAATCATAGGTGATCAGATGGTGCGCCAAGGTTCAGGCCATATTATCAACATTGCGTCACTAGCAGGTGTCGCTCCTATTTACGGTATAAGTTTATACTCTGCGAGCAAATACGCCGTAAGGGGTTATTCATTAGCGGTAGCTCAAGAACTTCGTGAGAAAAATGTGTATTGCACTGTGATATGTCCGGATCTGGTAGATACTCCAATGTTGGATCTGCAATTGAATTATGATAAAGAAACAGCTTTGACCTTCAGTGGCAACAAGACACTATCGGTCTCGGATATAGAAAAAGCTATCCTCAAGGCCATGAGAACTCGTCAGTTGGAAATTTGCGTACCTGAATCAAGGGGTTACACGGCTAAAATCGCTAATTTCCTGCCTCAGATTTCGTTCTGGTTAAAGAAAGAATTAATCGCTAAAGGACAGGCTAATCGAACAAGATTAAAAAAGGATAGAATAGAGAAATGATGACATATAGATTACCCTTGGTTCTAAGTTTTATGTTGATTGGCTCTTATGCCCTGGCCCAAACGGCATACTTAAAGGCTGGTCCGCAACTGGCAACACTTGCTGGAAATCAACGAGCCGACAATGGCCAATACTTATCCTTTCTAGCAGGACTTGGGTTTGAATCTCCGATTCAATCTCTTGATCAGATCGAGTTTACGGCAGAGCTCAACTTCTCCAGGCTCGGTTTCCAAAGTGAATTAATTGACAACAGTGAGATCAGACTGAATTATGTGAACGTGCCGCTTTTGATCAGAAGGAGTTTCGGTACTACAGGTCTGTATGCTGGTACAGGCTTTGGTTATGGCCTACTCCTCAGGGCTGCAGCCGTGGGAGGTGGTCTGAAGGCTTTGATCAACGAAGAGTATCGTTCTACTGATTTGTTTGTTCCTATATCAGTTGGCTATTACCTAAGTGATGGTTGGAGTGTTGATTTAAGATATCACCTGGGCATCAATGATATTACTGTCAATGAATTGAACGAGAGTTATAATCGTTCCTTACAACTCACTTTGCATTATTTCCTTTGATCACCTAACACCCAGCTCGGGGTGCTTACCGGTAATACCTCGGAAGTAACTCATGATCTCTTCAATGTCACTTTCAAGATTCCCGGTGGGATAAAAGGGCTCTCTTAGCTCCACGAATTTATGTTTGAAGTCAAATCCAACCATCAGGATGGGCACCTTTGCATTGAACGCCATATAGTAAAATCCTGTTTTCCATTTGGGAACGTACGAACGTGTGCCTTCGGGAGTTAACACAACCACCAGTTTCTCTCTACTATTAAAGAGGTCCACCACGAAATCTACTAGTTTGGTGTTTTTGCTCCTATCTACCGGGTACCCCCCCATCTTTTTGAGTGCCCAGCCTATGACAGGTGTTTTGAATAATTCGGCTTTACCAAGAAAAATCCCTTCTAACCGTAGAATGGTTTTGGCAGCCCAACCTACCGGAAAATCCCAATAACTCGTATGTGGCGCTACGATAAGAATGTACTTAGGAATATCAGGAAGGCCTCCTCTGATACTCCAGCCGAAGATTTTGTACATAAAGAGGAAAAACTGCCTCATGCCTCTTCTAACTTTAGTTCTCTTTTAAGCTTAGATTTCTTAGCAAAGTATTTTATGGTATACTGGTAGCCTATATCGAAGATCTCAGCTGCTTTTTTGAAGTCAAATACATTGTAACCACTCAACTGTTTAGGTTCAAGAAATACGTCGCATTTGTCTTGTCTGGCATAGACATTATAATTGATGGTCATCATCATCGTCCTTTCGAACACTGCCTTCATGTTGGCCGGTTTGACCTTTGCATCAATTGGATTAGTGTGCACACCTATCACCCTATCGCAATGACCAATAAGTGGTTCCACAGGTAAGTTATTAATGATACCACCATCAATATACAGTTTTCGATTGATCTCAACAGGGTTGAAGATCACAGGAAGACAGGATGATGCCAAGATCGGTTTAACCAATTCTCCACTGTAGAAGAACTTTGACTTTCCTTTCTTTACGTTAGTAGCTACTACTGTCAGTGATAGTTGTAGTTCATCAAAAGTCTTTGCCTTAAGATATCGATTAAAGAGAGCTTCTGATTTTTCGATCCGTAACAAGCCTCGCCAGTTGATAGCAGGCTGTACCATTTTAAACAAATTGGTCTTGACGATCAGGTCGAAGATTTCCTTTGGTTTGTATCCATCAGCATAAAAAGCTCCCGCAATCGCCCCGGCACTTGCTCCGGATATAATACTGATTTTGATATCAAGCTCTTCCAGAGCCTGCATGACGCCAAGGTGAGCAATACCTCTGGCCCCACCTCCAGACAGTACCAGCCCTATCTTCACAATTACTTTTCTTGATATACACCCATTCCACCAAACTTATCAATGCGCTTGGAAATACGTGAATCTGGCTTCTGTTTATTGAGCGCCTTAATTTCTTTGATGAGTACTTTCTTAAGTTCTGCGGCAGCAGCTTTCATGTCATTATGTGCTCCTCCCAGTGGTTCCTTAATTACTCCATCTATCAAGCCATATGAAAGCATGTCTTTGGCGGTGAGTTTCAATGCTTCTGCAGCCTGCTCTTTGTATTCCCAACTTCGCCAGAGTATTGAAGAACAGCTTTCAGGAGAAATCACAGAATACCACGTATTTTCCATCATAAGCACACGATCTCCTATAGCTATACCCAAGGCTCCACCGGAGGCACCTTCACCGATGATAACACATATCACCGGCACTTTAAGCATAAACATCTCTTTCAAATTGCGAGCAATAGCTTCTCCCTGTCCCCTTTGCTCAGCTTCTATGCCGGGAAATGCACCAGGAGTATCTATTAAGGTAACAACTGGCTTATTGAACTTTTCCGCCACTTTCATCAGCCGGAGAGCTTTACGGTAACCCTCAGGATTGGCCATCCCAAAGTTCCTCATCTGACGTTGCTTGGTATTTCTGCCTTTTTGCTGACCGATCAACATTACCGACATCCCATCAATATCCGCAAACCCACCAACCATGGCTTTATCATCACTTACAGAGCGGTCACCGTGAAGCTCTACAAAATCATTAGCGATCTCGTAGATATAGTCAAGTGTATACGGACGGTCCGGATGGCGTGAAAGCTGTACTCTTTGCCATCTCGTCAGATTCTCAAAAGTCTCGGTTTTGAGTTTGGTCAATCTATCTTCGAGTGCCTCTATGGCTTTAGCTACATCAGCATCACTATCTGAAGCCAGTTGCTTCATATCCTCTAGTTTGCTTTCCAATTCAGCTATGGGTTTCTCGAATTCTAATAGCATGGGCTGTTTTGTTTCGGGCAAATTTAGATAAATCTATATGAACCCATCACAAAGAAAATAAACTGAAAAGTGAATTATTTTAAGATGGGTATTGCACAGGAAATATCAAGATTATACTTTTGCATCACGTTTGAGTAAAGGCTCAGATATGATAGTTTGGTGTGGTAGTTCAGTTGGTTAGAATGCCTGCCTGTCACGCAGGAGGTCGCGGGTTCGAGTCCCGTCCATACCGCCTCAAGATCAAGCCCTTACATTAATTTGTGAGGGCTTTTTTCTACCATAACAGCCATTTGAGAAGCGCCAGTTTTTTATGGCTAATACTCTTTAGCCTGTCGAGAAATAACAGCCCAGAATCTAAAGTAATGTGCCGAGCTAGGACATCTTAAGCAAGATTCAGGGGTTTCAGGTATTGATTTAGTTGATAGGTTTTGCTTGTCAACAACTTCCTTTCGCTAAGAGACTTAGACTTTAAAAGACTCGTTATCAAGATAAAGAACAACATCATCGTGCCGACGTAGAATCGATGCTGGACAAGAAACGGAGATATCTCCTTCTAATGTATGCCTGACCGCATCAGCCTTCGTGCTTCCCGGAACTACACAACTTATGTATCTGGCCGATAGCAGTGCTGGTATTGTCAGCGTAATGGCCTGCTTGGGCACTTCATCAAGGGTGTTAAAACAACCATCATTCACTTGCTGTTGTCGGCAGGCATGATCAAGCTCCACAATTTTGACTAACTCGAGATCGCTGAAGTCCGCAACAGGAGGGTCATTAAAAGCCAAATGTCCATTTTCACCAATCCCAAGGCAAACAATATCCGGAGGAAAATCAGTTAGAAGTTGGGAGTAACGTTGACACTCGGATTCAGGGTTAGTTGTATTAATATAATGCACCTCATTAAAGAGCACCTGGTCAAACAATTTGGTTTTTAAAAATTTTCCAAAGCTCTGAGGAGCATTTTCATCAAGTCCAATATACTCGTCCATATGGAAGGCATTGATACGGCCCCATTCGATTTCAGGATTAGTTACCAGACCTTTCAGCATTTCGTTTTGCGAAGGTGCTGCTGCAAAGATGATATTGATCGAATCTTTGCTATTCAGCAGGCCTTGTATTTTTTGACTTGTCAGAATTGCAGCTGCTGCTCCCATATCTGATCGGGACTTGAATACGTTCACGCCTAGCTTATCTACATAGAACTGTTGGATAGGTTTTATCAATGCTTAAATCTTATTTTATTCATGTTAATCACGAAAGATATGGTATGACCCTGATAAGTCTACTTGTCCTCTCGGAATGATTTGACCATATTTAACATCAATGCCTTTAATATTCAAAAATCATCCTCACGAAATCCGATAATGTTCGCAAATTGATAATCGAGTTCGGATTCGAAGAATCTCTAATAAACAAACAAAGCAGCCACGACTATCTTGTCACCTTGTTAATCCAATATGCGATATCGGTTTTTACTGCTTACAAACGCCACGTCGGGCATGGTGACTGAAAACACCCAATCTCCCGTCTCGTGTGCGAGCCTCAACATTAGGTGATTCCTACCTTTCTTTAAATTTAAGAATAGCTCGTCCTCATCGGTCACATAGGGCCTCTCACCAAACTGTTGGTGAACCTTCTCGCCGTTCAAGTAGACATCTAGCCCTCCCGTGCTGCCTACCAATAAACGTACTCGTTGCTCTTCTTCTGCATCTATGTGAGCAAAGGCGTGCATCACCTTTTGGTCAGTATCAGAAAAGAGGTCATGCAGGTTTACTTGACCAAAAAGCGGTGTATTCACCCTCCTCCATCTGTATTTATCTGAATTAAAATAGAACTCTTCCGTAACATTTGGGAACGTACTTGACAACCCTCCTGTCTCGATCAATGCGTCAAACTGTGGTTCATTAGCCCCATTACTCGTTGGGATAGGCTGGGTCATCAGCCAACCTCTAAAATACCAGTTGTCTGTTTCTTGAATGTCTAATCGAACCTCTTTTGGTTCAGGGATCTGAACTTCACCATCAAACATGGAAAGTGCATATCTTAATTTCTGCTCAACATCGTAAAAATCCAACAGCTGCTTATCATATCTTTCTTCTACAAGGTCTAAGGCATAGGATCGATTCTCCAGCAACCAAAGCCGCTGATTTTCGGCTTTTAGCGCTGTTAAGCCTACAATTACCTCCATTAGCTTGTCAAAAGCTTGGACCAACGAAGAACGAGCTTCTTGTTGCTTTTGGGTATCCTGTTGGAGGAAGTATGCCCTCTTATACAAGTCAGCGATTTCAACAATAGCGGGTCTGCTTGATGCTAAAAAGTGGTACTGATCAATGGTCAACTGGATATAGTCAAGGTCTTCAGAGAAATAGCCCGTTTCAACTTCAGCAAGAAACGCATCGGCCTTTTCTGCTGCCGCTTCTACTTTAGTCCAATCTTCCAGATTCGTCAACATCGACTTACCCGAATCCGGGAGTACCTGCTGCCAAAACACAGCCTCATTCATCTTTTCGGTAGACTTGACGGATGTAAGCTCATTGATTGCATTGAGTGCTTTACTGATATCCAGACCATTATGCCCGTACAGTACTCTATTGAACCGGGCATCATAGGTTTGATCTGTCGTATCGCTATTCCAACTTTGCTCTGCAGCATAGGCAACTGCATACCAATCTCTTGAAAACAAGGCAGACCCTCCATCGTCCCAAACTGTATTGAGCATGCCCCAGGCTTGAAGTTTTTTGCCTTCTGCTAAGAACCCACCTATATTCCCTTTTGCTACTTCAAAATCAGGAATCATACTGTAGGAATTTAAAATTCCGGTAGAAATCAATGGATTATAGCCTCTATCCAAGAACGGGGTGATCCGCTCTGTATAAGACTCCATGACATCATAACCCCAGGTGATAGGAAGAACATCAGCAGGAAGCTTGTCTAGTATAGCAGGGTCGTTAAGAATGATATCACCCCACATCAACATCTTTTTACCTTTTCCATCAATCATATCATAAATACGATTGATGTGTTCGGCGTAAACGACGCTTTCTCCAAGACTGTCAACCCTGGCCTTAGATGCACCGGCTCCCAAGTCGAAAGTTTCGTCAGAATTGATATGAAAATAGTCAGAATGAAAGGCAGGTATCATTTCAGTATAGATATCATCTAGCAGCTCATAGCTCTCTTCAAAGGCGGGCGACAGTAGTGTGCCACCTTCACCTAGATGGCTATAGTCAGGATGAGCTAGTATCTTCTCAAAATGCCCAAATGACTGAAAATTACCAACCAGATCGATGTTGAACATTTTGGCATAGTCCGCCAGAGACTGCCATTCCTCGATGCTGAGCGCACCATCTGCTGGAGCGAAGGCGGCATGTTTTTCAGTTTTAACAACGTGTTCTGTATAATAGGTGAGCAAGTTGATCTTCATTTCTGAAAGCCGCTCAATTTGCTGCTTCATATAAGCATTTGTGGGCACGGGACCTCTGCTGATATCATCCATCATACCACGGATTTCCAAATCGGGATAGTCATTGATGATCATACCTGGAATAGCTTTATCAGGACCATAGGCGCGCAGCAACTGCTTCAGTGATTGTACGGCATAGTATGCACCACTTCCGTGCGTAGCGGACATTACGATTTCTTCGGCGCTAATAGCAATCTGGTAAGCTTCTCTTTTTTGGAAATCCAATAGCGACTTTATGAATAATGCGAATGAAGGGTTATCCGCGTCTTTACCCAGCTTCACCAATCGTATATTAGCGTCCTTGGACTTTTGCACCAACTTTAGCTCTACAGCAGTATGCTTTTCCCAAGCTTGACGCAATTGACCTATCGGATAATTCGCATCATCTTCGATGAATAAGTTGAGCACCTTTTTACCGTTGAATGAGAACGGTTGCTGTGACCGTTCTACTTGTTGAGGATTGGGAATAATAGGAACAAACTTGTCCTGAGCCTTCACATACGAAGTGTCAAAAAGGAGTAGGTGCAAAAAAATGGACGTTTTGATACCTTTATAGAAGCTCATCATAAGGTTTGAGTTAATGTTTGCACAGTAATGCGGTCTTTACAGAAAGACGAATTTTACTCTTAAGAGCCCTCAGTTAATATACTTACTGTCTGATTTGCTATATCAGTGGTTGTTGGCAATGCTACCTACCTTTCTGATATCGTTCCATGTGATGAGCACGACTTCACTTTCCTTGAGTCTTGTCTTTATTTCTTGACTGGTGAAACTGTCAAAATCGATTTGCCTCCACTCCGAACCAAAATTCGGATGTTTAATGGTGATCCCCTTCATTTCGCTATCATCAAAAGCCGGATGTAGTAAAATAATATTCAAACCACTTCCTAAATTCTCAAAAACCTGAGAATAATAATCACTCAATTTACCAGATTCGAACTGCTCAAACGATGCTAGGTGAACTCTGTCGATGATCAAATCTCCTTCATAAAGGTTCAGGTCAGGGTTCATTCCGATCATCTCCATCAGCTGTCCGCTGATCAGTAAGGGAAGCTTGTATTTTTTACCCAAACCTCTATAAATCTCGAAAAAATCAACGCTTGCTCCAACACTATACATATGCGAATCAATATGGGTAGGCGCTAATCCAAATTTCAGGGCTTTCTCGATTTGCGCCTTTAGTTCTTTAGCCACGTCTTCTGGGGTAGCATTTCTTTTAAGCTCCTCTCTTGTTTTATAGAAATATCCATTGGCATCTGCCAAGCTTGGAACCTCTGAAATGGGCAGCACAGGTCCGAATTTGTAGTTCTCCCATTCGCACGTCAGCGTTAGGTGAATGCCGCTATCAAACTTTGGATTACTCTTCGCAAATACCGCTATTTCATAGAACCATGGACAGGGCACCATGATACTATAAGAGTTGACTACACCACTCTCTAAGGACTTAATAATTGCCCTATTCTGCGAATGAGCAAGTCCTGCATCATCTGCATGTATGATCAACAATCTAGCCTCTTCCGAAAACCCTAATTTTTGTGCTAGGTTCATTTTTTACTGTTGTTTGCTAATTGAGTATTATAAATTAACCTAATCATACTAAGGGCTCTTTCAGATCGAGTACTAATGTGAATGTCATCTTCATCTAGGCAGGTACCTCTCCAGATGATCAGTTAGGTATATCCGTATTGGGTAACTCTTTGCATTCAAAGACCATCCCTGCTACACCTTCTGATTCTCATTCAAATGACCTATCGACAAACTGCTCAGTCAGTTGTGCAAAGAACATTTGTCCTCTCATCCGAAATCGAAGGATAACTGATATTGACCTCATGTAGGACATTCAATGCTCACAAGGACAATAGAGAACAAAGTAACATGAATAGCTGTTTTTCATTCGGTAATGTAACAACAGATCAACCACGTTGAAAGTATGAATCTAACGTTCTTAAAAGCAATCCTGGAGAGGTACCATGTATCTCAAACGCCGACAAGTTCTAACAATAAGATAAAGGTTATATTCAGTTAATGCTTATGTAGATTTTGCATCTTTTTTTTAAAATCTGGAAAGATTAAGGGTCTGTAAGTGTTATTACCTCAAAATACGTCTTATTCTGAGAAACCTAGTGCCAAATAGGTCAATCTGTTGTACAGTATAGATACAATAATGAAAGAAAGCATAATTCTATCAAGGAGAGGTTGGGTACAGCTTATGGTCATGGTGGCGCTATTGGCACATCAAACCTTTTCAATTCAAGCACAGGAAAATCAACCGGATAATATCTATTTGGAATTAGAAGAAGGCGAGGTTGAACCACCCATGCTGATCTTCGATGACGACTATGCCTTAGGCGGTCAATTCGTAGAAGTAGAAGGTGACAATAAGTCTGCCAGTGAACCACCAAGCAGCGGTAAGGTGACCTTAAACGTGGAATTGGTAGGAGGTGATTACACCATCTGGGGTCGAACCATAGCCCGGGATGATGATTCGGATTCATTCTGGGTACAGGTCAACGACGGTGAAATATACAACTGGAATGGTATACCGATTACACCCTATTGGGGCTGGTCTCAGGTACAGGATTTTAGATACCGTGAAGTAGTCACTTGGTCACTACCCTCCGGTACACATACCATCACCATATACTACAGGGAACCCGATACAAAACTAGATGCCTTGTTCATCACTAATACTGATGAGGTACCTACACAAGGCGATGACGATTACCCACCAAACCTTGTCAATCTAAAAAGCCCTCCTAACCCTTGGCTAAATGTCTACAATTTCACCCTGACTGATTTTGAATTTGAGCACCCTATGACCGTAATAAACGACCGGGAACTGGCCATGGTGAAACACTACATTGATAAGCAAATAGAACCACAGTACTCCGCCTACCTACAGTTTATTGAAGAAGCCGAAGATGCTCAATCTTTCATTCCTGATGCACCCCCTACTATGAACATCATGGGTGGTTACGAACCCAATTCTAACCTTAATCAAGTGCGTGAGCATCTATGGCGCAACTGTCATGCGGCCTATTCCAGTGGGCTCGCGTATGCACTTACCGGAGAGTCAAAATACGCAGATAAGGCTGTAGAGGTCATGATGGATTGGGCTAATGCTAATACGACTTTTACAGGAGGAGATCGTGGTTTACAACTGGGATCGTGGTTTTCTCAGGTACTATATGCTGCTGACCTCATTCACGGCTATGAGGGTTGGACGGAGGGCCAACGCACTACTTTCAAGACGTGGTGGCGCAACAATGTGCTCATCCATCCCCTGGATGTATTGAGAGGTAAGGACAATAACTGGAAGGATGCCGGACTACTTGGTGTATTTACAGCATCCGTAATACTCGAAGACACTTTGTTGCTGAAGGAAGCCTTGATCCAGTTGAAAAGCTATTTTTATGAGCGCATAGATGAAAGTGTGCGTAATCCGGGAGTCGACTGGAAACTCCGCAAAGACGAGCATGGTGTCTATTTACCAAGGGAAGTGGTCAGAAACAATGGCAGTAGTGGACTTACTTACACAGCCTATGCACTCACCTCTATGGTGCAGTGTCTTGATATGGCCAAGTACGCCGGTTTCGACCTTTGGCATGATTCTACGGAACAAGGTGCAGATCTTACCCAGCTCATGGAAACCTATTATCAATGGGACATACTTGACCAGGCTTTTCCATGGCACCCTGGCCCCAATAAATCTTCGAAAAGAAGGAATGCCTATGAACTTGCAAATGTCAATCTGGACCTACCCGATGAAATTGTAGCCTGGACTGAGAACAACCGTCCTCAAGTCGCGCGTGAGGGTGATGAATATGCCACCCTTACAAAAGGAGACATCCATATCTCTAAATTGGTGGTTGCAATCAATCTGATAGATAACCAATCTTTTGCTCCTGGCGACACCATTCCGATAATTATTGATGTAACAGACCCCTATCAAGTCGGGCTTGATCAGGTGCAGATCTTAATCAACGACAACATTCAGTCCATTCACAACGATCAAAGAGTTGACACATACATTGTTATGCCCTCTTCGGAAGCGTCAAGTGCTGAAATCGATATCCGAATCATCGATGGCTTTGGGGTGACATATAAGAGAACCCTTGCTGTCCTCAATTCGGATAATGCTAGACTTCTACAGCTCAATTATGAAAGCACCTTTGGCACGGTCATGGTCGAACCGAGTCAGCCTTCTTACATTCCTGGTCAGGAAGTCACTATCACCGCGGTTGCCAAATTTCCCTACTACTTTAAGCAATGGGGTGGTGATAGTGACGAGACCAGCGCAGAACTTATCGTCACGATAGAAGATGATTATTCGCTGGATGCAAATTTTGAAGCACTCGAAAATCCAAGACTTAATTTCAATTTTCAGCCTCGAGATAATCAGGTTGTCACCGATTATATCCCCGAGCGAGGTGATCCATATGCGTTATCTAACGGTGTATTTTCTGGCTGGAGGACCACAGAGCCTCTCAATGGTATTCGTAGGACAAGTGATGAAGTCGTTGACCCTCGCAAGCTCACATACATCGCAATGCAGACTGGTTCAAGTGCTGGCAATACCTGGGAACTGGAAGTGGCTGATGGTCATTACAACATCGAAATAGGCTTTGGTGATTATGGCAATTTAGATCATATCAATTCCTTCAACCTTGAAGATACTTTGATCGCTGACCCGGATGGCAAAGATGGGTTTGATACTTATGTTATTAGGAATTATTCAATTAATGACGGTCATTTAACAGTTACCCCTACCGGTGAAAATGTGAAGATCAGTTACCTCAAGATATCACCTGCCAACACAGAGCTAACCTCCTACCTGGCTGTAAGAGGAGGAACGGGCGAGGGTGAATATAGCCCCGGCACGCAGGTGGAGATCAGTGCCCCTGCTCCTACCGGAAATGATGTGTTTGAGTGGGTAGGTGACACTGCTACGATAGATGACTACACAGCCAATGAAACCTTTGTTATAGTGCCCGATCACGACATACAACTCATAGCTAGCTACCTGCCCACTTACATGCTAACCGTAGAGAATGGTACTGGCACGGGAAACTACCAAGAAGGTGAAGTGATTAATATTGAGGCTGAGGTGATAGAAGGTCAGGAGTTCAAGAGTTGGTCAGGAGATATCGAGTTCGTTGGTGATGTCAACTCACCTAATACTCTTGTCGAAATGGCCAATCAGTCTATCTCTGTAAAAGCCGAATATGAGGTAGTACTTGGACTAGAGGCGTTATCAGCTTCACTTCTGGTTTATCCAAATCCAACCAGTGACCAGGCGATAGTAGAGTTCGAACTCTTAACCCCTTCAGAGTTAAGCATAGAATTACTTGACCTCTCCGGAAAGCGTCTTATGCATCAAATCAACTTGTTTCCAGCTGGTTTTCATCAACTCATCATTGAAGAACAATTGATGCAAGGCATTAATGTACTTAGGGTCAGTACCCTGGAAGGGACCTCTACCCATTTAATTGTCAAACGCTGACCTTATTAGGTCACAATATCCATTCGTTTTTAAGGACTAAACGGAATCTCTTTTTATAGAATGATGAAAAAGTCTTTGGATTGCATAAAATGGGGGATTATCGGTGTGGGTGATGTGTGCGAGGTGAAAAGTGCACCTGCCATGCAAAAAGTTGCCGGCTCCTCAATTCAAATTGTAATGAGACGCGATGAGGATAAGGCTCGTGATTATGCCAGGCGACATGAAATAGCTGAGTGGACAACAAATGCTGAAGAAGTTCTTCACCATCCTGAAGTGAATGCAGTTTATATCGCAACTCCTCCAGCTTACCATGCATCTTATACGATCAAAGCTGCTTTAGCAGGAAAACCGGTTTACGTTGAAAAACCAATGGCACTCAATCACCTTGAGTGCCAACAAATGATTGAGGCATGCAATACAGCAGAAGTACCTCTATTTGTTGCTTATTATCGCCGGGCACTGCCACACTTTTTGAAAGTCAAGGAACTGTTGGAGAAGAAGGTAATTGGTGATATCAGGTTTGTAAAAATTGAGTTGTTCCAATCGCTTGATCCGAGTATCGTTGCAACTGGTACTGACTGGAGGGTCAACCCCGACATAGCAGGAGGTGGCTATTTTCATGACCTTGCAAGTCATCAATTGGATCTGCTTGACTTTCTTTTCGGGTCAATTAAAAGTGCTAAAGGTTATGCCAGCAATCAAGCTAAAAAATATGATGCCGACGATATTGTAGCAGGTGTTTTTGAATTCGGTTCCGGCATGATGGGTAGTGGAGTCTGGTGTTTTACTGTGGCGCCAAACGATTCACTCGACCGGGTGGTGATCTATGGTTCGAAAGGGAATATCGAATTCTCCACTTTTGGTGATGCTGACGTAAAGCTGGTTACCGAGAAATCATCAGAGACTTGTCAATTTGAAATGCCCAAGCACATCCAGCAACCACTTATTGAACAAGTTGTAGACGAACTGAGAGGTACAGGAACATGCATAAGCCCTGGAGTGAGTGCTGCCAGAGCCAATCAGGTAATGGAATGGATCAGTAAATGAATAAGTGCTAAATGAATACTTACCACATTACAACCATTCCCGGAGATGGAATAGGTAAGGAAGTAATTCCTGAATCAGTGAAAGTGCTTAAGGCAGTTGCTGCTCAGTGTGGGTTCCAACTGAACTTTACCTATTTCGATTATTCCTGCGAGTATTATAAAAAAACTGGTAAGATGATGCCCGATGACGGGTTGGACCGACTGAGGGATAGCGACAGCATCTTTTTAGGTGCCGTTGGATATCCAGGAGTTCCTGACCATGTATCCCTTTGGGGGTTATTAATACCAATCAGAAGAGCATTTCATCAATATGTGAATCTTCGACCGGTTCGTCTATTAAAAGGTATCAAATCCCCTCTTTCAGCTCCAGGATCTGTCGATTTCCTGATTGTTCGTGAAAATAATGAAGGTGAATATTCATCTGTAGGCGGGAAACTCTACGAAGGAACTGATCGGGAATTAGTGGTTCAGGAGAGTATTTTTACAAAAAAAGGTGTAGATAGAGTACTGAAATTTGCCTTTGAATTAGCAGATAAGAGGGGACAAAAGGTAACAAGTGCCACCAAATCAAATGGAATTGTCCATACCATGCCTTATTGGGATGAGCGTTTTGAAATAATAGGAAACGACTATCCTGATATTCGAAAAGAACAGTACCACATTGACATACTATGTGCCCATTTTGTTCAACATCCAGAGTGGTTTGATGTAGTGGTTGCGAGCAATTTATTCGGTGACATCCTTTCAGACCTGGGTCCTGCTGTAGTAGGCGGCATGGGGATCGCTCCTGGAGCCAATTTGAATCCCAAAAAAGAATATCCGAGCATGTTTGAGCCTGTGCATGGTAGCGCTCCAGATATCGCAGGGCAAAATATCGCCAATCCGATAGCATGTTTCTGGACTGCTGTAATGATGTTAGAACATCTTGGTGAAGTGGAAGGCGCAAATTTGCTCATGGAATCAATAGAAGAGATTGTAGCAGAGGGAAAGGTGCTTACCGTGGATTTGGGAGGGCAAGCTTCAACAAACGATGTTACGGCAGCCGTTTTGAAAAGGATACTTAACAAATAAATGCTTTGACCTTGAAAACACCTGAAGGCTAAGCTTAGGAATATTAGTTGAAGTCTATATCGACTGAATATGATCCAGACGCATCCTCAAATTGAAGCGTTTTCATATCAAGTTTATCCTTACCAAACGTAAAAAGATGATCAGAGAACCCATAAACGACAGGGCCGAAGGCAGAGATCTCAATACCATCATCTCGAGAATCTACCTTTCCTTTTAAATAATGAATTTTCCCTTCCAGGCCATCAAAGGTGATAACCCTTTCATTTTCGTTTATGCGATGTGTTGGCACCAAATCAGGGTGAGTGTACCAACGTGTGACATATTCATCTGTAGTCCCACCATAAGCCACCACCGTGGATGATTGGGTGAAAGCATAAAGCGTCCAGAAGGCTCCACGCCATTCTATGATAGTTTCTAAGGTGGAGTCAGCATTATAGCTCCTCTCCCATCGATCGACATCCACAGTAGCTGAATTGAAGCTTCCAGCTTGAGTGAATGAATGTCTACCTTTTGCTCCCCCATCATCATGTAATATAATGGGGAGTTCATCTTTCCATGCCCAAACCTGTATACCGCGCAGTGGCATTCCTTCAGCGGGTAGTTTTCGATACAACTCCTGGCTGTTGTTTTTATAGCCACTTCTTGCACGAAAAACGATCCCTGTCTGGTAGTCTCTAGTCACTAATGCATATTCTACATTGGGGTTATGATATAGTTCGGTGCGATTTGCATGATCTTCTAATCCTGCATTACCTTCTTTTCCTCCTTCTAGTAGTGCCCAGATGGCAGGACTTATGATATGGCCACTACTTGGATCAAAAGGATTAAACCCAAGACCGCCTACTTTCTCCAAGGCCATTTTGGAAATAAACCCATAATAGGGGTCTTCTTTAGACATCCGCTCAAAAAGAGGTAAGCAGTCTCGATAACTGGGTGAGTTAACACGGGTAGTGCGAACAGAAGCTCCAACCACAACCGGCCACTGGCTGATAGTATTATATCCTGTCAACCAATCAGCGGCCTTTTTCATAAGTGTATCCATATGGTTTGCTCCGGTAAACAGCCAGTAAGTGTATAGATAGCCTAAGCCAGTATAGGTATAATTAATATCAGGTCCGCCACCTGCATATTGTTCAGAATGCTCACCGATTTGTCCATTTGCAAGAACAACCGCCCTGAATATCTTGTCGCCCAATTCCCTTGCTTTTCCAAACCACGCTGGTTCATTGAAATACAAACCAGCCGCCGCAAGCACTGCAGACGAAACTATTCCCCGGTTGTTGGTTTCCATATTTGGGTTTTCATAAAGCCAGTTACTGGCTCTCCAAAGCGCGTCTTCAATTACCTCGCAATCCGCTATAGTTAAGTCATTTTTGATCCAGACATAACCCATAAGCAGGGGTTCTAATCTCCACGCATGCTCATGGCTACCATGTTTGTAGGATTGTTCATCGTTTGGCCAAGTGAAAACACCTTCATCTGATACATGAGAAGTCATCCCGATAAAAGCATTACGAAGTATTCTAAGAGCGCTCGAGTCTTTGTAGTATAAAAGCCCTGGCGTATGGTATGAAAAAGCCAGTTTGCCTAATGCACTTATCTTTCGGCGACTGGCAGATTCATTTTGCTCAACACCTGTAAAGTAAGCGACTTCTACGGTACAGTATTTCCCTGATACCTCATTTATCAATTCAAAATATCTGGCTTTTCTTGGACTATCCGGAATAGGCTGTTTCAAGTAGTTCACTAGCCATTCTTTTGAGCGATTAGTAGGCTCGTCCTTGGTATCTTTAGAAAGAGTTTGAGATAAGAGTAGATGTGCCATTGAAAAGCAATGACACAGCAAAAGAATCCTTAAATAGGTCATGAAAGTCTTTCTAGAAGTACTTGTTTAAGTTAAGACTCCACGACAGATGGCCTACCCCTATTGATCCACTAGGTCATGACAAGCCTATTTGTTGTAAAGAGCTGCGTCGCTTAGCTATAAGCTTTGTCCAAATCCTCGACAACAGATTCAGCATCTCCTAGTCACTTCTGACATTCGCGTTTAGAATGTTGACGGTGATCATTTTTAGCAGAATTAATACCCTTTACTTTCACATAACTTGGCCTTTTAGATATTGTAATCCTCAACCCAAGTCCGTTTTGTATAAGTACTTAATTCTATACCTCGTTGCGACGTGTTCGATTTGGACTGCAAAGGCCCAGGATACCTTAGTGGTAGATTCCAACAACTCGCAATACGGTCTTCTGAATGAAACTATTGCAAGTGATACGACTGCCACAGGTGAGAGGGTTCATACAGTTTATATTCTCAAAAGAGGTCATACTTATCTCCTAAGCGGTGAAATCTCGAACATTTCACCCTACGGAATTCCATTTTCTCTAAAGATTATGGCAGAAGATAGCGATGGTCCACGCCCTAGAATTATTAGCGAATTATCGTCAAGACCTTTTCGGGTACACGAAGATCTTACACTAAAAGGCCTATACATAACCGGCATGGACGAACAGGGAGGACTGAATGTGGCTCAGCGTATTATTCGTATCTCCGCACCTGAAGTACAAGTCATAGTCGATGATTGTCATCTTGATCAAGACGGTCAATCCGCTTTTCGTGTAGATAGCCCAGGATTGAAATTATACCTGACCAATTCCATCATTTCCAATATTGGCCGACCTAATAATTCCGATTGGGGGCATGTGATTGATGATCGTGGAAATGATATTGATACAATCATAATGGAAAACAATACGATCTACAATGTAGCGACGACAGTAATGAACGGTCGTGGCGGCTGGATTAAGTATGCCAAAATTAACCAAAATACCATAGTACATACTGGCCAGCGTATCTTCGATTTCGATGAGACACAGACCACTATATTTACCAATAACCTTATAATTAATCCTGGGTATTTGGGAAAAATGGATAATCCAGATAATAGTACTTCTACTGGTAATGACTTAGAAGCCTTAATAACTATAGATTCTCTATCGGGACAAAGCCAAGCACAACTGCCTGAAGTTGCTCAGACATTCATTTGTACCAATAATAACATTGCCTGGCATGATGAGATTATTGGAGCTTGGGCAATTGAGCCAACGATGTACGCTGGCACAGATCATCCGATTGTTCAAAGACAGATATTTAATACTACGGCAAGAGCAATGGCAGGAGAAGAACAGCTCGTAACTAACATCAGGGAAGTCGTCTCATTTGACAATGCACCACCAGTCGATGATTTGGTGATGATTATTGACCAGTTTTGGGCCGACCCTAACGAAATCAATTCAAAGTATTCTGTTCAGGACTGGGATATCTCCCAAGAACCTTTTGATTTTAGCTTCGATAAGAGCTTCATCTCAGCATCAACATCGACAGAAAATGGAACATTAGGCGATTTACAATGGCCGGTCAATAATGACTGTGACGATATTCACGCTATCGAAGAAGTTCTGCCCGAACAACTAATCCTTTATTTGAATTCTGAAGCCAAGGCTAACTTGACTAAGAATATGTTGATTGGAGATATTGAGCTATGCGATAACACCCAGTTTTCTTTCGCTCCAAGCACTTTTGAGTTCTCCGATGATCAAGATCACCAGATGGTAGAGGTAATTGTCAACCAAGGCTTAAGTATTTACATCGACAGCATCTCCGTTGCACTGTTTGATAGGGTACCCCCTACTATTACTGTAGATGAAGAGATATTTGTCGCGTTAGATGCTGAGGGCAAGGCCATATTTGACTTACATAGTCTTCCCGAAGGAATGGAAGTGACAGATAATACTGGAGTGAGTCATATCTTTATCAAGGAAACGCTAACCTGCAATTCCAACGAGCCTTTCAGTGTTTATGTCTTTGCCGAAGACATTTTCAATAATGTAGACTCAGCTTTGGTTAATGTATTGGTATCATGTCCATTGAGCTTAAATCAAGATAATAGAGAGTCCTCAAAACACGTACTTGATGTTTATCCCAATCCAGTTGCCAATACCCTGTACTTTGAACTTCAAAATGACACTGGACAGCAATTGGACATATCTCTAAGAGACTTAGGTGGAAAACGAATATTCGCTCCTATTCTCCAAAGAGGCAACCAAGTATCTCTCGATTTGTCTACTTTGAAGCCGGGTTTATATTTATTGACAGTTGATGATGGCATTCAAAGAACAACGAGCAAAGTGATTAAGTCATTAAACTAGCATCACTTAAGCTGAATAGACTTCTGAAGAAAAGTCATCAGGAAGTCATATGCCAATTTTCGGCTATAAATTGAGCTGCATTTTTATAGGCTATATCCAAGTCTTCCACAGCTGATTCATCCCCTCCTATATCTATCCCAATATGCCCTTTAAAATCGATGACTTCCAGCGTTTCAAAAAACACATCCCATCTGATATTACCATCTCCTAAGGCTAGATGTCCCATACCATTACCACTGTTATCCGAAACATGGATATAGTCAATATGATCCTTTAGTCTCCTAAGGGCTAGAGATAGATTTTCCTTTATCAGAAATTGATTAGCTGTATCAAAGTTAAATCGAAGATTATCCATTTTCACTGCTTCATGAAACCGTAGATAACCGTCCGTACTGGATGCAAGAACGCCGACTGCAGGATGCATGACATATTTCAAATCAAATCGACTTGCTATTTCGCAAGCCGTCCTATAAGTAGCTATTAATTGATCCCAGTATTGATCCCAGGAAATCTCTTTTGGCCAGTAGGCAGCATTCAGAACCTCATCATCATAATGCCTCACGACCGGTATATCCGAAGGAAACTGGAATGGTGGCAATGGTGCATTATCCAATACTCCGATGGAACCGAAACAAGCTGCTGTCTCACAAGCCTTCTCAAACAACTCCAGCTGTTTGTTTCGTTCTGCTTTATCTAACGATGACAGTCCCGGCAGCACTCCGCAGAAATAAGGAACAGTGAGGTTTTCTTTTTTCAGCTTATCTGAAACACGATCCTTCATTTGATAAACTTCAAGCAGATGCTCCTCACGAATCCCCTCCAATTCTATAGATGAAAATCCTAATGAGATCATCTCGTCAATATGAGCGATCGTCAATTGTGCAGGAGGTGGATAGCCATATTTCGTAATGCTATAGAGGTAGGCACATACTATCCGACTGTCAATTTTGGAACCTGTCATTTTTTAGAAGTTTACAGTAAATCAGCAATACCTAAGAATCCAAGTACGCAGATAAAAATCGTGAAAGCGGTAATAAGCCCAATTAGGATATTTTTTTGCATACCAATCGTATGCGCACCCAGTGTCTTCTTATCGTTGAGCTGTATCCACATCAAAATGAGGATCGTGGGAGTTGCGAGCAGTGCTAATGCCTGTGACACTATCATGACAGCTACAGGCCTACCGCCAAAAATCGGCACAATCAAACCAAGAGCTGCATAAAAGAGCACTATCATCCGGTTTTTGGATATGGAAAGGTCCAATTTCTTGTCCTGATAGTCCGACAACAGCATAGGCACAAGTATGTAATGCGGAAACAGTGAAGACAGGCCAGCCGCCACCAAGCCACCAACGAATAGTGAAATCGCAAAAGGCCCAGCCAACGGCTCTAGCAATTTGACCATGTCTATTGCATTGTCGACCTTGAGCCCAAGTGGATGGAGGGTACCTGCTGCAGCTGCCATAATCGCGGCGCTCAATAGAAACATGACACCTGCTGATACCAAGGCATCTCTTTTTTCCATTTTGAGATGTGAGGCGTCCCAATTCTTTTCTTTCATAGTACTAGAGCGCACTACATAAATGACTCCTCCCATAGTCGTGCCTATCATACCAGCGATGATCAGACCTGCGTTAGCCCCATCTGGAATACTTGGAATCATTGCAACCAGCACCTCCGAGGGGCTTTTGATAATAAGCACGCTGCTTAGCAAAAAGGAAAGCCCCATAATGCTGACAAACACAATTAATATTTTCTCGATCAAAGAGTAATGACCATTGAACAATAGTCCAACGACCAATACAGCCATGATCGCTGATACCAAAATAGTGTTAATGCCTTCTCCTGATGTGGTAAATAGCTTGGAGTACTCATGAATGACCTCAGATAGTATGGCCATCACACCTACGCTCGACACCATTTCAGATATGATCAATGACCACAGCACCAGTTTTGCCATCCCTGGGCCGAAATTGGCCTTAAAGCTCTGAAGCGCCGTTTTTCCGGTTACGAGAGTGTATTGCCCAAATGTCACAATAAGGATATAGGTAAACACGCAGGAGATCAGGACCGCCCACATGAGTCCTGTACCATGACTAGCACCTGCGGAGGCCATTGTGGTAACACTACCCGTACCAATGTTATAGCCCACAAGGAAGAACCCAGGGCCAAGTGCGGATAGGAAAATGGCTAACTTTTTAATGCTATTTTTCAAATGTCTCGATACGATTGAACCCTGCCTCTAATAATTATCAAAACGTATTCCAACAGATCTCCTTTGCTTAGCTCTACGTGCTCCTACTCGACAGGTGATGGTAAGAGCAATAAGTAGTATTAATGGTGTATATCTATTAGCCATACAGTGCTCGGAAGGTAGCGAAAAAGATGTCAAAAGAGGCTAAGCAAAATGCTTAACGGAAGATAGCTGTGGGTAGAAGGTTGGTCAATCATCGTCATAAAGTAGTGTACCTATGAGACGTTTCATATCAAGAACTACACTGACTCGTGTAATATTTCTATTCACGCTTTATAGCACTCAAGCTCAAAGCACCACATTCCTCTTTGTAGGTTCCTACACGCAAGGCAAAGCATCGGAAGGAATCTACATATATCGATTTGATGATGTGACCGGAGAGTTGACAGAAACCTACCGGGAAGACAACATCATCAACCCCTCCTACCTGAGCCTGTCTCACAACGGGCAATATCTGTACTCATGCACGGAAACTCAGCTTCCCACACATGGCTCTGTTTCTTCATTCCGAGTTGATTCGCTTGCTGGCAAGCTCAGCTTCATCAATAAGCAATCTGCCGGAGGAAGAAATCCTATTCACGTGACAGTCGATTCGCAAGACAAATACCTTATCAATTCAAACTACACAGACCCTGGAATCAGTTTCTTTAAAATAGAAGAAAATGGGGGCCTGGCCCCCTATTCGGAGCTACTAGAGTTTGAAGGAAGTGGCCCAAATACAGCCCGTCAACAAAGTGCTCATATCCACTCTTCATGGCTCAGTCCGGACAACCGATTCCTTTATGCACCTGATCTGGGAGCTGACCGAATCCGCGTGATGACATTCACAAGCGATCAACTACTCTCAAAAGCGGACCATCTCGACGTATCAACAAGACCAGGCAGTGGTCCCAGGCATTTCACATTTCATCCCAATGGCGACTTTGCCTACTGCATCAAGGAATTGTCCGGAACCATCAGCGCATACAACTATCGAGACGGAAAACTCGACTGGTTTGCCTCGTATTTTACTTACCAGAATAGACACGATACTACCTATCGATCTGCAGATGTTCATATTACTCCTAACGGAAAGTTTCTGTACGCTTCGAATCGCGGAGCACCCGAAAACAGCCTGGCCATTTTCAAGATCAATCAAAGGGGAGAGCTTAATCTAGTTGGTCATCAACCGACGCTTGGGCAGCACCCTCGCAACTTTGCTATTTCTCCGTCAGGGCGTTTTCTTTTGGTGGCTAATCAGTTTTCAAATTCTGTGGTTGTTTTTGCAATAGATCAGAAAACAGGCTTGCTTACCGAGACAGACCAAACACTGTCTATTCGAGCCCCTTCATGCCTTAAAATGAGAACTTATGGAAGTTAAATCTGCTTATAAAATTCAGTATTCCGCCATTCACTTATCGTTAATAGGGAACTCTTCCAGGTGGTTAAGAGATTTTAAAAAATTAGAGACAGATGCTAAACAGCAGTGATCAATTGAATACTAAATTGTATGATATAGTGGATTTCAGGAATATGATTCGCGCTAGAGTGCAGCATTCGCTGACCTTTGAAAAACCTGTTGCTCTGTTTTAGAAAGAACAATTAGAAGTTATTGTTTAAATATTGATTCAACGCTCCTAATGGACACAACGGATTACATTGAATTAGCAAAGGAGAAATCTCAAACTATTACTTTGCTCATTGCAGTCATTCTACTTTGCTGGCTATGTGGTGCAGACATTTACGCGCAGACCATCTATGTCAGTCCTGACGGTAGTGATAGCAACACGGGCACTATAGACGATCCGGTTTTAACGCTACATCGAGCGCGGCAACTTTGCATTAACACCCAGGACACGTCATCTACAATATTGCTAAAAGGTGGTGAACGATTTACACATCATATTGGCACTCAGTCTGAATTTGACGGCAACAGAGTCAGCGCTTTCATCTGGGATGTGGATAAGCGCCTTACCATTTCCACCTATGGCTCTAGCGAGAATGCCATCCTCTACGGAGGATTCTACAAACACAACAATGAGCCTGTCATTGCCATTTTGATCATAGAGCCGAGTGCACAACCTGTTTTGATCGAAAATATCACCTTTGAAATGTGGGAAGAGAGCACACTGGTCATTTTCGAAACAGAAAATGTCACTGCGAGGAACCTTGAAGTGCACAATGTCGGCACCTATTACTTTACAGACGAATTGGCTGATGCCTTTATGCCCGCAATGATTTATCCAAAGAACTCTAAGAACGTGTTGATTGATGGGGTGGTGATGTCCGAAGGTCATAATATTCGCGGCGCACGCGGTGGACTCCATGGATTTTACTGTACCCGCTTGGGAGACTCAGAAATACGCAATGTCGTTATGACCAATGTCTCAGGATCAGCTTTGAAAGTTCGGCGCGAACCACACGGGCGCAGGCCTAACAATATCCTCTTCGACAACATTGAAGCTTACTATACGGGTTTGTCGGTCACTACCGGAAATCCTGAAGAAGATCAACAGGTCGGCTTTCTGCGGCTCAGTGGAGAATTCTACAACGACGGATCTCCCAACTGTCCAAGCCAGATCACGATCACCAATAGCATTTTTCATTATCCTTTTTGCTGGGATAGTGAGGGTGAAGATTGCCAGCTCGCTGAAGCTACACTCTGCAGCAATAGCAATGAGAGTGCCTGTGGTCAAAATGCATGTCAGCAGGATACTGCGCGCGTGAAATGGATCGATAACGACATTATCATGCAATGGGAGTCAACCGAACGCTGGACTGGAAGGGCCACTACTCCTCCTTCCGATCCTACTGAGCTCATGATAGACTCTGTTGCCGATGATCAGATCAGACTTACATGGGATCATGAAGGAGACGGGGCTGGAAGGTTTATCCTTCACAGAAAGACCGAAACTACTGAGTATAAGGCCTACCGCATCATTCACAAGGATCAAAGAATATTCCTTGATCGCAATGTCCAGGACTCAACCTTATACTCCTACCGTATTAGGGCTTGCGAGGATGATCAATGTAGTGGCTTTTCGAACGAAGCTACCGACGTGACTTCCGGAGCAGTGAGAGTCAACGCACCAATTCAGCTTACAGCTGAGGCGATGGAAGGCCTAATGATCACCCTCAATTGGACTGATAGGTCTGACAATGAAGATGAGTTTATCGTTGAGCGAGGTTTGACGCCAGACAATTTCGAAGAATTAGCCGTACTGGAAGCCAATACTGAGGTTTTTGTAGATACCACTGTCCTCGATGGAGTCCTCTACTACTACAGGGTAAATGCTAAGAAGAGGGAAGGCATCCCAACGAACTACACCAACATTGCAATTGATACGGCTTTCAATGAAATCTTTACACCAGTAGATACGACCGTCTTAAATGCTACTCCTTCGATAGAAGAATCACAACCATTGACGCTCTATCCCAATCCTTTTGATCAATTTACGAATATCGGTTATCGGCTCAATATCAGTGCTCATGTGAGAATCAGAGTATTGGATATGATCGGACGAGAAGTTGAAGTCGTGTATGAGGGGTTTCAACAAACAGGTTCTCATGAGGCTCGATGGACTCCCCAAAACCTTAAAGCTGGAGTGTATCTTGTAGAGTTCAACTACAAAGGTCGATTTCATAGCTCAAGATTGATCTACTCAGGAAAATGACACCAACATCACAAATGAGCTCAATAAACGCTCATATCCGGATGCTTTTTTATAGAGGCCACAACGCGGTTTTAGCATATGCCAATACTAAAAGACAAGAGTACGTCAGCCGTTGAGATAGCTCCGGGGGTGTTTCGAAAATTCATCCATTTAGATAATCTCATGACAGCCATTATCGACTTTAAAAATGGTCCATGGGATGAGCCTGAACCCCGACACTCCCATCCACATGAGCAAACCTCCTTCGTAGCGAAAGGTGAATTGATTGTCTATATCGGAGAAGAGGAGTATCAACTTGAAGAAGGTGACGTATTTTACGTGCCTGCCGATGTGCCACACACAGTCAAAATCCTGTCCAAAGAAGTCCGCTTGGTCGATAATTTCAGCCCGGTCAGAGAAGATTTTCTCTAGACTTGATACGCGCAATATCCCCTACTTACTCAAGACTGCCGTATAAGCTTGCACAAGGCCATCTTCAGACAACTTATGAAAATATAGGCGTTTGTCGTCTCTGGAAAACGAAGGATTGACGTGATTTCCCAGTGTCCAGGTTACATTACTATCCATGGAAACCGTGTCCTGCCAAAAGGATGAGGTTTCACCCTTTTTGAATACCGCAAGAATAATCGGATTCTGCTTATACCAACTCTCGGAAGCAAATAGTTCCCTACCATGGGATGCGGCCAGATGGTTGCCAACTCCGGAGAGTGTTTCGATGTAGTTACCATCTAAATCCCACCTTCTGCCGCTCTTGTCATCAGGCATACCATCATCAATTTGATTGTCGTGCCCCATAAAACTATTGTTATCGTACCAAGCAAAATGCATAGGTTTAGGTCCAAAAAATCGAATATTACTACCATCAATATTCTGTGAGACGAGGTGCTTGAACTTCTCGTCTCGCGGACCAATATCTATCCTAAAAGCGATCTTCGTGCCATCAGGGCTATACTGAAGATGCAGTATACTTCTATCTTCGAGTGGTCGTAGTTCGTCCGTTGGGAATAACTCTTCAATCTCGACGTAATCGCTGGCATCTCCAAGTTTTGATACTTTCTGATTGACTACATCATACTCGTATATGGTGTACAATCCAGTTTCTTGATCTACTGAAGCATACAGAAACCTCCCTTCAAATGGTTTATGTCCGATGGTTCCGGTCAGAGGCTCGATCAACTCATGTCCGTCGATAGTAACTGCCCTTATCGAATCATCTTGATAGGCGAAGGAGTTATTGTCCAGCCATTGCAACCTCGCACCATTATGTACTCCTTTCATCTTGACATCTACTACTTTCCTGTGATTGGAAAGATCGCTATCGCAAACCCATATTTCTCCGGTTATCGCTTCGTATCGTTCTTCTACTGGTATTGAAAGGTACTTCACATACGCAATCAGGCTTCCATCGGGGCTTTCTGGAGAAGTATTGTAATAGCTGAAAGAAGAGCTAAAACCCTTGGGTCCCACGCGTACCACCTTTTGCAAAGGAAGATGATTGGTCTTCTCTTCAGGATTTTGCTGGCAGCTCGCACTTAGAAGTAGAAGTAAGATGGCTGAAGTCATAAAAAGCCATACCCTGGTATCCATCCTGCTCAATGTCTTTCGTTTCATTTTTCTTATCATTTGCCCAATGCTTCTTTAATTAACAATTGTTTCAGTGGGACCTTAAGTCTGACCTATCTCATAATAGGCTACCGAAATATTTTCCATTGTGATTTCATTGGAAAATTGAAGTTGAGCCATTGCGATACTATCTAGCTCCTACCGGAATACACCTTCCATGTATTACTGCTGCTCAATTAGTGTTTTCATTCTGTAGCGATGTGATAGCCGCAATGGTCTCACCTTACAAGTTTCTGTATTCGAATCTAAGCACCTGTAGCTTCCCTTTGGGCTTACTTCCATTCGAACTGCCATAGAACCCAATAAACGCACCCGTATAGCGATACTTGTTCAAGCTTAGCAGCCTAATGTTTTCCTTGAAGTTTACCCACGCTCCATTATCACGAGCATAACTCAACGAGAATACCTCGTCTCCGCTACTCACCCTTATCTTCAGACCTGAGTGATCTACTGTTGCTTCTTCGAGTAATTTAGATTCCCCATTCCTCACTTCAATCAACTTCAATGACTGCCCATCAAGATCGATTCGGACATGGTTATTGTTATCTGCCAATAGCGTCACACCCGCTGTTTCATTCGGCTTTAGTTTGATCGGTTCCAGATCAATGATAGCCTCAAAACTGGGACTCTCAATACGTCTACCGATAAATGATGGTGAAGACAGGCTTTCAAGATCAGCCTCTTGAAACGAGATCTCCAAGGCACCATTATCGACTTCTGCAAAATCATTCTCACTTCTCAGAAATGTCCAAGATGGGTGAAGCTGCGAATCTTCAAACTCATCTACAAATAATTCTTTTCTATCATAAGAATCCACTCTTGGAGGAAGAGGGTAATTGAATTGCACCTTCCCATAGCCAGGATTCACCACTGGGTATTTTCCATCCCATTCTACGGGCACAAGGTAAGTCTCACGACCCATAAAAGGCTTTTGATCTGTGGTGTATCGCACTCCGAGAAATACCATCCACCAATCTCCTTCAGGTGTTTGTACCAAATCAGCATGCCCCAACTTCCTGAGGTCAATACTTCTTTGCATAAATCGATGTGTCAAAATCGGGTTGTATGGACAGGGCTCATAAGGTCCAAATACGTTGGTGCTTGAGGCAATTGTAACAGCATGGTTGTCTCCGGTACCGCCCTCGGCGACAATCAGGTAGTAAAGCCCATCTTTTTTATAAATGTGCGGACCTTCGGTGCTCGTGGCGCCCTTAACGTTACCACTAGATAATACGCTTAGCTCTCCGACCAACTGCATGGTATTCAGGTCCAGCTCTTGAGTGACGATCTCTCGGTATTTTGGGTAAGGTTCCTCCCCCTGAGATTTGCGGTTAGCAGAAAAATAGCATCGGCCGTCATCATCAAAAAACAGATCCGGGTCTATTCCCCAAGGTCTCTCATCCGTGATGACATAGGGGTCAGACCATCTGGTCATAGCCGAATCAGCTACGAATAACAGGTTTTGGATCGTCTCGCCTATATTGGTGAATACCACGTAGAATTTACTATTGTGGTAACGTATAGTTGGCGCGTGAACGCCTCCGGAGGCATTGTAGCCTTCCATGTTAAGTTGGTTATTGCGTGTGACCACATGACCGATGAGTTCCCAATTCACCAGGTCTTTGCTTCGGTGGATAGGCACACTAGGGAAAAACTCAAATGTTGAGTTGGCGAGATAATAGTACTCTCCAACACGACATATGGAAGGGTCAGGGTGAAATCCCGGTAAGATGGGGTTGGAATACGTCTGAGCCTTCACTTCTAAGGTAGAAATCAATGCAATACAAATGACCAGAATTACCCTCATAGCTCTTTTTAGATTTTTCTGATAAGTACGACCCAGTCTTTCTTAGGATCATCAGGAGCGTCAGCCAATGGGTGGACTTTTCCTCCTACTAGTTTCTTAGTTTTTGATTGCTGGAGTGCACCTCCATCTCTTGGATTGTACCAAGACATAGCATAGCTTCCTTCTGCCTCAGAAAGATCAATCGAGCCAGACCCATCCCTCAAAAAAGCGACGTAGAGTTCATTTTGCTTTGCAAGGCAATAGTCTCCATCGTCAACCAATTGATCCCGATTTTCGGTCTCCCAAAAGGGAATGCTGTTGCTCTTAAAAAAGTCAAGCAAGTGTCGACATTGATCCCAAAACAAATCTCGGGACCGGTAATCCTCACATGTCAGATCAGAATGAGCATGCTCATATCCGAAATACCATTCAGTACCCCAAGCACCAGTCATCATAGCACCCCATAAACCGTTTATGCGCGCATTATTGTGCTCGGGATTTTCATCATCTGGTAGTAGAGCATGCCTGGCATTACCGGGCTCATCGACGGCTACAGCCCATTGTTTTCCGGCTTCTTTGGAGGCATTGATCCAGTGAAGCGCCTCCTCATGCACCTCGCTAAAGTCACCTTTGTGGGTCTGTAGTGAAATCCCGGAGTACTGACTTTTTGAACCTAGCAACTCATCAAAGTATTCACCATTGTGAATCACGATATGATGATCATATGGGTCAATGGCTCGAAGCATCTCAGCCGCTGCTCTCCGTTGGGGCACTTTCAAAGGCAGGCTTTTGTGGTTTCTTGCCCATTCGCCGATCTCTTCACCCACATTCCAATTAAGTGCCATGTGATGACCGAATCGCGCGATCATTTCACGATAGTATAGCTGAGTGTTCATGCCAATCCCGCCATTATCTAGCAGGCCCTGGTTCTCGTTTTCCATTAGCTTGAAGTGTAAGAACATGCCATTTCGCTCGGCATGCGAAAAGACCACTTCCCATTGATCGAGCTTACTACAGTCGTAACGATTGTAGGTATCGTAATCTATGAAAGGGAAGACATTCTGATCATCCCCTATAATGTTCATAGTGAGAAACGAAAAAGCATTTAAGCCTTCAGAAGCGAGGTAATTGATCGCTCCGATCATTGCTTTGCCTTTCCCATTTTTCCAAACGGGATCGCCCACCCGCCAATCACGCTCATGCGCCGACCATGTCTTTACAAAATGATCTTTATGTCCATCATTGTGGAACGTCCCATCAAAATCAGCATAGGAAAGGAAGTTTTCAGGAGCATCTGGCCCTGCTTTCAAAAAATACTCTCCGGTCTCGGCGAATCTTAAGTAGCGCCCCTCTATGTATTGCAGTCGCCCTTTACCTCTTAGATCCCTCCCTGTCTTATCAGAATGGGAAACGTCAAATGTGCCGGTCATACCATCCATGAACAGAGCTGATTCAGTCGGCCGCTCTTTCTTCAAAAGCGCTGCGTAGTTGCCTTTGCGAAAGGTCACTTCATACGACCATTCACCTATCGCATCAGGAGCAAAATGGACTCTCCATTTGTCTCCTGAACTAGCTGAGGTCTCTCCCGCATTGCCATCGGCTGCAAAATAGCCTGGAACCAGGTAGGTTTTCCCAGTTGAGGGATGCGTGAACTGCACATCTAACCGATAATGCATAAATGGATTTATTTCATCGTTTTCCGACACTTCGGGTCCGTCAAAAGTCAGGGTGATCTTGTGCCATTTCTTCATTTCACCTTCAATGGCAACTACCGGTTCTACAGGTGAAAATGTACCTTCAGTAGATACACCATTGTCAACAAGAGGCTCTCTGAGCGAATGAGCTTCTACTTCAAAAAAGGATAATGCCAGAACCACACCGAAAGTAGCAAGCGTATGAGCGTACGGATTTGTTTTGAGTGTTCTCTTAACAATGGCCGTGTCTAGTGAAGACATGCTACTCTTATTTTGCGATCTCCACATTGATCAGCTCATGCCCCGATATTAACACTTCTAGGCGCTGGCCTTGTGATTCCAGTTTGAGCATCTTTGAATTCTTACGATCTCCGTTGATTACAACCTTGTATCTACCCGGCTCCAACTGCCACAATCTCATAGTGGTATTACCCGGCTCATCTGCATGGGAATAGATGTCCACACTCAGTTTTTCGAAACTACTTTCCCTCACCAACGCAGTGAAGTGCTCATCCGTATTCTCCCATGTCATTCCAAAATAAGGTGATAAACCTTCCCCAGAGCCATTTCCGGTCAACATGGTGGTTAGGTGCTCATAACCATTGATATCGACACGATCTGTATGTATCGCTTCAGTCGTTTTTAGAGGAGTATTGTATCGACAGTTTTCGAGTGCTCGTTCCAGGCCATCTTCAAGAAAGGCTTCATCCTCCGTCAGTCGGTACTTTAGATAGGGTGTGCCATACTTGGTCAGCAAAGCATCAAATCGCTGGTCCCCAGTGATCAATCGCCACTGAGCGGCGACTCCCCAAAAACTTCCCTTTGCTTTGAGGATGTCAGCAGCCCAACCTTCCGATCCTGTCTCATGATCCCCATCAGCGCCTTCATACTTTTGAATCAATTCTAGTGATTTCATCAAAGGTTGCAGATATTTTTCATCACGGGTGATCGTATAAGAAAACAGCAGTTGATCCAGTATCATACTGCCTGGCTTTGGCTCCCATTCGAAATAGCGCCAAAACATGTTAGCCCGATACCATGTAGGCTCGTCTCCATTGAATGACTCGTCAGGAAAACGTACAGATGCCGGGATGATGCCTTTAGGTTTGTCTTTGTCAGTGCGCATGGCTGCACTTAACCAGCCGTCCGACCATTCATTCAACGCTTTAATAGTCGCTTGATCTTGTGTCTTCCATGCATAGTAGCGTACGGCTTTGGCAGCTCTAGAATTGTACCCAAGATCCCGATTGCGTGGGGGGCGTTCGTCAACTTCGGTGGAACTATACCACGCTGATCGGAAAAATCTATGACCCTGATCTGTGATACCGGTCCACAGATTTTGAAAATAATCAACTGAATAATTAAGGCGGTCGAGATAAACAGGCTCGTCACTGCAAACAACCATGATGGGTGCCGTATCCGCGATGAACTCTGAGCCATGCTCGACATCAATCGGATGTTTGGAGTAGCCCTTGTACACCTTTCGGCTCTTAAACACTTCATCTGCAAGCTTCGACCAGCCTAAGAAGGAGGTGGTATCTCCCGACAATAGTAAGGGTGTCCACCACCTGAGTATTTCCACATCATCGCCGAGTTTGCCACCAAACTCACCATTTTCTGCCTGCTGTTCCAACACCCACCAATGCGCAATATTCCTCATGCGGCAGAGCAACTCTCGCTGTTTATTAGACCATGCCGGAGCATTCGGATCAACAACTAAGTCATCGCATGGATCAGGCAGATCGATCCGCTCACCGTTGTACATCGCCAATAGTTCATCCTCTGGATAAAGCTGGTATAGGGCTGCCAGATCAGCTGCCCCTCGGGAGATTTCATTGGGTCCTCCCCTCTCCAGACCCAACCAGTACAGTATCCGTCCTCTAAGCATACGGGCACGTTCGTAAAGTGGACCTGAAGATGAAGTCGGATGATTGAGCATGCCATCTAGGATCATGACTGCCTGATGAAGCTGTCCCCAAATACTCAAACCGGTGATAGGGATGTACTTTTCCCAACCTCGCTTCATGAAGTGATCTTCAGCCCTATAGAGTAAATCAATTTGCTGAAACCAATAAGCATGAAATGGATCTCGTGGATTGGCAGCACTAAGCTCTTTAAGCTTGTCATATACATTCGCTACAGCAATATCACTGGAATACTTGCCAAGCGATTGTATCTCAGTTGCAAGACTTTTTTGTTCGTCATTTATTGGGCTAGGATTTGGCATTAGCGTCAGGCCTAGCAACCTCGCGTCATGATCACCACCCATTAAAGTGATTCGAATGAAGTCGTTGATTTTGAATGCGCCCTGATAGACTCTGTAGCTTGGCTGCAACACCTGACGAGGCTCTGCCGGAGGTTGGAAAGCATGCCAATTCAAATCAATGAATTCATCATTGATCTTCAGTTTTATGGTAGAGGAATCCTCATAACCGGCATCTACAAACAGGGTCACCCACCATTCGCCGGTAGGCACATCAGCTCTCAAATCAAGCGTTTGCCCCGATATGCCGTCGATATTAAAATCGTCCCTGGAACGACTAAATTCTTTATTGACAAACGCTTTTCCGGTAGGGTCAACCCAACCAAACCCCCTACTTGCGCTGTATTGATCTGCTGGTGTGAAAAGTTGGGCGCCCTCGGCTACTTCAGAATCACCCGAGCCACAATCAAAGTAGTAAGGTTGTCTCGTGAGCTGTCCTGAGCAAATCAAGACATTAATTAATAACAAGAGTATTACAAGTGTATACCGCATAGCTTCATTCATTCATGGCAATAGCCGGTTTTGATCATCGTATCGGTCATATAGGGTAAAAAGAATTAGACATTAAAGACGTTGAGCAGCCCGTCAAATACTAAAGCTGCTTTTGACAGATGGCGCGAACTAAACTAATCGTCAGTCAACATCTTATATACCTCTGATCCGGCCGTCAGCACAGCCCCCAATCCCCTGGGATCGTGATCAAATGTCTTACGGCTATTGTAAAACTCGACCGAGGTGCCGATACCTGTGCCCCGGCAGATCTTGCTTACTGAGCCATCATCGCCAATTTTGTTAGTTACGGCATTCCATCCCGCGAGCGCATTGTCCCTAAAACTATCGTCGAGCCAGCCGTTGTTGATGCCTCGTGCCATGGACAATGTGTACATTGCCGTGCATGACGTTTCTTCATAAGTGGACGCGTCGTTGAGGATCTGGTGCCAGATGCCGCTCTCCTCCTGATACTTAATAAGTGAAGCAAGGTGATTGCGATAGATCTTGAGGATCTTCTTATAGTCCTTGTGCTTCTTGGGCATGAGCATCAGCGCCTCACTCATCGCCCAGGTGACCCAGCCGTTAGCACGTCCCCATTGAAACGGTGCGGGCTCACCACGGTTAGCATAGTAGCCATGATAGTACAGGCCTGTTTCAGGGTTCATCAAATACTTGTTGAACTGGATAATCTGATGGGCGACATCATCGAAAAGTGCATCATTGCCAGTAGCCAAAGCCATCCGACATAGAAATGGTGTGGACATGAAAAGATCGTCTCCCCAGATCGTGTTGACCTCTGGCTCACTCCTGCACAAGGTATTGTCTTCAAGTCGATCCTGACGCTGGGTGACATGCTCTAGCACATCATCCAGGATATCGTCATACTTATCCACTTCATAAGTGCGCTTCAACTCCACAAACGGTATGGCAGGTCCTCCCGAATCATCTAGCATCGTCAACCTGAAAAGTCGGTATTGCGCAGCACGCAGGGCAGGTATATTCTCAAATTGCCACCGGTCCTTAGGCATGTTGTCCTTGACATAGTTAGCAAATCGATTGACAAAGCCGAAATACTTATCATCGTCCGTAACCGAATAAAGGTTAAGAATACCGAGCATGGTCCCGCCATTGGCGTAATGCCACTCTGAGTACGGATGCCGCTGAAAAGACGCTTCCTCCGGCACGACGAGTTGTCTGGCTATCGGGAATGTAGGAACCCGCCAAGCCTGTCCTTCGCTCGTATAATTGAGGTTGTCGTCTGCTTGTCCGATTTTCAGTAGTTCTTGTTTAGAAGAACCAGTATAAGGGCCGCTTATCAGCCAATGACTTGAGAATGGCTCTGTGACCAAATCATCAAATTCGACACTATCGTCACGCTCATCACGTTCGTTCAACGGCAGCATCAGCACATTGACATCACCCTCGCCAAGAACAACGATCTCATTTGCGCCCTCATTAAGATCAACTTCAAAACTCTCCTGAGACCTGAACATATTATAGTTGTACTCAAGTAGCTCTACAGCGTCGCTTTGACCCGAAAAGGCCTCTACTCCATTTACGAAGACTACAATGCTCCCTTTAAATGCCAATCCCATTCTTACCAAGCCCTCTTCGTTTGCAAGGATCGACCCCTTCGCTACTGTCATGCTGTTTCCTTGAGCTGGAGCTTGAAAATGTGACCAATAGTTCTCGATCAGAGCTTCATTGCTGTAGTCAAAAGCCGTCTCCCTTATGATCTTATCGGCCACCTTACGCGTGGTTGACAAGACCTCCTGAGCGGTCTGTGCTTTTGCAAGCAATGGTGTCAATAGGATAAGAAGACCTACCGTGAACTTTCCATTAAACAGCAACCAATCCTTTTTTTTCATTATTTCTATCATTTCTTCGGGTTATTGAGCCTCTTTGATTTTTGAGTTAAGTTTAACGACTTTATGACGAAATAATGCCTCCTCTGCCACTACTTAAATAAACCTCAATTGCTTACCAAAAGGATAAAAACTCTTGGCTAGCAGCATCACTTTAATCAGCAGGGTATGGCTATCGTGAATGGCATATACAGCTGGTAAGACGGACCAGCCCAGGCTGCATTCAAGATCTCAATTCTAAAACGATCAACCAATCGCCATTTTCTCTATTTCACTTTCGATAGGGATCAATCCGAAACCTGGAGTTTGAGGAATATGTAGATATCCGTCCTCAAAATCGAAATAGTTTTCAAATAGCTTGTGCAATCCGAGACGTTCGCGCTTACCTCCGTATTCTTGTAATCTGGATGCATTTCCCAGCGCACCTACAAACTGTAGGTTGGCAGCAGTGGCCAGCGTAGGTCGGGTGTTGTGGGTCATGATCGGCTTGTCAAAGGCTTGAGCCATACCAGCCACTTTCTTGCACTCTGTGATACCACCGCACTTGATCACATCAGCATTGACTATGTCGATATTAGCCTCTGTGATAAGGTCGCGCATGAGCCACTTGTTGTACTCATGCTCGCCAGCCATCACTGGAATATCGACAGCCTCCACTACTTGGCGTAGATCACTGTAATTCTGCTGTGAGACAGGTTCTTCTACGGCGGCAATATCAAAGTGCTCGATCAATTTATTAGTCATAGAAATGGCCCTCGCCGGGGTGTAACCATTGTTGTAATCGACGAACAAAGTCACATCATCACCGATGGCTTTTCTCACAGCCTTCACCACATCAAAGGTTGGGTCTGGATCAGGATCTACATTCAACTGGCGGATTTGCATCCTTACTTTGATCGCGCTGTACCCCTGTTCTATGAAGCCTAAGGCTACTCTTGCCAGCTCATCAGGTGTCTGATTGCGATCTCCCTTGTTGCGGCCGAAACTTCCATAGACTTTGATCTTCGCCCTATCCGCTCCACCCAGAAGGCGATGAACAGGTTGATTCAATAATTTACCCTTCAGATCCCATAATGCATTGTCAAGGCCAGCAATTGCACCTGGCAGCAAACCGACGTTTCCAGCATCATATCCACCAAAATACATCTCATTCCACAAGGCCTCCGACTGAAACGGATCTTTTCCAATAAGCTTGGGGATACATATTCGATCAATTACTTTACCAACCAGTCCCGGATAATCAGAATCGCATTCACCCCATCCTGATACACCCTCGCTGCTTTCGACCTTCACGAAAATCGCTCTTTTCAAAACGTATGGCTTAACCTGAGTAATGGTCACACCAGAGGCTTCAGCAGTGTTCTTTGACCCCATTCCATGGCTCAAGGTTGGAGCCAACCCTAGTCCTAGAGATCCTAAGGATGCCTTTCGCATAAAGTCTTTTCTATTCATAGTACTATTCTTTCAAGATCGATTCTCTTCTGTCCAGTCTGGCTCTGTCTTTATGATGGATGGTCTCAATCGTCCTCAGAAAGGCTCGGGCCATCTCTCTATAATTCCTTTTGTTTTCCGCCTCAGAAGCTTTCCAGAGTGTCGGTAGCACCACCTCGCTCCCATGTATAGCTGCTAGCAGCCCTGTAGCTACTAAAGAGATGCTTTCACAGTCGCGTGCATAATATATGATGGCTTCCAGTGTCTTATTGTAGTCTCCCTGACCATACTTCAACGCGGCATAGGTTACTGGAAGGTTCTCAATACTACCAATTCTGGATGGTCTGCCGACGTTACTTCCTGATCTGTTCTGATGAGGAACCTCTGGATTTTCTTCCTTGAGTAAGGCCGGCGGGATTTGGGAGTAGTTAAGATACACCCTTCTGACTTTTTTGATCCAGGTGGCTAGGTTATCACTAGGGTCTGTTGCAGCCAGCGCATCTTCCAATGCGAGTTTTGTACCGTCCTTTGCTACTTCCCGCGCTATGCTAATTACACTTTCCAGAGTCGCATCCTTACTGAAAGCTTCGGCAAATGCTGCTGCATTAACAGCACCGGCTTCAAGTGCGAATGACTCAGTGTGAGCGATACCCATGGAGGCCGCTTCATCATAAGCCTTCCAGGGATCACCAGCATTAACCGCACCAGTGGGCAAAGTGATACTTGCAAATCCATTATTGAGCCAGTTGCCTTTGCCAGATGATCGTGGATCAGCATTGTTGATCACCACTTGGTGATACATGTAGCGTTCCGGCCAAAAGGCAGGTCGGTCAATGGGATATCGCTCCTCTTTACGCTCCGGAACATAGACCTTGGTCTCGGTCATTTCCTTCATAAAGAGTTCGGCATAATCATAAGCATCCAGATGATCCTCATGCGTTTGATAGACTCGGATCAATGCTTCAATTTCCAAAAAATCATCGGTAAACCTACCGTGCCCCTTACCCTTCCCAGATTCAATATCCTTAGGCTTTGTCGAGGGTAGGAATCTGTCAAAATCCCAATTTGGGAACCGTTCTTTCACTGCCTTTGGAGACCAGCTTTCTACTGGTGCTCCCATACCGTCTCCAATAGCTGCAGCAGCCAAAGCAGCTGATAGCTTATCCAGCAGTAAAGGCTCTGGTTCAGCTTGAGCAAACACCTCTAAAGAGAAAAGGAGCATTGATCCTAATCCAAGAATGTTAAGTATTTTTATCATGACTTAATCGTAAACTGGGAAACCTGGCTATTCTGAGTCCAGCACAGCAGTCAGTATATTAGTCAGGCTTAATAATAAGACGAGAAAAAGGAGCATAAACCTGACTTGTGGAGCTCGTTTTGGCGGTAGTCGATATGTGTGGGTCGATGTAAAGTCAGGGTTATGTCATGCGACTAATCAAATACCTATATACCAATCACCAACGGTCCTTATATAAGAGAATCGTGCTGTCAGATAATCTCTAATAATGCAGATCTCTGCTCGCACATTAATCGCGCCTGAGTAATGGCTTATGATGACAAGAGTCGTCTTGTGAGTAAGTATCTAGACAATCCAAATCAACACTTGAGACTATATGAAAAATAAGTCTGCCAATCGTCGATCATTTATAAGAAAATCCGCAGCATCAGGTCTCGGTATTCCACTAGTAGCGGCAAGCACCCAATCTTTGATAGCATCTCCAGCACGACAAGAACCAACATCGGATTATACAGACATTGATTTAGCGCTCAAAAAACAGGTCATTGATATGACCAAATTTCCAGATCCGCTGATCATCGAAACCATCGAGCTGCTCAGACATCAGGATAACTTCATATGCCGGGTAAGAACTACATCAGGCGTAGAAGGTATATCGGTCAGCAACAACATGCAGATGGTCTCGCTTTACCCTATTTTCGTGAATAGGATTCAGCCTTTCTTTGAAGGAAAGGACGCACGAGAATTAGAGCAGCTTCTTGAAGAGGTCTATGTGTACAAAAGCAATTACAAGCTGCAGAGTCTAGCCGTTTGGGTACCACTTGCTACACTGGAATTTGCCATTCTTGATCTACTAGGAAAAGCAGCCCATCAATCTATAGGTGAAGTGCTGGGTGGAGTGCACCATCCTGAGATAGCTGTCTATCGGGCAAATAACCATAGAGGTGAAAGTGCAGAAGCCAGTTTGGAAAAGATCATAAGAAATGTAGAATCAAGTGAGGCAAAGGCAGTCAAGTTCAAATTGGGTGGACGAATGAACGCCAAAGAAAAGCCCACTGGACGCTCTGAAAAACTGATTCCTTTGGTGCGGGAAGCATTTGGCCCTGATATGGTCATCTATGCTGACAGCAATGGCAGTTATGACGTGGATGAGGCCATTCGCATAGGCAAGCTCTGTCAGGATCAAGCTTTCGATTTTTACGAGGAGCCTGTGCCATTTGACTGGTACCAGGAAACTCGAATGGTCAATGAGGGCCTAACCATTCCTATTGCCGGAGGCGAGCAGGAGCCTAGCATGCGCAACTTCCGTTGGCTCATCGCCAATGACGCACTTGACATTGTGCAACCAGATATATTTTACTTTGGAGGGATGGTGCGCTCCATGCGAGTGGCTCGAATGGCTGCTGCACGTGACAAGTTATGTGTCCCCCATATATCTGGTAGTGGTCTGGGATATCTATACATGGTACATTTCGTCTCGGCAGTTCCGAATGCCGGCCCATATCATGAGTTCAAAGGCTTGAATGAAGAGCTACCCTTCGAATGTCCGACTTCAGACCTTACCAGCAAAGGGGGAAAAGTGAAAGTTCCTACTGGCCCTGGTGCTGGGATTACGATTGATCCTGATTTTCTTAATAAGCACAAGCCAGTGAGCGCTTAAAGGTGGGAACTATTTAGAATCCAATCAAAAGTCGCTGGTACTCTCTATATTCTCCAATGCTAATCTCGAAGAGATATAGACCTGGGTGAATTGGTTCAATATCCAGTTCTCCACTAACTTTTATGCTGTTCTTAAAAGAAGTTGTATCCACCATCACTCTTCCGTCCATGGACACAACTCTAACCCTGTATTCTCCGTTTAGGCTGTTCTGGAAACGGTAAAGAAGGCGTTGGTCTGCTGGATTAGGCCAAATCTTAAAGTCAAAGAAATGGTCTTCGACATTTAAGACCTGCTGTACAGTAAGTTCTAGCTCAACTGTATCTCCATAGTCTTCACCATCGAACAATACCAAGTATACATAGACTTGATCATTGCTGAAATCGGACGAGAGAGCAACCGAAGAACCTATGACGATATAGTTATCATCTTCTAAAATTGAGATGCTGATATCCCCACTAGAATCATCTGGATCTTCAATAGTAAAATCGTTGATATCAAAATGAATTGTGTTATTAGAACTAAGCGATGTTGAAGCATTGTATTGAATAAAAGATGGTGGATCATTGACCGGATTTATCTGTACAGTTCTTGACAAACTATCGCGATAGCCATGTGGGTCTTCTGCTACAAAAAGTAATTCAATCTCACCAAAATAATTCTCCTCTAGCATCAAAGAGTCCTCTGAAAAAGTAAAATGCTCTCCGGATTCGATTTTGAAGTTGAGCTCTTCCACTCCATCATTAGCATCTTCAATCTCGAAAAAACTATCCGCAATGACAATGAGAGTGTCTTCAGGAAGCGCATCGGGAAAGTCAAGGTTCCTTATCAAAGGTGGGGCATTGATAATTGCAGTAATAGCCTGTGGTTCACTCATGTCTTCCCCGTCACTTACGACAAAGTTTATAACCAATTCGCCAGAAAAGTCTTGTGAAGGAGTAATTGAATATCCGTCTTCCATATAATTGGCTCCTGGTTGGATAATTAACTCCAGTGATGCTTGATCGCTATCAATATCCTCAATTATAAAGTTAGAAAGGTCTAATACACTCGTTTGATTTGCTTCAAATACATCATTACCGTTATATTCAATAACTACAGGTGCGTCATTAATGGGCTCCACATCGATTGAAAAGGTTATTGTATCGCTTGCGCCCGATGGATCTTCTACCGTCATGCGTATAGAAAGTGGTCCGGAGTAGTCATCTTCAAGTAGAACTAAATCATTATTCACTTCATAATGATCACCATTAAGTACCTCTAGACTCAATTCGTCTACGGTATGATTCCAATCTTGAACTATAAGATTTGAGATATCAATAGACAATACAGTATCTTCAGGAATCGAAGCTGGATAGCCTGACCCGATAATTTTAGGTACGCTGTTGACATAAACCTTGGCTAACGATTGATTTTGCACTTCACCAATTACTAAGTACATCATGTCCTTGTCGATTTCCATGACATGAATACCCTTATAATTTACTGCTTTTGATATTTCCGTACTCAGTTGCGGTAGATATTGACCTTTATCATTAGTTACATGTATCCTTCGTGTGTCCCAAGATAAGAAAAGATACATATCGTGGATTTGCGCTATATCTCGTAAACGGAAACCTGCTACCGTTGGCCCATCATAGTTGTTGTTAAACTCCGTATCCACAAGGCCGTCACTCGAAAACTTGACAAGGTCATCTCCAACAGCAAAAAAAACCGAATCGTTGACTTGATAGAAGTCTCTATACTTATCGCTCAAAACATTCGGATAGCTGTCATCCACTGATAGATCAGGCTTTATTCGAATGATTTTGCTCTGCTCCGATGACGTACCTGTAGAAACAGAGGTACTCATTGCCAAAAGAGAGCTATCCGGAAGTAGGTACATATCATCTATGTCCTCTGCAAAAGGAATCTCAAAGTTCGCATCTATCTTGTTTTCCCAGTCTAAAAGTACTACCGTATTGGTAATACAAATTAATCCTTTGTGATGTGGAATCACTCTGTTAACAACGGTGAGCTCATCACTCAAAGGAATAGGATCGATTTGTCCATTCTTGTGGAAAATATTCAGTTTCTGTGACCCCAGCGTTACTATTCTTTCTTGACTATCTTCAATGATATTATCAACATAATAGTAGTTGGGTAGCTCTCCAGGAACAACAAAACTATCATCGTACTCCCCATTCGTAGAAAGCTTAACCAAACTATTGGCAGGGCTTACCAGATCGTTGACTGTTGTGAAGTGACCTCCAACATAAATTGAATTATGAAGAGACTTAATCTTATAGAGCAGTGGGTTGTCTTTGTAGAGTTTTAGATCAAAAGCTCTCAATTCTCCTGTTGATGATACCTTTCTGACACTTAAACTATTTGGGGTACCAAAACGGCCTGTCACTAGGTATTCTCCAGAATGGAGCCTTATAACATGCATATCCTGACTTTTTGAGTATTGAAATGCAAACGAAGAATCAACAGTACCGTCAAAATTCATTCTTTTGATCGCATTTCTATCTCTAACCATTATACCGTCTGAATCCACATGAAGCAGTGCTAGCAAACTCTGAAATGAAGACGCTAGTACATTTTCCACTACTGAGGTGTCGAGTTTTCCAGAAGGTAAAATCTTCTGAAGGTTTCGACCATATATCCGATATAGTGTATTTTGGTACTCTATAAAAGTGTTGTCGTATCTACTACTAAAGTAAAAATCCGCTTCGGATTTGTAGTCTGTATCAATAATCCCATCAAGGGTCAATCGAGCGATGTTGTTGGTCTCATGTCCATTCAATTCAGTGAAGTGCCCCAATAAATAAATGTAATCTTCATTCACCGTAAAATCATGAATTGTACCATCGGTGTGGAAAGCATAATCATCCTTAGTGACACCCAATGTATCAATTACAAAAACTGTCTCAGCATCAACATCAATCATTAATAATCGATCATCTGGCAAGACTTCAAAATCCACAAAATTGGACTGGTAAAGTATCTTCATATTGAATCCATTTGGACTCAACAGGTAAAGTGTTGAAGGGTAGTCATTAGTAGCTACCACTATCTTACCATCCGACAAATATTCGATTTTCCCGTCTCTACTCTTTGCTATAACTCCATGGTTAAAGTTTGGGTCGAGGTTTCCATCAGCATCAATTTTAATCAGACCTTGTATGGGTTGATCATCGACAAACTCATGAGACCCCTCAAGAAGAATGCCCCCCTGTTCATCCATATAGATAATGGACGGAGCGGATGCCTGATACATCGGTGGTGAAGTAAAGCTAGTTTCCAAAACCTGTGCATAAACTATTGAGCTAGTACTGTAATAGACTGAAAGACCAAAAATTGATTTGACTATGCCTTTCCTCATTATATCTAACATATTCATAGAATAGAATTATTGATGCAAATAATCTCGAAAATAAATCGAATGCAATAGTCTGATTATGACAATCATCATGATTTACATTTCATGGTTATGCTTCCGGTCTACCATTAGCTAGAGAGGCAGTGTTAGCAGATGTCTCATACAATTGCATTTGATACGAAAAGCTGATGATTCATCATCTCCCAGCTTTCATCATAAGCCTTAGCCAATATCCATCAAGACCTCCATTGTGAGAAATACCGACTTCACCTCATCAAGGAATACATTAGAATTGTAAGGTTTCATAATAGTGTTGTTCGTCACAATAACATGTCCACTTGGTTATCTAGAGTTATTAGCTAAATGCTGCCCAGCAATATGAGACCATACCATATATATTACATCTTCCTTATAGCCACAGTCATCTGTTTGGGTTGTTCAAGCCCAAAGCCAGAGAGGGATAACGAGAAGAAAGTAAGACCCAACATCCTGCTGATCCTGGCAGATGACCTAGGATGGTCTGATCTGGGATGTTATGGAAGCGAAGTAGCCACACCGAACCTTGATCAGCTGGCCTACGATGGTTTGCGCTTCACACAATTCTACAATACTGCCAAATGCTTTCCGTCCAGAGCTGCACTACTCACAGGACAATATGCTCAGCAAGTAGGTGCTCATGAAACCTTCAGAAAAAACTGGTTGACCAAGAACACGATTGGCTCTACACTGGAGCAAGCAGGATACACTACCTTCTGGAGTGGTAAGCATCATGGACCAGACCATCCCGTAGATGACCTGGGTTTTGGCGGCTATTATGGTCTGTGGAGTGGCGCCAGCAATCATTTTAATCCAGGATTGCAACGACCTGGCGAACCAGTGCCTGCTCAAAAGAGGGTACGCAAATGGATCATTGATGGGGAGGTACAAGAGCCTTACACACCTGAGGACAGAAATTTCTACACCACCGACGCATTCACAGATGCCGCACTGGATTGGCTGAAAAAGACCGAAGATGACGCAAAACCATTCTTCGTATACATGTCCTACACTGCACCACACGATCCACTGATGGCCTGGCCGGAAGATATTGCCAAATACAAGGACACCTATAGTGATGGATATGAATCCATACAAAAAAAACGGTTCGAGAAACAAAAACAACTGGGTCTTTTCGATGCAACCCTAGAGCTTTCTACGCCTACTTACACGCCCTGGGACGAACTTTCTGATGAGGAAAAAGGTGTAGAATCCGAGAAAATGGCCGTTTATGCCGCGATGATCGATCGATTGGATCAAAATATTGGAAGAGTCATCGATCAACTCAAATCAACTGGTGATTTTGAAAATACATTGATCATATTCTTATCGGACAATGGGGCATCAGCTGAGGTTGTCGAAATCGATGGAACCGGAGAAATTGGCACAGTTGGAGAATGGACTTCACTTGGAGAAAACTGGGCTAACGTAAGCAACACCCCCTTTAGGTATTATAAAAATTTCAGCTATGAAGGTGGGATCAATACACCTGCGATCGTTCATTGGCCTGGAGCAGTGCCAAAAGGACATATCGAAAGAATCAAAGCCGGCCATTTTATTGATATGTTACCTAGCTTAATGAATGTCGCCAACCAAGATGTGGAAAGCATAACCAGCAGCCTTGAACTTGCCGGTAGACCTCTCCTTCTTCCCTCTGATGAAAATGTTAATAGACAACTGTTTTGGAAATGGCAAGACGGCAGAGCTGTTCGGGATGGTCATTGGAAGCTAGTCGCTAAGGGCAAAACTTCCTGGGAGTTGTACAACTTGAAAGAGGACCCTTTCGAAACAACTAACGTTGCGCTAGCCAATCCTGAGGTGGTTGACCAACTGGCTAGTGATTTCAAATCCTGGAAAGCTCGGGTAGTACCAAATGTGGAAGACTGAAGCATAAGGCCAAATCAGTTCAGCAAACTGCATTGAAGCGCATACTTAAAACCTTGACTTTCACTACCTAATACAGGTCTCTTGTTTATTGATAAATGATAAAAGTATTCCTTAAATATTCCTTTGGCCTGATAGTCTTGACTTTGCTGTCATGCAAGCCGCAAACAGGCCCACCATACGAAGAAAAACTGCCCAACATACTCATACTTATAGCAGATGACGCAGGATGGGAGGATTTCGGTAGCTATGGCAATGAGTACATCGCCACACCCAACATCGACACTCTTGCGAAGAATGGCAAAATTGCTACCAATGCTTTTCTGACTATCGCCCAATGTTCCCCATCGAGAATAAGCATACTATCAGGTAGATACCCTCACTCGACAGGTGCAGAGGATCTGCACATGCCCTTACCGGATACAATACAACTGCTACCAACCATAGTCAAGCAAAAAGGCTACTTCACCGGCTTATTGAAAAAGAGTCATCTAGGACCCAATGGGGATGCGCAATTCGATTTTTTGGATCCGTCGTTAGATGCCTTTGATCAATTTATTGATCAATCCGGCGACAACCCGTTTTTCTTATGGGTAGGCTTCACAGACCCTCACCGACCATACGAGGACAACATTATAGATAATCCTCAAGCAACAGATGACGTAAAAGTATTGCCTTATTGGAAGGATGACTTACTTACCAGAAAAGATCTGGCCGACTACTACAACGAAATCCGTAGGATGGACGACCAAATAGGTAAATACATGATCAGCCTTGATCAGAGAAATATGCTCAACAACACCTTGATCATCTTTATTTCCGATAATGGGGCACCATTTCCAAGAGCAAAAGGCACTGTCTATGATGCCGGGATAAAGACACCATTGATCGTCCACTGGCCCGATCAAATACGGCCCGGACAAAGCACCAATTCACTCATAAGCCTGGTAGATCTTACTCCAACGATCACCGGGCTACTTGGGCTTGCCCCTCCAAAAGGCGCAGAGGGTACTCCCGTTAAAGGGCTATTTGACAATGAAGAGACAGAATCCAGAGAATACATTTTCGCCGAACGTAACTGGCACAACTGTGATGAGCATATCAGGACTATACGCAGTGAGCAATACAAGCTAATTAGCAACGCCTACACTGAGCTACCACATGGAACAGCCGCAGATATAAGCAAGTCTCCTACTTTCACAAGCCTGCTTAAATCAAAAGACACCAATGAACTCAACGTTGCGCAACAGCGGTTATTCGAGTTACCACGACCTGAGTACGAGCTCTATGATTTAGAGATCGACCCCTATGAGCTCAACAACCTGATCAATGACAAGAAATACGATGCTGTAGCAACGGAATTGAGACTGGCACTGGATAAATGGATCATGCAAACAAATGATTTCCCCCCTTCAGAAAGAAGACGAAAAGACAACACCAACCGCTTCACTGGAGAAAAATTTGATCAGACGAAGCTCCCGCCTTGGATAATGGATGCTCTGCCAAAATAGTAAAGCTTGAAGACACTGGGGAAAATGGAGCAGTTGGACATTGGACTTCTCTAGGGAAAACTGGACCAATGCAAGTAATATTAGATTATTAGGTATTACAAAAGCTTTAGTTAGTAAGGTGGAAGATTAAGTCGATCATCATTGAATAGGCTGTCAGAGATGGCAATGGAAAGTCTTAGTGAAAGGAGATACGCCTCGGGAGCTATACCACCTGAAGAAGTATCCATTTCAAAAAACCATATATAGCTCAGGAACATCTGATATGGTCACTCAATTAGCTAAAGAATTTTCAGCGAGGGAGGCCAAAGTACAGTCAAAGATTAGGGGGATGAACGAAAAGGACTTCATCTGATTGCGCTAGATCTAAATGGCTTAAGATCTGGGATTGATAATACCCTCAGAAATATAAGAATTATGGGTTCGATGCAACCCTGTCTATGGTTAATAGTCTCTCATGGCAAGGATCAAAAACTTAACCATGAAATCAATTCTTTATGGCTTACTAACAGTGGTAAGTCAATACTGTCATGCCCAGATGATCAGTCCTCAGGAGGCTTTTAATGACATCAAACTGCTTAGTGAAATATTGATTTCGAGTCACCCGGGTCTACTCAGATATCAGGATATCGATCAGTGGGATCAAGCAATAAACAAGGCATTGGTTGTTGAAGACTCTATGTCCATAATCCAATTTAACTACACAATAAGGCACCTCTTAAGCAAGATTCAGTGTGGTCATACTACTTCGTATTTACCTAGAGATGTGCGCCGTAAGCGGTTGTACAATGACCAGATACTTGTACCTCCATTCCTACTAGACTGGAAGAAAAATAGGGTAATGGTCTCTAAATTCATCAATGCAGACCTACCGGAGAATGTTGAACTTGTTGAAATCAACGGGCATGGGGTAGACTCATTAATCAAAAACTGGCGAAACCATAGCTTTCAAGGTGATGCCAGCAGCCCTACACGAACTCCGCATTTTCTTGTGGACGAGTTTCACATGTTCTACTACGATTTCGTCGGGTTGGAGTCTTCGTATGGGCTGAAAGTGAGATACCCAAACCAAGAGATGATGATCGAAGTGATCAACGTGGAAAGCATAACTGCTAAGGAATGGCGTGAACAAAGAAACGAAACTAAAGAAGCACATCATCAACCTTGGCTCAACTATAATGTCTCAGAAGACAATATTGGTTATTTGAGGATCAGAATGTTTGGGGACTATGAACTACAAAATGGGGAAAAAGGCAAGTTTAAAAAGTTTATCAACAATACATTCAAAGGTATCAACACTGCCCCACCAAAGGCTTTGATCATTGACTTGAGAGAAAATGATGGAGGTGAAGGAAAGCTGGGTGCGCTGCTGTATAGTATGATTGCCAACGAGCCTTTTCGGTACTTCACCAAATGGGACACCAAAGTGAACAGCATACCTTATGAAGAACATGCAGATATTTCAAAAATCGAAAAGGTATCCATCAACGGGTTGCTAAAGAAACGGCTTGAGTCAACTGATGATGGCTACACAGTGAATAGCTGGTATGGCACCTTATCGATTCAAGATCCGGATCCATTGAGCTATCAGGGACCGGTATACATTTTGGTAGATGGACGTACTTTTTCTGCAGCGAGCGATTTTGTTGCGGTAGCCAAATCAAATCATAGAGCTGTCATTATAGGTGAAACTACGGGAGGAGCGTACATCGGCAATAACAGCGGCGTGACCATCAACTATAAACTTCCCAATAGCAAAATCAGAGTACAGGTACCTCTGGCAGCTGGATACAACTATGTAATACCGCAAAACAATTATGGCGGAATCATTCCTGACTATCATGCAGATCCCTCAGATGCTATGGAAATCGCTTACAGCCTGATACCAAACTAGCTTTGGTAGTAGCGGATATCCAAACTAAACTGATCAGGAAACTTAGGTGTAACCTCTTTATAGTACTCCATGATGATCGCCATATCTGCTTCGATATCTCCTGATGGCATAAAGCACATCCCTACCCCGGTCGTATGGGTAGCATAGTCCATGAAGGCGAGGCAGATGGGTACCTGAGCTTCAAGAGCGGTATAGTAAAATCCTGTTTTCCATTCGGTGACTTTGGATCGTGTAGCTTCAGGTGTTACCAGCACAGACATGTTTTCCTCTGAGGAAGTGATGAGATCAGACATCACTTGTGTCATACTAGGCCTTTTTTGACCAGCCTCCTTTGGACTCCTGTCTATCCACAAGGCACCTAAAGCAGTGATCATACCGCCTAGGATCGGAAATCTTCGGAATTCCTTTTTAATAGTGAACCGGGGGGACAAACCAAGCTGGTCCAGCGCTGTAATGGCATAAACAAAATCCCAATTGCTGGTATGCGGAGCAGCCACCATGATACACTTTTTTGCCTCTGGCGGAGTTGGCAGGTACAACTTCCAGCCATCAATGCGAAAGATAATCTTGAAGAGCCATTTGAGCATGGCCATAAAGCTACCACAATAACCTAATGTCATAGCCATCTTGAGCTTGAAGGATCATAGATGATTGTCTATCTTCACCTCAAACAATTAGCGAGTAATGTACAGAACTAATACCCTCTTGATCTGCCTGTTGATCATATTTGCCAGTACCTCATTGAGTGCACAAAACGACCCTCCATCAAAGAACTCTTATGAGCAGTTGAAGAAAGCCATAGAGACAGGAGAAGTTGTCATGAGTTTCAATCAGGCCTCCACAAGACGCGGTGCTACTGTTAGCCTTGAAAGCAGCGGTAATTCACTAATACTAACCCCTCAGACAAGTACTGGCGACCTCCCCTACTTTGGCGCCACTCAGGTATTAACCTCTGATTTTGGGTCAGGAAATATAGAATTTGATGGCACTACAGAAAGACGTAGGGTCAAGTATAATGACAAGAAGCAACAAGTCCAGATATCATATAGTGTCAAAGGAAAATCAGATAGCTATTCATGCTCACTCACCTTATTCGCAGGAGGTTCGAGTAATTTGTCAGTCTCAAGTGTCAGTCGTGATAGGATCAGCTACCGCGGCAATTATGAAATCAGGTAGTTTCAAATACCCATCCTAAAAGAACCTATATAGTATTTGATAAGACGCATTAGTTTTGCGTTTTGCCAATCATTGACTAATGAGAATAGGACAGCTTGCCAGAAAATTAGACCTACCCATACAAGAGATAATCACTTGTCTTGAGGCGACAGGTGAAAACCTCAAAGGACTGCATGCAAACACCAGTTTGACTGAAGAGCAGGAAGATATGCTTCTCAGGGAATTTGACCCAAACTATAGTGACAATCCCGAAGTGGAAGAAATGGAACCCCTGGTAGAAACGGCAATAAAAGTTGAAGAGGAAGTAAAAGAAGACATAGAAGAACCCCTAGTCAGCGACATTGAACCTAAAGAAGCGAACGATCAAGAGACTGTCAAAAATACTCCTGTGGAGGAGAAGAATGAAGAAGTCGCTGAAGAGGAGCCCGCTGTAGTAAATGAAGCTACTACTGAGGAAAAGGTGATCGCCACTGATCAGCTAATAGAAATGCTAGAATCTGAAGAGATACCTGCAGAACTTGATGAAATCACATTGATCAAGGCCCCAAAAAAGGAGCTGGAAGGGCTCAAAGTTGTTGGTAAAATAGACCTACCGGAACCTAAACCAAAACCCGAAGACAAGGAAGAAAGTGAGTCAGACAAACCTCGCAGGTCCGGCAGAAACAAGCGACATCAAAAGCGTGAGATCAGTGAAGAAGAGCGTCGGCAGAGGCAATTGAAAGCCAGGAAAAGGAAAGAAGCTGCGGCGGCTCGAAAGGAAGCAGCTCTAAAGAAAAAGAAAGAAGAAGAAACCAGAGCGAAAAAAGCCGAACACTATCGCAAGAGAGTAGTACAGAAAGCTCCCAAACCTGTATCCGAGAAAAAACCTCCCAGGCCCATTCGCGTAATGCCGGAGATCAAAGAGGAACCCGTAGTACGTAAGAAATCAGTGTTTGGAAGATTTTGGAGTTGGCTTAACGCACATGACGACTAACTATCACCTAATTCCAGAGCATCTAAGACATAGCTCGCGATCTTGATGTCTTGCGTTGCTACGCCCGTGAGGTCTGCGACTGTGATCGCTTCCTGGGACCGGCTAAGATGAGCATCAATCCAGGTCCCCACTTCTACAAGGTCCTCAGGGTGCAACAAACCTCTACCTACTGCAAAATGCGTTTCACCATGGTCCACACATTGGGACTGGCTATCACAAAGCACGACATCCGCCTTGGCCAGTATCTCAGGTGCCAACTCTTGTTTGCCCGGGACATCAGAGCCCATAGCGGTGATATGAGTCCCTTTTCGGATATCATCCGACACCAACAAAGGCTCAGTTGAAGCGGTAGTCGTTACAATAAGATTGCAGTTTTGCGCTACCTCTGCCGAGCTATCACACTTAGTGATATCAAAGCCATGTACACACATATTCGCAGCATAGTCAGTCACCTTATCACAATTTCTACCATAGACATAGACCTTACGGCAACTTGTCACCCAGGGTAAACATTGTAGTTGCAATCTCGCCTGTACACCAGTACCGAGTATACCAATAGCCTCTACAGATTTGGGAGCTAAATGCTTGGCAACCACTGCTCCTGCTATCGCTGTTCGCATGTCAGTGAGGTACCCTTCATCTTGTAGAAGTACTTTTGGCTCGCCCGTTCTAGCGTCCATTACCATCATCAGTCCATTGCTGTTAGGTAGTCCAATAGACTGGTTTCGGTAGAAGCCACAAGCCACTTTGATTACAAAATAGGGATCATTCTTAATATAGCCGTATTTGATATGCATATCTCCCGGCGGATTAGTAAAACCCAAATGTCCAACAGGTGGTACGGTGGCAGTGCCGTCAGCATAGCTCACAAAGGCTTCTTCAATACACTGAAGCAATGCCTCCGGGGTGGAGCCTTCGATAATGGATTTGATTTCTGATAAGCCTATCGTTCTCATGGCAAACTCATTTCCAACTAGCACATAACATAATGTTTGAAAATTAGCTCATATATATTACTCAACCCTTCCGTTATCCGATATCTCTACTGATCATTGACTCATTTAGGTCATTTTTTGGTCTTCTCGATGCTACATACCACCACTTAAGATCGCGGCAAGCTTGCTGGTAGTGATATTCGCGCCACAGATGATGATCACAACCCTTTTATTTTGGTAGGCTTCTAAGTTGTTCATAAAAGCGGCTAATGCAACAGCCGCTGCTCCCTCAATGATCTTATGGTGTTTATCTGCCATAATCCTGATCTTGTCAATGATTTCCTCTTCTGACACCAGAAGATAGTCATCAACAAGCTGACGACAGATATCAAAGGTGATAGCGTCTACTTCGAGCCCTCCTGCTGATCCGTCCGATAAGGTTGGCACATACTCATCCAAAATCACAACCTCACCTTTTCGAACACTCAAGTACATCTCGGGAGAGTTTTCTGGTAAGCAACCTACTACTTTGGTATAGGGACTCAGATGTTTGATCCAGGTGGCAACCCCTGACATCATGCCGCCACCGCCTATGCACCCGAACACCGTATCTATTTCAAGTAAGTCATCTGTTATCTCAACCCCTATGGTACCCTGCCCGGCGATGACATCCCTGTCATTGTACGGAGAAACCCAAATCTGACCAGAATTCTCAGCGACTCCCTTTGCATGTAGCTCTGTTGTTAGGGGATCGTCACCGTGAAACTCGAGCTTTGCGTCATAATACCGGAGCGCTTCGACTTTAGATGGTTCAGCATTGGTGGGAAGATAGATAGTGCCTTGTGCATTTGAGATGGTCAGTGCTCGTGCAAACCCTTGTGCGTGATTACCCGTAGAAGCCGTCACTAATCCCTTCTTACGGTCTTCCTGACTTAACTTGAGCACCTTGTTCAAGGCTCCACGTGCTTTGAACGAGCCGGTGTATTGTTCACTCTCAAGCTTCAGGTAAACTTCACCTTTATTGAGTGCGCTCAGGTAAGTCGAATAGTACAATGGTGTCTTGAGTACCTTACCTAAGATGCGGTCATATGCCGTTTTGATTTCGTCGATCAATGCCATATTATGTCAAATCAAACCTTTCCTTAATGGCCTTACTCATTTTGGTCAGACCTTCTATAAGATATGATGTCCTCTCTCCTACGCCGATCCTGATATAACCATCCATACCGTAACAGTCGCCAGGTACTATAAAAACGCTCTCTTGCTCTCTTAGCCATGTGGAAAGTTCAGTTGAATTCACATTCAGCCTATATTTCATGAAAGCCATGCCACCAGCCTTAGGCGGAATAAACTCAAACAGGTCGCCATGAGCGTCAATCCACTCCTGTAGCAACTCGATATTAGCATTAAGCATATCACGGTTACGCTTAAGGATCCTAGGACGCTTATATTCCGATAGGGCGATCTCTGCTACATACTGGCTCACGGTACCGGTAGAAATGGAGGTATAGTCATGATAAGACCAGGTGCGGTAGATCTCCTCTTTCGGGCCCGCCAACCATCCGAGGCGTAAGCCCGGCAGTGCGTAGGCCTTCGACAAGCCGCCAGCCACCATCACCTTAGAATAGTACTGTTGAAAACTGGTGGTCTCCCGGTAGTTGAGATCGGCACCTCTGTAGACCTCATCTGAGTAGATCCAGGCATCCACAGACGCAGCTATCGACACGATCTCATTTATCTCATCCATGCTCAGCACATAACCTGTAGGATTGTTAGGGTTGCACACAGCTATCATCTTTGTCCTATCGGAAACCACTGCTCTTAACTCTTCAAGATCGGGTGCCCAATGATGGTCACTCCTCAGGTAAAAGGGCTTGGGAATACATTCCATTTCTTCAACTACTCCCCAGATCTGCATATAGTTGGGTTTCATAATGATCACTTCATCACCTTTCGCCAACAGCGTGTGCATCGATAGAAAATTAGCTTCCGCAGACCCATTGGTGATCATGATATTGTCCTCATTCATACCAGTATAGAGTTGATCAGCAATCAACTTTCGCAAGGATATCGCGCCGTTGGTTTGTCCGTACCCCAATGTCAAGCCAGCCATCTCCTCCAATTGGTCTGGTGTCAATAGCTCTTTCAAATTAAATGGGTGGAACCCACTCTCAGTAAGGTTGTAATCAACTGTGTTCTCGTAGAGTGATTGAATACGCTCTAAAGCAAATTCTCTGATAGGCATAACTTCATATGATAAAATCAACAATAAACCTATCAGGGCATGCTGCAGCAGTGTAGCAAAAAGCACGATCTCACCCAGTGTTCTTCCCTGATGTCAGCGAGACCATGGCCTGGCGGCCGTAGCTTTATCTGGGTTAAATGTAGTGATTGTTTGACTAACGTGGTAGTATCAGAGAATCAGTCGTGATACACTTTAGCAATATAGTTCCTGATCTAAACTATTTGATATTGTTTTGAACAGCCACTCGGCCCAGCACTGATCCCTTCGCATACCTAGCCTATCCAAGTGCGTTCAGGCTAAGGCCTGATATCAACCCAATGCAAGAGATTTTCAGGCAAAGTGCATGGTTCTAATTTCTAATACTCGCATTATTAAGCATAAAAAAGGTGGCCCAAATGAGCCACCCTACTGTAAAACGCCGACTACATTGTAGTCAGAAATTCTAGAGACTGCTAATTAAATCCCAAAACCAGTTGGAAAATTCCACACAGAAATAGGCAATGGATAACCCTCATCGACAGTGCCAGGTCCAGTATCACCTCGGGTAACACGGATGTACTGATCTCCAGAAAAGAAGTAGGTCTTTGGACCACTATGAAGGGCTGCATCTATACCATTTGTGCCGAAACCATCTGGAAAATTCCAGGCAGAGATATTACCGGGGTAACCGCGATCCACTATTCCAGGTCCTACATCCCCTCGTGTGACACGGATGTACTGATCTCCAGAAAAGAAGTATGTAACTGTACCGCTATAAAGAGCTGCATCTATACCATTTGTGCCGAAACCATCTGGAAAATTCCAGGCAGAGATGTTTGCCGGATAACCTGGATCAACTGTTCCTGCTCCTACATCACCTCGTGTAACACGTATGTATTGATCACCAGAAAAGAAGTATGTCTTTGGACCACTGTACAGAGCTGCGTCTATACCGTTAGCTCCGAAACCGTCTGGAAAATTCCAAGCAGAGATATCTACAGGGTAACCCGGATCAACTGTTCCTGCTCCTACATCTCCCCGTGTAACACGGATGTACTGATCACCAGAAAAGAAGTACGTCTTTGGACCACTGTAAAGAGCTGCATCGATACCGTTTATACCTAAAGAGGTTTTGTCTGTTGCATTTATCATTGTTTAATTGTTAAAATGTTGTCCTACTCTATTAGAGAATTGCACTCTAGGCTTTTCGGATTCCGCCATGGTTATTACAAACTGATAGTAGCTACTCAAATCGATTATCATGTCTGTGAATGCTTGACAAAGAGAGGTTCATCCGGATCTGGATCAATCAGGCGAAATGGGTATATTCGTTAATAACTACAAAGAGGTACTTGATACTAAAAGTCGCTGGCTAGTGAATTTTGATTTCTGGTGACCTACTTTGTACCTAGATTGGGTTGATTCAGAATACCACTTTCGCGGTATTGGGTGATTATGATCATCTACTAGCTTTGTTCTTGTAGATAAAAAAATTAAACTAAATCACAAAGCAATGGCAGATCAACTCATTACAGCAACACTTTTTAACAACGGTCAAGATTACAATACAGGCGACTACATTGAGCCTTATTTTGGGATACATGCGTATTCTTCCATTCATACACCACTAGACAAAGATGACACTGTCTATTTGCTTGTATCAACAGGGAATTTTACAGATCCGGATGCGAGTGTCTCCTTTGAGTTTGACTTTGATACTCACTCCAGTCCTTTTAAAAACAATGGTTCAAATGGTAAAATAAGTGGTAACGGTACTGTGGGCCAACTTATGGAAGTAGGAAGTATTAGATCCATCGTTAATTACTCTACTTTTATTTATACGATAACAATCACATATACCGCCCCTAACGGCAGCATATCGACTTACCTAATAGACCCTAAAATTAAGGTCAACCCTGGAATAGGTAATTGAGTGAACAAAATTTGCTATGAAAGAAAAATGGATAGCCTATTGCATGCTAGTGGGCTTCTTTTTTGCGGTTGAATATAATCTAGTCGGGCAAGATCAGCGAGTGGCGGACAGCTTAAAGTTGGTCCTTGAGAAGGGTGATTTGAAGGATTCACTTCTCTTGGAGGTACTCAGAAATGTAACTTATAATGAGCAAAGAGATTATCAACTTGCACTCGCTTATGCAGAAGAATTAATCCTCCTAGCGGAACAGCAGTCTAACAATGGTTCGCTAGCTATTGGCTATTATCAAAAAGGAAATATTAAAAGGATTTTAGGTGATTTGAGTGAGGCTACTGAAGCCTTTCTGTCTTGCATCAAATTGACTGAGGGGACAGAAAATTCACAACTACTGGGAAGCGCTTACGGGGGTATTGCTGACATTTATTCGATCTCTAATAATCATTCCAGTGCAATGCTCTACTACAACAAAGCCATGGCAATCATACGGAAAACGACAGATTCAACTGTTATCGCTTCTTGGATTGCAAACCTCGGAGACGAGTATTTGACCCATGGAGATTATGATTCGGCTTTGCTTTATTTCACAGAAGCTGGTGTGATTTTTGAAAAAGTTGACTATCCGATTGGCAAAGCATATAATCTGGGAAACATTGGGGCAGTCTATGCCAACACAGGTGACAATCATAAGGCGGAGGAAAATATGAATGAAGCTATCCGCATACTAGAGGAAGCAGAAGACTATTATCCCATATGCTTCTATCTGCTTTACATTTCAGATATTTATGTAGAAAAAGAAGATCTGCACTCAGCTATTAACTATGCTAAAAGAAGCCTACAACTAGCCAAACAATACAAGCTGAAGCAACAGATCAGTGATGCCAATCTCCAACTTTCCAAATTGTCTGAAATGAAAGGTGAAACGGACCAAGCTTTTACCTACTACCGTGATCACATCATATATCGGGATAGTGTCAATAATATTGAAACAGTTCAGAGAATAGCCAATCGAACGAAAGACTTTGAGGTAAATCTCCGGGAAAAGGAAATTGATCTTCTAGAAAAGAGTCAGACATTAGATAGGACCTATATCATCATTGCCGTAACCCTGCTTGCTCTTGCAATGGTTGTGCTACTGTACTTTCGCCAGCGGTTTCTTACAACTCAACTTGCTTCAGCGGAACGAAGAAAAAAGAATGAGCAGAAAATCAAAGACTTGCTAAACAGCCAAGAAAGTAAAGCGTTGCAATCCATGGTCAAAGGACGAGACGAAGAACGAAAGCGGTTGGCGAAAGAACTACACAATCATCTAGGTAGCTTACTTGCTACCATAAAGGTGAATATCAATAGTATTGAAGAGGAGGCCATCGCGAACCACAATACACTAACGGAACTAGTTGATCAGGCATGCATGGATGTTCGTAATATTTCGCATGAGTTGAATATGGGCATCTCGGAAAATTTTGGACTGATACCTGCGCTGAAAGAACTTGCTAATCATTTGAAGAAATCCAGTGAGCTAGAAGTAGGGTTTTCTGCTGCTTTGTGTGATCGTCCAATTGAATCAGAGGAAGAGATCACGATCTACCGTATCGTTCAAGAACTCGTTAGTAATGTTCTTAAGCACGCCCATGCTACAAAACTCAATGTTTCATTGACTTGCTTCGAGGAAGAAAACGTCATCAATATTATCGTTCAGGACAATGGTCGAGGATTTAGTGATGATCAGGAAAGTTCGGACTCTCATGGTATTGGTGTTAAATCCATGAAACAAATAGTAGAAAATCTCAATGGAAGCATGGAAATAGATAGTAGCTCGAAGAGTGGGACCACAGTCAATATCGATTTACCAATTCAACCACCTACTGCTGAGCTATGATAAAAGTGTTAATTGTAGACGACCACCACTTGTTCGCAGAGGGAGTAAAATCAATGTTTAGACCAGAAGATGATATAGAAATTACTCATCATACGATCAATGGAAATGAAGTCCCTCACCTCCTATCCAAACATGAAATAGATGTCATTCTTATGGATGTGAGTATGCCGATATTAAACGGAATAGAAACGATGATCCTCCTGAAAAATGAGGGCCATGATACACCTATACTTATGCTCACTATGCACCAATCCATAAAACAGGTAAAAGGTGCTCTTAGAAAAGGAGCTCAGGGTTACATTCTAAAGGATGCTTCAAAAGCAGAGCTAAAACAAGCAATTGAGCTTGTGAATAAGCGTGAGAATTACTTTCACCCGAAGATTAGCAATCAGGTTTTTGATTACTTCCGAGGAAAGAACTCTTTGGTAAGTGAGTTGGATACATTATCAGAAAGGGAAATTGAGATCATTAAGTACATAGCTGAAGGATGCAACAGTAAGGCCATAGCCGAATCTCTTTTCATTAGTGAGCACACGGTAAAAACACATCGCAGAAACATCATGCATAAGCTTCATGTAAAGACATCAGCCGAGCTTATCAAGCTGGCTATAGATAAGGACATTATTTAGATTCATTTTGAATGAATCACTACTTCCTGCACACATCTGCCACTCTCCTGCCCCTAAACCCAAGCTATATTGACGGGGACGCCTAGTCGGGGACGCCCAGTCATAACACAGCACATTATCGTCCCAACGTTCGGCAACAAAGCTATCATTCATTACTACTGCGCTGTTTGAAAATAATCCGTCAGCTTAGATTATATAATGATATTATGTTAACCGCTCCGCGGACGGTAGCAAAGCTGGACATTGACGTGCACGTTTCTGCTGGATGGACTTTCCGTTGATAATTTTTTTGGTGCAGTGCTTCTAGCCGCGCTGATATATAATTAAAATAGGCCATCATTTCAAGATTTTACAGCTACAAAGAAAGGTGTAGACCAACTGTATACCTCCGTTTTCCACTTTGATTTTCACAAGTCCGTAAAGAGTTGAAAACTTATAAACAATTAATATGACTGCAATTAGATTAGGCGATCTAGCGCCGGATTTCGAAGCTAAGACTACCCACGGAGATATCTCATTTCATGAGTGGTTAGGTGACAGTTGGGGTATCTTATTTTCACACCCGGCCGACTATACACCTGTTTGTACTACAGAGCTGGGCACTGTAGCCAAGTATAGGGGTGAGTTCGATAAAAGAAATGTGAAAGTAGCCGCTCTGAGCGTAGATGGCTTAAAGGATCATCAACAATGGATAGTAGATATCAATGAGACTCAAAACACTACTGTCAATTTTCCGATCATCGCTGATGATGACCGGAAGGTTTCCTCATTGTATGATATGATCCACCCCAACACAGATGACAAAACGACCGTGAGATCGGTATTTGTTATAGGTGATGATAAGAAAGTAAAACTCATTATCACCTACCCTGCTTCTACCGGTAGGAATTTTGACGAACTACTTAGGGTAATTGACTCTCTGCAGCTTACAGCATACAACAAAGTAGCTACACCTGCCAATTGGAGAAATGGTGATGACTGTGTCATCTTACCTTCTGTATCCAATGAACAGGTACCTTCTTTGTTTCCCAAAGGGCATAAGGAAGTGAAGCCCTACCTCAGGTTTACACCTCAACCCAAAATGTAAGTACGATTGGATGAAAGATTGCCTCAAAGTTTAATAACTAATGAATCTTACATGCGCCTGCCGAAACTTGCCGACTGAAAGTAAACTAGCAATTCGACAGGTGCTTTTGCATTCGAGAAACATTTTGACCTTTGAGGCAATCCTTCTTTAGCTTTTTGAGTACTGCACCAAATGGTTCATTAAGGAATCATCCTTTTCAAGGGTCATGCGTTTTTTAAGTCTGTAGCGTGCCATTTTTACACTTTCAGGAGATATGCCAAGCATTTCTGCGGATTCTTTGAGATTCATATTAAGCAGTGTCAATGCACATACCCTGAGGTCGTTAGTCGTCAGATCGGGATATGTCTCTTTTAGCTTTAAAAAGAAGTCTTTATGAACACCCTCGAAGTGCACCTTGAAGTCTTCCCAGTTCTCTTCTTTATTGATCTTTTGCTCTACTGACCTTTTGATGCGATTGAGCCTCTTACCCCAGTCTTCAGTACCATCTTCGACCTCATTGAGATCATCTCGAAGTGAAATCAGCCATTCATTTTTTTGCACGGAATTTAAGGCATAAGAGGTAAGCTTTTGGTTTTGAAACTCCACTTCCCTGTTCAGCTCTTGCGCCTTAAGCTTTTGGTTCTCCTTCTCTATTTTCTCTAGAGACAAAGAAGTCTTGAGTTTTTCCTTTTTCAGATAACTGTTTCTATAAACCAATACACCAAATACAAACAGGGAAATGATTCCAGCTAGTAGAATATTGGTCCATAACGCTTTGATATTATTGTCTTTCTGCAAAAGTTCGATTTCAGACTGCTGTAATAACAACTCCCTGGCCTTTTTTTCATTTTGATATTTTGCTTCGATCTCAGCAAAAGAGGCTTTAGACTCTACACTGAGCAAACTGTCCACTGTCTCATAATGTCCTTTCCAAACAGGTAGTGCCTCTTTGTATCGACCCAGATCTTCCAGTGACTGGGCCTGATCTTCCAGCAGGCTCTCCCTGATTTTTAGATTATCAAGAGGTATAGACAGTCCTTTCTCAGCATATTCAAGAGCTTCCTGTGATTGGCCGACACTTCTTAAGTAAAGACTCTTAAGACTATAGGCCCGAGCCAAATTATAGTCGCTCTGCATAGCTAAGGCAACCTTGATATAGTCATCGATGTAACTGGTCGATTTGTCTATCTGACCCGCCTCAAGATAGGCATAGCTCAAATTGTGAAGCAAAGGTGTTTTTAACCTTTCTAGTGACAGACTGTCAATGATAGGCTCTGATTTTTTCAGGTAGTAAATCACTGAGTCCCATAAGTCATCATTCATGTAGGCAACAGCAATATTGAAATAGGTGAAAGCAGCTTTCTCTGGAAAGTAGTTTTGCTCGTATACCTCCAACGCTTGCTTAAAATAGTGCATACCAATACTATCGCTTTCAAAATCAGAATGCGTGATCGCCATGGTATTTAACCCCCTGGCATATAGTTCCTTATACCTTCTGTCTGAAGGATTGGTTCTTTGAAGAGAATCGTAAACATTCAACGCCTTGATACTGTACTCAAGCGCTTTCTCGTAGTAGCCCATAGGTTGATAGCATGAAACTAGCGCTATATAAATGGATGGCTTCTCAAGCAGAATATATTCGCTTGACTGTCGGGCTTTATCCAGCTCATCGATAAAAGCCAGGCTAGATTCCATTACCTGGGCGGCACTATCCAATTGCCCGTTTTGACGGAGTACGGCACCTAAGGTCTCAGCGTATGTTAAGTATAGGGAATCATCCGGTTCGTCCGGCAGAAATGCTTTAGCCTGAGTGATATAGTTATTGGTGGAATCAATGCTTTTGTAGAGGTGATGTCGTGCAAGCTCTAACAACACGAATACCTTATCTGAACTAGAACCAACACTGTTTAGCTCATTGATCAGGCTATCCTTTTTCGAGGCTTGTGCTAGCCCAAAGTAGCTGGTCATGAGTAACAAGACACTGTATATAATTCTGGTCATGTGGTTTTGCTTGTGGAAATGAGAGCTTTAATGTCTTGTATACCTTTTGTATACCTTGTTTTTTATCTGGTAAACCTACTGTCGACGTAAATGAGCAACGATAAAATGACATTCAGGTTCAATTCAACAGAACAAAAACAAAAGTAAAATCATGATCAAAAATTCAATATTTAGAGGGCTACTCTATTTGTCCGCTATCTTAACTACCGTTGCATGCAATAATAACGATCCAAACGCAATCCCCTCACAAGGAGTAATATCGTTCGGGATGACTGGCGTCAATAGTCCAAATTCGAGAACATCAAACCACAGTCTGACCATTGCTTTGGTTTCTGTAGAAGATGAGTTAGGCAATACTGTATTAGACCAGGAAGAATTACCACTCATCAGTCTTGGTAAAGGCTTCACAACTAAGGAAGTGCAACTTCCTTACGGTAACTATAAAGTGACGAGGTTTGTCGTGCTAAATGACTCAGACCAAGTGGTCTATGCTGCACCGATCACCGGATCAAAGCTGGCCGCATTAGTAAGTGACCCGCTACCAGTACATTTTGAGGTAGGAGTCTCTACCACTGATGAAACAGTACCGATCGAAGTACTGGAGGTTGAACCCGACGCGAACCCCGGTGACTTTGGACTGATCGACTTTCCGATTGACTTCATTGACCTGTTTGAGTTGCAAGTCACTTTCAAGGAAGATGATGACCTGGTATCAGGCACTCTTGAAATGGATGCTTATATCAAAGGGACGCTAGTTTGGAATGAGATTTTGACACTAGCTGGCTCAAAGAAGCTCAGTCTTTTCGATCACTACGACTCAGTATCTTTTAAAGCAACATCTGACGAAGCACAGGAGATCACAAGGACTTATCTGGTTCAGGACCTTCTAAGTGGTCCTGAAATCGTATTCAATTTCGGTGAACGGCAAAGCTTTATCATTGAAGTCATTGGAGTGGACAGGGATGTGAACTTTGCGATAGCAAGTCTGGTGAGTCCTGCAGGATTGAAAAAAATGACTTTCGAAATAGATGCTGCTAATGACATTCTGAGGGCTAATGCTCAACAAATCCCTACCGGAACATATGACTTGGTAATTAGCATTTTTGAAGGTGACAATTTGTTAAACGACCCTTCTGCGAGGGGCTCCATGTACAATGGGGTCGAAGGCTATGGCGTTCTCGATGTTGTTCACAACCAGGGTAAGCTGATTGTACAAGGTCCTGACTTGCTTTCGGGAGGTGCTGATCATGCGCCTATGTGGTCAGAAAGATATTTCCATTCATTTGAAGACAGGAGAGTCATAGATACTGATCTTGTCTGGAGTACTCCCGAAGAGCCATGTCAAACTGACTTAAGATTCATTCCTGAAAACATCAATCGTTTCCCGGAGTTTATGCAGGTGGACTACTTTATCTATGATGAGAACCTGGGAGGTACGACTATAGGGTACAAAAACTGCTATAGCAACTGTAACCCTTTTGAGCTTCTGGAACAGTTTAGTGCCGAACTGAAGGATAAAGATGTACTCTGTGACCAAACTGATTGGGATACTGCTGACAGTATGATGATCCTCAACTTTGGCGACAAGGTGGAAGATCTCGTCGTATTCTTCATGAGATGGGATGAGAATGGTCCACTCCTTAATAGCATTAGGGGTCGATCAGCTTCAAGAGATGAAGTAGATGAGTTAATGAGAAAACGCTCTTCTGGAGTTAGTCCAATGGGCAATTAGACTTAATAGACTGATCGAAGGTTTATAGCTAAACGAGGTAGTAGCCGCCTATTAAGGCGGCTTTTTTCATTTGAACAAACGAAGATTTACTAGATAGGTTAATTGGCAATAGCTAAAGCTCGGATACGGATTCTCACCTCATTGCCTATAAACAACTCTCCATTATCCATCAGCTTACTGAAGCTTATACCATAATTCTGACGATCAATGACCAGATCACTGACTAAACCAATGGTGGTAGCACCAGTAGGGTCTTCGAAGGGCCCTTTCATATCGAAGGCCAATTGAATTGGTCGTGTGCTGCCTTTTATTGTCAAATTGCCTTCCAGATATTGCCTCCCTTCTTCTTCGAATACTCTTGTAGACACGAAAGTGATTTTGGGGTGATTTTCCGTATCGAGCCAGATAGCACTTCTAAGATGTCCATCCCTTACCTCATGATCGGTATCAAGACTAATGGATTCAATTTGCAGAGAAGCAGTTGTCAGCGTGCCATCCTCTCCAAGCTCGACTTCTCCTTCAAAGACTTTGAATTTTCCGGTTACCTCCCCGACCATGAATCTTTCCACGTTGAATTCGACAAGAGTATGACCAGCATCTAGTTTGTAGGTGGATTGTGCTTTTAGAGGTCCGGCCACTATCAAGACAACTGTCGGAATTAAGAACAGGTGTTTCATCGTTTTCATTTTTCGAGTAAATCAAAAAATGAGAATTCAATTGTTCGACAATCCCGATTGGGATTGCTAAACAATTAAGCATTTATCATCTTAAAATAGTTGGAAGGAGTTCTATTTTCGAACTTCTTGAAGGAATTGACAAAAGAGGTCTTATTGTTGAACCCTGACTCATAAGCTATCTGCAATAGCGTGTAGTTAGGGTAATGTTCCATCAATCGCTTAGCTTCCTCTATCCTGTATTGATTGACCAGATCAAAAAATGTGATGTTCATATCCGAATTGAGCACTTCCGATATATGATGAGATTTAAAGTCAGTCGCCTTGGCAAGGTCATCCAGTCTAAACTGTTTGTTGAGATACAGCCTGTTTTCCTTTAGTACTGAATGCAGTTGCGCTTTTATTTGATCACGCTGCTGATCCTTGAGCCCGCTTTTAGAATAGCGCGAGGATAGAGAGATATTATCCCATTTGGTATTGTATAATCGATAGGAAAGCAAGTAAACCAATACTGTGATCGGTAGAACGTACATGTAGTCAAAATGCCTTCGGTATAAGCCAGTATAAAACAGAAATACAATAAATGTGGCAACAGTGATCATAATGATAGCAATGCCAACCAGGAAGATATTCAGCCATCGGTATGACTCCTGAAAGGAAGATATCTCTTGGCGCAGATGGTTATGGTAACTGACCAACAGCAAGCGAGACTCTTGAATATAATAGCCCAAATGAACAAACTGCCCTACAAACACCATCGTATAGAAATATTGAAATAATGTGACCTGGTCGGGACGATGGTCAAAAGGTGTAAGCATGCCATAGTGCATCTGTCTAAAAGATAATTCTTCACCCGACAAGAAGACCGGTAAGAGCATAGCCACTCCAAAAGGCAAGAAATGCCATGCGTCTGATCGATTGAACTTCCTACCTGCTACAGAACGGATATAGTGATAAACCAGTGGACCCAACACGAGCCATGCACCATATCGGGTGCCATATACAAAATATACCGGTAGATTAATTGGCCATCGAATAGATAAGAATTCGACTTGAAACCAAATTAGGGTCATCAATATGCCTAACAACCAATTCCTGCTACCACTAAAACTCGATCCTTGGGTAGCAACAAGTATTACTACAAAAATACTGTGCGCTATGCTTATCAGAATGAGGACCGACCAAATGTCCATTATGGTTAACAAGACCTAAGTGTAGAAGTCAGAGTTATGTTACAGACATGTAAAGCTGTAGACTAATCCAAAGCCATGCTCTCTTAGAATTGAAAATTGAGGTAACCGGATAGATATATGAAGGAATGTCTCATGGTCAACCAATATCATCATGAACTCATTTCGGCCATGTCTTACATAGACGGACAATTTTTCATTTCTCAATCACCTTCACCAAATACTTGGACTCAATCTCTTCTCTATGAGCAGTAAGGTCGGTTATGAAAGCCTGCCAATCGTTTTTTGGTGTGAGTGTCATAATATTTCCAAATTCTAGAGTCATTTCAAATCCATCAGAGATATTCTGCCATCGATATTCAGAACCTACTAGAGTTCTTTTGATAACCAGAATAGGAACTTCAGTGGTATACAGGTATTGTTTAAAGAACCACGTGTAGTTTTCTTCAAGCTTATCATTGAAGAAGGCCATTAGCGTAGGAGTATCAATGAAGTTATGACGGAAGTCCAACTGAATGTCCTTCAGTACTGAAAACCAAAGATCATCATCGTTAACCAAATGCCTCAACGTATTGAGCATGAGAGCACCTTTAAAATACTTGTCTTCAATGCGATAATGGAAGTGGTTCATCCCAAAAACACCGACTAGTGGGAAGTCATTATAGACTTCTCCTTTTCGCGCATTGAGGTACTCCTGCCCTATCTGATAACCCAAAGTCTCCTCGATGTAGATCGACTCAGCATATGTAGCAAAGGCTTCATGAATCCATATGTCAGCATTGTCGGTGATGCTTACAGAATTACCCCACCACTCGTGAGCAGCCTCATGGAGTATCAACTGATCATCCCAATGCCGACCCACGGCTACACAACTTTGATGCTCCATCGGATTTGGTGATTGCACCAACTTAAACCCATCCTCAACAAATGGATATGGCCCGAAATACCTTTGATAGACCTTTAACATTCTCTCTACCAATTCCAATTTCTCTTCTAACAACTCCTCATCTTGTGGCAAATAATAATAGCTGACATCCAGGTTGTCTAATGTATCCGTCCTACTCGCGTACTTGCCAATGTGCGCTGATATATTGTAATTATTGATCGGATTGGTCACTTTCCATTGATAAGTGGTTTTATCTCCTGTTGTAGCTTGATTGATCAGCCGTCCGTTGGCTACCGCAATAAGTTCGCTTGGAACGGTTATGCTGATAGAGGTACTATCCGACTCATCTGATAGATGGTTCTTAACCGGCCACCAAGCCTTAGCACCATAGCCCTGGCAAAGAGATTGTGAAAACTCATTTCCCTCATCATCCATATCCCACATGAAGCCACTCGCCCAAATATCAAAGTCAGGTGCCAAAGGATGCCCTTCATAAAATACCTCAATCGCGTAAATACTGTCTTTTTGAAGCGTGTCGTCAAAGTTCAAATAAACCGCATCAAGATCTCTTTTGAATGTGACTTGTCTAGATTCTAGAGTCACAGCATTCAATTTCATCCCCTCGAAAAGATCTATTCGGATACGATCTACATCCTCCTTCATTCTGAATGTAATCCTTGATGAACCTGAAAGCCATTCTTTCTCGGGATCAACATCAAGATCCAGGTCATAGCGACCCACATCATAGCAGCTTAAGTCTGGCGTAAGCGTTCCAAACAAAGTGTCGGCCCTGGTAAATTCATAAGTAAAATGATCCCCTATCTTTAGTTCCTGCTTTGGAGTTTGCACAACTGAGTTGTTTTCAACCGGTCGATCCTGATTGACAACAGCGATGCTTTCATCAGTCAGCTTGTCAGACGCCTCAACATCTCTGATATCATTAAAATATTGCCAGAATGCTGAGTCGTAAGGCTGGTTTCGATTGATCATCGCACGCCTCTTTTTCAGCTTTTCTCCGGAGATTGGTGGAATGCCTAATTCTACATTGTTGATGAGCAGCTCTTTGGATAGATAAGCCTGGCTTGAAACTACCTTTTCAGCTAGGTTAAAACACCTGAAGTCCATTCTTCTGAAGAAATAATGAGGAAAAAGCTTCCCATTGATTTTGCGATACTCATAACCCTGATGATCAATTATTGCACCACATTTCTCGCCATCAGCATTGACCTTTTGCCATTCATAATTGTCGTGATCGTCTTCAGCCGCCTTTATGATCAACTCATTTTTGTAAACAGAGTAGTCCTCTACATCTACCAGCATCCGCGCTTCCCGCCTACTCGTTTTGTTATGCAGTACGTAGACCAGCCGATCATTATAGTAAGTGATCTTCTCTATTTCAAGTGGTATTCGCCATAGACTTGATTTATACTTTTTACCTATCGGAATAAGGTTAATGCCCCCGTTTAATATCAACAGCAAGTGATTGTGACCTTCCTTCGTTTCGATGAATTGGTCTTTGTTTTCATTACGATAGTACAGCTTTCGAAACTGTGGGATCAACACATTTTTAAAATCCTTGGTGACTCGATCATCGTAAATCTCTACCGCACATTCTAATACACCTGTTCTTTCTCCTTCACTTGAGTGTACTTCCCTAAAAAACCCATCCAGCCTGAAGTCCTCCGTCATATACCCTTCATTCTTTGAAATCTTTTCAATGACTCGCTCAAATATCTCCTGAGCAGTTAATCTTTGGGTTTCAACCGATACTTCATCCAGATCGATGATTGCCTCTTTCATAGATACATTTAATTGTTCCGGTAGGTTATCAACTACACCCTGGAAGTTTTTATAACCGATGTGCGAGACGATCAAGGTATCATCTGATATGACCGCTGGAATGTTGAGTCTGAACTCACCCCTCTCATTCGTAATAGTGCCAATAGAGGTGCCATCGACATAAACGGAACTGAATGGAAGCGGCTCGTCGGTATTGCTATCGAATACCTTACCAGAAATAGTCTTAAAATCCTGTGCGATTAGGGTACTTGACCAATGCACAAGCCAGACTAACGTAATAACTCTCTTCGTACACACCATTGGCCAAAAAAGGTCAAATGATGTGCTAATCCCTACTCAAATCGTGATTTGAGGACTCTTTTCAAGTCGATTCTTGAACACCTGCGGGCTTACGCCTTCTTTATGCTTAAAAGCCCTTTGAAAAGTGGCCAACGATTTAAAACCCGAGTCGTGTGCAATTGCTGCAATGGTGAAATGGCCATTGGAGTCATCAGATATCTTCCGCTTGACTTCATTGACCCGATAGCCATTGATGAAGTCATTGAAACTCTTTTTGTGATGCTGATTAACAAACTGAGAGAGCGCACGCTGAGGAATGCCGATTTTTTGAGCAGCGGATTTGACCGTAAGTTCTTGGTCAAGGTAAAGACCTTCATCTATAGCAGTTTCCACCTTATCAGCAATACCTTCTAGTTCCAACTCAACTCGCTTCGCTGGAGATCGATAATCACTCAAATGGAAAAACCATTGAAACCCAAGCCAATACACCAGAATGGTAATGGGAATGCAAATGGGGTAATAGCTATATGGGTCCAATACGTAGTTGTAGGGTGAGATGTAAAGGACCAAAAATGGAAACCATGCAATCAGAAACAGCTTAAAAGCGGTAATCAATTGAAAGTAATTATCAGCATTTTTGACCTGATGCCGATTTAGATAATTGCCTGCGATCAAAACATAGATTAAAGTATGAATCCAGTATACCGCATCCCCTTGCGTATAGTAGGTGTCGATAAACTCTAGAAACCTTGGCTTATAATACTGCACCAAATCAAACTTATACCTAAGCCATGCACTGGTCCATGCGATCGTTGGAACCAGATGAAAAAGTGCTGCTAGGTAGTGGACTTTTTTGCTCTTATCGAATTTGAACTCACTATCCGTTTGACTCTGAATCAAGAAAAGCAGACTTGGTCCAATTAGCATTACCGGCCAAAATGGAACGTACCGCATAAGCCAAATATAGACGGCTCCAACGTGCTCGGGCTCTTTTTCACTGATCAAAGTCCCCAGCAAGGTGAAGGCAAAAGTGAAGAATATCACTCCCAGAAACCTTGATGAGATGTGCTGCCTTTTCCTTATTAACAAGACAAGGGACATGACGAACCCCTGGGCGATCCCAATGACCATAAGCAGATCCCAGAAATTCAAATGAGGCATAGGCGGTTTGGTTGAGCTGATTGTTTAACGTTAGTCGGCTTTAAAGAGTATCTCAAATGCCAACTAACAATTTAACTAAATCGACTATAGTCGAATTTCAGGCATGTATGTCTTTTGAACATTGCCAAATGATCGTTAAAGGTTTAAGTCGATTATTGGTTACTATTCTTGCACACAACGCACGGACAACCCGATAGACTTCCCTGTAGGTTGCATAATGGTGGCGGACTTACCAATCAGAAGTGCCAAACCATACTTATTCGTCGCAGCTTTTGTCAGCGCCTGATAAATAGATCTTGACCACACTCTACCGGCTTTTCCATAGTGCTTATATTCACCGCTGAATCCTCCTGCCGGAGGAAAATCCAAACCGGAAAGATGAGTGGCCTCCTTGCCCCAGTTATCATCAATCAGATGCTTGGAAGCTACCCTTTCAGGGTTTTTCTTACCAGTAACTGATCGCCAGACGTTAAAGAAATCTTCAGCTGAAGGAACACGATAGCCCTGAGGACACAAACCTCTCGGGTCAACAACGGCCCAATAGTTATACAATTTGCCATAGGTTGGCACTGGTGCTCCCTCGTGCTCTACCTCAAACCAAGCCGGTTGTTCTCTTGCCCTCATTTGTTCCCACTCCGCTTCGGTCTTCACCTGCATGATGGCCGTCCCATCTCGGAAATGGTCAACATTGAGGTTCTCCATGGTCCAAACCTTACCTGCGACATAGACGGTGCTAAACTCATCCGGGCCATAGCCAAAGTCGATAGCTCTCGTCGGTATCTCGGCAAGCTCACTTTTAGCTTCAGGCAGCTCAGTTTCGACAAAGGTGGCAGGTGACACAATTGGCGCCACTTCAATGGTCTCGCCTTCTCCAAGAAAATAGAAGTCCCCGAGCAAGCTACTATTTTCCCATGGCACCTGTTCCTCATTGGAGAGTCTTACAACATTCCTTCTTGTAATCTTGAAAACATCCTCAATGCTGAGGTCTGGTGTGAGCATCGCTTTGACCAGCTCCTGGGTATAAAGCCCATTACTTCCCGTACCATCGGAAGCCACGGAGTTCGGTGCAGTGGAAAATGCTACAATAGAGCCGGTCGGCGCAGCTGTAGGTTGTGTTAGCCCACGGTTCATACTTCTGAAGCTCCTCGTATAAGGATTGTTTCGACAGGCATCCAAGATGACAATGTTTAATGGGTTGTCGTGATACTCCAACATGCGCAGCACACGATCGGCTCTCAGACAGGTTGACTCCACTTCATATTCTGCCTTGATATCGGCATTCACGGGTACGAGATAGTTGGCGCCATCGACCTGAAGTCCATGCCCGGAATAATAGAACAAAGCTGTGCCTTCACTGTCGACCACCCTGGCCTCAAAATCACGTACCGCCTGCACCATGGTAGGCTTGTCAGCATCCAGCACCTTGATCACTTCAAACCCGAGCCCACTAAGGGTATTGGACATGAGGTTCGCATCGTTGATTGGATTGCGAAGGGGACCCACTTCATAATTGGTATTACCAATGACCAGCGCAACCTTTGATTCCTTCTCTTGCGCGAGAATAGGGAGCGAAATCATGAATGCGAAAAGTGCTAATACTTGCCTCACATAACCAAGTTAGGGCATTGATTGGGCTAGACAAAATCGGTTGCTCGAAAGCCATCAAGTTATGCCTAGCGGAATGGTTTTTAAGCCTTTGAGGATTTCCTGTTGGTCGTTATTGCTAACGCAATGAGTAGCAAAGGCACAAGTATATCGTAGTACAATACTTCACCGGCATTACCAGACGAAAGGTTGTCGTTGAAACTTAAATCAACCAGATGCGTGTAAGCCGCCCCTAGCAGGAATATGGAATAGCCAATTACAGTTGCTAATCTAAAATCGCTTCCATACCTAAGGCATAGCAATCCCACCACACCGAAAGAAAGGTTCGTAAATCCCACTTCCTGCTGAAATGGGTTTCCGCTCGGCCAACCAATAGACTCGGCAACAAGATCAGGCACGAAGAAATGGCCGGTAAACCCATAGATACCAGATAGTCCCACGCACAGTACGAGTAAGTATTTATAGAGATTATATACCAGTCTACCCTTTCTGAGAACCGTCATAATGACGGCAACTACAATGGCAAGGATTAGAAAACTGATGAACATACTAAGCAGCAATTAATCTTGATATCTCACTCGGCCTGATGGCTAGTAAACGCGTCATATCATTGGTCAGATGCGGCTGGTCATAGTAACCACATAGTAGGGCAATTTCAGTCCACGTTGAATTATGCTGATAGGCCGCCATTTCCAATGCCGATCTTAGCCGAATGATAGTCTGATACTGCTTTGGAGATATTCCAATCAGTTGATCAAATTGGCGCTGTAGTCTTCTGGTGTGTAGGCCAGACTTGATGGACAAATCCTTAACTGTAAACTGACTTTGAGGGCTACTAAGAATATCCAAAGCGTATTCAAGTTCTCTACCCAGTTTCAAGGTTAGATCTGCTTTGTGAAAGAGTTCATCAAACTGATGTGGTGTAAAGTCTTTTGCGAATGCAGTTTCAATAGCTGGGGCCAAAATGGGATCAAGCTCTCTTAGGTAATGCACTTTGTTCCTGAGCTCCCTTCCTGCCACTCCAAAAAGAGTGAACAGCGCACCTGCCTTTAACTCCGCAATACACCACTGCTCATTAGGATTAAACGGAATCTCAATACTCCATAATTGAGGACCAGCAAGTGAAGATTGGACATTTCCAGTGAGCTCATCTCTCTTGACGATGAGTACAGGCTGTGCTCTTGGAACAACCTTATAGAATTGGCTTCCGACTTGCTTGTCCGTTGCACTGTTGACAACAAAACACCTCTCGATAAACTGCCCTGATGTACCCTCAGGAACTATGATTTCATGGCGAATATGCTGATTGAGGATTTGCATAGTTCAAACTTTCATCGATACGTCATTCTACCTTTTGAGAGATTGATCGATAGACCAAAAGTTGCAATTAGTTGCTTCAATAACTTGTAGAAACGCGACAGTCAGGCATTTTCTCTTGTTTTTACACTATTGATGATATTATCGGTCAGCAGTTTGATACCACCCACAAGCTTTGATGAAGTATGTCGGAATCCATAGCTTTATAGAGCAATGAGTGGCTCAGCAAGACATCCTAAGTATCAGTCACCACCAAGTAGTGCTGGTCTGGACAATTTCCATCCTGGCAATGAAGTTTACTTCTCTTCAGAACCGAATTATGAATTTGGGCCTTATAGGACAGGTCTTTCGATAAAGTACTGTCAGTCAGGTATTGAAAAGTATACTATTGATGGTCGGGAGACCGTCCTGCATGAAGGCGAGTATATGGTCATCGCTCACGACTGTGAAGTATACTATCAATCAACAAAGGCACATCAAGGTGTGTCCATCTTTCTAGAGAATAAAGCAGGCCAAAGCCCTTATTTAGTGACAAATACGAGTTTCAGCGCTATCGATGAATTTGGAACTTGGCTCTCTGATATTCTTAGCCAGAGCACCCCGTTTGGTAGGCTAGGTTTCTTTCAGAGCTGTTCGACAATACTGGATAGTTCTCACATGAATCTCAACAAACGAATTGATAGTATTTTACGAGCCAAGCGTCTTACCAGAGTGGAGTTAGCAAGAAGGATCCTTCTAGGAGCCAGGTACATGCATGGCAATGCCATGGGCTACTTTGACCTTGAGAAAGTGGCCAATGCAGCAGTGATGTCCAAGCACCATTTTATCAGGTACTTCAAACAATACTTTGGAGTTACGCCCTGGCACTACTTTCAGAACATCCGAATGGAGCTTGCCATGGAGTCAATTGTTACCGGACAATGTCGCCTTCACTCCCTATCGGAAAACTTAGGATTCTCTCAGCTTTCTGCCTTCAGCCGAGCGTTCAAAGATCACTTCGGTCGACCGCCCTCCTACTATTTGAAGAAGTCAACTCGAGAGCGACCTTTCAACTTAGGTTAGAATTCAATTTTGCGGTAGCACTGGGATGTGCAGATCAAAATTGACCGTATCGATGTTGGGATTGATCAATATCTCATCTTTGATAAAGACATTGATCATTTTGAAATTGTCGTCAATGTTACGCTCTGTGTGTACAAATGGATAAAGCACTCCAGCTACAGGTCGATATTGGTCGAAGAACACCAGAAAATTGATATCATCACCTCTGGCGTGTAGGGGCATACTCTTGCGCATGGCTTTTACAAGGAACGAACGACTGTCGATATAGTAGACCTTTTCCCAGCCATCACTGAGGGTGACATTGATCTGATAAACTTCTGAGCCCTCTAAGTTGATCAATCCTTGAAGCTCTACCTTATGTCCCTTTTCTCTATAGTCTACAAATGAGTCATCGAACTCTGCCCCTCTTCTTGAAGCTTTTTCTGCTTCGCCATCCATGATGCGCGGGATAGTATCACCCTTATAATATTCCCATACCTGTTCTCCATTATATCCCTCATAGAAATATCCTATCAGCTCTCCTGTACCACGCGCAAGTCGTTTGTCGCCCCTAATGCTTATGGTCTCTCCGTTCATTATCAACCCGTATCCGGGCTCTACGTAAGTACCTCGGATGATCTTCGTCTTGACGGCTTTGAGTTGGTCGTAACCGCCAATAGCCTCATAATACCGACTGATGATCTCATCGACATCCTTAAGTTCTTGAGTCACTTCCTGTGCTGCAACCTCATGAGACAACAATAATGTGTAAAGACCGATTACTGAAAAGAGAATATTCTTCACGGTGTTCATTTGAGTTTTTAGCAAATGAACTTGTTTTTGAGATTGGTTAACAACGCCTAATTGAATTGAGCAATATATGTCAAAGCTTCAGAGCTCTCCCCTTGCTGACTTTGGACTTGTCTCTCGATGTACTTAGCATTTAACTCTAGAAGCAGATTTAGCTTACTTTTATTATCTCCATGTTCCTACGAGTCAAATCAAGTGCTGTCCTTTTCTCTATCGTCTATTGGGTACTGACGACCAACTTTTACGTGCTGATCAGATTTGCCGGGGACTTATCGGAAGAAGGGCTACCGGTGCAGACGGTTTGGCTGCATTTACAGGTTACCATCACTGCTATTATCATGGGCACCTTATTGAGTCTACTCAATCATGCCCACTTAGGAGGCAGTCGTGCCAAGAAGTCTTTTGGCTGGACTGTACTGGTTAATACCGCTATCTATCTACTGTTCTTTGCTATCGTGATCTTTTTGAGCAGCCTTTACGGCAATACGCTCGACTTTGCCAAATCCTTCTTTCTTTCCACCGAGAGTCTCGTCACACTAGCTTTTATGGCAGTCAATAGCCTGGTATTTCATTTCATACTGCAAATGAATCGCCTATTAGGGCCTGGCGTCTTGATGGAATATGTCTCAGGCAAATACTTCTCGCCGGTCGAGGAAGAGCGGATCTTCATGTTCCTGGATTTGAAGTCTTCAACATCTATCGCCGAGCAATTGGGCCACTCCAGCTATAGCAAACTGATACAGGATTGCTTTTCAATTGTCTCCACCCCTGCTCAAAGAAGTAAGGCCAGGATTTATCAATATGTTGGAGATGAAGTGGTACTGACCTGGAAATTCTGCTCACAAGCAACCTTCGACTGTATCGACTTCTTCTTCCAATTTCAGCGATTGCTCAATGATCAGTCCGAGTACTTCATGAAGCGGTATGAAGTCGTACCTGAATTCAAAGCCGGTGCGCACTATGGCAAAGTAATGGCCACCCAGGTAGGTGAACTAAAGAGCGAAATCGCTTACCATGGTGATGTACTCAACGCAGCGGCCAGGATACAAGGTATGTGCAACGAATTTGGTGAATCACTACTTATTTCAGAACGATTGCTTAAACAAATTGAGCTACCAGAGATGTACAACTCGAACTATCTCGGTAACCTCACGCTTAAAGGCAAGCAGCAGCGTATCAAGGTGCACTCCATTAGATATAAAGTCTAACTAGTATCCAGATAACTCTGGCAGCCAAAGACTCAACTCAGGTACCATGATAATGAGTATGAGGACAATCAACATCACAGCGTAGAGCGGTAACATTGGTTTAAGAACCCTTTGAAAGGGTATTTTCGCCACGCTGGCTCCAACAAACAATAAGTTGCCAACAGGAGGTGTACAAAGACCTATGCACAGATTGAGAACCATAATGATACCGAAGTGTACCGGATCGATCCCAAATGACGTGACGACTGGAAGGAAGATAGGTGTGAATATGAGTACTGCCGGTGTAATATCCATAAAGATCCCAACCAGCAATAGCAATACATTGATCAATATAAGGACAATGATCGGGTTGTCTGTAATCGACAAAAGGTAAGCCGAAATGGACTGTGGCAAATCACCGTAACTCATAATCCAGCTCATAGCTGTAGAAGTAGCCACCAGCAGCAAAACAATCGCTGTGGTAGTACTGCTTTCCACAAGAATACCAATGGCCTTCTTCCTATTCAATTCTCCGTAGAAGAGTGAGAGCACTACAGTGTAGAGCACTGCTATGGCACTAGCCTCCGTGGCAGTAAAGTAACCGGCAACTATACCTCCCATTACCACAATCAACAGTAGCAAACTTGGAAAAGCATCGACAAAGCTCTTCCAAACAACAGCAAGTCTCCAGCCCTCTCCCCTTGGGTAGTTATTCTTTAGAGCATAGATATAGCTGACTAACATGATAGCCAGACTGGTCAGTAACCCGGGTATGTAACCAGCGATGAACAGTGCACCAATAGACAAACCACCAGCGGCTAAAGAATAAACAATAAGGACATTGCTTGGTGGAATCAGCAGGCCGGTTGTCGCAGAAGTCACGTTAGCAGCAGTAGTGAAACCTTTATCATATCCTTCATCTTCCATTTTACCTGTGAGGATTGACCCTATAGCAGAAGCCGCGGCCGCAGCTGATCCTGATATTGCGCCAAACAGCGTACATGCAATGATGTTGACGAATATCAAACCTCCTCTCACAGGACCCACCAAGGCTTTTGCAAAGGCAATAAGCCGGGCAGCAATACCCCCACTATTCATGATTTGGCCTGCCAATATGAAAAACGGTATGGCTAGTAAAGTAAAACTATCCAGTCCGTTGATCATGCGTTGAGCTACTGTTGTGGCAGAAGGCACAAATAGTACATTGATAGATAGCGTAAAAAGAGCGGAAAGAGTGAGGCTAACTGTGATAGGCACTCCCAGTGTTAGTAGGGTAACAAACAGTATGACCAATACACCTATTTCAACCAGGCTCATGGGTACGATTATTTAATGTGTCAAAAATATTGAGCGTATTATAGACGAGTATGATCAACCCACTCACTGGTAGAGCCAGATAGATCCATCCTTTAGGCACCTGCATAACGGAAGAGACTTGTCCTAACTTAAAGGTGATATAAACAAACCAGCTTCCACCAACAATCAAAATGAGCACTGCAAACAAACCGATCAGCAACTCTATCATAATCTCAAGCTTCCACTTAAGCTCGGCTTTGAGTGTAGATTTCAGCGCGTCAATAGATATATGCTTCTTAATACCAAACGCATAGGCTGATCCGAAAAGTGTCACCCACATCATAGAATACACAGTAAGCTCTTCAGTAAACAGCACATTAAGTGATAGCAAACGAGCAGATACCTGAAGTAAAGTACTTAACACCATGGTACTCATCAGCACAGCAAGCATCAACGTCAGTACATGATCAATTTTCTTCCGCATTGGCTTCTATAATTTGGTTGATCAACGGAAGCAACTCCTCATCCTGCTTAAACTCTTCTAAGATAGCTTTGGTGGCCTCTTGAAAACTTGTAAGGTCGGGTTGGATCACTTCAATACCTGCTTCTTTGACGATTGCAAGGCTCTCCTCTTCCGACGCTTGCCAAAAAGCTCGCTGCGGAGTTACTGATTCTTTGGCTGCCTCTCCAATCCATTTTTGTTGATCTGGAGTTAACCGGTCCCATACAATAGTGCTGATAACTAGTACGTCAGGTATGGAAGTATGCTTATCAAGGGTATAATACTTACTCGTTTCATAGTGCCTCGAAAGATGAAATGAAGGAGGGTTGTTCTCAGCTCCATCTACTACGCCTTGCTGAAGCGCCGTATATAGCTCACCCCAGGCTATAGGCACAGGTACACCACCCATTTCGCTGATCATTTTATTGGCAGTGATACTTTTCATGACTCTGATCTTCATATCCTTGAGATCAGAGGCTTTTCTTATCGGCTTCTCTGTGGTATAAAAGCTTCGACTACCAGCATCATAGAAGCATAGTCCTTTGAGCCAGTATTCCTTTCCAGAATCAAGAATCGCATCCCCTATCTCTCCATCATAGACAGTGTTTCGATGTGCATCATTCTTGAAAATATAAGGTATTCCCAATACCTTAAACTGTGGCGCAAAACTCTCCATCACTGCAGCGGACACCTTAGTGATTCCGAGACTTCCTATTTGAAGTAACTCCAGACATTGGCTTTCAGAACCTAGCTGACCATTAGCATAAATCTTTATGCTAAGTGTACCATTAGACTTCTCATATACCCGGTTAGCGAAATCAACCATCCCCTTATGAACGGCATGATCCTCAGTAAGGCCATGTGCCAACTTGATCTCCTTAACAGAGGCATTTTTATTACATGCACTTAACACAAGAGTCAAACATATAATAATCCACATAGGTATATTATTCAACATCACTTTAAGCTCTCAAATCTCTAATAGTCATTGGGCCTCTCCCGGACTTCTAAAACTCGCATTACAACTTTCACAGGCTAACACTTCTCTGGAACAATTCGGATACGATATCTGACTTCCTTATCTGCATAGCTATATTGATTGTTAAGAATGTTGTCATACTCTCTATTTTCAAAAAAGTGGGAGGGTAAAACCATATAAAGAAGCATTAACTACAGCGCTGACAACCCTCCCTTTATCATTATTATTCTATTTTAAACACTACTATCAAATATCAGAGTATTAGACCCATAGTTAACTGCTTGCAACCAAGGGCTATCTACCCATCCATCCTCCATCTACAGTGACGATGGATCCATTCATGTAGTTTGAAGCATCTGATGACAGAAAAACAGCTACTCCTTTAAAATCTTCTGCCGTACCCCACCTACCTTGTGGAATGCGAGACAAGATAGCTTCACTTCTCTCTGCGTCATCACGAAGTGCCTGCGTATTGTCTGTGGCAACATACCCTGGTGCTATGGCATTCACATTGACCCCTTGTGATGCCCATTCATTTGACAAGGCCATAGTAAGCTGCCCTATCGCTCCCTTACTAGCGGCATATCCTGGCACAGTTATACCACCTTGAAAGGTCAGTAACGAGGCTATAAAAACGATCTTACCACTGCCTCTTTCGATCATACCTTTCCCAATCTCACGAGATATGATGAATTGTGCATTTAAGTTAACCTCAATTACTTCATCCCAATACTCATCCGGGTGTTCCGCAGCGGGTTTTCGCAAGATTGTTCCAGCATTGTTCACCAAGATATCAATTGACTGATGGTCCTTGTTGACTGCTGACAAAAAACTATGAAGTGATTCCCTTTTTGAAAAGTCACATTGATAAGCCTTGAAATCTCTTCCTATCTTCTTTACTGATTGCTCAACCTTGCTGTTCTCAAGCTCTAATGAAGCGGAGACTCCAATAATGTCTGCTCCTGCCTCTGCTAGTCCTTCTGCCATAGCCTTGCCGATACCCCGCTTACACCCCGTGACAAGTGCCGTCTTGCCTTTTAAATCAAAAGCTTCGTACATCATGACTATCGAATATTAACAAGTTGTTGTCCATCCATATCTGTGAAGGCCTTGTTCTCACCAGCCATTCCCCAAACGAATGAATAGTTACTTGTACCCGCTCCAGAGTGGATAGACCATTCCGGTGAGATTACAGCTTGCTTATTGCACATCACCAAATGTCTCGTTTCTTGAGGATCGCCCATAAAATGCATCACGATCTGATCTTCGGGCATATCAAAATAGAAGTATATCTCCATTCGACGATAGTGAGTATGGGGGGGAAATGTATTCCATATGCTACCACTCGCAAGTTCTGTGATGCCCATCACCAGCTGACAACTCTGGATACCATCTTCGTGTATATATTGAAATATAGAACGCTCGTTACAGTTGTCCTTGGAACCCAGATCAACCCTATTGGCATCACTCTTGTTAGCCTTCACTGTTGGGTATTCTGCATGTGCCGGACACGAGTTAACATAAAATTCAGCAGGAGTTCCCACATCCATACTACTGAACTCAACTGACTTCTTACCTTTACCTATATACAAGCATTCTTTAGAGCCCAGCTCATAGATCTCTCCATCAACGACTATTTTACCAGCACCACCTACGTTGATGATGCCCATCTCCCGGCGTGCCAGGAAATAGTCGGCCTTGGTCAATTCATCATATGCCGGAATAATTAACGGTGAAGAACCAGGTACAATGCCTAAAGTGATCATTCGATCATGCATAGAATACGCTGTGGTGATCTCACCTTGCTTCATCACCTCTGGTATTAAAAATCGATCCCTCAATTCTGTGGTTGTAAAACGCGCAATATCCTCCGGATGAGAACCAAACCTTATTTGTGTCATAGTCTTTTATTGTGTGATTTCGATTGAACTAGTTAAGAGGTATGTTTCAGCCTTGAGTTTATCAACGAAAGTCGCTTCATCAGAAAAGGTTGAGTTCTCAAGTTCCCAGCCTGTGTAAAAGCCAAACTGGTAAACCCCGTTATTGGAACGCATTAAGGCAGTATAGGTGTTTGTAACCCCTTGGCCTTCTTTAGGAGCTTCTCCGAAAGAAATAAAGCTATTTTTAGGTATAATCAAGCCCATTCCAAGGACATCCATATTCTCACTTTGTATACCATGCGTATACATGATCTCAGCTCCATTCCTCTTGGCAAACTCACTTTCTAGTTCATGTAAGTTGACAATACCTGTAACTAAAGTGTCTGAACCATTACCTGATAAGGCTACATCACTTTGAAAATGTCGCTTACCAGCCCAAATCGATATAGTTTCGGTAAGATCATAAGTGGATCCATCAACCTTCCACCCTTCGTAAGACAGTTTAAGAATAGAGCGCAGAGGACCTTGGGTTACTATTTGAAAAGTAGCCTTGTCTGTCTCTGTCAGACGGTAGATAGAATCATTCTTTAACATGGCCAGACCTCCTGACCCAAGACTACTTCCTACCTTTAAGACATCCATGCCCCACTCCTGCAGTTCATGGTAGTTCTCTCCCAAGCCTATGTTTTTTAACATAAGTTCTGGTCTGGTTTTACCAAAAATATCTTTACCATTTCGACTATCAAAATACAGACGATAAGCGATCAACTCACTTTCCCATCCGGGTCCCTCAAATTGATAGATGTATGGTTTGCTTTGCGCGACGTGATCACTAGGCCTCACATTCTCACTGACCGGGCTAAAAACGTTATTACGTTCAGGACTATAACCAAAGTGTATTGCCGTTCTACTCTCAAACTCTGGCAATTCGCTTTTAGTCACTATTTGATAAGCTAGTTCTACTGTTGATTTAGGTTCAAAGCTTAATTGCAGAGCTACTTCATCCCACTTTCCATCACCGTCGATATCGTCAAACTGAGCAGGTACTGATTGGTCTTCATTGGTTGAGAAAATCAGATACTCATCGAACTGAACCCCGAATACTTCACGCTCAATCACCATAGGTTGCTCCACAAGACTAGCCGTATCCGGATTAGTCAGTTTAATAGACATTGGCTCAGAACAACCGAACACAGTAAAACAAGAAAGGACTATAAATGACTTGCGCATGAGTATAGCTGTTTATTATGTGTACAATATACACAGAATAACAAATTGACACAATAATTTCTCAGCTATCTCTTCACCTTATATAATTCCGGCCCACCCTTTACTCCCTTTTTCTTCTCGTTAGTAGACTCCAGCAGATTCAATTGTAATATTCGCTTTCTGAAATTGCGCCTATCGAGCGTCTGTCCCAGGACACTCTCAAACAAATCCTGCAATTCCTTAAGAGTAAACTTCGATGGTAACAGCTCACCAAATGTTAGATTATGCTCCATATTCGCTCGAAGCTTCGCCCAGGCATCAATGACCAAATTACCATGATCAAATCCTAGTTCGGGTAAGTCATTAAGAGAACACCACATCACCTCAGACACATAGTTTTTAGCGATAATGGAATGGTTTTCAGGTTTTATGAGTGCATAAAAGCAAACCGTCACCACTCTCTTAACAGGGTGTCTGTCAACTGAACTGTATATTCTTACTTGGTTCTGATGAATATTCTGAAGCCCGGTTAAGTCGAATAGCACCTGATCTACGGATTCTTCCAATGTACATCCTTCATTCATTATACCACCAGGTAGCATCCAATAGCCTTTATAAGGTTCTATGCTACGTTTAACCAACAGCAACTTGACCTCATTATTTTGAAATCCAAATACTGCACAATCAGCCGTGATCGTACACTCATAAGCACTGGGTTGTACTTTTGAATTGATTTTTTTCAACTCTTACGTATTTATAATTACCTCTTCAAGTTAGCTAAGTGGTGGCTTATGATTTTCTAACAAAACTTCATCGCCAATCTAAACCTTTAACCCACGTACATGACCTTCCTATTCACAAATTCGAGAATCCCATCCTTCGCCAGCTCTCTTCCATAGCCAGAGTACTTGGTACCGCCAAAGGGTAGCCGAGGGTCAGATTTCACTAGTTCGTTGACAAAATAGGCTCCATCACTTACTCGATTGGCCATTGATATGGCTTTTGCTGTATCATGTGTACAAACTGTTACTCCCAACCCATACTTGCTCATTTCACTGAGTCGAAATGCCTCTTCTATATCAGTAGCCTTGATCATGGCTGCCAACGGTCCAAAAGTCTCTTCATCAAATGCTGGCGTGCCTGGTTTGACATTACCAAGCACTGTCGGTTCGTGGTAACACCTTTGCTGATTTCCTCCTAAGAGTATCTCTGCTCCTAATTCCTTCGATTTTCGGACCTGGGACTGCAACTGGTCAGCCAGGTCTATTCGTGCTAATGGACCTACTTGGGTTTCAGTACTCATTGGATCTCCATGCTTCAGCTCCATGACTGCTTTTGTGAATCGCTCAACAAACTCATCATAGACTCTCTCAAGCAATATAAAACGCTTTGCAGCTATGCAGCTTTGACCTGTATTCATCATCCTTGCGTTAACAGCTGTGGCAACTGCTCTCTCCAAGTTAGCATCTTCCCAGACAATAAAAGCGTTGCTCCCACCTAGCTCCAATAGTGACTTCTTGATATACTTGCTCGCTATTGAAGCCACAGCGGCACCTGCCCTACCACTTCCCGTGAGGCTCACTCCTACCACAGCATCATGAGCAATCACTCGCTCAGTCTCACTATGATCGAAAACCATATTTTGGAAGATACCCCTGGGGAAACCTGCCTCCAAAAATACTTCTTCAATCATCTTGGCACAACCGAATACATTTGGCGCATGCTTTAATACGGCCACATTGCCCGCCATTAGAGTGGGTGCAGCAAACCTGAACACCTGCCAGAAGGGAAAATTCCATGGCATGATAGCCAGAATACATCCTAATGGATCATGCCTGACTGAGCTTTGCGCAGCATCAGTTTTAATAATCTCGGTTTTCAGAAAATGCTCAGTATTCTCGGCGTAGTAGTCACAAACCCATGCACATTTATGGATCTCTCCTATGGCTTCCGAGATTGGCTTGCCCATCTCCATGGTTATCATCTTAGCATACTGGTCAACATTTCTTCTTAGCGTGTTCGCCATAGTGGTCATAAGTTCTGCCCTATCGGAAAATGAAGTAAGCCTCCAGGATTTGAACTGTTTTCCCGCAAAGTTGAGCGCCGTGTTGATTTCTTTCTCACTCATGCTCTGATGAGACCCAATTACTTCCTCCGTGTAAGGGTTAATACTATTAAAGTGCTTCATGACTTAATTATAGAGTGTTATCTTCAATATAGCGGATTGACTTTTAATCATACGTGGGTTTGTATCTCTGGTAATATCCCTGATAAAATGAGATTGACTCGCACTTTTCTGAATATTCTCAAATCCGAATATTTGAGGCAAAATTGTACTAACATTCTACCGAGAAGTTCGTTAAAGGTCTTTGATATGAAGTTCACGTGTGGCAGCTTCTATCAAAAAAAGGAGAGAATCATTCTTATTTAACTATAACTAAACCCTTTCTAAATGATCACTACTATGAAAAAAACACTTTTACTAGCTCTCTGCTGTATCGGTCTTGTAAGCTTGAGTCAGGCACAAGTCGTTGGCCTTGTACCGAGCCCTGCTGCATATTCTACTCAGAATGTCGGGTTCACTACAGTTACTTTTGATTACTCTTCTCCTGGTGTAAAAGGTCGCACGATCTTCGGTGATCTTGTACCCTATGGCACACCTTGGAGAGCAGGCGCTAACCAGGCTACAACCATCGAGTTCAGCAATACTGTGAAAATTGGTGGAGAGAATGTAAGAGCAGGAAAATACTCAGTATATGTCACCCCCGCTGAGAGTGGCGACTGGACTATTCATCTTAATAAAACCGGTAAGCAGATATTTGCTTATATGACAGATGGTAAAGTTGATATGGACGCATTGTCTAAAGATCTGGCTGCAAATATTTCTGTTACTCCGATTATGATGCCTGAGTCAATGGAAAGGCTGTTCTGGTGGGTCGACCCTAATGACAACAAAACGGCTAAAGTAAGTATGGCATGGGATAAGGTAATGCTCACTTTTGATGTAGACATGAGAACTTCTGAGATCATGGAAAACTTCTCTAATGCGTTGAAGTAAACCTCCTACCGAGATAAGATTCAAAGCCTCAGCATCTGCTGGGGCTTTTTTGGTTGTAAGGAGACAGTCGTTTCTGGGTCATCTCTAATTAGCTTTGCATAAGCTATGATAGAACATAACCAAACCATTTTTTCAATAGGCTCATGTTTTTCGGATATGATAGCTGCAAAGCTCGAATCCTATAAATGGTCGGTAGTATCCAATCCGTTTGGTACGTTGTACGATCCAGTTAGTATTGAAAGGAACATTGTTAACAGTATCGACAAAGCTCCAATCTCCGACTCATTATTGTCTCAAAGAGACGATATTTATTTTCACTTCTACTATCATTCAGACCTGTCTGCGCTTTCACTTCCGACGCTAGCGCAACATATTGAGCGTGCACATGACATCACTTCAACTGCATTGTTAAAGGCCCACTGGGCTGTTATCACTTTAGGCAGTGCGATGGTCTACAAGCACATTAGCCATAATGAGGTTGTGGCTAATTGTCATAAAGTGCCACAAAACGAATTTGAAAAGCACATGCTAAACTTGAGGAAAGTCAAGTCTAGTTTACAAAACACGATAAATAAGGTCAGGACTATCAACCCTGATATTAAGTTCCTACTGACCGTTAGCCCGGTGCGCCACTTGAGATACGGTATGGAGCAGAACATGCTTAGCAAAGCTATACTCAGGTTGGCCTGTGAAGAAATCACTTCCACTAACGGCAACACTATCTACTTCCCATCTTTTGAAATAATGATGGATGAGCTGCGTGACTACCAGTACTATAAAGCAGACAAGGTCCATCCAAATGAAGTCGCTGAAAACCATATCTGGAACGAGTTCGTAAGGACCATGATTGCGCCTGAAGCGCGTTTGTTTATCGAACAATGGGGTCATATGAGAAAGGCGCTTGCGCACAAGCCCATGCACAGCGGCTCAAATGCCCACCAACGATTTATCAAAGAAACTTTAAAGAAGTTGGATGAGTTGTCTAGTCAGGTTGATGTGTCCACAGAACGCAGACAACTTGAAAGCCAACTTATATGAGCCAGCAAACAAAGAATCGTCTCGCGAACGAGACAAGTCCTTACTTACTACAACATCAATTTAACCCAGTCGACTGGTACCCCTGGGGTGATGAGGCACTTCAACTGGCTAAAACTGAGGATAAACCAATCATCGTGAGTATAGGCTACTCAGCATGTCATTGGTGCCATGTGATGGAGCGCGAGTCTTTTGAGAATGAAGCTATCGCAGCAATCATGAATAAAGATTTTGTTTGCATTAAGATAGACCGGGAAGAACGCCCTGATGTCGACCAGGTGTATATGGAGGCTGTTCAGGCCATGGGGCTGCAAGGAGGCTGGCCACTCAATGTATTTCTGACACCCGAACAAAAGCCATTTTATGGTGGCACTTACTTTCCTCCCAAAGGTTGGGTACAGTTGCTCCAAAACGTGGCTAAGGCTTTTGCTGATCAACGAGAGGAGATCGAGAAGAGTGCAGAAGGTTTTACTGATGTACTCAATCGCTCAGAGTCAGAAAGGCTAAAGCTATCACCCAATGAAGAATCAAAGTTTGACAAACAACTGTTGACTCAGATGTATGGGATCCTTTCAGAACGTTTTGATACCATACATGGCGGAACAGCAAAGGCGCCCAAATTCCCCATGCCCAGTATCTGGAGGTTTTTGTTAAGGTACTATCAAGAATCTGAAAATCTCCAGGCCAGGGAGCACTTGCTGCTAACGCTGGATCGCATGGTAGCAGGTGGCATTTACGATCAGGTAGGCGGTGGCTTTGCCAGGTATTCTGTAGACGGGGAGTGGTTCGCTCCACATTTTGAAAAGATGCTTTACGACAATGGTCAATTAATGACATTGTATGCCGAGGCATATAAAGTAACAAAGAAACCACTCTATCGAGAGGTGATTTTACAGACCATCGGATGGGCTAATCGTGAGTTAAGAAGTAGCGAAAATGGTTACTACTCAGCTCTGGATGCAGATAGCGAAGGTATTGAGGGCAAATTTTACACTTATACTGATGATGAAATAAGAGCCCTTGCAGGAGAGCACTATGGACTAATTGCCGAATACTATCACATCACTTCCGAGGGTAACTGGGAAGATGGACGCAACATTCTGCACTATCGTGACCCAGATCAAAACTTCGCAAAAAGCAAGGGAATCGATCTCGAAGTATGGATAGGTATAAAAGTGGCTTTTTCTGATAAGTGCATGTCACTTAGGGCTGAGCGTATAAAACCGGGGCTTGATGATAAGATCCTCTCAGGATGGAATGCTCTCATGCTCACCGGTCTGGTCAATGCTTATAATGCTTTGGGAGAAGAGTCAATTCTGGAAGATGCCCTTTGCAATGCCCGCTTTCTAAAAAATAGCATGATCATAGATGGTCAGCTCTACAGATCATATAAAGAAGGCAAGGCCACTATCCCTGGATTTCTCGAAGACCATGCCCTGGTGGCTGAAGCCATGATCTCACTATATGAGACCACTTTCAACGAAGAATGGCTACATATAGCACAGTCGCTGGTTGAGATAGCCTTCAGTGATTTTCTCGATAGAGAAGATGGACTTTTCTACTATACCTCGGACAAGGGTGAACAACTTGTCGCACGTAAAAAAGAGATCTTTGACAATGTGATCCCCGCATCTAATTCTGTGATGGCCAACGTACTCCTGCGCCTGGGCACCCTACTTGATAAGCAAGACTACATTAAGCATGCTCAGTCGATGGTGGTTATGCTTACTTCCTGGATCACTAGTGAGACCCGTGACATGGCCAATTGGGCGCTGACTTATGCGGCTATGGCTGAACCTCTGGCAGAAATCGTCATTATTGGTCCGGAAGCACCACAATTTAGAAACAAGTTTGCTGAGAGGTATATGCCCCAGAGTATTCTAACGGGAACCACAGAGAAAAGCGAACTTCCGCTACTCAAAGATCGCCATTCAGATGATTCGGGTACGACCATCTTTGTTTGCTTTGAAAAGGCATGTAGATTACCTGTACATTCGGTCAATGAGGCCCTTGTACAACTAAATAGCTGATCTGCTTGTCCCAGGAAGAGCCATCACTTTTCGATTCAAATCCATCATCCGTGACATGGTATGCAGATATTATGTTACCCGTTCCCATTCACAGGCTCTTTACATATAGGGTGCCTGTCGAAATCGCCGATAAAACCAAAATAGGTTGTCGCGTCATTGTGCCTTTTGGTAAGCAAAAAATCCAAACGGGTATTATAGGCAAGCTGCATCTGGAGCGACCTGAGAATTACGAGCCAAAAGAGGTATTGGAACTAATGGATGAAGCTCCAATAGTTCATCAACTCCAGATTGACTTGTACCATTGGATTGCTAGCTATTATATGTGCACTTTGGGAGAAGTGATCAATGCCGCCATTCCATCTGGACTTAAGCTTTCTAGCGAGTCATTTGTACAACTCAATCCGGATTACATCTATCTAGATCACCTATCGGAATTGAACGATAGAGAATATGAACTCATCAAACAGTTGGAGGTGGCCGATCAACTCTCTTATGGAGAGATATCCAGCCTACTAGGGCTCAAAAGCATCTATCACATCATCAAATCACTTTCGGTAAAAGGTGCTATCCTCATGTTTGAGCAAATCAAAGAGAAGTATAAGCCAAGAACAGAAAAATGGATTAGACTCAACCCATCATATCTCAATGACGAGAAGCTGCTGGAAGACTTATTTGAAAAGCTGGAAAAGCGTCCCAAGCAGCTAGATGTATTACTCAAGTACATCCAAAAAGTGCCTGTACTTGAACAAGTTGGGGCCAATGAACAAGGGATCCAAAAAGCGGCACTTTTAGGACAAAGCATCTCTGAGTCGTCGCTTAAGACATTGATCAAAAATGGAGTGCTTAATGAACGAAAAGAGCAAATCTCAAGGTTTGAGAAGGTAAAGGAGAAATCATTAAGCTCACCTCTGTCAGTACTGCAACAAGTCAAACTGGACGAGATCAAGGACCAAATGATAGAGCATTCAGTTGTATTGCTTCATGGGGTCACTGGTAGTGGCAAAACGGAGCTTTACATCAAGTTGATAGAAGAGCAACTGGATACCGGACACCAGGTCCTCTATGTCTTACCGGAAATCGCCTTGACCACCCAGATTGTGAACCGTCTCAAAAAGGTTTTCGGAGAACGACTCGGTGTATATCACTCAAAATACTCTGATAACGAGCGTGTGGAGGTCTGGCAGGGATTGCTCAAAGGAAGTATTGATCTGGTCGTGGGTGTCAGGTCAGCCACCCTCCTGCCATTTTCCGATCTTGGTCTGGTCATTGTAGATGAAGAGTACGAGTCTACCTTCAAGCAATATGATCCGGCTCCAAGATATCACGCGAGAGATGTAGCTGTCCTTTTTAGTCATATGACCCAAGCCAAAGTGCTGTTGGGTACTGCCACACCTTCTTTGGAAACATATAATAATGTACAGGATCGAAAGTATGGCCTTGTCGAGATTGAACGCCGTTACTATGAAGTCAGCCTACCGCAATTGACCCTTGTCGATATCAAAGAGCAACGTAAGAAGCGATTGCTACGCAACGAGTTTACAAGTGTACTGATTGAAGAAATCGAATCGACCTTAGCCAATAAGGAGCAGGTAATTCTCTTTCAAAACAGACGTGGGTACTCGCCTTTGTTAAGTTGTGAAACCTGCGGTCATATACCTAAATGTCATCAATGCAGTGTTAGTCTGACCTACCACCAGTTTGGGCAGGAACTGAGATGTCATTATTGTGGATACAAAGAACCGTTACCGCAAACTTGTGAAGCATGCGATTCCCCAAAGCTCAAAACCATTGGATTTGGCACAGAAAAGATTGAAGAAGACATTGGACTACTCTTTCCTGAGGCGGTAGTTGGCAGAATGGATCTGGACACCACCAGGAGCAAGTACGGCTATCAGAATATCCTGGAAGCTTTTGAACTTGGACAAATCGACATTCTGGTAGGGACACAAATGGTCACCAAAGGGCTAGATTTTGATCGCGTTGGACTGGTAGGCGTGATAGATGCTGATCGGATGATCCACTATCCCGATTTTCGGTCTCACGAAAGGGCATTCCAATTGATCACCCAGGTCAGCGGACGAGCCGGAAGAAGAGACAAACGTGGAAAAGTCATCATTCAGACTTATGATCCATCTCAGGAAGTGCTGAAGTATATATTAAAAAATGATTTCAAGGGTTTCTATAGGTCAGAAGTATCCGAAAGACAGAAATACCACTACCCTCCTCACTACAGGCTCATTCGTGCTATTGTCAAGCACAAAGAGCCTCATGTATGCAAGGCCTGCGCGGAGCACTATACCAGCGTGATTCGCGCTGAGCTTGGAAAAGAACGGGTACTGGGCCCAGAAGAACCGGTCATTGCGCGCATCCGGAATCAATACCTTCAGGTCATCAATATTAAGATTGAAAAGCAGGGTATCAGTCTTAAAAAAGTAAAATCAGTACTGTACAATGTAAGTGTCACGGTTTCAAAAATGCGAGACTTCAAAAATGTATCCATCATTTTCGACGTTGATCCTCAGTAGTGTATTTGAGGAAGCTTATGATCTATATTTGCGGTAGTATGAGATGGTTGATGGTCATTGCAGTATTAGGATACCTGAGTGGTTGTACACCATGTGACGAATGCGACATATTTGTAAGTGAGCCCACTATTTCACTCGAGATATTTAACCAGGATAGCCTTACACAGGTAACCCAGCTTTTGGAAGAGATAGAAGAGGACATTGATGCTACAACACTTAGCCTGGTAAGCCTGGATTCATCCAGAACAGCGATTGGTGACTCAATAGAGGTTGTGGTGGCGATAATTGATACAGGTAATGTCTCATTAGGGCCTACCCTGGATATTCTTCAGTCTGAGTTATTAGCGGTCAATTCAAATTATAGTGTAGATAGCCTCTTGGCTGTAGAGCTGGACTCAATCAACGAATTGTTCAATGACGCTATGTCAGAATTGGAAGCAGGGCTTACAAGGATCGATACCCTTTTTAATCTTGATGGTGGCAGCTATATCACTAACACAGATTCATCTGTTTCTTTCAACCTTCCGCTATCGCCAACTGACAACCAGGTGAACTATAGGCTTACCATCGGTTCAGAACGAATAGACCTGTCACTTACCTATGACACAGAGTTGTATGAAGATGAAAAGTCAAGGGTTGGTTATCTCGCCAGAAATATTTCTCTGGTAAGTCATAGCTTTGACTCATTAAACATAGACTGTGAAGAAAACTGTATCAGCACCAATGGCAAAATTGTGGCTTACCATTAGTCTGACCCTCTGCAATCTTGTACTGCTGGCACAAGAGCAAACTAAAGTCAACCTTCCAGCTGATTCTTTGATCATTATTCTTGAAAGGGACTCTATCGCACGTCAGCATGTAATTGACTCTCTAGAGTTCGCTATTGTTGAGGTTGAGGAAAGTAAGGAAGAGCAGAAAGAGCGTAAAGCCCAGGAAGACAGCCTGAAAAGACTTGAACGTACGTTCTTAAGGGATTTTGGAGTTTATGTGGATTATGGAAAGTTCATTGGGTTTGTTACGGATGCTGAACAGAAGAACGAAGTTGGTGCCAGGCTGACTTTTGGCAATAACATCTTTATAGGTGCAGAATACGGCTGGGGAACTGTCACTCCTCCGGATGCTTATGAAAACACCAACTATGAAGTAACGGGTAGTTACTATCGTCTTATGCTAGGTTTGATCGGTCCATTGGATGCCAAGACTAACATTGGTTTTGGACTAGCCTATAGTTCAGGGACCTACAGCGACATTGGTACACCTGTGATAGAGAGTCCATCGGGATTGTTCAACCCACAAACCGAACCTTTTGAAAGGGACAATATCAATGCTTCGTGGTACGAGCTCAATGTGGTATCTGAAACGGTAATGGCCCGAAACCTCTATTTTGGTCTGACCTTAAGATTTCGAATAATGAATGAGTATGACGCCCAGGAGCCTTTGGATATCTTCACATTGCCTGGCTATGGTCGTACTTTCGATAGGACCTTGCCTGCGGCTAACCTTTTTGTCAGGTATCAAATACCCTTCTAGTCAATCCGTTGCAGGTGACTATTATCGTGGTAACTGAATCCATCACTTGAATGGGTCGCTGTACTTCTCATCTGTTGATATCTCTTCATCAGTAAAGGTTTTCAGAAAAGCTACTAGCGCTTCCTTCTGCTCCTCATCTAATTCAAGTTGCAATGGGGTTCCTCCAACCGTTCCATCGATATCTTCTGTGGTTAATCTGAAGTTTAAATTTGGATGAGGCTGTATGTTTTGGTTGTAATGATTTACTACATCCATCAATGTCTCGAACCTTCCATCATGCATGTATGGTGCGCTTAAGGCAATATTGGCAAGTGAGGGAGGTTTGAACAGTCCATTATCCTTTGGATTCCCAGACCATGTCTCTCTTCCAAGATCATTATAGAATGAATCCAAACCATTGTTCTTAGCACTGTCAGCGACATGCGCCGGGCCCATATGACAATATCCACAAGTAGCGAAGTTGTAGAAGATATCCAGTCCGATATTCTCTTGCTCGGTCAATGTTGATAAAGCAACCATATCTGTTTCTGGCACTTCATCTAAATCATCGGCTCTCACCGCTTTGTTAAACTTAGAATTGTATGAAACAATCGATCTTGTGAACTGAGAGAGTGCTTTTGATATCCTATCTGAATTAATCTCAGCGCTTCCGAATGCCTTGTTGAAGAGAACGTCGTAATAATCTAACTGCTCAAGCTTCGAAATCAGTTCAGGCAATTCCATTCCCATCTCGATGTGATCTTGAATTGGCAACAATACCTGATCTTCAAGAGTGGCAGCTTTTTCGTCCCAAAAGAACCTTTTTTTGCCATACCACCGGCTATTAATTAGAGTCATGGAGTGTCTTGAGGTCGTCTCACCATTGAATCCAACGCTAAACTTCGCTGGATCAGAAAAAGCCCTATCCTGCTGATGACACGAAGCACAAGAAATAGTATTGTTGGCAGATAGATTTACATCATAGAAAAGTACCCTCCCTAGTGTCGCCCCAGCATCCGTGATTGGATTATGTGCTGGAGTATTATCCTGCTCAGGAAGTGAACCGTAACTCTCATTAAAGGATATTGGAATAGGGACGCTGGCATAGTTGAAAAAGGATTGCTTCAAATTCAGCGTTTCGCTTAATATGGCCATTTCACCTTCACTGAACTGTGTCCTACTAAACTGATTAGTATTTTCTTCCTGAACTTCAATGTCGTCATTTTCATCACCGCAAGAGGCTATCAGTATTAATGAAGACAGGGCTAGTGATACCTTAAATAGGTGACCAAAAAGGCCGTTTACGTTCTTAGTTGAGAGAATCACTTTGATCTGGATTTTAGCTATCAAGGAGTAAAAGGACTCGTTTCTTTGATATACTACCGTTGATAATGGATTTGCCCTAACAAGAAGTAGAAGAAAAGAACAATTACTAGATTCAGAACTTCGGATACCCTTCCTAGGACTTCTTAACTCGTCCTCTGTGTTGGCTGAGTATCGATTGCATTCTAGTTGAGCTAATGTACTACTGCTCCCAGTACTCCTCTCCAAGTAGCAGTTCATCCAGCGACCCTTCTCCATGCACCTGCTGCTCATGTTTAATTTGGTTTTCGACATTACTGTTAAAAGTGTTCTTCTTAAG
>DIYH01000008.1 GCA_002435755.1 Flammeovirgaceae bacterium UBA6059
TCAATCCTCGACTGGATATTGCGCCAGCCGTTACCCTTTCCCGATCTGAGTACTTCCAAGTCAAAACCCATACCATCATCTTCGATCATCACCGTCATACTGTCTTCATGACCGGTAATATTGATGGTCACTTTTTCGGCATTCGCGTATTTGATGATATTGTTGACCACCTCTTGAATCACACGATACACTGCAACCTTCTGATCATCATCTAATCGATCCTCAGCCTCAAACTCATGATAGCTAAACTGGATCTGGCCTAGGTTATTGAGTTGTAGGCAAAGCTCTTCCACAGCTTGTGTTAATCCACGGTTGGCTAGGGTCTGGGGCATTAAGTTGAAGGCAATTACTTTAAGCGACCGGTACATTTTATCGAGTTGGCTATTGATCTCCAGGCGTGTGTCTTCCACCTTTACAGCCTGATTGGAAGATATTCGGAGTGCCGAAATCATCTGCCCAAAATCATCATGAAGGTCCATGGCAAAGCGTTTTCGTTCCTCTTCCTGAGAAGAAATGACCGCTTTGATTTGCTCGGATTTGAGTTTTGTCTTTTCCTGTTCTAGTGTTGTGCGATTGCGCAGTTCCCTTTGGTAGAAAAGGAGGCTACCCACTATCAATATTGCGACGATTGAACCACCAGCACCTATTAAGTAAAGATTATCACGCTCTATGATGGCTGCTTGCAATTCGTTCTGTGTGTTAAGCAATTCGATCTCCTGCTCTTTCTTTTCCGTTTCATATTTGGTTTGCGCGTCCGCTAAGGCATCAAATTTCTCTTGATTAAACAAGGTGTCAGAGATCGCAATTAGTTTTCTTTGAACCTCATATGCCTTTTGATACTCATTGAGTGCAGCATAGCTTTCTGCTAAGCCTTTATAGCCATACTCCGTCATTATAACGTAGTTGATCGAAATAGCCTTTTCTATTGATTGTTCGTAGTACTCAACAGCTTTCTTATGCTCGCCCAAGTTGCGATAATTGTCACCCAAAGCGTTCAATCCAAAGCTAACACCCCTTGGCTCTTTGTATTTGATCCTGATCTCTAATCCCTGTTCCAAATATTCAATGCTCTTTCTGTATTCACCTTTATCTCTATAAACCAGTCCCATGTTGTTCAATGGATAGCTTTGACTTAAGGTGTCGTTAACGCTAACCATATAATCAAGTGCGTTTTGCATGTAATAGAGTGCTGAATCAAACTGCTTAAGCTGATGAAAGCCATTACCAATATTGAGGTCACAAACAGATACTAGCTTAAAATTCTTGATTTTATGGCTAAGATCCCTACTCATCTTATGGTACCTGATCGCCTCAGGGAATCTGCCTTGGTCGTGATTAAGATGTCCGAGATAACCATAGCAACCAGACATAGTTTCCTCATGGCCTATGCTCTCCGCTAGCTTTGCTGACTCCAGTAGATAGGATGAAGCCTTTGGGTATTGGGCCTGTTTCAAAAATACTAAACCAATCTTCGAAAGTGCTTTAGATTTTCCTGTAACGTCATTGGCAGCATCAGCGTGTAAAATCGCCTGATCATAATAGTATACCGCTGAATCATACATTGCAACTCTATCATGGTAGTCACCAAAAAAGTGTTTAACCTTTAACAGATCCTTTTGCGGTGTGCGATTGTCGACAAAAAGCTGTGCCGAATCAAGGTAAACTTTCATGATGGACACATCCTCTCGATAATAAGTGTTAGCAATCTCCGCCAATATTCTTGGCACTTTATGACGTTCCGCGATTTCCCTTTCTGCTTGTAAGCTATCCCTGTCGGATAGTACTTGGCCTAACATCTGAAATGATAAAGTCAACCACATCGAAAGGCTAACTATCAAAAATCTTAAAACCATTCTCTTGAGCTTATTTGACTATAGAGATAAAGCTTGGGATTTTTTGTGATCCATCAAAGTCATTAATCAACTACCTGGCTCCCCGTGTCGAATAGCTATACTAAGCTAGCTTTTGAGATTAGTAAGATATCTCGAACTAATAATCAACTACTATCAATAACGATGAAAGACCTGGCCATCTCATCATGCTACTTGCATCTGCTGCATGACAAAAGGAACCTCAATGGTCACGGTGCTGTGCTTTCTCCCCGGCAGGGTATCAAAATCGATCTCTCCGTGAAGTAGGTCAATCCTCGACTGGATATTGCGCCAGCCGTTACCCTTTCCCGATCTGAGTACTTCCAAGTCAAAACCCATACCATCATCTTCGATCATTACCGTCAGGCTATCTTCATACCCTGTGATATTGATGGTCACCTTCTCGGCGTTGGCATACTTTATAATATTATTCACTACCTCTTGGATCACACGGTAAAGGGCTACTTTCTCCTCATCACCCAGATGCTCTTCTGCATCAAAGTCGTGATAGCTAAATTGGATCTTGCCCATATTGTTGAGCTGTAGGCACAACTCTTCGACTGCTTCGGTTAAACCGCGATTAGCTAGTGTCTGCGGCATCAAATTGAACGCAATGACTTTAAGCGATCGATACATTTGGTCCAGTTGACCATTGATCTGGTCCCTAGTATCTGCTACTTTCACTGCCTGGTTCGACTGAATGCGTAGTGCAGAGATCATCTGCCCAAAGTCATCATGGAGGTCCATAGCAAACCGTCTGCGCTCCTCTTCCTGAGATGATATAACTGCCTTGATCTGTTCTGATTTGAGCTTCGTTTTCTCTTGTTCCAGAGATGCCCTGTTGCGCAGCTCACGTTGATAAAACAATAATCCGCCAACAATCAAGATCACTATAATCAAACCCCCGGCTCCAATGAGATAGAGGTTGTCTTGCTGAATGATCGCTGCTTGCAGTTGATTTTGGGTGTTGAGCAGTTCAATTTCCTGCTCCTTCTTATCTGTCTCGTATTTGGTCTGAGCATCCGCCAACGCCTGAAATTTCTCCCGATTGAACAGCGTATCTGCAATTACGTTAAGCTTCTGCTCTGTCTCGAAAGCCTTTCGATATTGATTGAGTGCCGCATAACACTCTGCCAGCCCTTCATAGCTGTTCTCCATCAGGAGTACATAGTCGATAGGAATAGCCTTCTCAATCGAACGTTCATAATAATCAGCAGCCTTTTCAAACTGCCCCATTTCCTTATAATTAAGTGCTATGAAGTTAAGTCCAAAACAGATGCCTCTCGGTTCATTATACCTTGTCCTGATCGCTAACCCTCGCTCAAGGTATTGAATACTCTCTTCATGTTTCTCTTGCTGGTTCAACACCATCCCGATATTGTTGATCGGGTAGCTCTGCGATAACGTGTCATTAGTACTAACGAAATAGTCTAAAGCACTTTGTAAGTAGTAAAGTGATGAGTCGAGCAAATCAAGTTGATGAAAGGCATTTCCAATGTTCAGATCACTAGTGGCAGCTCCATGCATATCATTGGCCTCTAGGTTGAGTTGCTTGCTCATTTTCTGGTACTTGATGGCTTCAGCAAATTTCTTTTGATTGTAATTGAGGTGCCCCAGATAGCCATAGCAGTTTGCGATGGTCTCATCGTCTCCCGTCTGTTCGGCCAGCTCTAGAGCTTCCAGTAAGTATGGGGAGGCCCTGGTAAATCGGCCTGTCTTTAAATACACCACTCCGATTGAAGATAATGCTTTCGCCTTACCCAAGGAATACTGTGCTTGCTCTGCCTTGCTTATCGCCTGGTTGAAATAATAAACTGACGAATCATAACCAGCTATCCTGTCAAAGTAATTACCTGCATCTTGATAGATCCTGATCAAGTCCTTGATAGGGGTATTTTCATTGGACAAAAACAATGCAGAATCAAGATAGATTTTCGTCATACTTAAGTCTTCCTCTTGGTAATAAGTACGTGCAATCTCAGTCATTATGCGTGGTACTCGATTGATGTCAGCAGAAGGTCGTACACCTTGTAAGCTGTCCCTTGCGGACTGACCTGAGCACAGTTGCGATACTGCCACAAGCCATAATAGCAGGTTGACCCTGAGAGATCTGGTAGTCATAAAATGATACTTGTTTAGCTAATGAGTTAAATGTTGGCATTTTTACCCCATTATCAAAGTTGTTAGTCGAATGCATACAAAGAGTGATCGAATCAAGTTTCGAAATGCTCCATTTATGGATATCTCTTAGCGCGGTTCATTACAGATGATCAAACTTTTCCTGAGTAATGCGCAAAAACCGAAGACTGTAAAAGGAAGAACCAAAACTTCATAAGTGCTCAAAAAACAAGTAGTCCCTGTTGGTGCCCCTGCCTTTGTTACATGAGCAATCAACCGGCGGTCAAGTATCCCTCTGATTTCGGTAGCGAATGATTAATTTGGGCTAGATCAAAACTGGGATATTGATGAAAAAACTGAATCTACTCTTATTTCTCTTAATTGCGGTAGCGACATATGCGCAAGCACAGGAGTACTCGATCAAAGTCAGTGACACACCTGTCCAGATGAAAATAGGCGAAACCGCTCAGCTAGAGGCTGCCGTGGTGGATGCGGATGGAAATGTGGTGCCTGACAGAGAATTCATTTTCTACTCACGGAACGACAAAGAGATCACTATAGAACGCAATACTGGCAAAATCACTGCGCTCAAGCATGGTGAGTATAATGTGACAGTAAGAAGCCCGGTTGAAAATGGAAAGCCATTGAGAACCACCATAGCAGTGAGCATTGCGCCTACTGCCATTTCAAGAATTGAGATTGGTGAAGCACCTGCCAATATCTACGCCGGTGTTACCACACCACTTGATGTGCGCGTCATCGATGAAGCAGGTTTTGAACGACCTGAGGTCGTGGTAGATATGTCATCATCCAACACCGATGTGGCGCGAATGGGGCCATTTTTCAAGCTAATGGCGAAATCAGCCGGTAAAACAACCGTTACGGCCAAGGTTGATCAGGTCATGACAAAAGTCGAGTTGACGGTAGTTGAGAACCCTATCGTAACAATGGAGCTTTCGGCTGACATGACTGAAGGCCGATCAGGTGATGTATTCACCCTCACGGCTATCGCAAAAGACAAAGACGGAAACGAGGTGACCGATGCACCAATCATCTATTCATTCACCGGAGAATCATATGACGTCTCCTCCGCACCATCTGGCTTGATCACGCAGGAAGGCAAGTTTGTGGCAGATGAGCCAGGTTTGTATGTGGTGAGCGCGGTGTGTGGTACCGCCGGAGCTTCGGTCACGCTATCAGCTAACAACAGAAATGTATCCCGCAAAATTGATCTTGTGGGAAGAGGATCCGTCGGTGATAAGCATACCTCTGACCTTTGGATATGGGAAGGCCAGGATGACAGGGACTATGCAGTGACTGGCACCTGGGGAGCAGATGGCAAAGCCTACTTCTGGGATGTCACTGACCCGGCATCAATCACCAGGATCGATTCTGTACAGGTCGATGCACGTACAGTCAACGATGTAAAGATCTCAGAAGATGGGACTGTGTGCATCATCTCGCGAGAGGGTGCTTCCAGCCGTAAGAATGGAATTGTGATCATCGATGTGACTAACCCAAGAGATGTGAGCGTGATCACTGAGTTCACCGAAAACCTGACTGGTGGGGTGCACAACCTGTTCATTTACAAGGATCACGTCTATGCGCTGAGCGCGGGACGAAAGTATTACTCGATCAACATCGAAGATCCAAGTCAGCCTAAGATTGTTGGTGAGTTTGAGCTCAATACACCGGGCCACTCCATTCACGATGTGTGGATTCACGACGGTATCGCCTACTCTTCTAACTGGGAGGATGGCGTCCAGCTGGTAGACGTGGGTAACGGTATCGCAGGTGGCTCGCCTTCTAATCCAGTTCAGTTCGCGGAGTACGCCTACCCTAGCGGTTCTAACCACGCGGCATTCCCATACAAGGATGAGAAGACCGGCAAATTCTATGTGATCATGGGTGATGAGGAGTTCCCTTATGGTCTTGACCCTACCGGAAAAAAGCCGAGCCGTGCTGCAGGTTTCCTACACATTATCGATTTCACAGATCTTGAAAATCCAAAGGAAGTGGCCTGGTTTAAAGTACCATTTGCCGGTTCACACAACTACTGGATAGAAGATGATATCCTCTATGCAGCGTTTTACAATGCAGGTGTGAGGGTGGTTGACCTTAGCGGTGAATTGCTAGGAGACCTGAATCGTCAGGGCAGAGAGATGGCATGGATCGTACCGGAAGATCCTGAAGGTTATGTACCTAATGCACCATTTACCTGGGGTGCGCAACCTCATAAGGGACACATCTTTTATTCTGACTGGAACAGTGGCCTATGGTCAGCGAAGCTGCGTCCTGTCCTACCGGAAAATACCAAAGTGGAGACCAAATAATTATGAAGAAATTGTTGATCACTGGCTTGATGCTATGCTTCTGGTCGGCACAAAGTCAGGACTACTATGTCTATGTAGCTGCTGAGTCAGAGGACGAGGTAGCTTTGATCAAGTTTGACGGCAAAGAAGCCAAGGTCGAGGAGACCATCACGGTAGGTACATGGCCTGCTGAGATCGAAGGGCCACACGGCATCAACGTCAGCCCAGACGGTAAGTACTGGTACTTGTCTTTAGCGCATGGCAATCCTTATGGTACCTTATACAAGTACTCCACCGAGACCAATGAAGTGGTTGGCACAGTGAAGCTGGGACTGTTCCCAGCTTCACTGCAAATCTCAAAATCTACAGGATTGCTCTATTGTGTCAACTTTGACCTGCACGGTGACATGAAGCCTAGCACTGTGTCCGTTGTGGATCCTGAGGATATGATTGAGATTGATCGGATCGAGACGGGCGTGATGCCGCACGGATCGAGGATCTCTCCTGATGGCAAGTTTCACTACTCTGTAGCGATGATGTCGGGTGAGCTCTATGAGATCAATACCACCACCCTATCGGTGAATCGCACGCTTCAACTGGATGGAGTTGACCTCACCACGATAGAAACGCCAGAGGAAAAAGGATATCAATCGAGCTATGAGTATGCAAAAGGCGCACCTAAAAACTACATGTACCACAGCCCCATCAAACCAACCTGGGTAATCCCACATCCGAGCGATGAAAAAGTCTATGTAGCGGGTAACGGCTCTGATGAGATACTGGAGGTGGACTTACCAGAATGGAAAGTCACTGGACGCATGCCAACCGGAAAAGCGCCCTACAATGTAGACATCTCTCCTAACGGTCAATACATGGTTGTCACTTACAAGGGTGCACAGGAAACTGGTGTTTGGAATCTTAAGAAAGGTAAGGAAGTCGCACGAGTCAAAAACACCAGAAGAATCCCTCATGGTGTGTCTATTTCATCGGATAGCAAGTATGCCTTCGTCTCTGTTGAGGGTATAGGAGGAGAACCAGGCACAATGGACGTGATAGAACTAAAGAGTGCCAAGAAAGTGACATCAGTCGATATGGGTAAACAAGCAGGTGGCATCATCTTCTGGAAGATGGAGGGGTAGTTGATCACATACATACTTTTTATGAAGCCCATGAGTCTTGAGGTGATATTAATAATGTCACTCTCTTTGATGTTTTGGGTCTTGCCATCATGTAATTCATCTTCTGGTGAAATCTCCTATGAATTTTATAAGAACGATAGCTTGAAATCTAAGACCTACTTCAAAAATTCTAATCTTCTAGTACGCGAAGAGTATTTTGAAAATGGTCAACTGCATAAAAAATATGTTGTAAAGGATAAGAAGGAAGTATACCATAGAAGACACTTGGAAACCGGTCAAATAGCTGGGGGGCGAATGTCAATAAAAGTAGAAGAAATCGACCGAAACAAGGATTCTATTAGATTCAAGGTTTGGCCAGAGTATCTGGATGATGATTACGAAGGATTCATGATCTATGTAACAGATGTTGACCCAAACCTAGTCCCTAGTCCAAATACTAAGTACATATTAGATTCAGATACCACATTTAAGGAATATACAATACCAGTATCTCAATCAGATTCCACCTATTTCTCGGGTATTCTTGCCGAATCAAGTCGAACAGGTGAAGGTGATACTTTGTGGGTTGGTGACGGATCTCAAGGTGTTTTCAGACATGCTTTTGATAATTAACTTATTAGCTGTTTAACACGATATTAGAAAAAAGCGTCTACATCCTAGGCCGTTGTTGGTGTTGTCACCAACAACTCAATCACCTTCGTGATACGTCAAAAACTCAAATCGATTATCGTTGAGGATATAGAAACTTGCGGAAGAGTAGTAATAATGCTCTGGCAATTCCGATAAGCCAGCTTTAACAGGATTGTCGTGAATGTAATCGAGCTTTTGCTCAAACACCTCTCTACTAAACAAATCTATCGATAACGAATTTCTCTTCCAGAATTGATACTTCCGATCCTTCAAGTTGACCTCAAAGTGACCAAGCACATTTGGGTGATTATCCAATAGGTCAAACTTGATCTGTTGAGCGACATATTTCAAAAAACCCTTTGAACGTCAGAAATATTGTGTGGCTTCAAAGCTTGCCAGATGATGTGCATATGGTTACTCATGATGACAAATCCATAGATTCTTATCCTATTATTCTCGGCGAGAAAACGAAAACTATCAAGTATGATTCGTTTATACTTGTCTGGTTTAAGCAGGTGCTTCCATTCATAGATGGTTATAGTAATGAACTGAGGATGATCGGATGGATGATACACTAGTCAAGTTTATATATTTTACAAGACTTGAGTCTTGTTGGTGACAACACCAACAAGGGCTCCCGATTTGGAAACATGTCATAGAATAAGTTGACATAGTTGATGAATGAATCCGTTTACATTTTCTCCTACGGCTCCAACCTACTCCATCAACGCATCAAGGAGCGTGTCGCTTCTGTGCAAGTGGTCCGCAATCATCAATTGAAAGGTTATCAACTCGCGTTCAACAAACAAAGCATCGACGGATCGACTAAAGCCAATATCGTCGCCACAAATAACCTTCAGGATTACGTTTGGGGTGTAATCCACAAAATCAATTCAGCAGATAAGCCGATCCTGGATGAATTTGAAGCCTTGGGCAAAGGCTATGATCACCTCACATTTGAACTAGAAATCGGAGGGTCAATGCAAATAGTCTATGCCTACATGGCCACCGACTCACAGTACTTAGCTGATGGACAACCATGTGATTGGTATTACAACTATGTTATTGCGGGAGCAATAGAAAATGTCTTCACTAAAAGGTATATCAAGAAGCTCAAAGAATTTGAGTCTATACCAGATACAGACATGATTAGAAAGCGTGATAATGAGGCAGTGATTGAAAGATCTAAAGAACCTCAATAAGTTGAAATCAAATGGAGTTTGGTTTAGCCAGCAATAAATAGATTTATAAAAAGAATTATTGACTAGAAATGCCTCTCGAACTGATAAAAAGAGTACTTCGAAGAGTCCTGCGCAATAAGAAGGATACACTCGGTTACTGGCTGGAAAAGTACCTTAGCGAAGGGAAACCTACCATCATTCAGATAGGAGCGAATGATGGTAAAACTGACGATCCACTCTACCAATACGTTCAAAAAAACGAAAACTGGCAGTTGCTGTTTGTAGAACCAGTAGGTTATTTGTTTGACAGACTAAAAAAGAATTACGGTTCACAAGAGCGCTTCGAATTCGAAAATGTAGGTATCAATAGTGATGGATCCCCACAACCATTCTACACGATCAAGAAGTCTGAGATCTACAAAGAGAATGGCCTCTCAGAAAAATTCAATCAAATCGGCTCGTTTGACAAGGCCCATGTTGTCAATCTTGGTGGCCAACTGTTAGGAAAGGACAGGGTACATGCATTCATTGAAGAAGTTCAAGTAAGCTGTCTGACCCTAAAACAGTTATTGATACGAAATAATATAAAAGAGTTAGATGCATTACTTATTGATGCAGAGGGATATGATTGGGAAATACTCAAACAGCTTGACCTAAAGTTGTATCAGCCAAGGATCATCTTCTTTGAGTTCACAAATTTGAATGAAGCTGAAAAGTTGGAAGCCAAAGTCTTCCTGTCACCAATCTACTTTCTCTTCCGGTTGGGTATCAACCTTCTGTGCTTCTCAAAAGAAACAACAGACCTGTCAGATCTTCGACATTTGAAAAAGTCAATACTGACTTAGTAGCCTGACAAGTTTTCTATCAAAAAGATGCCAATAAAAAAACTGACCCTTCAGTTGATCAGTGATCGCCAATTTGCAACCGGTGCTGTTCTTAAGTATGTTTTGATCAATGAGTGAGTACGTCTATATCTTCTCTTATGGCTCTAATACACTGCTTCTGCGGATCAAAGAGCGAGTGTCTTCAGTACAGGTCGTGAGCAAGCATGAGCTGAAGAACTACCAACTGGCTTTCAACAAGCAAAGTATCGACGGTTCTACGAAAGCGAACATTGTGGAGACAGGTGATCCGAAGGACTCAGTATGGGGTGTGGTCCATAAGATCAAGTCAGAGCACAAGCTGGTCCTGGATAGGTATGAGGCTCTAGGAATGGGTTATGACCAGATGACTTTCAACTTGAAGTTGTCTGGTAGCGCACAAACTATCTATGCCTACATGGCCACAGAACCTCAATATTTGGCAGATGGACAACCCTATAATTGGTATCTAAGCTTTGTGATTGAGGGGGCTATCGAGAATGGTTTTCCTGAAGGGTATATCAAGGAACTTCGAGCTACCCGGTTTCAAACTGATACTAACACTCAAAGACGAGAGCTAAACGAGGCAATACTAGAACGTGCCAGTGTAGATCTTGGGTGGCCCCCTGCTATTTCGCCAACGATTCTCTGATGCTCGCTGTGGTTTGTATCACAGTAAATCACACCACAAAACTTCTGGAATATGAACCTCCAAACGAGAAGTTTTTATGCTAGAGAGATTCCCAAGTTTCGTTCTTAGCTCACTCGCAAGGGAATGACGTTCGTATAACCTAGCGCTATTCCCTTGCGACTTTGCGGAGCTTAGGAGACTTAGGAACTTAGCATCAGGTGGTCCTCCGCAATTATTGGTATTATCACCGGCTATCTTGACAACCTGAAATACTAGTTGGTGACAACATCAAAGAGGACGTAAGACCCCTCGGCATCTCAAATGAATAGAATCTACCCTTTCAACTGCTCCAACACTGCGCGTTTGTAGCTAGTACCTATAGGTACTTCTTTGTCCCCTATCTCAATATCCTGATGGGTAAAGGCCGTGATCTTAGTGCTGTTGACAATAAAGCTACGGTGTATTCTCAGGAATGAGGACGGTAGTAGTTCTTCAAAGTTGGTGATCGTGTTCTTGGAAACAATCTGGGCTTCTGTCGTGTGGATGGTGATGTAGTCCTTTATACTCTCCACATATAGAATGTCATCAAAATAGACCTTGAGGTTCTTCTTATTGGAGTAGACGTATATAGAACCACCCGTCTTGGCTGGCGTGTCAGGCATCTCAGGAGTAGCTGTTTTTGACTTGAGGTGCTTGTTGATGGCTTTAAAGAACCGATCAAACGAAATTGGCTTGAGTAGGTAATCAACCACTTCTATTTCGTAACTCTCAAATGCATACTCCCGGAAGGCTGTGGTGAGAATAACAGCGGGTGGGTTTGAAAGGGACTTGATAAAGCTGATACCATTGATCCCCGGCATCTCTATATCCAGGAAAATAAGATCTACTTTTTTCTGGTTGATAACCTGGAAAGCGCTCATAGCATCTCCACAAGTATCCACAAGTTCCAACTGTGGTACCTGTTCTACATAGCCTTTGATGACTTTGATCGCCAGCGGCTCATCATCTACTATCAGGCATTTGATTGATTCACTCATAAGTATCTTTTATGCTCTGGTATGCATTTATTTTAGCTCAGCTTAAGTTGATAGTCAAAGTCACTTTATATGCTTCATTAGTATCTTTTATTTCCAGCGTATACCGGTCCGGATAGAGTAAGTCAAGTTGCCTCTTGACATTTTGAACTCCGATTCCACGATTTTTTTGCTTGGATTCCGGTAGGTTAAGTGCCTTCGAGTTATACACTTCAAAACTGAGTCTACTGTCATTCTCTGTAAGGCGGATCTTAATGACCGGCACCCCATCCACTCGCTTTAATGAATATTTAAATGCGTTCTCCACCAAGGATATCAGTATCAAGGGTGCCACCTGAGCCTCCTTGTTTTGCACCTGTGCATCTAGCAGTATACTAAGTTCATCCTGATATCGGAGGGTTTCAAGGTCCACATAGTTTTCAATGAGCTCCCATTCTTTCATTACAGGTACAGTCGCCTCATTGCACTCATAGATGGTATAATTGAGTATCTCGGAGAGCTTGATGATCATTTCCGGAGTTCGCTCGGATTTGTTCTTCGATAGACTATAGATGTTATTCAGCGTGTTGAAGAGAAAGTGAGGATTCATCTGTGCTTTGAGAAAATCCAGTTCTGTTGTCCTTTTTTCTTTTTCAAGGGTGATCAGCTGGTTTTGCTGAATAAATCGCTCCTTGGTCATCTTTAATAGAAAGAGCAATACCGCAGGTATATAAACCGAGGTGGTGAATACCTGGATGAGATACATCGGATCAGTGAGTATCTCCACAATAGTCTCTTCAAGGGTTTCAACCTCCATCAATGGCGCAGCAATGTTGATCACTGACCAGCGCGCCAACGCAGAAAGTAGATAGGCCAGCAAAAGGAGACTCAAAATGAAAAGCACATATTTTCTTTTTGAGAGCCATCGAGGTATCTGATAGTAGATAAGAGTATAAGCTGCGATCATCTGTACAGGCAACAATGCCAGCATGTTAATGAAGTTGTCACGGAGATTACCACCAAAGAGACTACCGTGGTAGGCAAGGACTACTACCATTGCGGCCCAGAACAATGTATGATTCAGTATTCTGGTATGAATGATACGGTCGAGAAGTTGTGAAGTACTCGTCATTGATGATAATCGTATTTGCAAATTACGCTCTTTCGGAAGATGGAAACCGTTTCGTCGACGAAGACCTAATTTGTGCTGAGCAATAAGGCAATTTCAAGGCCATATGTGGTTCGTATGCACTAACTAATCAAACTTCGACGGTTTCCACATATTGGTCTTCATTTCTAAGAAGGTGAAGTTTCTCTGACCACATTTGTAGCGTACAAAACCGACACCAGTCGGCTCTAAACAATCATAAGAACAAAACAACAACATAATGAAAAAGCTCATTACCATACCAGTGCTACTACTTGCCTATAATTTTCTTTTAGGACAGAGCTGTGACTACTTGCTGGAAGCGGTAAGAAGAAATGACGTCAACCGAGTCAGGGAACTCATTGAAACAGTAGATATAGATTGTAGCGATAGCGACTATGACCCAAGAACACCCCTGGTCATGGCTGCTCGTGGTGGAAATAAAGAAATAGCGCTCCTTCTTATTGACGCTGGCGCGGATGTTAATCACAACAACAGTAACGATGAAACGCCATTGATGGCCGCCTCAGCCAGTGGGATGATCGAAGTAGTACGTGCTATGATCGACAAGGGTGCGGACGTCAATGAAGTGGAATGGGGAGACGGTACTGCCTTGCTTCTGGCCGCACGTCGCGGACATCTGGATATCGTGAAACTCCTGATTGACGAAGGTGCAAAAGTCAATGCAAAGGTCTGGGGAGATGGTACTCCGCTCAGCAATGCTGTAGAAAACAATCACATGGACGTGGCAAGAGTACTTCTGGAAAATGGGGCTGATCCAAGCAGCGGCACATTTAGTGACGGTCATCCTCTCTGGATGGCAGCCAGAAATGGCGATCTCGAAATGGTCCGCATGTTGGTGAGTAGTGGAGCGGATGTCAATGAAAGTTTCGATGGAGACGGTAATGCTATGATCCAGGCCGCCAAGAGAGGCAATGTCGAAATGCTCAAGCTGTTGATCGATCTTGGGGCAGATGTTGATAAAGGAGTAAAAGGTGATGGTAATCCGCTCATCATGGCGGCTAAGTACGGACGTACTGAGGCTGTAGAATACCTTGTCAACCAGGGAGCAGATGTGAACTATGAAGTGACCGGCGATGAAACCCCATTGATCAATGCCTGCGAACAGGGTCATCTCAACCTGGTCAAGTACCTGGTCGAGAATGGCGCTGATGTCAACAAGGCATCAAGAGATGGTTTCTTTTTCTCCTCCAGCCTTCGCACACCTCTCAAGATGGCCAGGAAGTATGGTCATGATGAGATAGAAGACTATCTGCGTCAGCAGGGTGCTACTAATGAGTAATCTGAATTTTCCTGAATCCGACTATTGCTCAAATGGTCACGCAAGTCTATTCCAGCAATTTACCAATCCATATCACAATGAAAAAAGCGATCATCTCAATAGTCATCAGCATATCTCTTGTATTAGGCTACTTCCTTTTCGAACCTGTTTTCACACTTATTCAGCCGGGAGATAACATATCAGAATACACTCAAGCCAATAATCAATCATCAGGATAATATTGGAAAGCAGCCGGATAGGATACTTACACAGTATTTCGATTCACTCGAGACACCTTCTCTTTCTATAGCCATTGGGGTTGACGATGCATTAGTCTGGTCCAATGTGATTGGCTATGCCAGTATACAGGGTAATATACCGGCCGATACACTTACAAAATATCGAGTCGGTAGTATATCCAAGAGTCTCACATCTATTGGCCTGGGACGATTGATCCAAAGCAATATGCTCTCATTAAACACCCAGGCCGGTGAGTACCTGTCGTATGTGAGCGATGAGCTATCGAAACTGACTGTACAGGAACTGGCCTCACACACATCAGGCATTAGAAACTATAGTACGTGTATGTGCCTGCCTATATGGGAGTTTTATAGCAATGATGAATATAAGACGGTTGAGGCGAGTATGTCGATGTTCAACAATGATGCTCTGCTTTTTGAACCCAGCACAGACTTCAGCTATAGCCCATACAACTACACGTTACTAAGTGGAGTGATGGAAGGGGCAGCCAAAAAGGACTTTCTTAGCTTTATGCAAGATGAAGTATTCGAACCTATTGGTCTTCGTCAAACTATTCCGGGTCATCGAGAAGTAAGAATGTACCACCATGGTGGAAGTGCGGCAGGTGCTATCGCAATGCTGATACTGCTGCCGGAATACAATGTCAGCGTTGCTGTTACGACCAATAGGTCAGGCCAGTCCTCAGAACTGTTCTCTGTCGCGTATCGTATGGCAGAGCTGTTGATCCTAGAGAGAGATAAACACTAATTAAATTGAGGCAAGCAGTTGATATCATAAGAACATGTGCTCAATTGTATAGGTTAGATGAGTATCATCGGATGTACACCATCAGCTAACAGCATTTGAAAATGATCAAAGTAAGAAAAGGAGAGTTGCTTCAGCGAAAAGGAGACCTCAACAGCAAGGTTTACCACGTAAAATCTGGCCTTCTGAGGAGTTATGCAATCGATGAAAAAGGGAAAGAGCACATTTTCATGTTTGCACCGGAAAACTGGACGATAGGCGATGCTCAACCCAAAGAGAAGCCGTGTGATTTGTTTATAGATGCACTGGAAGACTCTGAAGTGATCGTAATGGTCAAAGATGTCAGTCGTGAGAGTGCCAACGTTGGTGCCTTTATCAAGCGACTACTGGTATTACAGCAAAGGGTCATCATGCTCATGAGCGCCCCGGCAATTGATCGATATGAGCATTTTGAAAGTACCTATCCTGAAATAGTGCAACGTGTCTCTCAGAAGATGATAGCCTCCTATCTCGGAGTTACACCCGAGGCACTTAGCAAGGTGAAGGGCAATCGCCAAAGATAGACCGCTGGATTATTTCTTAATCTAGGTTAATGCATCGGCAGAAAGGCTATAGTATGTTCGGGGAGTTAATTCGAAACACAACTCGAACGATCATGAATACTCTTCTTAAAATCTCCTCGGTACTATGGATTATCTGGGGCTTGGTACATATTCTGGCAGGCGTCCTAACAGTGAATTTTATACTTGCCGGCGACATAGCCGGGGCAGTAGGAGGTATAGCCGATGCGATTGATCCAGCCATACTTCAAATGAATTATCCTAAGGCAGCTGGGGCTATTATTGGACAGCACGCATTCAACCTGCTGTGGATTGGTCTGGTCACTTTCATCAGCGCATTCTACGTCTGGAAAGGAAATCGTAATGCCATCTTCCTAGCTGCCATTACCGGCGGTCTTGCTGATTTGGGCTATTTCCTGTTTATGGACCTCGGCGGTTATGTTAACCTTGTACCTGGCACTGTGATGACCCTTGTTTCATCTGCTGCTATTATTCTGAGCTTCTATGTGACCTTCTCAGGGAATAAGGAACGTGCTTCCTAGCCACTGCTTATCAGAGGTCAAACGTGGTTCCAGTCCTTGCCAGATGATACGAATGCTGTTGTCCATAATGACCAACCAATAAATCCGTACTCACTTCTTCTCAACCAGTCAAAAAGAGGACTTGACAATAATGTTCTCGTACTTTCTTGGTTTAAGCAAATGTTTTCATTCATAGATCGTAATGTATTGAGCATGATTTGACAGATTGATCACTGCCCAGGTTTATCAATTTTCGGGTATCTGACGGATGCTGGTTCCCGGCAACACCAAAATAGAAGCTATTTCAGAAGACTTATTGCTGACAATACTTACAAGGCCAATCAGTCCCCACAACATCGTTAAATGATTAAAACTATTTGCGTAACCGAATGATTACACTTATACTTGTAACCAAACAGTTACACAATAACAATGAGAAGAGATGTTTTCCAGGCAATAGCCGATCCTGTCCGCCGTGACATTATCGAGCACCTGGCTGAGGAACCGTTGACAATCAACCAGGTGGCTGATAAGTTTGACGTTAGTCGACCAGCCATCAGCAAGCACCTGAAGATCCTACAGGAGTGTGGACTTGTCGACATTCAGCAGCAGGGTCGGGAAAGATTCTGCAAGATACAGCCGAGCAGCCTGGTACCAGCATTTATGTGGCTGGAGCAGTATCGAAAGCTCTGGGAGGACAAACTCGATTCATTCGAAAACTATCTAAACGAACTACAATCTAAATCCAAAGACAATGAGTGATGCACAAGAATTAAGCAAAAGAACTTTAACCCTCGAACGCACCTTCAAGGCCCCTATCCAACTCGTGTGGGACGCCTGGACACAGCCCGCCCATATCGCCAATTGGTGGGGACCTAAAGGCATGGAAACAGAAGTGAAGACACATGACTTTCGCGTGGGAGGGCGTTGGGAGTTCGTCATGCGGATGCCTGATGGCAATCTATTCGTCACAGAAGGAGAATATCAGGAAATAGTAGAAGGTCAGAAGATCGTGACGACCGCTGATTTCAAGCCCATGACCGAAGGTGTCACGCTCATCGTGGAACTCACCGAACAAGGAGATCAAACACACTTCAAGTTCAGTGTGGTCCATGAGACTGAGGAGTACTGTAAGCAGCAGGAAGAGATGGGCTTCTACAACGGCTGGGGCTCTACTTTTGATCGATTGGGGGAATACTTGGTCAAGTAGATAGAAAAGGTTGAATTACCGTTTCGGTCTTCTTCTCCAGTGTTTCTTGTTACCCCCGCTTGCACCTCCCAGTCTGGATTTTGGTCGGCGGTGGTTTCCTTGTTTGGAGGCCGGCTTGACCCCTGTCGGCTTGTCAGTAGGCTCAAAGCCTTCCATCACCTCGGTAGGGATAGGCTGCTCGATAAGCTTCTCGATATCACGCAGATACTCAACTTCATCCACACCAACAAGTGATATAGCTTCACCACTGGCACCTGCCCTACCTGTGCGACCAATCCGATGGACATAGTCCTCCGGGATATTGGGTAACTCAAAGTTGATGACGTGTGGAAGTAGTGGTATATCCAATCCTCTTGCCGCTATGTCAGTAGCAACAAGCACCCGGATGTCTCCTTTCTTAAAGCCAGCCAAGGCCTTGGTTCTTGCTCCCTGACTCTTATTACCATGAATGGCTGCAGCACTGACATCTGCCTTATTCATCTTCTCTGCGAGCCTGTTCGCACCGTGCTTGGTACGGGTAAAGACAAGCACTTGCTGCCATCGGCCTTCAGCGATCATGTCGATGACCATGTCCGTTTTCTTTTTCTGATCTACCCGATAGGCCTTCTGGATGATCTTCTCTACCGTGGTATTTTCTGGTGTAGCTTCGACCATCACAGGATTGTGAAGAAATCCATTGGCCAGCTTCTTGATATCAGAGGAGAAAGTTGCGGAAAAGAGTAGGTTCTGCCTTTTTTCGGGTACGAGACGGAGCACCTTCTTGATATCATGGATAAAGCCCATATCGAGCATGCGATCTGCTTCGTCAAGCACCAGGATCTCGACTTGGGATAGCGACAGCAAACGCTGATTATTAAGATCGAGCAGCCTGCCAGGGGTAGCGATCAGGAAGTCCACTCCACGTCTGAGCGCATTGACCTGTGGGTTTTGATTGACACCTCCAAAGATCACCGTGGAGTGGATGTCGAGGTACTTGCTATATGATTCAGCATTGTCCAGTATCTGTGCTGCGAGCTCACGCGTAGGGGTTAGTACCAATGCTCTGACCGGTCGTCTCTTTTGACGTGGATGCTTTGAGAGCAGTTGTAGAATAGGTAAGGTGAAGCCAGCAGTCTTGCCAGTACCCGTCTGCGCAGAGGCGAGCACATCGCGTCCTTGCAGGATGACAGGGATGGCTTTTTCTTGTATGGGAGAGGGTGATCTATACCCTTTGTTAGCGACTGCCCGCAGTAGCGGATCGGACAAGCCCAATTTGTTAAATGACATATGTAGTTCTTTACCAAATGACTATCCTTTGGTAAAGCGTCATTTCAGTGTTGAGTGGCAAAGGTACGACGAATAATGGCAGGATGGGCTATTAAACTCGTGGGAGGTGCAGACATAGTTATAAGGTAGTCCATCTGACATCGAAGCAACTCCCATAAAACGTTTTTTAAACGTTTAGAAACGTAGCTATACGTTTAAGCAGACGGCTAATCATAGATAAAATCTTATTTGTAAGGGGACGTACATCTTCAAAAAAGCAACACTGAGTATATTCCAATACCACCAAAAGTCTGCAATCCAGCTCACTGAAGGTTATTCTATTCTTGAGATGATCTAATGCGAAATTCGTACTACATTTATAAAGAAGATAACGCGCACAATGCGTGTTACACTATTGTTGAAGCGCAATACGGCTCGCCTGTGCCAGGCTCACCTGAAGATCCTTTCGTCTGCTCTTTTTATACTACCATCAAGCCAGTATCCGCCCGGTTGGCTTAATAATGCCACCGCACTCACACTGCCCTCGTCAGCACCGCTTCCTCGTCCCGCGCCACCGCTTCCCCTTCCGCCTGCTTACCGTCTGCTAAAGGAATCTACATACTACGTCGCAAGTGCTCCTGTAAAACTAGCTTCAGCTCAGTACGAGTGCCGCCCGCGCGACTCCCCTGCTCCGACGTTGTACCGCTCGCCAGCCCACCCAGGGCCAACCTTAGCCATGCAGCTATCTTACAGCTTCTCTAAACCAACTTTACGAGCAAACTCTACAAGTATCTTCATTGCGCTTCAATGCCCGCGTAACCCAAAAGTGGCTAGCAATCAACAACACTACTCAAGCACCGGCGATCCGAACAGCGCTTAACACTACGTAAGTGTGATTCTATGGCCACTTTTGTACTTCAATCTACTCCCGGAATCCTTACATATGAAGATTCTACCAGCCCAACATCTAAAGCAGGGAACGACCCCCATCGCTCATCTTCATATTCACAGGATTCCTCTGTATCTTGAACCACCCTTACGCGGGCATTGTGGTGCATGACTGCATTTCGTAAATGAACCTCCAAGAAAAATTAAATCGGATTAACGAAGAGATTAAAGCGGGCTTGAAACTTAAGTCTGCTGATCGACTAAGAAACTTAATTAACGAGTATCCGAACGAACTTAGCGTTTGGGAACGTTTGGCTGAACTCTATTACGAATCAGGTTTTCTGGATGCTGCGGGTAGATACTGGATATTGACCGAACCAACAGAAGAACGAATTAAAACGGCCGTTGACATCTATCTTAATTCTGTTAACCACTCAGGAACTCAAATACTTCAAGACATTACTTTTCGGGGCAACAAGGACGAACTCCCTGAGTATGCAAGAAATAAGCTGATTGAGATTGAAGCAGACAGCAAAGAGAAGTCCAACTATGTCCCAACCTTCAAACCATGGCAGAACAAGCAAAAAAAGAAGAACCCAAAACATCAACAGACTTTCAAAGACAAGCTCATTACAGCAGTAATATTCACAATTCTCATTTCAATTGTTGTGTTTACAATTATTGGCTTCATTTCAACTTTGAGATGGATCTTCTAAAAACGACACCACAACAATATGTATTAGGCATGTGCTTACGTGCTTTCTATAAATTGCATCAGAACTCGCCCGTGAGTCTGCCGCCGAGATAGGTTTGTGCTGTTTGGAAACTTTTGCTTGCGGGATTTCTTCACTTCAGAACGCAGCGCCTTCTACAAACTTTGGAAGCACCGGCAGACTTCACTACATTAGTGCTATCCATAAAGTGAGAGCACACGCCTTATACATGGACGTTAGCGGTAAGAAAGCGACCTTGTGGGCTTCAGCGAATTTAATTAAGTGCCGCTATGACTGTTTAATAATTATGACTATTAGGGATATCAGTGATACGCAAATTGAGAAAGGATATTATCATATTGAGTATACAAACATCCATAATCATAGATTGCAATTGGTTAGGCTTATTCATCTTTGGAGACAAATTGGAATTCCAGGCATAATAGTTTCTTTTGTTTTCATTGCAAGAATTGCAATTCGGTTGGAAAGTGCGTGGATATTGATTTTTGGTTTGATGATTGGGATTGCTATATCAGTTTTAGTACACCGAACGACCCTTGCAATAGACAAAGCTGTTAGAAGCTATTATGCCAGAATTGTATTCTTGGAAATGCTTTTGGATTTTCATTTTTTCAGGGATTACTTATGGAAAAATTATAAGGAGTTGATGTCACAAATAACTTCCAATTCAAGCAAAAAAGATATAGAAGAAATTCTCTCAGTAGAAAATTTGGTTTGGAAGAATAGATCCTCAAGTAGCATTTGGTTTAAAGTTTATTATATATTGATGTCAATCTTTGTAGCAGCCACTATATGGATTATTTACAATGGATACGTACAATTCTGAAGAGTACCGCTAACAAATGCTGAAACGCCATAAGCTAATGAGGTACTTGCAAAAGACTGTGCAATCTACTAGATTCTGTATGTTAATAAGAGTTAAGCTTACGGCGTTTAGCTAAACGTTTGTTGTTATTGAGTACCACAGAAATTAAACTATCAAAATTGGACATAGCAGTCATACTTGACTTATTGGTTACCATTCCGAATGGATCGGTCAACATGAGAGATGACAGAACAAAAGACGCTTGGTCAGTTGATGTTGATTCGCTTGAACTCTCTAAATTCCCAATAACTCAAGAAATATATCAAGCAGTAACCAACGAAAACCCTTCAACTTTTAAAGGTGATCAGTTACCAGTTGAAACGGTTTCCTGGATAGAGGCAGTGAACTTCTGTAATACTCTTTCTGAATTAATAGGTAAGGGTAAATGCTATGAAATCGACCTATTTTCAAAGAAAACAACGATGAATTTATCATCAAATGGATTTAGACTACCAACAGAAGCAGAATGGCAACATGCTTGCCAGGCAGGAACCAGAAATATTAGACATGGGGATCTGGATGAAGTCGCGTGGTTCAAACACAACTCTAACGATCAAACTCAGGAGGTAGGACAAAAGAAACCTAATAAATGGGGGCTTTACGACATGCTTGGGAATGTTTGGGAATGGTGCTCAGACATTTATGATGAAACAGTTTATGGAACATATCGCGTTTTTCGAGGGGGCGGCTGGTGTGACCAAGAAAGAAGTGTCATGGCAACTACTCGAAGAAGAAGTCATCCTTTCTCCTTTAAAATTGATGACTTAGGATTCAGAATAGCTACAAACACGAAAAAATAATAACAGCTTACAATATGCATTGAGGCATATGCTTACGCACTTTCTGCAAACCACATTGGTACTCGCAAGTGCGTCTACCGCTAAGAAAGCTCGCTATTTGGAAATATAATCCTATTGGATTTTTGCACTTCTGATCGTCGCTCCTTCCACAAACTTTGGAGGTCCTCCCTTGTCGAATGCAACAGACATAATTATTTTAGAGTGATCACCAAATTGAGAGCATATTTCTTCATACAAAGACGTTACTATATCCATTAAGATGTATTCATATATAAATAATTTAGTTATTACATTTTCAATTTCGCTTCTCACTCAATATGGCTATGGTCAAGTTACATTTGACAAAGGATACTTCATACGAAATGATAATCAGCGAATTGAGTGTGAAATCAAGAATTTAGACTGGAAAAGAAACCCCGCCAAGTTCATTTATAGAAGTTTAGAGAACGGAGAAGAAGATAGGGCCAACATAGGAACAGTGAAAGAATTTGGGATCTACAACTACTCCAAATTCCTCAGAAGTAATGTTGAAATTGACATTTCAAATAAATTGTATGACAGAAGAAACCCTACCTATTCCAGCGAAGTAGTTTTCTTAGAAGTATTGATTGAGGGTGAATCAAACTTATATCAATATCGCGGCAACAACTCAGAAAAATATTTCTACTCGACAGAAGAATCTCCAGGAATAACTCAGTTGGTGTATAAGGAATATCTTACATCGAATGGTCAATTGGCTAAAAACAATTACTACCAACAGCAGCTAATCAACCATTTAAACTGTTTGGAACTTGATGTTGATAAGGTCGAGCGCATCAACTATAGAAAAAAAGATCTGACCAACGTTTTTATTAGAGAGAATACTTGTGCGAATAGTGAATTCACCAATTATACGGATAAGGGAAAAAGAGACCTTTTTAACCTATCTCTTAGAGCAAGAATGAATTCTTCATCTTTAGAACTATGGAGTGCTGATCCCAACCCAAATTTTAGAAATACAGATTTTGGAAAAAAAATTGAATTTGGAATAGGCATAGAGGCTGAATTCATACTTCCATTTAATAAAAATAAGTGGGCCATAATATTGGAACCAACTTATCAGTCATTTGCATCTCAAACTGAATCTTCAACAATTACTTCTCAAGTGAATTACAGATCAATTGAGTTTCCAATAGGAATAAGGTATTATCTATTTCTAGAAGATAACGCCAAATTTTTTGTTAACGGCACTCTAACAAACGGCTTGGTTCTATTTGATTTTCCAGAATCCAAAATTGAGTACAATACAGGTCGTGATCTTGAGATCAACTCTGGAGGCAATTTTGGCCTTGGGTTTGGGTATAAACACCATGACAGGTATAGTTTGGAAATTAGGTTTCAAGAAAAACGGGGAGTTTTAGGAAGTTATCAATTTTGGTCTTCCGAATATCAAACGCTTTCTCTGATTGTAGGATATTCTATGTTTTAAAATCCGCAACACGGATACTACATGGGGCTAGTGAGATTTGAATCGAAACTACGGACTTAAAGTGTTGTTTTCAGCTTTTAAGCTCGTCTGATGTAACAGATTCCACTAATCTTTCTATACTTGACAAATGTGAGTTATACAACTTATAGTTTGACATGCTATTCACTAGCTTTATGCGCACCTGCCGATTTAGAGACGCGTATAACTACTTAGTTAATCCAAAACGGAAAACAAAAAGTGAAACTAAGAATCGAAAAGAATAAACTGACTGCAAAAGAGTATCAGTCCATTAGAGCAACAACAGGTTGGGATATGCTTGAAGAAAAAGTCGTTGAAAAGGCAATAGAAAATGACCTTTTTTCGGTATGCGTCTATCATGATAATGAACTTGTCGGAATAGGAAGAATTATAGGTGATGGGTACATCTATTTTTATATTCAGGATATAATTGTGATACCTGAATATCAGAAAAAAGGAATCGGTCGGGTAATAATGGACAACATTGAAGGCTACCTTTTGACGGCCGCAAACAACAATTCTTTCGTAGGACTAATGGCTGCCGTAGGAGTGCAAGGGTTTTATGAAAAGTATGGGTACAAAGTTCGACCAGAAAATGGATCAGGTATGTACAAAGTGGTCAGAAAGTAGATCGTAAATAACAATTGCTAAAACAAAATCATGATATAAACTATCAGTACCATTGTCAAGCTGTTGGCACCCTTTTTCCTGACATCTCAGGAGTACTCAAGTATTATATGCTCAATGCGTACATCTCATTCTTGGAGAGTCTCAGAGGAGGCACTCTCAAAGACCAGCTCAAGCACCTGTCCACTCAGGCCAAAAACCTCCGAAGTTTGGAAGCCTCGGAGGTTTGTTGCTCAGCTTTAGAACTCCACCCTGTAGCTCAGGTTAGGGAACATCCCTAGCTGCTCTTCCAGCATCACTGTATCCTGAGACCGGCTATAGTAGTGATCGAAATAGTTAAGCTTGCCAGTGACATTCTGTACATTGATCGCCACGATGGAGGAGAACTTAGGTTTGTTTTTGCGGTAGCTAAGTCCAATATCCATGCGCCAGTAGTTAGGCAGCTTGTAGGCGAAAGGCTGGCTGAAATCGTAGTAGGTAAATCCCTGGTCCCGCGAACGCTGTAGGTCAATAGGATGAGTACGATTACCACCACTCCAGATCATGCGGCCATTGATCGAAAAGAAGTTGGTCTTCTTTCTACCTACTCTCCATTCCTTGCCTGCCAGGGCGTTGAATATAAAGTTACCATTAAAGCGGGTGTCATAGGTATTGCCATCCCTCGGGGTGTACTCCGACTCGTATAGCGAAGTAGTCAGCAGGTAATACAGACCATTGTTCATAAACCGCTCTAGTGAAAGTTCTAGTCCATAGTTGTCGCCAGTACCATCATTTACCAGGTCAAAGCTGGTGAATCCGTCCTTACTATTGATTGCACTGAAGGTACGCTGAAAGTCGTTCTCCGCTGTGCTTGGCCAGATTGGCACATCATACAGATGCTGATAATAAGCTTCTGCTTTGAACCGAACACCAGGCTTGATCATCTTCTCATATCCCAGGACGACATGTTGCGCTTTGGTCAGCTCCAGGTCTTTGTTGTTCTGTCGACCAAGAGAATCCTGGGTAAGATAATTTGTGATTGACTCAAGACGGCTGTGAATACCCAGACCAAAGTTGATCGATGAGGTAGGATCTACTTTCCACTTCAGGCCTACGCGAGGTTCCAAAGAGTAGTTATTGTTGAGCAGAAGTTGTGAATAGTGCAGGCCAGCATTGAGTATGACGGCCTCTGAGAGTCGGTGCTGCCACTGGCCATAGCCTTGTACAAAGTGAGTGGTACCATCATCATCGATCTCGGTGATAAACTCATCTCTGAAGTTGAACTCTGAGAAAAGATTGTATCCCAGTCGACTACCTATCACACCAGCACGGAAGGTATTGCGACTATTGATCTTCTTATTGAGCAAGAACTGAAGCCTCGTTGCGTCATTGTCAAAAGTCTCTCTGTTGTACTGCTTAGTGCCCAATGAGTCACTGATGTACTCGTTGGTTGATAGCGATTGAGAGAGTGTTGTCTTCAGGTAGGTGTCAGGGTTGAAATAGTAGACATGGTTGATACCGTATACACCCATCTTCGTTTGGAAGTTGTCATTGACATACTCTCCAAACTCCTGATCTGCATAGTAGATATCTTCGCTAGCTCCTCCTACTCCCCAGATGGAGAAGCTACCTGCTTTCTCGGTTGGGAAGTGCATCTTAAAGCTCAAATCCTGGAAGATCACGTCCTCCTGCTCACCCAGGATCTCTACACCTATGTTATCAAACAGTGCCAATGTAGAATAGCGATAGTTGATTAGGTAAGAAGATTTGGAGCCTTTCTTAAAAGGCCCCTCTGCCGCAGCAGCAACTCCCAGGAGTCCAGCTTGGAAAGCATACTCACCTTTATCATAGTTACCCTGTCGCAGGTTGATATCGAAGACACCCGAGAGTGCATTGCCATACTCTGCGGGAAATGCACCCGTATAGAAGTCCGACCTGCTCATCACATTGTTGCTAAGCATGCTGATACCTCCGGCAGAGCTTCCTTCTTCAGCAAAGTGATTGGGGTTAAACACTTCCACGCCTTCTATACGCCACAGGAGTCCTCTGGGTGAGTTACCACGAATGACGATCTCATTGAGTACATCATCGCCTCCACCCTGCACACCGGGGAGCGAGAGTGCCGCCCGTGCTGGATCGTCAAAGGTAGCCGCATACCTACTCGTCTCTTCGACACTAAAGGAGATGGCACTTACACTTGCCATCTCGTTCAGCACCTCACCTTTATTCTGCTCTGCTGCAGTGATCACCACCTCTTCCATAGTCGTAAATGACTCAGTGAGGGTAGCGTCAAGGACGACTTCCTTTCCGCTACCCACCAACAACTCGGGGACAATTTTGTCTTCATAGCCAAGAAAAGATATTTTGAGCGTATGCCTGCCTACAGGCACATTAGAAATCCTGAAGTAACCATCAATATCTGTCGAAGCACCTTTGAGAGGGTCTGTGGTAAGCACAGCGATGGTAGCACCAATTACAGGAGAACCTGATTGGGCATCAGTGATCTTTCCTTTGATGGTTTGCTCAAGTTGCTGAGCGTTGATCCATAAAGGGCAATACAGGAGCCCTAAGATTAATAATCGTTTCATGTCAGTGTTTGAGTTTTTGATCTAAAAAAAGTCCGCGTGATTACGGAGATGTTTGAGCTAAGGACATTACAACCTTTCAGGGGTTACCTTTGCAAAGATTTTTTTATTTCAGTGGGTGCTTTTTTCCACTTATCAGAATAATGAAATAAACATTAACCTTTTGCAAATCAGGGCGTTATTCAACTCTGGAAACTTAACATATGACACCACCTTATTTTACCAGATCACCTCAGCACCAGGTAAGGCTGACCCGACGCTTGCAGCGTGATATGGAGCTTGCGGAGGCGCGCTCCTGGTATGAATTTTACGAGGCGTTAGGTGAAAAAAATGATGTCGGGCCGTTCAGGGATGTACTGGTAGCCAGCATACCTGAAATCGACAAACTGATCTTCAACAGGGTCGTGGGATTAGGCATGGGTTCCATGGTTTTAGACAGTAAGATTGAGGACCTGATCACCTATTATGAGGGAAGAGGGGTCAAGCGATTCATGGTCCAATTGAGCCCATTTGTCATACCTGACAATACGGATTTGATGCTCAAGCGACGAAGGTTTGTTTACCAGAACGACTGGGCAAAGCTCATCTGGCGTGTGACAGACCAGATTGAAGAGATCAAGGTATCATGTGAGATCACACAAGTAAAAGAAGGCGAAGAAGACCTCTATGCAGATGTCATGCTCGAAGCGCTAGACTGGTCAGATCTACTAAGACCTGCTTTGAAAAACAGCATCCACAAGGAAGGCTTCTTCCACTATCTCGCCTGGGCAGACGGCAAAGCCATAGCGGGAGGCTCTACGTTTATCACCAAGAGCTTTGCTACACTGAAACTGGGAGCAACCATACCTGCCTACCGGAAAAATGGCATCCATCAACTGCTGCTGCAACGAAAAATAAAGGATGCCATGGACATGGGATGCGAGTGGATCACTGCAGAAACCGCGCATATGGCAGATGGCAGTACCAACTCTGCCAACAGAAACCTTAGGCGAATGGGCTTTACTGAAGCCTATAAGAGAAGCAACTACGTCTATACATTCTGATCAGGCTATTTCAGCGCCTTGAAAGTACGCATCAAGCCTACTACGGCTATGACCGTCCCAAGTACCAAAGAAGCATAGAACCATGGCTCGCTCATGGTGTAGGAGCCAGATAGCTCATTTTGGATCATTTTGCCTACACCAGCTTTAGGTGAGTGAGTGGAAGCCCAGTAGAGGATGAAGGCACCTATGGCAACCATAATGAGGCTGGGAACTAGTGATTTTTTCATGGTGTATTGGTTTTATAAAAAGGGATTTCGGCGTACCGAATAGTATCTTGGGGAAGTATCAATTTGACTTTGAGTTCGTTCAATCCTTCCGGTAGGCTTTTAATGTTAAGCCAGGTGATCAGACCTTTTTGCTGGTTAGCTTGCCGAAAATGAAATTTGTACTTGACATCAGACAGCACAGAATCTCCCAGAGATAACTGATAAGCTCCTTCAAGACAATCAAGGGCGTTAGCAGCCCCAATCTTCCAGCGCTCCTCTGCCAAATCAAATCCACATTTGGCTACAATATCTTCTTCATGATCCGGACTCATGGCCACAAACACACGAAGCACATCACCCTCAATGATATCCGAAGGGATCTGAGCGCGAAAGGAGTAAAACTCATCATCCATATCTTCGTAGTAGCCACTGTAAGCACCCTCCGCCATGGTCGAAAAATAAAGCGAAACTTTGCTATTTTCCACGTCGACCCGATCCGTCTTATAAAACCGATCAGCTAACACAAAATTGGCCACAATAAATAAAGTCATCACTACCATGAATATCCAACGATTGGCGTGTGAAGCCCATGCGTAGTAGATAGGACGATAAAGGAAGGACAATGAAATGACTCTTACCAATCTGGAAAATGGAAGATAGACCCTGCTGAATACAGGGATCTTCTTGACCAGACCAAAAGTCAGATAATCGATCGTTACTATAAGAGCAATGATCAAAATGACGATAGAGTAAGCATCCCAATACGGATCTATTATTTTATAAACGCCCAAAAAATCAAATAAAAAGTAAGGAACTCCCAATAGACAAAACAGAAAAGCATAGGCCCCTATTACTGACATAAACAGAAGAAATGAGATAGAGAATATGCTGCTGCATATTTTCTCCCATCTGATGATGAGGTCATTAATACCTGAGATGCGGTCTACTTCCTTGTCAAACTCCTTGGCAAACTTAAGACGGTCTTTATTGATTCCGTTAGGCAGTACAAAACTCAATCCAACCAACCCTATCCAAATACCTCTAGTGATCAAGTGAATGATCAGGCCCAAAACCAGCCAGAAAACACTCACCTTCATAATAGACACGAAGTTGTCAACATTGCTATACCTGTTAGTGATCTCTCTCTTTACAAAAAGTAAGAGCTCATCGAGCAGGTCAGGCACCTGGAGCAAACCAAAAAGTACAATACCAGATATGAGTATCTCAGGCTCCCAGCTCTTGAGCTGAATATCCTTAAGCCAGTCGGGGATTTTGGACTGATCTTCTTCTGAACTATTTTGAGGTTCGATAGCTTGAGTAGTTTAACGCCTGAATTTAGATAAATATGGAAGTAAAGCAAGAAGATAACGGCTCCAAGGGGAGCTTTTACATTGGAGACATCAAAGACAAAACTGCGGAAATGACCTACACCTGGGCGGGTACTGATCGCATCATTATTGATCATACAGAGGTATCCGATGAACTCCGGGGTACAGGGGCCGGCAAACAAATGGTCGAAAAGGCCGTGACCTTTGCCAGGGAAAAGAAGATTGCTATCATCCCTTTGTGTCCATTTGCCAAGTCTGTGTTTGACAAAAATGAAAGTCTTCGCGACGTACTATAGCCCACTATGGATAGCATGACCGTCTTCAATCCTGAGAATACCTGCTTTGAGTTATTTGTCTATGGTGAGCGCGCCTACATCGAATGCAAGCAAAAAACGGATACGATCTATATGGTCCATACCATCGTACCCGAATCACTTCGTGGCAACAAGATCGGAGAAATGCTTGTACAAGAGGCACTCGACATCTGTCAGAAAGAAGGCTGGAAGGTAGTCCCGCTTTGTCCTTTTGTGTTGGCCTACCTGAAGGAGCACGAGGAATATCAATCACTTCTGAGAGAGAAGGATAGGGAGAAGTATTTGGGATAAGCTACTCTTGCATACTTCGACTTTTAGCTTGTGAATTACCAATCTCAATAGAAACTTAAACCCTCGTAGGACCACTCTCTTGCAGTCGCGATCACTTGCACCCTCCTCTCCAATTCGCTAACTTCAACTTATGAGCAAGACCAAAGAATATACCAACGGAGAAGTAACAGTGGTATGGCAAGCAGAGAAATGTATCCATTCGGAGAAGTGTTGGAAAGGACTACCAGGTGTTTTTGATCCGAACGCCAGGCCCTGGGTCAATACGAATGGAGCCACGACTGACGAGATAGTAGCTCAGGTCAGCAAGTGTCCGTCTGGTGCGCTTAGTACCTACATGAACGATGAGGATAAAAGTAATGAGCCGATCCAAAGTGAGCAAATAGTGGAGATAGCCAAAAACGGTCCGCTCATGGTGTATGGAAACATCACTGTAAAGCATCCTGATGGTACTCGCACGACTCAGCACAATGTGACTGCCTTTTGTAGATGTGGTGCCTCATCGAATAAGCCATACTGTGATGGTTCTCATAAAAAAGTAGGGTTTGAAGGATAGTCACTATAGCTGATCACACCTTCGCCCTCTCAGTCGTCCCTCTTTTTTCACGATAGTGTAATAAACCCTCGCTCGCGACTACTAATGGTGATGGAAACACCAAACGACGGATGAGCTCAGAGGAATTCTTCAAGACATTTATCAAGGACCAGACGGGGATCATCACCAAGATCTGTCGTGCTTACACCGACAATGAAGATGATTTTCAAGACTTCTTCCAGGAAGTCGCCTTACAACTTTGGAGGTCTTACCAGAATTTCAACCACAACTCTAAGGTTTCTACCTGGGTATACCGCGTTACGCTTAACGTTTGTCTTACCCACTTCAACAAACAGAAGAGGAAAGTCAGCACTGTAACTCTGGATCAAATCCATTTTGAGCCGGAAGGCTATGATGACCAGAAGAAAGAACAGGTAGACTTACTCTATCGATCCATCAGACAGCTGAGAGAAATCGATAGGGCCATTATACTGCTCTACCTCGAAGAAAAAAGCTACAAGGAAATGGCTGAAATACTGGGTATGACGGTAACCAACGTTGGAGCCAAAATCAACAGGATCAAAACACAACTCAAAACAATCATCGATGGGCAAAATTAATATAGAAGAGGTGTGGAAAAATCAGCCTGAAGAACAGGCTACTCTTCAAGATGAGGAAATCAACAACATTCGCATGAGGAAGTCGCAAGGCTTTCTTGAAAAGCTACAAAAGAACGCCCGACTCGAGCATTATATGAATATCGGGGTATCGGTATTAGCAACAAGTGGATTGCTTATCGCGCAGAAATGGATATCGGCTGTGACCGCAATTGCACTCTTCTTGATCCTGATATTTTATTACTATAACCTATACAAAGAGCTTTGGCGGCTAACACCTACAGCCGATGTTCACGAGTTTCTCAAGATACTCAGGGATAAGATGAAGACTTTCATGCAAAGATATTATGCGGGCTTGTTCTTCGTGATGCCCGTCTCTATGACTGCCGGCTTTTGGCTCGCATCAGGTGGAGAGCCGGATTGGGAAAAGTATAATTCTCCTGAAACAATCGGCCTGGTTGGGTTAATATTTGCTTTTGCTTTTTCGATGGCCTATTTCATGGTTGACTTGATGTACGGCCGTACTTACAAAAAGCTCAAAAAGTTGCTTTCTGAGCTGGACGCACCAGAGGAATCAAACCAATAGGATGAGTCCAAGTCACTTTGGATGGCCAAAGCGATATACTACCTTTCGGAAAAAATGGACAAGGCATCCAAATCCATACTTTATTTCGGAATCTACATTCTGGGCACTGGCTTGACTCTGTTGCTGACACCTCAGTTGCTTCTGAATTTTCTGATGATCGATGTATTACCTAACATCTGGATACAGCTATTGGGTCTCGCACTTGCAGCTCTCGGATACTACTATATCAAAGCGGCAAAAGACGGTAATACAGACTTTTATCGTGGTACTATACCTGTCCGGATAGGGCAATTCATTGTTGTTGTCATATTGGTTTTAGTCCATAAAGGCCCTTACGTTCTCATCGCCGTTTCGACGATTGAAGCCTTAGCAGGAATCATCACGTACCATCTGCTATCCAAGTCTCATTAATAGACCTGATTATTGTAGCATTTGGCTGATGATAATGATGACAACCAAGACCACAATCTGTAGGAAAAACTCGAAATCTCGCTTAAACTTTAACTTTTGACTGACTTTCATAGGCGTTTTGGTCATTCCATCCGCCGGTTGTCTTTACTCTCTAAAAGGATCAACATTTGACATATTCCTTAATCCTTTTTGGCTATGTTTATTTGGTGAAAGTACATAAAACAATTGTCATGAATAGTATTTTTAAAATATATTTTGGAATTATTTTAAGTTTGCTCGCAACGGTACCTTTGATCGCCCAATCCACCTGGGAAATCAAGGCCACCGACATAGATCCTTCCAATTATTATGGGATCACTGCAGCTAACGGCATGATTGGTTTGGTCAGTTCACCAAAGCCTATGCAGGTGAAAGATGTCGTACTCAATGGTGCCTATGATCTCTATGGTCGTGGTAGAGTATCCAACATATTGAAGGGCTTCAATTTCGTGAATATGGATCTGATCGTCGACGAAGTGCGACTGACGGATTTGGAAGTGATCGACTTTGAGCAAATACTCAACATGAAAGAAGCTGTGCTTACCACCAGCTTTGAGATCAAAGATAAGTTGAAGGTGAGTTATAAGTTGATGGCACTGCGCCAACTACCTTACACTGCGTTGATTGATCTCAGTTTTACTGCTCTTGACGATGTGAGCCTCACACCCATTAACCAGATCGAGGCACCTGATCACCTCAGAGATGTTCGTAACTTCTTTTCGTTCGTCATATCCCAGGTACCCGAAGAAAATGGTCACATACCTCGTATACCATTACTCACCTCTGTAGGAGAGAGCCCTACCGGAAAACATACCGTAGCAGCCAGTATCAGCTACATAGAGAGCAGTGAAGAGTTTATCGGTGACCTTGAGCATGAAGACTGGCACTACAATCTGCATCAGTCGCGGTTTACGCGGGACTTGAAGAAGGGAGATCAACTTGATTTTACTGTGGTAGGATCGATCATATCGACAGCTGACGTAGAAGACGCTCACAACGAAGCGGAAAGGTTGACCCTGTACGCGGCGATGGAGGGCAAGGAAAGGCTTATTTCTCGACACAAGGCCGCATGGGCTGACTTATGGCAAAGTGACATTATCATTGAAGGCAATGACACGGACCAACGCGATATTCGTTCGTTCCTTTATCATTTATACTCATTTTCGAGAGAAGGGTCTGCTTATAGTATGAGTCCAATGGGTCTATCAGGCCTGGGATACAACGGCCATGTGTTTTGGGATACAGAGTTATGGATGTATCCACCTCTACTCATGCTACAACCTGAGATCGCCAGGTCACTGCTCGAGTATCGCTGGGAGAAGCTCGAGTATGCTAAGTATAATGCTTTTGCGCACGGTTACAAAGGAGCGATGTTCCCATGGGAGTCTGCTGATACAGGTCAGGAAGCTACACCAGTCTGGGCGCTTACAGGCCCTTTTCAGCATCATATCACAGCAGATGTAGGTTGGGCGTATTGGAAATACTACCAGGTGACCGGAGACAAGCAATGGCTAGCAGATCGCGGTTATCCAATGCTCAAAGAAGTTGCTGACTTCTGGACAAGCCGGGTAGAGCGCAACGGTCCCGGCCAGTACGACATCAAAAATGTGATCGGGGCGAACGAATGGCAAGAGAATATTGATAATAACGCCTATACTAATGGCATTGTCAAACTTGTACTTGGTTACGCTGAGGAAGCTGCTACAACACTCAACATATCCCCAGACCCTGACTGGTCACATGTTGCGGAGAATATACCCATGCTCACCTTTGACGATGGTACCACCAGAGAAAACGCTACCTATAGTGGAGAGATGATCAAACAGGCTGATGTCAATCTATTGGCTTTTCCGCTAGGATACTACAAGGACCAGTCGCAAATCGACAAAGATCTCGAGTACTATGAAGCGAAAATGTCGCCGAAAGGGCCTGCAATGGGGGTGGCAACACTTGCAGCCATTCATGCAAGAAAAGATGATGCAGATGCCGCGTACGAGCTTTACAAGAAGGGTTATAAACCTAACGAAGTTCCGCCATTCGGTGTGATGTCAGAGACAGCCGGGGGAACTAATCCTTACTTCGCTACAGGAGCTGGTGGTATGCTGCTAAGTATACTCGGAGGATTTGGTGGACTTGAGATCAATGACAATGGGATAGAACAAGTCAAGCAACCACGACTACCCAAAGGGTGGAAGTCTCTTACCATGAAAGGTGTCGGGGTAGATGAGAAGACCTACAAAGTGGAATAGGCCTTCCATTATAGGTCGTCAGATTGCTATCGGATGTATCTGATCCCAAAATTGACCACTTCACCGGCTCCCATCTCTATGGTTTGAAATCCTCGACCACTAACGAAATCGCCATAGCTAAGCTCAAACCCGAGCCTCGATGTAGCCTGGTACTTTACACCTGCACCAAGCTGTACGCTCGACTGAAGTAAACCAAATTTCACTTGCTGTTCACTGTCGGCCAAGGAAGTATTTCCATACCTGGAAAAGTACTGCCCCATCACGAAAAGGTTGATTTTATCTGTTGGAAAGTAATTGACAAAGAGGTTGGTCGGAACATCAAGAAAGTTGGGTTGGAAAAAAACCTCGTCTACATCTCTACTGATCAAGTAGTTGAAATCCAGTTGGTAGAAGAGGCGAAACTTTTCAGTAAGTTTCAGGTCAAGGAAGAACTGGTTCCTCCACTGGTATCTATTGAGCGCAAGAAAGACATCTCTTGCTTCGGTCTGAGCTTCCGGATCATCCGCTACAGGTGCCAAAAAACTTGTTTGCATGGAAAAGAAGGGGAGTTTTCTAATAGGAGCAAACTTCACCCTGGGCCCAATGGCCGTCACCGCAAAATCATTGGCAATATTGTCCGATGCGAACAACTGAAATTGTCCACCCGGTGTAAATCCGACCGAGCCAGTACTCAACACTATGTCAGCACCAATATTTACCTTCGCATTGTTAGAGACGCCATAGGTAAACTGGATATTGGATGTCAATATGTTTAACCTCCTATCTTGCGAAATGGTATTACCATCTCTATCCCAAACTGAGGTCTGGGAGTAGAGATTGTTAAAGATATTTACTTCATACTGCCCTTTACGAAACAGCTGAGAAGGTGTGAATTGCAGTAGATTACTCGTTGACTTAGCCTTCTTTGCTTTTTCTATTGGGGCCTGGGCGTTGAGCGACCAGTCATATTCGTAGTAGCCAACATTGACATTCTGATCGATTGGGGTCGTTCTGTATTGGTTGATAAAGTCGATCACGGACCCATTTCCCTTCGTAAAGTCTGACTTGTACCATTCGAATATTCGTGATAACTGAATCGAGTTGCTTTGAACTCGCGTGAACTCAGGGCTATTCATCGCCAGGGTAGTCTGACGATCCAGTTGCTGATCGAGTCGCTCTGGACGATATGCTTCATTGATAAGTACCGGACAACCTTTAGCAGCACATACAAGCACAAAGTGTAGCCTCGGATCGCCTGTTTGCTTGATCAAGACATTTTTCTCCAACTCATTGAGGCTGACTTTAGCACCACCTACCCGATAGATCTTTCTATCAAAGAATGCTGATATGTCCTGAACAGAACGCACTGGTTTTGCGTCAGCTATACCTTTGATCACAAATAGATTATAAGCATTGATCAATTGTGCTTTACCATCAGGTGATGTAGCGTCCAATATGGCGTTCTTATCTAACCAGTCAATCAACTCATCTAAGTCTCCAGTATCGGTCCTTATACCATTATAGTCGATCAAGCCATCTTCCACATAAACGGCAAAAAACTTGTCTGCCTTATCGTAAAACTCACTTTGGCCATGAGCATGGATCGCAGTAGACATTGCTAGCACAACCCACAAGTACCATTTTTTCATCGTTTCCATTAGTTACTCACATACCTGCCGCTAACATCAAATGAACCGAGTATATCATTTTCATATACTCCCGTGACCGTCAATATATTACCCTCTAGACTGATCACTTTAGCCACCGACTCCATCTCAGAGTTGGGTTCTAGTATCAGTTCAGTGGTTTCAAAATTGTAGCTCCAGTTGCCGTTTCTTATCCGTTGATCATCTTCTAAGCCGCAGAGGTTCGTCCCACCATCATACTCGTAGGTACCGTCCGCATTAAGCGTGATCACATCATCCAATCTGCAATCCAGGAAACCGGTCATTCCTTCAATTGAAAATTCACTTGCCACCCAGGTCTTGGATCCATTACCATGCAACATCTGAGCAAAGAGACTAACTTCATCTGGTGTGGTAGCACTTCCCAGATCAACCTCGGAAATCGTCGTTCCGTCACGATCAGCATCGGCTGATTCATCAAGCTCCACAATGGAGCAAGCAGAGGTCAGCATTATCAGGCTGACAAAGTAGATAATTGAGTATTTTTTCATAACGCTTGTTTTAATACTATTTGCTACAATTAAACTGGTGAAACATCACAGAAGTATCACAGGTACTTCAAGTATTCAACAGTTAACTGCTCAGTCCATCGCAATGGCTATCAAAGGAATAGGCAATAAGGGTATTTGTCGCTTACTTGACCTAATGTTAGCAACTCTGTAAGCTTCAAACAAGCAGTTTTTTGGTCAGGCTATTGAATCGCCAAACATGTGCTATTGCTGCTAAGGTCAGCCCTATAAGCAGTCCAATCCAGATACCGATCGAGCCCATATCAAGCATAATACCCAACACATATCCTACCGGAATAGCAATAAACCAATAGGACACCATAGTTACAAGCGTAGGTATCTTTACGTCAGACAGTCCTCTGAGCGACCCAAGTCCAACTACCTGGACACCATCGGATATTTGGAAAAATGCCGCCACAATCAATAGATCAGCTGCCAACACAATCACTGATGTATCGTCCACATAAAAGCCAGGCAGGATGGTCTTACCGACAATGAATACAAGTGCACAAAAGGCCATGAAACCTGCAGCCATTGCTAAACAGGTGAAACCAGCTGTCCTCAAAGTGCTGATATCACTTTTTCCTAACTGGTTACCTACACGGATCGTGGCAGCAGCAGAAATGCCAGAAGCAGTCATGTAGGTGATCCCTGATAGGTTGAGTGCAATCTGATGCGCTGCTAGCGGAATAGCCCCGAGCCAGCCTACCATAATGGCTGCCATAGCAAATGCACCTACCTCAAAGACGAACTGAAGACCTGATGGCACCCCAATCTTCAACAGCTTGCTCCATATTGTCCATGCGTAGTTCTTGAATTTAAAACCAGTGATGTACTGACTAAAATCCTTAAATCGAAAGACGAAAACGATCATTGCGATAGCCATAACTACACGACTGATCAATGTAGCCCAGCCAGCTCCGTTGACCCCTAGCTCAGGAAAAAACCAAACACCATAAATGAGCAGGTAGTTAAGTAAAATATTGAGTAGGTTGGCACTGATACTGATGTACATGGCCTGCTTTGTGTATGACAGTCCTTCTGCAAACTGACGAAATGCCTGGAATATCATCACAGGTATTAATGACCCACCAATGATGTAGAGATAAGGTAGTGCAATCGCTACCACATTTGGCTCCTGATCAAAGTATTGTACCAAAGGCCCACCGAAGTACAGGAGTAGAAATAGTAAAACACCAACCAGAGCATCCAATACTATAGCGTGCTTCAGCAGATTGCGAATGTAGAAGGCCTGATCCTGACCGTCAGCTGCTGCAACGAGTGGGGTAAGCGCATAAGACACACCGATACCAAACAGCATGACGACATAAAACGGCGCACCTCCAAGTGACACTGCAGCAAGCTCCTCTGTTCCGAGCTGACCTACCATGATGCTATCGGCAACACCGACCACTACGTGACCAAGCTGGCTCAGCATGACCGGATAGGCCAGTGACCAATTCTTCAAAAAATGTTCCCTATAGGTCATTGCTAAATCTTGAAAAGCCTGGCTACTTTGAAAAGACCTGCTAAGCTAAGGCTATCTGTGATCTCACCATTTACAGCCATGTTTATTGCCTGCGTCAAAGGAAGCTTTCGGACCTCCAACTGCTCAGTTTCTTCAAATTCGGTAGTTGATTGGGTCAATCCTTCAGCAAGGAATACAAACCCTTCTTCGTCTGTAACCGAGTTTGAGGTGTGAATTCTGAGGATTTTGGTCCACTTTGCAGCAATTAACCCTGTTTCTTCTTTAAGCTCTCTTTGTGCAGACACTAATTTGTCAACTCCGACAAGCCCACCCCCCATCGGTATCTCCCACGAGTATTCGTCTAATGGGAACCGGTACTGTCCGACAAGCCATGTGTTAAGCTCATCATCCACCGGAATGATACCCAGTGCGAGGTTCTTGAAATGTACCCTGCCATAGATGCCTTTGCCCCCGGATGGATTTAGTACATTAAACTCCTCTACAGTAACCCAAGGGTTATCGTAGACATGTTTTTTTCCAAGTACTTTCCAGGGGTTATTAAGGTGCTCCTCCATCGCCCGCAAAGGTAGATGGATTTTCTAACCGCAAGTAGTCGCTTCGGATTATTGAATTTCGAATGAAATAGGCATGATCATGCGACTGGTACGTAATTGCCCTCGCTGGATGCCTGGCTCCCAGTCTCCATAGGACTCAATGACCCGTTCCGCTTCCTCATCGCATCCTCCACCGATACCTTTAATAGTTTCTACATCGTGAATGCTGCCGTCTTTACCCACTACAAACTGTACCAGTACCTGACCAGTAATATTCTCATACCGAGCGTCACGTGGATATCTAAGGCTATTGATAATGTGCTTTTTGAAACTAGCAACACCTCCTACAGGCATTGGTGCCTTACTAAGTGTGCTGTACTTTACTTTTCCAGTATTAGTGTAGGCCTTACCTCTTAGCAGAAATCCATTACGATAGAGCTCTTTATACAAGACATTGCCTTCGGTATCAATCCCCCTCCAGTAACCATGCTTCAGCCCATCTAGTATCTGGCCCCTTGCTATAGTACTCAACTGGTGTACGTATTGGTGCTCGTTGTACTGCACAAGTTCCCCTTTACCTTTCGTTACAAGCTGATTTCCATCTTCATCCCAGAAATTGACTGTAAGCTCAATTTCCTCGTTTGGTACGCTATTGGTGTGAACTATTAGCGCTTCTTTCATTAGTTCCCCACTGGGATACCACCATTTCCATTCACCTGTGCGCAAGTTCTTTTCGTAAGTGCCTTTTGATTTTAGTTTTCCATCCGGATAATAATACCTGAATTCCCCATCTCTAATTGTAAAACTTGACGTGAGGTAGGCTCCACTGGCAGCTACCACACCGTTCATATAGAAGTCCGTCATATGATACCTGTCATCGATAGCGTATTGATTGGCTATCCTGTAAAAAGTCGCTTCCGCCTCAGAGGTGACCTGGCCATCGAGGTTGTAGTAGACTTTGGGATCAGCCGCAAAAACGGAGAGACATGCTGAGAAGTAAAAAAGCAAAAGTAGTTTCATAACAATTGACCGTTATATTTTGAGTTTGACTACTTCTACGTAGAAGGTACAATTTATTTTCGATAATTCTTAAAAAAGATAGTATCTGGATGATAAAAGGATAAAATAACGCCGTGAGCGACAATGGTTTTTGTCAAATCTCAAACACAAAAAAGCAGATAGAAACTATCTGCTTGAATAATGTAGTGATCATAGTCTTTACTCTCCATGACGTGGGCCAAACCCACCACCTCTTCGAGCATGCTTTTGTAGCCTCATCGCCATCTGATCAAACTTGACTTTCTGGTCATCATCCAATACCTCTCTCACTTCCAACCGAGCAGCCACACGCTGCTTTCGCAGCTCTGTTTCGAGCAAGCCAATTTCTTCGATCAAATCGTAAATCGCAGATTGATTATCAACTCCTCCACTCATTTGAGTCCTGAGTTGTGCTTCTTTTTCGCCCAACTTATTTTGGGTGTCCAAGCTCTCTTTGGCCATATCGAGGTGGATCTGCTCAACCTGTGCTCTTTGAGCATCGGTCAGGTCCAACTTCTCCATCATACGCTCCGGGCCATGCTGGCCGCCAGACGGTCTCTGTCCTCGCTGATTCGGTTGGGCAGCCACATTTACGATAGTAAAGCCTGAAACAATCAGCGCGGTAATCATCATTTTCCATTTCTTCATCTTTGACATTTTTTAGTGTACTAGTATGCTTTTGATGATCTTGAGTTCAATAACTTGCTTAGGGTAGAAGCATTAGTTATTAAATAATGTTAAAGAGCTATTTTAAACAGGGGAAGGTAGAAGCTGGCTGTGATGAAGCAGGCAGAGGCTGTCTGGCCGGACCAGTGGTCGCGGCAGCAGTAGTACTACCTTCGGATTTCAAACATGATACCCTAAATGACTCCAAGCAACTCAAAGCTGAAACAAGGCAACAACTAGTAGAAGATATCAAGTCTAATGCTATTGCCTGTGCAATAGGGGTTTGTGACCAAACCGAGATCGATGAGATCAACATTCTCAAGGCTTCTTTCAAAGCAATGCATAAAGCGATCAGTGCTCTATCGGTAATACCTGACCTGCTTCTAATAGATGGTAATCGGTTCACACCGTATCCGAAAATAGACCATGAGTGCATCATCAAAGGTGATAGTAAATACTTGTCTATTGCGGCAGCTTCGGTACTGGCGAAGACATATAGAGATGACTTTATGATCAGCTTATCAGAAGAGTATCCTTACTATGGGTGGGAGCATAATTTTGGTTACCCAACTAAAAAGCATAGGGCCGCTATTGCTGAACATGGAAGCACACCCTATCATAGACAGTCGTTTACATTGTTGCCTCCGCAACTTGACTTGTTCGAATCTCCTACGGTAAAAAATCAATGATTAGTCTTAGACCGTGGACTTGCAAGACATAGTCATATTCTATCTGGTATCTAAATCAACAACAGCTAAATTCGCAGTAGCAAAACATAACCCATGGAACTTAAAAAAGTAGCACTTGACCAACTGCACCAGGATCTGGGCGCCAAAATGGTGCCTTTCGCTGGATACAACATGCCGGTAAGATATTCGTCGGATATAGAAGAGCACAAAGCTGTACGTCAAAGTGTAGGAGTCTTTGATGTAAGCCATATGGGAGAGTTTACAGTCAAGGGTCCCAAGGCGCTTGAGCTCATCCAAAAAGTCACGAGCAACGATGCTTCCAAGTTGGTGGACGGCCAGGCCCAGTATTCGTGTCTACCCAATGACAAGGGTGGCATAGTCGATGACCTGATCGTCTATAAGTTTGCAGATGATGACTATATGCTTGTAGTCAATGCCTCTAATATTGAGAAGGATTGGGAATGGATTTCCAGTCACAATGATATAGGAGCTGAACTGGAAAACCTTTCGGATAAAATCTCACTCTTTGCGGTACAAGGGCCCAAGGCTGCCGCCGCATTGCAGTCACTTACTAATGTTGATCTAGAGAAGGTTAAGTTCTACCATTTTACGGTAGGTACAGTCGCCGGTATAGACAATATGATCATCAGCGGTACTGGATACACTGGCGCTGGTGGTTTCGAGCTGTATGTAGACAATGAGGAAGCTGAGGCACTATGGAAAGCCATTTTTGAGTCAGGGGCTTCTCATGATATCAAGCCTATCGGTCTGGGAGCACGAGATACGTTGAGGCTTGAAATGGGCTATTGCTTGTATGGTAATGACATCACAGATACCACTTCACCACTTGAAGCAGGGCTGGGATGGATTACCAAATTCACCAAAGACTTTATCAACTCGGGTGACCTGAAAAAGCAAAAAGAAGAGGGCGTCCAACGTAAGCTCGTAGGATTTGAACTAACTGATAAGGGCATCCCCCGAGCTCACTATGAGATATACGATGAGCAAGATGAGTTGATAGGTGAAGTCACCTCAGGTACTATGTCTCCGTCGATGGGCAAGGGCATTGGTCTTGGCTATGTAAAAATGGGCTATCACAAACCAGGTACAGAAATCATGATTGCGGTAAGAAATCGAAAGCTCAAAGCGCAAGTTGTTAAACTACCTATTTACAAAGGCTGACATTGGACAAGAAGCACATAGAAGTCTGTCTGACCCCAGAACAGATCCATCATTTTGATCTATCAGGAAAAATTGTAGTCGTCACCGATGTACTCAGGGCTACCTCGTGCATGGTCACGGGCTTAGCACACGGAGTAGATTCTATCATTCCGGTAGCGACGCTAGAGGAGTGTCAGGCGTATCAACTCAAAGGATATCTTGCTGCAGCAGAACGAGGTGGTCGCCAGGTTGAAGGTTTTGACCTTGGCAACTCCCCTTTTCAGTACATGAACCCTGATCTGAAAGGCAAATCTGTAGTTGTTAGTACCACTAATGGGACCCAGGCGATCACCAAGTCTATGCAAGCCAGGTCGATATTGATAGGAGCATTCCTAAACCTTTCCGCAGTTGCGAAACATTTGATCTTTTCAGATAAAGATGTTGTCATCCACTGCTCAGGCTGGAAGGGACTCTTCAGCATGGAAGACACTTTGTTTGCTGGAGCGCTTCTTGACAAATTGAGGTTGACGCATTCGTTTGAGAGTGACGCTGCATTAATGGCTCTGACAATGTATCAACAGGCCAAATCAGATGTATCCGCTTTTATCCATAAAGCGAATCACGCCCAGCGACTTTCCCGGTTCAACATTTCAAAAGACATTGATTTTTGCTGTAAACTGGACGAGTACAGCGTTGTACCGCAATTGGCAGGTCGGGAAATAAGGGTTTCCCAGTAGCTACTTCAACTTCTCGTTGCTCTTGTGGCGTGTCGCATCTCGCATGTTCTTTTTCTCGAAGTTTTTCTTCAACGCAGTAGTAAGGTCTACACCCGTCTGATTAGCAAGACAAATCAACACCCATAGCACATCGGCCATCTCGTCTCCCAGATCACGGTTCTTATCTGACTCTTTAAAGGATTGTTCGCCATAGGTCCTGGCCATTAGACGTGCAAGCTCACCTACCTCCTCCATCAACACTGCAGTATTAGTTAACTCATTGAAATACCTTACTCCTACAGTTTTGATCCACTGATCTACCTGCTGTTGGGCCTCCTCAATTGTCATTGTTTTATACTTTGTTTTTTGTATCTATCACTATCGTCACCGGACCATCATTGACAAGACTGACCTTCATATTAGCACCAAACTTACCTCTGGCAATAGGCTTGGCGATCTCTTTCTCCAGGGCTGTACTCATAGCCTCATAGAGCGGAATTGCAATATCCGGTTTAGCTGCTTTAATATAGGAAGGTCGGTTTCCTTTCTTAGTGCTTGCATGAAGGGTAAACTGACTGATCAGCAGAATATCACCATCTACATCTTTCACACTACGATTCATTATTCCCTCACTATCGTTGAAAATTCGGAGGTTGGCAATCTTAGCTGACAGCCATGAGATATCACCTTCATTATCAGCTTCTTCAATACCAAGCAGTACCATCAGCCCTTCCTGGATGTTACCGATTTCTTCTCTCTCCACTACTACAGATGAAGCAGAGACACGCTGGATGACGGCTATCATGCTTAAACTTTGCCGAGATCCCTTATCTCATGAGGCTTGTGGATGAATAAACCATGCGCTCCCTGCTTAGCTGCTGTAAACATTCCTATCGCTACTTCCTCTCCTTTGATCGACCAAAACTTATTCAGACCAATAATGAAAAAAGAAAGAATAACTGTCAGGAATTTGGCGACTTCCTCCCAGAATCTGAAGTTTTCTCGTGCACCTATGAGTAAGGATGGCTGGAATATGTGTAGTGACCTTAGGTTGAGTGATTTCAGTTTATCTTCTAACTTTCCCTTAATTTGGTTGTAGAAGAGAGGTGATTCAGCATCCGCTCCTAAGGCTGTTACTACGATAAAGGTATTAAACTTGTCGCCTGCTGAAGCAATTCGCGCTAGCTCTAACGGATAGTCAAGGTCTATTTTCTTGAAGTTCTCTTTTGAGCCTGCCTTCTTGAGTGTAGTGCCAAGACAGCAGTAGTGATCTTCTGCATTGAGTTGGTCTGTCACAGCGTCTAGCTGATCAAAATCAGTAACAATCTCCTCTATCCTATTGTCTTTAATATCCAGCTTCCTTCTGCCCAGGACTAAAATCTTGGAATAGTAGTCATTCGCCAGAAGTACCTTCATCAGCTCACGACCTACAAGCCCTGTAGCACCGGATACAACAGCAGTTTTTTCCATTGGCTAATTTATTTGGCCCATATACGATCTACCAACCTTTGAAAATCGGCACTGGTAGGATTATCAGTTGGTGCCTTTCTATTCACACTAACCTGACCGTCTTCTGATGTGATCTCAAAGGCGAAAACATAATCGGAAGAGGGATCAAACCAACCTTTGAGTGGTCCGAATCTCAGGTCATTAAAAACCAATTTATCTTTTTCCTGACTAACCGCAAAGTAGCCTTTCGAAAATTTAATTAGCTGATTCACTTCATGTTGAGAAGGAATCCGCTCAATAAGCCCTGCTTTTTGTTCTATTGATGTGAGGGTAAGTTCGCCTTTATCGAACAAGGAGTAGTATCCAACGTAATACTGCTGTTCGGACTGGATCACCACCGACCAGAGTAGATTATTGAATGGTGTAGGCACGGTCATAAATGATCGATACGCAATTTCTTGCAGTGACAGCTGTTTTTTCACGTATCGGTCCACCCTCACCTTATTCACTACCGTAATGCTCAAGTAAATCAGACTTAAGGTCAGTGCCCATCGGTTTAGCTTAGAACGCCAAGGGTTATTCCTGCTAAGAAATAGTACGGCCAAAAAGCTGAAGAGCAAAGGAACTGTATAAAGCGGGTCAACTACGAAAATGGTATTGAAGGCCACTCTGGTTTCCGAAAAAGGGAGTAAAATCCCAGTCCCATAGTTGGTAAAAATATCAAGCATGGGATGAGTGACGATGGACCAAAAGAACAACCATGACCAACCCTGCCATTTCGTAATAGAGGTACTGTGCACGCGCGAAACAACATAGCCGAGGACTGGTGCTGTGAGTACGGCGAACAGAATAGAATGAGTGAATCCTCTATGCAGAAACAATGCATCTACATCACCATAAAAGAGATTGAACATGACATCCAGATCTGGTATCGTACCACCTACCGCACCCCAGATTAGTGCTTTGTTTCCCTCTTTCTTACCCAGTACAGCTTCGCCTACAGCTGCTCCTAATACGAACTGAGTTACCGAATCCATCTACTTCAGGAAAAGCTTACTGAGGAGTCACTATACTGCTTTCCCAGGCTTTGTATTTATCCAGATCATCAGCGAATGATCTGAAAATCCAAAAAATGACTGATATATCATCTACAAAACCCATGGCCGGGATAAAGTCCGGAATGAGATCTAGTGGAGTAACAAAATAGATGATACCAGCAACAAGCACTACTAAGGTCCTCCAGGGTATTTCCCGATAGTCCCCAGATATATAGGCTCGAATCATTCTGATAGCCAACCGTACATGGTCAGAAAACTCATTCATCTTAGCACTATTATTCATAATGGCTGTGATCTTATCAGTCGCTACATCGATAAGTGACTTCACTTTGGACTCATCATCTAGTAGCCTCTTTGCCTTCTCTTTGTAAGTCTTGAAATGCTTCGGTTCTTGTGCTTCTTCTGCCATATACTAAAATTCCTGTCGGATTTCTTCTTTAATAAACGCTAACGCCTCCTGAATCTGATCAGCGCCTTGTTCCATTACAAGATCGAATATTCGCTTAGCAAGATCCAGGGCTTTCGCCTCCTTATCTATCTCCGATCCTGCCTGGTTGATCTTTACAACCAGATCTTCCATAGCACGGCGAATCATATTCCAGGCTTCATCACTCATATATACCTGCTGAGAGAGGTTATGGTTGAACTCCTCTCTTATCTCAGCCAGCAATACATGTTGAAACTGAGCGGCATTATACTCGCCGTTGTTAAGTCTCACGATGAGGTTGTTAGGAGAAATACGCTCCAAAAAGAGACACATTCGTTCGTAGGCCTGGAGTCTGATAGGAAGAATAGTATCAGTACTCTTCTGAGCCAATGCCATTCTTTGGTTTTGCCACTCCTTTTGAATAAACATCTTCACCGTGAGGTACATCGCATACATTACGGCAGCTGCGGGGAGAAGTATTTTACCAAATTCAACCAGTAAATCCATCGTCAGAAAGCTTCTTGAACTAATTAATGAGGACTAAAGTTAAGTATTTTTGATACTGATTAGTTGATTTCGAGCTTAATGAAACTAGAACCTGTTGGTCTCACAGAAGCGGCAATTACCCAAATAAGGCATATCATGGAGCACAAGAATATCCCTACCGAATACGCACTGCGTGTCGGTGTTAAGGGAGCAGGTTGTGGTGTAGGTTTTCAATTGGGATTTGACAAGCCAAAAAAAAGCGATCTCACCTATTCTATTGATGGGATCAACATTCTCGTGGACAAGAAGCATACCATGTATCTTTTAGGCATTACGGTAGATTATTATTCAGGAGCGGACGCACAAGGGTTCACATTCGTGAAAGATGAGCCTATCAGCGCTCAGAAATGAGCTCGACACTCGCCTGACCACAAATACCACCGATAGGCGGATTGTGCTTGGCCACTTTTGTAGATACCTGCGCCACTGTTGGGAATGCTTTGAGGATATCGGCGTTAATATCGGTAGTAATTGTTTCCAAGAGTTTTGAAGGGCTCTTCATCACAGCTGATACCACTTCATAGACCTGTCCATAATCTATCGTCTCGCTGAGCTCGTCGCTTTTCCCAGCACTGACAATATCTGCGTGCAGAGCAATGTCTATCGTAAATCGATTACCTATCTTCTGCTCTTCATCAAAATAACCGTGGTAGGAGTAGAACTCCATGGCCTCAAGCCTGATGATGCTGCTCTTATTCTTCATCTAGTTGATCAAAAAATGATGGCTCTTCGGCAACCTCCTTTGGTTTTGAAGCTACCTTAGGAGGACTCTCAGTTTTTTTGACCGTTGCTGGTTCTACTAACACTTTTGTCTTGGCCTTACTGTCCTCGGCAATTGTAGCCTTCTTGTCCTTAGCTCCAAAAACAGGAAACTTTGGGGGAGCTACATTTTTTGGTTTTAGTGGCTTTTCATCCAGCTCATTGTTAGACTCTCTTACTACTGCTTTTACCTTATTGATATGATCTTCCAGCTTAAACTTACGGCTCTCCTGGTCAAGCTTGCCTACCCTCGAAATAACATCGTCGGTCAGATTTGATAACTCACCTACCAGATTATCTCGCTGGTTTTCGATTGCCCGATAGGTCTGCTCGAGATCTTTCACGGCCTCCTGCATTTCTTCCACGATATTACGCGATTGCATCTCGGCCTTCTCGATAATGGCCTTAGCCCTTGACTTGGCTTCTGTCATAAGCGCATCAGCGTTCATTTGTGTTTCCTTAAGGTGGAGTTCTGCAGCCTTGGTCGCCTGGTCGATCATGTTCGCTCCGGTATCCTCTGCAGTCTTAAGCGTTTTAAAAAGTGATGACTCTACTTCTCTAAGTTTTTGTACCTCTTTTTCGCTTTGTTCAAGCTTTATTTTCAGTTCCTTTTGTTCGTCTATGAGCCGCTCCCACTCATTGGACATGGACAGGAGAAAGGCTGTTACCTCTTCCTTGTCGTATCCACGAAAGCCCTTTTCGAAGCTCTTCTGACGAATTTCTAAAGGTGTGATCTTCATTCTTTTATCTTTTAAGCATTGATAAGCCCAATCTTATCAGTCTTCAATAGCAATGTCCCACACTGATAGGGTGCGATCATCACTTGCCGAAACCAGTTGATTATTATAACCTGACCAGAATAGTTTGTTGACAGAGGTGCCGTGACCGGCGTGACGGGCCTTATCTATTACTTTTAACAACCTAAAAGTCTGTAAATCCCAGACTTTAATGGCCTTATCCATACTACAAGTTACAAAATGTTTGCCACTAGGGCTAAAATCAATATGATTTATAGCGTACATGTGAGCAACGACAGATTCCTTCAGTTCGTACCTGATGGTATCCCAAACCTTAAAATGAGCATCGCGTCCAGCTGTGATCAGCTGCTGAAAGTCGGGTGTATAGCGCACCGTAAACACCGAATTGGAATGCCCAGATACTTCTTTTTTCAGGGAAAAGTCTTTAAGGTCAAAAATCCTAACCAGGTGGTCACTGTACCCTACAGCTAAGTGCATATCCACTGGATTGACCGATAGGGTCCTGGCACTCTTATCACTCAATTTTAGCCGTTTCACAATAGTAGGCTGGTTTACGATATCTACAACAACGACTTCACCTTCACCTGTCGCCACGAAACAATGATTTTCAAATACTTGAATATCAAAAATTGCAGCTGATGTCAATTTCAGCGAATAACTCTCTTGTCTTGATTCAAGGTCTACAAGATGAATGCCATCATAGTTATGGCCAATGATCATCTGATTGCGAGCTTCATCCAGGCTCAACGCATAGACACTGTTAGGTACCTTGGCAATCATTTGTCCAACCTCGGGATCTGCAAGATCCCAGGCCACCACCATACCATCACCTGCACCACTGTAGGTTATTTGACTATCTTTGGCTCCAACCAGCGTGTAGATGCAGTCCTTGTGTCCTGTCAGTGTTGCCGTTTTTTTTATGGTAACGAGTGTCCGCTTCATAGTCAATTTTACTAGCGCAAAAGTAAGGGCAAAGCGGCTATTATTTGATTAATTCTTAGTATGCCATTATCGCTTTATCGAAATATAAGCCATGATTCTTCCTATGCTATCTGGCATATCACCGAAGAGGTTAGTCAGCTCATGGCCCTCCTACCGGAATTTGATCGTGAAGGGCTACAACCTCGACATGAAAGAGCCCGGGCCGAGTATGCGGCATCCAGGTTAGTGATTAAGGTACTGTGTGAAAAAAGTGATATAACATATGAAGGTATAACCAAGGACAAGCATAACAAGCCACACCTCAAAGGTCAGGAAGCTTATGTATCAATCTCACATAGCTTCCCATATGCAGGAGCCATGGTTCACAGGCAAACAGCTTGTGGCATAGATATTGAAAGAAAACGTGAAAAGGTATCGACCATCGCCCAAAAATTTGTGAATGAAAAGGAGAAACACTGGGTCGATGGTGATATCACTAACCTGACGATCCTGTGGTCGGCTAAAGAAACCTTGTACAAGATCTACGGTCGCAAGAGGCTGGCGTTTAAGGAAAACATGACCGTGCTTCCAGGAGCAAATAGTAACACATCACCACTTTGCGGTAGTGTGATAACAGAAACCTCGGAAAAAACATATAATTTAGGTATTGAAAGAATTGAAGATTTTATAATAACATTTTTAGAATCATGAGGTCTCGAATAATAGTACATCTCACTTTATTGGCATTGCCATTAGGGTTGCTGGCCCAAAAAAGTGTCACTGACTTCAGCCTCAAAAATGTTGTTGATGGGCAAACGGTTGATTTAAGTGCACATAAAGGCAACCACGCTGTAGTTGTGGTCTTCACGAGCAACTATTGTCCCTATGCTAAACTCTATGAGGAGCGATTGATCGAGCTTCATAGTACCTATCGTAACAAAAACGTCAGGCTACTGCTCATTAACCCTAATCACCCTGAGGCAAGTCCGGAGGATACTGAAGCCAAGATGGCCGAAAGGGCCAAAGAAAAGGGTTTTCCATTTCCATATCTAGCTGATAAAGGTCAAACAGCTGCCAGAATGTTTAACGCACGAAAGACCCCAGAGGCCTTTGTACTGACACCTCACAGCACTGGCTTTCACATAGTCTATCAGGGCGCTATTGATGATAATCCACAGTCCTCAGGAGAGGTAAGGGACTACCACCTCAAAGATGCCATCGACCTTGTACTTGTCGGTAAGCGACCTGCTGAGAATTTTCAGCGGCCAACAGGCTGTATGATCCGCGGTAACTAGGCGATTTAGTCCTCTACGGTCTTCAATAAGGTCTTGATCTCGTCTGCCTTAGTGTATTCTCCGATCTTCTCAAAGGCTACTATAAGGTTGCGGAAAGCCCTCTGGACTATCTCAACATGTGTGCACGGCTCGTAAAAAAGGTCCTGCGGTACCAGGTTCAAGTTGTTGATATAGTGGTCAATGTCATCTTTGGAAAAGATGAGTCCCTTGTTAAAAGCGTTAATGTAAAACTGAAGCTTGTCAGTCTTGTAGGTCAGAATAAATAGGTTAGGCAGGTTCACACCGTAGATTGGAAGCTTCAACTTCTGGGCCACCATCATGTAAATCACACAAAGGGTGATCGGATTCCCCTTTTTTGATTCCATCACCACATTGATCATGCTGTTCGAGGGCGAATGAAAGTTCTTGGTATTGGCTCGGAACTTTAGCTTGTGATAGATAACACTATTGAGCACTTTGATCTGATCAAAAGGGTCCATGTCATCACTAAACTCTAGCCACGAATCATAGTAGAGTTGCTCAAAATCTCGACTCAGGTTTTCAAAACTGATATCGGGATACTGATAGCTAGCCACCAACCACATGCCCTTCAGGAGGTTGTCGGACTCTGCCGTTTTCCAAATAGCCAATTGCTCCTGCAGATTCTCGAACTGCAACTGGTGAATGAGGTCCTCTATTTTCTTTTGAATGGTCGGGTTGAAGGTTTTCTCCCATTCCTTTTCAAGAAAAGGAATGATCTCACTACCAAGCGAAACAATTTTGCCTTCAACATGGGAGCTGATTTCCTGATCTTCATCTTCGAGCAGTGAAACCAGCGCCTTTAGTTCTCCTTCATTCATTTAATAAATCTATAGAACGTTCTTCTAAAATGCTTCGCTAGGTCTGAATAACACCAACATTGAACTTCTCTGTGATCGGAGATTGATTGGCGGCCTCTATGCCCATAGAGATCGTTTTCCTAGTTTCTAATGGGTCAATGATGCCATCTACCCAGAGTCTCGCTGCTGCATAGTATGGACTCAACTCACTATTGTACTTATTGGTAATCTCCTTGAGCAACTCTTCCTCAGCTTCGGGGGTGATCTCTTCTCCTTTTGCTTTTAATGCTGACACTTTGATCTGGAGAAGGGTTTTTGCAGCGGATGCACCACTCATTACAGCAATTTGGGCGGTAGGCCATGCAAAAATCAGCCTAGGATCGTAAGCTTTACCGCACATGGCATAGTTACCTGCACCATAGGAGTTGCCCAGCACTATCGAGAATTTTGGAACCACAGAATTGGCCATTGCATTGACCATCTTAGCTCCATCTTTGATAATACCCCCATGCTCCGATCGGCTACCGACCATAAAACCGCTGACATCATGTAGAAACACCAACGGGACTTTGCGCTGGTTGCAGTTCATAATGAATCTGGCGGCCTTGTCAGCAGAGTCAGAGTAGATGACCCCTCCCATTTGCATCTCACCTTTCTTGGTCTTCACCATCTTACGCTGGTTGGCTACAATACCTACCGCCCAGCCGTCAATGCGCGCATAACCACAGAGCAAGGTCATACCATAGTCCTTTTTGTACTCATCAAATGATGAGTCATCGACCAGGCGCTCGATGATCTCTCTCATGTCAAATGGCTTGGCCCGGTCTACAGGATACAAACCATAAAGTTCTTCAGCATTTTTAGCTGGGGAAGCAGGCTCGGATCTGTCGAACCCAGCTTGCTCTGGTGCTCCCAGCTTATCAAATATGTTTTTGATAGCATCAAGACACTCTTCATCAGAATCGTATTTGTTATCAGTAACACCACTTATTTCACAGTGGGTGGTGGCGCCCCCCAGGGTCTCATTATCTACGCTCTCACCTATTGCTGCTTTGACCAGGTAGCTGCCCGCTAAAAAGATGCTACCTGTCTTGTCCACAATCATGGCCTCATCAGACATTATCGGTAGATAGGCACCCCCAGCAACACAACTCCCCATAATTGCCGCGATCTGTACGATCCCCATTGCCGACATCCTAGCATTGTTTCTAAACTGACGCCCAAAGTGTTCCTTATCAGGAAATATTTCATTTTGCATAGGAAGAAATACACCGGCGCTATCAACCAGATAGACAATCGGAAGTCTATTCTCAATAGACACCTCCTGAGCTCGAAGATTTTTCTTAGCAGTAATAGGGAACCAAGCCCCCGCTTTGACCGTCGCATCATTGGCTACTATCACGGTCTGCCGGCCCTGTACATAGCCTATGCCTGTGATCACACCGCCGCTCGGACAGCCTCCAACCTCTTCGTACATGCCTTCTCCTGCAAAAGCACCTATTTCAAGGAATTCCGAACCCTCATCTCTGAGATAATCGATCCTCTCGCGTGCAGTTAGCTTTCCTTTTTTGTGATGGCTTTCGATTTTCTTCTCACCTCCACCAAGTTTGACCTGCTTCAATTTGTTTTGAAGTTTGAAGGTCAGCTGCTTGTATTGGTCTTCGTTCTTGTTGAACTCAATGTTCATTTTGATCTGGGTATAGTTGTGTGTTCTTAGGTTTTGAGCAGTGCAAAAAAGGAATTCAGATCCCCTACTCGAACCTTAGCTAATTTACCAGAAACCACCGAAAGACTAACCTAGTTTTTAGAAAGCTCTTTTTGCACTTTCTTATGGCTCTTACCCAATGGAGCCATAAAATGTTTGGGGTATTGATTGAAGTGAACCAATAAACTATCAAGGCTAAGCATCGCCCGGTTCAGATTATTATACAGTTCATCATCAGTCATTATTTTACCAACGGTACCTTGACCGTCGTTGATCGAGGTGACTGTTTCGTTCATACTTGATAGAAGTACGCTCACGTCACGCAAAGTTTGCTCTAGCTCAAGTGCATTGATTTTATCCAGAGTCTCACCACTCTTATTGATGATTGGATCTAACGCCTCGATACGCTTTTTGACTTCTGTCATTGTCAGGTTAAATTCCGAAATCGCATTGGTAATGGACGCTTCATTCTTCGCTATTAATCGGTTTACACCCCCTAACGTACCATTTAGCTCGTCAAGAGTGGTATTGATCTTTTCACCACTTCCTTGCATTCCAAGAAGGATCTCATTGATACGTCGTATCGTAATGCTGAGATTATCAGTGATCGGTCGTGCACTTTCCAATAATTCCGATAGGCCCTTGTCGACTACCGAAATAACTGTATCACCATCCAAAAGTGGAGTTGAGATATCTCCGATATCAAGAATGATAGCCTTACTGCCCAAAAAGTCACTATTAGCCAAGGTGGCTGTAGTTGAATCGCCAAGAACAAGGTTCTGGTCTACATCCATTTCAACCAGGATCTTGTATTCCTTATCCTGAAGGATGGAGATACGGCTCACACGACCTACTGAGTAGCCATTGACGATGACAGGGTTCGAAACGATCAAACCATCTACATTGTCATATAGTGCGTAATACTTTTTGATCGGCGAAAAGAAGTCGATCCCTTTCAAAAAGTTAAACCCCAAGTACAAGATGATACCAGCAACAATGGCTATTAAGCCAACTTTAAATTCTTTGGACACAGTACGGTTAGTTCTAATTCATCGACTCGATCTCTTTCTTATAGTCCCTAAAGGCTCGAAAGATACCTGACGCAATATACGTTTGTTGGAGATCATCGTTGAGGTCTATCTCTTCTTTCGGGTTACTTAAAAATCCGACCTCTACTAAGACGCTAGGCATTGAAGTGCGCCATAGCACTAAAAAAGGTGCTTGTTTGACGCCTCGACTTTTTCTGCCCACGCGCTTGGCAAATTGTGTCTCTATATTATTTGCGAGGTTAAGGCTGTTGTTGAGAAACGAATTCTGATAAAGATTGAAAAGAATGTACGATTCAGGAGAATTAGGATCAATACCTTCGTAGTTTTCCTCATAGTTCTCCTCAAGTTCGATCACTGAATTTTCGCGCATAGCGACTTCTAAGCTCGCCTGGGTTTTGTTAAGGCCCATAACGTAGGATTCCGTGCCATGTACTGACTTACTGTACGGAGCTGAATTACAATGTATCGACAAGAAAATATCAGCACCATTCTGATTGGCTAAATCGGCACGTTCTTCAAGCGTGGGGAAGCTGTCCTTATCTCTGGTATAGATCACCTCAACATCAGGTAAGTATTTATTGATGATTTCGCCCAGTTCTAAAGCAATAGAAAGAGCGACATCCTTCTCATAGCTGAAGTCACCATAAGTACCAGAATCAACACCTCCATGCCCCGCATCTATGACGATCTTGTCAATGCGATAATCTTTGACTCCAATGGTACTGAAAGAGCCCAGTAACAACGCAATTGAAAAACATGATATGACTACAATATTTTTCACTAATTATCGGTTCTTAACTGGAAATAGGAATAATTTTACGCAAAATTGTGAATTTTTCCTAGAAACAGAAAATTGAGTCAACATTTTGAAATACGCGTTTTTGGCCGTTTTAGTATGTTGTTTATGGTCCAAAAACCTAGCTCAGACAACCTCATCTTCTGATTCTCTAGTTACTATAACATCAGACACTACAATCACCGTACCAGATAGTGTCATAACCAACCCGGAGTACCCATTTAATTTTACAGATAGTCTTGGAGCGGGTCTTCAAAGTCTACCAATGGCTGAAACCTTAGGTGACAGCCTCAGCGATTCAGAATTAGCACGGGATACAACCTCATTATCCCTGTATGATTCACTCTATGCAAATCAGCCGAGAGGTGACATTAACACTACTATCGAATACTCGGCTGTCGATAGTATCTACTTCGACATGCGCCAGCAGAACGTCTATCTCTATGGCGCTTCACAAATAGACTATGGTGAGATCAAACTAGAAGCGGACCGGATCAAGATCAACTGGATCGACAATACCATAGAAGCTGATTATACCTCGGACTCTACCGGAAGGAAAATTGGCAAGCCCATCTTTACAGAAAAGAGTCAGAGTTACGAAACTGATGAGATGACCTACAACTTCCGCTCAAGGAAGGCGATCATACAGGGCATTATCACTCAGCAGGGTGAAGCCTACGTCCAGGGTGAAACTGTAAAGAAGAATGAAGAAGATGAACTATTCATTCGCAATGCGAAATACACTACATGTAATTTAGCTAATCCTCATTTTCATATCTCCTCGAGAAGGTTAAAGGCCATACCCGGCAATAAAGTCATCTCAGGTCCTTTTAACCTGGCTTTCCAGGAAGTAGAGACCCCTTTGGGGTTTTTCTTTGGTATGTTTCCACAGCCTAGAAAAAAGACATCCGGAGTAATAGTACCGAGCTATGGTGAGGAAAACAGACGGGGATTTTTCTTAAGGGATGGTGGCTACTACTGGGCTGCCAGCGACTATGCTGACTTTAGGATTACCGGAGACATCTACTCTAAAGGCGGGTACTCTCTTAATGTCAACAATAACTATAAGAAGCGCTATGCATATACAGGTGGGCTAAGGTTTAGCTATAACAGGTTCTTAAGTGACGAGCCGACTGAGAGTCTGGACACCAAGGACTTTTCTCTTAACTGGAACCATAGTCCCCAATCAAAGGGGACCAGTAGATTCAGTTCTTCTGTCAACATACGAACTAACTCATATAATCAAAACAATAACCTGGTTGATCAGGATTTCAGTCAGTCGATCAGCGCACAGTTCAGTTCCAATGTTTCGTATTCCAAGACTTTTAAGGGGACTCCTTTCAATATCTCTGCCAATATGAGGCATAATCAGAATGTGCAAACCAAAGCCATCACAATTACCGCACCTGAGTTCACATCCAATATGAACAGGATCTATCCGTTCAAGAACATCAGGTCCTTAAGTAAAGGAATACTTGGTAAGCTCAACTTTAGTCACAACTTCACCGCACGAAATGATATCTCTAATGCTGCAGTACCCCAACTCACTGGTGTCAATGTGGTTAATCGCGATCCTGAATTTGACAGTTTGCTGGTATTTAATGGGGACAACTTTGGCAAAATACTGGAGCGGGCAAAGATCGGGGGGCAGCACAGGATTCCGATAAGCACGTCTTTTACAGCGTTCAACTTTCTAACGGTAAGTCCAAACCTAAACTACACAGAGTTGTGGTACACGAGGGAGTTGACCTACTCATATGACCCGGAGCTACAGGGTGTTCGAGTGGATACTCTCAACGGATTTTCCAGGGCTGGATTTTACAGTTTTGGCGCTAGCCTCAACACGCGTCTATACGGAACTAAATACTTTTCAAAAGGAAAAATAGCTGCTATCAGGCACGTGTTAACACCACAAATAGGCTTTTCGTATAGTCCGGATTTCACCAAGGAAAAGTTTGGATACTTTGAGGAAGTCCAGGTAGATGAAGAAGGTACTACACGGCTCTTTTCAAGATATAATGGTTTTGTTTATGGTAGCCCTCCAGAAGGAGAAAGTGCTTCTTTGAACTTGACGCTTAACAACAACCTGGAGATGAAAGTGAAGACCAAAAATGACAGTGTCAACAGCACCAGAAAGATGAAAATATTCGACAACCTTTCTTTCTCTTCAGGTTATAACTTCCTGGCAGACTCTTTTGCCCTTCGGGAAATTCGTTTTTCAACCCGAACCAATTTCTTTGATAATTTGATCAATGTCAACGTGCAGGGTACCATCGACCCATATGTCTATATCCTTGACAGTGAAGAAGAGACTGCCAATGGCCGAACGGTATCGCAACGCAGGATCAATAAGTACGCATGGAACAATGGTGAGGGGCTGGGAAATATCAGTCAACTCAACACCGCGTTTGGTTTCCGGCTTACGCCAAGAGCATTTCAAAAAAAGGGTGATGATAGCGAGGAAGACGATGAAAAAGTGTCGGAGTATGGTACTGAGGAAGAACTAGCACACATCAATTCTAATCCTGAAGAATATGTCGACTTCTCTATACCATGGTCCATTAGTGGTAACTATTCGGTAAACAGGCGACAAAGGGGCTTTGAAGATGCTACTATTACACAGACACTTCAGTTTAGCGGCGACTTTAGTATTACAGAGAAGACTAAGATTGATTTCAGGTCAGGCTATGACTTTGAGAATAAGGAATTTACCCAGACAAGTATCAATGTTATCCGTGATCTTCATTGTTGGAGTATGCGGTTTAACTGGGTGCCTTTTGGACGATTTCAGTCATTTGAGATTACGATCAGCGCAAAATCGTCATTGCTACAAGACCTCAAACTTGAAAAGCGGAGAAGATTCTTTGATAACTTTTGAATCTACTCTATTAGCAACAGGCAATTACGCTCAGTTTGACATTTACGGATAGGGGCTAGTCGAAGATTGTTTACCCGGTAAAGATGGTGTCATTCTTGACAAAGCACAGCCGGTTATTAAAAGGGTCCAGCGCGTAAAAGAGTGTTTCACCCCATGGCATTGACTCAATACGTTGACTTATGTGCTTAGCACCAAGCTTTGTCCATTGATCAAAAATCTTCTCAATATCAGAGGTTGCAATGTAGATGTATTGATTATAATGCAGCTTCCATCCTGTCCCTATCTCGTCCCCATCGGCTTCAGGATCGTAGCAGGCCAGCACAGTCTGACCTAGCGTAAAATAATGCCTCCCCGGAGACACACGCATGCCTTTTTGTTCAAATAGCTCCCTATAAAATTGAAACGCTTTCTCTATATCATTGACCGGTAGGATGATTCTGTACAATCGAAGTTCCATATGAGAGTTGGTTATAGTTTACAAGTTCAAAATAAACAGCCCACCCCATAACTTTTATCATACTTTAGGGTGATATCTAAGGCAAGTAAGCACATGGGTGTTGCGAGAGACACCCGCAGTTTTGAAATCGTTGGTTATCGAACCATTGACTAAACCATAAAAAAGGCTGCCGCAAATGCGACAACCCTTATCAACCAAATTATCAGCGCTAACAATGTCATTTACCGGCTGAATATTTAATCCTTAAAACAGTAATTAGACGACACAGGTCAAATACAATTGGTTGTAAGGGGGTAAAAATTCTACTGACCTAATTCATGTTGCCACACGAGTAAGACATCATCATTTCTCATCATGGACAGCACTCCATTTTCCATTTGATACCTATTTACACTATTCAAAGTCTGGGCAAAACTGTCATGAAAGTCTCCTTTGCAAGCCATTCTCGTACTCGCAAGCGCTGGAAATTCCAGTCTGCTTCCTTCATTGACAAATGATCCTGAAATACGATTGCATCCACTGCTCCCAACCACCCTCATCTCGTTCAGTTCGAATTTCAAAAAAGGTGGGCCCTCTGTTTCTTCTGCCGTGAGTGGACGATCACTAGTAGTCTGCAGTCGCCAGGTTCCGGCCAGGCGATAGTCAGGAACATATCGACCGCATCCATTGAAAGCCGAGAAGTCGTCCATGTTACCATTTTTCGATTTGACTTTAACAGTGTATGGAAAAACCTCTCCTAACATAGCATCCTGACAACCTTCCCTCAGGATTTCAACTATGATAGAGCCGCTTTCTACTTCCGCTTCATACCTCAGGATCGAATCACCTTCAACATAAGTGGGTGCTACTATGGACGTATTTATTACAGACACCTCTGTCATTGACTTGAAAGAGATCATATGCTCTCCAAAAATATCCAGTGCCCAGCTTGGCTCATTACCAACTGCATAGAAGTCAACGCCATCTCTGGACTTCTGCTCTATGAAGGACGGGTCGGATTCTTGACTTATTTCTATTTCTTCAGCATCCTTTATTGTTGCTTCTTCATCTGAAGTTGGTTGCTGGATCTTCGGTTGGCACTGCATTAGTAAACAAGACAGCACGAGCATAGCTATCAATGATCTCATTCATTAAACATATAGTGGGGAAGCAATAAGCAAATAATACAGCTCAAAAAAAAAGACCTACCGAAAAGGCAGGTCTTACAAAACTCAAACTCACAATAACTCAAATCGTAATCTCATCTATGTTCAGGAATTCTACTTCCTTCTGATCATTAAGCGTAATACCAACGACTGCATCCTTACTGATCTTCCCTGCCAGTATCTCTTTGCTGAGTTCATTAAGGATCCTACGCTGGATCACCCTCTTTAATGGTCTGGCTCCAAACTGAGGATCAAAGCCTTCTTCTCCCAAGGCATCCAGCACCTCGTCACTTGCCTCCAATTTGATGCCACTTTCCTCAAGTCGCTTCTTGATCAGGTTAAACTGTATCCCGACAATTTTCCTAATGTCACCTTTACTCAAAGGCCTGAACATGATCGTCTCATCGATCCTATTCAGAAACTCCGGCCTCACTGATTTGCGCAGTAGGTCAAAGACTGATAGTCTTGTCTCTTCTAATACTGCTTCCTGGTTGTCCAGTGTCATCCTGTCAAAAGCTTCCTGGATCAAGCCGGAACCTATGTTGGTCGTCATGATAATGATTGTATTCTTGAAATTGGCCACACGGCCTTTGTTATCTGTCAACCTACCATCATCAAGCACCTGAAGTAAGATGTTGAACACATCGGGATGGGCTTTCTCGATCTCGTCTAGAAGAATCACACTATAAGGCTTCCGACGAACTGACTCGGTCAATTGTCCGCCTTCATCATAACCTACATATCCGGGAGGCGCTCCAATCAATCGACTTACTGCATGGCGCTCCTGATACTCGGACATATCGATCCGCACCATTGCATTGTCGTCATTGAAGAGGTATTCTGCTAATGCTTTAGCCAATTCGGTCTTACCAACACCCGTAGTACCCAGAAATATAAATGAGCCAATCGGGCGTTTCGGATCTTGCAGGCCGGCCCTACTTCTTCTCACAGCATCTGCGACAGCTTGTATTGCCTCTCCCTGTCCGGCTACTCTCTTTCCAAGCTCTGACTCCAGATGTAGGAGTTTTTCACGTTCACTTTGGAGCATTTTAGATACAGGTATACCGGTCCATTTTGCAACTACTTCAGCTATGTCCTCCGCGTCTACTTCTTCTTTAAGTAGTGAAGATTCACCCTGCATTTCCTTAAGTTGCTCCTTGTATTCTTCTACTTTTTGCTCGCTCTCTGTGATCTTACCGTACCTGATCTCTGCGACCAATCCATAGTCTCCTGACCTTTCTGCTTGCTCAGCTTCAAGCTTGTATTTCTCTATGTTTTCTTTCTCTCTTTGCAGTCCCTGGATCACTGATTTCTCGTTTTCCCATTTTGCTTTGAGTTCATTTCTCCTATCGGAAAAATCAGCAATCTCTTTGTTCAGCTCTTTTTCCTTGTCCTTGTCTCTTTCCCGTCGGATCGCTTCACGCTCGATTTCAAGTTGCATGATCCTGCGATTTAGCTCATCTAATTCTTCCGGTAGGGAATCTATCTCAATGCGCAACTTAGAAGCAGCCTCATCCATGAGGTCTATCGCCTTATCAGGCAAAAACCTGTCGGAAATATACCGGCTTGAGAGCTCCACAGCCGAGATCACCGCATCGTCCTTTATGCGCACCCCATGGTGTACTTCATACTTATCCTTAATCCCGCGCAGGATGGAAATGGTATCAGTCGCACTAGGCTCATCGACGATCACCGACTGGAATCTGCGCTCGAGTGCCTTGTCTTTCTCGATATACTTTTGATACTCCTTGAGAGTAGTAGCTCCGATGGCATGCAGTTCACCTCGTGCTAAGGCTGGCTTGAGTAAGTTGGCAGCATCCATGGCTCCCTCACCTCCACCACCTGCTCCAATCAGTGTATGGATCTCATCTATAAACAAGATGATTTCCCCATTACTATCTGTCACTTCCTTGATCACAGCCTTAAGTCGCTCTTCAAACTCACCTTTGTATTTAGCACCGGCAACCAGCAATCCCATATCCAGGGAAATGAGGGTTTTGCTCTTGAGGTTTTCGGGTACGTCCCCGTCTACTATCCGCTGGGCCATCCCTTCTACAATAGCCGTCTTACCAACCCCAGGTTCACCCAGGAGTATTGGATTGTTCTTAGTACGCCGAGATAGTATCTGCAACACTCTCCTGATCTCTTCATCACGACCAATTACGGGATCTATCTTTCCGTCCTCGGCCAGTGTATTCAGGTTCTTGGAGTATCGTTCGAGTGATCTATATTTTGACTCAGCATTTTGGTCTGTTACACGATTGCCGGATCGCAGCTCATTGATAGCAGACTTAGTATCTTTTTCATTGAAACCTAGCTCGCGTAGCAGATCACCGACCTTATCTTTTAATATCACCAACGCCAGGATCATATGCTCTACAGCTACATAGTCATCCTGAAATTCTTTCATGAAGTCATTAGCCTTCTGCACAACCTGGGCCGAACTATTACTTAAATAAGGCTGTTGCCCTGATGCTTTAGGATAAGTGCCTAACAATTGATGGAGCTTTTCTTCCAACACCTGCTTATTTGCAGCCAGCTTCTTCATGATGAAGTTGACCACATTATCATCTGTCTGGAGGATACCACTCAGCAGATGAGCTGGTTCAATTGAAGGTTGCTGAGCTGCAAGTGCTACCTCAGCTGCCTTGTTGATCGCTTCCTGTCCTTTTATTGTATAATTATTGAAATTCATTATTTGATTATTTCGAGTCCAGTTCTCCTTTATCAAATACAACTCCAAGTAAAAAACCTCAACATTTAAAGACAAAATGTCAGTAAACCATAACATTGTGGTAGATTTTCAGACATTATGTCTACCAAATCTTTGATCTGGCACGTGACTATGTACAGTAGTTTTTTTAATTTCCCCATCCGATTGAGAGGATGTTGAGACTACATGAAGAATTTTGACAAGCTATTATTAGTTCTTTCACTTTACGTGGTAGTTGAGCTCTACTTGGGCACGGTGATCGATTACACACCTGCTATAATGGAGTTCACTTTTTGGGCGGATTTGGTGATCTGCGCTGTGTTCCTGTATGATTTTTTCAGGGGTTTGATCAAAGCCGATAATAAGTGGCTGTTCATTCGATATCATTGGATCGACTTCATATCATCTATCCCGATGGTAGGTGTGCTCAGGGTTGGGCGTCTGGTCAAAGTATTCAGAATACTCAGGGTGATCAGGTCAGCAAAAATTGTCTTCCAGTTCTTTAGTGCTAAGAATTCCTTTAACTCATTAAAGAACCTGATCATCCTTAGTGTTGTGATCATATTTCTGTTCACGCTAAGTATCTATCATTCTGAGCACCTGATCAATCCGCAAATAAGCACTTTTGGTGATGCCCTGTGGTGGACTACAATTACCACTATTTCCGTTGGTTTTTTGCAGGACGTTTCTCCGATATCTGTTGAAGGAAAGTTTATCTCTGTGGTACTGTTGCTCCTTGGTATGGTCATATTCAGTACCTTGATTGGGGCTATTACTGATTTCTTCATTGAAGACGAAGACATCAACGAAAATGTAAGAAGTCTATCTTCTCAGCTGGATGAAATGCAGGATAAAATTGACAACCTCAACGAAAAGCTGGACAAAGTAGGCGAAAAGATCGATTCAAAACTCTAGCTAGCTGCCCACTACACAAGACTTCAGTCCTCACCGTCAAACTAAGCAGATGTCTTTAGATAGATAGTAATTATATCTTACAGCTCTAAACCCTAATCACCACATAAAAATCAAGATGAGAAGTGGTGGACTGCAATACATCCTGAATCACACATATCCTGCTAAGTCTCCGGTAGACTTTGTGCTATCACGTCGAATTGATATCTTGAAAAATGAGCCCAAAGCCAATAGAATTGGACAACTGGTGCTCATTAGCAGACCAGAACTTTAGGCTTATGGATTTAGACAAGGGTCGAAAACAGAAAAAAGGACAAAAAACTGTTCGTAGAGATTTTCTAAGGAAATCTGTCATAGGGACAGCCGCTGCTTCTACCGGGCTGATGGCATGTGCCGATGACTCAAAAAATCAGGTCAGTCAAGGGCCTTATATCAACTTTAACAATACGTACCTCTGGAAGTTGGTCACGACCTGGCCCCCTAATTTTCCTATTGTGGGATCAGGTTGTACTATGATGGCCGACTGGATCGAGCAAATGTCCGGTGGTAGAATAAAGATCCAGGTTTATGGAGGTGGAGAGCTGATCCCTTCGCTTGAATGTTTTGATGCAGTGCGCAATGGAGCCGTTGAGATGGGACATGGGGCCAGTTACTACTGGGCTGGCAAAGTACCCGCTGGACAGTTTTTCTCATCCGTTCCTTTCGGTATGAACGCTCAACAAATGTTTGCATGGGTGATCTCAGGTGGTGGACTCAAGCTCTGGGAGGAGCTATATGAACCATTCGGATTGATTCCTATTCCTAGCGGAAACACAGGACTACAGATGGGCGGCTGGTTCAACAAGGAGATCAACACCATTGATGATATCCAAGGACTAAAAATGCGTATTCCTGGATTTGGTGGCAAGGTATTCGCTAAAGCTGGCGGTACAGCTGTAACTGTCCCAGGAGGGGAGCTCTACACCAATCTCGAACGTGGTGTAATTGACGCAACAGAGTGGATCGGCCCCTTTCATGATTATCTTATGGGTTTTTATCAAGTCGCTCAATACTATTATTACCCAGGTTGGCATGAGCCCGGTACCATACTAGAATTAATTGTCAACAAAGAGAAATTCGAATCCTTGCCAAGCGATCTCCAGGAAATCATCAGGGTAGCCTGTTATCGGGTCAATCACTGGATGTGGACAGAGTTTGATGCACAAAACGGCACTTACCTCAAAAAACTAAGGGATGAGGAAAATGTAGAGTTCAGGGCATTCCCCAATGAAGTACTTGACGCTTTAAGAGAAAAAACAGCAGAAGTCGTTGAGGAAATCAAAGTGCAAGATCCAAGGGCTGTCAAGATCTCCGAAGCTTATCACGAATTCAAAGAGAACATTCAGGGTTGGTCCGGTGTGAGTGATCAGTACTACTATGGCACAATGAGGTAATAGACAATGCGTTCAAAGCATATGCCTGCAGGCCCCAGGCTCAATCGCCTAACAAATCTTTGCCCAAAACAATCTCTCATTTGTCGTTTCGAGTGTATTAATTCATCAGGGTTAATGAACTATCATAATTCTTTACTTATGCCATCAAGAATACGCACTAACCAGCGAGAATTCTGGGATCATTTGTAGTTTAGGTCAATGAATGCGTTCCCTACCATGATAAAGAAAACACTAATTCTGTTGCCTCTCTGGCTTCTAATCAATTCAATTTCAGCACAAGATTCAACCCGAGTATCCTTTATTGCGGATAGCTTAATAAAGGAATTTCCAAAGATGGAGAAGGAAGAACGTGGAAATGCTTCTATCGTTGTTGGACAGAAAATCATAGCCAGTAGTAGTGAATTGGGGCTTTTTTTTATTAATAGAATAAATAACTACGCCTTAGAGGAAAACGATACTCTACTATTAATCAACAGTAATACTTTCCTTGCAGAATACTATTGGAGAAAAGGTGCCTATGAAGACGCCATGAAGGAAGTACTGGAAAGCACTCGATTAATAGAATCAAATAGTGATTATCAACTTGAATTAGCTCGGTGCTACCAAACACTGGGAACCATTCACCTCTACTTGAATAACAGTATGGAAGCCTTGGATTATTATAAAAAGTCCGCCAAGATTTACGTTAAGAAGAATCAAATAACCTCAGTCGTCAGTGTTTACAATAATATGGGTGTGGTCTACATGGATGCTGCAAAGCTGGAAGAGAAACCGAGCTACAATGACAGTGCTTTGAAATACTACAATAAAGTTTTTGAGAATAAAGAGAAGTCCAACATCGATAATTTGCTTTATTCACTCGGCAATGCGGGATCAATTTATGTGGAAAAGGGAGAATACGATAAAGCTAATGAGCTATTCAAAGAATGGGAAGAACTAGAAAGTAAGAATCCTAGCAATACCCAAAAGGCCATGATATATGGCTTTATTGGTGAGTTAAATCGAAGAAAGCAAAACTATCCATTGGCTGAGAACTATTTTCTGGAGGGGCTTAAAAACGCTAAAGCCATTGATTCAAAATTTGAAATCCAGGAGTACTACTTGAATCTATCCATGCTTTATGAGCAAACAGGTGAGTTCAAGAAAGCTTATCAAATGCTTATCAATGGAAAGAATTTACAAGACAGCCTCTTTAACACTGAAAAAAATGAGACAATAAGGGAGTTGGAGAAGAAGTACGAAACAGAGAAAAAGGAACAAGAAATCACCCTACTCTCTCAGGAAAAAGACCTAGCAGAGACGAGACAGAGGCTTTTTATCATCGCTACGGGACTGCTTGTAGTGATCACATCGTTGATTCTGTTTCAGTACATCCAAAGAAATAGACACGCCAAAGTGGTAGAGGAGAAAAATAAGCAGCTTTCTGAGACGATGGCATCTAAAGAAAAGCTCTTCAGTGTGATTGCGCATGACCTCAAGTCACCATTGTCCGCATTTAGTGCTATGTCATCTACACTCGCAGACAACATAGATGTGCTACAAAAAGAGCAGATCGTCACCTATCTGAGAAAGGTGGAAAAAGGAAGTCAAAACCTATCGGAATTGCTCAACAACCTGTTGGAATGGTCGCTATCCCAGACCGGCTCTCTTCCTGTCAACATTGAAAAGCTTGACATCAGAGCAGCGATGGAAAATGCAGTGAAACCATTGAGAGATTTGGCCGAAAGTAAGGAGATCGTCCTGAGCCTGGAGGCCGAGCCACTAGCTGTTGCTGGTGATTCGAAAATGGTCGAGACCGTCATCCGCAACCTCGTGTCCAACGCCTTGAAATTCACAGATCATGGAGGCAAAGTAAGCTTGACGACTCGACAAGAGGATGGTCAGGTCCGTATTGCGGTGTTGGATACAGGTATAGGGATGGACAAGGATGAAGTCGCCAAGCTATTTGATATCACTGAGGACCCAATGAAGATCGGGGAGCATGAAGAAAAAGGTACTGGACTTGGCCTCATCCTCTCCAAAGAGTTGATCGAGAAAAACCAAGGCACTATTGGTGCCTTCTCTGAGGTAGGCAAAGGCAGTACTTTTTACTTTACCTTACCAAGTGCTGCGTAGATGGAGTCAATCAAAGCCGTATTAGTAGATGATCACTCGCTTTTTGCCGACGGTGTTGAGCTGCTCTTGCAGTTGCAGCCGCATATCGAGCTAGTCGGGAGCTTTACTACCGCAAATCGTCTATTTGATTACCTCAAGGACAATCAGCGACCGGACATTTTCATCTTGGATGTCAACTTACCAAAAATCTCCGGCATAGAGCTCGCCAAGATGCTGGCCAAAGAGTACGATCAGGTCAAGATGATTTTTCTGACCTCCAATTCTGCTAAGGTCTTCATCGATGCGGCACTGAAGACTGGCGCCAAAGGTTTCCTGACGAAAGAGTGCTCTAAAAATGAGTTGGTCACCGCTATCGACTCAGTCCATAACGGCCAATACTTCTTCGGTAGCCGGATTGAGCAGTCGCTTTATCAAGGCTATGTTAATCAACTCCACACTTCTAACGAAGCACATCAATTAACCGACCGTGAGATTGAGGTGCTGAAGTTCTTTGCGAACGGAAGCACCTATCAGGAAGTAGCCGAGGAGCTGAGTATCTCTAAAAAAACGGTCGAGGGGCATAAAAAAGCGATTTATGAAAAACTTCAACTCAAGAACCAGACCGACCTGGTGAAGTACGCCATCAAGCACCACATTGTTGAATTGTAGCACTCTCTAATCTTATAGTATTTAATAGAACCTTATTGCTCATAGGGACAGCAACCCGTTGATGAATAGCTTCCTATACAGGCTATTGCTAACAAATAGAAAACCAGAGACGCTGACCTAAGGGTAAATCCCTCGAAATAGGGGGATATCTCCCTATACCATTCAGAGCCGCTGGTCATGACTTTTGAAGAGAATAAAACTTCTGAAGCCATGAATAATCTTAACAGCGTGCATGCCTGTACAAGGCGATTTACACCAAAGCCATTTGTTTTCGTTTCGTTTTTTATCTGTCTACTGGTGGCAGGATTGAACTGGGGAAGTGCTCAATCAATCGTCAGCTACATCCCCGGTTCTGGAAATACTATTACACCTACGGAAGCCACCAGGTCTCATTCTGTTCTTGTTGTCTTAGATCAGGTTACCACCTATTCCCCCGCTAGCTCCATCGAGGAAATAACATTGAGGTCGAACACATTTCCAACATTTGATGTTGCTCAAGATCAATACAATATTTCTGTTGAAAGTTCTGCTGGGGATAATAATCCAAGCTCAAGTTTTGTCATTACGGTGGAGTATCCGGAAAGACAGCCAGGAATAGGTAAGGACTTGGAGCTCAAAATACCGGTTGCAGCATTCAGGACTTCAATATCCTCAGGGCTTAATATTTATGAGTACCGCATCGATCCTTTTTATGATTGGCAACCCATAATACTCTCTACATTTATTCCCACCAACCCAATAGAAAGACAAGCAACTGCTACCGCAATGACTGTTTCATGGGATGAACCAATCAGCTTCACTCAGATCAGTAACAACAGTCGGCCTGTTACAATAAGGGAGTATGATACTGATAATATTATCCTCACTTCTGGCACAGGTTTTACTGTTATTGACAATAGTCCGCCTAGTACGCAATCGGCTATTGGCGATATAACCACATTAACCGTTATGGTACCTACCAATGCCTTGAATGCAAATACCCGGTATTACTTAGATTTTTCTCAGATAACCGAATTCCAAGGCAACAATCTACCATCACGAAAAGATCAGACAGACTTTTTTATTGCAGCAGAACCAAATCAAGCGCCAACTGATATCGTGCTTTCTGCTAATTCTATCCAAGAAAATAACTCGATCGATGAGTTCATTGGTACTTTTTCTACTACGGATCCAAATGTTGACGATACACATACCTACTCGCTCGTTTCTGGAACTGGATCTACCGACAACACAAGCTTTGATATTGATGGCAATGACCTCATTACAGCCGCCATTTTTGATTTTGAAACTAAGACGAGCTACAGCATTCGTGTTCAAACGGATGATGGCGATGGAGGTACATTCCAAAAAGTTTTTACCATTAATGTCACCAATGATCCTGTTGATGATTCGCCAGCACCTGTTGTAATCAGCCGTACCCCGGCTGACGGTTCTGTCATCACTGATGTCAATACTAACTTTACGATTACTTTTGATAAAGCGATTGAATTTGGTCTTGGCGGGAATGTGAGTGGGCCATTCATCAGACTTTATAGAGGTGGAAATGCTTTTGCTGAAGAGGGGCTACCAGTTAATGACCCTAATGTCAGTATTTCTGGAAGCTCACTGACGGTAGATTTTACACCCACTTTAGTTGAAGGAGAAAGCTATAACATAAGAATACAAAACGGTTACCTCAGAGCAGCTGGCGGTGGACAATTTGTTTCAGGATTGGACAACAGTACCGAGTGGAATTTCACAGTCACAGCCAACAACTCCCCAACAGACATTACACTCCTTGCAGGCAACAGCTTTGACGAAAACCTGGATCCAACAGAGGGATTGACCGAATTAGAAACAACCGATCCTGACGCAGGAGATAGCCACACCTACACCCTGGTAGCCGGTACAGGAGATATGGACAATTCGGCCTTTGAAATCGTCGATGATATGCTCCGCTCATTGGCTCCCTTTGATTTTGAAACTAAGAATACGTACTCGATCCGAATCCAGACAGAAGATGAGGCAGGTGCTACCTTTGCCAAAGTCTTCGTCATCAATGTCAACGACATTGCGGATGAGACACCACCAGTAGTCACAACAACGGTACCAGCAGATGGGGCTTTCAACGTCTCACTTACGGCCAACTTCAGCCTGACTTTTGATGAAAACGTTTCATTCGAAAATGATGAAAACACTATTCAGCTTTGGAATGCGACTAGCAGCACATTGGTTGAGTCCATGGGCTTTAGCCAAATATCACCGTCATTCGGCACCACCATCAGTATCAATCCAACAGCAGACCTATTACCCAATACAGATTATTATGTGATCATTAGCGGTGAAGGCACCTTCACAGATGGTTCGGACAATGCCTTTACTGGGTTTGAAGATCCAACCGACTGGAATTTTAGCACATCAGCACCTGCGGACATCACGCCACCCGCCTTTAGTTCTACCGCGCCACTGGATGATGCAGTATATGTACCGCTAGTACCTACTTTGTTATTCACTTTCAATGAAGACATTGTCATTGCCAACTTTGCAGACATCAAACTCAGAAGGTCTTCTGATGATGTCCCTGAACCTGTCCTGACAAGTATCCTTAATGGGAACCAACTAAGGATTATCCGAAACGGAGGACAACTGCAAAGCAATACAGCGTACCATGTTACCATACTTCCAGGAGCCATAGAAGACCTATCGGGTAATGCTTTTTCTGGTTGGGCGGACAATGACAAAACTAGTTTCAACTTTACTACCCTGTTAGTAGATAATACGCCACCCAATTATTTTTCAGCTCAAACCGTTCCTCTGGATAATGCGACAGATGTTGCGATAGATATTGAAGTCAAAATGACTTTTGATGAAGATATAGTCATCGCCAATACATCGGGTATTGAGTTGGTCAAGCTCGCAGGTTTTGAAAGCATACCTGTGACCAATAGTGTTTCAGGAAGTGAACTTACGATCAGCCCTACCAGTAATCTGGAAAATGCCACCGACTATTTTATTTCCATATCTAATGCTGCGATAGAAGATCAAAGTGGAAATGCCTTTGGAGGTATTAGTAATCGCAATAGCTTCAACTTCACAACGATTAATGAGACAATCGCACCTACCTTAGTGTCTACCGACCCTACCGACGATGCTGTCGAAGTGTCAACACAACCTACCATTCTTCTCACTTTTAGTGAAGACATCACGCTAGTGCAAATGACTAGTGTTAAGCTCAGAAAGGTGAGCGACAATGGCGAGCAACCGATTCTTAGAACTATTGTTAACGGAAATCAGCTGCGTATCCAGCGCAATGGAGGCCAGCTCGAGCAGAGCACGGCCTACTACGTCACTGTCCTCGACGATGCGATTGAGGACTTAGCGGGTAACCCTTTTGCTGGCTGGGCTGATGATGATCAAACTACTTACAATTTTACCACCGTATCACCTGTCGATAATACTCCGCCAGTAGTTAGTACTACTGTTCCTGCGACAGGTGCTAACAATGTTCCTATCGATTTATCTCAGTTTCAGGTGACTTTTAACGAACCTATACAATTCATTTCTAATACGTTATCCAGCGTAAGGCTACAGAACAGTAGCAATACAGCTGAGGTTTTCGTTTTTCCTACTTCTAACATGGCTATTAATGGGAGTACGCTGACTGTAGATCTTAGTAATGTACTTACGAGTGATTTGATTGCCAGTAATCCCTACAGGTTCTCAATGGATGCCGGACTAATTGAAGATATAGCCGGCAATGACTTCTCTGGCATGTTTGGGAGTGATCGTATTTTCATTACTACAGCCGCAGCTGTCAACAACCCACCCACCAACATCACACTTCTTGACGGAGATACCTTCGATGAAAACCAGCGAGACCCAAGCGAGGGATTAACAGGACTCGGCACTACCGATCCAGATGTCGGAGATAGCCACACATACAGTCTGGTAGCCGGTACGGGAGATACAGACAATGTTTCCTTCGAAATTGTCAGTGATATTCTCCGCTCATTGGCTCCTTTTGATTTTGAAACCAAGAACACATATTCGATCCGGATCCAGACAGAAGACCAAGCAGGTGCTACCTTTTCCAAAGCCTTCACCATCAATGTCAACGACATTGCGGATGAGACACCTCCGGTAGTCACAACAACGGTACCAACGGACGGGGCATTCAATGTCTCACTTACTGACAACTTCAGCCTGACTTTCGATGAAAATGTAGGTTTTGAAAATGATGAAAACACCATTAAGCTTTGGAACGCCACGACAGGCACATTGGTGGAGTCCATGAGCTTTAGCCAAATATCTCCGTCATTTGGCACCACCATCAGCATCAACCCGACAGCCGACCTATTACCCAATACGGATTACTACATAATCATTAGTAGTGAAGGCACCTTCGCAGATGGTTCAGACAATGCCTTTGCAGGTTTTGAAGACCCAGCCGATTGGAATTTTAGTACGTCAGCCCCGCCCGATGTGACAGCACCTTCGAGCATATCATTTGCTCCGACGGATGATGCTATTAATGTGAGCACCAGTCCCACACTGGAAATAACATTCGATGAACCTGTTCGGCTGTCAGGTACTCTTGCAGTGCGATTGTTTACAGTAGGGCTTATGGTACAGCAGTTCGCTTCCAATAGTCCGTTTTTGGTAGTAAACAATGCAACACTTTCAATCAGCCCATCGGTGGTGTTACAAGAAGGTACGGTTTACCACATAGAGATGGAGCCAGGGTTTATAGAGGACCTAGCGGGGAATGCTTATGCTGGCTTTGAAGATAACACGACATGGAATTTTACGGTAGGTAAACGTAACCAAACGATCACCTTCAACAATATTAGCAATCGTACCTTTTCTCCCGTTGCTTTCCAGCTCAGTGCGAGTGCCAGCAGTGGATTGCCTATCGAGTACACCGTTACTTCTGGCAATGCCACGGTTTCAGGTGATCAGCTTACCTTAACGGGAGTCGGCAGTGTTACTGTACGGGCTGATCAGGCAGGAAATACCGAATATGGTGCCGCGACACCTAAGTTCCAGACGTTCGACGTATCGAAGGCAGTCCAGACCATTACTTTCGAGCCATTAGTTACCAGGGATATCAATGCGGCACCTTTCGATCTAGAGGCTACCGCTTCAAGTGGATTGGACGTTGTATACGAAAGTTCAAATAATTCTGTAGCAACGATTAGTGGAAAAACGGTGAATATTCAGGGAGTTGGTAGTACGACGATTACTGCCAGTCAGCCAGGAAATGACAACTACCTATCGGCTCAAAATCGCACGCAGACCCTGACCATCACCTCTACTGATATTACTCCACCCACAGTCGTACAGTTCACACCCGCCAATGCATCGACTGGTGTCGATATCAATATCAATGAGCTGGTGCTAGAGCTATCAGAGACGGTGACAGCAGGTACGTTTGGGGCATTTAATCTTAGAGGAGGTGTCGGTGCTGATAACCTGATAAAGCAGTGGAACTTCAACACCGGAACCGATATCACTGTAAGTGGCACGACCGTTACGTTAGCCAATGTACCAACACTTGAGAGGGCTGGGCTCTATTACATTCAGTTTAGCCCAGGCAATATGGTCAATCCGGCACTTTCGGATGCTGCAGGCAATATGATGCAGGGTTGGAATACCGCTGGCGTTTGGACCTTCCGCACGGAGCGATTAGACCAAACCATCACCTTCGATGCTTTAGCAGACAAGACCTTTGGGGACGCGCCTTTCACATTATCCGCTACCGCAACGTCTAACCTGGATGTAGCCTTCTCTGTGGAAAGTGGCCCAGCATCCCTATTAGGAGATGAGCTGACCATCACCTGTGCAGGCGTGGTGACCATAGCTGCTAATCAGGCAGGTGACGCGGAGTACAATGCTGCTCCAGAAGTGACACAAAGCTTCACAGTGAGCAAAGCCAACCAGACCATCACCTTCACCCCAATAGCAGATAAGACCTTCGGGGATACGCCATTCACTTTGAGCGCCACCGCAACATCTACCCTGTCAGTAGCTTTCAGTGTACAGAGTGGCCCGGCGAGTATTGATGGTAATGAAGTGACTATCACCGGAGCTGGCGAAGTGACCATTGCTGCTAACCAAGCGGGTGATGCGGCCTATAATCCTGCTCCTGAGGTGACGCAGAGCTTTACTGTCGCTAAAGCTGACCAGGTGATTACCTTGGAGCAGATTGATGATCAGGACATCTCCAATAGCCCGGTGGCTATCGTCGCAAGTACGACGAGTGGTTTGTCATTAGTGATCGACGTGGATGGGCCTGCTACGCTCAATGGTACGTCACTGACCCTCGATGATGTGGGTACGGTCACCGTTACCGTATCGCAAGCGGGCAATGACAACTTTAATGCGGCCTTGAGCGTATCCACCAGCTTTGTGGTTACTGATGCAAGCCGCACTGATCAGACGATCACCTTCCCAGAGATCACAGCCAAGACATTCGGCCAGGATGCCTTTGCATTGAATGCAATAGCTAGTTCTAATCTCGATGTGGCCTACACAGTCGTCAGTGGCCCTATCACGATCACCGGTAATTCGGTAAGGATCACGGGTGCAGGTACCGCGACGATAGCGGCCAACCAATCTGGCAATACTAGTTTCAACCCGGCCCCTGAAGTGCGCAAGTCATTCGCGATAGCGAAGGCTGGGCAGGCAATTACCTTCAACGCGATTCCCAATCAGGTCTTCGGGGACGAGGATTTCAACTTCATAGCAACAACCAGTGCCGGACTCACCGTAAGCTTCAGTGTGATCACTGGCCCGGCTTCAGTCAATGGAAATACTGTCTCGCTTACGGGAGCCGGAACTGTCGAGATAGCTGCAGACCAAGCGGGAAATGATAAGTACAATGCCGCAACCCGAGTGACAAGATCGTTCGAAGTGGCCAAAGCAGACCAGGTGGTTACGATTGAGTCCATCACTGAAAAGACAACTCTAAGTGATCCATTTGATTTGGTGGCATCAGTAGATACCGACTTACCACTGACCTATACTGTGACAGGTCCTGCCACAATTGATGGAGAAATCATCACACTCACCGGTACAGCTGGAGAAGTGACCGTGACTGCTACACAGGTCGGAGATGACAACTACAACACCGCTAGCGCTAATACCACATTTACGGTAGTACAGGGATTGCTACCGCAAACCATTTCATTTTCTGAAATTGAAGATCAAGTATATGGTGCTACGATTAGTCTTGATGCTTCGGCCGAATCAAATCTTGAAATAGTCTATGAGCTACTGACAGACAACCTGGTTCTTGAAGGTACCACGCTTACGTTTTCAGGTGTTGGTTTTGCGGCTATCAAAGCGGTGCAGGTTGGCAATGGTGAATACCAAGCGGCTGAGGTTGTTCGTGAGTTTATTATCGAGCGTGCTGCTTTGTCTTTGGTGGCTGATGATTTGTCCCGTGAGTATGGGCAGGACAATCCTGAGTTGACGTTCTCCGCGGATGGCCTTGTGTATGGTGAGACGGTGGCTGAGGCGTTGAGTGAGTTGCCTGCTGTGATGACGCCTGCTTCCGAAGTAAGTATTCCGGGTACGTATGTCATCAGTCTTACGGGTGGGGTGGCTGATAACTACGTCCTTTCACAGGCTAATGGTTCATTGGAGATTACCAAAGCGACGTTGACTGTCACGGCTGCTGATGCAGAGCGGGCTGTGGGTGAGGCTACTGATCCGTTTGTCTTGTCTTATGATGGTTTTGTAGATGGGCAGGATGAAACTAGTCTGGGTGCTCTACCCACAGCTATTTCTACAGCTACTTTTGCCAGTGGTATTGGGGCCTATCCTATTACTCCACAAGGTGGCAGTTCGCCGATCTACAGCTTTGACTATGTCGAGGGTACTTTGACCATCATTGGTGGGACGGTATCTGAGCAGGTGGATCCTGCTACTCCGCTTGGTCAGGGTACGGCGGTATTACATCAGCAGAATCTTGATGGGAACTTCGTTGAGGTGGGTCAGGCTATTCTGAATGCGGATGGTAGCTTCGCTTTCGGTAATGTGGATGCCGGGGCGCACACCATCTCTATCGTACCAAGTGGCAGTGATCTGGATTTGTACTTTACTACTTTCCTCGGGGGTGCCAACTTATTTAACAATGCGGGTTCGTTTGACTTGACTGTGGGGGTATCTGATCTTACCATCACTATGTTGGCCAAGCCTATTGCTCAGGGCAATGGCGGGGATAACACGGTCAACGGTACTTTGACGAACGATCCAAATGCCACGGGTGGAAGGTTATCGCAATCTGCGGCTTTTGAGGGCGATCCTATCTCTGACACGGAGATCTGGCTCGTGGATGCCAATGGCAACATCGTGGGCTTTGACATCACTGATGCTAATGGCAACTACAGCTTCACGGGTCTTACTGTTGGCTCCTACACCCTCCAGCTCAACCATGAGGGGGAGCTACTAGACTTTAGCGGCGCGACCGTCACCATCGAGGAAGGTCAAGAGACCGTTAATATCAGCACAGCCATCAACGCTTCAGGTGAAGTACTTACTGCTCCTGCGGTTATCACTTCGCTTGATCAGCTACCACAAATCGAGTGGGCCGTCTACCCTAACCCAACGCGTGACTTGCTTCAGATCTCTATCGACCAGCAGGAATCCTGGCTCCTCCGCATTGTCAACATGAACGGCCAGCTCATGCTCCAGCACGACTTCTCAACACAGACTAGTCTTCGGCTGGGTCACCTGCCCAAGGGAATCTACTTGCTACAGCTCTCTGATGAATCCAGGGGTCAGCAGCTACAAAGGAGAATTAGGTTGGAGTAGGTTGCACTCTACTCTGGTTCGTGGGGATATGATCAGGGCGTAAATATCGATTCTTGAGGATACGAATTGAAGCAAATGAGAATCAAAGTGGAGGGTTGGTGAAGCTACCTCCACTGAGTTTATTACACAACAACTATGGTTACCTGCGCTGAGCATTCAGCGTAGGGGTGGCTTTTTAGTGGACACAGCAGGAAATGGGTAAGCATTGAGGGTGGGCTGAAAGGTTTATCCAGGAGCCGATAGGATGCTATCCTCGGCTGGCTGGTCTGAAGCAGGGCTGTCTAGTGTTGTGTAATTGGATAGAAAGCTTTGTCTCACTCACTGACTTTCCGGTAGGTGTAATTGCTGAGGTGGGAAGCTCAGGCGTGGAGAGAGTGGGTTTTCTTATTGTGTGCATGTTTGTGTAAATAACCACGCAATGGCCACAAACCTTTCTATTGATCAGGACTTGCTAAATGAAGCAGTAATTATAGGCCGACATAGCACCGAAAAAGCGGTGGTCAATGCAGCTTTGAAGGAGTATATCAATCATCGGAAACAACAAGCAATTTTATCTCTTTTCAATACCACAGGGTCCTATGATTGTAAATCACTCAGATCTCGATGAGAACACTAGTCGATACTTCGATATGGTCGGCACTCATAAGGAAAATCAGCTAGCGATCCGGCTCTTGTTTCTCTAATCAGAACTAATTAAGTTCTCATGATTGGTGTCATTCGTCAGGAACTTCTGTCGGATATCAAGCTCGAACACCAGTTTCGATTATTAAGGGACAGATTATCGATTTGTCCTGATTAACCACTTCACACTTATCATTTTGAGTTGGCTGAATGTTTAAATGCTTGCCGTAGGCAAGGCATACAGGCTGCATTCTACTCCAAGCTTGGAGTCGCTACATGGCATGCTTTACCAAATCGACTCCTCGACCTATTATCTCAATAAATCGATAGAAGTTGCCACAAATGCCGACGATACTCTAACACTTATTATGGCACTGACTGGGCTGGGAAATGTTGCTAGAAATTCTAGCCACAATGAAAAAGTCCAGCATTTTACAGGAGTGCACTCAATCTGGCCTCCCAAGAGGAAAGCAATGCCGACAAAAAATATTAGGCACAGCTCAATATCAATTCATTCTTTAGTGGAGAAGCCCGTAAACTAAACATTCCAATAGAGGAAATCAACAAGAGCCTCCACAAACCGCTCTCCTAACGGGAATATGAAATTCTGAATCACGCCATTTCTGATAAGACCAACAGTGAAATAGCCCAGACGGTATTCTTCTCCGTCAACACAGTCAATACCCACCTCAAAACACCTTTGGCAGCTCGGTGTGTCCAATAGCCAGGAAGTAATAGAGTTGGTGCTTACACATAAGTAACAATTGCCATATCACTCGCTTAGCGCAACAAACAGTTACGCTTCAACTGTCTTTCTCACTCTTCCAGTTTGGAAAACAGAAACTCTCTGTAATCAATGATCCCGATGTACTCGCCATTTTCCTCGACAGGCGCGACTCGGACGTTGTAATTATACATCAGCCGTGATACGTACTTCAAATTCAAATGCGCAGGAATGGAAAAAACAGGTTTGGTCATGATCTCATACACGCTTACTTCATCCAGGGTTTTATTCGGTATGATGACCCCTTTTATGATATCATTGATGGTAACAATGCCATTGACATCCGCATCGTCCCTTTTTTGAATAATGAGTGCCTGGACATTTTTCTCCTTCATCATTTTAATAGCCGTACGGACGCTGGCCAGACCATCTATGTAATAGAGTTTATCGGTAGCTATGTCTTTCGCCTTTTTGAAAGTTTCCATGAACAGTTCCTTTATAATTGCTCCTTTTGGAGGTTCTCTTTTATTTTCTTGATCTGGCTTGACAGGCCTGTGACACTATCGATTTTAATAGAGAGCAATATCCCATTGCCTGGCTTATCCATATCCACTTCGTTCGACACAGCCTCTATTATTTTCCTCGTGTGATGTTCTTCCACGACAAACAGAATGATGTCAGTCTTATCCTGAATAGATAATCCCAAAAAATTCGATGCTTCAATACCAGTGCCTTTGCCCTGTATGATGACATCTCCTGTGGCTCCAGATCCTTTAGCTATCGAAACTACTTTTTCCGTGATGTTTGGGTCTACAAACCCTACCAAAAGATTAAATCTCATGACTTACGCAGTTTAATATTTTTATCTATTTATTCGGTTTATCAGGTTAGTTATTTGTGCATAGCCCAATACAGTGATCATCGGAAAGACGCTCGCAAAAGCAATCAAACCAAAACCATCCAAAGCCGGATTTCTACCCGGAACGACAGAAGCGAGCCCCAGTCCTAGGGCAGCTACAATGGGCACGGTCACGGTAGAAGTGGTCACCCCACCTGAGTCGTAGGCTAGTGCAACAAGGTCCTTTTTCACAAAAATGGTTTGTATGATCACCACAATATATCCCACCATGATATAGGTCACCAGAGAAGCACCGGAAACAATCCGATACGCGCCCACTACCAATGCCATCGCAACACCAATGGCGACTACTATACGAAGATACAGGGTTCCGATAGTCCCCCCGGATACTTCATTGGCCTTGACCGCCACAGCATAGAGGGATGGCTCTGCAATGGTCGTAGAAAACCCAATCAATGCCGCAAAAATATAAACCCAGTAATAGGCCTGCCAGTCCGTCAACGCACCGGTATAATGACTCAAAATAAAATCAGGATTGGACAGTTGGGTAGCCATCAGTTCTCCTAACGGGAACAAGGCTTGTTCAAGTCCGATCAGGAAAAAAGTCAATCCTATTATGACCAATATCATTCCAAAAACCACACTTTTAAGATTCGGAATTGTTTTTTTAATCACAAGCAATTGAAATACTGCTATCAGTAAAATGATTGGGGCGATATCACGTAGCGTTACTAAAAAAGTCGTTCCCAGTTCCTTAAGCAAACCTCAAAAGTCAAAAGATGAACATACCATATCCCATAACAAAAATCATCGGCAGTAAGGAAGCAAAAGCGATCAGCCCAAACCCGTCAGTCAACGGACTCCTGCCCTCAATCACAGTCGCCAGCCCAACACCAAGCGCGGTGACCAAAGGTACCGTGATGGTGGAAGTAGTGACCCCTCCTGCATCATAGGCAATACCAATAATCTCTTCAGGCGCAAACAGCGTCATGAAAATGACAATAACATATCCACCAATGATCAGATAGTATACCGGCCAACCTTTGATAATCCTCCAAATCCCAATGAGTATAGCTAGCCCTACTGAAATAGCAACCGATAGGCGGAGACCTAGTGCATACCTCGAGGCTATTTCCGGTTGGATCAGATCTGATTCGACAGCAATTCGTGCCGCTTCCTTTGCAACAGCTATTAAGGCGGGCTCAGCAATAGTCGTAGAAAAGCCAAGAAGAAAAGAAAAAGTCAGCAGCCAAAATAGGCTGCCTTTTTTTGCCAGGGCATAGGATAAGTTCTCTCCTATCGGAAACAAGCCTATCTCAAGCCCTTCGACAAATAACATAAGCCCAACTACTACGAAAAGTAATCCAACTAGTATCTCTGGTAAATGGGGAAAAGGCTCCCTAAGCACCACTATCTGGAAAAAAGACACCACAACGATGATGGGCAATAAATCAAGAAATGAAGCCCTCAACTTTCCTACAATTCTGCCTACCAGCTTTTTGATCATCGCGCTAACGTCATACTTACTTTTCTGAGAATGGTGGCTGTAAACCGAAGACTATGATCATAACAGAAATATTATGGAATAAGCTTCATATCACAATGAAAATTTTTCGAAACTATGAAGACTAACCTGTTGAACGGATACAGGGTCTAATTTGACTCAAACCTCTTTGGTAATTCGCATACATCAGTGCTATTCTTATCAGGTCGTAGGGGTTGTTGGAAGCTATTTAAAATACATTGACCTGTGGCTACAGTTGAGCACATCAGAGAAAACAGCGAGCGCCCTTGCACGATCAATGGGCCTAACAAACCCCACAATAACAAGCTATCTCGATTTTCTCGAAGGAGCCTTTCTGATCAAGCGCCTACCTCCTTTTCACTTCAACATCAAGAAACGGCTGGTGCGCACGCCAAAGCTCTATTTTCGGGATACCGGACTACTACATCGGCTACTCAACATCTCGCAGTACCAGGAGTTGATCACCAAGCTTCATGTGGGTGCTTCATGGGAAAACTACGTTATAGAACAGATTCGTGGCACATCCTGCCATCGATATGATTATGATTTCTACAGGACACATCAGGGCACAGAGCGCGACTTAGTGTTTGTCGAGGGGTTTACGCCGAAGGTCAGTATTGAGATTAAGTTCTCATCGGCACCCAAGCTTACTAAAAGACACCTACAGGCCATCGAAGACTTGGGGACAGCTCGCAACGTGATCATCGCCCCCATAAATACCGACTTCAAAATACATCCAAAAATCGAAGTGATGACGCTGTATTCTTTCCTCAAGTCTCTGTCTGCGGCACATTGACGACCAGAGTGGCAAGATCAATCTTTGGTTTCATTTTGTTGGCTCATTAACTACCTTATGCAGCTGAATATTTTCTTATGGAACCCTTTGAATATGTCGTCGTACTCACCTCTCTAATTCTGGGTCTTGGTATTGCCCAGATACTTACAGCGTTAGCAGATATCCTGTCTAACGCCAGACAGGTGAAGCTTGGGGTTGCCCATTCACTTTTCATTTTTGTCATTTTCTTCAATCATATCCAGGAGTGGTGGTATAGCTATCAGTACGCCAGTACTGTACAGGTCTGGACCCTGCCCATAGTACTTTTCCTTATGATTTACCCAGTATGTCTATTTCTGCTAGCACGAATGCTGTTCCCCACCGGAATAAGGGGACATGAAACAGACCTTAGGGCTTATTACTATGACCAATGGCCGTGGCTATTTACGCTTTATTTAACCATTCCAATTGTAAGCTTCTTCCAAAACATCTATATCTCTAAGCTGCCTGTCATGGAGCAGGCACCTCAAATAGCTCTTGTACTCTCATATGGTGCATTCTTGATTTTCAACATCCGGAAAAGGGTTGCTCACATCGTATTTATGGGACTTCAGACTGTAGGTTCGATCATTTTCATCATTGTTGATGACTCGGTTTTGTAAATAATTAAATACTCCGGTAGGGTAAATAATCAGGCAGCTGTAGAGTAAATGAGACCCCATAGATCAAGACTAAGATTATATTTGGCGCTTGGTCTATGAGTGCAACTGGATTTGATAAGCAGGATCTAAGGACAGCCTACGATACACATTTCGAAGGTTTGCGTAATTTCTTGTATTACAAGTCTGGGAATATGGCTTTGGCGGAAGATTTGGTGCAGGAGGTGTTCATTAAGGTATGGGAAAAAAGAAGTACCATCGAAAAGGAAACCCTCAAAAGCCTGCTCTACACCATTGCCAACAACATGCTGCTAAACCACTTCAACCATATGAAAGTGGTCAAGTCGCATGCGGAAGGAGAGTCTAAGGCGGTGCATAGCACAAGTCAGACACCTCAGTTTCAGATGGAAGAAGAGGAGTTTGGGAAGAAGCTGCAGCGTGTCCTAGAAAAAATACCAGAAGGAAGTCGAGAGGTCTTCCTGATGAATAGGATAGAGAAAATAAAATATGACGAAATAGCTACCCGACTTGAACTGAGTGTGAAGGCTGTTGAAAAACGGATGAGTAAAGCGCTCTCGGTGATTAAAGAAGAATTAGGCAGAAAACTGTAATGGCCAACGATATCAATCATAACGCCCTGGACAAAGAGACCCGAGAATTTCTCGAGCAGATGGAGTCCGCCAAGCTTCCTCCATCAACGCGGAGTAAGGAAGATATCTGGTCAAAGATTGACGCTGCGACGGATACTCCCACTGAAGAAGTTGAGTCATCAGGTACCACGACCACTAGAGTACTTTGGCCATGGTATACAGCAGCAGCCTCAGTTGCGGCAATTATAGGCTTCTTGGTCTTTTATCAATCAGGTTCGACGGTTCAGGTAGCTACTGCAAATGGACAGGTCGAAACTGTAGAATTACCAGATGGCTCGACAGTCACCTTGAATGCTCAAAGTGTCATAAGCTATGAAAGCGGTAACCCAAGGCAAATCGCTCTTGAAGGAGAAGCCTTCTTTGAAGTAGCTGAAGGTGATGAATTCTCTGTAACGACGAATCAAGCAGTAGTTACCGTTCTTGGTACTTCGTTCAATATCAAGGATCGTGGTGAAAGCTATGGTGTTGAGTGCAAAACGGGCAGAGTTAGAGTAGACATTAGCGACAGTGAATTCTCTGAAGAAATAACAGCCGGAGAAGGTGTCACCAGCACTGCTGGCGATGCTACATTAACCGAAGTATCTACATCGCAGATAGGCGGCTGGCAATTAGGTGAGCTTTATTTCGAAGATGAAAACATCGTAGCTGTCATTGCCGAACTGGAACGCCAGTACGACATGAAGATCCTCATTGAAAATATTGACAACAGGCGATTTACCGGATATATTACAATTGGTGATATTACTGAGTCGTTGACTATGCTGTGTGAGCCACTAGGATTGACCTATGAGATCACCGATTATAAGTCAGCAACCATTTCGATAGATTGAGATCATTCCTCCTCTTCTTTTGGACCTTATCCTTACTACTGTCCAACAATCTGCATGCACAGAAGTATTCTTATTCTGGCACAGGTGAGCCGCTAGAGGAAGTGCTGCAAGAGCTTACTTCAACTTATGATCTCAAGTTAAGTTTCGATCCAAACAAAGTGGCAGAGCATCGAGTTGATGGTGGCTACACTGGCAAGAACCCAAATGACCTGCTCAATGCCATATTCGATGACCTACCATTCAAGGTCAAAAAGACTGGGTCAGTCTTTTTGATTGTACCCTCTAAGCGGGTAGCCCAAAATCAGTTTTCCGGTAGGATCATAGACCAAACTTCTAAACAGCCGCTCGCTTACGCTTACATTCAGATTGGGAATGACGCTTCAGTACTAACCGACCAAAATGGCCGGTATCGTTTCAGCTTGTTTGAAGGCTCTGCCAGACTTAAAATACGCTATGTGGGCTATGAAGCAAAAGAAATTTCAGTCAGAGCAGGACAATCCATCGACGATATCAAAATGCAGCAAGATCCGACCATGCTGCCTGATTTTGTACTAGATGACCACCGTGCTTCCGAGCATGCCAGTATTGTCAGCCAGTTTTCCATCAATCCGGCACAAATCAACTCGATCCCTGCACTTGGTGAACCCGATGTGTTCAAGTCACTTCAACTGCTGCCTGGTATTAGAGCGACCGATGAGTCATCCTCCGGCCTTGTGGTGCGAGGGTCTGCTCCAGAACAAAACCTTGTGCTTCTTGACGGCTTTACCTTGTATCAACTGGATCATTTCTTTGGCATCTTCTCCACGTTCAACCCTAATACCATCAATCATGTCGACATCTATAAAGGAGGCTTTATGGCCAGGTACGGTGGTAGGGTCTCGAGTGTAGTCGATGCTACCGCAAAAAGCGCCAATCGAGATGGAGTTGCAGGTGGCGTTGGACTAAATATGACAAGTGTCAATGGCTATATAGAAGTGCCCATCGGCGAAAAACTAGGATTCATGTTCGGAGCACGGAGGTCTCATAATACCCTCCTCAATAGCGGAGTGTATCAACAATTCTTGAACAACAACCGTGTAGACATCCTTCAGGCGCAAGAGCCAGAGTTTGAGCAAGAGGAAATCACGCTCGATCCAGAATTTGAATTCTACGATATGAGTGGGAAACTCCGCTGGCGACCCTCAGAAAAGAGTATCATCGACCTGAATTTCTTTGCTAGCGAGGATGACTATGAAGGTACTTACGAAGATGAAGAGGATTTCGCAGCTTTCGGTTACGAAGATGTAGCCTACTGGGGCAATCTTGGAATGAGTGTACTATGGAACCAGACTTGGAACGAGCGTCATAATAGTCTCCTTACTTTTAGTCTGTCATCTTATGATAGCTACTCATTGTCAGACACTGAAGCATTATTTCTCGAATTCGATGAGGACGAAGAATCCGACGAGGATGAAGAATTCGAAGATGACGACCCTTTTGAAGAGTTTGAAGCAGATACTGCATTTGTACAGTTTGCATTGGAAAAAGACAATACGATCAGTGACTTCACTTTTGACTGGCAGCATGAAATAAAAATCGGGGATGAGAGTTCGGTACTTTTTGGAACAGCTTTGACCATCTATGAGACCTTGTACAACATTACCTATCGGGATGAAGACGGGCAATTCAGTGATTCGCTCAATAACGCTGCTGCGTTGAGTTCGCTCTATGCTGAATACAGGACCCCACCGGGCCCGTTCAGATTCAATTTCGGTCTTAGGTACAACTACTACGACATTCTCAATCGGGCTGACTTTGAGCCACGCATCAGCGGAGCATATCAGATCAATGATAACTTAACCCTAAGCGCCGCATGGTCGCACCATCATCAATACATCAACAGACTTTCGCTATCACCTTTTGGCAACAGCGACCAATATTACTGGGTGGTCTCTGATGATGAAATTCCCGTCCTCTTCAGTCAACACTTCATTGGGGGCATCAGCTACCGCAATGAGCATTGGCAGTTTGACCTTGAAGGCTACTATAAAAACAGCAGCGGTCTTTTAGAATCAGAGTTTGTGTTGTTCGCCCAGGAGGCCGCAGATGAAGAAGATGAATTTGGTGAAGGAGAAAATTTCGCTTCTGGGCTGGACTTTTTTGCAAAGTATAGGTCAGACCGATTTACTACCTGGTTCAGTTATGCTTTAGGCTTTTCTGAAAATCAATTTCCAGGAATCAAGTTTGGTGAGCGGTACTGGTCACTTTATGACCAGCGCCATGAATTCAATCAGGTGAACATGATCAAACTAGGCCCATGGGAGTTCTCTTCAATTTTTGTACTTGGTTCAGGCAGTAGGTACACTCCTGCCCTACCTGTTTTGGAAGATGAGACCTTTGTTTACGACATTGATCTTCTTAATGATTTACAACTACCAATGTATCATCGTTTGGACATGAGTGTCAAGCGCACCTTTGAAGTCAAGCGTATGAGATTTGAAACTGGCTTTACGTTGTTCAATGTATACAACAGACGAAATATCAAATCACGCAGATATACTGGCACATTTGAGTTCAACGAGGAAGAAGATGAAGCCGAGTTCAGGATACAGCCGGTTGACATTGCCCTATTGGGAATCACCCCGAACTTCTTCTTGAATATTCATTTCCGTTAGGAGAAAGTATTGAATTCCCTGCTCCTCGCCGTTGTGGGTGTTGTCATCCACAACCTAGAAAGACTTATCGGTGACAACACTGGGCACGGGCAACAGAATTGGGCCTCCACCCGCCATACCTTGTGTCCTCACAAGGCTCTTTCATATGGTTTATGAGGACACAAACCATGTCTTTTTAATTTCTTTACGAATATTCATAATCGTGGCGAAAAAGTTACAAATAAGCTCCAGTCCCAGTTTTATAGCATTGTTCACGTTTGAATCAAACTTCATGAAAAGAGTAGAATTAAATTTTTTCTAAAAAAAGTTTAATTCGTGGTAGGGTATTTTTTGAGGGGCCTGTAGACTTCCTATAAACCTTAAATTTAATATCAACATGAAGTCGATGAAACAATCCACCAGGGCGGTACTCTTGTACACCACTATTTTGGCCCTGATCACTTTTGCTTGTTCTGAAGATGAAATGCCAGTTACGGCAAGTGACCCTCTCAGTTTTGATGACCCTGCCGTCATCGATACTCCCACCAACAGGGCATCTACTAGTCAAGGACTAGCCATGAGTCTTTTTAGCTCACGAGACAGACTACACTCCCTTGGTCTCGGTGGTCCAACAGGCTTTTTATTTACACTATCGACCGCTTCCAATGGTCGTACACTTGGCGGTCCTTTTAGTGCCTCAAGAGGAATCAACTCTTCAAGTAATGCTCGCACGTTGGATGGACCTGGCATCTGCTTCCAGGAGACGTTCTCAGAGTTTACCGATGGCAGCTATGAGTTCATCCTTGACTTTGGTGAAGGATGCGAAACCGAAGGTGAATTCTTTAAAGGCAAAATGATCGAGAGAGGTTCTTACACTGAAACCACTTTTGAAGGAAGTGTTGAGTACATCGGTTTTGGTGGTTCTGACTGGACAGTCGATGGTACCGAAACATACAGTGGTACATGGACCGGGGATGAAGATAGTGAGGACTGGTCCGTAGAGTTTGACTTCCAGGCTTCATTAACTGAAACATATACAGAAGACTTTGATGGACAATCTGAGACTATTACGGTAGTCACTGAGATTTCTGGTAAGGAAAAAGAAGATGGAAATAGCTTCACCATACTAGAAGCCAATGAAAGCTCTACGGTAACCTTTGGTAGCGATAGCGGCTCAGAAACCTACCAATCTACCGTTACCAGCCCCATCGTAGAAAACTACGCTTGCGACGAGCAAGGTGTATATGTGCCTGTCAGTGGTACTGTGGCGGCCACTTATGAGATCACTGAAGGCGACAGCACTTACACAGAGGACATCAGAATCGATTATGGTGATGGGACTTGTGATAACCTAGCGGAAATATCAATTAACGGCGAGACAGAAAGTCTGGACTTATTCGAAGAATTCGAAGATGAGTGGGAAGAAGAATGGGAAGATGACGAAGACGAGGAAGGCGAAGAGGATGAAGAAGATGAGGACTTTGAGGATCTGGATATTCAGTTTGTTGAAGAACTGGTCTATGATGAGACGTGCAACGAGTATGTAGACGGCTTAGTGGAGATCTACTATGGTGAAGAATTAGTCGCAACAGTTGACCTTGGTGATGGCACTTGCGATGGAGAAGTAACCATATGTGAAGCTGATGAAAATGGCGAACTCGTATGCGAAACGGTATCAAGTGAGGAATTCGAGGAACTGCTCGATGAGCTTGAAGATGGAGATGAATTTGACGACTACTATGAAGATCTTGATATCAGATTTGCGCAAGACCTTGTATTTGACGAGACCTGCGGCGAGTATGTATCAGGTGTGATCGAAGTATACGAAGGAGAAGAGTTGATTGCCACCGCTGATCTAGGTGATGGCACTTGTGATGGTGAAGTCACAGTATGCGAAGTAATCGATGGCGAGTCAGTCTGTGAAACGATCACGGCAGCCGAGTTTGAAGAGTTCATGGAGGACCTTGAGGATTATGATGAAGATTTTGAAGAATACGAGATCACATTCAGCCAGGAACTTGTCATGAGCAATGACTGCAACGAGTACGTATCTGGCGTGGTTGACGTGTATGAAGCTAACGAGCTTGTATTCCAAATCGATCTTGGTGACGGTACTTGCGATAATGAGATCACGCTTTGTGAAACCGATGAAAATGGTCAGACATTCTGTGAAACACTTCCTTATGAGGAATTCGAATACTTCCTAGAAGAAATGGAAGAAGAAGCCGAGGACGATGAGGAAGATGGTGAAGACGAAGAGGGCGAAGATGAGGATGAAGAAGAAGGCGAAGAGGATGACGCTGAGGACGAAGACGAAGATGGTGAGGACGAGGAAGATGAGGAAGGAGAAGATGCCGAAGATGAGGACGAAGAAGGTGATGAAGACGAAGATGAGGATGGAGAAGATGAGGATGGAGAGGACGAAGACGAGGAAGACGAAGATGAAACCGGAGACGGTACTAACGGATAAGCTTTCTTAAGCAGGTGTGTGTGAAGACCACTGGGCTGAGTTTAGCCCGGTGGTCCTTTTTTTAACTTTGACAAGTCGCCCAAATAGGCGATCTTAACTATACTCTTATGACTTATCGTATTGCATTTTTTTTCATTTCAATTTTTTTGAGCCTACCGGCAATAGCCCAGGATTGGTTGACCGATCTTGATGAAGCCAAAAAGCTTTCTGAGGCAACCAACAGACCAATCGTTCTTGTTTTTCAGGGATCAGACTGGTGTGCACCTTGCATCAAACTGGATCGAGAAGTTTGGAGCACCGATCTATTCAAAAGCTATGCTCAAGACAGCTATGTGATGGTCCAGGCTGACTTTCCACGCAAAAAACAGAATCAGCTTCCAAAAGCGCAGCAACACGCCAACGATCAATTGGCGGAACGTTACAACCCGGAGGGTATATTTCCTCTGGTCGCCATATTGAACAGTGGCGGTGAGGTGTTGATGATTACTGGCTACAAGGGCATGTCACCCGAAGCTTACATCCTGCACCTCAACAGTCACAGCTCTTAGGTACAATAAGAACAAGAGAAATGAACACCTTTAGAAAGCAACGTCCATTCACTGGATTGATGCTAGTACTATTGCTGTTAACTAGCATTGAGAGCTTCAGTCAGTCCGTTTTCAACCGAACGCTCAAGCTGATGGGTAGCCGGTTTAACATTACGGTAGTAGCAGACAATCAATCCGAGGCAGATCAGTATATCGACATTGCGGTAGCGGAGATCAAGCGAATTGAGCGGCTCATATCTTCATGGGATCCTGATTCACAGACCTCCAGTATCAATGTCAATGCTGGAATCCGACCAATAGCCGTAGACAAGGAATTGTATCAGTTGATCGAGCGATCTATCAATATCTCGAAACTCACAGATGGCGCGTTTGACATCAGTTACGCATCAATGGATAGAATCTGGTCATTTGATGGATCGGAGGCCAATGTTCCTGAACCAGAAGTGATCGCTAGTTCTATCGACAAAATTGGTTTCGATCAGATCATCCTTGATACTGATGAAAAGTCAATTTTCCTGGCGCAAAAAGGAATGAAAATTGGCTTTGGTGCCATCGGCAAGGGCTATGCTGCCGATAAAGCCAAGAGTGTGCTCATCAACGCTGGTGTAGAAGCTGGTATCATCAACGCTTCTGGAGACATGAACACCTGGGGTACGCAACCTGACGGATCTCCATGGCAAGTGGCGATCATCAACCCATTTGATAAGACAAAGCCGTTTGCTTCTTTGCCGATTCATCACGGAGCGGTGGTCACAAGCGGCAACTACGAAAAATACCTGACCATTGATGGTGAGCGTCACGCGCATATCATTGACCCAAGATCAGGTTGGCCGGTCAAAGGCATTCTGAGCGTTACCATATTCGCCCCTAAAGCGGAGTTGGCAGATGCACTTGCCACGGGCGTTTTCGTCATGGATCTCGAATCAGGTCTCGACCGTATCAATCAACTACCGGAAATCGAGTGCATCATCGTCGACGACAAAGGACATCTCCACACATCCGATCACATTCAAATTACCGCACCATGAAAAAGGCATTATTCTCACTCGCTATCGCAATAGGTGCGGTAAGCTGTACAGCAGTCAAGCCCTACCAAAAGGTCAATCTCAATGATCCTGATATGATCCTAGCCGATACCAAGTGCGACAGAAACTTAATAACCGCTCATGCCTATCGCGAGGGATCAAGTGGCGGCAATGGTGGCAAAACCGGAGGTGGCTGTGGGTGTAACTAGCATACTAAGAATCGTTTTCTTCCTGATTGGCACCTCTACTCTGTGGGCGCAAGCAGACAGCACCTCGACCTATCGGAAAAGGGTACTGGAGACCACAGAGATAGATTTCCTTACCAGCTATTACACCCAGGACGGTGAAAATGCAGCGGTGACAGGAGGACGAGGGACAGAAGAGTTGCAAGATGCGACAGCTACAATCATAGTTAGCATTCCGCTCAATGATGATGATATATTGTCGATAGACGCAGGAGTATCTGCCTACACCTCTGCATCCTCAAGCAATATCAACCCTTTCGATGGAGATAGTGACCCCTTTGTGGCTTCCTCGAGCGCTTCCTCTGGGGATGTCTGGAGTAACGTCACACTGGGTTATACACATAGCTCCAAGGATCGTAATACCATTTGGAACGTACATGGATCTGTATCTGCGGAGTATGACTACCTATCGATTGGTTTTGGTGGTGGTATCTCAAGATTGTTTAATCAACAGAATACCGAGCTCAGCCTATCGGCGAATGTCTTACTCGACTCATGGAGCCTCATCTATCCAGTTGAGTTGCGAAGGGACAACTTCCGCAGGTCAAGCATCACAGGAAATCGAGATTACAACCCCGTCTTTACCCCACTGGAGCAGAAGGATCGTAACTCCTACTCTCTTGGATTAACACTATCGCAAATACTATCTCGCAACTTACAAGGATCGTTGACGCTCGATGTAGTCAGACAAGACGGCCTTCTCTCAACACCATTTCAGCGTGTCTATTTCTCTGATTTCGAAGATTCATTTATTGACAACTTCCATTTGGCAGATGACATTGAGCGACTGCCAAATGAAAGATGGAAAGTGGCACTGGGTGGACGCCTGAACTACTATATCAATGAGTTCATCACACTTCGATCTTTCGCGAGATACTACACTGACGACTGGAACTTAAGCTCCTTTACAGCGAGTGTAGAACTACCCATCAAGATCGGCAGCAAATTCACGGTTTATCCCTCCTACCGCTATTACAATCAATCCGCAGTTGAGTATTTCCGACCTTACAACGAGCACCTTTCGACTGATACCTACTATACCTCAGATTTCGACTTGTCGGATTATCAAAGTAATCAGTACGGATTTGGCTTCCGATATACAGACATCTTTACTTCGTTCCATATTAGAAGGCTAAGGCTGAAAACCATAGATGTGAAGTACTACTACTATGACCGTAACACCCCTTTCCGATCCAGCCTGATCACCGCTGGTTTCAACTTTGTGGTGGGGAAGTAAGAAAATTGGGTTTCATCTTAACAGAAAGAGACCTGCGTCGTTTTGAGAACCACGCAGGTCTCTTTTTATTTAGGCTCGCACAAACGACTCAGTCTGAATAACAATCAAGAAACATGAGTTCATTCAAAGAATCCCTTAAAAAAGCCATACAGGAGACGGAAGAAAAAAGGAAAAAAGAAGAAGCTGCCAATCCCAATAAAGTTCCGAAGCAACCTGTGTCTGGAAGGACTTACTTAATCAGAAGTTATGGCTTTCTGCTGGTGGTATTTCTAGGGCTTGTTTTTTTGAGCAACCAGAGCATACTAAACACGGACTATGGAATGACCACTGGTACCTATGATGGAGATGATCTTTCATACACCGTCGATGGACAAGAGATTGTCCATCAAGATGCCAGGAGCTACGGTTATAGGTACACCAGTAATAACAGGACAAAAAGCTCCGGTGGAGATCGTTTCTTTTTTCAAGTGATCAACTACAAAAAGGACAATCCAAGAGAATATGTATTGAGTTTGGCCATAGGTGGTACTATCGCCGAACCTGGCAGTGCAAGATTTCACAACTGCCTGCTGCTATTGATCATTTTACTGGGCATTCTCAACTTCTATCTCTACAGATGGGCTACTGGAGATAAAGCCAAGAGGATGATGGAAGAGATCGCACAAGAATCAGATCAGGCTGATCAAACAAACGACACCAGGGAATAAATCAGACCTCCGATATTTTGGAAATATCGGAGGTCCCCCGGGGCTCTCAATTATGAGTTCACTTTATCCAACCACCCTTGAATCTCTTCTAGCGTAGCAGCTTTCACTTCTTTGAGCTTCATCTTTTTACGCATGCCTCCTACATCATTGAGCAATTTGGTGTCCTTCGCTTCTTTGAAGGTTTCTGGTGTGATCAAGCCTAGTTTTTGAAGTATCGGGATTAATTCTTCACGTACACCGATTGCTGCATAATCTTCAGATGTCATTGCTGATATTTTCTTCTCGGGCTTCATCTGAGGGAAGAAAAGCACATCCTGGATAGAGTTACTATTGGTCATGATCATACTAAGGCGATCAATGCCAATGCCTAGTCCCGCTGTGGGAGGCATACCATACTCCAGAGCTCTTAGGAAATCTTCATCCAGCACCATGGCCTCATCATCACCGCGCTTACCCAGCTCAAGCTGCTCTTGAAATCGCTGACGCTGATCAATAGGGTCATTAAGCTCAGAGAATGCATTACAGATTTCTTTGCCATTACAGATTGCTTCGAAGCGCTCTACAAGACCTTCTTTTGATCTGTGCTTCTTTGCCAAAGGTGACATCTCCACTGGATAATCCGTGATGAAGGTCGGCTGGATCAGATTGGGTTCACATTTCTCCCCGAATATCTCATCGATTATTTTGCCTTTGCCCATTGATTCGTCCAAAGGCACATTAAGTGACTGAGCAGTCTTTCTAAGCTCGTCTTCACCCATGGCCGAAATATCTACTCCGGTGAAGTGCTCAATTGCTTCGAACATGGTGTACCGCTTCCAAGGTCTTTCGAAGTTGATGATGTTCTCACCCACCTGTACTTCTGTTGTACCATGAATGTCCATCGCCACTTTCTCGATCATCTCCTCGACAAGGTTCATCATCCACTCATAATCCTTGTAAGCAACGTAAACCTCTACTTGAGTAAACTCAGGGTTATGGAATCTGGACATTCCTTCATTACGGAAGTCCTTCGAGAACTCATATACACCGTCGAACCCACCAACGATTAATCGCTTCAGATACAATTCATTTGCTATGCGCAAATAGAGCGTCATATCCAGCGTGTTGTGATGCGTCTTGAACGGTCGTGCTGCAGCACCCCCATAAAGCGGTTGAAGAATAGGTGTCTCCACTTCAAGGTACCCTCTATCATTGAGGTAGTTCCTCATAGAGTTCACCAGCTTGGTCCTCTTGACAAAAGTCTCCCGTACTTGCGGGTTGACGATCAGGTCAACATAGCGTTGGCGGTAGCGCTGCTCAGGGTCGCTAAATGCATCATAGGTCTTTTTGTTGCCTTCCTCATCGGTTGCTTCCTTCACGATAGGGAGCGGCTTGAGTGACTTGGATAGTAGCCTTAGAGATGTGACGTGGATGGATATTTCTCCCACTTGTGTGGTGAACACATAGCCCGTAACACCTATAATATCCCCGATATCCATTTTCTTTTTGAAAATGGTATTATAAAGTGTCTTGTCTTCTCCCGGGCAGATATCATCGCGTCTTACATAGATCTGGATCCGGCCTGTTGCATCTTGTATTTCGGCAAAACTTGCCGAGCCCATGATACGGCGACTCATCAACCTACCGGCAATGGAAATGTCTTTATAGTCCGTCTTCCTGCGTTCGTAGTTTTCGTGGATGCCCTTGGTGGTCACATTCACTTTAAATAGATCTGCGGGATATGGATTAACGCCCAACTCCATCAACTCCTCGCGCTCTTTCCTGCGCTGTAATTCCTGTTCACTCAGTTGCATGAATATGCTTGTGTTTATGCAGTTTTTCTTCTGGTTATTTCCTTACGGATCATCTGTAGCTCTCGGCTAGCCTGGCCCGCTATCGAAGTATTTTCTTCCGCTCTTCTGACAAGATAAGGCATTACCTTCTCCACCGGTCCGTAAGGCAAGTATTTCACCACGTTGTAGCCATGCTTTGCCATGGTATAGCTGATGTGATCACTCATACCGTAGAGCTGGGAAAAATATACCCTTTCGTCGGTCGGGCTGATCCCTTCTTTCTCCATCAAATGTGCGAGATGAGCTGATGACCCTTCGTTGTGCGTACCTGCAATCAGTGATATCCCATTAAGATTTTCAATACAATAGGCTACCGCCAAATCATAGTCACGATCGGTGGTATCCTTATCAGGCTGAATAGGGTCCGGGTAGCCCTGTTCTTCCGCCCTCTCTCGCTCCTTCTCCATATAGGCCCCACGTACGATCTTAGCTCCCAGGTAGAGCCCCTCACCACTTAGCTCCTGATGAGCCCTTTTAAGATTGCCGAGACTAGCTTTACAATACATCTGATAAGTATTGTATATCACGGGACTCTCTTTGTTGTATTTCCTCATCAAGTCGTAAGCTAGCCCGTCGATGACCTGCTGTATCCATGTCTCCTCCGCATCTATCAGTAACCTTAATTCCTTTTCGACCACCCTTTCGGCTATGGCTTCAAGGCGTCCTCTGAGCCTTTCAAATCGCTCATCATCATCGGCCCGGGGAGTTTCCGCCTGGATCCGCTCCATCATGTCTATCAAAGCAAATCCTGTCAACTTCACCACACAAAATGGCAAGTCTCTCTCTTGAGCAGCATCTACCACCCTGAGCATTTCATCCTTGTTCAGATCAAATCCTTCCGGTGATTTCTCACCTTCTGCTGAGTAGTCCAGGATAGCGCTGATGTTGTCCTTTTCAAGGTCTTTAATGGCCATCGAACAATCCTCAATGGATTCGCCTCCGCAAAAATGATCGAATACTGTGCTTTTGATAATTTTTTTAAGAGGGAGCTTTAATTTTAACCCAATTATTAATAAGTATGTGCCTATTTTCACAAGTAGCGGTTGATTCATGCCTGTGAAAAGCAGGTTCATACGCTTGAGCTCTTTATCCGATTTACTGGAAAAAGCTACAGCAGTATCGCCAAAATCAAACTTAACCCGAGAATCCATCTGTGCTCCTGTGCTCAAAAACAGGGGGCAAAGATATAAATTAAGTCGTCTAATTTTATTTAAACGTAGGAGGTAAAAGTGAGTGCAACATTTGATATAGCACCAATTGAGAGCTGGGTGGACAACTTCCAAAAACCCTTGATCATTTCAGGTCCGTGCAGCGCAGAAACTGAAGAGCAGTTACTCGAAACATGCACGCAATTGAAGAAAATAGGGATCAATATTATGAGGGCCGGTGTATGGAAACCACGCACACGTCCCAACAACTTCGAAGGTATTGGTACTGATGCCCTGATTTGGATATCAGAAGTTAAAAAGCAGCTGGGTGTGAAATTCTCGATAGAGGTAGGAAACCCGCAGCATGTGGAGCAAGCATTGAAGTATGGCATAGATATACTTTGGATTGGTGCACGATCTACCGTAAATCCATTCACTGTTCAGGAGATTGCAGATTCACTCAAAGGTGTTGACGTACCTGTACTTGTTAAGAACCCGATCAATCCAGACCTTGCGTTGTGGATGGGAGCTATTGAGCGTATAAATAATGCTGGCATTACCAAGCTGGGAGCGATACATAGAGGTTTTTCTTCTCAGCAGGAATCAAAATACCGAAACCTTCCACTCTGGAGGCTTGCGATTGACCTTAAAAGCCAGATACCTGAACTCCCAATGATCTGTGATCCAAGCCATATTTGTGGTAACAGAGACATGCTGGCCGATGTATCTCAGAAAGCACTGGACTTGAACTATGACGGTATCATGATCGAGTCCCACAGAGATCCGGACAATGCGTGGAGTGATGCCAAGCAGCAAATCACCCCTGAAACGCTGAAAGGACTACTCAATGGATTGAAGCTAAGATCAAAAGAGTCGAGTAATGAGTCTTTCAAAATATTTTTGGAAGAAATGCGTGAGCAGATCGATGAGTCAGATCGGGATATCCTGGAGGCCATTGGTCGCCGGATGAACCTCGTAGAAAAGATAGGTGAGTTCAAGCAGGACAACAATGTGACGATCTTCCAGGTAGACCGATGGAATGAGATCTACAGGACCCGCGCAGAATGGGCACAGGGCATGGGATTGGATAAGGAGTTCATCGAAGAGATGTATAAACTGATCCATATTGCTTCCATCAAGCAACAGACAGAATTGTTATCGAAATCTGCGGCGAAAGCCTAGCTATGGCGACCCTAAACGCCACGATAGCATCCGATATAAAATCCGCCCTGGCGGATTTTTTTTCTACCCATCAATTCAGCAATGTGTTCGTGCTCGTCGATGAAAACACTACTGAACATTGTCTCCCGATCATTCAGGATGTCCTACCGGAATTTTGGTCTGTACAGGTCAAAAGTGGAGAAGAAGAAAAGCACATAGAGACGTGTTCAATGATATGGCGCAGTATGACCGATGCAAGACTGGACCGCAAAGCACTAATGGTCAATCTTGGAGGTGGAGTGATTGGAGACATGGGTGGTTTTTGTGCCGGCACCTATAAGCGAGGTATATCATTTATCAACATTCCCACTACGCTACTGGCCCAGGTTGATGCCAGTGTTGGAGGAAAACTAGGTATCGACTTTGATGGATTCAAGAACCACATTGGTCTTTTTAAAGATCCGAACCATGTATTCATTGCACCACAGTTTCTTTCCACATTGCCCCCCAGAGAATTAAGGTCCGGTTTTGCTGAGGTTATCAAACACGCCTACATCCGTGATATAAGTTATCTCCATAAGATCAAATCAAAGTCTCTGAAGGACCAACCCTGGATGGAGCGGATCCAGCATTCTATTGATGTGAAATCTCAAGTTGTTCTGCAAGACCCAACAGAGCAGGGACTCAGGAAGATCCTGAACTTTGGTCATACTGTCGGACACGCCATAGAGACCACCTATCTGAAAACAGATAAAAAGCTACTACATGGAGAGGCAATTGCAGTGGGCATGATCTGCGAGCTTTTCTTATCACATAAGCTTCTCGAATTGGAAAAGGATCGTGTTGATGAAGAGGGTCGCTACCTCGTGGATGTCTTTGGCTGCAAGTCCTTGAATAAATCAGACTTTGAGCAGATCGTCAATAATGCACTCCAAGATAAGAAAAACGAAGGCGGTGTAGTCAAAATGAGCCTACTCAGAAGTATCGGCGACTGTACCTATGATATTCCGGTTTCAGCCGCTGATATGCTAGACAGTCTTTTCTACTTTAATACAATAGCAGAGCACTAAACAAAGCACACTTCGTCATGCGATTCCTTGATCACAACTTGCTTGTTTGCTTTTACTTTGTCCAAACTTTTCAAAAGTTTGGCCTTGATCGGTTCGAAGAAGAAGTAGGATGCCGCTCCGATAATCGTGGTACTGGCAATCAATGTGGGTAGTGTTGTTGTCTTATTCATATCACCTGAGTTTGTAACTAAAACGTTAACCAAAGCACTTTTGTTGAAATGTCGATTGATTTTTTGCAAGCCAAAAGCCTAACTGTAGATGGCAGCCAGCTATTGTCAAAGACCTCTATTCCGCTCAACGCATCAAAGAGTGAAACGAATAGAGCATTGATGATACAGGCGCTTGCCAACAATCCTATCCAGCTCAGCAATCTTGCTATAGCGAGGGATTCTCAGACCATGCAACAACTGGTCAGCCAGCCTGATCTCGACACCTGGGATGTACTCGATGCTGGTACGACCATGAGGTTTCTTACGGCCTATTTGGCACTACAGCCCGGCACCAAAATAATTACAGGTACACCACGGATGCAGCAGCGACCGATCAACCCCCTCGTTGATGCAATCAGGACACTAGGGGCGAAAGTTGAATACCTAAAAAATGAGCATTATCCTCCGCTTCAAATCACAGGAATGGATGATCAGCAGACTCGGAAAATCCGCATTCCTGGGAACATTAGCAGCCAATACATTTCAGCCTTGCTAATGATAGCCCCCCTTTTACCACAAGGGATTGAAGTGGAACTCATAAGTGAGATCTACAGTCGCCCTTATATTGAAATGACGCTAGGCTTGATGGCCCGATTTGGTGTGCAGCACCAATGGTCCGGACAAACTATCAGTGTAGCACCTCAAGCTTATCAAAGTGGTAATTACACGATCGAGTCAGATTGGTCCGGCGCAAGCTATTGGTATAGTATTGCAGCCTTATCTGGGAGGAGTAGCATCACACTGCAAGGTCTACGGGAGAGGTCGCTTCAAGGTGATCAGAAGATTGCAAAGATCATGGAGCAGCTTGGGGTTCGCACTTCATACACTCACTATGGTGTGGTCCTCCTACCGAAAAAGGCTGACAAAGAGGTAAACATTGACTTTAGGGAGTGTCCTGACCTTGCCCAAACCGTAATGGCAGTAGCCAGTGTGAAAGGCACAAAGCTCAAAATGACTGGCCTTGAAAGTCTCAAGATCAAAGAGACCGATCGAATCCTCGCTATGCAGAATGAGCTTGCCAAAATTGGAGGTCAGTTGTTAGAAGAGGATCATCAATGGACCTTGATCCCAGGTGGTGACCAGTGGGCTGATAACGTAACCTTCGAAACATATGAAGACCATCGCATGGCTATGGCCCTGGCTCCTTTAGGTGTAGTAAGACCGGTGATCATCGAAGAACCGGAAGTTGTCATCAAGTCATATCCTGATTATTGGAAGCATTTGGAAGCTGCCGGGTTTTCCTTAGTCTAACTGAAACAAAAGTAATCTGGCCTCTGTCCTTGGTAAGGGCTGCCTGGTATAGGCGTCCACTAAATATAACACCATATGTGGTCTAACTACTAATACAATGAAGATTTGAGCTGTCTGAAATAGTCTACACTCTTCAACAGCCTACTCCCATACCAGGAAAACATCTCTCCATCAACGAGCATTATTTTAGCGTCAGGCAACACCTCATTGTACCTGCGAATGTGCTTCTCTTTATAAGGAAATGGCTCGGAACTCAAAAACAAGTAATCAGGATGAAGAGCACACAATTCGTCATTTGACAACTCAGGATATCTGACCTCTTCAACAGCATTAGTCAGACCGAGCCTATTGAGCATATCATGGATGAAAGTATTGGGTCCGACAGCCATCATGGGACTTTCCCATATGAGATATGCTACACGGCCGTACATGAGCCCATCTAGCTTTTTGAACGATGAACGAATATCATTAGCCAGACTCTCTGCCTGCTTGTCAAGCTGAACCAGCTTACCAATGGACCTGATCATTTCGATTGCATCATCCAGATGATAGACATCACTCATCCATATAGGAAATCGAGTGGCTAACTCACGTATCTGGTCCTCATCGTTTTCTTCCTTATTGCCAATGATCAGATCAGGTTTTAGATCAGCTATACGATCAATATGCAACTTCTTTGTACCTCCAACTATGGGTACTTCATTGACTTGAGCGGCTGGGTGAATACAGAACTTGGTGCGACCAACCAGTCGGTCCCCCAGACCAAGGTCTATCAACAACTCGGTCTGCGAGGGAACGAGAGACATCACCCTTTGAGAAAACAATGGCACCTCTACCTGCCTACCCATCTGATCAATAGTTGTTTTGCTACTCATCAGCTGTGTTGTATGATTATTCCGGTAGGAGAAAACAAGTATCTCAGCTACTTGATGTATCGAAAGTCATGACCGGACTTGAGCTGTGTTACAAACTCGTACATAAGTTTAATCACATTCTCCACATCATCTTTTCTCACCGTTTCCACGGTAGTATGCATGTACTTAAGCGGTAGTGAAATGAGTGCGGATGCTACTCCCTCGTTGGAGTAGGCAAAAGCATCAGTATCTGTGCCTGTCGAGCGGGAAGCGGCCGCCCTCTGGAATGGGATCTTCTTCTTTTCGGCTACCGCAATGACTTCCTTCAGGAGATTATTCTGCACAGCCGGGCCGTAAGTCAGTACCGGTCCTTTCCCTGACTTTTGATCCCCACTTTCTTTCTTGTCATAAAGCGGGGAATGCGTATCATGACATACGTCTGTCACTATGGCCACATCCGGTTTGATACGCTCGGCAATCATCTGAGCACCCCGGAGGCCAATCTCTTCCTGAACGGCATTGACCACATAGAGTCCGAAAGGTAATTGCTTCTTCTTGTCATGGATACGTCTGGCCACTTCAGCGATCATAAAGCCACCGATCCTGTTATCCAGAGCCCGTCCTGTAAAATACTTACCGTTGAGCTCCATTAGCTCATCTTCGAAAGTGATCACACTGCCTACATGAATGCCCAGCTTCTCCACTTCCTCTTTTGATTCGGCACCCACATCGATAAAGATATTTTTCATGGTAGGCGTGGGAGTATCTTTATTACCTCTCACATGTATGGCTGGCCAACCAAACACACCAGGAACAGCACCATTATCTGTATGGATATTGACTCGTTTCGAGGGAGCGATCATGTGATCCGAGCCACCGTTACGAACGACATAGATGTACCCTGAATCCGAGATGTAGTTCACAAACCATGATATCTCGTCAGCATGTGCCTCGATCACTACTTTGTACTCTGCTTGAGGGTTGATCACCCCAACCATACTACCGTAAGTGTCCGAGATGTAGTCATCAATATATGGCCTTATATAATCCAACCATATCTGCTGGCCGGAAGACTCAAAGCCGGTGGGTGCAGCGTTGTTGAGGTATTCGAAAAGGAACTTCTTACTCTTTTTATCCATCCCTCAAAAGTAGGTCAAAGAGGAATATTCCCGTGTTTCTTCTTAGGTAGATTGTCTACTTTGTTCTCGAGCATCTTGAAGCTAGCCATCAACTTAATTCGAGTATTGTGAGGAAGAATCACCTCATCAATGAAGCCGCGACCTGCCGCAATGAAGGGGTTAGCAAACTTTTCGGTATACTCATCTACTTTCTCATCAAGCTTCTTCGCAGGATCTTCAGCGGCGGCTATTTCCTTTTTGAATATGATCTCGGAAGCCCCTTTAGCACCCATCACAGCAATTTCTCCGGTAGGCCATGAGTAGTTGACGTCAGCTCCAATGTGCTTAGAGTTCATCACATCATACGCTCCTCCGTAAGCTTTACGCGTAATGACTGTGACCCTAGGTACAGTTGCCTCAGAGAAGGCATAGAGCAGTTTAGCACCATTGGTAATGATACCATTCCATTCCTGATCCGTTCCCGGTAGGAAACCAGGCACATCGACGAGTACGAGCAGTGGTACGTTGAAGCTATCACAGAATCTGACAAAACGGGCCGCCTTAACACTTGAGTCTATATCAAGCACACCAGCCAGTGATGCAGGATTGTTGCCTACGATCCCTATGCTGCGGCCCCCGAGACGTGCAAACCCGACGATGATGTTCTCTGCATAGTTTTTATGTACCTCAAGGAATGAGCCCTGATCCACAATGCCCTCCACCACCTCACGCATGTCATACGGCTGATTAGGATTGTCAGGCAATATCTTGTCCAGATCAGGTCGTGTCTCGTCAGCCTGCATCTCATAGGCATAGACCGGTGCATCCTCTTCACAATTTTGTGGGATATAGCTTAACAGTTGTCTGAGTTTGTTGATGCAGTCCACTTCATTTGAGCACGAGAAGTGAGTTACTCCACTCTTTGTACTGTGTGCCGATGCTCCTCCGAGTTCTTCAGAAGTGACGGTTTCCTGAGTCACTGTTTTTACCACGTTGGGACCTGTGACAAACATATAGGAGGTGTCCTCCACCATAAAAATGAAGTCAGTGATCGCAGGAGAATACACCGCACCACCAGCACAAGGCCCCATGATGGCTGAGAGCTGAGGAACCACACCAGAGGCAAGGGTATTTCGGTAGAAGATATCTGCATATCCACCCAATGAAACTACACCTTCTTGTATCCTTGCCCCTCCAGAGTCATTGAGACCGATAACCGGCGCTCCATTCTTCATAGCAAGGTCCATGATCTTAACGATCTTCTCTGCATGAGTTTCCGATAGGCTACCGCCAAAAACGGTAAAGTCCTGGCTAAACACATAAACCAGACGGCCTTCGATGGTACCATAACCCGTAACCACGCCATCACCAAGAAACTTCTGTTTGTCAAGTCCGAAGTTCTTTGCTCTATGAACAACAAACTTGCCTACCTCCTGGAATGAACCTTTATCAAGTAGAAGCTCTAGTCGCTCTCGTGCGGTCAACTTGCCTTGGCTATGGTGCTTATCGATCCGCTTTTGTCCTCCACCGAGTAGCGCTTCTTCATTCTTTTGCTTGAGTAGGTCTATTTTTTCCTGGGTAGTCATGTATTCCACTGTTTTTGTTCGGCCGTAAATATATTTCTCAATCTGCCCAAACAAAATGAAATTATCAGGCCTAAATATGATATATGGTATGAATTGGTAGTTGATCTAATGGTGGCATAACAAGGTGGTAATATTCATTGACCATACTTAACGCACCGAGCAGAACTGATCATGGTCGGTAGGCTATGATTGGGGTTCTAAGGCTGGTATTTATTGACTATTTTCGCGGTGTAAAAGAAACTGATGAGAATTGCTGTTATCGACATGGGCACCAATACTTTCCACTTGCTGGTGGCAGAGGTGAGTAACGGACAATTCGAGACCATCTATCGAGAAAAGAGTGCGGTCAAGATAGGAGCAAATGGCATCAATGATGGACTGATCACCGAAGCGGCTCAGTCCAGAGCGATAAAGACCCTTCGAAGATTTAAACAAATCACTGATGTCGAAAACGTAGATCGCGTATTTGCCACTGCCACCAGTGCCATACGTAATGCCAGCAACGGCCAGGAGCTAGTGGATAAGATCAAAGTCGAGACCGGCATCACTACCGGTATTATCAGTGGTGATGAAGAAGCCCAGCTTATCTACTACGGTGTGGGACATGCGTTGAATCTCGGCGAAGAGACCTCTCTGATCATGGATATTGGTGGGGGTAGTATCGAATTCATCATCGGTAATGCCAAGGAAATCCTATGGAAACACAGTTTTGAAATTGGTGGCCAGCGAATGATCGAACGGTTTCATAGGCATGACCCTATTCTTGATAATGAACGGGAGGCCGTAGAAGCGTATCTGAAAGAAAACCTGAGCCTGCTATTCGAAAAAGTATCAACTTATAAGCCAGGTACACTGGTAGGCTCTTCAGGTACTTTTGATACGCTAAGTGATATTTTTAGAGTGCAGGAAGGCCTTGAAAAGTCACCTGATGCTACCGAGTTTCCTTTGACCCTGGAAGGCTTCAACAGAATTGCTGATGAAATCATCACTAAAAACCGTGATCAGCGCCTTGCCATACCAGGAATGATAGAGCTTAGGGTCGACATGATAGTGGTAGCGGTGATTCTCATCAACTTTGTATTGACCCACTCGGGAATAGAAAAAATCCGTGTCTCGGCCTATGCTCTAAAAGAAGGAGTGTTGTTGAACACGATACATCAGCTGGCCAAGCAAGCTTCCGTGAACAAAGTCTAGCCATTCCCACAATTGTTTGATTGATTAGTTTGTCACAATCCTGATCTATGTACACCGCAGCACAGCTAACTGACTTCTCAAGAAGAATATTAGAAGAAATTGGTTATTCAACCGAAATGGCCCAATTAGGAGCTAAAGTATTAGTAAGCGCCGACCTTCGCGGAGTAGACAGTCATGGTGTAGCTCGACTCTCCGGTTACATAAGACTTTGGGAAAAAGGTCGCGTCAACAGTACGCCCGATATCAAAATAGTACACGAAACACCCTCTACAGCTGTGCTTGATGGTGATGCAGCTCTCGGCCTCATGGTCGCCCCAAAAGCTATGGAAATTGCCATGAGTAAGGCTGAACAAGTGGGTACCGGATGGGTAAGTGTCAAAAACTCAAATCACTATGGGATCGCGGGCTATCACTCTATGATGGCACTCAAAAAGGACATGATCGGTCTCTCAATGACCAATGCAAGTCCCCTGGTTGCTCCGACTTATTCTGCTGAACGTTTGCTGGGCACCAATCCGATTTCCGTGGCTATTCCTACAAGAAATCAACCTCCGTTCGTAGCTGATATGGCTACTACCACTGCAGCCAACGGCAAACTGGAGGTTCTCCAAAGGAAGCATATGGAAGCTCCTCAAGGTTGGATCCAATCCAAAGAAGGACAACCAACAACCAATGCCTTCGGAGTGAAAGAAGGTGGTGCTCTATTGCCGCTAGGTGGAGATAAAGAGCATGGCTCTCATAAGGGCTACATTCTCGGATCGATAGTGGATATCTTCTCAGCAGTATTAAGTGGTGCTAACTACGGCCCCTGGGTCCCACCATTTGTAGCTTTCCTTGATCCATCAGATGATCCTGTGGGAGAAGGCATAGGGCATTTCTTTGGTGTCATGAGGGTGGACGCTTTTCGGCCAAAGGATGACTTCCTTGATCATATGGACAACTGGATAGACAGATTTCGCAATTCGAAAACCACTTCAGGGTATGACAGGGTGCTAATCCCTGGAGATCCTGAAAGAGAAATGGAGGCTGACCGCCTTCAGAACGGGATTCCGCTTCTAGCTCCTGTAGTGGAGGACCTGACCAAGCTAGGAGAGAAGTTCGGAGTAGTCTTTGAGACTTAAAACCCTACCGTAATACCTCCTCTTATGATCCAGGGACTTGCGTATGGAGACTCCCCGCTGTTAGCATAGGAAAAATTGTACATGGCAGTGATAATGAACGCAGCATTGCGCCCTATAGGTTGTGCGATACCGCCACCGGCTAAGAAACTGTTAAAATCAAATCTCTGTGTTTCACCCACAGCGACTGGAAACTCAAAGTTGAGGTATTCATATTCCACTTGAAGAAATACCGGAGCACGCACCAGGTACCTGGCAAAAAGACTTGCCCCATAGTCGTTGGTCTTTAACGAAGGGTTTACCCGTTTGTAGTTCGAGTATCGATAGGTCAGGTTGACCCCACCTGCCAGCCTATCAGTGACTCGATAGCCAATAACCGGCGAAACGTTGACCCAATCAACATCACCAAAACCGAACCCCAGACCTCCTCCTGTGAAGACCCTGTCTCTCCAGCTTGACTCTTGCGTTATGGGCTGCTCACTATACTGTGCTATAGAGAGGTGTGCAGTCAGCAGTAAGCCAACCACCAATAAAAATCTGTTCATTATTCTTCTTCTACTACTACAAATACGTCCTCATTCTCCTTTTTCATGAAGTACTTCTCACGAGCAAACTTTTCCAGAAGGCCGTCATTGTTAAGCAGCGCTTCACGTTCGCTCTTCACTTCTACGATTTTTTGTTCGTAGTAGTTCTTCTCCTTCTCCATCTCCTTCAGTTTTTTTCTCAGTACATACTGAGAATAGAAGTCGTTTGAGTCGATAAAAAGCATCCAAATCAAAAAGAACGTCCCAACAAGAAAGTAGAAGTTGGTCAAGAATTTTGGCACCTGTCGGAACATAGCAGTCTATTTGTACTTTAAAAATAGGAAAATGGTCGTCAATTAAAAAAACGTTGCTCCAGCATGGTTCATTGAGCAAGCTTCCAAAAAAGAAGGCCAATGATAGTTTATCACTGGCCTTCAGGTGATTATTTAATCAGAAACTTAACTCTGAGGATATACTGCTGTCTCTGCAAGTTCTTCTTCAATCCTAAGCAGCTGATTGTACTTTGCCATTCTATCAGATCTTGACATAGATCCTGTCTTGATCTGTCCGGCGTTAGTTGCTACCGCAATATCAGCGATCGTATTGTCCTCAGTTTCTCCAGATCGATGGGAAACTACGGCTGTCCAACCGGCTTTATGCGCCATTTCAATAGCTGCCAGCGTTTCCGATAGGGAACCTATCTGGTTGACCTTGATTAAAATAGAGTTGCCACATTTTTCTTCTATGCCTCGCTTCAGGAATTTGACATTAGTCACTAAAAGGTCATCTCCGACTAGTTGGCATTTGTCTCCAATCTTAGCAGTCAGCAATTGCCAGCCTTCCCAGTCGTTTTCATCACAACCGTCCTCTATGCTATCAATAGGATACTTCTCAACCAATTCGGCCAGGTAGTCTACCTGCTCCTCACGTGACCTGATCACTCCACTCTCTCCTTCGAACTTCTTGTAGTCATACTTACCATCAACATAGAATTCTGATGAAGCACAATCCATTGCGATAGTGATATCTGATCCAACTTTGTAACCGGCCTGATCGATGGCTTTAAGCACACTATCAAGCGCCTCTTCAGTACCTCCCGAGAAGTTAGGAGCAAAGCCACCTTCATCACCAACGGCAGTACTCAACCCTTTGTCTTTGATTATCTTCTTAAGATTATGGAATACCTCAGCTCCCATTCTTAGTGCTTCAGAAAGGCTCGGGGCACCTACTGGACGGATCATAAACTCCTGGAAAGCAATTGGCGCGTCAGAGTGCGAACCACCATTGATGATATTCATCATTGGTACTGGTAGTACATGTGCATTTACCCCACCGATGTATCTGAAGAGTGGCATACCGAGCTCTTCCGCAGCAGCTTTGGCTACCGCCAATGACACTCCGAGGATAGCGTTCGCCCCAAGCTTAGATTTGGTCTCTGTTCCATCTAAGTCAATCATCAGTTGATCAATGAACTTTTGATCAAATACTGACAGACCAATCAATTCATTGGCAATAACATCATTGACATTATCAACGGCTTTAGTCACTCCTTTACCCAAGTAACGTGACTTATCTCCGTCCCTAAGCTCTACAGCTTCATTCACTCCTGTGGAGGCTCCTGACGGAACAGCAGCCCTTCCAAGAATTCCATTTTCGGTAACGATATCAACTTCAACTGTAGGGTTGCCCCTTGAGTCAAGGATTTGACGGGCGTGTATGCTTTCTATCAAGCTCATAATTTCAATTGTTTTGTTTCATTAATTGTACAAAATCATCAAATAAGTACCTCGAGTCATGCGGTCCTGGCGATGACTCTGGGTGGTATTGCACTGAAAATGCAGGTTTATCAGTGAGTCTGATCCCTGCTACAGTCTGATCATTTAAGTTGATATGGGTTAATGTTACGTTATCTTGTTTATCAATATCTTCTGCCTTTACGGCAAAACCATGGTTCTGACTGGTGATCTCACATTTGCCTGATACCAGGTTTTTGACTGGGTGATTGAGACCTCTATGGCCATGGTGCATTTTGTAAGTGCCTATTCCACATGCTTCTGCAAGCACCTGATGTCCAAGGCAGATGCCAAAAAGTGGCTTATTATTTTCCAATATTTGGGATACCGTGGTAGTGGCATATTCCATGACACTCGGGTCACCAGGTCCATTGGATATAAAGTAGCCATTCGGAGACCATTTTTGCATCTCATCAAAAGTGGTGCTGGCCGGAAAGACCTTGCACTGAACCCCTCTTGAGGTGAGGTTCTTGAGGATCGATTTTTTGCACCCTAGATCTAACACAGCCACTTTCAGCCCTCCATTGTCACCTAGCAGATAGGGTTCGGTAGTCGTCACTTTAGATGAAAGCTCCAATTTCTCCATACTCGGTACTTTAGCAAGGAGCTGCTTAAGCTCTTCAATGCTCTTTCCGTCACTGGAGATGATAGCGTTCATCGCACCTTTACTACGAATATGTCGAACAATAGCTCTGGTATCCAGATCAGCAATACCTACCGTGTTATGACTCTTCAAATAATCATCGAGACTAGTCTCACCCGTCTTTCTACTGTATATCTCCGAAAACACATTGATTACTAACCCACTGATCTTTGGTTGTTCCGATTCTTGCTCTTCATCTGTAGCTCCGTAGTTACCAATGTGGGAGGTGGTGTTGACCACAATCTGACCATAATAAGAGGGATCAGTATAGATCTCCTGATATCCTGTCATGCCCGTATTGAAACATATTTCCCCAGTCGAGGTGCCAATATGACCTATGGCAACACCTTCGAAGTGGGTACCATCTTCAAGTAATAGTACAGCTGGCTGTCGGGATTCATGTTTCATTCAGAGGGTGGTTTATTTGTGCTTCAAAAGTATAAATTCTCGTCCAATCAGTACAGCAGAATCATATAACAAAAAAGGGATTAAGCCAGCTTGGCCTAATCCCTTTTAACTTGATTATGATATCGTTTTATGAATCCTTTTTCTCATCAGATTCTTCTTCACTTGACTCATCCGTTGAAGCTGATTCAGCTTCTTCTGAAGTTGCCTCTGCCTCCACTACTGCTTCATCTTGAGGAACCTCTTCTTCTTTAACTTCCTCATCCGGAGCAGACTGCTCTGCCACTGCCTCTTCAACAACTACTGCCTCCTCTACTGCTGGCACTTCCTCAGTCGCTTTGGCTTTGCTTCCTCCTCCTCTTCGGCTTCTTCTGGTCTTAGTCTTGGCTGGCGCAGCTTCTTTCAACAACAGCTCATTGTAGTCAACTAGCTCCATGATACACATATCCGCGTTATCACCAAGTCTCGAATTGGTCTTAATGATACGGGTGTAACCTCCAGGCCTGGACGCAACCCTACCAGCTATATCTCCAAATAGCTCTTTAACAGATTCCTTATTCTGAAGATATGAGAATACAACGCGGCGAGATTGAGTAGTATCATCTTTGGCCTTCGTGATCAAGGGTTCCACATACTTACGAAGTGCTTTTGCCTTCGCCACAGTAGTGGTAATCCTCTTGTGAAGGATGAGAGATGATGCCATATTAGAAAGCATCGCCTTTCTATGGGGAGCTGTTCTCCCTAAATGATTAAACTTCTTACCGTGTCTCATCAGTTCTTACTCTTCGTCTAATTTGTATTTTGACAAATCCATGCCAAACGTCAATGATTTCTCAGCTACCAGTTGCTCTAGCTCAGCTAGCGACTTCTTACCGAAATTTCTGAATTTCATCATATCTGAAATCTCAAGCCTTACAAGATCACCAAGGGAGCGTACATCGGCAGCCTTCAGACAATTGTAAGCTCTCACTGAAAGATCCAGATCGTTCAATGGGGTCTTCAAGAGTTTTCTCATGTGTAGCAACTCTTCGTCAACAGCCTCGGGCTCTCCAGAATCCTGTGTTTCAAGGATCATATTTTGATCAGAGAACAACATGAAGTGCTGGATCAAAATATTAGCTGCTCCTTTAAGCGCATTCTCAGGATGGATCGATCCGTCAGTCTCAATGTCAAGGATCAATTTCTCATAGTCAGTCTTTTGCTCTACACGCGTATTTTCAATACTGTACTTGACATTCTTGATTGGCGTGAAGATCGCATCGATCGGAATAAACCCGAATACTTGCTCCGCTGGCTTGTTTTCCTCTGCTGGTACATATCCACGACCCTTCTCAAGAGACAATTCGATTTCGAAATGAATGTTCTCATCAAGGTTGCAGATCACGTGATCAGGATTAAGGATCTCAAACGAATTTGTAAAATTCGCTATATCGCCTGCAGTGAACTTAGACTGTTTAGAGATAGAAATATTGATCTTATTGTCAACAACGTCTGAGATCTTTTTGAACCTTACCATTTTGAGATTCAGTATGATTTCTGATACGTCTTCAACAACACCTTCTACGGTTGAAAACTCATGTAATACTCCAGGCACCTTTATACCGGTAATTGCATATCCCTCGAGTGAAGAAAGAAGAATTCTTCTTAGTGCATTACCGATTGTCACTCCATAACCTGGCTCGAGTGGCTTAAAAGTGAACAGACCGTGAAAGTCGTCTGCCTTTTCCATCACCACCTTCTCGGGCATTTGAAATGCAAGTATTGACATAGATATTGTTATTAAATGATTTAAGAAAATTATTACTTAGAGTACAATTCGACGATCAACTGCTCCTTGATATTCTCAGGAATATCCTCTCTGCTAGGTGAACTCACTAATTTGCCAGACTGCTCGGCGGCATCCCACTCCAGCCAGCTATACTTAGATGACGACCTTGAAGCAAGGCTATCAGTAATGGCCAATAGAGATTTAGACTTCTCACGAATACTCACTACGTCCCCGTGCTTTAGAGAGAACGAAGGGATATTAACTAACTCACCATTGACAGTAATGTGCTTATGGGTTACCAGTTGTCTTGCTGCACGACGTGTTGGAGCAATACCAAGTCTGAAAACTGTATTGTCTAGCCTAGCCTCTAACAACTGCAAGAGATTTTCACCAGTAATACCACCTTTTCTTGACGCTTTGTCAAACAGGTTTGCAAATTGTCTTTCCAATACACCATAGGTGTACTTGGCTTTTTGCTTTTCAGCTAACTGGATCGCATATTCAGACTGCTTTCTTCTTCTGTTACGACCATGCTGCCCTGGAGGATAAGGCTTCTTTTGAACCGCCTTACTTGGGCCGAAAATCGGATCGTTAAATTTCCTAGCAATCTTTGCCTTGGGACCTCTATATCTTGCCATTTGCTATTATACCTTGAATTACTGACTTAGACTCTTCTTCTCTTGGGAGGACGGCACCCGTTGTGAGGAAGTGGTGTGATATCTCGAATTGTCGTCACCTCAATTCCCACATTCTGTATAGTTCTAATTGCAGACTCACGACCTGCACCAGGACCCTTAACAAATACCTCAACCTTTCTTAAACCCAGGTCATAGGCAGCTTGTCCTGCATTCTGCGCAGCAACCTGAGCAGCGTAAGGTGTGTTCTTTTTAGAACCTTTGAAGCCCATTTTACCCGCAGATGCCCAAGAAATTACTTGACCTGACGAATTGGTCATTGAAATGATGATGTTGTTAAATGAAGCCTTGATATGAGCTTGACCCATAGGCTCCACATTCACCACTCTTTTCTTTGCTTTATCTTTCCTTTTTTGCGTCATGTCAAATATTATTTAACCGCTTTCTTCTTGTTAGCAACTGTTTTCCTCTTTCCTTTCCTTGTTCTGGAGTTGTTCTTCGTCTTCTGACCTCTTACCGGTAGGCCTTTTCTATGACGCAAACCCCTGTAGCATCCGATATCTAATAGTCGCTTGATACTCAACTGTACTTCAGACTTGAGTACACCTTCTACCTTATAGTTTTCGCTAATGGCACTACGGATAGCATTAGACTCTTCATCTGTCCACTCTGCTACCTTCTTATCCCAATCTACTCCAGCAACAGTCAAAATCTTTTGTGCAGATTTACGACCAATACCAAAAATATACGTCAAGGCGATTTCGCCTCTCTTATTATCAGGGATGTCTACTCCAGCAATTCTAGCCATGGCTTAACCTTGTCTTTGTTTAAATCTCGGATTCTTCTTATTGATAACGTAGACCTTGCCATTTCTACGAATGACCTTGCAATCGGCGCTACGCTTCTTTACAGATGCTTTTACTTTCATTGTATCTTATTTATATCGATATACAATTCTTCCTTTAGTCAGATCATAAGGTGACATCTCTAACTTCACCTTATCACCCGGTAATATTTTGATATAGTGCATTCTCATCTTACCAGAAATATGAGCTATCACCTGATGTCCATTTTCTAATTCCACACGGAACATTGCATTAGATAATGCTTCTACGATTGTTCCGTCTTGTTCAATTGATGCTTGCTTCGCCATAACGTTTAACTATTAAGCTACAGCTGCGTTTTGTGCTCTTCCCTTCAATCGACCTGACTTCATAAGACCATCGTAATGTCTCATGAGTAGATAACTCTCTATCTGCTGTAGTGTGTCCAGAATTACACCTACCATGATAAGAAGCGAAGTACCACCGTAAAATTGAGCAAAGCCAGTATTTACGCCTGCCGTCATTGCAAAAGCCGGTAGGATAGCCACAATTGCCAGGAAGAAAGAACCTGGTAATGTAATACGTGTCAACACATTGTCAATGAACTCTGATGTTTGCTTTCCTGGCTTGATCCCAGGAATGAAACCGCCATTGCGCTTCATATCGTCGGCAATCTGGTTTGGATTGACCGTAATTGCTGTGTAGAAAAATGTGAACAGTATAATAAGAATGGCAAACACCAAGTTATACTGCCAACTTTGAATATTCGAAAAAGTCGCCCCTACATACTGAGCCAAATCACTATCGTCAGCCCATAGACCCGCTATCATAGCAGGTAAAAACATTAAAGATTGAGCAAAAATGATTGGCATTACACCAGACGCATTCACCTTCAATGGTATATACTGTCGCTGACCTCCATACACCTTATTACCAACCACCTGTTTGGCATACTGTACTGGTATTCTCCTTACTGCCTGAGTCAACAATACAACGCCCATGACGACAAAGAATAGCGCAACGATCTCTATAATGAAAATCAACATCTGACTCATTCCTCTTGAGAGTCCCTCGGCTACCAAAGAGCCAGGGAACCTGGAAATGATACCGATCATTATCAACATACTGATACCGTTACCGATACCCTTGTCCGTGATCTTCTCACCAAGCCACATACAGAATATGGTACCTGCTGTCAATATGATAACAGCGGCCATTGTAAACAGCGTGCGATTCTCAAGCACAATAGCTTCTGCAGGAATAGCCACCGTCAGGTAACTCACACCCTGAGCTAGAGTAATGGCTATCGTTAATACTCTCGTTATTTGAGTAATTTTCTTTCTACCACTATCACCCTCTTTCTGCAGCTTCTGGAAATAGGGAACCGCTACTGTCAACAACTGCAGTACTATCGAGGCACTGATATAGGGCATGATACCCAGACCAAAGATGGACGCATTACTGAATGCTCCACCAAGAAAGGTATCCAAAAGCCCGAAAATGCCACCCGCAGATTCTTGTAGCTTCGAGGGGTCGACACCAGGGAGCACAACGAATGAACCTAGCCTAAAAATGATAAGGAATCCCAGTGTATTTAGGATTCTTACCCTTAGTTCCTCGATGGAAAATATGTTCTGTATGGTAGAAAAAAACTTCTTCATACTTAAAGTTTAGTCGCTTTTCCGCCTGCTTTTTCAATAGCTTCTAAAGCCGTTTTCGAAAAATGATGAGCAGTTACATCAACTTTTGACTTCAGTTCTCCTCTGCCCAGGATTTTGATTATATCATTTTTACCAGCAAGACCGTGCTCCCTTAAAACTTCTGGAGTGACTTCAGCAACTTTGTGTTGCTCAACTAATGCTTCAAGAGTATCAAGATTCACTGGCTTGGTCTCTACTCTGTTAGGTGAAGTAAAACCAAACTTTGGTACCCTTCTCTGAAGAGGCATTTGGCCACCTTCAAAACCTAACTTACGGCTGTAACCTGATCTGGACTTGGCACCTTTATGACCTCTAGTAGATGTACCACCCTTACCAGATCCTTGACCTCTGCCAATCCGCTTTTTATTCTTGGTAGAACCCTGCGCAGGCTTAAGTGAATTCAAATTCATGATTAAAGTTCTTTAACAGCTACTAAATGTTCTACTTTGTTGATCATACCCTGTACCTGAGGAGTGAGTTCCTTGGTGACAGTTCGATGCATTTTTCCCAAGCCCAATGCCTTTATAGTAAGCTTCTGATTCTCAGGTCGCTTGATCGTACTTCTTACTTGTGTAATTTCTACCTGCTTAGCCATCGCAATTAACCATTAAATACTTTTTCCAAAGTAACGCCTCTCTGTTGAGCAATGCTGTAAGCATCTCTCATGTTGCTCAATGCATCGAAAGTTGCTTTTACTACATTGTGAGGGTTAGAAGACCCTTTTGACTTAGCAAGTACATCGTGTATTCCTGCACTCTCTAAAACCGCACGCATTGCACCACCAGCAATAACACCAGTACCAGGTGCAGCAGGTTTGATCAATACAAATCCACCGCTATACTTACCTAATGCCTCATGCGGTACGGTCGATTTAAAAAGAGGAACTCTTACGAGATTCTTTTTAGCGTCATCTATTCCTTTCGTTATAGCATCAGTTACCTCATTGGCCTTGCCCAAGCCATATCCAACAACACCGTTTCCATCACCTACTACAACAATAGCAGAAAAGCTGAATCTACGACCACCTTTTACCACTTTAGCAACTCTCTTGATAGCAACTACTCGCTCCTTGAGATCTATCTCGCTTGCTTTTACAATTTTTACGTTAGCCCTAGACATAATTTTTTAAAATTTCAAGCCTCCCTCTCTGGCACCTTCAGCCAAAGCTTTAACTCGACCATGGTAGATGTAGCCACTTCTATCGAATACTACTTTTTCAATTCCCGCAGCTTTTGCCTTTTTAGCAAGCTTTGATCCCACTTCTTTAGCAACCTCAATGTTCAATGCACCTTTCTTATCAAGCTCAGCTGATGAAGCAGATGCCATTGTATGGCCATCTACATCATTGATCAATTGGGCGTAAATAGCTTTATTGCTTTTGAAAACAGATACTCTTGGAGAGTCAGCAGTACCGCTGATCTTCGCTCTGATCCCTCTTCTAATTCTAGCTCTTCTTTTTACTTTATCAACAGCCATTATAATATCTATTTAGCAGCGGTCTTACCAGCCTTACGTCTAACATGCTGACCAACAAATCTGATACCCTTGCCTTTGTAAGGCTCTACAGGTCTCAGCGACTTTATTTTAGCGGCAATCTGTCCGACCAGCTGCTTGTCTATTCCCTCGATTGTTACAATTGGATTCTTACCCTTCACTGTCTCGGCAGTCACTTTAAGCTCATCCGGCACGCCCAGGAAGATATTATGGGAATATCCGAGATTCAACTCAAGAACATTGCCTTGTGCACTAGCTTTATAACCAACACCGACAAGCTCGAGCTTCAACTGATAACCCTCGTTTACACCTACCACACAGTTGCTTAGAAGCGATCTGTAAAGTCCATGAAGAGCCTTGTGCCTCTTTTGATCAGTAGGACGTTCTACAACTATCTGTCCATCCTCAGTTTTCACCTTCAAATCAGGATTCACATACTGATTAAGCGAACCTTTAGGACCTTTTACAGTAACGTTGCTTCCATCTACAGATATTTCTACACCTGTAGGTATGCCGATGGGTTTGTTTCCTATTCTTGACATTACTACTCAGCTATTAATAAACGTAGCACAAAACTTCACCACCAATATGCTCTCTTCGAGCCTGCTTATCTGTAATCACTCCTTTGGAGGTAGAGAGTATCGCAACTCCCAAACCATTGATCACCTTAGGCAGATTCTCAGCTCCGGCATATTTCCTAAGTCCCGGCTTACTGATTCTTTCAAGCTTGACAATCGCCGATTCCTTAGTAGTCGGATTATATTTTAAGGCAATCTTGATGATACCCTGCTTGTCGTCATCGACAAACTTATAGTTCTGTATAAATCCCTGATCATGAAGCACTTTCGTGATCTCTCTTTTGATATTCGATGCAGGTATCTCAACAATACGATGATTCGCAGCGATAGCGTTGCGTACCCTTGTTAAATAATCTGCTATAGGATCAGTTGTCATACTAAAATTTGTTTGCCCCAAAATCGGGGTGCAAAGTTATTAATTCTTTAATTATTATCGCAAGAATTGAATTAAGATTTACCAGCTCGCTTTAGTCACACCTGGAATCTTACCTGCACTTGCCATTTCCCTGAAAGTCACCCTAGAGATCCCGAATTTCCTCATGTAACCTTTGGGTCTACCAGTGAGCTTACAACGATTGTGCAATCTTACCGCAGATGAGTTTCTGGGAAGCTTATCCAAGCCAACCCAATCTTCAGCAGCCTTAAGGTCTGCCCTCTTTTGTGCGTACCTGGCTACAAGTTTCTCTCTTTTTCTTTCTCTTGCTTTAATACTAGCCTTTGCCATCGTCTTATTTTTTAGAAGCGAATGGCAAACCAAACGCCTTTAATAATTCAAAACTCTCTTCGTCCGAATTGGCGTCAGTGACGAGTGTGATATCCATACCCGTAATCTTACTCACCTTTTCAATACTGATCTCAGGGAAAATGATCTGCTCTTTGACACCAAGAGTATAATTCCCCCTTCCGTCAAAGCCCTTATCACTAATGCCCCTAAAGTCACGAACACGTGGCAGTGCAACCGTCATTAGTCTATCCAGAAATTCGTACATACGATCTCCCCTAAGAGTGACTCTTGCTCCAATAGGCATTCCTTCACGAAGCTTAAAGTTCGAGACTGATTTCTTAGCAATAGTAGGTACAGCTTTCTGACCAGTGATCAGTGTGAGCTCTTCAACACCTACATCTACAAGCTTTTTGTCAGCCACAGCAGCACCGATACCTTTGTTAACTACGATCTTCGTGACCTTAGGCACCTGCATTACAGTCTTATACTCGAACTTAGCCTTAAGCGCCGGAACGATTTCTTCCAGATACTTTTCCTTTAATCTCGGACTAGCCATTTTTAATTATTTCTCCAGTTTTCTTAGAATATCTCTGAAGCTTACCTTGATCATCAGCCTTGCGGCCTGTTCGTGTAGCCTCCCCAGTCGCAGGATCCACAACCATAAGGTTGCTGAGATGTATCCCTGCTTCACTCTTTTCTATACCACCGTTAGGATTAGTTGCTGAAGGCTTTACATGCTTGGTCACAAGGTTCAGACCTTCTACGATTGCTCTGTTCTTAGCAATTACAACTTCAAGTACCTTACCGGATTTACCCTTAGAGTTGCCAGCGATAACCTTTACAGTATCACCTTTGCGCACATGCAATTTGGTTCTCTTTTTTACAGACATCTTATAATACTTCAGGAGCCAATGAAACTATCTTCATAAATTGCTTTTCACGCAATTCTCTGGCCACAGGTCCAAAAATACGTGTACCTCTTGGCTCATCATTTGCACTCAGTAATACAGCTGCATTATCCTCGAACCTGATGTAAGACCCATCTTTTCGACGTATCTCTTTTTTGGTTCGTACGACAACTGCGCGAGAGACTGTGCCTTTCTTCAAACTGCTTGAAGAGAGTGCTGACTTAACAGTCACGATTATCTTATCACCTATAGAGGCATACCTTTTACCGGTACCTCCGAGCACACGTATGCAAAGCACCTCCTTCGCTCCGCTGTTGTCTGCTACACTAAGTCTGCTTTCCTGCTGTACCATCTCTTATTTCGCTCTTTCAATAATTTCCACTAGCCTCCACCTTTTGTTCTTACTCAAAGGTCTAGTCTCCATGATCTTTACAGTATCACCAATATTCACATCATTGGATTCGTCGTGGGCCAAGAACTTCTTTGACTTCTTTACAAACTTTCCGTAAATCGGATGCTTTACACGTCGCTCAACACTAACAGAGATGGTTTTATCCATCTTGTTACTGATCACTACTCCGACTCTTTCTTTTCTTAGACTTCTTTCCATTGTGATGATCTTATTTCGCAAGCTCCTTTTCTCTGATCTCAGTCTTGATTCTCGCTACCAGTTTTCTGACTTCCTTGATCCTCATCGGATTCTCTACAGGCGTGATAGCATGCGCAAATTTTAGTTTTTGAAGGCTATCCTGCTCAACTTCCAATTTGCTCTGGAGCTCGTCAAGCGAAAGTGCTTTAATCTCTGAATTTTTCATTTTATGCTACGTAATCCCTACGAACAACAAACTTCGTTTTGATAGGCAGCTTTTGAGCAGCCAATCTTAAGGCCTCCTTGGCCAATTCTATGTCTACACCACCTGCTTCGAACATGATGGTCCCTGGCTTAACGACAGCTACCCAGTATTCAGGAGCACCCTTACCTTTACCCATCCTTACTTCAGCCGGCTTCTTAGTTACAGGCTTGTCTGGGAATATTCTGATCCATACTTGACCTTCTCTCTTCATGGCACGTGTCATGGCAATACGAGAAGCCTCTATCTGACGAGAAGTGATCCAACCAGGCTCAAGTGACTTCAGTCCAAAACTTCCGAAAGAAATTGTATGACCCCTTTGAGCAATACCCTTTACTCTCCCTTTCTGCTTTTTCCTAAACTTTGTTCTTTTAGGCTGTAACATGCTTCTATTACTTTATTTGCGGGCTACCGCAGTGAACTCTTATCTTCTCTTTCTTTTGGGACCGTCGTTTGAAGGCCTTCTTCGGCGATTAGATCCAGGACCTTCGTTAGCACCACCTATGTTGGGGCTCAAATCACGCTTTCCGAATACTTCACCTTTGAATATCCACACCTTCACACCAATCTTACCATAAACTGTATTAGCTTCGGAAATGGCATAATCAATATCTGCTCTAAGCGTATGCAGAGGAATGCGACCATCCTTATACTGCTCAGTACGAGCCATTTCAGCACCACCAAGTCGACCGGATACTTTCACCTTGATCCCCTGCGCACCTACGCGCATCGCTGAAGCTATTGCCTGCTTCATCGCTCTTCTATACGAGATACGCGCCTGAAGCTGCTGAGCAATAGATTCTCCAACTAACCTCGCATCAAGCTCAGGACGCTTAATTTCAAAAATGTTGATCTGAAGATCTTTACCCGTAATTTTCTTAAGCTCCTCTTTGATTTTATCAACCTCAGAGCCACCCTTACCGATAACAACACCAGGTCTTGCTGTGTGAATGGTGAGTGTGATTCTTTTGAGCGTTCGCTCAATCACAACCTTGGCTACACCACCTTTAGGTATACGTACATCGAGATAGTTTCGGATTTTTTGGTCCTCTACCAACTTATCGGAGAAGTCTTTACCTCCGTACCAGTTGCTATCCCAACCTTTAACTATACCTAATCTTAAACCTACTGGGTTTACTTTTTGTCCCATGATCTACTTCTCTGTATCGTTATCGCTTGTATTATCATCGATCTCGTTCATGCTGTCTACTACGAGCGTCACATGATTGGATCTCTTTCTGATTCTGTGTGCACGACCTTGTGGTGCTGGCCTTAGTCGTTTTAGCATTCGACCACTGTCCACAAACGCTTCTTTGATAAAGAGATCGGCATCTTCAAGATTGACATCTTCATTTTTAGCTTGCCAGTTAGCTACCGCTGAAAGGAGTAACTTCTCCACACGAGCAGCACCGTCCTTTGGCTCAAATTTTAAGATCGTAAGGGCCTGATTGACTCTCTCGCCTCTAATCATATCCACTACCAACCTCATCTTGCGAGGAGACGTAGGTACGTTGTTTAATTTAGCTATCGCTTCCATCGTTACTTACCCTTATCTTTTGCCCTTATCCTTTTTACCAACGTGCCCACGGAAAGACCTTGTTGGTGAAAACTCACCCAACTTATGGCCCACCATATTTTCTGTGACGAAAACAGGGATGAACTTATTTCCATTGTGCACTGCGAAAGTATGACCAACAAAGTCCGGAGAAATCATCGATCTTCTTGACCATGTCTTAATGACCGACTTCTTACCAGATTCGTTCATAGCATCGACCTTCTTCTCAAGACGAAAATCTATATAAGGTCCTTTTTTGAGAGATCTAGCCATTATTATTTCCTTTTACTAATAATCATTTTGTCAGAATACTTATTAGGGTGTCTGGTCTTCTTACCCTTCGCGTAAAGTCCTGTTCTGGATCTAGGATGACCTCCTGAGGACCTTCCTTCACCACCACCCATTGGGTGATCAACAGGGTTCATTGCAACACCTCTTACTCTTGGACGTTTACCCAGCCATCTGTTTCTACCAGCTTTACCGAGACGCACATTCATGTGGTCACCATTAGATACGGTACCGACAGTTGCAGAGCAAACAGCCAATACCAGTCTCATTTCGCCGGATGGCAACTTGATGGTAACGTACTTGCCTTCTTTCGCTACTAACTGAGCATATGCTCCAGCACTTCTGGCAAGGGAAGCACCTTTTCCAGGCTTCAATTCTATATTATGGACAATAGTACCAAGTGGCATCTCTCCAAGGGGCATACAGTTGCCAAGTTCAGGAGCAACACCTGTACCGCTCACAACAGTTTGTCCTACTTGCAAACCTTCAGGAGCGATGATGTAAGTTTTGGCACCATCAGCATAAACGGCTAGCGCAATTCGCGCTGTTCGGGTGGGATCATACTCGACAGATTTAATAACAGCCGGTACGCCGTGCTTATTTCTCTTGAAGTCAATGATCCTGAGTTTCTTCTTGTGCCCACCGCCTACGTTGCGCACAGTCATCTTACCAGAATTATTTCTACCACCAGTATGCTTGTTACGCTTTAGCAAAGACTTCTCCGGCTTATCAGTCGTGATCTCATCAAACGCTGGTGCCAGTCGATATCTCTGCCCCGGGGTTGTTGGTCTTAGTTTTTTAACAGCCATCCTTCAATGTCGTTTATACGCCTCCGTAGAAATCAATTATATCTCCTTCCGCAAGCTTCACAATCGCCTTCTTGTAAGAACTTGTTTTGCCCTCTACAATTCTGGCTTTCGTATATCTCATCTTGCGCTTACCAGCATAGACCATTGTGTTAACACTCTCTACGGTCACACCATAAGCCTTCTCAACAGCCTTCTTGATCTCTACCTTATTGGATTTTTTATCTACAATGAATCCGTACCTTCCCTCCTCGTTGAGAGCAGATACCTTTTCAGTAACCAGTGGTTTTACTAATACGCTCATGGTCTTACTTTAATAGGTTCTCTATTTTCTCAACAGCGCTTTCGCTCAAGATCAAACTGTCTGCGTTGAGCACATCATATGTATTCACCTGATCCACGGTCACCACCTTCGATTTCTGAAGGTTGCGGCTGGATAGTACTACATTCTTATTGGTCTCATTGACCACAAATAATGTTTTAGCATCAGAAAGCTTTAGATCACTTAGCAACTGGACAAATGCTTTTGTTTTCGGCGCATCAAACTGTAGATCCTCAAGGATAGAAAGCTTATTATCCTGCGCTTTGTAAGTCAATGCTGATTTTCTGGCTAGCGTCTTGAGCTTCTTGTTTAGCTTGAAGCTGTAGTTCCTTGGTCTCGGACCAAACACACGCCCACCCCCTCTGAAAATGGGAGACTTGATGCTGCCAGCCCTAGCTGTACCAGTACCTTTTTGTCGCTTGATCTTTTTAGTAGAACCAGTGATTTCAGCCCTCTCTTTTGCCTTGTGCGTGCCTTGCCTTTGATTAGCCAAGTATTGCTTGACATCAAGGTAAATAGCATGGTCATTCGGCTCGATACCGAATACTGAGTCAGTCAGGCTCACTTTTCGACCTGTCTCTGCTCCTGATTGATTTAATACCGCTACTTCCATGATTATTTCTCTAGAATTACGTAAGAGTTTTTGGCACCAGGGATGCTGCCGCTTACCACAACTAGGTTTTGCTCAGGTACAACCTTCATTACTTTGAGGTTGATCATTTTTACTCTACGTCCACCTGTTCTTCCTGCCATTCTTAAGCCTTTGAAAACTCTTGAAGGAAATGAACAAGCACCTATAGATCCAGGAGCTCTTAACCTATTGTGCTGACCGTGAGTAGCCTGACCGACACCACCAAAACCGTGTCTTTTAACTACACCTTGAAAACCTTTACCTTTAGAAGTACCGATAGCATCAACAAAATCCTCTTCTGAGAATACCTCTCCCACCTTTACTTCATTGCCCAGCTGTACCTGACCATCAAACTCTTCTCTAAAGTCTCTAAACTCAACCACCTTCTTCTTAGGTGCTGTCTTAGCTTTAGAGAAATGTCCCTTTAGGGCCTTACTCACATTTTTGTCTTTAGCATCATCATATGCCAATTGCACAGCCCGGTAACCGTCAGTTTCCTCGTTTTTCACTTGTGTTACCACACAAGGACCAGCCTCTATCACCGTGCATGCGACATTACGTCCATCGGCACTGTAGATGCTAGTCATTCCGATTTTTTTACCAATAATTCCTGACATTCTCTTTTTATAAACTTGTTAGTTTTCAGCGGATTAAAAGTTTTATCCGCAAAAGGACTGCAAAGATAGATATTTCCATCCTGCTGTCAAATAGTGCCGCCTTTATTTTCGTTAGAATTTTTAGGCCAAAAAAAGAACCAACAGCATATTGCTATTGGTTCTTCACTATATCTAAAAAGGTATACTTATACCTTGATCTCTACGTCAACGCCACTTGGCAATTCGAGCTTCATCAATGCATCCACCGTCTTTGTACTGTTCGAATAGATATCTACTAATCGCTTGTAAGTACAAAGCTGAAACTGCTCACGAGACTTCTTATTTACGTGAGGAGATCTTAGCACTGTGAACTTCTCCTTCACAGTTGGCAAAGGAATAGGGCCACTCACTACCGCACCTGTGGTTTTTACCGCTCTAACGATCTTCTCAGAAGACTTGTCTACCAAGTTGTGATCGTATGACTTAAGCTTTATTCTAATTTTCTGTGTCATGATTCAAGTTGATTAAACTGTAGCACCTTTAGCTTTAGCAATCACATCTTCTGCTAAGTTCTTAGGTACCTGGTCATAGTGAGAGAAGGTAAGTGATGCAGTTGCGCGCCCGGAACTCATAGTTCTGAGATCAGTCACATATCCGAAAAGTTCAGATAGGGGTACATCTGCCTTTACAACTGCTGAAGCCCCTTTTGTATCCATTCCCTTCATGATACCCCTTCTTCTGTTAAGGTCACCGGTAACAGATCCTGTGTACTCATCCGGAGTAACCACTTCAACGCCCATAATCGGCTCCAGTAATACTGGTTTGGCTTGCTTGCCTGCTTCTTTGAAGCCTAGACGTGCTGCCATCTCGAATGACAAAGCATCAGAGTCAACATCGTGAAATGAACCGTGGTACAGTCTCACCTTCATAGAGTCGATAGGATATCCAGCCAGAGGACCGTTATTCATAGACTCAGTAAAACCTTTCTGAATCGCAGGTATGAATTCTTTGGGGATAACACCACCTACAATCTGGTTGACAAACTGTAGGCCTTCCTGCTCGTAATCCTCGTCTTTAGGTCCAATCTCGAATACAATATCTGCGAATTTACCTCGACCACCTGTCTGCTTCTTGTACACCTCTTTGTGCTCAACACTGGAAAGAAGTGCTTCTTTGTAGGCCACCTGAGGAGCTCCTTGATTGATCTCAACTTTAAACTCTCTCTTAAGTCGGTCGATGATGATATCAAGGTGAAGCTCACCCATACCCTGTAAAATAGTCTGACCAGTTTCGTGATCAGTATTCACCACTAGAGTAGGGTCTTCTTCTACGAGTTTGGCAATCGCCATACCTAACTTATCTACGTCAGCCTGCTGCTTAGGCTCTATTGCGTAACCGATTACAGGATCAGGGAATACCATTGATTCGAGTACAATCCTAGACTTTTCGTCGCAAAGCGTATCACCTGTTTTGATATCCTTAAATCCTACAACTGCCGCTATATCACCAGCATGGAGCTTATCAATCTGATTCTGCTTATTTGCGTGCATTTGGAAGATCCTGGAGATACGCTCTTTCTTGTTGGTTCTTGTATTGAAAACATAAGAACCCGAGTCAAGCATACCTGAATAAGATCTCACAAAGCAAAGTCTTCCAACGAATGGATCAGTCGCAATCTTGAAAGCTAATGCTGAGAAAGGATCAGATGCACTTGGCTTTCTTACTACGGCCTCCTCAGTATCGGGATTAGTTCCTTCGATGTTATCTCTGTCAAGAGGAGAAGGAAGTAGCTCCATTACATAATCAAGAAGTGTTTGAACACCTTTGTTTTTAAATGCAGAGCCACACATCATTGGCACAAATGCCAAATCGATTGTCGCTGCACGGAGTGCAGCCAATATTTCTTCTTTGGTGATAGAGTCAGGATCTTCGAAGTATTTCTCCATCAGTCCTTCATCATACTCAGCAACAGACTCTAGCAACTCCTCGCGATATTGGGTCACATCGTCTTGCATGTCTTCAGGGATATCAACTTCTTTGAAAGTCATACCCATATCATCCTCGTTCCAGACAATAGCCTTGTTCTCAACAAGGTCAACCACGCCCTTGAATGTTTCTTCAGCACCGATAGGAAGTTGAAGTGGCACAGCTTTAGTGCCTAACATTTCCTTTACCTGCTTGCATACATTCAAAAAGTCAGCACCTGCTCGGTCCATTTTATTGACGAAACCGATTCTTGCCACTTTATAATTATCCGCTAGTCTCCAGTTAGTTTCAGATTGAGGCTCAACACCATCAACAGCACTAAACAAGAATACCAGACCATCAAGTACACGTAGCGACCTGTTTACCTCTACGGTAAAATCAACGTGACCTGGAGTGTCAATGATATTGATGTGATATTCCTTGTCCTTGTAGGGCCAGAATACGGTAGTAGCAGCAGATGTAATTGTGATACCTCTTTCCTGCTCCTGCTCCATCCAGTCCATGGTGGCTGCACCATCATGAACTTCACCAATTTTATGAGAAACACCAGTGTAGTACAGAATACGCTCTGTAGTGGTGGTCTTGCCGGCATCAATGTGAGCGGCAATACCAATATTTCTGGTGTACTTTAAGTCTCTTGCCATTTTAAATTAATGATTAGAATCTGAAGTGTGAAAATGCTTTGTTGGCGTCTGCCATTCTGTGAGTATCGTCCTTCTTCTTAACTGCCGCTCCTTCACCCTTAGACGCTGCTACGATTTCGCCAGCAAGTCTTTCTACGATAGTCTTTTCACCTCTGAGTCTGGCGTATTTAATAAGCCACTTCATACCTAACGCAATTTTACGGTCAGGTCTTACCTCTAGTGGTACCTGGAATGTAGCGCCACCTACACGCCTACTTTTTACTTCTACAGATGGCATCACATTACCTAAGGCTTTTTTCCAAGTCTCCAGGCCATTCTCTTTAGTCCTCTCTTCTACAAGATTGACGGCATCATAAAAGATGGAGAATGCCAAGCTCTTCTTACCAGTAATCATAAGGTTGTTTACAAACTGGGTCACCATAGTGTCCTTGTAAACAGGGTCAGGAAGAATATATCTTTTCTTTGGTTTAGCTTTTCTCATCGCGTATACTATTTCTTATCCTTAGGCCTTTTTGCCCCATACTTAGATCTTCTCTGAAGACGACCACTCACACCAGCTGTATCAAGCGCTCCCCTGATGATGTGATATCTCACACCCGGAAGATCCTTTACTCTACCTCCTCTGATCAAGACAATAGAATGTTCTTGTAGATTATGACCTTCACCAGGAATGTAGGCGTTGACTTCTTTACCATTGGTAAGCCTGACCCTAGCTACTTTTCTCATCGCAGAGTTTGGCTTCTTAGGAGTGGTTGTGTACACCCTAGTACAAACTCCCCTTCGCTGAGGACAAGAGTCCAATGCAGGAGACTTAGACTTAGATGTCAGCTTCTTCCTTCCTTTCTTTACTAATTGCTGTATAGTAGGCATTTATAAACTATTATTTTACTAACCTTACGAAAATTGGAACGCAAAAATAGGGATTAGGTAATTCACTTCAAAATTTCCTAATTCCTATTTAATTGATCTATTCGAAGAACTTTAGGCCTCTCCCACAGTGCCCCCGAAATTCAATGGGAACTTTGGCGCTTCTTCCACCTGCTTGATAGGGCCGAAGGTATCTTCGTATTTATTGATATTGTCCTCCAGTGCCTGCAACAATCGCTTGGCATGTTCCGGAGTGAGTACAACTCTTGACTTAACTTTTGCCTTTGGCACACCAGGCATTAAACGGATGAAGTCTACAACGAACTCGCTGTTAGAGTGAGCGATCATTGCAAGGTTAGCATAAACACCTTCGGCTATTTCCTCAGGCAGCTCAATATTGAGCTGATTTTGCTTTTTCTTTTCTTCCTCAGCCATGGCCTACTCGTTTTCCATCAGCTCCACAGATGAAGTAGATAGCTCGCTGCGGCTAGCAGTAAGGTTATCGTATTCTTCCTGAGACCCGACGATCACATTATCAAAGCTCCTCACTCCTGTACCTGCAGGGATCAAGTGACCTACGATCACATTCTCCTTAAGGCCAATTAAGTTATCAGCTTTACCTCTGATGGAAGCTTCACTCAGTACTTTGGTTGTCTCCTGGAATGATGCCGCCGAAATAAAGCTTTCTGTACCAAGTGAAGCTTGGGTGATACCCTGAAGAGTGGGCTTACCAGTAGCAGCCTCTGCATCGCGCACCGCTACAATCTTCATATCTCTACGCTTCAAATTAGAGTTCTCATCTCTCAATCTTCTCGAAGATATGATCTGACCCTGTTTCAAATTCTCAGAGTCACCTGCCTCTGTTACGACCTTCATATCAAGAATGCTATCATTCTCTTCCATGAAGACAAACTTATCTACTACTTGTCCAGGCAGGAAGTTAGTATCACCTGGCTCAAGAATGATCACCTTCTGCATCATCTGACGGACGATCGCTTCGATATGCTTATCGTTAATTTTTACACCTTGCAGTCGGTATACCTCCTGAATCTCATTTACCAAATACTCCTGTACAGCTGTAGGGCCTTTGATAGAAAGGATATCAGCAGGAGTGATCGCACCGTCAGAGAGTGGCATACCGGCCTTCACGAAATCATTGTCCTGAACAAGAATGTGCTTAGACAAAGGCACCAAGTACCTCTTCTTCACACCATCCTTAGACTCTATAAAGATTTCACGATTACCTCTCTTGATACCTCCGTAAGTAACTACTCCGTCGATCTCAGTCACTACAGCCGGGTTCGAAGGATTACGAGCCTCGAAAAGCTCTGTTACCCTTGGAAGACCACCAGTGATATCTCTTGACTTACCGATTCGTCGTGGGATTTTCACGAGTACTTGACCAGCTTGTGTGTCCTGACCATCTTCCACACTCAAGTGAGCGCCTACCGGAATGTTGTAGCCTTTGCTATCAGTCTTACCATTAATGATAATAGCAGGGTTCTTAGTCTTGTCTTTAGAATCAACAATAACTTTTTCTCTGTGTCCTGTCTGCTCATCTGACTCCTCTTTATAAGTGATGCCTTCTACGATCGACTCGAATTCAACTTTACCATCGAACTCTGATAGAATCACGGCATTGTAAGGGTCCCAGTCGCATAGCATATCACCTTTCTGAACAGTAGCACCCTCTTTCACATTCAAGAATGCACCATAAGGTACGTTGTTAGCTATCAAGACTTTCTTATCCTTAGGATCAAGTATCCTTATTTCACCAGAACGTGCCATTACCACATCGACCGCATTGCCTTCAGTATCCTTTGACTTGATCACTCGCAGGTCTTCAAACTCAACAATACCATCAAACTTCGCTTTGATATTGGCATCTACAGCAATGTTAGATGCAGTACCTCCAACGTGGAACGTACGTAGTGTAAGCTGCGTACCAGGCTCACCGATAGACTGAGCTGCAATCACACCTACAGACTCACCCATCTGGGCCATTTGACCAGTGGATAAGTTACGGCCGTAGCACTTAGCACAAACACCCTGACGAGTTTCGCATGTAAGTACTGATCTTATCTCAACTTCTTCTATGCTCGTAGATTCGATTCTCGCAGCGATATCCTCAGTGATTTCATCACCAGAAGCTACGATCACCTCATCCGTAATAGGATCATAAATATCATGTACTGATACACGTCCAAGGATTCTTTCTGATAGTGGCTCAACGATATCCTCATTATCCTTTAATGCAGAAACTTCGAGACCTCTAAGCGTACCACAGTCTACTTCGTTAACTACTACATCCTGCGCTACATCAACAAGACGTCTTGTCAGGTATCCTGCATCAGCTGTTTTCAACGCTGTATCCGCAAGACCTTTCCTAGCACCGTGAGTAGAAATGAAGTATTCGATTACATCAAGACCTTCTTTAAAGTTGGAGAGGATCGGGTTTTCAATGATCTCACCTACAGAACCCTGAAGGTTTTTCTGCGGCTTGGCCATCAGACCTCTCATACCGCCCAACTGCCTGATCTGCTCTCTTGAACCTCTCGCTCCAGAGTGCATCATCATATAAATCGGGTTAAAGCCTTGTCGATCTTCTTCCAATTGCTTCATCAAGGTTGAAGTTAATTGGGAATTCGACCTTGTCCATATATCAATTACCTGATTGTATCTTTCATTGTCTGTAATGAGACCCATCAAGTAGTTATTCCAGACGCCATCAACTTCCTCTTTAGCCTTCACTACAAGCTTATCCTTCTCCTCAGGAATGTTGATGTCAGCGAGTCCCATTGAGAGACCTCCCTTATAAGCCATTTGGAATCCTAACTCCTTAATATCATCCAGAAACCTGGCTGTTCGTGACATACCTGAAATCTTGAAAACCAAAGCAATGATCTGCTGTAGCTTCTTCTTCGTAAGTAGCTCATTGATATAACCTACTTCATCAGGGATGTGCATATTGAATAGTACTCGCCCAGCGACTGTCTCAATTAACTTGGATTCTAGTTCACCAGCGTCATTACGCACATTTGTACGCACTTTGATGTAGGCATGCTTGGATAGTATACCTTCATTCATCGCAATGACAACCTCTTCAGGGCTGTGGAAGATCATATCCTCTCCCTCAATCTTAAGATCATCTGTGCTTCTTCTACCTTTCGTCACATAGTAAAGACCCAATACCATATCCTGTGAGGGTACAGTAATAGGCGCCCCATTCGCAGGGTTCAGAATGTTGTGTGAAGCGAGCATTAATAGTGACGCTTCAAGTACAGCTTCTTGTCCTAACGGAACGTGAACCGCCATCTGGTCACCATCAAAGTCAGCGTTGAAGGCTGTACATGCCAATGGGTGTAGCCTTATAGCTTTGCCCTCAATCAATTTAGGCTGGAAAGCCTGGATACCTAGCCTGTGGAGTGTTGGGGCACGGTTGAGCAGGATCGGATGTCCTTTTAAGACGTTCTCCAGAATATCCCAGACTACAGGGTCTTTCCGATCAACTATCTTCTTAGCAGACTTTACAGTCTTTACTATACCTCTTTCTATTAGTTTTCTAATAATAAACGGCTTGAATAGCTCAGCGGCCATATCCTTCGGCAGACCACACTCGTGCATCTTCAACTCCGGTCCTACTACGATCACCGAACGTCCAGAGTAGTCAACCCTTTTACCAAGTAGGTTTTGACGGAATCGACCCTGCTTTCCTTTGAGCATATCACTCAAAGACTTCAAAGCACGGTTTCCATCAGATCTAACTGCATTAACTTTTCTTGAGTTATCGAATAACGAGTCTACCGCTTCTTGAAGCATCCTCTTCTCATTTCGAAGGATTACTTCTGGAGCTTTTATGTCAATAAGTCTCTTCAGACGATTATTTCTGATGATCACCCTTCTATAAAGATCATTAAGGTCAGAAGTAGCAAATCGACCACCATCCAATGGCACTAGAGGTCTAAGCTCTGGTGGGATAACTGGCACCATCTTGATCACCATCCACTCAGGTCGATTCTCAATTCGGGTACGCGCATCACGGAACGCCTCAACTACTCTCAAACGCTTAAGTGCCTCGGCCTTTCTTTGCTGCGAAGTATCAGTTGCAGCCTGATGTCTCAATGAATATGAAAGCCCATCCAGATCAATTCGCGCTAGCAACATCTCCAATGCCTCAGCACCCATCTTAGCAATGAACTTGTCAGGGTTGTCGTCATCCAACATTTGGTTCTCCCTCGGCAACTTGTCAAGGATATCGAGGTACTCGTCCTCTGTCAAGAAGTCCATTGCAGCTATGCCATCAGCTTCTTTAACACCAGGTTGAATTACTGCATAACGCTCGTAATAGATAATCTGATCAAGCTTCTTAGTCGGAAGTCCTAGTAAATAACCTATTTTGTTAGGAAGCGACTTGAAATACCAGATGTGTGCCACAGGTACCACCAACTCGATGTGGCCCATTCGCTCTCTACGTACCTTCTTCTCTGTTACTTCAACACCACACCTGTCACAAATAATACCTTTGTAGCGTATGCGCTTATATTTTCCACAATGACATTCCCAATCCTTAACCGGACCGAAAATACGCTCACAAAATAACCCTCCCATCTCAGGCTTGTAAGTCCTGTAGTTGATGGTTTCAGGCTGAGTCACCTCACCATGCGAACTCTCTAGAATAGACTCAGGAGAAGCAAGGCTAATAGTGACTTTTGTGAAGTCATTGTTGATTTTTTTATTCTTTCTGAATGCCATAATTAGTGCTTATAATATGAAACAGGCTATCAATTAATCTAAGGTAATCTCGAGAGCAAGCCCTCTTAGTTCGTGTACCAATACGTTGAACGACTCTGGAATATTAGGCTTGTGCATGTTTTCACCTTTAACAATGGCTTCATATGCCTTAGCCCTTCCTATGACGTCATCCGACTTGATGGTCAGAATCTCCTGCAGCACGTGCGCTGCTCCAAACGCCTCAAGCGCCCAAACCTCCATCTCACCAAAACGTTGGCCACCAAACTGGGCTTTACCACCCAATGGTTGCTGTGTGATCAATGAGTAAGGTCCGATTGACCTGGCGTGCATCTTATCATCAACAAGGTGTCCTAACTTCAACATGTAAATCACACCTACCGTAACTGGCTGATCAAATCGCTGACCAGTCAAACCGTCGTATAGATAAGATCTACCAAAATCAGGCAAACCTGCCTCTTTGATCTCAGCTTGTACTTCTTCTGATGACGCTCCGTCAAAGATCGGTGTAGCATATTTTCTTCCCAGCTTCAAACCAGCCCACCCAAGAACTGTTTCGTAAAGTTGACCGATGTTCATCCTGGATGGTACACCGAGTGGATTCAAGACTATGTCTACCGGAGTACCATCCTCCAAGTAAGGCATATCTTCTGCTCTTACGATCTTCGCAACAACACCTTTGTTACCGTGGCGACCAGCCATCTTGTCACCAACCTTCAGCTTGCGCTTTTTCGCAACGTAGACTTTCGCAAGCTGTACAATACCAGCTGGAAGCTCGTCTCCAACTTCAAGCGTAAATCTCTCACGCTTGAACACACCTGCGATCTCATTACGCTTTTTGATATAGTTCTTCACAAGAGTCGAAACCAGCTCGTTGGTCTTATCATCAACAGTCCAGCTATCGAAGTTCAAATCGCTGATCAAGTTGGCCTCTTCAGGTACGTTGAGCGTACTTTCGTCTCGGTAAACATTCTTAGGAGGGAATATATTCTCCTCTATATTCTTGGTGCCAAACTTCACACCCTTAGAGATGATCTCATCTCCAAACTTGTGCTTCACTCCCTGACATGTCTTACCAGAAAGAATATTAGTAAGCTTCTGGATCATCTGAGCCCTCACCTCGTTGAGTGAGTTGCTATATCGGCTTTTCAGAAGCTCGACTTCTTTCTTAGACTTAGCCCTGAGGTCTTTGTCCTTCTTGGGTCTTGAGAACAGCTTCGTATCAATTACTACGCCTCGTAGAGAAGGGGACGCTTTCAATGAAGCATCTTTGACATCTCCTGCCTTATCACCAAAGATGGCTCGAAGCAGTTTCTCTTCAGGGGTTGGATCACTTTCACCTTTTGGTGTGATCTTACCGATAAGGATATCTCCTTCTTTGATCTCGGCACCAATTCTAATGATACCGTGCTCATCAAGATGTCTTACAGCTTCTTCGCTGACATTGGGGATTTCGGAAGTTAACTCTTCTTCACCTCTCTTTGTATCTCGTACTTCAAGCTCAAATTCCTCAACGTGGATGGAAGTAAATACATCCTCTCTTACCACCTGCTCGGAAATCACGATAGCATCTTCAAAGTTGTACCCCTGCCATGGCATGAAAGCCACTTTTAGGTTACGGCCTAGTGCCAGTTCTCCATTCTCGGTAGCAAAACCTTCGCATAGAGGCTGATCCTTGAGTACTCGATCACCCTTGAATACAATAGGTTTAAGGTTGATACATGTATCCTGGTTTGTCCTTCTGAACTTCACCAAATCATAAGTCCTATGATCATCATCAAAGGCTACTAACTCATCTTCAGCCGTCATATCATATTTGATGACGATTTTCTTCGCGTCAACATAGACTACTTCTCCATCACCTTCTGCAAGGATCAAAGAACGAGAATCTAATGCAACACGTGCTTCAAGACCTGTACCAACAATTGGTGCTTGTGGTCTTAAAAGTGGCACAGCTTGGCGCTGCATGTTAGAGCCCATAAGCGCACGGTTAGCATCATCATGCTCCAAGAAAGGAATCATTGATGCAGCTACCGAAACGATCTGATTAGGTGCAATATCCATGTACTGGACCTCCTCACCGGTCAATAGCGGAAAGTCGCCTTCAAACCTTGCCTTTACCTTATCATTAACGAATTCTCCATTGTCTTTCAAAGGAGCATTCGCCTGCGCGATGTTGTTGTCGTCTTCTTCTTCAGCCGTCAAATAAAGAACATTACCTGACATGTCAACCTTACCGTTTTCAACCTTTCTATAAGGAGTTTCGATAAAGCCCATGCTGTTCACTTTAGCGTGAACGCATAGCGAAGAAATCAAACCAATATTTGGACCTTCAGGTGTCTCAATAGTACAAAGACGACCGTAGTGGGTGTAGTGAACGTCACGAACCTCAAAACCAGCTCTTTCCCTTGACAGACCACCCGGTCCTAAGGCAGACATTCTTCTTTTATGCGTAATCTCAGACAATGGATTGGTCTGGTCCATAAACTGAGATAACTGGTTGGTTCCAAAGAATGAGTTGATCACTGAAGACAAAGTCCTTGCATTGATCAAGTCAACAGGCTTGAAGTCTTCGTTATCACGAACGTTCATTCTCTCTTTGATGGTCCTTGCCATACGAGATAGACCGACACCAAATTGCGTGTAGAGCTGCTCACCTACGGTTCGTACCCTTCTGTTACTCAAGTGGTCAATATCATCAACTACTGCCTTTGAGTTGATCAATCCAATAAGATGCTTAACAATGAGGATGATATCATCCTTAGTTAGCACTCTTACATTATAGTCCACATCAAGCCCCAACTTCTTGTTGATCCTGTAGCGACCAACTTCACCCAGGTCATAACGCTTGTCACTGAAGAACAAACTCTGAATTATATCACGTGCAGTTTGCTCATCAGGTGCCTCAGTATTTCTTAACTGACGATAGATCTGCTCAACTGCCTCTTTCTCTGAATTAGAGTTATCCTTTTGAAGCGTATTGTAGATAATGGTGTAGTCGGCTATGTTAATATCCTCTCTGTGAAGAATGATTGAAGCACTACCAGAGTCTACAATGGTCTCAATATCTTCTTCCTGAACAACTGAATCTCTTTCAAGAAGCACTTCATTTCTATCGATAGAAACTACTTCTCCGGTATCTTCATCCACAAAGTCTTCAGTCCAGGTTCTAAGCACCCTTGCTGCTAATTTCCTGCCAACTACCTTTTTCAGTTTTTTAGCACTCGCCTCTACTTCCTCAGAAAGCCCAAACAGATCAAGAATGTCTTTATCGGACCCCCAACCTATGGCTCTAAGAAGTGTAGTAATAGGGAACTTCTTCTTTCTGTCGATGTACGAATACATCACATTATTCACATCTGTGGCAAACTCAATCCAGGAGCCCTTGAATGGTATGATCCTCGCTGAATATAGCGTGGTACCATTCGTATGCTTACTCTGAGCGAAGAATACACCCGGAGATCTGTGCAGTTGAGATACGATGATCCTCTCCGCTCCATTGATCACGAATGAACCCTTCTCCGTCATGTAAGGAATATTACCAAGGAATACTTCCTGCTCAATAGTTTCGAAATCCTCATTATCCTCGTCGTTGCAAAGCAATCTTAGTTTTGCTTTAAGCGGGATAGAGAATGTCAGACCTCTATCAATACACTCATCAACATTGTACTTGGGAGGATCGATCGTATAATCGACAAACTCCAAAACGTAGTTTTCTCGAGAGTCAGAAATAGGGAAGTTCTCCATAAACACCTTGTAGAGACCTTCATTGTCACGCTTTTCAGCGGGGGTGTCAATTTGAAAGAAGTCCTTGAATGACTGTAACTGCACATCAAGGAAGTCAGGATAATCAAGTATCTTCTTGATTGATGAAAAACTCTTTCTTTCAGATTTTATTTGTGTAGCCAAGGCTTTTTGTGATTTAGTTTCTAATCGAGGCTGATCAAGCCTGTTTTTGCATTGGGATGTACCTAAAAACGTACAAACGGGAAAAGACCTGACTATCTAAGTGGCCAGGTCTTGTCTTGTCAACCATTTATGGAATAAATGGCCAAATAATACTATTTCAATTCTACTTCAGCTCCAGCTTCTTCGAGTTGTTTCTTAAGCCCCTCTGCTTCGTCTTTTGCAACACCTTCTTTCACTGCCTTAGGAGCTCCGTCTACCAATTCCTTAGCTTCTTTCAAGCCAAGACCTGTTAGTTCTTTTACCAACTTCACGATAGCCAGTTTCGCTCCGCCAGGAGACTTAAGGATTACATCAAATGCTGTTTTCTCCTCGGCAGCATCTCCGCCTTCACCACCAGCACCAGCTACCATCACTGGAGCCGCAGCAGCAGCAGGCTCAATACCATACTCGTCTTTAAGAATTTCAGCAAGCTCATTTACTTCTTTGACAGTTAGGTTAACCAACTGATCAGCGAATGCTTTTAAATCTGCCATTGTATCAAATAATTAAGAATGTGAATAACTTTAAATCAAACCAATTTATGAGCGTTCTTGTAGGGTCTTGACAATACCTGCAAGCTTGTTTTGACCACTCATTAGTGATCCAAGTACGTTGTTGACAGGAGATTGTAATAAACCGATAACCTCTCCAATGAGTTCTTGCTTGGACTTGAGCTTGCTCAATGCATCAAGTTGATCAGCACCAATGAAAAGATCGTAATCTATGGAAGCAGCCTTTAGACTCGGATTTTTATCCTTATCTATTTTCTTATAATCCTTGAGAATCTTAGCTGGCGAGTTGGCATTCTCTTCTGAGAACATAATGCCTGATGAACCCTTCAATACTCCCTCATCATAAAAAGGAGTGAAATCAGCTTCGATAGTTTCTAACGCCTTCTTGATAAGCGTATTTTTCGCAACTCTGTATTCAATGCCTTTTTCAAAGCATTTTCTTCTAAAATCATTGATCTCAGCTACAGTAAGTCCAGAAGTATCTGTCACATAGAAGTGACTATTGTCTTTGAACTTCTCTGCTAGTTCATTGATGATCGATAGTTTCTCTTCTTTAGTCATGATTAGATACCTGGTATACTGTTTTTATCCAATTGAATACTCTTACTCATAGTACTCGACATATAGATGCTTTTGAAATATGTTCCCTTTGCGGAAGCAGGTTTCAACTTACTGATAGTATTGATCACCTCAAGCGCATTGGCTTGTAGCTGCTCAGGAGAGAAGGACACCTTACCTATACTAGCGTGAATGATTCCAAACTTATCTACTTTGAAATCAATCTTACCCGCCTTCACGTCAGTCACTGCTTTAGCTACGTCCAGTGTAACTGTACCTGCTTTTGGGTTAGGCATAAGGCCTCTGGGTCCAAGAACACGGCCAAGCTTACCAACTTTCGCCATTACAGTAGGCATGGTTATGATAACATCTATATCAGTCCAGCCTCCTTCAATCTTTTGGATGTACTCATCGAGTCCGGCATAATCGGCACCAGCTGCTTTTGCCTCCTCTTCCTTATCAGGCGTGCACAGCACAAGCACTCTTACCTGCTTACCTGTACCATGAGGAAGGGCTACAACACCACGTACCATCTGGTCAGCCTTTCTAGGATCAACACCTAAACGAACATCTATATCAACTGATGCGTCAAACTTGGTGAACGAAATATCCTTTACCATTGATGAGGCATCCTCGATAGAATACTCTTGGGTAAGATCAAACTTACCAAGCGCCTCTTTATTATTTTTCGTAACTCTTGCCATGACCCTTATTAATTAGCTGTTGCCCAAGGAGCCTCACCTTTAACCCTGACACCCATGCTTCTTGCAGTACCAGCCACCATTCTCATGGCCGACTCTACTGTGAATGCATTCAGATCAGGCATTTTAGTTTCAGCGATTGTTTTTATTTGATCCCAAGTAATTGAACCAACCTTCAGTCGATTGGGCTCAGAAGACCCTTTCTTCACTTTGGAGGCCTCTAAGATCATTACTGCGGCAGGAGGCGTCTTAACGACAAACTCAAAAGACTTGTCTGTGAAAATCGTGATCAACACAGGCAATACCTGACCCTGCTTTTCTTGAGTTCTAGCATTGAACTGCTTGCAGAACTCCATGATATTCAAACCCTTACTACCTAGGGCCGGACCTACTGGCGGAGAGGGATTAGCTTGTCCTCCGCGCACTTGTAGTTTAAGATATCCGCTAATTTCTTTAGCCATCTTCTTGCTAATCTTGTTTTTCTACTTGGAAATAATTTAACTCTACCGGTGTGTTACGACCGAAGATCTTTACCATCACGTTGAGCTTCTTACGCTCTTCAAATACTTCTTCGACCGTCCCGGTAAATCCACTGAACGGGCCATCCATCACCTTGATAGTCTCTCCCACAATAAATGGTGTCTCCAACTGCTCTTCGTACTCCTCCGCCTCATCAACTTTACCAAGAATTCTATTCACCTCGGCCTGTCTCAGCGGAATCGGCACCTTCGAACCTCCAGTTCCGGAACCCAAAAACCCAATAACACCTGGTATATTAGTGATAGTATGCTGTGCCTCTCCGTGAGATAGATCTGCTGATACTAAAACATAACCAGGAAAGAAATTTCTCTCTCTAACCCTTTTCTTACCGTTTCGCATCTCATAGACCTTCTCAGCTGGTATCAATACTTGAGGAATATAATCTTCGAGACTTTTTCTCGAGATTTCGTTCTCAAGGTAGTTTTTTACCTTTTTCTCTTGGCCACTCACGGCCCGTACTACATACCAGTTAAGATCCATACCTATTAACCCCGATTAAAAGGCGTTGTAAAACCAACCCATTGTGTTTTCGAACACCAGATCAATAAGACCAATCAACAATGCGAAAATCAATGAAGCCACAAGAACAAGCACTGAACTGCTCTGCAGGTCGCTGTACTTAGACCAAGTTACCTTATGGATCATTTCACCATAAGACTCTTTAAAAAACTCCACTAACTTTTGCATGTCACAATACTTCTTAATAGCACGGGAGGAGGGACTCGAACCCCCAACCAACGGTTTTGGAGACCGCTACTCTACCAATTGAGCTACACCCGTATAACTCTAATAATAAAATGGCAGCCCAAAAGGACTGCAAAGGTAGATAAATTCCACTTAAAACAAACACGCTCTGAAGAAAATTCAGAGCGTGTTTCGAAACTTATATTTCTTAGTCTAGAATCTCAGTTACCTGACCGGCACCTACTGTTCTACCTCCTTCGCGGATCGCAAATCGAAGACCTTTCTCCAAAGCAACTTTATTGATCAAGTTTACTTCGATAGTGATATTATCACCAGGCATTACCATTTCCACGTTCTCAGGAAGTTTGATCTCTCCTGTTACATCTGTGGTCCTTAGGTAAAACTGTGGTCTGTACTTGTTGAAGAAAGGAGTGTGACGTCCACCCTCTTCTTTTGAAAGGACATAAACCTCAGCCTTGAAGTGAGCGTGAGGAGTTACAGAAGCAGGCTTACAAATAATCATACCTCTTTTGATCTGCGCCTTTTCAATACCTCTAAGCAATAGACCTACGTTATCGCCAGCCTCACCTCTATCGAGAATCTTACGGAACATCTCAACACCAGTAACGGTAGACTTAAGGTCTTCAGCACCCATACCTATGATATCAACTGGATCACCAGAGTTGATTACACCTCTTTCGATTCTACCAGTAGCAACAGTACCTCTACCAGTGATTGAGAATACGTCTTCAACAGGCATCAAGAAATCTTTGTCTACAAGTCGCTCTGGAAGTGGGATGTACTCATCTACAGAATCCATTAACTCTACTACTTTCTCAACCCACTCAGCTTCGCCATTAAGTGCGCCAAGAGCAGAACCTTGAATTACAGGAATATCATCACCAGGGAATTCGTAGAAAGAAAGAAGTTCTCTTACTTCCATTTCAACAAGCTCCAACAATTCCGGATCGTCCACTAGGTCAACCTTATTCATGAAGACTACCAATGCAGGCACACCTACCTGGCGAGCAAGAAGGATGTGCTCTCTTGTTTGAGGCATAGGACCATCAGTAGCTGCTACTACAAGGATAGCACCATCCATCTGCGCAGCACCAGTTACCATGTTCTTCACATAGTCAGCGTGACCAGGACAGTCAACGTGTGCGTAGTGTCTCTTATCAGTTTGGTACTCGATGTGTGCAGTGTTAATTGTAATACCTCTTTCTTTCTCTTCGGGAGCATTATCAATCGCAGAGAAATCTTTCACGTCAGCCAGGCCCTTATCTGCAAGCACCTTGCTAATCGCGGCAGTCAATGTAGTCTTGCCATGGTCAACGTGCCCAATAGTTCCAATGTTAACGTGAGGTTTTGATCGGTCAAAGGTTTCCTTAGCCATATCTAAAATCGCTTATTGTTTAACTAATTTATTTTATTACTAATTCTAATATTTTAATCCATTCGAGCGGTGATCATACAACCATCGCCTTAATTCCTTCGTCCTCGCTCAACTTTTTGAGCCGATGACGGGAATTGAACCCGTGACCCCTTCCTTACCAAGGAAGTACTCTACCTCTGAGCTACATCGGCCAAAAGAGCGGGTGACCAGGTTCGAACCGGCGACCTACAGCTTGGAAGGCTGTCGCTCTACCAACTGAGCTACACCCGCTTAAATTCTATCTTGAACCACTATTTTTAAGTCACTCATTTGATAGAATCGTGATCCGAAATATTGCCCGGAACACTTGTGGGGGGAGCAGGATTCGAACCTACGAAGACATAAGTCAGCAGATTTACAGTCTGCCCCAGTTGGCCGCTTTGGTATCCCCCCTATTAATCAGTCTTTTAAAAGAACTTCCCCACCAGCAAATAGCCATTTGCTCAAAGGGATGGCAAAATTATACTGATTTTTATTTTATTCAAACTTTTGTTCGCAAATCTTGGCTAGTCTAAATCGCCTTGAATTGTACTGTAGATTTCAAGCAATCTGGGGTCTTTTTCCTCATTGATTATCCGTTTGATCTCATTTGGAATTTCCGGTAGGTCAACCATCAAAAAGAGGCTCTGCAACGCAGCAAACCTCACTGTGTAGTTCTGATGAGTATTAGCCAGGACTGTTAGCGGAGGCGCCAACTCTCTTTGATCCTCATTTGAGCAGATGAGTATATAGGTGCTGACGTACTGAAGTAAATAATAAAGGTCATTGCGACCAATGCGGTCCATGAGTGAAAGAAAGTAGGAAGTAGCCTCAGTGGAAGCCCTTTCACTGTAGTACTGAGCGATTGGAATTACTACATTAATATTGGTGTAGTCTTCAAACTGTCGAAGATGGTGCTCGAAGGTTTCAAGGTCATTTTCATATAATGACGCTAATGCTGAACCTACTACACTGTAAGAGGAGTCTTGAAGTCCTTCCAATACATTAGTACTCACGCCTGCATAATCGATTGACGAAAGGAGCATCAAGGCAGAAGCTCGAATTGAGGAAAGAGAATCATCTATCATGGACATTACCTGCTCTAGTGAACCACCTTCTATCATCTCAGGATAGTCCAGGTAGTAGTCTAACGCATCACCGCGTAGACGATGGTATTCATCATTAAGCGCCATCTCAAGTGCTTCTTCCTTTAAGCCCAGTGATCCTAATGACATGATGCTATCCAGGGCTTCCTTACGAAGAAGGGAATTGTCACCATTCACAAATTGATATGCATATTCCTCTTGAGTTTTAGGATGGTATACTTCCCAGAGCATTGAAAAGCTTGGATCTACCACGATAAGCTTCGGCTCCTCATCAACAGCAAATGCATACTCTTCCTGCATATTCTCCATTGTAACAGGATAGCGAACTACACCACCCTCGAAGTGAATGTCTACATAAAACGGTAACCGATATATGGGAGAAATAGTAAGGTCTTGAAGTTGAATTAGCTCGAGTCTCAGTGTATCGTTAGCATAATTGTGCTGTATCTCAACTTGAGGATGGCCGGGATTAAAAAACCATTGATCAAAAAACCAGTTGAGATCCTCCCCCGTAACCTTTTCAAGCGCTAATCGAAGATGGTCTACTTCAACACTCTTGAATGCGTTTTCTGATAGGTAGGTATGTAAAGCAGCAAAAAAAGCCTCATCTCCTACATAATTTCTCAACATGTGTAACACTCGTCCGCCTTTCGAATAAGAGTGAGCATCAAACATGTCCTCAGCATCTTCATAATAATACCTAACCAACTCTAGTTTTTGCTCCTCCGTCTCCGCCAGATATGTGTAGAGCTCTTCCTGCAAGTGATAAGAAGCTTCGTCATCTCCATATTTATACTCATTCCACAGGTACTCGGCATAATTAGCGAAAGCTTCATTGAGTGGCAGATATGACCAGGATTCGCAAGTCACAAGGTTACCAAACCATTGATGAGCAAGCTCATGGGCAATAATATAGTCCCAGTTATAATCCAGTAACGTTCGCTGATCTACCTGCACCTCTTCCATAAAAACTGAGGCAGTCGTGTTCTCCATAGCACCACTGACGAAATCTCGAACTACCACTTGCGAATAGCTTCCCCATGGATATGGGTAGTCAAAAAGCTGCGAAAAGAACTCGATCATCTCAGGTGTATGTCCGAATATGGATTTGGCATGTGCACCGTATGCCGGTTCTACCCAGTATGAGATTGGTATGTCAGGATGATCATCGTCCACTACCGTATAATCACCAATGATAAGCATGAAGAGATAGGGCGCATGAGGCTTATCCAGTACCCAATGATCCGTTCTTAACCCATCATCTCCATGACTTGAAGATGTAAGTACTCCATTTGACAATGTCTTAAGTGTACTGTCTACCGTAATGATCACTTCCTGGGTACACCGCTCGTTGGGATGATCAATCGTTGGGAACCATACCGAGTTGAATGCTGTCTCACCTTGTGTCCATATTTGCCGTGGCATGTTAGGTTTTGATCCGCTAGGATTGATGAAATATAGCCCCTGATCATCGGCGAGTATCCCGTTTTTATTATCAGAATACTCATTGGGCTTGCCGATATATTCAATGACCACTTCAATTGAATCATTCCTAGTTAGAGGCTGGCCCAAGTCTATATTAAGTTCTGTACCGTCATATTCATAAGTCAGTCTAGATAGCTCCTGTCCAGCAGATCCACCGAGCCTGATACTATTGATCTGCATACCCTTAGCATGCAGGGTTAGCCATTGCTGATCATAAAAGTAGGGTCTCAACCGAAGGGTAGCAGTACCATAGACCCATTGCTTATCCCAATCAAAACTCAACTCCAGACTTGTATGCAGCAGGTCGAATGTTCTTGATGGAGTGGCCCTGAAGTCCCCCTGGTCATATACCCCTACCGCAAATACATCTTCACCACTATCCTCAGTAGGTGCTACTCTCTGTCCATGGCCTGGGAGTACGACGAACATTGAAAGTGACAGCAGAAGGGTTATTCTGATAAGGAAAGTCATACTATATCGCCTCTCTAAAAAGGCTTGTTAAATTGTGCAAGTTCTTCTTAATTAACCGCATAAATAATCTCTACTGACAAGATGATTGTCAATACCTAACGAATATCATAGGTAGAGCCGTATTTATGAGCTAATAATGCACCACAAAATATCTAAAGCATGTATAAGATCATATTTGATAAAGAGAATTCGCTTACGACAGAAGTAAAAGAGGGTAATACTCTCGTGGATGGGGTTGAGCGCCTATGGGATATCAGTCAACTCGGGAATGACAGATTTCAGATCATAAAAAATGATCAGGTCTACAACGCCGAGATTGTAGAAAGTGATGACAGCACTAAGACAATGACCATAAAGCTGAATGGAAAACTGATCACTATGGAGGTGAAAGACTCTATGGACCTATTACTTGAAAAGCTTGGCATAGAACATCATGCGGATAGTAGTGTGAAGGACGTGAAAGCTCCTATGCCTGGCCTGATCATTGACGTAAGCGCTGAAGAGGGGCAATCTATACAGAAGGGTCATCCACTATTGATATTAGAAGCTATGAAGATGGAAAATGTCATTAAGTCACCAGCCGATGGGACTATTTCGAAAGTCCATATTAAACAAGGAGATAGTGTGGAAAAAAATCAGGTGTTAGTGGAGTTTTGATATTGCTTTACCAATCGATCTAAAAAGATATATTTGTGGAATTTATTGATTGACTTAGCTAGACTGACAAATAAGCCTAATGAAATACAACAGAATACTCCTTAAGTTAAGTGGCGAGGCACTCATGGGTGCTAATAAATATGGCATAGACCCTGCGAGGCTGGAGCAGTATTCGACTGAGATAAAAAAGGTAAGAGACCAGGGTGTAGAAGTAGCTATAGTGATAGGTGGAGGCAACATCTTTCGCGGAGTACAAGCTGAGAAATCAGGTATTGATCGTGTGCAAGGTGACTACATGGGCATGCTGGCAACAGTCATCAATGCAATGGCACTACAGAGTGCTTTAGAAAAGCAAGGTATGTATACCAGGCTGATGTCTGGCATCAAAATGGAACAAGTATGTGAGCCATTTATTCGTAGAAGAGCGATACGACATCTTGAGAAGGGCCGTATAGTCATCTTTGGAGCTGGTCTGGGCAATCCTTATTTCACAACTGACTCTACCGCCAGTCTGAGGGCTATCGAAGTTGAAGCAGATGTAGTCATGAAGGGAACACGAGTAGATGGTGTCTATACCGAGGACCCTGAGAAGAATCCTGATGCTACACGTTATTCGAAAATTACCTTTCAGGAAGTCTATGAAAAAGGACTCAGCGTTATGGACATGACTGCTTTTACACTTTGTCAGGAAAATAAACTGCCAATCATAGTATTTGATATGAATAAGCCCGGCAACCTATTCAAGATTGCCCAGGGCGAAGAAGTAGGAACGCTTATAATCTAATATTGATGGAAGAAGAGATTGAAATGTTTTTGGAAGAGGCTGAAGAGCTTATGAAAAAGGCCATTCAGCATACAGGTGCGGAACTTGTAAAAATTCGGGCAGGAAAAGCTATGCCAAGCATGTTGGATTCTGTCCAGGTCGACTACTATGGTGCAATGACACCTCTAAGTCAGGTAGCATCTGTAACTACTCCTGATGCCCGTACCTTGATGGTGAAACCATGGGAAAAAAAGCTTATCCCGGATATCGAAAAAGCCATCATTAATGGTAATCTTGGCTTCAATCCTCAAAACGATGGTGAGGTTATTCGTATAAACATTCCTGCCCTTACTGAAGAACGCAGGATTCAGCTTGTCAAGCAAGTCAAAGCAGAAGGCGAGCACGGCAAGGTAAGCATCCGTAATGCTCGAAAGGATACTAATGACTCCTTGAAAAAACTCCTAAAGGAAGGAGCATCCGAAGATGCAATAAAAACAGCGGAAGACGAAGTTCAGAAGATCACAGATAGCAATGTTCAAGCAATCGATGAACTAGTCTCCAAAAAGGAGGCTGACATCATGCACATCTGATCAATTAAAGAATTTTCTGGATTTAATTAATATCTCCACACTTTCGGGCACGAGGTATTTGATAGACTTTCCCTGCTTCACAAGATTTCTGATGAACGTAGCAGAGATGTTAAGGAGTGGTGCATCGACCAGCTTGACATTTTGATGAGACTTTAAGTCAGTTTCACCGCTGTTGGGTCTTGGATAGACTATCAGGCCGTAATTCTCAAGTATGGCTTCATAGTTTTTCCATCTTTTGAAAGACACGAGATTATCTTCTCCAATGATAAGCTCAAATTGTTTTTCACGATGCTTATCGCTAAGGTAAGAGAGTGTGTCCACCGTGAAACTTGGTCGAGGCATATTGAATTCCACATCACTCACCCTAAAGCGATAGTCGTCTCCTATGGCTTGTTGCACCATATCGTAGCGATCAAACTCATGAAGGAGTGATTTAGAGCTCTTCAGCGGATTCTTTGGGGAAACTACAAACCAGATCTCATGCAAGTCAGATGTCTCAACGATTGCACTGGCAATGACCAAATGCCCGATGTGAATAGGGTTAAATGATCCGAAGAATAGACCGACCTTCAAACTATTTTTGCTTTATAAACTCACCAACCAGTTTTTCAGCTGTCATAAGTGAGTCTTCCAATCGATTGTTGACTAATGTGATATCAAACTTGTCTTCAAACGACATCTCAAACTTAGCTTTATAAACTCGCCTTGAGAGGCTATCTTCAGTTTCAGTATTACGGTCTCTCAACCTTTGCTTCAACATATCCATATCCGGAACTTTCACGAATATGGCCAGTGCATCATCACCAAAGTATTTTTTGAGATTGATACCACCTTTGACGTCAACATCGAAAATCACATGGTTGCCACTATCCCAAATCCTTTGGATCTCTGATTTTAACGTACCGTAGTAGTTACCTTCATAGACCTCTTCCCATTCTATGAACTCATCATTGTCAAGCTTTGCCTTGAACTCTTCTGGTCGTAAAAAATAATAGTCTTTACCATTTTCCTCCGTACGACCTCTTTTATCTCTCGTACTCGCAGAAATGCTAAACCCTAGATTTGGGAACGTCTTGATGAGGTGATGAACGATCGTAGTTTTTCCAGATCCCGAAGGTGCTGAAAATATCAGCGCTTTACCCTTTGCCATACGGCAAATCTAATGTGTGGATGCGATTTTGTTTTTGATTGAAACAATTAGGTCGATAGGTACTTCCCGATGTTCCAGTTTTCTTTTTAAAAGGCTTCTAAACTCTTTTTCAACCTCATACTGCTTGAGACAGCAAGCGCAATTCTCCAGATGCTCATCAATGAAGCTCTCCTCCTCCGGTAGGGCCTCATTGTCTATGATCAAGTTGAGCAGCTCAATGCACTTGTCCAAATCCTTACATCGTCCATTGGTAGTTTCGCTTTTCATATTCTTGTGCTTCGCTAGTTCTCGCTATTTGTAGCCCATACTATTTGCATAGCTCTGTAGTTTTTCCTTCAGTAGATTGCGAGCCCTGTGTAGTCTAGACCTCACAGTACCTATCGGAATATCCAATATCTTGGCCATTTCCTCATAAGTAAATCCTTCCAAGTCACACAGTATGATCACGGTTCGAAAGTCTACCGCTAAAGAATTTAAAGCGATAGAAACTTCATCCCCGATCATATCCTTAAGTGCATCAACTCTTAGATCAGCGGTCATTGGCACGTCTACGTCATCAGAGTTGTAGTAGCTCTCTACTTCCTGATAGTCCACTTTCGCAGGTTGTTTGCTTTTCTTGCGGAAGTCGTTGATAAAACTATTCTTCAATATGCGGAACAGCCATGCTTTTGCGTTAGTTCCACGCTCAAACGAATCTATAAAGCGATAGGCTTTGAGGTAAGTATCCTGAACCAGATCCTTCGAATCATCCTCATCAAAGGTGAGCCTATACGCAAAGTTATACATTGAATTAACATGCGGCATAAACTCCTGATCAAATACCTCCAGCTTCTCGCGGTTAGTGTATTTTAAAACTTTCAATTTATCCTCCTGGCTTACGGTTGTCACAAAAATTACATGTACCTACAATGTTTACGTTCTTCGAAAGGAATAGTTCTTACAGGTGATCTCATCGGAGCGTACCAACAGATTGATCTAATGTCGTTAATTCTATTCTTTGTATAAAGCACTATCGTGAAAGAATAAAGTATACAAAGTACACTGATCATGCGTCCATCACCTATCGGAAAGTATCAACTCAACGACAGGTACAGGTACTGAAAACCAAACTATGACAGGTCGATAAAAGCTAAAGTGCTCACTCCTTTTTATTCCTGGGTGACCCGTCCTGAAATAGGTTGA
>DIYH01000005.1 GCA_002435755.1 Flammeovirgaceae bacterium UBA6059
ATGTTTTTGGTGCGACCAGATAATTGGAGGCGCTACCGGATAATACTATCTGGCTGGTACCAGTTCAGGTTAAGTTAATTTATCAAAAACAAGACCTGTAAAACCTAGCTTCTGATATAACCTCATAAACTCATCATATTCATCTTTTATTCCTGAATAGGTTAATATCTCTGATTTGCTCGTTTGAGGTATTTTAAATAACGTAGATTCACTAACTCTATCTTTATGAAAAGTATAATCCAGTATTCTTCCTCTACTACCATCATCATAAATATCCCATTTAGTAGAATTTTCATCCAACGCATTTACACACTCTAACACATTAATTATATACACTTCTTTACCTGCCAGATTTACAGGAAGTATCTCTCCTGACATTTCTAATAAAGTGAATAAGTCACTATCGTAAACTGACTTATCAAAAGCGAAAGCTCCATTTGAACCAATACTGTAAAAATTCCCTTCAAAACTTTTAGGATTAAATGAATACCATTCTTTTTGCTGCCAACTCGCGAGTTTTGGTTCACAATCAAAAGCTGTATAATCTAGTATTTCTTCCTTGTCAACTTGAGGCATCAACCACTGAGACTTATTTGAGTCTACTTTTACACTATATATATCCATAGTATTCGACATTAATAGGGGTAGTCTGGATGACTCGAATCTATTTTGACTTTCAAAAGGAATTCCCGCCTGTTGGAGTTTTGTTATACGTTAAAAGCTTGTCTGCCTTTGGCAGGCGCTTTTCTCATGCGTTCTCGTTGCAAACAAGAACGAGAGTTCGATACTTTTTCAGATCACCAGAAAATTGGAGGTACCACTGTTTTTAACTCTACCTAATCAACAAAATCATCTGATTTTGAGTCTTCTGAGGCTTTTAACCATGATTCAAAAAGCTCAAAAAACCTATCTAAAGCGTCATAGTCATCCTGAGAATAAAAACGAATGATCTGACTCCAGCCATGGCTAGACTTCACCTTATATTTTTCTACAATCCAATCTTGAAAATCAGCAAGAACACTTCCTTCTGTCACACTTTCCGGATCGCGAAGATACCAACCATCCAGGAAGGCGCGTAAACAGGATATTGAGTGTTCGGTCAGATACATCCTGGGTCTTTCTTTAATCTGACTAATTATTTCTAACACAGAATTCATCTAATCAAATTTTGTTATACTAAACCTATACTCCTTCCTCATTCTCGTTTGTAACGAGAATGTAAGGTCTTTGCGTTTGTAACGCAGATATTATATCAATTCTAAATTAACCAGTCCCTTGCCTCCCGCATAGTCGATTGCACTGCTATAGAGATAATGGTCAGGTTCGTTGACAATGCCTGCTACTACTGGGTTTTCGTGGATATAATCCACCTTACTCATGGCGTCAATGTGTTGTAGGTCTATCGCGTGGTTATCGTCTTTCCATACCTTAAAATACTTTGCCCTTTTGCTGCGTCTGGCTTCGAAGGCAAATTTATCGAGCAGCCACTCTCTGCGACTTTCAGGAATTTCCTGTATAGCCCTGACAATACTTTTGGAAGTGAACTTCTTAAAATCTCTCAGGAATCCCGACATGCCAGACTCCGTGTCTACTCTACCCACTAAATGGATGTGATTACTCATAATCACCCAGGCGTTAAGCTTCAGGCCTTTCTCTCTTACACAATGATTCAACGAATCCACAACGATGTCCCTATAATGCCTTCTGGTAAAAAGATCAATCCATTGTACAATGGTAAGGGTAAGGAAGTAGTAACCTTGCTGATCCTGTATTCTGTAAGCATCACCTGCCATAGAATGAATATAGCTTTATCAGTTGGATAGTAATGGGGTTAAGGGCTTTTATATGTCATAGACCTGTCTGCTCAGTAAGTATATTTTCTCATTACAAAAGAGGAGGGCAGGGGGGCGTTTTGGTAAGTCAGGTCCGGGCGTATAAGCGCACCAGATGATTCAACATATCGATTCGCCTGGTAAAGCAGATGGTTCTCCTGTTAAGGCGTTTTATATGTGTACGTAGATTCAGGTGATATCTTTCAATTTTATTGATGCCTCTGACTTTGACCCTATGGATATGTTCAGGAATCAGACCACGATATGCAATTAACCGATCTGTGTGAATAGTGTTGGGAGAGAGGCTTAGCAGTTTGTCTATTACTACTTTCAGGCTTTGTGCCGTACGTGTACCTGTTTTGATAGCCACTACCTTGCCTGTTGTTCTGGAAATAGCACTGATTACCCATCTTCGTTTGTTTTTATTACCAACATAGGTACATAATTCATCGAGTTCATAATCGTCATGGAGTCGAATGGCCTGGGGTGGTTTGAGTACTCTACCCAGTTTTCTGATCCAGCGGATTTGCGTATTGACAGAAATACCTGTAATCAACTGAATTCCTCTGAGGCTGTTACCGGCTTTGAGGCATTTTAAGAATAACTCATGAGCGGGTTTGTGGCATGCTGCATATTGATACTGAGCCTGTTGGTATTTACCACAGCTTTGACAACGGTATTTTTGCATCCCATTTTGCTGTTTGCCTGCTTTAGTACAGGTGCTCTGGCAATATTGACAGTTCATGGTTTTGTTTAGGCTATTGATTTAAGTGTTTTATATGCATTGTAAATGCTTTTCTCATACGTTCTCGTTTCAAACGAGAACGAGAATTCGATACTTTTTTGGCTACCAGATAATTGACAGCACTAAGGAGGCATTGACCTTTATATTTCCGTTCTAAGCCACTTTTTAGTGCTGACTGAAACCCAAGATTGACCTGGAAAAGATAAAGGCCGGTTAAAAACCGACCTTTATGCTCTGTATGTTTATGTTTTTGGTATGACCAGATAATTGGAGGCACTACCGATAATTGGAGGCACTACCCTCTAGTGCTACCAGATATTTGGAGGCATTACCACCCTATTTTATGATTTCTGTAACTATCAATGAACCTTGGAATGCTCTATTCAATCTTTTCATATCCTGCTGAGACAAAAAGTTGTCTGAAATAATGAGGGTTTTGATGCGAGGCAAGTCAAATAAATTGTCAGGTAAATTCTCGATCCTATTTTTATTTATTATCAGATTTATCAATTGATGCAAATTGCCAACGGATTGATTGACTGTTCGAATTTTGTTAGAACTAAGGTCCAAATGCTCCAAGTACCTTAGCTTATCCAATTCGTCAGGTATATCTTTTAGTTTGTTATTTGATAAATTGAGAAAGCGAAGGTTTTTGAGCGTTAGAATCTCGATAGGAAATTCTTCTAACCCCTGATTTGATAAGTCTAACCCGTAGACTCTATTTGGTTTTTTGATAGCTCTTTTTAGATTTTTAAAGACTCTGGCTTTCTGTGTATACTCAATGCTACTAACGGACTCTTGCGCCTTTAGTACGTTCAATGTTAGACTAATAAAGGACAAGACTAATATTGTTCTGAATCCCTTCATTTTTCTTTAATTAGGTTAATTAATAAACTGGGCGGAGTAAAAGTTAACCCCATTTTTTTATAACTCTTAGGGGTATTTGGTTGATACCTCCATTTTAATGCTTCATAGTGGAAATTCTTGAAAGTTCCATTTTTAAAGGCAGAAGTACCAAACTTTTGAGCACCTAACTCATAATTGCTCATTAAATCGTCTTTTCTGGTTTCGGATGAAATCTGTCCTACTATTGCTTTTGCCTCGAACTCATGGTTAGTACCACCAGGTCTCATACTTTCATCATTATTGCCATTCATTGACACTTCTGTCTGATATTGCAAGGCATGCACCATTTCTTCAGCTAACGTAGATTTTAATACAGTACTTCCGAGACCTTTCTTGGTTTCGTTTAATGCCCAACCAACGATGAAGTTAATTTCTATAACACCACCTAGCTCGGACTCTTTGAAATCATCTGGAAGATTATTAACCACAGGTTCAGATTCAGAGGAGTTGCCTTCTTCATCTTCCCAAGTTACATATGAAGCATAATTTCCTTGAAAAGTGCCTAACACACTTGCTGATGAAAGATTAAAATTTCTGACAATGTATTTTGAATCTGAATTTTTAAGCTGTCGATATACTTTTCTGAATGTTTTACTCTGCCTTTTAAGCTGCCTTAGCGCTTTTTTATATTGCTTTCTTTGCTCCTTGTTCAACTCTGATATTTCAATCTCTTTGCCAGTTGGATCAACAAAAAAAGTTGGTGTGTTTACAGCATAAGTGTATAACGAAAAACTTTTATACTTTTCGCCCAAAGGATCAACGTTAAACCATCTAGCTACTTGTGCATCATAGTTTCTAGCTCCATAATCATGCCAATTTAGATCAAACTCGCTCTGCAGTTCTTTCCCATTGTACTTGAACTGATTTGGCTTAGACAGGGGAGCTGAGCTACTCAGCGCATTTATATTCATCCCAAAGGGATAATAATGATCTTCCTGGATGATATGCCCTTTTTTATGGTTGACCCTGAGTACGTCAAAATACACATTACCACCGTCTGTGGTATGTCCCTCGTTAGAGAGATATACGTAAAGATAACCCGCCTGTTCCATAATCAGGCCATTTGCCTGTAAAATATCAAAGACCCCTTCGGCCCCAGCGTCCACGGCTACATAGCCGGATTCGCTGATCACCAGATTAAAATCCTGATCGAAGAAGACATAGTTCAGATAGGCCTTGGGTACGCTGCTGCTGCCTGTGTTGATGGCAGAAGCCAGGAAGGTACCCGCATTGCTGTTGAGGTTATCATAAACACCCTGCTCATACACCGTAGCCGCCCCGCCATTCACTCCGAAGAGAGAAGCCAAAGCAGTACCAATATTGGCGCTGTTGCCTGAGCTGGTGCTTACAAAACCACTCGGATACTTTGCATAGACTGAAAGGTCCACGGTATCTCCGGGGCTTACCATCAGCATTTTAGCCGGGCCTATGCTTTCCGGCCCCAGCTTGGCAGAAGCACTGCCCTCAAAAGCCTCTTCGGTACTGCGGGTAGCCGGGATATTTAAAAACACCGACTCCTCAAAGCCGGCCAGGGTAGTTTCCATAGTGGCATCATAGACCACACTGTCCCGTGCCTCCGTCAGGGTCATACGGGTATTGCCCAGATGGTCCTTGATAAAGTAATCATACCTGGCTACGCCAGATTCCAGACGAACCCTGCCTTCTTCATGAGCAAAATGCTGGAGCACATTGTTTTCATAAATAAAGCCTCCTGCATAATCAGTAGTGGTCAGGGAGCCATTATCATTGACCACTTTGCTGAGCTTAATACCAGCCGCATCATAGGTATAGGTAATACTTTTGCTGCTGCCAAAGCTTACC
>DIYH01000038.1 GCA_002435755.1 Flammeovirgaceae bacterium UBA6059
CGCTCTAGCCAACTGAGCTAATCCCCCGGAGAGAGCTGCAAATATAGCAACTCACCTATACTATGAAATCATAAGATGTTTTAAATCAACACCATCAAGCTGAGTGAGCGCTGTTAACCTCTCCCTAACGCTCTCCGAAGAGGGATAAAAGGTGCTCAACTTGATGACTTGCTTTACACTTATTTAAATGTCGAACTTGATGCCTTGAGCAAGAGGGAGTTCCGTTGAGTAATTGATGGTGTTAGTTTGTCTTCTCATGTAGGCTTTCCATGAATCAGAACCTGATTCGCGTCCGCCACCGGTTTCTTTTTCACCACCAAATGCTCCACCGATTTCAGCTCCACTTGTACCGATGTTCACATTAGCGATACCACAGTCAGATCCAGCATTGGATAAGAATTGCTCGGCCTCTCTGAGGTTGGTTGTCATGATCGCCGAAGAAAGGCCCTGAGGCACACCGTTCTGATAACCAATCGCTTCATCCATGGTCTTGAACCTCATCATGTAAAGGATCGGTGCAAAAGTCTCATTCTGTACGATATCGAAACTGTTTTGCACTTCGAAGATGGCAGGTTTGACATAGCAGCCGGATTCGTAACCTTCACCGGATAATACTTCTGCTCCTACGATTTCTTGACCACCTTCTTTTTTTACTGCTTCAATAGCTCTGTTGTAGCTGGCTACTGCATCCGTATCGATTAATGGGCCGACATGGTTGTTCTCATCCAATGGATTGCCAATACTGAGTTGACCATAAGCTTTGACCAATCTTGAAGCTACTTCGTCAAAGATATCTTCATGCACAATCAATCTTCTTGTGGTTGTGCAACGCTGACCGGCAGTACCAACGGCTCCAAAGAGCGCGCCTCTGATGGCGATATCAAGGTCAGCGTCCTTGCTGATGATAATGGCATTGTTACCACCTAGCTCTAGCAAGGAGCGTCCCAATCTAGCACCAACGGCCTGACCAACTGCTTTGCCCATTCTCACAGAACCTGTAGCAGATACAAGAGGTATTCGATGATCATTAGATAGTTTTTCGCCTAGTGATCTACCACCTGTGACTATTCCGCTTACGCCTTCTGGAATATCGTTTTTGGTAAAGACTTTCTGAATGATGTTTTGACAAGCCACTGCTGAAAGTGGTGTCTTTTCAGAAGCTTTCCAGACACAAACATCACCACACACCCATGCGATCATAGAGTTCCAGCTCCACACCGCCACGGGGAAGTTGAATGCAGAAATGATGGCGACTGTTCCGATAGGGTGCCATTGCTCGTACATTCTGTGACCTGGTCGCTCGGAGTGCATGGTCAAGCCGTAAAGTTGACGTGATAGACCAACTGCAAAGTCGCAGATGTCGATCATCTCCTGCACCTCACCAAGTCCTTCCTGGTAAGACTTACCCATTTCATAAGAAACGAGCTTGCCAAGGTCAGCTTTGTGTACTCTTAGTTCTTCGCCGATCTGTCGTACGATCTCTCCTCGCTGTGGGGAGGGCATGGTTCTCCAAACTCTGAAGGCCTCATCAGCCTGGGACATGATTTGCTCGTATGCAGCGTCATCTGTCTCCTGTACAGCACCGATGAGCTGCCCGTCCGCAGGAGAAAAAGATTCGATGTAGTTGCCGCTGGTAGTGATCCATTGTGCACCGGTAGATGAACCGGAGTTTTTATCAGAAAGGCCTAAGTTTTTGAGCGCTTCCCTAATTCCGAATTGGTCAGACATGAATGTATTTGGGTTAAAAATGTTGGCGTAAAGCTAAAAAAAATGGCTGCTCAAGGCAGCCATCATTTTTCTTTTATTTGTAGTGATAAGTCGCTTACCAGCCAATGCCATAGTAGGCTTTATCCCCATTAGGATAGACACCCTCGATCAGTATGCCATCGCCACGCCTCAATCGACCCAGCATGGTCGTCAGGCCTTCGACAGTAGCAACCGGAGCTTTATCAATATGCGTGATTACAAACCCTTCTTTGATGCCTGCATCAGAAAACTTGCCGCCTTCTAGCTCAATGACAGAAACACCGCCTTCGAGATTCAAATCTTCCTTGAGTTCATTAGATATCTCATCGAAAGTTGCTCCTTCAATAAGAACACTATTTCTTGCCTCTACTACTTCAGTCGTACCGAGTGTATTCTTGAGTGTGGCTTCTACATTTCGCCTTTTCCCATCACGTATATAATCAACCAATACTTTGTCGCCTGGCCTATTGATAGCAATTTGTTCTTGCAATTGTGATACACTTTTTACTTCACGTCCGTTGATGGCCACTATCACATCACCTGATTCCAGACCTGCGTCATCTGCGGCACTTCCATCATTGACAGAAGCAACATATACACCAAACACTACACCCAGGTCTTCTCTTTCAGACAGTTCACTGTTGACATCACGAATAGAAATGCCAAGTAGTGCTCGCTGTACTACACCAAATTCGATGAGGTCTTCCACCACTTTCTCTACCAAAGAAGTCGGAACCGCGAATGAATAACCGGCAAATGTTCCGGTAGGCGTGGCAATGGCGGTATTTATGCCAACTAACTCACCTCTCAAATTAACCAATGCACCACCGCTGTTGCCAGGGTTGACGGCTGCATCAGTTTGAATGAATGATTCTATCTGTAGATTGTTCCTGTTTCTAAGTATGCCAATGTTACGTGCTTTGGCGCTTACGATACCGGCAGTGACGGTAGAGCGGAACTCGAACGGGTTGCCTACTGCTAGTACCCACTCACCGATTTGTACCCTATCGGAATTGCCAAAGGCTAGCGTAGGCAAATTAGCCTCATCAATCTTCAATACTGCTAGGTCTGTTGTAGGATCCACGCCTACGATCTCAGCTTCGAAAGTCCTATTATCATTAAGCAATACTTGAATTTCAGAGGCATTGTCAACAACATGATTATTTGTGACGATATAGCCGTCTTCAGAAATAATCACCCCAGAACCAGCTCCCATGCCACCGCGTCCTTGTGGTCTGCCCTGATCACCAAAGTAGTCTCTCAGCCAGCTGTCCAGTGGAGTCCTGCTTGTATATCCACCTGAAGCTTCAACGGTCGTCCTGATATGAACCACAGCTGGAGTCACAGTATTCGCAGCATACACGAAATTCAGCCCCGCTGGCACAATGGCTTGAGTGGTGTCAATGCTGTAGTTAGTAAATTTTAGATTATCGTTCTGCTCCGTTTGGATCAGATTATCAGATGGTTCTTGTAACAAGGAATACCCCCCAATGGCTACCAGTCCTCCAAAGAAGGACGAGAAGAGCATTCCAATAAATATTTGTTTCTTATCCATATTACCTTTTGCTATTTGGAATAATTGTCTAGGATTGAACGAGTTGTTTTGATCTAAGGATATGTAGTTAACATTATTTAACGAAAAAAGGCGATCACGATCGCCTTTTTTAACTCAACTAAAATCTCAACTACTTAATGCTGATCAATCTTTTCAGTGCTTTCTTCTCATCTTTTGGTACCGTTACATGTAGGATACCATTGTCATACTTGGCTTCAATCTTCTCTGCTTTGATATCTTTTGGGAGATGGAAGCTTCTGCTAAATGATCCGTAGTGCGTCTCAACAGTTCGATAGTTCTTTTCTTTTTTCTCATTCTCAAACTTACGCTCACCGCTTACGGTCAACATACCTTCATTCATCTCTATCGAGAAATCATCTTTATTCATTCCTGGTAAGGCCAGCTGAATCTCGAAAGACTTGTCTTGCTCAAGTATGTCTACCTGAGGAGTGAATCTGCTACCACCACTTAATGATGGATCAAAAGTGTCATTAAAGAATCTGTCTAAAAAGCTGTTGAAGCTTACAGGTCTGTAGTCTCGGGTGTTATATTTTGTAAGTGTCATAATCTTAATATTTAAGGTTGAACAATTAATTCACCCTACCATTAGTAAAATCTATGCCAACGAGAAATTTGCCCAAAAAACAGACATAATGGCCGAAATACCAATTCAACGGATCAAAAATCAGACATTATGACGCAATTGTAGTATCATATTGTCTGTAAAGGCTGAGTAGAAAAATGTTTTTCGATTGGATGAAAAATATGTGGAGGCTTGTTTTGAGAATAGCAGGCTTACCTCTAATATTGCAGTCCGAAAATTATTCCTCCTTAGCTCAGCTGGTTAGAGCATCTGACTGTTAATCAGAGGGTCCTTGGTTCGAGCCCAAGAGGAGGAGCATCCGAAAGACAGTCAAGCGGCTGTCTTTTTTTGTTTTTACCTAATTGTTAATTTTGATCTGGTTGCCCAAACAGAGTTATTTACTATTATGAGAGTTAACACCCCAAATGTTGTTCACGAGACCATTGACGGAGAAGTAATTCTCTTGAACCTACGGACTGGTAATTACTATTCTTTTGAAGGTTTGGGTGCGTTCATTTGGAATTTTATCGATAGTGAAGCTGGTTGGTCGACACTGCCATCGCTAATGTCTAAAGCCTACAATTTGTCGCTTGATGATGTTCACAACGATGTTGAGTTATTTGTTGCTAAGTTGGTATCTGAGGAGCTAGTAGTAGAAGGACCATTGGTTTTGGACTTTAATAGTGATAATATCACTGATATTGAAGCTCAGATGCTGGAAATATGTAACGAGTATATCCCTCCTGTTGTAAATAAGTATTCTGACATGCAGGACTTACTGCTACTTGATCCGATTCATGATGTGGATCAGAAGGGTTGGCCACAGAAGAAAGACTCATAGCTATTATTCTTCCTAAAGAGGATGATCAACCCAAGTCATGGATCACCGTTTCCAGCTAAAGCACATTGCGCCCTAATTGAAGCGAGCCTCTTTGAAGGAGAAAAGGCTAGACAGTCTTGGCAGGATTGGAGCCAAAGCACTGATTTTGAAACAGAGATTGATGGGCCGGCTTTTAGATTATTACCACTGCTCTATCACAATCTGTTAAGATTAGGGATAGATGACCCATTAATGGGGCGTCTAAAGGGGATTTATCGCCAGTCCTGGTCAAGCAATCATATCCTTTTTTTGAGAGCTGGTCTGGTAATCAAGCTTTTGAATGATAATAATATTCCTGTCCTTGTACTAAAAGGTATCGCATTGACTGTGCTGACATATAAGAACTATGGAGTAAGGCCAATGTCTGATATTGACCTGCTCATTAAAAAAGAAGATGTACATAAGGCGCTCAATCTGCTTAAGGATAATGACTTTACCGTAGACCGCTCTCAGTCTGTTGAATATGCTATGAGGTATAGTAACTCACTTTCTTTAACAGGGCCGTTCAAACAGGAGCTAGATATGCACTGGAATCCTATAGTAGAAAGTAATAACATGGCTTCCAAACATGATTGGTGGAGTGGTGCATTGCCTTTAGAAGTAGGTGGCCAAGCTACTAGTACAATGTCAAGGGAGAATATGCTATTACATACTTTGGTGCATGGCATTAGATATAATCCCGAGCCCCCTATCAGATGGATTCCAGATGCTCATATGTTAGTAAAAAATGGCATTGACTGGAAGTTGTTTGTCAAGGCCGCAATTGATCTGAGAGTTGGTTTTTTGGTCATGAATGGATTGACCTTTTTGGAAAAGAGTTTTAGAGCCCATATCCCAGATGTAGTATTTGAGCAATTGAAAGATCATGGCTATACCTTGAGCGAAAGGTTAGCTTTTAAATATGCCACCTCAGCCAAAAGTATTCCTCCAAGATCTTGGACTGAAAAAGTAGTTTCTAACTACTTTTTTTATATCAGGCAAACAAGGTTTGTCAATCCAATTATGCAAGTGTTAGGCTTTTTGAAGTATAGTTTTTTTCGCCTTCGTACCAAATCTCAATTGGTAGAAAGCATTCACAGGTTATACTCCCAATTGCACCTTCATGGTTGAGAAGAGCAAACAGGTTTCAACAAGAGGCATTTCGAGAGTTGTATGGAAATACTTCAGTCAATATGTAGTTGGTTACCGTAAAGTTCTGATTTGGTCTTCACTTGGATACATTGTCCTTTCCTTTTTTGTAATCCCTAATCTGATCCTGGTAAAATATGTGTTTGATGAGGCCATTCCAAATCAACTTGTTGGTGGTATCTTATTGTCGGGAGTTGCTCTTATTGTCATTAGATTGATCTCGGTGACTTCTACTATTTTTTTGAGAAAAGTTAGCTTAAGAATCACTACATCCATTATTTCAAGAATTCGGCAAGATTTGTTGGCTGTTGTCTACAGCTTTAGCTATACGCAGCACGCAAGACTAGATATTCGTCGGCATAATGTTCAGATGGTTCAGGACACAGAGAGAATTTCCGACCTCTTCACTGTTCTTATCTCGAGGCTAGGCCCCTCTGTAGTTATTAGTCTTACGTTGGTTATTATTCTTTTTGTTATCAACCAGTTGTTATTTGCCATAGTGGCCTTTTTCATCCCGCTGATCGCCTTGATCAATTTTTATCTTGGGAAAAAAGTGAAGGTTAAGACTCAAGAGTATCAAGAGGCATTTGAAGATTTTAGCAACTCCAACATGTTTATCCTCAAATACCTTGGTCTGCTATGGCTTCAAAGTACTGAGGCAAGAGAATCTGATCGCCATAATGCAACAGTGGACAACTTAAAGAGGAAGACAGAGCTTCAAGGATTGTTCGGTAGCTTTCAGACCCAACTCCAAATATTTATGGTGTCAATTTTGGGGATCTCAGTGCTCGTTTCAGGGGGGGTGTTAGTGGCCAGTGGAGTGATGACACTTGGAGACTTTTTTGCTTTTTATATAGCCGCAAATCAGCTTAACAATCAGTTAAATGCGATTTCGAGTTCTTATTCATCTATAGTTTCAGGAAATGTCTCTTTGGAAAAACTATACAATCTCTTTCATTCTGTTGAAGTGTCGGTGAAGAATGAAGCCGTTAAGGTGGAAGCTATTGATCACATCCAGGTGTCTAATGTTTCTTTTGATTACGGCCATAACCCGATTTTAAAGGGGATCAATTTGAGATTGTCGAAAGCTGATGTTATTGCGATAGTCGGCGAGAACGGATCGGGTAAATCTACGCTAATACAGGTTGTCTTAGGTCTTATCAAGCCTCTGGATGGAGAAGTATCAGTGAATGATGTTGACTACCGGCGTTTGGATTTGTGCAGCATGAGAAGAAATATCGGAGTTGTTACGCAATATCCAATGCTGTTACCTGGAACTATTGAGTCTAATATCACATATGGATCTGAATTGTCTGATAGGGCCAATTTTGAAGAAGCCGTTTGTGCTTCACTAGTAGATTGCTTTGTTGGAGATTTGCCAGATAAATACGAAACTGAGACTGGTGAAGATGGTACATATCTCTCTGGTGGTGAGCGCCAGAAGGTAGCAATTGCCAGAGCTCTTGTTCGCAAACCAAACCTTGTGATACTTGATGAACCTACAAATCATTTGGATAGTGGCTCTGTCAAGAGAATAATGGAGAACATCCGACAACTTGCGTGGAATCCTGCGATAGTGGTGATAAGCCATGATGCTGAAGTGGTCTCATATGTAGATCAGGTTTATGAAATTGAAGAACATAGGTTGATCAAGAGATGATAAATTTCAAAGAAAGAAGCGAGACAGAGCAGCTGGATTTTTTTGAAAGGAGCTATAACCAGTATAAGAAGGCCTCCCAGCATAACTTAGAGCACAATGACTATTTCATGGTTGCCGGCAAGGTTTATTGTTTGAGGTTTTTAGGTACAGAACTAAGACGAATTCTCATTGCCGCTCTTGAGCATCTTAGAGTACCAGCCTGTGGAGAGGTTGATGTTACTTTGCACGTATGGGATAGTGAGTCTACAGGTACGGCTATGTCACCTCCTCCATGTGATTGGGACGCGTTTACCGACAGGGGAGATATATGGGGATTTAACAGCAAAAGGATCAGAACAGCCTTTCACTATAGTGATTATTCAGTCAACCTGTATGATCACCAGCGAGCGATAGGCATCTATTGGGTGCAAAACTCAAAGTCAATTCCCTATTGGACAACCTCTGCCCCGTTCAGAACGCTTTTTCAATGGTCGCTATCAGGATATGGTTTGCAATTGATCCACGCTGCTGGTGTGGGAAAGGATCGTAATTTATTCATCATAACCGGAAAGGGAGGTGTTGGAAAGTCAAGCACAGCACTGGCTTGTATCAATGCAGGTATGGATTACATTGGGGATGATTACATTATTGTTGAAAACGGAAGTCCACAAAAAGCCTACTCTTTATACAGCACTGCGAAGCTTTTTAATGATGATATTGGGCGCTTTCCTAACTTATCACAACTTGTTGGCGAAAGACAGTCTAAAGAGCAAGAAAAAGGAGTGTACCAGCTATATCCTGATTTACAGGCTCAAATTAAAAAGGAAGGTGTGGTTAAGGCATTTCTTGTTCCCAGCATAACTGGAAAACCTGATCCTTCAAGCTTTCAGGCTATCCCGAAATGGAGAGTTGAAAAGGCAATGGCGTTCACGACTATTTCTCAATTGCCTGGAGCCGGAGAGGATACTTCAGAATACATTAAAAAGTTAGTTGAAGATACGCCTTGCTTTGAGGCAAAGTTGAGTAACGAATTTAATGAAATACCAGCATCAATCCTTCAGATGCTGGCTTCTGACTTTGAATCGTACAGAGAACCTCCGCTCAATTCGAGTGGAGATCAACCACTCATAAGTGTAGTCATCCCTGTATTTAATGCCGCAGAATTCATTTTGGATGCCATTACTAGCGTTAACAATCAAGGGTATTCTACCATTGAAATTATAGTTATCGATGATGGTTCTACTGATGAATTGAAGCATGTGCTAGAAGAATCAAATGCAGATGTCCGATATCTCTATCAAGAGAATGAAGGCCCATCCAGTGCTCGTAACAGAGGTATTCTCAATTGCACTGGATCCTACATTGCCTTTCTTGATGTTGATGACTATTGGCCTGAAAACAACTTGAGAACCCTGTTGCATGAAATGACTACAGAATCAGATATGATGGTCGTTCAGGGCTTTGGACAAGTAGTAAAGAACAATAGTGATGGCAGTGTAGCCTACCTTGGTAATCCAAAGGAGTCATTTCCCTTTTACATAGGTGCAGCACTCTATCGCAAAGAAGTGTTTACCCAAGTCGGATTGTTTGATACCTCAATGAAGTATGGTGAAGATACCGACTGGTACAACAGACTGATCGAGTCACAATTGAAATATAAGCGAATCAATCAGACCAGTCTTTATGTCAGGCGTCATGGTAACAATATGACCGAAGGAAGAGATCTCGTGGACCTGGGTGTATTGCAGGTGTTCAAAAAGAAACTTGAAAGAGATCGAAAACGAGAATCTCATACTTTCTTGGAAAATCAAGATGCTCAGAATCCGTTGGTTAGCGTAATCATACCAGTTTATAATGGAGAGCTATTTGTGGCTGAAGCTATTGACAGTGTTTTAAGACAGGATTATGGTAATCTGGAAATAATTGTAATAAATGATGGGAGTACTGATAAGACGTCTGAGGCGTTGGCAATTTTTGGTGATCAAATAAGAATAGTAAATCAAACTAACAGAGGGGTATCTGCTGCCCGCAATGTTGGTATCAAGAATTCTACAGGTGACTATATAGCCTTTTTGGATGCTGATGATCTATGGCTTCCTTCCAAGTTAGGGCGTCAAGTGTCAGAAATTCAGAGCTCAAAAGCTGATATAGTCGTGGGACTGATGAAATCAACAGGTTTGGATACAAAGATTGAAGAGACTAGAAATATTAATGCGAAAGCAGTACTTTCTATGATTCCCGGAGCATCACTTTTTCGAAAGGCTGTTTTTGAAACAGTTGGTGACTTTGACGAGAGGTTAGAGAATTATGAGGACATGGATTGGTTTTTCAAGGCGCGTGAAAAGAAAACTAGAATAAATGTTCAAAACGAAACGTGCCTGATTGCGAGGAGTCATGCAGGTTCTTTCCGTGATTCTAACTTTGATAAAAGTAGCCTTCTTAAAGCCTACAAAAACTCTCTTCTAAGGCGCAAGTCCAATAATCAAGCACAATTGCCAGACCTCAATCTTGGAGAGATTATGAATAAGTCAAACTAACATGCAGAATCCTAAAGTCAGCGTGATCATGCCCGTATTGAATGGAGCTGAATTTTTTTCAGAGGCTATTCAAAGTGTTGTAGATCAATCCTACTCTAACTATGAAATAGTGGTCGTTGACGGAAAATCAACAGATAATTCTGTAGAGATAGCAAAGAGTTTTGGACTTGATGTTATTCAGCAGCCCGCTACAGGTATTTCTGACGCCTACAATGCAGGAATCCGATACTCTTCAAATCAGCTTGTTTCATTCCTGTCTTGTGATGACCGATGGCACCCTGATAAACTGAAGCTTCAGGTAGAGCGAATGGTCAGTGATGAGTCGATCATGTATACTAACTCGAGAATATCATTCTTCCTTGATGACCCTGAGCATGTGCCGGAAGGTTTCCGGCTTGAGCATCTACTACAAAACCCTGTAGGTATTATTATGGAAACTCTGGTTGCCCGTCGTGAAGTATTTGATAGGGTTGGCCTGTTCGATATCAGACTTTCAACTGCAGAAGACGTTGATTGGTTTGGTCGCGCTCAGAATATGAAAGTAACAAATGAGGTACTGGATGAAGTACTGCTTATGAAGAGAGTGCATCAAAAAAGTATATCTCTAAACGTTGACCGGAATAATAAAAACTTGCTCACCGTAATGCGGCAACTAGTAAAACAAAGAAAGCAATGACAATTTCTGTTATAATGCCAGTCTACAATGGAGCTGACTTTATTGGTGAAGCGCTTCAGAGTATTCTTATGCAGACTCAGCCTGTCCAGGAAATCATAGTGATCAATGATGGGTCAACTGATAATCTGGATGAGGCGTTGGACCCTTTTCTTACTTCTATCACATTGATCAATCAATCCAACGCAGGTCAAGCTGCAGCTCGAAACAAGGGGATTAGACTTGCCAAAAGTGAGTTAATAGCTTTTTTGGATGCAGATGATTATTGGAAAAACAATCATATAGAATTGCTGTGCAATAAACTAAAAAATGATTCATCCCTTGACTATGTAATTGGGCGTGTAAAGAATTTTAAACAAGACTGTAGTATCTCAGAAGGCCTGGAAAATCCGAATGATGGTCTTGCGGGTTTTGTGCCAGGTGCAGGGCTGTTTCACCGGAGTTGTTTTGAAAGGGTTGGGTTGTTTGATGAGAGCTACAGACTGGCTGAAGTGGTTGACTGGTCTTCACGGGCAATGGATGGCCTGTTGAAATTTGAGATTGTGGAAGCCATAACTCTAATGAGAAGAATACATGGAAACAATAATGGGATCAAAAAAGCAGCGCTGAAGAAGGAGTATCTAAGAGCCATTAGAACTTCCTTAAAAAGAAGGGAGGCAAAAAAGTGATTTTGGCGCATCCAAGATTTGGTCTTGGTAATCGACTAATCTGCATAGCTTCTTGTCTTTGGATAAGTGAAGAAATGAAACGGGAGTGCAAGATATTGTGGCTGCCAGACAGGGATTGTCCCTTTCATTTTGAAGAGCTATTCCTGCCTAATTCGAAACTCGAATTTATAAGGCTAAATCAAGCACAGGAGTTTGTAAAGAAGATCAGGTCAACAGTTGTCTCTAATGACATGAAAAGTCATACCTGGAAGGATCGTGAGTTTGTTTATTTAGATCAAAACAAGCTATCTCCGTGGGGTGATAGGGTTGGTTCTTTTATCAGGTTTCACCATTCCTTCCAAACCATATGCATCCATACATGGGAAGGGTTTGGTCATAATACGCCTTATTTCAGTCTGTTTGAGCCGATTCTAAAAGTATCCGAGCGAGTAATGAAACTCGACAGAGAATTAAAGCTTTCCGAACGGGTCGGGATACATATCCGAGCTACGGATCATTTTAAGAACAAGAGCCATCGAGATAGCTATTACCCTCCCAGTGTATTTATTAAGTTAATGGAAAAGATAATGCGTCTGGATCCAGATAGTCTGTTCTATGTTGCTAGTGATGATGTAAACGTCACTGAGGAGATTTACGCCCAATTTGAAGATTCAGTGAGTTTTCTTACTGTGGGTAATGATCGCTACAGTCTCGATGGAACTTATGACGCACTCATTGATGCTTATTGCCTATCAAGGACTAAGCTGATTATTGGAAACCCTAGAAGTTCTTTTTCACATATGGCTGCTAAGTTGGCAGGCGCTGAGTTGACCGAACCGGAAGAGTTTTTGTAATCCAAAATGTGCTGTTCGAGAAGGGTGTAGTATAGAGAATAAAGATTTATGAAAAAGCGAAAAGACTTTGTGATTTATGGTCAAGGTAGGTCAGGAAGTACGTTGTTAGTTGATTTACTTAACTGTCATGATCTAATCCGTTGTGAAGGAGAGATTTTTGGGGAACAGGTATGGAAAAGTGTGTTTCAAGAAAATCTCTTTAAGTTGGTTCAACGCTTCCCTTATACTTATTTGAATTCGAAACTTCTCAAGGCCTCCAACAAGTCTTATGGCTTCAAACTCCTTAGTTACCAGACCCCTAATGTTGACAACTTTCTAGATCACCTTAGAGATAAAGGCTGGCTTGTTATATACATCCGCAGAAAGAGCATTTTTAAAATGGCTATTTCTAGCACGATAGCTCAAAAATATAACAAATGGACAGCTCTCAAGGAAGAAAGAGTTTATCCAGACAAGATTCTACTTGACAAGTACGAATTTTGTGGAGCCTTATCGTGGATAATGAAAAATGAGGGCAGAATTCAAAAGAACCTTAGCTACTTAACCCATCATACGGTAACCTACGAGGAAGATCTGGAAAACGAACAAACTTGGTCCAAAACGTGCAATTTGATATTTGATCTTCTTGAGATTCCCCATTTTAATGTTGCATCAAAGTACAGAAAAACTGACCCCAGGCCGTATGAGGAACGAATAACGAATTATGATGAGTTGGTTGGTATAGCTCAAAGTTTAGGCCTGACTACTCGCTGACTCTGTAGTTGGATTTTGAATTCTTTTATTCCTAGCCAACCTTTTTCTCTACTCTTTCATATTAAGCCTATAATGGCTTGTCTTTCAGTAATGACCTAATGCTTATGTTGCTACTATGCTGGTTTGTTAGCATACTTCTCTAACGAAATGATTATGGCCGCAAGAACAAATAGACAATGCAATAATTGAAATCATAGATATTATAAGACTCCCAAAAGCCTTAGGTCAAATAGAGTCTTTGAATGGAATTACCTATATGTACTAGAGATATCCTAAGAATGAGGGCAACCCTGCTCTCATGAGATCCTTAACTTTGATTATGTTAAGTAAGTTGATAGAACCTTTTGTCTGGATGTTTATAATACCATTTTTGAATTTCTCAATTATGACACTGTGATTGTTTGCTATCCTAAGGCAGGTTTGGCTAATAGAATGAGGAATATCACTTCGTGTCTATGGATAAGTGATATGTTAAACATGGAATGCCGAATTCTATGGAAACATGATGATGGTATATCTTGTGATTTTAGTGATCTCTTTGAACAGAACGATAAGGTAAAGCTCCTATCTGAGAAGAGGAGTCTTGAGATATTAGAAGCGATGGATAACTATAATAGGATTCTCTTCAGGCTGAAAAATTGGGTCACAAAAGATTTTAAGTTGGTAAGGGATGGAAGAAGAGTTCAAAGTAATCATGTCTTGACACCTAAGGTTATCTGGGCAAGCACCTATTCAACGATTTGCGTGCATTCTTGGAGTGAGTTTGGGTTAAATCAAGAGTATTTCTCTTTTTTGGAGCCGGTTGGTTCTGTTTCCAAAGAAATAGATCGTATTGACACTCACCATCGGCTTGACCAATGTATTGGTATTCACATCAGGGGTACAGACAATGCTCTTTCTAAAGCTAACAGCCCACCCTTCATTTTCGAAAATGTGATATCGGACCTTATAAAAAAGGACGGAAAAAGCAAGTTCTATTTGGTTACTGACGAACCGTTACTCGGAACTAGACTAAGTGAGCTTTTTAAACCCAATCTTATATTTTATCCTAGGCCTCAAAACAGAAATACTATAGAGGGAGTACAAGGGGCACTTATTGACCTATACTGTCTTTCAAGGACTAAACGTGTTTTGGGAAGTTACTATAGTTCATTCTCAAGAGTTGCCTCTGAAATTGGCAAGAAACAACTTGATGTCATCAGATTATAGTTTGTTCTTACTTCTTGCTCACCCATACCACACCCCCAATCACAACTGCAGCACCAACTACCTGATACCAATCCAGTTTTTCCCCGAGGAAGATGATGGCTAGCAGGATGGTCGAGACCGGTCCAAGGCTACCAATGATCGACATATTAGAGGCTCCCATTCGGCTGATGGCTCCTGAGATGAGAAAAGAGGGCAGGATGGTAGCGAATACTGCCATAGTCGCTCCAAGATAATATACCTCTTGGCTATGGTCCATAATAGACTGTTCTGGGCTAGAGCTCAATGTAAAATGGATGAGCACACAAAAGGCAGAAATACTAAGCGACCATGCAGTAAACCGAACTGTACCGAACCTGGGGATATATCTCCCGCTTGTTACCAGAAAGAAAGCATAGGTCAAAGCACTTAAAAAAACCAATCCTGCTCCTATCCAGAAATCTGTGTCAGATTCAACGAAGAGCTGAGGTAGGAAAATGATCAGCATCCCGAAATAAGCAATACCGATACCTAAATACTGACGCTTCGTGATTTGCTCTTTCAAGATAAACCTGGAGATCAAAATCACGATAGTTGGGTATGTAAAAAGGATTAGTCGCTCCAGACTCGCAGAGATATATAGGAGTCCTTGAAAGTCGAAGAGACTCGCGAGATAATAACCAAAAATACCAGCGATAACTACCCCGACATAATCTCTCATTCCTAATACGATTCCGTCGGGTTTCTTACTCCAAAAGGCGTCAATGAGAAGGTAGATAGGTAAAGAAAACGCCATTCTCAATACCAAGAGTGATACATGATCAACACCATAAGGGTAAGCCAGTTTCACCATGACGGCCTTGGTGGAGAAAAGCACCACACCAGCAGCAGCCATGAATAAGGCAAGCGGAGAAGCGATCTTTGCAGTCATAAAAAAAGTCACCCGAAGTTAATCGAGTGACTTTGAATCTATCGGATTGCACAGCTCAACTTTCTGCTAAAAACGGATATCGGTAGTCATGGGGCGGATCAAATGTTTCTTTGATCGTTCTTGGACTTACCCATCTAAGCAAGTTGAGATAAGATCCGGCTTTATCATTGGTGCCTGATCCGCGGCTGCCGCCAAATGGCTGTTGTCCCACAACAGCACCAGTTGGCTTATCGTTAATGTAAAAGTTGCCAGCTGCATGTACAAGTTTCTTCGTCGCTAATTCAACAGCATAACGATCCTGACTAAACACTGCACCTGTCAGAGCGTAAGGTGAGGTTTGGTCTACTAATTCTAATGTCTCCTCGAAACGCTCAGCCTGATATACATAGATAGTAATCACAGGTCCAAATATTTCCTCACACATGGTCCTGTACGTAGGGTCCTGACTAAGAATGATCGTAGGTTCTATGAAGTAGCCAACAGACTTATCATATCCTCCACCAGCGATGATCTCAACCATCTTATTGTCCTTAGCTTCATTGATGTAAGCAGCAATCTTATCAAATGACCTTTCGTCGATCACGGCATTAACGAAGTTGCTGAAATCCTCAGGAGAACCCATTTTGAGACTCTTTATGTCTTCGATGAGGTAATCCTGCACTTCTGGCCAAAGATTGTCGGGAATATAGGCCCTGGAAGCAGCGCTGCATTTTTGTCCCTGAAACTCAAAAGCACCTCTAATTATTCCGGTAGCCAGAGCTTTGGCATCCGCAGATTTATGAGCAACGATAAAATCTTTGCCACCGGTTTCGCCTACAATGCGAGGATAGGTGCGATAGCCCGTAATATTCTCACCAATCGTTTTCCAGAGGTGTTGGAAAACACCCGTACTGCCAGTAAAATGCAGCCCCGCAAAGTCCGGGTGCTTAAAAATGACGTCCCCAGCTACAGGTCCATCTACGTAGATAAGGTTGATCACACCATCAGGCAAGCCTGCTTCCTTGAAAACTTCCATGATCACTTGTGCTGAATACACTTGTGTATAAGCTGGCTTCCATACCACGGTATTTCCCATCAAGGCTGCTGATGCGGGCAGGTTTCCGGAGATAGCCGTAAAGTTGAAAGGAGTGATGGCGAAAACGAAACCTTCCAGTGGCCTGTACTCCAGTCGGTTCCAAATTCCTGGAGCGGACTCAGGTTGACCTTCATAGATCTCGGTCATGTAGGCTACATTGAACCTCAAGAAGTCTATGAACTCACATGCCGCGTCAATCTCCGCCTGGAAAGCGTTTTTAGACTGTCCCAACATGGTGGCAGCATTGATTTTTGCCCGGTAAGGACCAGCGATAAGGTCTGCGGCTTTGAGAAAGACACTTGCACGATGTTCCCAACTCAAATTGGCCCAGGCTTCTTTGGCTCCAAGGGCAGAATTGACTGCTAACTCAACATGCGATCTGTCTCCCTCATGGAAATACCCAAGCGTATGCTGGTGGTCGTATGGGGGGGACATTCTTATCTTGTTGCCCGTCCGTACTTCCTCACTCCCTATATACATCGGAGCGTCGATTTCCTGACTTCTAAGTTCTTTGACCGCCGCTTTGAGGGCCGCTTTCTCTTCGGACCCTGGCGCATAACTTAGTACCGGTTCATTAATAGGTAGCGGTACTTCATATACTCCTTTTGGCATTTTTTTATGGGTTTGTTGCTATCGAAAAATTCCAGCGCAAATCTAAGCATTACCTATCAGGCTTCCTTAGAATAGTGACTTCAAATCAGAAAGGCAGCTGATCTCCATAGTGACCGCATGATCATGCGCTTTTCCGGTAGGATTGTAGTAGACTTGATCAATATCTGCATTGATAGCGCCCTGTATGTCGGTGTTGAGATTATCACCAATCATGACACATTCACTCTTATCAGCGCTGATCTTTTCAAGTGTGTATTCGAATATGCGCGCTGCAGGTTTTTTGGCCCCACACGATTCAGATGTAATGACATGATCAAAGTAAGGAGCTAAACCGGATCTGGAAAGTTTTGTGGATTGCACATCGTTGAAACCGTTCGTGATGATATGCATACTGTAGTGTTGCACCAGGTAATCAAGAACCTCGAAAGCATAAGCCATGGTGTGTGTCTTCTCCGGACAGCCATGGACATATCTGGCATCAATGTCCCGGGGCTGATACTGCAGCGGTAAGTTGAGCTGATCAAATATCTTATTGAACCGTTGGGTCCTGATGACATGCTTCGATATCTGTCCCTTATTATAACTGGTCCACAGTTGCTCGTTGATCTCGAAGAAAGTTGCTACAAACTCCTTATCAGAAAAATTACCATTAGTCGATAGGTTGTACTCTTTATATAGCTCTGTTAACGTCTCAGCGGCATTGCGATCATAGTCCCACAAGGTATGGTCTAGGTCGAAAAGGATATGCTTGTATTTTGATGCCGCCATAGCCAAACAACTATGCTTTCCAGGACTTGTTTTCAATCTTATTGATTGATAGTTCTCGATTGGAGTACATCACATCATAAGCGTCCAAATCCTTCTCTAGTTGAATATCTCGTTTCAAGAAGTTAAATATCTGATTGACAATGTCATAAACCTCATCTTTTATAGTATAAAATATGAATTGATCGACTTTGCGCGAACTGACCAGACCCGCATTACGTAGATAGCTGATATGTCTGGAAGTCTTGGTTTGAGTGAAGTCAAGTATCTGTTCCATATCCGATATGCACGCTTCCTTACGGTAGAAAAGCACATTAAGGATGCGTATCCTCGACTCATCCGAAAATGACTTGAAAATCTGACTACCGTAAAAAAGACTAAAATTCTTTAAGCGCATTTTGTCTGAAGTCTGTTATAACATCAAGTGAGGCTACCGCAAATATAGTCTGTACCGAGCCAAATGGTTTTTATTTGCTAGTTTTGACGCGCTCGGTCAACCGATGTTTGCTGCCACGCATTATAGAAAAAAGTGCTAATGAATCATCCCCAAAAGTTATTTCTGCTGACAACACTCCTGCTCATCATGTTCATGGGATTAGTGATTGAATCAATGGCGCAGGGTGGACGTAGAGTGATCCAGTTTTCTGGTGTAGTGGTAGGAGAAGATAGTATATCTGGTGTCTCTGGAGTTCATATCTATGTGCCTAAGGCAGGTCGTGGTACCACTTCTAATCCGTATGGTTATTATTCTATGCCGGTATTGCCGGGAGACAGTATTGTGGTAAGTGCAGTGGGCTATCAGAAGCAGAGTTTGATTATTCCAGGCGACCAAGGGGACAAGATTACCGTGATCATTGAGCTATTGCCGGATACTACTATGCTTCCGGAGATCTCTATTTTCCCTTATCCTACTGAAGAGCTTTTTAAGAAAGCCATATTAGCCTACGAACTTCCTTACCAGGAAGACCTAGACAATATGCAGCGATCATTGGGTGACGAGTTGCTAAGAAGAATGTATGGCAATGAGCCTATGAGTGCAGGTGCCAATCACCGTTATTATATGGATCAGCAGATGCTGGCAGTACAGGATCGCTACCAACCCCGGTCTATTCCCCTTCTTAATCCATTTGCCTGGGCACAGTTCATCAAGTCGATCAAGCGGGGAGATCTCAAAAACAAGAATTAACCTACTTGTCTTAATTGGGTCATAAGACCTTCTGCCTTTCTGCCCTCCTCCGACAGTGAAATCGTAGACTGATCAAATGAGACAAGTCCATCACATTTCATCCTGATCAGTTCATACTTTGCTACTATATCCAACTCAGTCATGAGCGGGTCATTTCTATCAATCGAGTGCTCTTGATAGAGTTTTGCTAACATTTGTCGGAAAGTTAGATCTGTTCGAAGCAAGTATTCCATCTTTTGATTTTGGTTTCGGTGATACTTTTGTCGGAGCTTCAAAGATGTCTTATAGGTTATACTACTTTTATGAGCTTCATTTTAAGAAGTCATGATAAATGTCAGGATATCAAGTGTGACACATATCAGGATTCGTTGAAGAGGGAGCTAATAACCCTCGCAGTTGACGGCCATGATCTCATAGGCAAACTCCAGCCCCAGACTAGCAGCTGTGTCCCAATCACGGCAGGCACCTCGAGTATTTCCCTGCTCCAACTTCACAGTACCGCGATTGAGATAGGCTTCTACGAAATTGGGGTCAATCTCGACCACCTTGTCATAGTCGGCAATAGATTTATCTGATTGACCAGATACAAAGTAACTGTGGGCACGGTCAAAATAGGCGTGAACATAACCTGGATCCTTTTCAATGCTCTTGGTATAGTCCTCAATAGCCAGGGAGGATTCATTGATAAGTGAAAAATAGTACCCTCTGAGATGATAGGCCCTACCAGAATCATTCTTTCTGATCAAATCATTTGCTCTTTTGAGCGCTTTCTCATTTTTGCCTTTGTTGATCAGTTTTGCCAACCGACGTTCCTTCGCATTTTGTGCCAGGCATAAGTGAGCTCCCAATAGAAGGATCAGAATAAGACAATACCTTTTCATAGCGCAAAGTTAGTGCAATCTGAGATGTGGGGATATACCAACATTTCACTCACACATCTTATTAGAAACTCCCCCATTCGATGGGGCACACATAACCCCAACCATCGTGTTTTTAGCAGAAAAGCTTTTCTACAGCTTTGATATAGGTCGAAACGCGGGTTTTACCCGCTAATCGAAAAATCATTTTGCAAAACAACTAAACGATTACTGTATGAAAGCAAAACTACTCATGATCATCCTTGTGCTCGGCGTATGTGTACATCCGTCGCTAGCCCAGGAAAGGAACATTACCGGTAGGGTAGTGGACGAAAACGGTGATGGATTACCGGGGGTCAATGTCATTCTCAAAGGCACGACCACCGGTACGACATCTGACATTGACGGTAACTACAAACTCACCATACCCAGAAATGGGGGGGATGGTGCTACGTTAGTTTTCTCGTTTATCGGGTTGACCTCTACCGAGGAAATTGTCGGGGCACGCTCCACCATTGATGTGACGATGGCGGCAGATACGCAACAACTGTCTGAGGTCGTAGTGACCGCTATAGGTATTGAGCGAGAAAAAAAGGCACTTGGCTATGCGGTGACTGATGTAGGGGGAGACGCCCTCAAGCAGCGAGCTGAGCCAGATCCGATCAGAGCCCTAACGGGTAAAGTACCGGGTGTTAACATCAGCGGTACAGGTGGTGGCGTTGGTAGTTCGACGAATATCACTATTCGCGGTAACTCCTCTATGACGGGTAATAATCAACCACTTTTTGTGGTAGATGGTGTGCCTTTTGACAACTCTGTCACCAAATCCACACAAACCCAGGACAACTTTAATCAGGGTAACTTTAACTCTAACAGGGCCTTTGATATTGATCCGAATAACATCGAATCTATGACTGTGCTCAAGGGAGCTTCGGCTGCTGCGTTGTATGGATCAAGAGCTGCAAATGGTGTGATTGTGATTACGACTAAAGCAGCTTCTCGCGGTGAGAAAAAGGGCATGGAAGTGACCTACAATTCATCTTATAGCGTCGAGCAGATCGCTATGAGTCCTGAGTATCAAGACCAGTACGCACAGGGTAATATCAACGGCTCTGTCAACTTTAACTTCAACAATGGGTTCTTCGGTACCTGGGGACCTCCGTATTGGTTGATTAATCAGGAGATCCAGGCGGGCCGCACTGTAAACCATCCATTGTTTAGAAAGTACGGAGATCCGTCTACTGCACTATACGCCGGAGACCAGTATCCTGAAATACTTGAATCAGTAGATGAAGTAAGGGCATACACGGACAACTTTAGCAATTTTTTCCAGAATGGAAAGGTGGTAGAAAACTCCGTGCAGGTCACAAGTGGGGGAGCCAACACGAGCTTAACGGCGGGCATATCGCGCACTAATAACGAGGGTATCATTCCGTTTGATGAGGTTACTCGTACCAGTGTCAACTTTGGTGGACGTGCTCAGTTGGCAAATGGACTTTTTCTTAATGGAAGTATTACCTACGTAGAAACAGATCAGCGTGTATCTCAACAAGGTGCTCAGATTGCAGCTGGTGTTAATGCAGGGGGATCTTCTGTGATAGGGATGTTGTATTTGTTGAGTCCTACGTATGACTTGACCAACAACCCTTACGTCAACAGAAGAACCGGGGGTAGTATCTACTATCGCAATGGTTTTGACAATCCTTATTGGGTGGCAGAGTTTGCACCATTTAGAAGTACTGTTAATCGCTATTTTGGTAATGCAACTGCAGGATATGAGTTCTTCGATTGGCTGACTGTTACTTATAAGTTTGGTTTCAATGCCTATACTGATCGAAGAAGTAGCCTTGTTCCCGCCGGAGCAGAAACTACTCCCCAAGGCACTTACACCATCGATGACATTTTCAATGAGGAGCTTGATGGCAACTTACTTATCACTATGGATCGAGATCTCAACCAAGACCTTAATATCCGGGCGTTAGTAGGACATAATGCTAATCAGAGAACATTTGAGCAAACTACTGTCGTTGGTGCCGGCATTATTGCCAGAGGGATCGATCGCATTGTCAATACTTCTACGCAGTTGATGAGAAGGGATTTCTTCCAACAGCAGCGCTTTCATGGAGTATTTGCCGATCTGTCTTTGAGCTTCAGAGATTATGCCTTCTTGAATATAGTTGGTAGAAATGATTGGTCTTCTACTTTACCTCTTGATAATCGCAGTTATTTCTACCCTGGGGTTAGTGCATCTGTGGTATTGAGCGAGGCTGTCAGTTTGCCTTCGATCATCAACTTTGCCAAAGTACGAGCAGGTATCACGCGAGTCGGTAATGAAGCCACTCCTTACTCCACAACTACTCCATTCCAGATCAACACAGCTTATACCAATTTCCAATGGCCGTTGAGCAATAGGTTTGGAACGTTCAATATGGCGAACCAGTCGGAAATACAAGGTAGCCCGGGGTTATCACCAGAGTTCACCACTGAGTATGAAATCGGTGCTGAAGTCACTTTACTTAACAATAAGATTGGTCTTGATGTGACTTACTATAACCGACAGACCACAGATCAGATAGTGCAGGTTGATGTCTCAACTACCCAAGGCTATCGCCAAAGGATCACCAATATTGGGCAGGTGGACAACAGAGGAATAGAGATAGGTCTTGACCTGACACCTGTAGAGTTAGCGAATGGGTTCAAGTGGAACATCTTCTCTGCCTTCACCCGCAATGTTAGTGAGGTCGTAGACATAGGAGATGCGGATCAGATCTTCGTCAATGGATTTAATGGTAATGGTGGTGCTATAGTACACCAGGTAGGTCAGCAGTACGGTCAAATATTCGGTTCGACCTGGCAGAGAGATGAGGAAGGTAATGTTCTCGTCAATCCAGCCAACGGAAAGCCGTACACAGACAATGAACTTCAGATCATTGGTAACCCTAATCCTGAATGGACACTTGGTATGACAAACTCACTCTCTTGGAAGGGATTAAGTTTCTCAGTCTTGGTTGACTATGTGCATGGTGGTGAAATGTACTCTGTGACAGCAGATCAGATCATCAGCCGTGGAGTACTGGATGATCCTTTGAATACCGACCGTGCGCCAAAGCTTGGTCCTGGTGTCTTGGGTGATGGTGCAGGCAATGCACTACTCGACGAGAATGGACAGAAGATACGAAACAATGTGATGAACACAGCTAACGACTGGGTATTCGTTAACAGTTGGGCTGCAGGTGGGGATGATAATACTGTGATCTATGATCGTACCACGATCCGTCTAAGAGAAGTTGTGTTGTCTTACAACATCCCTCAGCTGATACTTGATAAGACACCATTTGGCAGTGCCAGGATATCATTTTCCGGTAGGAACCTATGGTATGATGCCGTGAACTTCCCCGATGCATTGGACTTTGATCCTGAAGTGAGCGGACTTGGTGGAGGTAACATCCAGGGCGCTGCTCAAGGCCTTGACTTCATGGGTGTACCGACGACCAAGAGATATGGTGTGAACCTATCTGTGACCTTTTAATCATTCAAAAACTGAGAATAATGAAATTGATTAGAAATATATCAAGAGTGATGGCTATTGGACTGGTGATGTTCATTGCCTCATGTAGCGGAGACTGGTTGGATATTAACAATGATCCTAATAATCCTGTAGAACCGGACTTAGAGTTGTTGGTGCCATCTATGCAAGGTGGTCTTGTCAATGCTCTGGTAGATAGATATGATCATCTTGCGCCATTGGGTCATAACCTCGAAGCGGGGATATCAAGATATTCCTTAACAACAGATGGTGGCTTTGATTTGGGTTTTGAAGAGATATACGTAGATGCACTCATCAATGCTGAGCGTGTGATCGCTGATGCTCCAAATCAGGATCCTCCTTTGCCTGTGTATTCGGGAATAGCCAAGATGATCAAGGCGTATAGTTTCGCATTCCTTATCGACATGTATGGTACTGTACCTTATGAGGAGGCACTACTTGGGGCCGAAGGCCCACTTTCCCCTACTTACGAGGAAGGTGGACAGGTCTATGACAAGGTGCTGGAGTTGATTGACTCAGGACTAGCTGATCTTGCTCAAGGTGGTGTGGCACCTGCCAATGATATCATCTTTCAGGGTGATACAGAGCGATGGATCAAATTTGGCAATACATTGAAGATGAAGCTTCTGCTTAACACAAGGTTGGTAGATGAGAATAGGGCTCGTACAGGTATCAACGCTATCCTAAGTGCTGGTCAGATCATGTCAGAAAATGGAGATGACGCAGACTTCTTTTTCGGGTCTGGCATTACTCCTGAAAACCGGCATAGACTTCACCAGACACATTATCAGGGAGCCAAGACCTTTTATATGAGTAACTATATGATGCATACCATGTATGAGAAGTATAGTGTGGCAGACCCAAGGATGCGTTATTACTTCTATCGCCAGATTGATCAATTTGATCCTTCAAGCCCCAAACTCGTTGCGGATGACTTTCCCTGCTTTGGCTATGGTGCGGTTCATACTGACGAGTCTACGTGGACGGGTACTTGTGCTTACGGGTACTTGGGTGATGGCTACATTGGTCGCGATCATGGAGACAATACTGGTATCCCGAATGATGGGGGTTCAAGAACCACGTTTGGCATCTATCCGATAGGTGGACTTTTTGATGATGACGGATATCTCACAGTAGCTCAGTCTGATGGGACCGGCGCAGGATTCTATCCATTGTTGACTCATTTCATGGCCAGGTTTATGGAAGCTGAGGCACAGCTTACGCTCAATGGCGATGCAGCAGCAGCCAGGCAAGCTCTGGAATCAGGAGTGAGAGCTTCGGTCAGCAAAGTGATGAACTATGGTGCTGGTAATGCCAGTAATTTTGACCCTGAGTTAGCACCAACGACTGCTGACGTAGATAGCTATGTGTCAGATGTACTTGCTGCATACGACGGAGCATCTGCTGATGACGACAAGCTCAACATCATCATGGAGCAATGGCAGATTGCCAACTTTGGCAATAACTCTGAATCCTGGATCAACCTTCGCAGGACTAAGCTGCCATTTATCCTACCGGCTAATAATGCTTCAGCGCGTATGTCGATCGTTCCCGACAATACTTATCCGCGCAGATTACCTTTCCCGGCCAGTGAGATATCCACGAACACTACTCTTCCGGATGCCAATGAGGTCGTGTTTTTCCAAACACCAATTTTCTGGGACAGAACAGCCTATCCAGCACGATTCTAACGATTAAAGATTGAGATCATGAATAAACTATATAAACATATAACTGTGATAGTGGCTGTGGTAGCAATGCTAAGCAGCTGCCGCGATGAAGATAAAGTGTACGCCCCCGAAGCTGTGATTCCGGTGGCTCTTCAGGCGACAGAGCGTACTGACAACACCTTTGTTCTCCAGGAATTGGAAGGGGCGAGCTTTTCATTTACCTTGGAGTATGAAAACTGGGACGGGTCGCCTGATGGACACCCCTGGTTTGTAGGCAGGGAAGGACCTGTAAGCTCGCTGATCGATGCGACTTTGTTGATTTCCTACTCCGGTGCAGGTGGAAGTTTCGGGCCTGCTGAGTTTGGCACTTATGCCGAGGCTGAGTTTCCGGTAGGTATACAGATGACACCAGCAAATCTTGTTGCTGCTCTACCAGGTCTGGACCTGGAGGACCTGGATGGTGGAGATAGATTTGTAGTCTCTTACGAGTATACAATTGATGCCAATAACACTGGTGACATTAGGGAAGTAGGAACCCCCGGGTTAGACTATTGTGGCGGATTCACTGCAGAAGGAGAGTTTTGTACAATTAACATTGACATTGTCTGTACATCAGATCTGGCTACCACTTTTGACTATTCTACTACCAATCTTATAACTGGTGGAGGAGATCCTGTAGCGGGTCCAGTCACTGGTAGTGGTGAATTTACTGAGGTTGAACCAGGTATATACAGCATCTCAGATGCGAGTTTTGGGTTGTTTGGTGAGCTACGAGACGATCCTGCTGCACTAGGTCTTGAACTAGTAGATGATTGTGAAGTGATATCTGTGGAAGGCACGGATCAGGCTGGTGACAGCTATACCTTCATTGTCCAGAGCGTTAATGGTGCGCAGATGACCATTGCCTGGAGCAATACTTTCGATGATTCGGGTACGACTGTACTGACTCGAACCGACGGAAGCGATTGGCCTCCAAACCTTACGAATTAAGTATTCTCTTCATTTTAAATAGAGGGTGTCAATGCGACACCCTCATTTTTTTCTTATCAAACTAATGTGATTTACCCGGTCGGTTGTTACAGTTAAAACTCAAAAGTCATGCTGTATCAATCGTCTAAAAAGCTCGGTGGAATGTTCTCAATGAAGCGCAAAGTTTGCCTTGTCGAAGATGACGATATACTTCGCAATAGCTATGAGTTGATTATCAACAATCATGATAAGTACTATGTAGTAGGTGCTTATGATACCTGCGAGACATTTCTTAAAAATGCTATTCGTGATTCTCCGGATGTCGTGCTTATGGATATCAACCTACCGGGAATGAACGGGATTGAGGGTATCTCAAAGTTGAAAAAAAAGCTTCCTAATGTAGAGATTATTGTCTTCACAGTGCATGAAGATAAGGACATCATCATTGAGGCACTCAAGGCCGGAGCTACAGGATATCTTTTGAAGCATACACGCTATGCTGAGGTAATAGAGGGTTTGGATAATATACTTGAGGGTGGAGCCCCAATGAGTAAGGCGATTGCCAGAAAACTGGTGGGCTCATTTCATAGAAATCACCAGTCTCCACTTACCACTCGAGAGACAGAAGTATTGAGTCATTTGTCAGAAGGCAAAAGCTATACCGTCATTGCAGATGAGCTTCATATTGGCAAGGAAACCACCAAAACCCATATCAAGAACATCTACTCTAAACTCTTGGTTAACTCGAAGGCTGACGCGATCAAAGTGGCAAAAGAACACCACTGGATTTAATCTTTTTGTGATAAGGGCTCTGTCTTTACAAGTCGATCTGTAGCCAGATATTCATCATTCTCTGTACGGTACCAGGCTCTAGCCACAGGTATCTTTATTCCGCCTGCTTCCATTTCGCCATCCAGGTAGATGATCTCACCTTTTTGATTGGGTTCGTCCTTATAAAACTTATATGCTTCCATAGCAAAGGTCTCAGGATGGATGTAGAAGTACCAAACATCCTCTGGATAGGTTACCTTCAGTACCATGTAATCGACTCCCTTGATTGACTCTGAATAAACTTTATTATCAAGATCAGTGCCCTCATCCATGAGTTTCATTGGTAACCCCCATAGGTATACGTAGTAATTCCGGGTACGAGCTATTCGGTCACACTCTTGCTTTTCTCCTGAGATATGGTAGCATGAGTCCATTTTGATACCAAAGCTCCGCTCCGGGTTTCGATACTCGAACATGCCTGTCGTATTATCGATCTGTACCTGGCTCGTTCTCAATGACCCATCAGGCATATCCGTTTCAAAGAATAACTCTTGCTGTAGGGATGACCACTGTCCGTCAGGATCATGATAAGAGATTGTCTTCTCTAGTAGAGCAGGACCATCTATGGATTGGGCATATGAGCTGAAAGTCAGGATTGTGATGAGAAAACAACTAAGTACGGAACGAAGCATAAAAAAGATTTAAAGTAGTGTCCAATGTGAATCTAACTGTTCGTCTAAGGTATAAAATCAATGATTGGAATAATTAGATTTTTTTGTTGTAGAAACAAATCATTTAATAAGAGATGGCAACTGTAGAAAAACAATACATCATAAAGGCAGCTCCTAAAAAGGTATATGAAGCATTAACCAGTGAAAACCTGATTGAGCAATGGTCAGGAGCAACTGCTAAAATGGATATTAGTCCAGAAGGTGTCTTTTCTCTCTGGGGTGAAACCATACACGGTGTGAACAAAGAGGTTACAGAAGAACGGATCGTTCAACTTTGGAAGGAAGAGTCATGGCAAGATTACTCAAGCTGTGTATTTACGATAGAAAAATCCGACGACTCTACCGTTCTTACTTTGACGCATACTGATGTACCAGAGTCCTCGGCTAGGTCGATAGACCAGGGTTGGGATGAGTATTACCTTGGACCCCTCAAGGAATTGCTTGAAAACTGAACAACCTATTGAAAATCAGAGAATTACATTTTTATTTATAACCTAAAACTTTTAGAAATCATGAAAGAGTACATGTACTTATTCAGAGGAGGAGATGGTAGAGAGCTTGATCTGTCACCAGAGCAGATGCAAGAGCACATGCAGGCATGGGGTGTCTGGATGCAAGGTCTAGGTAAGACCGGCAATTTTGTAACAGGCTTACCACTTCAAAGTGAAGGTAAAGTCGTTGAAAACCACGGAGAAGTCATCACAGATGGTCCATTTGCAGAAGGGAAAGAGATCGTTGGTGGGTATTTGATTGTAAAGGCCAAAAATCTGGACCATGCAGCCGAACTATCTAAAGAATGCCCTATTTTCCTACGTGGGGGAACAGTAGAAGTACGCGAAATCATGCCGATGGATATGTAATACAAATCAGGTCCTGGCATTAGTCAGGACTTTTTTAGGTTTGTTTCATGATCTCACCTAACCGAGAGACTAATACTGTCGTCGATCATTTTTTCCGACACCAATGGGGTCGGGTAGTTTCTCACCTAACTGCAAAATTTGGGGTGCCTCATCTGACCCTTGTAGAAGATGCAGTACAGGAAGCACTGGCTAAGGCCATGCAGACATGGTCCTTTAATGGTATACCGGAAAATGCTGCCGGTTGGATCACCAGAGTGGCGCATAACCAGGTCATTGATGCGTTGCGTCGCAAACAAAATTTTGACAAAAAATCTAAAGAGCTGACAACAGCCAATGGAGAATCATCCTATACCATGGATTGGGATATGGAAGAGGAAATCAAGGATGACGAGCTCAAAATGATGTTTGCTTGCTGTCATCCGGCACTTAGCGCAGAGTTGCAAATCATCCTGACGCTCAAAATACTGGGAGGCTTCAGCAATGCCGAAGTAGCCAGGCAGCTACTAAAGAAAGAGGATGCCATTGCCAAAGCCTATACACGTGGTAAGAAGAAACTGGTGGATGAGCAAATAGCGCTTGAAGTGCCTTTTGGTAAGCACCTCACACAGCGCTTGTCCAAGGTATTACGGATTCTTTACTTGCTGTTTAACGAAGGCTATAGCGTGACCACAGGTGATATGTTGATTAAAGCATCACTTTGTGATGAAGCTATCCGACTGAATAAGTTGATACTTGACTGCAAGAGGTTGGTCAAACCTGAAGCGCACGCTTTGCTGGCATTGATGTATTTGCAGTCTTCAAGATTTCCAGCCAGAATAAATGCTGATGGCCAATTGGTGACTCTTGAGCATCAAAATAGATCACTTTGGGACCAGCATTTGATATTGCTTGGCAAGGAGCATCTGGAACTCTCAGCAGCGTTTGGTCATATGAGTGACTACTATATCCAGGCTTCCATGGCGAGGATCCACTGTGAAGCCGAGCGCTATCAAGACACTAGTTGGTCGCAGTTGCTGATGCTCTATGATATTCAACTGCACCTGAATGATAGCCCAGTGGTCTTTCTTAACCGTGTTGTTGCTTATGGGAAAGTACATGGTGCAGAAGCCGCGTTCAAGGAATTGACTGACTACCCGAAGATCAAAACACTTGAGAAGTATCCTTTACGCTATGCCGTAGAGGCTGAGCTCTTATCGGAAAATGGAGATTATGCTCGAGCGATTGAAAAACTAGACCAGGCCCTAGCATTGAATTCCAATGCTGCCGAAGTGGCTTTTATGAAGGAGAAACGACTGAGGTGGGAACAAAGACTAAGAAAGTAGTCCCGGCAAGAATCGAACTTGCATCTAAAGTTTAGGAAACTTCTATTCTATCCATTGAACTACGGGACCATCGTAAAGATCGCAAAAATAGATAAATGGCTAAGCGAGACCAACGATAGCCTGGTTTTTGTCAGTACATATGGACCGACCTGAGTTATGGCCTATTTGTACACATCCGGAGAGTGCTCAAAAACAAAGATTTGTTGGTTTTTAGGTAGTCTAGAATGAGTAAGGGTTGTGATATGTCCATCTATTCTGTTAACGTTGGCTCTACCTTCAAGGTAGGGGTCAATATTTCCTAATCCACCTCTGGGAAACCCTTCTTCTTCCAGGTCCGGTAACCTATAGTGCATTGGTACTATGATTTTTGGCTTAAGACCGGTGATCACGTCTTCGATTTCCTCCGGTTTCAATATATGATAATCTCCATCAATAGGAGCCATCAAGAGATCAACACTTCCCAATGCAGAATAATTTTCAGTCGTTAGTGGACCATTATCTCCAAGGTGAGCGAGTTTTAGACCAGCTACCTCAATTAGCCAAATGGTGTTTTTCTGATCAAACTCTTTACCGTAAGGGTCACAGTGTTTACCTACTATCCCGGTTATCTGGAATTCTCCAACCTGGAAAGAGCCTGGGTTTTCTATGATTTGCATTTGATTCTCCCAGTAAGGTTTGATTCCTCTAAACCTTCCTCCATCATGATCATAGTGGGGATGAGATATTAGCACGGCATCAGCTGTGATGTTTTTTGGAAACTTGTATCCAATCCAAATGGTATCTGCAAAAGGATCTAAGAGTAGAGAATGGTCTTTATAATTCAACTTGAAACTTGCATGGGCTATGTATTCTATCTTGAGTTCATCTGTTTGTCCCTTGCACGGGCTCGAAAACAACTCGATAGCAAAGGCAATAATTAGGACAAGGGTAAGTTTCATTTGGTCAATTTACTTATCTCAATACGGCATTGCTAATGAACACCTGCCTATGAGTCGACTCGACGGTGTTTTTTCTAACTTTAACTTGTGATAGACCCACTGATCTTGATAGGAACTGGAGTCTGCTTATTCATCTGTCTCCGGTGGATTAGAAAAGGGGACTTGCAGCGGTGGCATTCTTTTGCCTGGTCAGTTTGGTTCTCGGTAGGGTTGATGATGCACTGGGAGATCAAGTTCGCTCCGTTGTTTGCTTTGCTTATACCCCTTGCCGTACGGCTCACGACCAAATCCTGGTTTCAGCAGTCTATTAGTTGGTCAGGTGTGTTGTCAAGTGTATTGCTTACTGCTATTGTTGCCGCGATCTATCAATTCATACTACCGCAATGGTGGTTCCTGTTGGGTTATCTCATGATCGAGAGCGTCCCAACCTGGCGATTGATAAGATATAGTTTTGGGAGAAGAGGTATTAGCTGGATATCAAGTTCCGGTAGATCAGTCTTGTGGTTCAAGTGGTATTATTTTACTTCCCTGGCGTTCGTTTTAGTTACGGTAGCAATGCCTCTCACCGATGGTCAGCAATGGTCTGTATTGTCAATTCAAGCATTCTTCCTTTTGGTAAGCTTTAGTGCACTCATCAGGTTCTCAGGTAAGGAAGCTTTCGACCCCATCTTCCAAGCAGCAAAATATCAGAAGTCCATTATGGATAAAGCTGATCAATTCAGGATACTAACTGCCCTGAGAGCTGAGATAACAAAAGCCAAGTACCATTTGAAAGCAGAGGCTTCACTAGCAGGACTATCGCAGAAGGTAAATGCCAGTACCCATCAAGTAAGTCAGGTGATCAATGAGTCTGAGCACATGACCTTTTTCGAGTACCTGGCTTATCACCGAGTGCAAGAGGCAAAAAAACTGCTGAAGTCTGAGTCATTTGGGCATTATAAAATAGAGCAGATCGCAGAGGAGGTAGGCTACCTTTCTAAGTCCAGCTTTAACACCAGTTTCAGAAAGATAACAGGCCTGACACCATCAGAATATAGAGATCGTAACGTTCGAGAAGCTAAACTCGAACGCCTAGAACAACGGGAATTTCGCACGGATCATCAATCTGAGAGTACATTCGAGTATATCAAAAACTCGACGACCATGTTCTCAAATTTTATCAAAGTTTACCTTCGCAACCTTTCGAAAAACTGGCTTTTCAGCGTCATCAATATTTCTGGTTTATGCATAGGCTTCATTAGCGCTATCCTCATTTACTTGTATATCAGTCATGAACTTTCCTATGACCGCTTTCACAATGGTTATGAGAATATCTATCGGATTACACTGCAGTCTGACAATCCTCAAACCCGCACACCACATCCGATGGCAGGACAATTGGTGGCTGACTTCCCTCAGGTAGAGAGTGCCGTAACACTCACTCCCCTATACGGACCTGGTCTTACGTTACAATCAATTTACCTGCGCAATCCGGAAAACAACATATTGCTGAGAGTGCCGGATGGTTATGCTGCAGACACCAGTTTCTTTAGTGTATTTGATTTTGAACTTCTGGCTGGAAATCCAAAAACTGCTCTTGATGATGTAGGCTCTGTTGTGATTTCAGAGTCATTGGCTAAGCAGTTTTTTGGAGATGATGATCCTATGGGTAAGCGCGTCGAAGGGGCTGCAGATGGTGGGTTCGGCATTGTGACAGGCGTGATGAAAGATGCTCCTTCCAACAGTCATTTTCATCCTCAGTTTATCATGTCTTACAATACACTAAGGTCGGATTCGGGAAACGATCTCTGGATGAGTTGGGGAGATCCAGGACACTTCAATTATATAAGGCTTAATGAAGATGCTAACGCTGGTGAGTTGGAATCGGTTATTCCAAAATGGGTTGAAGGCTATGGCGCTAACATGCCACGTGAATTGCTAGACGCTATCAGGAATAGTGACATTAGCTTTGGACTTCAGCCGATCGCAGACATTCACCTCAATTCGGACTTGAGGTGGGAACTTGAGCCGAACAGTAGTCATACTTACACTTACATACTCATGGGCGCTATGGTATTCATTTTGGTGATTATCACCGTCAATTTCATCAATCTATATGCAGCCCGCTCTTATGAGCGAAGCAAAGAAGTGGGCATTAGGAAAACCTTAGGTGCTTCTACAAGCCAGCTCAACTTGCAGTTTGTCGGAGAGTCTTTCTTTACAGGGCTACTTGCTATGATGATCGCATTGGGAGCAGCGGCTATGCTACTACCTTATTTTAATGGCCTATCTGGGAAAAGCCTTCCGTGGCATTCATTGATCGCTTCAGATGTACTTGTAGGTGCTTTTGTGGCTATATTTTTCATTGGGACATTTGGAGGACTTCTTGCTTCCGGTAGTTTGAGTAGAGGTTCAGCTACGAACATATTGAAAGGGATGCTTAAAGGAGGCGATAGTAATCGAGCTAAACGATCTGTGCTACTCGGTCTGCAATTCGTAGTAAGTGCTATCATGATATTCGGGAGTGTGGTTATACTCGAACAGGTCAATTTCCTTGAAAACCGACCAATAGGTATTGGCGCTGACGAGCTTGTAATCATGGAATTGCATAGCGATGAGGAAGTACGTTCGTTAGAAGCTATCAAGGCCGAGATGCTTCAGCATCCGGGGATTGAGGCTGTTGGCGGGATATCTAACTTGCCGGGGGGGCAATTCAACCGTAATGACCTATTCATTGAAGACACTCCTGAGAACCGTGTTGCAGCATCTGAGCTATGGGTAGATTTTGATGCGCTTCAGGTTCTTGACCTTTCACTTAAGAGCGGTCGTTGGTTCGATCCTTCAGTACAGTTGGATTCCATTGGTACCAATTTTATTATCAATGAATCGGCTTTTGATAGGCTATCGCTCAATAATACCGGGGAACTGATTTCCTGGGCAGCCGAGTCAGGTCCTGTAAAAGGGAGTGTCGTCGGGGTACTCAACGATTTCAACTACAAATCACTTCATGAGCCGATCCGGCCATTGATTGTTATGGTCGGTCTGCGCTCCATCAATTATCTGCTTATCAGAATTAATGGGCAAAATGTACCTGAGACCCTGGACTGGATCGATAGGGTTCATGGTCAGTTCGACAGTGAGTTTGTAACTGACTATTGGTTTATGGACGACCAACTCAATCGACTGTATTCAGCAGAACGAAATGCATTTAGTATTTTCAATTTGTTTGCTGGTATTGCTTCGTTCCTCGCTGCGATGGGTCTTTTAGGTACAGCTTATCTAACCATTACACAGCGCAAGAAGGAAATCGGTATCAGAAAAGTACTTGGCGCTCGCCTGGATCAACTTTTGATACTTGAAAACAAGCCTTTCATTATAGTTGTATTTGGTGCGCTAGCAATAGGTTTACCGATAGGTGTGTTAGCCATGGGCGAATGGCTTAGTGAGTTTGCATACCACATATCGATAGGTGCCGAACCATTCTTCTGGACTTCAGTCATTTTGATCCTGGTAGCGCTCACAAGTGTCAGTGTTGCTGTTTTAAGGACAGTATTGCAAAACCCTTCGGAGGCCCTTCGAACTGAGTAGTTTCCGAGCTAATCCTGAGTCAATTGAGATGCTTCTTCAAAGTATCCCAATTGGCTATCTTTGCGGAAAATAGAAGGGTAGTGCGGAGAATTCTTGTGTACTTGTTGTTGACTATGGCTCCAGTGGCTGTATGGGGCCAATCTTTGTTTGATTCAACAACTGTTGATTTATCTTTTTATACTTCTGTTGCGAGTGATTATCAGCCCTTCTGGTTTGGGGCTAACAGAGATGGTATCATTGCAGAAAACAAGCAAAACCTCGTTGGAGCAATTGAGGTATATGTACCTTATCAGCTCAATAAAAATTGGCGTTTAGAAACTGGGGCACAATTGCTAATGCGCAATAGTCGATCTGACGCTTATGTACATGACAGCAGTTTCGGGCTAATTCCCAATCAATACTACGCTAGTGTCGTGTATCGTAGCTTATCGCTGAGTGTTGGTGCTTCCAGAGATCGTCATTCTATAGTTTACAGCGAGCTATCGACGGGGGATTGGGGAGTGTCAAGAAATGCTCGTCCTATACCTAAAGTATCCGTTGGTTTTGAAGATTATGTTGATGTACCTTTTACTAAGGGTTGGGTGAAGGTAAAGGGAGCCTATGCACATGGGTGGATGGAGGAAGACCGGTTTGTTTCGAGCCCTTTGCTTCATGAGAAATATTTACACATCAAAATCTTTGAACCCTGGATTGTCAATTTTGAGTTTGGTCTTACCCATTACGCATTATTTGGAGGCGAGCGAAACGGCGTTAAGACATCTATTTCCGGATCGGACTACTGGAACATCATCACCGGAAATGAAGCTCCGGGTGCCGGATCAGGCAATTTTGTTCCTGGCAGTCATCTGGGAACACTAGATCTGGCAATGAATTTTTCCTTTGATGGTCGTGATTTCAAAGTATTTGTGCAGAAACCTTGGGAAGACTCACAGCAGATTGGTTTTCAAAAGTTTTTCGAAAAATACTGGGACAATCAAGACCACCTGATCGGACTTCATATCAACAATCCTATAAAGAAGTCCTGGCTTCACAACCTTGTGATCGAGTACATACACTCTAAGCTACAAACAGGCCCTGGTCTTTCTGATGTCCCCGGCGGAGGCAACCCCGCTGAGCTAGATCCCGATGGCACGATCTATAATCAGGGCTACCCCTATTTTCAGCGTGAAAACTACTACAACAACTGGTATTATGGTTCGGGATGGACACATTATGGCCGGACCATTGGTTCACCACTTTTTTTGACATCTCCACGCATACGGGATATCTATGGTGATGTAGATTTTGGACTAGATTATGAACGCACTTTTGTGTTTAACAATAGAGTAGAGGGTATCCACCTAGGAGCTAGTGGTCAGATTTCTGATAAGCTTAACTACGAAGCGAGGTTTACCTACACACGCAACTTTGGCAACTACTACAGCCAATATGGACGATTTTGGGAGCGCTTAGGTGAGCCTTTTCACTTTGAAGATGGTCGCACGCACTACTACGTCATGGCTACAGCCAATTATAAGGTTAACTCTCGAATCATTACGCAGATGTCCCTTGGCTATGATTTTGGTGAGCAAAACAACAGCTTTGGTCTACTCGGGCGTCTATCTTATCGTATCAGGGGCACTTACTGACTATCAGAATACTCCCAGTATTTATATTCCCCATTAAGGAAGTTAGGATAGATCATTAGGTGGCGTTCTTTCACCTTTTCGTAAACCAACTCCTTGAGTCCATCGATGTTGATCTTTTTAACAGCTGAAATAAATATGGAAGGCTCATCGCTGGATGATTGTCTGTTTTCAAGCTCCTCTAGTTCTTGAGCAGATAGATTATCAATCTTGTTGTAAACCGTGATAATCTTTTTGTCCGAGACCTTTAATTCCGATAAGGTATGGTTCACCACTTCCATGTGTTCTTCAAATCCCGGATGAGAAGCATCCACTAAATGCAAGAGTATATCTGCCTCTCGCACCTCATCGAGTGTTGATTTGAAAGATTCGATCAGGTTATGAGGGAGTTTACGAATGAACCCTACTGTGTCACTTAGCAGAAATGGAATGGTATTGATCACAACTTTGCGCACTGTAGAGTCTACTGTTGCAAACAGTTCATCCTTGGCATAGATATTCTCTTTACTCAGCAAATTCATCAAAGTAGACTTGCCCACATTAGTATATCCAACCAATGCTACTCTGGCTACATTAGCTCGCGATTTTCGCCTGGTAATTCCCTGTCGGTCAATTTTTTCTAGCTTCTTCTCCAGGAGGCTTATCTGATTGCGGATAATTCTGCGGTCGGTCTCGATCTCCTTCTCACCCGCACCACCACGTGTGGAGGTGCCACCTCTTTGTCGCTCCAGGTGAGTCCACATTCTGGTAAGTCTTGGCATAAGGTATTGATATCGCGCTAACTCCACTTGGGTTTTGGCCTGTGAGGTTTGGGCACGCTTAAGGAAGATGTCAAGGATGAGTAAGCTCCTATCATAAATCTTTACCTTAAGTATCTTTTCAAGGTTTCTCAGCTGTGAAGGAGTGAGGTCGTCATCGAAAATGACAATATCAGTGTCATTTGTTTTAACAAAAGCATCGATTTCTTCTAGTTTACCCTTGCCTATGAAAGTTCGGGTATCAGGTTTATCCAACTTTTGGGTAAATGATGTTTGGGTTTCTATGCCCAACGTGGTAGCCAGAAACTCAAGCTCATCGAGATATTCCTGCATTGTATGATCTGACTGCCGTTGACCCACCAAGGCAACCAATATCGCATACTCTTTGACAGGCGCGGTTGAGATTATCTTTTCAATCATATAATATCAATCGAACTTTGATGCCACAAAGTTCAGTATTATCATTGATTATATGCAATCTCCTTCCCTTCCATGCGCATTGCCATAGTTATTAATACGTCATGGAACATCTACAATTTTCGGCGTGGTTTAGTCGAATCGCTCACGGAAGACGGTCATGAGCTTCTACTTATTGCACCATATGATGAGTATTCTGAAAGAATAAAGTCTTGGGGTACTTACATCCCATTGATTATGGACAATACTGGTACTAATCCGGTCAAAGATGGACTGCTGTGGCTGGCACTTAGGAGGATTTATGCCAGAGAGCGACCTAATATAGCTTTACATTTCACCATTAAGCCAAACATCTATGGGACGCTGGCTGCCAGAAGCCTTGGTATACCGTCCATTAATAATGTTAGTGGTTTGGGGACTATTTTTGTCAATGAGAACCTTACTTCGAGAATTGGTAGGGTGCTTTACAGATTTGCCTTTAGCAAGGAATGTCATGTTTTATTTCAAAATGTCGATGATCAGAATGATTTTAATGAGGTGGTGTCGTATCGTTCACAAAATTCACTGGTGCCTGGGTCAGGTATTGATTTGGAACGTTTTCAATACTTCGAACCTCCCGAAAATGATATCCCCCGGTTTTTGATGGTAGCTCGGTTGCTGAAAGACAAAGGGGTTACCGAATTTTTGGAGGCGGCAGAACAAATGAACAACGACAGCAAGAAGGCAGAGTTTGTACTGGCAGGAGAGCTCGACGAGAGTCATGTCAGAGGCATCAGCAAAGACCAACTCGAGAAATACATATCAACAAGATCATTGACCTATTTGGGTCATGTGGACAATGTACAGGAAGAGATGAAAAAAGCTGACTGGGTAGTCTTGCCCAGTTACCGGGAAGGAACACCACGTACGCTTTTAGAGGCTGCCGCACTGGGAAGGCCGTTGATAACCTCCGATGTGCCAGGATGTAGGGAGGTGGTGACCCATAAGGCCAATGGATTCCTTTGTCCACCCCGGGATGTTACAGGTCTTGTTAAAACAATGGAAATGGCTATTGAAATGAAACAAGCTGAAGTAAAGCAAATGGGTGAAAAAAGCAGGGAGATTGCAATGAATAGGTTTGATCAAAAGATCGTTATTGGTCACTACAAATCTTTAATCGTGGAATTGACCGAAAGACCAGTATAACACCGGTTTATGCTCTGCCAAAAGGATAGAAAACTTTGATTAATTTCATATTTTGGTGATTTTTAGTGCTATTGAATATTGCGCATGAAGATTTTGAAGGGAATAGTGCTTTTCGGAGTACTGCTTGTGATGGCCTCCTCCTGTAAAATGTATTACCAAGACATCCTTTTCAAACTAGATGAAGACTTCACTGAGGAGGATCTCAATGAAAGAATCTTTTTGATTGAACGCAATTATGTCATCAAACCAAATGACGTACTCTTTTTAGATGTATTCACAAATGATGGGGAACGCATAATTGATCCAAATTTTGAATTGGGAGGTTTCCAGAATCAGCAGATGATGAATCAAAACCAAAACTTTGGGCAGAATCAAAATTTGCAAAACATAAACAATTACCTGGTTCAAAGCAATGGTGAGATGAAGGTTCCGGTTATTGGTATTACCAATGTGGCTGGTAAGACTCTATTAGAAGCTGAACTACAACTTCAAGGTCTTTTTAATGAATTCTACAAAGACAGTTATGTAAGGCTAAGTTTTCAAAATAACCGTGTCTTCGTTCTTGGAGCAAATGGGGGGCAGGTAATTCCTATCCAAAATGAGAACACCTCGTTGCTGGAGGTGCTTACATTATACGGAGGATTCGATTTAGGATCTAAAGCAAACAACATCAAGGTTATCAGAGGAGATTTCACCAACCCTCAAGTATTCGAAGTTGATTTGACCACAGTTTCGGGTATGAAGATGTCAATCGTATCTGTTAATCCGGGAGATGTGATCTATGTTGAACCCTGGAGAAGGCCGCTTTACGAGTCCATTAGAGATATTAGTCCAATTTTAAGTCTGGTTTCAAGTGTTATTGCACTGGCTTTTGTTTTTACAAGCTTATAGTTAGGGAGAGATGTCAGTGGACGATAATCAACTACCTAAAACACAATTTACTCAAGGAGGGAATAATGATGATGTTCTCGCCAACCTTGATCTAGACAAGATCTTTTCTATACTAAAGAAGAGTGCACCGTGGGTGGTATTGATATTCCTGATTTGTAATCTGGGTTCATTTATGTACGTGAGATACACCAAACCGGTGTTTCAATCCCTTTCTACCCTGCGCTTATCGATCCAAAATGATGCGGGGCTGGTTGGTGTAGCTAATCCTTTGGTCGGATCCGATATCAGTGGGCTTTCGGGTGAGATTGAACTGCTCAGATCAAATCTGTTTTTTGGTAAAGTGGCTGATGCTATCAATATGGATGTGTCTTACCACTACTACGGTAGATACTTGTCAGATGAACGATACAATAACAGTCCGTTTAAAGTTGATTATCTTCTTAAAGACGAGAGTTGGTATGACCGACCTATAGATATTGAGATCATCAATGATAATAGTTTTCTAATATATATTGGCTCAGAGCCAAGACAGCATCAATTTGGTGAGAAGATAAGTACTACTCCGTTAGATCTTGTCCTCACCAAAACCCCACACTTTTCATCAGAAAATGGAATTGGCCGTTACTTCTTTACTATCAATAGTCGAGAAGCAGTAATAAGCTATTTGAATTCGGCTGTGACTGTTGAACCGCTTAATCTTAATGCCAAAACAATCAGTGTTGGACTCAAGGATTTCAATAAGTACAAAGCAAGAGAGATTCTCACAGCTCTAGATACGCTCTATCTGGACTACAACAAAGAGAGCAAAAACCAGGCGATTGAGCAGAAAATTGCGTTTGTCGAAAGTCAGATCAGGAACACGGAGGCAGAGGTCTCTTCATATGAGGAATATTTTGAGGATTTCACAATTGACAATCGGACGGTTAATGTTCAAGCTGATGTGGCTGAAGCGATAGGGATACTTGAAAGATTCGACACCACTCTATTTGAATTTCAAAACAAGATTTCGGCTGTAGATCAGATTATCAAGCAGATAGAGAGAGGTGAGCAAATATCAATTGATCCTTTCAGCTACGAGTTCTTTCCTTCTTTTATCATATCATCCCTGGATGAGTACAAATCCTATCAGGTAAGAAAGACTAAACTGCTAAGCTCTTATAATGAGAATACACTAGCCTACCAACAATTGGAAGATGAGACCGGAAATCTGAGCATTGATCTGGTTGACCTTATCAAACAGTATAAAATCAACCTTTTAGAGTCAAGAAATGAGCTTATCAATAGGCAGTCTCAGATAACCCAATCCTTTTTGCGATTACCTTCCATGGGTACGGAATACAATAAGAAACAACGTTCTTACGGGTTAGAATTAGATTTTTATATTTCTCTGATCCAGAGTAAATCTGAATTAGAGATCGCAAAAGCTGGCACTGTTACGAATTATGTCATTCTCTCACCACCCAGTTTACCTGATGAACCCATCCATCCCCAGAAGCTCATCATATACGGTATAGGCTTGGTTGCGAGCATTTTCTTATCAATTTTCTTCGTCGCGATCAGATATTTGTTGCACACCGAGATCAGTGGAATGAGAGAACTTGAACGACTTGTGCCACTTCCGGTTTTAGGTTCTGTGCCTTCCTACAAGTATGACAAGAAAGTTCATCATACCCAGCTGGTGATTCACAAAAACCCAAAATCCGTTATTTCTGAAGCTATGAGATCCATCCGTACTAACATGGATTTTATGAATGCAGGAAATGAAAAGCGGATCATTTCCATTACATCCACCATCAGTGGTGAAGGTAAAACCTTTGTTTCGGTCAACTTAGCTGGAATCATTGCACTTAGTCATTATAAGGTTGTTATCCTTGACCTAGACCTTCGAAAGGCGAAAGTTCACCTCGCATTCGGTGATGAGAAAAGCGAAAAAGGAATGAGTACAATACTGATAGATCGACATTCTACCAAAGATTCTATTAGGACCACTATAATTGAAAATCTTGACTACATCCCGGCAGGCCCTATACCGCCTAATCCTTCCGAGTTACTGATTAGTAAACGCTTTGATAAACTGATTGAAGAACTGAAAAAAGATTACGATTTTATAATGATGGACACTCCTCCTGTAGGCTTAGTTACTGATGGTATGTTAGTAATGCAGAAAGCGGACTTACCGATCTATATTGTAAGGGCTGGTTATTCAAGAAAGGCCTTCGCTAATACCATTAAGAAGGTTGCCCAGGTGAATAACTTCAACAATCTATCGCTTATCCTCAATGGAGCAAAAACCTCTGGAGGTTATGGTTATGGATACGGTTATGGTTATGGTTATGGATACGGTTATGGCCATGGGTATTACGAAGAAGAGACAAAAAAATAGTGCTGAAGAAGTATCAAATGTTTTCTAAAGACGTTCTCAAAAGGACTCGAATATTTTAAATCTATTTTGTTTAAAGTACTTGATAAGTGACTATCTTAGATCAAACCAAGGTAGATGACTCACTTCCAAGTGTTCTATTCCTTATTGTTGGAGATTTCGTTTTCCAGTGGAAATCTATCTCATTTTCTAACTAACTTTGCGGGCTCAAATTTTGACTACTATGGCGGAGAACTATAAACGTCGGGAAGAAGAAGAAAGGGAATTGATTAGAAAGTTTGAAGCCTATCTCAAGCATCAAGAGAGCCATTATTTTGATTCTGATAAGTGGGAGACCATCATCCAGTATTACTTAGACCATCAGAAGAACAAGCGAGCACTAAAGGCAGCTGACATGGCGGCAGAGCTATATCCTTACAATGCGGACATTACTATAATGCGCGCGCAGGTGCTCAGCAGTCTGGACAATTATGAGGAAGCCCTACAAATCTTGGATGAAGCGCTTAACATCCACCCGAGCGATGATGAGATTATGCTTATGAAAGGTAATGTTCATTCAGTGCTAGGACAACCTGACCAGGCGATTGCCAGTTTTGAAATGGCATTGAATTACGCCGAGGAGAAAGATGATATCTATTATCATATTGGTCTTACCTACCAAACTCAATCTGAATACAATAAAGCAGCGAAGTATTATAGATTGGCCATAGAGGAAAACCTCAATCACGAAAGTGCCTTATACGAACTAGCATATTGTCTTGATATCATCGGAGAACTCGAAACGAGCCTTAATTACTATGAGCAATTCATAGATAAGGACCCATTTTCAGAGTACGCCTGGTATAATATTGGTATTGTCTATAACAAACTAGGTCAATACGAAAAGGCCATTGATGCTTATGAGTACGCATTAGCTATTGATGATACTTTTAGCTCGGCACACTTTAATATGGGTAATGCTTTCATGAATCTAGGCCAATTCACTAAAGCGTTGGATGCCTACAGGAGTACGTTGGATATGGAAGGTGCTAGCGCTGAGACTTATTGTTGTTTGGGGGCTGCTTACGAGAAGCTAGAACAATTTGACCTGGCGATCAAGTACTACCGTAAATCCGTCAAACTTGATCAGTTTTATGATGAAGGATGGTTCGGTATAGGCATCTGTATGTCCTTCAAGGACAAATGGTATGAGGCCGTTCATTTTTTCAATAAAGCGCTAAAGCTGGACGCAGAGAATGCTGTTTACTGGAAGGCTGTGGCTGAAGCAGAGACTAAAGTAGGAAACATAGTTTCTGCTATTGATGCTTATGAGGAAGCCTTGGCTTTAGATCCTTCTGATTACGAGACCTGGCTTGCTTTTTCGCATATTTATTTTGAACAGGGTGAGTATGGCAAAGCAGCAGAGACCATCGAACAAGCGATAGACGAACAGCCGGAAGTAGCAGATCTTTACTACAGATTAGTAGCCTATCTTATTTCTGAAGGTAAGTACAAAGAAGCCTTCAACATATTAGAGAATGCGCTATTTTTGGATTTTGATAAGCATACAGCCTTGTATGACTTTTTTCCAAAGCTTGAGACACAAAAAGCGCTTTTTAAGATTATCGAACAGCACCGAAAACAGAATTCTTAATGAATTATACTCTGAGTAAGATACCTGAGAGGTCAAAAAAGCCTCGGCAGGAAGGGTTAACTATGGTCATGGATAAAGGCCTAAGTCTGCGTGAAGTTGAAGACATGTTGAGTGTCAGTGCCGACCATATGGATATAGTGAAGATGGGTTGGGCTACCTCTTACGTAACGCCTATTCTCAAAGAAAAAATAGAATTGTACAGATCAGCAGATGTACCGGTATATCTCGGAGGTACTTTGTTTGAGGCATTTGTAGTACGAGACCAGTTTGAAGACTATATCAAGGTGCTTGAAAAGTATGATCTTAAGTTCGCGGAAGTGTCGGACGGGTCTGTAGTGATGGACCATGACGTTAAGTGTGATTATATTTCTAAACTGGCCCAACACGTGACAGTATTATCTGAGGTAGGCTCCAAAGACGCTGAGAAGATCATTCCCCCATACAAATGGATTGAGCAGATGCAGAAAGAGCTCGATGCAGGGGCCTGGAAAGTAATTGGTGAAGCGCGTGAAGGTGGAAATGTTGGCCTTTTTAGAGATTCCGGTGAAGTACGTCAGGGTCTTGTCGAGGAGATTTTGACACAAATCCCCAACGACAAAATTATGTGGGAGGCACCTCAGAAGGCTCAACAGGTATGGTTTATTAAGTTGCTCGGAGCTAATGTGAACCTTGGTAACATTGCTCCTAATGAAGTGATTCCGTTAGAAACGATCAGACTCGGATTGAGAGGAGATACTTTCGATCACTTCCTCAATAAGCTGTAAATGCATTGGCATTGAGACAGGTCAAAGACTATATGACCCTCGTCCTCAAAGGGATTGCTATGGGTGGCGCTGACGTCATTCCAGGAGTATCAGGAGGAACTATTGCCTTTATAACGGGTATATATGAGGAGCTCATCAACTCCATTAAATCTGTTGATGTGGAGGCATTCCGCTTATTGCTCTCATTCAAACTGGCTGCATTTTGGAAGCATATCAACGGAGCATTCCTGATCAGCGTTCTGGGCGGGATATTGATTAGTATACTCTCCCTGGCAAGATTGGTCACATATCTGATGGTCAATCACCCTATTCAGCTTTGGTCCTTCTTTTTTGGGTTGATCATTATTTCAGCGCTGATGGTGGCCAAAGAGATTAAGCAGTGGAACATAGCCTCAGTAAGTGCTCTGATTGCAGGCGTACTGATGGCCTACCTCATTACTTCTGCCACTCCTGCCACTACACCTGAGGGATTATTGTTCGTGTGCTTATCGGGAATGATTGCAATATGTGCCATGATTCTACCGGGAATATCTGGTAGCTTCATACTTCTGATACTTGGTAAATATCAATATGTGCTCGGTGCAGTTAAGGACTTTGATATAGTTGTAATTGTAGTTTTTGCAATTGGATGTCTTGTTGGTATTCTATCTTTTGCCAGATTGATTTCGTGGCTACTGAAACAATATCCACTTATTACTATTTCTATCTTGGTCGGCTTTATGATAGGCTCTCTTAATAAAATTTGGCCTTGGCGACTAGTAACACAATATCGCTTGAACAGTAAAGGTGAGCAGGTCCCCTTTTTAGAAGACAATGTACTACCCGCCGAATACCTAGCAGCTACAGGTCAGGAGCCTATGTTTATGCAGGCTCTACTCTTCTTTGCACTAGGAATCGGTCTGGTTGTACTCATCGATAAAATAGCTTCCTCGACGAAAAAGCCCGCCACATGAGACGTTTCGGTCTTATTGGTAAAACACTGAAGCATTCATTTTCTCAGCGGTATTTTTCTGACAAGTTTACTAGTGAGAATATTCGGAATAGTCGATATGATCTTTTTGAATTACCGGCCATTGACGATTTTCCTGCTTTGATCGAGAACACATCCGAGCTCATAGGCTTAAACGTGACCATGCCTTACAAAAATGAGGTGATGCAATACTTGACGACTCTTGATAGAAGTGCCAAAAAGGTAGGTGCGGTTAATGTAATTAAGATTAACAGTAAGGAAAGGATTGGTTATAACTCCGACTACTATGGCTTTAAACTGTCCCTAGAAGGTTGGGTTGGTGATAATGTGAAGGATGCTTTGGTCCTAGGAACGGGCGGTAGTTCTAAAGCTGTGACGGCTGCCTTGTCCGATCTTGGAATTACTTATCAATATGTTTCGCGTACGCCTAAAACCGATTGCCTCACTTATCGGGACTTATACGAGCAAAAGGAATGGATATCAGAAGTGCAGCTTATAGTAAATACAACACCACTTGGTATGTATCCTGATATGGATAACATGGCCGATATTCCAATGGGGTTGATTGCCGAGCACCATTTTGTTTATGACCTGGTTTACAATCCTTTGGAAACCAAATTGATGAGAGAGGCTAAGACGCGAGGAGCTCAGGTGAAAAATGGGCTGGAAATGCTCGAATTGCAAGCGGAAAAGTCCTGGGAGATATGGAATAGTTAGAAGCGTCAGACACTTCTTTATTTTTCTTAACTATGAATCTTTAGCTTCGTTAACTGATCTAAAATCTCACTTGCATTGGATTTCGAATTAATCTCAGAGTACGAGCCAACGGGCGACCAACCGAAGGCCATTGACCAGCTGGTAGAGGGTATTGATAATGAGGAGCCAGCACAAACCTTACTTGGTGTTACCGGTTCTGGAAAGACATTCACGGTAGCTAACCTGATCAACCGGGTCAATAAGCCTACCCTTGTCCTAAGTCATAACAAGACACTAGCTGCCCAACTCTATGGAGAATTGAAGCAGTTTTTCCCTAATAATGCTGTCGAGTACTTCATTTCCTACTACGACTACTATCAACCTGAGGCTTTTCTGCCAACGACTAACCTGTACATAGAAAAGGACCTATCGATCAATGAAGAGATCGAGAAACTCAGGCTTGCGGCTACCTCTTCATTGTTGACCGGAAGAAGGGATGTGATTGTGGTGGCTTCCGTATCGTGCATCTATGGTATTGGTAACCCTGACGAGTTTGGGAAGAATGTTGTCCGATTGCAGCAAGGTGATCGTGTACCCAGAAGCAAGTTGCTACATGATCTTGTCAATATACTTTACAGTAGGTCTGAAGCTGATTTTAAAAGAGGCAACTTTCGGGTAAAAGGAGATACAGTAGACATTTTTTTGGCGTATGCCGATTTTGGTTACCGCGTCATTTTTTGGGGTGATGAGGTGGAAGAAATTCACCGTATAGAGCCTGGCACAGGCAAGAAAATATCCGATGAGCGTATCATCACTATATTCCCCGCTAACCTTTTTGTTACAGGTAAGGACTCCCTGAATCAAGCTATCAGAGAGATACAAGATGATATGGTGGGGCAGGTGGCTTTCTTTGAAGAAGAACAAAAGTATGTGGAGGCTAAACGCTTGAAGGAACGTACAGAGTTTGACATGGAGATGATGCGCGAGCTGGGCTATTGCTCGGGTGTTGAGAACTACTCAAGGTATTTTGATCGACGGGATCCCGGTATGCGTCCGTTCTGTCTTCTTGACTATTTCCCGGATGACTACTTGATGGTGATCGATGAGAGTCATGTGACTGTTCCTCAGGTGAGGGCAATGTGGGGTGGAGATCGTGCACGCAAGATCAATCTGGTCGATTATGGTTTCAGGTTACCATCGGCGTTAGACAACCGTCCACTTACCTTCAACGAATTTGAGTCAATGCTCAATCAGGTAATTTTTGTAAGCGCTACCCCCGGAGACTATGAGCTCCGAAAATCAGAAGGTGTTGTAGTTGAGCAGTTGATCAGACCTACGGGATTGTTAGACCCTATCATACACATTAGGCCTACCGTCAATCAGATCGACGACCTGCTCGAAGAGATTCACGGTAGGATAAAAGTAGAAGAACGAGTACTGGTCACCACCCTTACAAAGCGGATGGCTGAGGAACTGTCCAAGTACCTTGATCGTGTAGGTGTAAAATGCCGGTACATACATTCAGAGGTAGATACCCTGGATCGGGTAGAGATCTTAAGAGAATTGCGTCTTGGTATCTTTGATGTCTTAGTAGGGGTTAACCTGCTGAGAGAAGGTCTTGACTTACCAGAAGTTTCCCTTGTAGCCATCATGGATGCGGACAAGGAAGGTTTCTTAAGAAATGAGCGATCTCTAGTGCAGACCATCGGTCGTGCAGCACGGAATGCGAATGGTGAGGTGATCATGTATGCAGACTCGGTAACTGGCTCAATGCAAGTGGCGATTGATGAGACCAATCGTAGAAGGGCAATACAGATGGAGTACAATGAAGCCAATGGAATAGTCCCAAAGACAATCTTGAAGTCCAAAGAAAGGATCATGGAACAAACCAGTGTGGCCGATTCCAAGAAAAGCACGAAGCGTAAATACTATCTTGAAAACGAAGAACCTAGTGTAGCAGCTGATCCTGTAGTTGCCTATATGGGCAAAGATGAGCTTGAGAAGTTGATTAACACAACGAGAAAATCAATGGAGAAAGCCGCCAAAGAGCTGGACTTTATGGAAGCTGCAAGATTGAGGGACGAGTTGCTTGCGCTGCAGGAGCTTAAAAAGACGAAAAAGGAGTAGCGCCAGTTTAGGCTGCAATAATGTTTCAGTCAGAGCATAAAAAAACCCCGACTAGCGGGGTTCCAATATTTTGTGGTTTGTCAAGACTCAAACTTTACTCTTAGCTTCCGCAACCAACACATTCGATGGTTTGATTCATTGGTTTAGTACCACTCAACTGCATTTTGAGATTGTGGATCTTGTCACGAATCTCCATGTCTTTAAACATGTCGCCGCTGAGTTGGCCTTCCAATGAGCTAATTTCTTGTTCGATCTGTTCTGCAGTCATAGTTATTATTTAATTGAAGATGAAGATTGAATATAAAAAACAAATATTTCCATTGCCACTAAAACGTTAAACTTTCTTGCAAATTTTGAACAATACAATACGCTATCAAATTTGTAGTTTGAGGATTAATCGAATCGGTACTATCTGAATGGAAGCAAAAAATCATGGCAATGACCTGAACAACTACTCCAAACTTCTGGAGATAGTGATCCGTCTGGTAATGCTGGCGCTAATGGCCTTTTGGTGTTTTCAGATCTTGCAGCCTTTTATTACGATCATTCTATGGGGTATCATTATCTCCATAGCGCTTAATCCGGCCTATCAATGGCTAAGGAAGCGATTGAAGATAAAGGCTGGCTTAGTATCGCTTTTGATCATCCTGATCTCCTTGGCTATTTTCATAGTACCTAGTATCATGCTGACCAATTCGCTGATCGAAGGTGTGCAGTGGATCAATCGCGCTTATCAGGAAGGTGACATAGAAATACCAGCCCCTAATCCCGGTATTGCTGACCTACCGCTAATAGGAGGGTACTTGATGGACCTTTGGATCAAGGCCTCTGAGAATTTGGAAAGTGTCTTCTTTGAGTATGGCGAGCAGCTGCGCGCTGCTGGGGGCTGGGTCCTAACGGTAATCACAGGAACTGGAAAGGCATTGCTTGAGATTGTAGTAGCGCTGATCATAGCAGGTGTGATTCTTGTCAACGCCCACAAAGGAGAAAGTGTGGCAAGGCTGGCTTTCGGTAAGCTGGCTGGATCGAAAGGCGTGGAGTTTGTCCGAGTCTCAGAACGCACTGTTAGAAATGTGGTGGTTGGGATTCTCGGGATTGCGATCCTTCAGTCGATATTGGCAGGAGCAGGGTTCGCTTTAGGAAGAGTTCCTGGCGCTGGTATCTGGGCATTCATTTGCTTGTTTCTTTCCATTATTCAGATAGGGATAGTACCTGTAGTGCTACCAGTGGTGATCTATCTTTTTTATACTACTGACACTCTCACTGCAACATTGATCACTATCTGGCTGGTCATCGCAACGTTGACTGATAATCTATTGAAGCCCTTTGCACTCGGAAGAGGTGCAGCAGTACCTATGATCGTCATATTCCTGGGTGCCATTGGTGGGTTTATTTCTAATGGTTTTATTGGCTTGTTTACAGGATCATTGATCTTATCGATATCCTACATATTGGTGAAGCTTTGGCTCACTGATGAAGTCAAAGAGACAGAGAAGCCCTACGGCGATGGTTTTTTTGAGTAGCTTAGATTGGTTCTATTTTTGCCAAACAACCCCAAATATCTTCAGGAGAGCAGCAAGGCCACTTAGACCAAGGATAGCGTAAACGGGAATAATTATTGCTTGAACGTTTTCCATAATTCTTAGTCGTCTTGATGACTCTTGTTGAAGAGAGATCAATTCGCTAATGAGTTCATAGTGTTCCCTTACCTTATTTTCCAATATTCATAACTCTGAATATAACAAATTGAACATTCAATCATTTGATTCTAGTTTTATGAAACTAGGTGATGAGGTTTAAACCATATTGACCAATAACAGGACGAAATAAAAAAATCCTGACTAAGTCATCAGCCAGGATTTCAGTCATACGTCTTTACTTACATTAAGCAGCAGCAAACCGCTTAGCTACTTCGTCCCAGTTTACTACATTGAAAAAAGCCGAAATGTAATCGGGTCTTCTGTTCTGATAGTTAAGGTAATAAGCGTGCTCCCATACGTCAAGTCCAAGGATTGGAGTACCAGAGCAGCCAACACCAGGCATCAAAGGATTGTCCTGATTAGCGGTAGAGCATACTTCTAGTTTGCCATCTTTAACACATAGCCAGGCCCAACCAGAGCCAAACCTTGTCGCCGCAGCGTCAGAAAACTTCTGCTTGAAATCATCAAAAGAACCAAAAGCCTCATCAATAGCGGCTGCCAGATCTCCGGTAGGACTACCACCACCATTGGGCCCCATGATCGACCAGAACAGCGTGTGATTGAAATGTCCACCCCCGTTGTTTCTTACAGCATTGTTGTCAGAGTGGTCCTTGCAAAGATCTTCTATGGACTTACCGTCCATATCAGTGCCTTCTATCGCACCATTAACTTTGGCTACATAAGCAGCATGATGCTTTCCATGATGGATCTCCATCGTACGAGCATCTATATGAGGCTCAAGTGCATTGTGTGCATAGGGTAAAGCGGGTAATTCGAATGCCATGATATGTTTGAATTTTTAGTTGAAAACAAATTAACATTTAGCCAAAAGTAGTACCAAGATCACTTAGTAAGTAATATTATCACACCAACGGCCTCAGTGATAACCAACCACAGCTTATGATTGTTCCCCTCTCAATTTTGAAAAAAAGCTGGTAACAAGAGCTGCACATTCTTCAGCCCTTACGCCGGTTTTTACTGTAGTCTTTGGATGCAGTATTTGCTCACTGATTCTAGCAAAACCGCGCTTAGGATCTGAAGCGCCATAGACGATCCCTTCGAGCTGTGCCCAAGCAGTAGCACCAGCACACATTACGCAAGGCTCAAGGGTAACAAAAAGGCGACATTGCGTTAGGTACTTTGCCCCAAGATGATTTTCCGCAGCAGTAATGGCAAGTATCTCAGCATGGGCCGTTACATCATTGAGTCGTTCTACATCGTTGTGGGCTCTTGCTATGATTTTGTTTTCGCAAACTACTACAGCCCCAACCGGAATCTCCCCCAGATCATAGGCCAACTTAGCCTGTTTCAGGGCTTCATTCATATAATGCTCATCAGAGTGTACAGTGAGCATTACTTTTTGATCTTAACAGAATTCATGATCTCAGCAGCCACCGATTGCCACTCCTGCTTGTGACGAAGGGGTACAGTCAGGTTGAACACCCATGATTTTCCATTCACAATGGCATATTGGATGTAGGTATATTTTCTGATCTCCGGTTTTTGAGAAAATGCATTGTCCTCATCCTTGACCACAGACTCAAACTCAAAGACCGCAAACTGACGACCATTGATGTCCTTGAGCTCCTCATTGATGAAGTTTACCTCAGTATAGAGACCTGATATATTAGCTTTATAAAAGTCTTTAAGAATGATCAGATCATTTTCAGACCATTCGGTAAGGCTTTCATTTACACCCAGGTCTACTATATTGCGCCGGTCTGTGTACATGGCTATTGGCCGCCTGTTGGTAAAGTAGCGGTCCGCGATTTCGTCATTGGTCATGGGTCGAAAATCGTTAGGAACAGAAAGACTAATGTTCTTGGTGGCATCTGCCCTCACCAATGTCTGGGCATTGCTTTTTTCTGGTAAGAAAATGGCCCAGCACACCAGCGCAAAAAGTGCAATCTGAGTAAAAGAGACTGAATTTTTCATGATCAATTCCCTGTAGTGGTTAATTGTTGGCCTTGGTCGCTCAAAGCTAAAACTATTGCTATTTTTGCGGCTCATATTTCGAACGAACTTGACTAATTGATAGTATGCTGAGGACACATACCTGCGGAGAACTAAGAATAGAGCATGTAGACGAGAGTGTAGTGCTTACCGGATGGGTGCAAAAAATGAGAGATAAAGGTGGGGTGGTATGGATTGATCTAAGAGATCGCTACGGCATTACGCAACTGGTGTTTGAGGATCGTGTCACCCTAGATGAAGTTAATGAACAGGCTAAAAAAGTAGGACGTGAGTTCGTACTTAAGGCTGTAGGAAAAGTGGTGGAACGATATTCAAAGAATACTAACATCCCTACCGGTGAAATAGAGATCAGAGTGGAAGAACTCGAGGTGCTTAATGCATCGAAAACTCCTCCATTTACGATAGAGGATGAGACGGACGGTGGAGAAGATCTTCGCATGAAGTATCGCTATCTTGACCTTCGTCGTGAGCCTGTCCGCAACAGTCTAATGCTTCGTCATAAGATGATGCAGGAGACTCGTCGCTACCTTGATGGACTTGAGTTCATTGAAGTGGAAACCCCTGTCCTGATCAAGTCGACTCCTGAGGGTGCGCGAGATTTTCTCGTACCTTCTCGAATCAATGCTGGTGAGTTTTACGCGCTACCGCAATCTCCCCAGACATTCAAGCAATTGCTGATGGTGTCAGGTTTTGATAGGTACTTTCAGATTGTCAAGTGCTTTAGAGATGAAGACTTAAGGGCAGACCGTCAGCCCGAGTTTACCCAGATTGACTGTGAGATGTCATTTGTCACTCAGGAAGATGTGCTTAACACTTTTGAAGGATTGGTAAAGCATTTATTCACGAGTGTAAGAGGAGTGGAGGTCGATGACTTTCCTCGAATGACTTATGCTGATGCGATGAAGTATTACGGTAGTGATAAGCCAGACATCCGATTTGGAATGAAGTTCACTGAGCTTAATGAAGAAGCTCAAGGTAAAGGATTTGTGGTGTTCGATAGCGCCGAGCTCGTGGTGGGAATAGCTGCTGAAGGTTGTGCAGAGTACACGCGCAAAGAGCTGGATAAGCTAACGGAATTTGTGAAGAAACCTCAAATCGGTGCTAAGGGATTAGTTTATGTGAAGTGTAACTCCGATGGTAGCTTCAAGTCTTCTGTTGACAAGTTTTTTGATCAGGACCAACTCAAGGTCTGGGCTGAAAAAATGGGTGCCAAACCAGGAGATCTGCTCTTAGTACTGGCAGGAGAAGCGGATAAGACCAGGAAAGCACTCAACGAGTTGAGACTTGAACTGGGGTCCAGGCTAGGCTTAAGACCTGCAGATCAATTCGCTCCGCTGTGGGTATTGGACTTCCCACTACTGGAGTGGGATGAGGAGAGCGAACGATATCATGCTATGCACCATCCTTTCACTTCTCCTAAGACCGAAGATATGTCACTTCTGGACTCGACACCAGGCGCGGTAAGGGCCAATGCGTATGACATGGTAGTAAACGGTGTAGAGATAGGTGGTGGATCGATCAGGATTCACAACAAGGAAACCCAACAGTTGATGTTTAAGCATTTGGGCTTCTCGGATGAAGAGGCGAGGCAGCAATTCGGCTTTTTGATGGATGCTTTTGAGTATGGCGCACCTCCTCACGGTGGTATTGCATTTGGGTTTGATCGTATATGTTCGCTCTTTGGCGGCCAGGAATCGATCCGAGATTTTATCGCCTTTCCTAAGAATACATCGGGGCGTGATATGATGATAGACTCTCCTTCGCCAGTAGACAATGAGCAGTTGAGAGATCTTCACATTGCCAACCTACCGGAATAATAGCGTTCGTTGCTGAAATGACCTGGTCATCAGTCATACACTCAGCTTTGGTGAGTAAGGTTGTTCTTTTGCTGATAGCAACACCTCTTCATGCCCAGGAGAGCGACACTACGAATCAAAAAGATTGGGACCTAGCTGTTTACCCGGCGATTAGTTATCGACCTGAGACGCGTTTACAACTGGGTGTCATTGGCTTTATTGTCATTAGTGACGAAGAGGATAGACAGAACGAATATTACAGGCCCATATCTATTTCTCCTTATGCACTCTACACTTTTAACAATCAGTTTATCACCTCCATTGATTATGAGGGTTATTTAAATAATGGCTGGCTAGTAACCGCCAATCCTAGGTTTCTAGATTATCCGGACTTCTACTTTGGTATTGGGATTGACTCGGAGCTTGAGAACGAAGAACGTTTTGATGATACTTATTTCCAACTGGAGGCCGCTGTACTTAATGAAAAGAAGCCTAACCTTTTTATTGGTGGCCGGCTCGATTTTCGTACTGATCGCCTTTCCCAATTTGATGCCGATGGTAGTTTGGTGACAGATCAGCCGGCTGGTTTCGAAGGTGGTCAGTTGCTGGGTATCGGTCCTGCCCTAGTATGGGATACTCGTGACAATGTACTATGGCCAACAGGAGGTCATTTGCTCAATGTAGAGCTATCTTATTTCACTGATGCATTAGGTATGGATTACGAATATGGGCGCTACCTTATTGACTATCGCCGCTACAAGATGCTCTGGAATGAAAAGAATGTGCTAGCATTTCAAGCAAGGTTGAATGGTCGTTCTGGTAGTAATGTTCCCTTTTATGCGCTACCTCAGCTCGGTGGGGATGAGCAACTTCGTGGTATCGCCAATGAAAACCTGTACCGTGACAACAATGCAATATTTGTACAAGCGGAAGCCCGCAAAGATCTTTTCTGGCGACTTGGCGGAGTATTGTTCGCCGGAGCAGGTACCGTCTACAATGACTGGTCTAACCCAGTAGAAGAAGTGAAGGTAGTCTATGGCCTGGGTGCGCGCTTTCAAACGCTACGGAATCAGAAGCTCAATGTGCGTGTAGATATGGGTTTCTCACAAGAAGGTCAGAACGCATTGTACATCTCCATTCGCGAAGCGTTTTAATTTATATCTGAGCCTGTAGTAGTTTGTCAAGACAGCCGCGATAGTTGCGACTCAGATTAAGCTGCTTACCATTGATCAATGTCACACAGTAATCACCATTGTTTTTCGATTTTAGCTCTTTGAGATGCCGGACATTGATGATGCTGGACTTATGAATCCTGAAAAACTCCCTGGAAGGCAATAGTTCCTCCATACTTCTTAAGCTCTTTCTGACCAAATAGTATCGGTCTGCCACATGGATCTTGATGTAATAATCATACGCTTCTATCCAGCAAACGTCATGAAGCTCAACAAAGTGGATTTTTCCCATCGACTTAATGACCATACGCTTTGACGTATCGACTTCATTGGGAGAGGTGTGGATGATAGCATCATTCTCTTTTACCAGTTTGTCTTTCTGATAGTCCTTGAGGAGCTGCCTGAGCTTTTCGTTCATCGTACTTTGATCGATTTTGTCTTTGGCATGAGTCAGGGCCTGAAAGAGGCGTTGGTTGGTAAAGGGCTTAAGGATGTAGTCAACAGCGTGGTGTTCAAATGCTTTGAGTGCATACTGATCAAAAGCCGTCACGAAAATGATCGCAGGAATAGGTTCCTTGAGATTATTCAGAACATCAAAACCGTTGATCTCTGGCATTTGTATATCAAGCAGTACTACATCAGGTTTGTATTGATTGATCATGTGAATTGCTTCTAACCCATTTTTGCTCACATCGATGAGTTCATAGTCATCTGAGTTGGCAATGAGCGCTTTGAGCCCTTCACGGGCCTCTTCTTCATCGTCAACGATGATCACACTGATCTTGCTCATGATATTCGGGGTTTTATTGGAAATTTCATTTTGACCACTACGCCTACAGGTTCCTGGTAAGTGATCTCAAAAGAGTGGTCCTCCTTATAGAGCTGTTCAAGTCTTTTTTGCGTGTTTGACAGGCCGATTCCATTACCATTTTCAGGATCGGGAGAAGTGTCAAGATATGGAGCGGTGTTCATTATCTCTAAGTGCAGGTTAGTTCCTTCTACCTGTGATTTGATTTTTATGCAGCCTTGCCCCATAGTCTTACTCAGACCATGCTTGATGGCGTTCTCAATGATCGGTTGGAGTATCATATTGGGGACCATAGCCATGCGACTGGATTCCTCTATTTCATAGATCACTTTGATGTTATCCTTGAATCGCACCTGCTCTATGTCCAGGTATTTTTGGACTAATGCAAGCTCATCACTCAATGGCACGAGCTGATCATTTTCTCCGGTCAAGGTAGACCTCAGTAAGTCACTTAGGCCCGATACCATGTCCACAGCCTGCTCATCTTTGTCACGTCTGATCAACATGCTGATGGTATTGAGCGCATTAAACAGAAAGTGTGGTTGCAGCTGCATTTTTAGTGTCTGAAGTTGGGATTGTGATAGCTGCGATTCCAGCTTGAGTGTCTGTATATATTGGTTTTGGTATTTGCGATAGTAATCCCAGCCAAAGATGATCAGCGTAAGTATCCAGTAGACAATGATGCTGCTCGTCATCATCGGCCAATCCCACTTCAGGCTCATGACCCATGCCTCTCCCATTGACCTATCAGCAAACATCGGATGCCCCCACCATGTGGCGAGTACGGTCATCAACGACACCATCAATAGTAGGTGAAGCAGACTAAAAATCAAGCTATTTCCAATGTGAATGTGAAGGACTTGGGGCCAGATGATGTGCTTAGTTTTCTGATAAGATGAGTAGATATAGTAGCTAAGTACCCACATGGGGTAATAATAGGCTAGGTTGTAACCGAGCTGGTTGAGTATCGAGTACTCATTGCCCTCCGACTGACTGAATGCATAGGCCCGTAGAAGACTGAGGCCGACCAGTAAATTCCAAATGATGGCATTGACAATGGCTAAGGTCCTTTTGGTTACGAGAGGGTTTTTGTTCATAGAGATTCGCTACCGCAATAGACAAAAAAACTGCAATAGGTGATCGAGTTATGCAGTAAAGTGAGATTTAACCAGTGATATGCTGATCAAAATCTTATTGTACGTGCAAGACGCATGTTAGATTCGTTTTACTATCCATTGCTGATGAAGCTACCGCGACTTCTCGTTTACTCACTACCTTTTTTTGGACTGCTATTATTGGTGTGGTTGCTGGAGCCTGTGATCTATTATTACTGGGTCCCAATAAAAGATAAGCTGACTGTTGAAAAATCTGATATCGCAGAGATCAAAGTCATTGCTCACCGGGGAGCTTCGGGTATTGCACCGGAAAACACCTTGGCGGCCGTGGATATAGCCATAGAGCAGAAGGTGGATATGATAGAGATCGATGTGCACCTAAGTGCCGATGGTCAGTTGATGGTCATACACGACGAATCTCTTGAGCGCACCACCGATGGTGAGGGTATGATCCATGAGTACACAGCTAAAGAGCTTAAGAAACTTGATGCAGGAGCCTGGTTTGGTCCTGAGTTTTCAGAAGAGAAAATCCCTACCCTTGATGAGGTACTTACCAGAATAAGGGGACGAGCGACATGTCTTATAGAATTAAAATGGGCTGAAGAGTTTCTTTATGAAGAGATTGTCGCGAAAGTACATGAGTCTATTGATCGCAACAATGCCGAGGACTGGGTGGTCATCGAGTCGTTTGAAGAAGATTATCTCGTGCAATCCAACGCAATCGACCCCAGCATTCCGGTCCAGAAGCTTATTGTTTTCGAAGAATCAGCGCCGCTCTTCAGTTTCCATCTGGACAATGAATTTCATCTTGGTGATGTTGACCTGGAGTCCTATTACAAGGGCCTCAACCCTTATTACCTGAGCCTAACACAGCGCAGGGTCGTAGGTTTGCATGTCCAGGGATTGACCGTCTATACCTATACTGTCAATGAACGTGAGGACATGGAAAAACTCCTGCTGATGGGCGTAGATGGTATCATTACAGATTTTCCTGACCGGCTGATCGACCTCAAGAACAATTGGCCGGATTAGGCTAGTACATCATTCATTTTATCCTACCGCAAAAATTCGTAGATTTCAAGAGTAATAACTTTCCATAGTCAATCTATGAAAAACCGACCCTTTGTAATATTATCTGTGCTTGTTGTATTGGTGTCAAGCATCTGGTTGTTAGAGCCTATTATTTTCCAGGCATTGTTTGTAAGTACCGAAATCACCGACAAGCTTAAGGGACATGAAATCGTTAATATAGCTCATAGAGGAGCCTCAGGGCATGCGCCGGAAAACACCCTTCCGGCAATAGACCTTGCCCTTGAAATGGGAGCGGATATGATCGCAATTGATGTACATGTCACTAAAGATGGTGAGGTAATAGTCCTTCATGATGAACAACTAGGGCGTACGACAAATGGGTCGGGTAATGTACATGAGTTTACCCTGGCAGAGCTAAAAGAATTGGATGCAGGTAGTTGGTTCAGTTCAGAATTCGCTGGAGAAAAAATTCCAACACTTGATGAGGCCCTCAAGCATATCGATGGACGCGCTAAATGTTTGATCGAGATGAAATCCAAGGGTAGTGTGTACTATGAAGGTTTTGCCAAGTTGGTAGTGGATGTTATCGAGGACAACAATGCAGTAGACTGGTGTATTCTTGAGTCATATGATGAGCACTATTTAGACGAAGCACATGAATATGATCCTCGTGTACAGATCAAACAAATATTGATCGGAGAGGACAATACCAATGTTTTCAGCTATTTCATTCGCACTAGAAACCTGATGAATACCCGTCAGAAGCATAAATATCTTAGTGCAGTTAACCCTCCTTTTCATGCACTATCTGAACGCAGAGTTTATGAACTCCACTCTCGCAGACTTCAGGTGTTTACCTTCTTGGTAAATGAGCGTGAAGACTTGATCAAAGTGCTGAACATGGGAGTGGATGGAGTGATCACCGACTTTCCTGATCGGCTTCATAAGATCAAAGAAGAGATAGAAGCGTTGTAGCTTCTACAGTGATACGAGCAATAGGTTATTCATCTCGACCTCCGAGGCGATATAGCCGAAAGCAGGCCAGTAGCTTGTTTCAAGCACACGCTGAAAGATCTCTCTGGCCCTATTGATATCACCTTGGATCATATACCAATATCCGACACCATAGCCTTGAGTAGCCATTTGTAATTCTGATGCCTCATTGGTCACTTTCACATCTAGTAGTTCTTCAGGAGCGATTTCTCCTTTATACATCAGTAGCCTTTTATGATAGGCACCATTTTCGATGATCTTCATATCACTGGTTATAGGTCCGAGCAGTGCTGTTGCCGCATCTACATTTCCTATTTTCCGATAGGTCATGAAAAGCCAGTCAGATGTGGCCACTAGTAGATCATCGTTCACGCTAAAGTCCATACATTTCTTGTAAGAAGAGACTGCCTTATCATAGTTGCCCTTTAGATAATAGGCAAGACCAAGATGATACCAAACATTGAATTGGGTAGTCGTCAGTGGCTTATTGAGACGATTAGGGACACCATCTTGTTCAATCTGTAAGTCAGCACCCCGGATGAGAAAAGCTGCTTTTTCCAGGTCAGAAACGGCTTCATCAAATTGTCTGGTTGTAATATATCTGTGCCCTCTGTGGCGCAATAGTTCGTAAGAGTCAGGGTGCTTACTGAGGCCTTCTGAGTATATATTAATGGCGTCCTTGTATTGCGACATATAGGCCAACCTCCGGCCATACCAAATGATGTAGTCGAGGCTGTCCGGGTTGCTGTCATAGTTTTGTCTGGCTTCTTCTAATTCTCGCTGCTTCTTTCGAAGGGTCCTACCAGTGAAAGTTTGTCGGAGCAAGGGTGCTCCCAGTATCGACATAGCCTCGTATTCTTCATTAGGTTCAGAAGGATTGGGTACTACTGGACGGGTGATCCTGGACTCAGGACTACCACCTGTGCTTGACTCAGTCTGCACACAACTTGACATGCACAGACCAAAGCCGAAAAATACACCTATTATTACGTAGTACTTGATCATTATCGAGGTATTACAACTATATGTCAACTGGCGACATTAAATCCCTCAACTGGCTGGAGTATAAATTTACTTCATTCCCGGTTGTTTGATCTCAAATCCCGTCTTTTCTTTTTCTTCTTTCACAATATTCTTCACGTCTTTCAGGAGCTGTTTGGCATCATATACTATTCCATCTTTAATAGTGTACTTTACTCCACCTACCCTGACCACCTCATTGTCATCAGTCAGCTTGATCGCTCCCGTACCATATAGAACTTTCAAATTCTGCAAAGGGTTTTCTTCTACCACTATAAGGTCAGCCATCTTACCTACCTCTATGGTGCCAATAATGTCTTGAGCACCTAATGCTTCAGCCCCTTTTAAAGTTGCTGCACGGATCACTTCCAGTGGATGGAATCCAGCCTCTCTCAACAACTCTAACTCGCGGATATAAGCAAAACCGTACAATTGGAAAATAAAGCCTGAGTCTGATCCAGCCGTTACCCGGCCGCCTCTGTTCTTATATTCATTGACGAAAGTCATCCATAGTTTGTAGTTCTCCTTCCAGTTCACTTCTTCCTCGGTACCCCAAAAATGCCAGTATGATCCATGCGAGATCTTGCTGGGCTGGTAGAACCTCCAAAGTGATGGTAAGGTGTAGTCTTCATGCCATTCTGCTCTTCGGGCTCGCATCAGATCACGGCTGGCCTCATAGATGTTGAAAGTAGGATCAAGCGTGAAGTCTAGTTCGAGCAGTTCGTTCATTACTTCATTCCACTTGTCAGAATAAGGTGCTGCGGCTTGTTTCCAGAGTCTTCCTGCTTCGCCAAACCGGTCCTGCTCGTTCATGTAGTTGTAGTCCAGTGGATAATTCTGTACCGTCTGGTCTGTAAACAGGGCTTCAGGTAAACCGTACCAATGCTCCATCGAGGTGAGCCCAAACCTTGCCGTCTGCAGTACATTGAGCCATGCGACATCCATCTGAGCGTGGTGACAAGCCGATCTTAATCCGAGCCTCTTGTTTTCTCTTAAGGCGGCTTCCATAATTTTTGGATGCGCCCCAAAAAACTTTATTCCATCAGCACCATTTTCAGCATTTTGTTGCACCCATTTTACAGCATCCTCAACTGAGCTAATACCTCCTTTAGCGCCTTGTCCAAAGGCAGTGTAGGCATAGATCCTGGGAGCGGTAATTTGATTTTTAAGACTTTTCTCTTTATGCTCAAGTACCCAGTCAAGGCCATTCCCCGCTGATGGGTCACGGATGGTGGTGATCCCATGAGCCATCCATAGTTTAAAGACATATTCTGCTGGCGTGCCTTGTGAAGTACCCCCTATATGGCCATGCATGTCCACAAGACCGGGTAGTACATACATACCCTCCGCATCAATCACCTTAGCTCCTTCCTTTACCTTAGGCCTCCGCTCATTGCTGATCTCAACACCTGGATACCCAACCACTTGCACATCCACAATTTTATTGTTCTCGACCACAATGTCCACGGGCCCGATGGGTGGAGCACCAGTGCCGTTGATCAATGTAGCTCCCTGAATAATCATCTGATCGAAGGGGCCTTCACCTTCTGATCGATCAGGAGCTGGTGTAATGGGTCTTTGTGCTACCCCAAATGATAAGACGATAAGTGAAAAAAACAGCGTGGATAAAAAATGCTTTTTCATAATTGAAAGAGAAAATTGGAGCTTAACAATAATACCAACACACCAATCCGATTCCAAACCGCTCATCCCATGTTCAAAGCCTCAAATGAACTTTATGACCAAATCAAAAATTATACTTTTGCGCTAAAGATTAAGCTATGGCACTAACTCCGTCTAACATGTTGCCGTTGGGTACGAAAGCACCGGATTTTCGACTTCCGGATGTCGTTACAGGTGACCATGTTTCATTAGAGGATATCAATTCTGATAAGGCTACAGTGATCATGTTTATATGCAATCATTGTCCTTATGTAATTCACATTCAGGAGAAGATGGTAACTCTGGCACATGAATATATAGAAAGAGGGGTATCTTTTGCCGCTATCAGCTCCAACGATGTTGATAATTACCCGGCAGATGCACCTGATAAAATGAAAGAAAGAGCTTCCGAACTAGGTTTTAGATTCCCATACCTCTATGATGAAAGTCAAGAAGTTGCGAAAGCATACATGGCGGCATGTACACCTGATTTCTATGTATTTGACAGGAACCTTAGCTGCGTGTACCGTGGGAGGATGGATGACTCCACTCCTGGCAATGGTAAACCTGTAAGTGGTAAAGATCTAAGAACAGCTTTGGACGCTATGCTATTGGGTGAGTCAGTAAGCGACCAGCAGATGCCAAGTATGGGATGCAATATCAAATGGAAATCATAATCAGGAAGCAATGTCGGTTCATAGCAATGTAAAAAAAATCACCACCCATCAACTTCGTGAAATGAAAGCACGAGGCGAGAAGATCTCGATGCTGACGGCCTACGATTACTCCATGGCACGCATTCTTGATGGGGCAGGTATCGATGTGCTACTTGTTGGCGATTCTGCCTCCAATGTAATGGCTGGTAATGAGACGACATTACCGATTACGCTTGACCAGATGATCTATCATGCCAGTTCCGTGGTAAAGGCCGTAAGGCGTGCACTGGTAGTGGTAGATGTTCCATTCGGAAGCTATCAAGGCAACTCCACTGAGGCACTGCGATCTTCTGTAAGAATCATGAAAGAGTCGGGTGGACATGCCGTGAAGATGGAGGGTGGAAGTGAAATCAAAGAGAGCGTCCTTCGTGTGCTAAGCGCTGGTGTGCCAGTTATGGGGCACCTGGGTCTTACACCTCAGTCAATTTATAAGTTTGGCACGTACACTGTGCGAGCAAGGGAAGATGCGGAGGCCCAAAAACTCATTGAAGATGCCCTTTTACTGGAGGAATGTGGCTGTTTCGCTATTGTACTTGAAAAAATACCTGCGACACTAGCACACAAGGTTTCGCAACAGCTATCGATCCCTGTGATTGGTATTGGAGCAGGCCCGAATGTGGACGGGCAGGTATTGGTCATGCACGATATGTTGGGCATTACCCAGGACTTCAAGCCAAGATTTTTGAGGCAATATGCTGATCTCAATACTGTGATCACTGAAGGGGTTGGTAGATACATTGCGGATGTCAAATCAGGTGGTTTCCCGACAGAAGAAGAAAGCTACTGATCAAGCCATTTCCACTGAATCAACTTATGTGGCAACACTGAACTGGATTTCATAAATTCGCCAACGCTAGCCGGTCTATCGGACTGACCATAGATTCGAAGCATTAAACGAGACAATCAATAGACATCAACAGATGTCACAGCTCATATAAATTAAGAATATAATGACCGCACATTCAAAGATCATCTATACAAAGACCGACGAGGCGCCTGCCTTGGCTACATATTCATTGCTACCGATTATTGAGGCTTTTGCTAAACCTTCAGGAGTGGAGTTTGAGCTTAAGGATATTTCCCTGGCGGGAAGGATTATTGCAAGCTTCCCTGAAAGACTTGAAGCTTCGCAGCAAATACCCGATGATCTTGCTTTGCTCGGGGAGCTGGCTAAAACACCAGAGGCTAACATTATCAAGCTGCCCAACATTAGTGCCTCGGTACCTCAATTAGAAGCGGCTATCAAAGAGCTACAGGACCAGGGTTATGATCTTCCGAATTACCCTGTAGAGCCCAAAGATGATACTGAAAAGGAAATCAAAGCACGGTATGATAAGGTAAAGGGTAGTGCGGTAAACCCGGTGCTACGTGAGGGCAACTCTGATCGAAGGGCACCATTGTCTGTTAAGGCCTTCGCCCGTAAAAACCCACACTCAATGGGTGCCTGGAGCAGCGATTCCAAGTCTCATGTAGCGAGTATGCCCGAAGGCGATTTTTACGGTAGTGAGAAGTCTGTAACGATAAGCGGAGATACTACCGTCAACATTGAGCATGTTGCAAATGGTGAGGCCACAGTTCTTAAGTCAGGACTGCAGTTAATGGATGGAGAGATTGTCGATGCGTCCGTGATGAATAGAGATAAACTCCGTAGATTCTTAGCTACACAAATAGATGACGCCAAAGCGCAAGGGGTATTGTTTTCTCTTCATATGAAGGCCACTATGATGAAGGTATCAGACCCTATCATTTTTGGCCATGCCGTATCTGTTTACTATGCGGATGTATTTGAAAAGCATGCTGAAACCTTTGTATCATTGGGAGTCAATCCTAACAATGGTATCGGTGATGTGTACGCGAAAATTTCTTCTTTGCCAGATAAGCAACGGATGGAGATCGAGAATGATCTGAATGCTGTGTATAAAGGTCGTCCGGAGATGGCCATGGTTAATTCTGATAAAGGCACTACCAACCTACATGTACCAAGTGATGTGATCATTGATGCTTCCATGCCTGCGGCAATCCGTTCCTCTGGACAAATGTGGGGGCCTGATGGTCAGTTGCATGACACCAAATACGTCATTCCTGATAGGAGCTACGCTGGTGTATACCAGGAAGTGATCGACTTTTGTAAGGCCAATGGTGCCTTTGACCCAACCACAATGGGCACTGTGCCTAATGTAGGACTGATGGCTCAGAAGGCAGAGGAATATGGTTCGCATGATAAGACTTTTGAAGCTGATGAGGCAGGTGAGATCAGGGTCGTTGATACTAATGGTAATGTGCTCATTTCACAGCAGGTCGAAGAAGGTGATATCTTCAGAATGTGCCAGGTGAAGGATGCACCAATTCAGGATTGGGTGAAACTTGCTATCACCAGAGCGAAGGCTACTGGTGCTCCGGCCGTCTTCTGGCTGGATGCCGGTCGCGCACATGATGCTGAGTTGATCAAGAAGGTCAACCAATACCTGCCTGATCATGATACAGGTGATCTTGAGATACACATAAAGTCTCCGGTAGAAGCGACCAAATTCTCGCTAGAGAGGATCAAAGTTGGTAAGGATACCATCTCTGTAACAGGAAATGTGTTACGCGATTACTTGACAGATTTATTCCCAATTCTGGAATTGGGTACGAGTGCTAAGATGCTTTCTATTGTACCATTGATGAATGGTGGAGGATTGTTTGAAACTGGTGCCGGCGGATCAGCACCTAAGCATGTTCAGCAATTTGAGCAGGAAGGACATCTTCGATGGGATTCATTGGGAGAGTTTTTAGCACTTGCTGCATCTCTAGAGCATATGAGCAAAACCACGAACAACTCTCGTGCTCAGATACTGGCTGATACATTGGATAAGGCGACTGGAAAGTTTCTTGATAATGCTAAGTCACCTTCTCGGAAGGTGAATGAACTTGACAACCGAGGTAGTCATTTCTACCTGGCTATGTATTGGGCAGAGACATTGGCTACCGAGTCGGATGATGCTGAGTTGAGAGAAAAATTTGCGGCTATAGCCAAAGAGATGGAGGCCAATGAGGAAAAAATTGTTCGGGAATTGAACGATGCGCAGGGATCAGCGATGGATATTGGTGGATATTACCAGCCGGATACAGGGCGTGCATCAGAAGCGATGAAGCCTAGCGCAACATTCAATAGTATTCTGGCCAAGATTTAGTCCAATGTGTTCTGTAGGGGTGGCTGCAGATCAATTGGTTATCATTGGTCAAGAAATAAAGTACGTAATTAGTGACTCTTGGCAGTAAAACCTTAAGTAGGCTATAAGAGTTAGTGCTATGATGGAAAAAGAACTTCCTTTATTTCCACTAAACCTGGTGGCTTATCCAGGACACGAGCTCAACTTGCACATTTTCGAGCCCAGATACCGCCAGTTAGTGAAAGACTGCCTCGCTGATGATCTGACTTTCGGTATACCTTCTTACATCCATAAACAGATAGAGTTCGGCACAGAGGTCAGGATTATAGAACTGTCCCATACTTACGACGATGGTAAGATGGATATCAAAACGGAAGGAGTAGAGATTTTTAAGGTCATCGACTTCCAAAACCCTTTCAAAGAAAAGCTTTATGCTGGTGGTCTTGTGGAAGTTTTTGAGAATAATCTGGAAGGGAACGCGCTGCTTCAGATAGAAATGTTAGAGCTGGCAAAAGAGCTTTTTTCATGGCTGGGGTCGGAAGATCAGATTGAGTTAAATGATGAGACATCTGTATATTCGATAGCACACAAAGTAGGGCTTTCCCCTGAACAGGAATATGAGTTGCTACAGATAATGGATGAGGAAGAACGGCAGCATTTTTTAATCGACCACCTGACTGCAATGATCCCAGCCTTGCAGAAGGCTGAGTTGGCCCGGGAGAGGATTCGACAAAATGGTCACTTTAAGCATCTGGATCCATTAAAATTTTGATATGGAGCTTTCTCCATTTGGTACTGTACTTTTATTTCTTTTCGGTGGAGTAGTCTTCGTTGGTGTCACGCTAGTTGTGGGTAAGTTCTTAAGACCTTACCGACCCAATGATGAAAAACTAACGACCTATGAAAATGGGGAAGATCCAGTGGGCACTGCCTGGGGTAGATTCAATCCGAGATATTACATTATTGCATTGGTTTTCATACTCTTCGAGGTAGAACTCGTTTTCCTTTTCCCATGGGCGGTCGTTTTCGGCAATGCAGAATGGGTAGCCGAAAGCAATGGCACCTGGGGTTGGCTCGCCATCACTGAGATGTTTATCTTTATTCTATTGCTGGCACTAGGTTTGGCTTGGGTATGGTCTAAAGGTTACCTAGAGTGGGTAAGACCCGTTCCAGCAGCTAAGTCATTTAAAGGCAAGGTGCCTTTAGCTAAATACGAAGAATTTAATAATAAGGCCTGATGGGCGGATTTTTGGATCAACAATTTGGAGAAGGTGGAATCATCGTCTCGAAGGTTGACGACTTGCTTAACTGGGCGCGCCTTTCAAGCATTTGGCCTATGGGATTTGGATTAGCCTGTTGTGCAATAGAAATGATGGGGACAAATGCTTCAGGATATGATCTGGATAGATTTGGTGTGATCCCCCGACCTTCTCCAAGATTATCTGACGTGATGATCGTCGCTGGTACGGTCACTTTCAAGATGGGAGATCGAGTTAAGCGCCTTTATGAGCAAATGGCAGAACCCAGGTACGTAATATCCATGGGTAGCTGCTCTAATTGTGGGGGCCCCTATTGGGAACATGGCTATCATGTCGTCAAAGGAGTAGATCGAATTATTCCAGTGGACGTTTATGTGCCGGGCTGTCCTCCCAGACCAGAAGCATTGATTGGTGGCATACTGAAGCTTCAGGAAAAAATCAGAAATGAGTCGAGGATGAAGCCGGTGGCGTTGGAGAAGATCCTTGCTAAAAAGAAAGCTACAGTATGACCTTCGAAGAATTGTACGCGTATTTGCTTCAGAAATTCGGCGAAGAGGTAATTACTGGTCAAGATGAACAGTCTTCTCCGAAAGCTATTTTAGTAGACTCAGCTACGATTGTTGAGATACTTTCATTTCTCCATGAGGATGAACATCTCTATTTTGACATGCTGTCATGCCTTACTGGGTTGGATAATGGTCCTGAAGTAGGTACTATGGAAGTGATCTACAATCTATATTCCATACCTTATGATCAAAGTCTAATGGTAAAGGTCACACTACCTCAAGACAAGCTAGAAATCGAGTCGGTCAGTAGTATCTGGCAAACTGCAGAGTGGCATGAGAGAGAGGTGTTTGATTTGCTTGGAATATCATTTCTAAACCATCCTGATCTGCGAAGAATTCTACTACCGAACGATTGGGAAGGGCACCCGCTACGAAAGGACTACCAAGAGCAGGAATACTATCATGGCATCAAAGTGAAGTATTAATTGTCGACTGTTCAATACGATAGCGACCCGAAAAACTTAGCGCTTTCTGAGCCAACAAAGTATAAGCCCGAGCAGCTCAAGACTGAGGAGATGTTGATCAACATCGGACCACAGCATCCCTCGACGCATGGAGTATTGCGGTTGGAAGTGATCACAGATGGAGAGGTCGTGGTTGATGTGGTACCTCATATGGGTTATTTGCACCGATGTTTTGAAAAGCATGCTGAGGCTTTACCCTACAACCAGATCATCCCTTACGTAGATCGCATGGATTATGTAGCTGCTATGAACTCAGAGCATGCCTACGTGATGGGAGTAGAGCGCATGTTGGGTATACAAGAACAGATCCCGAAGCGGGTAGAGTACATCAGGGTGCTCGTTGCAGAACTCAACAGGCTAGCGTCCCATTTCGTTGCGCTTGGCACTTATGGGATGGATATAGGTGCTTTCACTCCCTTTTTGTGGATGATGCGTGATCGTGAACACATTCAGCGTCTGCTCGAATGGACATGCGGAGCGCGTATGCTATATAATTATATCTGGATAGGGGGACTGTTTTATGATTTGCCGGTAGGCTTTGAGGAGCGATGTACGGACTTTGTCAACTACCTCAAGCCTAAGCTGAAGGAGTTGGAAGACCTACTTATCAGCAATAAGATATTTGTCGATAGAACCGCCAATGTTGGAGTGCTTCCTTTAGAACTAGCCATCAATTATGGGATCACCGGACCGATGCTTAGGGGGTCGGGGCTCAAATTTGACCTGAGAAGAGTAGATGGTTATTCAGTGTATCCGGAGTTGGAGTTTGAAGTACCTATCGGAACAGGTGAAATGGGTACAACCGGTGATTGCTGGGACAGGTCGTGGGTGAGAGCGCAAGAATGCTTCCAATCAGTAAACATCATCGAGCAGTGCCTTAAGCAATTGACAATCGATCATCGGCGTACCAGAGAATTTGATCCGAGAGAGATGGTACCAAAGAAGATAAGACCTAAGGCTCAGGACCTTTATGTGCGAGCTGAGAACCCAAAAGGTGAGTTGGGCTTTTTCTTTAGGGCGGATGGGAGGTCGGATATTCCTTTCCGTTGCAAAGCAAGGGCATGCTCATTTGTTAACCTTTCGGTCCTACCGGAAATAGCCAAAGGACATCTGATCGGTGACCTCATTGCGATCATTGGATCGATCGATTTTGTACTAGGGGAAGTAGACCGCTAGAGCATCTTACGCTGCTTTCTATGCAAGAACTTCCTTCTGATGACCTCCTGTACAGGTACGTTTTCGATTTTGCTTTCAAGCCATGAGATAATGTCCAGATAGAGGTATGGTCTTAATTCAAACGGTTCTGAGACTATTTCTTCAAGACGGTCCTTTAGCGCTATAAACTCTCCTCTTACATCAGACTCCAACATACGTGGAGTTTTTCTAAGCCATTTGATAATTTCTTTTTGGACCTTTTGGAGATTATCCATCTTCACAAGAAATCGATAAGTAGACTTGATCTGATATTCCAGGAGGTCATTGTTACCCAATTCATAATGAGCGATAATGTTGAGTATCCTTGCAAAGCAATGTATGTCCTCTCTTAGGTTGACATCTTTGAAATTGATGATCCTATTAAGGTACTTCACTGCGTTTTTGTTATCTCCACTACCGAAATACAAGCAGGCGATCTTGTAGTAGAAAAGTAAGATCCTGTGGTGATCAAGTTTGCTATCCAGGCTCTCCATTTTAGCTTCGATCGGCTTGATCAAAGTAAGGCCATCAGTGAACCGACCTTCCATAAAATGCAGATTGATACGGTTGTGATAGGTATATAAAAAGGTGAGGATATCCAGGTTCTCATTACCTGATTTGTCCTCTAGTGATTCCAATTCTTTCAGTACCTCTTTAAATTTTTCATAGTGCTGAATGTTGAATAAGGCTGCTAAGAGATTGTGCAAACCTTTTATGTAGAGGTCAGGTTTGGCGGTTTTAAGCTCGGCGTAGCTATGAAAAAGATCTACCCAGGCCTGAGCGTACCTGTAACACCTCACAAAGTCTTGGACGATATAGTGAAACCAAACCATAGACTGGAACAGGTATAGCTTCTCATTCACCGATAGGTCCGACAGCTCGTACTTAGGCATATGACGATAAAAGAACCGGTTGACTACCTGGTAATCCGACTCGTTGCGTACGCTACCCAATTTGAGATAGAGTCCATACAGAGAGAGCGATAAATTAGAGAACTCCTGTGTTCGGCTGATCACACCTGTGAGGCTTGCCGCTTCTCGGGAGAGTGACTCAGCGCGATTTTCCATACTATGGGTGATATATTGCCCCTCTATGAGTTTTTCAAAGTCTACAATCTCTAGGTGTAGAGTGTCCTCATGGTGCTCGATCGCTTTTTGCTTTATCCGTTCAAGCGTTTTCAGACTTTGGCGATAGAGGCCCTTATTGTAAAGTACTCGCGCATAGTCGATGTGCTCTCTAATCTCAATGTCAGCATTTTGGTTGATTTCGAGAAGCCTTAAGCTTTTAAGTATTTGTCTGTAAAGATGCGCCTTAGTGTTGGAAAGCTGTGAAGGCTTAATGCCAATAGCACGCTCCATAACTGCTTTTTCATCATACTCCTTGAGTTGATCCAGTGTATCAAACAACTGGATGAATTTGGCATCTCGCTCGGAGTTGGTGCGCTTAGCATAGAGCTTAAAATGACGCTTTTCTGATTTGGTCAGAGATTTAATTAAATAGAATAAAGCGTCTGGTTCTAGCTTGGGCATTGTAATAATGAATCCAAATAATTAAAACAAGTCACTGATTTTCAGTGGATTATGAATTAATGCGCTTAATTGAAAATCGTAGTAACCATAGTTTTTTGAATTCGTCATCGCACCAAGTTAGGCTACTTTTAAAATCGAAAGAAAATTTAACAAGCATAATATTACGCTAACACGAGACCATGGGAAAAGATAGAATTCACATTTTTGATACCACACTGCGTGATGGTGAACAAGTGCCGGGTTGTCAGCTCAACTCTGATGAAAAAGTAGAAGTAGCAAGGGCACTGGAGCGACTGGGTGTGGATGTGATCGAAGCAGGTTTCCCCGTTTCAAGCCCTGGAGATTTTAACTCGGTGGTAGAGATCACTAGGGCTGTCAGTGAGCCGGTGGTGTGTGCTCTGACCAGAGCAATAGTCATGGACATTGACTTGGCTGTGCAAGCACTTCATGATGCCAAACGACCAAGAATTCATACCGGCATTGGCTCGTCTGATGTGCACATCAAACATAAGTTCAGATCTTCTCGTGAGAAGGTCCTGGAGCAGGGGGTATCAGCGGTCAAGTATGCCAAAAAGTATGTTGAGGATATTGAGTTTTATGCGGAAGATGCAGGTAGAGCTGATCTAGAGTTTCTAGCGCAAATGGTTGAAGCAGTGATCAATGCTGGTGCCACAGTCGTAAACATTCCGGATACGACAGGTTACAATCTACCTGATATGTTTGGGGCTAAGATCAAGTACCTCATGGACAATGTCCCCAACATTGATAAGGCCATCATTTCAGTACATTGTCACAATGATCTTGGTCTTGCTACTGCCAATGCATTGGCAGGTTTGCAGAATGGCGCCCGCCAGGTAGAGTGCACTATTAATGGTATTGGCGAAAGAGCAGGAAATACTTCCTTGGAAGAAGTAGTGATGGCCATAGAGTGTCATCAACACCTCAATATGGAGACGGGTATCGATCCAAAACAGATCTATGGATTGAGTAATTTGGTTTCTGGTAAGATGGGTATGCCTGTTCAGGCTAACAAAGCTGTGGTTGGTGCCAATGCTTTTGCGCACTCGTCGGGTATTCACCAGGACGGCTTCCTTAAGCACAGAGAGAATTACGAGATCATGGCCCCCGAAGATGTGGGGGTGGATCAGTCATCTATTATATTAACAGCCCGTAGTGGTCGCGCTGCACTTTGTCATCGACTCGAAAATTTGGGCTTCAAATTCCCAAAAGAAGAAATGGAAATTGTATATATGCATTTCCTTGAAATGGCCGATGAACGTAAGGAAGTCAAGGATGAAGACCTTGCGGAATTGGTGAATATTGATGAAGTGATCAAGCTTAACAGAGAAGAAAAAATTGAATCGTAGTACCCTTTTTGACAAGGTTTGGGATGCTCATGTTGTCGAACATATCCCGGACGGTCCCGACATTCTTTACATTGATCAGCATTACATCCATGAGGTGACCAGCCCTCAGGCCTTTACTGGACTTGAGCGGAGAGGCCTGTCTGTTTTCCGTAAGGATAGGACACTTGCCACAGCCGATCACAATGTACCAACCATAGATCAACATCTGCCGATCAAAGAAGCCCTTTCGAGACATCAGGTGGAGAAACTCACAGAGAACTGTGAAAAGTTCAACGTAGAGTTGTTTGGCTTGGGCCACAAATATCAAGGTATTGTTCATGTCATTGGACCGGAGTTAGGTGTCACTTTACCAGGAATGACCATTGTTTGTGGAGATAGTCATACATCAACACATGGCGCATTTGGGTCGATAGCATTTGGTATTGGTACCAGCGAAGTAGAGATGGTAATGGGCACACAATGCCTACTTCAAAATCGGCCTAAAACGATGAAGATCGAGATTAACGGGGAGCTAGGTAAGGGTGTTTATGCCAAGGATATCATCCTCTACATCATTTCGAAGATATCCGCTTCCGGAGGTACCGGATACTTCGTGGAGTATGCTGGCTCAGCCATTCGGTCGCTATCTATGGAAGCAAGGATGACCATTTGTAATATGAGTATCGAGATGGGAGCTAGAGGTGGAATGATCGCTCCCGATGAAACTACCTTTGAATACATCAAAGGCAGAGAACGGGCACCCCAAGGTGCAGATTTTGATGAGGCAGTCGCTTACTGGTCTTCCCTGGTATCGGATATTGATGCAGAGTATGACGAGGTACTTGAGTTCAAGGCAGAAGAGATTGAACCAATGATCACTTATGGTACTAACCCTGGTATGGGGGTAAAGATCTCTGAAAACATTCCGGTAAGTGCAACGGACAGCTCAAAAGAGTCTTTTACCAAATCCCTTGAATATATGGGGCTAGAACCAGGACAATCTCTATTGGGCAAACCTATCAACTATGTCTTCATAGGCAGTTGTACTAACTCTAGAATAGAGGATTTACGTGAAGTAGCTGGTTTTGTAAAAGGTAAAAAGAAAGCTGAGCATACGAATGTTTGGATCATCCCCGGTTCCAAGCAAGTGGAGCAAGCTGCTATCGATGAGGGGATTGATCAGGTATTAAAGGAAGCTGGATTTGAATTTCGACAACCGGGATGTTCTGCATGCCTCGGTATGAACGAGGACAAGGTGCCTAAAGGAGAATACTGCGTATCCACTTCAAATCGAAATTTTGAAGGACGGCAGGGCCCGGGAGCACGTACTTTTTTGGCCAGTCCGCTGACTGCTGCTGCTACTGCCATCAATGGTCAAATCACTGATATTAGAGATTACTTGTAATGGAGAAATTCGTCACAATACAATCGGCAGCCGTTACGCTACCGATAGAAAACATCGATACTGATCAAATCATTCCAGCGAGGTTCTTGAAGGCTACTGATAGGACTGGGTTCGGAGAAAACCTTTTCAGGGATTGGAGGTATAACGAGGCTGACGAACCTAATGCGGATTTTGTGCTCAACCAGCCAGGTGTGAAGGGGAGTATACTGGTAGCTGGGCGCAACTTTGGATGCGGATCAAGTCGTGAACACGCTGCATGGGCGATTTACGACTCTGGGTTCAGGGTGGTGGTGAGCAGCTTCTTTGCAGATATCTTTAAGAATAATGCATTGAATAATGGCCTGCTTCCTGTACAGGTCTCGGATCATTTTTTGCAAGCGATCTTTTGGGAAGTCAAACGCAAACCTGATACCGAATTTGAGGTCAATCTCGAAAAGCAACTCTTCTCTTTCGCAAGACTCAAAGCAGGTGAGGAGTTTGAAATTGGTGCATACCATAAAACCTGTCTCCTCAATGGCTATGACAATATAGACTACATTCTTAGCAGGAAAGAGTCCATTGAGCGATTTGAAAATGAACGAGTGAGGGCTTGGTGATAGTCTCTTATAACTAGATCAAATGATGAAGAAGCAAATAGCCGTATTAGCTGGTGATGGGATTGGTCCGGAAGTGATGACGGAAGCGATCAAAGTATTAGATGCAGTATCCAAAACTGCTGGAGTCAAGTTTAGCTACGACCATCAGTTGGTAGGAGCAGCTGCCATCGATGCAACTGGAAACCCATTTCCTGAAGCTACTGAAGCAGCGTGCCTCAATGCTGACGCTATCCTTTTTGGGGCGATCGGACATCCCAAATACGACAATGACCCCTCTGCCAAAGTTCGTCCTGAGCAAGGTCTGCTGGCAATGAGAAAGAAATTAGGCCTGTTTGCTAATATCCGACCGGTCAATACCTACGAGGCGCTGGCTGAAGCCTCTCCATTGAAAAGTCATTTGGTCAAGGGAGTGGACTTCATCGTATTCAGAGAGCTTACGGGAGGCATCTACTTTGGCCAGCCACGTGGTAGGACTGAAGATGGCACGAACGCTTTCGACTCTTGTAACTACAGTACGGAAGAAATCCGTAGGTTAGCGCGATTGGCATTCGGTGAAGCTCAAAAACGTAATAACAAGCTCACTTTGGTAGATAAGGCTAATGTACTTGCTACATCCAGGCTTTGGAGAGAAGTGGTACAGGACATGGCTGATACGGAATACAAGGATGTGGAAGTGGATTACCTCTTTGTAGACAATGCAGCTATGAAGATTATCACCAATCCTGCTTCATTTGATGTAGTATTGACAGAGAATATGTTCGGTGACATACTGACTGATGAGGCATCTGTGATCACGGGTTCTCTGGGTATGCTACCTTCAGCATCCGTTGGTGCAGATAAGGCACTATATGAGCCCATTCACGGTTCATATCCACAAGCTGCAGGTCAGGGAATAGCTAATCCTATGGGCATGATCCTTTCTGCTGCGAGTATGCTTGAGCTCAGCTTTGATTTAAGAGATGAGGCTGCATTGATCAGGCAAGCCGTCAATGAAGCACTCAACGAAGGTTTTGTGACGGAGGATATCAACGTTAATGATCCCAGGTCTACATCTCAGGTAGGTGATTTCATTGCTGCTAAGGTGACTGAATACACTGCTATCAAGCACTAAGATTCTTAGGCCGATCAGCTATTTTTGATAAAAAGCTGTGGCCAAAATTCTTTCAGTTGATCAGATAAGGGCCGCCGATCGGTATACGATTGAGCACGAGCCCATTAGTTCCATAGACTTGATGGAGCGAGCGAGCCAGGCTTTTGTCCATTGGTTCATCAACAAGTTTGCTACTGATCAGATTGTCACTATCTATTGTGGCATAGGCAATAACGGAGGTGATGGATTAGCCATTGCAAGACTTCTTCTGAAGAGGCAATATGATGTCAAAGTCATTATGGTTGGTGATGCTTCAAAAGGCTCCCTGGATTTTAAGATTAATTATGCACGGTGGCTTGACCTTGATCAGCCATTGACTGCTATTAATGAGGCAGGTGACCTGCCGCAATTATCATCTACAGATATTATAGTTGATGGTCTGTTTGGCAGTGGACTTTCCAGGCCATTAGAAGGCCTCTATTATGAAATAATCCATGCGCTGAATGAAATGGACGCTACAAAAGTGTCTATTGATATTGCATCGGGCCTTTTTGCTGATAAAGCCGCGGAGGGCGTGATTTTCCAGGCAGATTACACCGTATCTTTTCAATTACCTAAGCTAGCCTTTCTCCTACCGGAAAACGCCAAGTTTGTAGGAGAATGGCAAGTCGTTGATATAGGTCTCTCTAAAGAGTTTGTTAATTCAACATCTTCTCAGCATACCTACTTGGATCATGATGAGGTAGCACCATTACTTCGACCCAGAAATAAGTTTGATCATAAGGGAAACTACGGGCACACCCTGCTCATAGCAGGGAGCAAGGGCAAGATGGGTGCTGCGATATTGGCTGCTAGAGCCTGTCTAAGGTCAGGAGCTGGTTTGCTGACTGTGTTGGTGCCATCGGTCGGTCTCAACACAATTCAAAACGCTGTTCCGGAAGCTATGGCGATAGCTGATCCTTGTGAAGATCATATCTCTCAAGTGCCGGAGGGATTAGATGCTGTTGATACAGTGGCTATTGGACCTGGTATAGGACAACACCCTAACACATTAGCGATGCTGACGCAACTATTAGTTCAGGTAGATCGACCATTGGTACTTGATGCTGATGCCCTTAATTTGATAGGTGCAAATCGGGAACTACTAGAAAAAATCCCGACCGACTCGATCCTAACCCCTCATCCGAAGGAGTTTCAGAGACTTACGAAGAAATTTGTTGATTCTTTTGAGCGCTTAGAATTGCAAAAGAGATTCACGTCAAAATACAATTTGACTGTTCTGGTTAAAGGAGCTCACTCGACCATAACTAGCCGAGATAACCAGATTTACTTCAACAGTACTGGAAATCCTGGGATGGCCACTGCGGGTAGTGGGGACGTACTTACGGGAGTTGTTACGGGTCTGCTCACACAAGGACACAAGCCACTGACAGCCTTACAATTAGGAGTATATCTTCATGGAGCTGCCGGAGATATTGCAGCGCAACAGATAGGTCAGAATGCATTGATCGCTTCAGACCTCATCAAATCTTTACCTTCTGCGATAAGGGTATTGACAAAATAACTGGTATTCTTTTTGCTATTAGGATAGTAATATTTCTGTGTTGTCGAGAGCGTGACTTAACGAAAGAATGACATAAAAATTTCATCACAAAGCTCGAACCAGGGTATTTTTTTTCCGTTATTTGTATTAATTTATGTAACGAGTATAGTTATAGGTCTACTTTGAAACTGATGCCTTACATATTGTCCGCTTTTCTTGCTCTCGGAGTATATGGCACTGTTGTGGGACAAAACCAAACTGGCAACACGTTACAGGCAGAAAATCCAATCATTCAGCAGGCCTCTATTGATATTAGGAATCAGATTGAGGTATACCCAAACCCTGCGGTTGAGTTTCTCGTCGTTGAGATACAAAACTCGGACCTGATAGATACTCAGTTTGAAATGCATAGCCTTATTGGTAATGAAGTGACTATAGAGCCGGAAGAAATCGGATACAACCTATATCGTATACCCGTAAAACACTTCTCAACGGGTTACTACTTTCTTGTAGTGAAAGATGAGATTTCGCGATACAAGAAGGCCTTCAAGTTTCTCAAGAAGTAGTTCCTAGTCTTACTATAAGGTTTCAATAAACAATACCCCTTTACTGGGATTAAAATGAATCTGGGTTTGTGAAGGCCAAACATTTCATTGGTGACATGCCACCTTCATCTTATTTGGTCTGTCTTGGAGGTCTTACCAATACGTATCTGCCTGGTAATGCAGATAATTAGGGCCTCCCCTTATAAAAGGACTTTTGACTTACAGATAATTCAGGTATCTATTGCTGAGAAACCCCGTAATGTTTTCTGAACAATTCCTGGTAAGTGGTGGCTTTTTCTGTTTCACCAACGCTACTGTATGCCCTTGAGAGCTCATTCAGTGAGATCAGGTTACGTTGGATCTGGTATTGATCTCGAATACCCTTGTCAAACAAATACGTGAGCATCTCATCAGCGCGGGCACTGGTGAGTTCTGCAATTTGATTAGCCAACTCTTCTTCTCCGACTCTAAGGAGCATTCCGACTTGTTGGACTGAGAAGTGATCAAAGCGGATTGCTTCGTCTGGCATGCGCTCGAGACAGCTTAACAGCGCTTCTCTCGCCTCATTATACTTGTTTTCAGCCATCAACTCATTGACCAATGTGTTATATGTAGCTCTGTGGTTGAGTACAAAATTCCTGTAATCCTCAGAGTAATAGACATTGGGGTTGTCCAATTCTCTCCAGTAGAAGTTATTCATCAGGTTATCATACATGATATCCGTATTCACAAGCAGTTGTGATGGGTCTGGATTTTCAAGAGGAAGTAGACGATAAGTAGTTCCTTCCTGCACCACGTATTTACGCAAGTCAATATTCGTTCCGGCCAGGGAAGTATTATTGAAATAAATAGGGCGTTCCCAATTGTTGCTGGAAATAAAGTCGATGATGGCAAGATCCTTTTTCTCCAGGCCGTTACCCTTGATATTCCAGGTCATGCGGTTGGTTAGCAAGCTGCGGTGCTTATCAGGAATGATGCCCATATCCAATACAGCTGAGGTATCAATGGCCATAAACATCGTCTTAGATGGCACAGAATTGTAGCTGCTGATACTTGTAGGCACCCTTAACGCAGGGTGTTCGTCTTTGAGTAGCTTCAGATACTGCTTCACATTGATAGCGCCTTTCACGCTAGGATTCTCTACCACAGGTAGATAGTCGTTCGGCCCACCCTGGATATAATCTCTAAGACTCAGTGTAAACGGGATCGGATCTGACTCGTATGCCTGTCTTGTCATTTGCTCGATATACCAGTCAGTGTTGAAGTAGCTAAGAACTATCACTCTCACATCCGTACGAAACCCTTCTACTTCCTGTGCATACCATAAAGGGAAAGTATCATTATCACCACCAGTAAAAATGATGGCATTTGGCGCACAGCTGGCAAGGAAATTCTTAGCTGAATCTACAGAGAAATAGCGGTCCGATCTGTCATGGTCATCCCAGTTTTCTGCCGCCATAATAATCGGCGCAGATAGGCACAACACTGTTGCGATAGCAGGGGCAGCAGCTCCTTTCAGCGCCTTCTTTAGCAAATCATAAAATGCCAATACCGCAAAACCAACCCAGAAAGCATAGGCGTAGTAAGAGCCTGCATAGATATAGTCCCGTTCACGAGGTTCTACCGGTGGAGAATTGAGGTATAAAACGAGCGCTGCTCCGGTAAGGAAGAAGAGCATTGCCACTACTGCGAAATTCTTACCATCCTTTCGGTATTGATAGAATAGTCCTATGAAGCCAAGTAGCAGAGGGATCATAAAATAATTGTTGCGTCCCTTGTTTTGTGCTAGCTCGCTCGGCACCTCTTTGAACGCGTCGTTAATACTTAGCCAGCTTGCATTTTGGATGTCAGATTCCCTACCGGCAAAATTCCATAGGAAATAGCGGAGGTACATATTTCCCAACTGATGCTGGAACATATAGGAGAGATTGTCAATAAAGGTAGGTTTCTCTCCCTGCCTGAGTCCCGTGATTTCGCGATAGCGCTGTACGTGACTTCCTGCTGTACTATACATCCTCGGAATGATCGTGGTGTGCTGCGGGTCGTAGACGTAATCAACTTTGTAGTCGGTGATCTCATATTCATCCTCACCTTTGCGGTAGATCGGATCACCTTTTTTCTGCTCTACGATTTGCGCAGTGAAGTATTGACCATGCACGAGGGGGCGGTCACCATACTGTTCGCGTTTGAGATAAGACACGAAGCTCAACGCATTTTCAGGATTATTCTCGTCAATTGGAGGATTGTAGCTTGAACGGATTAAGACAATCGAGTACGTTGAATAACCTAGCAAAATGAACGCGAATGAAAGCATCGCAGTATTTTGCCATACTAATCCTTTTTGATGTGTGTAATATACGCCGTAGACTACCGCACTTAAGAAAAGGAGCGCAAATGTGGCTGCTCCAGACCCAAAAGGTAAACCCAGACTATTAACAAAGAAGATCTCAAAAGAACCGGCGATACTTGGTAAGCCTGGGATGACACCATACATGATGATGAGGATAATAGCGCCACTTGCCACCATAGTAGTAATAATACCTCTAGTAGAGATTTGATCGCGGTACTTATATAGCACGATAAGTCCAAGGGCCGGGATGGTTACGAGGTTCAATAGGTGAACACCAATTGACAAGCCCACCATAAAAGCTATAAGCACCATCCATTTATTTCTATCTGCTTCATCTTCAATATTTTCCCATTTGAGGATGGCCCAAACTACAAATGCCGTGAAGAAAGACGACATGGCATATACCTCTGCTTCAACCGCTGAAAACCAGAAAGAGTCAGAAAAGGTATAAGCTAGAGAAGCCACTACACCGGCTCCCATGATCGCTATGGTATCAGCAGTACTTAAGGCATTGGAATACAGTTTTTTGGCAAGATGGGTAACAGACCAAAACAGAAACAGAATGGTGAAGGCACTACTTATCACACTAACCATATTGATCATAAAGGCTACTTGTTCTGTGTTGTTCAATGCCAGGAACGAGAACATTCGACCAATTAAAAGAAATAGCGGTGCTCCAGGTGGGTGGGGTACCTCAAGCTTGTAGGATACAGCGATAAACTCGCCACAGTCCCAGTAGCTGGCGGTTGGCTCCACAGTGAGGTAGTATACCACCGCGGAGATCAGAAACATAATCCATCCCGTTATAACATTTAACTTTCTGTAACCCTCCATTCGACCTGTATTTGTGTCTGAAGATCGTAGAAACTACTTTCTTCGATTCTGATAAGTTGCACGCGAAATTAGTAAGAATCAGCTAATTACTTTACCGGTGAATCCATTTATCCAAGATCGGATAGTACTTGCAATTGCTTATCGAGAATGGCCTTGTATCTTCTATAATGGTCGACCTGCTGGTGGGTGCTCATAACCTGAGCACAGAGGTTAATGATCGAAAGTTCACGTCGTATCTCTTGACGATAATTGGTGTGATCATTGAGATAGTAGGTAAGATCATGATTGGCTCTGTCAACCAATGTATCCGTTATTTCGATAGTGCGACCGGTTTGACCTAAAGTCGCCAGAAGGTCACTCGTCTGCACTGCTGAGAAATCATAAGGTATAGTATCATCCGGAATCATATATAAACTATGTTCAATCGCATTCAGAGCCATTTTTGGTTTACCTTCTTCAATAAGCGTGGAGGCAAGCCTGTTGAAAGCAACGCGCGGATTGATCAGCTGTGATTGATAGTAGTCACTGTAATAAATGCTGCTATCATTCAATCCTCTCCATTGAAATTTGTCCATCAAATTGACATACATCGTCTCTGTATCGACCGGGATGTTGTTTGGGTCAGGGTTCACGATAGGTAAGAGCCTGTAAGTGAGCCCTTCCTGAACAACGTATGGTCGTAGATCAAAATTAATGTTGTTCAGGCCAGTGTAAGTGAAATAAATTGGTCGCTCCCAATTATTGGTAGCGATGAGGTCTAGTAGCATCATATCAGCTTTTTGAAGACCATTGCCTTTGACTTCAAATACCAAGCGTCTGCTTTTGAGATGCTGCATAGTATCAGGTACAATATCCTCTTGATCTACTTGCCGTCCTTCGATGTTGAGATAGAGTTTACGCTTGGGCAGGGACAGATATTGTTGTCCACCGCTTGCAGAAATCTTTAGCCCGGGATGTTGTTGTCGGACCAGCTTGAGATACTGATCAAGATTGATGGCTTCTCCGGCAACTCCGGGATTATCTACCACTGGTACATAATCAATCATTCCGCCTCGACGATAGAGTTGATTGTCGATAGAGAAGGGTAGAGGCTCTGAAGCGTAGGATGTCCTCAGCATCTGATCAATATACCATTCGGTGTTGAAAAGCGTAGTAACGATTACGCGCACGTCTGTCCTGTAACCTTCTACATCCTGGGCGTACCACAGTGGATAGGTATCATTATCACCACCAGTGATCAGTATCGCGTTTTTATTGCATGATGCCAAGTGGTTGATGGCGGAATCAGCAGAATAATATCTTCCGGAGCGATCATGATCATCCCAGTTTTCAAGAATAAGTATGGTTGGTATAGCCAGGCCGAAGATACTTGCGGCGATTACTGCAATGAGTGAACTACGAGTTAACATGGCCAGCAAGTCTTTCAAAAACATCACCCCAAAACCTATGGTGATGGCAAAGGCATAGAAGCTGCCTACATAGATATAGTCTCGCTCCCTGGGCTCGGTCGGAGGGGCATTGACGTAGATGACAAGTGCGATACCCGTCATTACAAATAGCATTAAGACCGGTAGAAATGCACTATTGGATTTCCGTGATAGGTAAAGTGCTCCTAATAACCCCATAAGTAATGGTAACATCCAGTAGTTGTTTCGTCCTTTATTATGTTGAAGTCTGTAGGGCAGGGAGGTGCTTTGGTTAGTTGGTGTCAGCCATCCGGCACCTTGTATGTCAGATTCCCTACCGGAAAAATTCCAAAACAAGTACCTGAGGTATTGATACCCCACCTGGTGCTTCCAGAAGTATTGTATGTGGTTTATCATACTTGGTCGTTGACCACCGGATAATCCAGATATTTCCCGATAGGCCTGCTGATGGTCTGTTCGAGAGCTGTGCATCCTGGGAAATAGGGTCAAGTCTTTTGAATCGTATTGATAAGTGGGTAGAACATCCGCCAATTCATACTGGTGATCTGTTTTGCGGTAGATCTTGTGGCCATCAGTCTGCCCTGTAATTTTAGCATCAAAGTGTTCTCCATAAACCAATGGTCTGGTGCCATACTGCAGCATATCCAGGTAGAAAATGAAGTTAGGTAGGTTCTCAGGGTTGTTCATGTCAATCAAGGGGTCTTTTGCCGACCTTATCAGAATAAGGCTGTAAGAACCATATCCAATGCTGAGAAAGCACAAGCAGAGGAGCATTGTGTTTAGCTCAACTTTGATTTTTGATTGTGTGTTGGAAAGGAGATAGATCATACCGCCGATAAGTACAGCCACACCTACGATAGCACCAGATGAAAATGGAAAATCCAGGCCATTGACAAAGAACATTTCCATCTGAGTGATCAGACTTACAATCCCAATCCTAAGACCATACATAGTGAAAACTATTAGCGCGCCTCCAGCAAGAAGTGCACCTAATAAGCCCCAATGCGAATACTTAAAGCGCTTGAAGTAATAGACTAACGCAATGGATGGTAACGTAAGTAAGCTAAGTGGGTGCACCGCAATTGATAGCCCAATGAGGTAAGCAATGAAGATCAGCCATTGGTTTGCCCGACGATGTTCATCAATTTTTTCCCATTTGAGGATAGCCCAAAACGATGTGGACATGAAAAAAAGTGAAAGCGCATAAACTTCTGCTTCTACAGCAGAAAACCAAAATGTATCCGTGACTGCAAAAGAAAATGCACTTACCGAGGCAACAAGGACCTGCATGAAGGTATTCGAGGTAACTTTTTGTGCCAGCATGACCACTGTCCAGTACGTAAACATGATCGTTGCTGAGCTACTGATCACACTTAGCCAATTCACGGCAAGCGCTACTGATGTCTCATCAACGGCGAACATGCTAAACAAGCGCCCGAGTAGTAGAAAAATCGGTGGGCCTGGGGGATGTGGGATTTGTAGTTTGTAGGTCGCAGCAATAAATTCACTGCAGTCCCAAAAGCTGGCTGTAGGCTCTACGGTCAATCCATAGATGACAGCACAAGCAATAAACAAACTGAGGCCAGTGATCTGGTGAACGCGATAAGCAGCCATGGTCTGAAGTTTTGACGTTAGTCAAAACTAGTTGGCCTAAATCCCAAGGCCATATTTGGTGACATCTTTTGACAAGAAGTATTTCATTCAAAAGTGAAGGCATGTTTTGATATATTTAAATAAAAACCGGCAGTCACCAAAAGATTAAAACTTAATAGAAAAATCGACATCCAAATTATAGCCTTAACATACTAGTTTAACAATTGTAGCGAATCGTTATCGAAAACAACTAAGGACTAAATCCACGTTAGCATTAATACCTCAATCGAGCCAGATAATTGGTGGGTTTGAATTGCTCATGAGACTCATTGTACTCAGTTAACTCTAAGAGACCATCTTGCAAGATTCTAAATATCTTATAACGTGATGTTAGCAAATAATAAAAATCTTGAAAATAGGTTCTCGAATCAATATTGCAACCTCCGAATTCAAATTGGATGAATTTGACATTCTTTGTCTGAATAATGCTTTTAGCACCATAAAGAGTATTGATTTCGTTACCCTCAACATCTAGTTTTAATAGGTCGATTCTCGAAATTTTGTTTTCAGTACAAAAGTCGTCAAGAGTCTTTAACTGAATTTCTTCTTTATGGCTCATTTTAATATCGAAATGATCTAACTTCCTTTTGTAGATACTTGCTAAAAGTGAACCTTCTGAATTCGAAAACAAGTTCACTTTTTCAGTTTTATCTCCTAAACCAAAATCAAATGCAAGTATATTGTCATAATGATCGATATTCTGTTTTAGAGCAGCAAAAGCCTTTTTTGATGGTTCAAAGGCATAAATAATGCTAGACGGGCCAAAAATTCTGTTGAGCATCAATGTGTAATCACCCTTATTGGCTCCAACATCAAAAAGTATCGACCGATCTTGTTTAGCCAATTCTTTTTTAATTTGATGAAGCACCACTTCCTCACCTGATGCGTTTGGGCTTGCACCACTTCCAATATTCATGCCTTCAAGTGATACCTTATTTAAATATTCAAAGTGACGTTGGAATTTTAGTTTTCCTTTGAATGGCTTAACCAGTCTATTTATTCCTTTCAAGAGCATATGGTTCATTAAGCTTATATGAATTATAGTAATATCATTCTCTCACAATGATTCTCTTAGTCGTTAGCCCGTCATTGTGGGTAAGTCGAACCTGATAGATACCGAAAGGTAGCTTCGATACATCCAGATAGAGGGGATTCAATCCTTCCGAGAGATTATTGTGCTCTTGACGTCTGACGACCTGCCCTCCAAGGCTTACCAATTCCATTACAATAGAAGCAGATTCCGGTAGGGTAATGTCAATCCTTGTTACGTCACCACTGGGATTGGGATAGGGATCAGTGAACAATGCTGTAAACCTAAAATTAGCGCACGCCTCATTATTGTTAGGTCGTTGGTCATCAAACTCATCGAAACGCTTAGGAAGGCTTATGCATATTTGATCAAGGGGCGTATCGGCGGGTAATTGAGTGTTTAGCGTTTGTACCACACTCGTCTGGTGAAGGATGGGTAAATTGAACGGTTCTGATAGGGAAATACCACCCGGCAGATCGATATTGATATCAAACCCATTGATGTCTATCGTGCCATAGTTGGTAACTCTTACGATGATATTGATCTTATCACCTTGGACTTCTGTTTGAATATCATCGATGGAGAGGTCATAGAGCGGAAAATCTACACGGATGCCTTGACTAGTGGTATCCGTACATCCTATATCATTGCGAGCAATTAATGTGACCCTGTAGGTACCCAATTCTGTAAAGGTGAAGTTGGTGTTTTCATTGCTGGAAATTGGCTGAGTCGAGGGCTCTACGAACCACAGATAGTCAGATGCTCCTTCGCTTTGGTTGAAAAAGTCTACATCCAATGGTGGAGGTCCGAAATTAGTGGATGACTCAAAGTCAGCAATCGGAGAAGCATTGACCACTACTTCTTGTGAAGCTGTGGCAGTACACCCTTTTAGTGTGGTGACTGTTAAAGTAACATCATAGGTGCCTGCAGCGGTAAAGTTGAAAAACGTCGAAGGGCCATTGGCATTACCCAAGCCTGCAAAATCCCATGTACGTGAGATGATAGAATCTCCGGGAGCTATTGACCTGTCGAAGAACTGCGCAAGGTCATTATCACATGCTGTTGTATGTTCAAACACAACAGCGATAGGTTCCTCAATGATAACCTCGCTTGTGGTTGTAACTGAGCAAAGGTTTTCATAATCTACTGTCAGACTGATCGGATATGTGCCTGGACCAGGAAAATCATAGAGTACAGTATCAGTATCGAAAACAAGATTTTCAATCTCCCATGTATATGAAGTAATGGGATTGTCAGCATCCTGATCTGTGATATCAGTAAGCAGTACTGGATCACCCAGACAGCCTTGCTCAATAGCAATTACTGCCGGTGGAGATTTTAATACTTCAATTTCTTTAGTTGTTGTTCCGATACATTCGAAGTTGCTGGAAGTAGTTAACTCTATCTCATACTGACCGGGAGCAGTAAAAGTGAACTCGGGATTTTGCTCGGAGGAGCTTCCCTGATCTGCAAATCTCCACTCCCAAGATGTAATATTAGCGTTTTCTACTATTGTTGTATCCATGAACTGCACAGGCTGATCGGCACAGGCTAGCTCAACTTCAAAACCTGTCTCAGGGAGTGCATGGATGACCAATGTATCAAATTCAGTATTCGAGCAACCTAGATCATTTGTAGCTGTCAGGCTGATAGCGTATTCACGAGCTGATTGATAAGTATAGTTGGGTGCTTCAATTGTGGCTGATGTACCATCACCCAGATCCCAGAGATAGCTCTCGATACCATCACCAATAGTTGCATTGATGAATTGTGTCTCATCTCCGAAACAGTTATTCTGCCAGTCAAAGGCCACCTCCGGAGAGGCACTCACGGTAATCGTACGTAGCGTATCGCTCTCACAGCCTGGGATGCTGGCTGTTAGTCGGACGGGTTGTTCACCGGTTTCCGAAAATATCACACTAGTATCACCAGGTGCAGTAAAGCTTTGTGAGGTGGTCAGCCACATGTAGGTGATGATGCTGTCTGGGCCATTGAATATGGATGTGTTAGTTAGAAGTATAGCATCATCAGCGCAGAAGTTTTGATCGGCTTCCTGGAAGCCGGCTACTGGAGCATCGTAGACGGTGATTTCTTGTGAGGTGGAGTTGGTGCAGCCATTGGTAGATTCTACGGAGAGAGTAACTTCATAATTCTCGGCAATAAGGAATTGATGTGTTGGATTCTCGAAT